>JAYQSM010000001.1:0-284709 GCA_038146885.1 Rhodospirillaceae bacterium
TTCTTTTGAACGTTTTGGATATTGAGGAGGTAGAGCGAGAAGCCTCCAAGTTTCGAGAGGGGTCTCTTCCATTACCCCTTTGGCCAATGTGTCGTGAGAGTGGTAATGGGCGTTTACAAAACCTGGGATTGCGAGCATGCCTGACGCATCTATTTCTTGGACTCCACCATCAGCTCTATCCTTGTCGATTGTTTCAGATATCTGGGCTATTTCTCCCCCTCGAATCATAATGTCTTGAAATGGGGGTTGATGGGGATCCGCCTCAGGAGTCAGTACCCGCGCGCCCCTAATTATAAAATTGGCATTCATTAGCGGTTCTCTGGATGAATTTCAGGATGTTTTATCATCAGCCAGGCAATCCAAAGCATAAAAACAGCCGATATCAGGCCCATCACATAAAACCCTGCCTCAAGACCAATAACACCGGCCAGCCAACCGAGCATGACTGGGCCCAGGACTGAAGTGACTCGATTTGCTGTTCCTCGAAGCCCGATAGCTTGCCCTTTAGCTTCAGGGGTCGCAGTTGCAAGCATAAGATTAATAACCAAAGGTTGATGCACGCCGTTTGATAGAGTGCGGATGCAGGACATAATGCAAAAGCCGATATAGGCCGCTATCAACGGAGATATTTCGACGATCCAACCAAGTCCACCACCAATAAAAGACTTTACTGGCGCACTGGAAATTAGAGGGGTCATGCAAATGACGATTAGTGCAATAAAGACTGAGGTCCATAGAACCCAGTAGGCCTTAAATCGTCGCCTCAATGAGGAGGCCCAGAGAGATCCGGCTGCCGCAGTCGCCGAAGAAAGTGCGACAAGATAACCAATCAATGTTGCCGAAATCCCCTCTACTTCGCTCATCCAATACACAAAAAATGTGCTGTTTATGTTGTTTCCTACATGGACCATCATTCCGATGAAGACCGTGATGGCTACAGCTGGGATGGATAACAAGCGGAAGGACGTTATGTAATCTCCGAGCCGGGGTGTCAGGTCTCGCATCGTTATCGCTGCCACCGAGGTTCCTCTCTCTTTCGCCGTTCGTTCCCGCGAGTTAGGGATAGGAGGTAACATCAAAGTGCAAACCAAATAGCCCACCCCGCAGAGGCCTACGAGGCTAAAAGCGGCCCATGGGCCTGCGAGATCCCAAGTGTGTCCAACTAGTGGAGGGCCCACGATGTGCCCAATTCGGATGACAGCCCCTAATCGACCTGCATAACGGGTTCGTCCTTTTAATACCTGTCCGATCAATGTTTGGGCCCCCATCCATCCTATTGAGTCGGTCATTCCAGATATCAGCTGAATAATGATAAATGCCCAGATGAAGGGCAGTGCTGGATACATAAAGGGTGTTAGCAGGGCAGCAACACCCATTGCTAGCAGGACCTTACTCGTTCCTATCCTATCCATCAGAATCCCGGCGTGTATAGAAAAGAAGAGAGATAGCGCTGGTCTACAGCCGAGGGCAATTCCTGCAAGGAGGCCGGCCTCCAGGCCCAGGTGCTGCGCTGCAAATAATGGCACGATAGGCATCAACATAAAATGAGTCGTCGTGGCAAAAAGACCGATCCCATAGATGGCATATTCATGCCGAAATGGTACCGGCTCATCCGGAAGTCTGTCCTGGGCTTTCGTCTCTATTTCGCTCACCGCTATACCTAACTATTTTAGCCAAGAATTGGCATTTGAGCACCTTTGTCACTTCTTTTTACGGGGTTTTAGGGATCTTGTCGCGGTGTTAGTCTCCGGCCGTTGGATGTGAGCGGAAATTAGGGAAAACCAAAATGCGGGCCGTAGTGATAGATGAATTTGGACCTCTTGAGAGCCACTCAATAAAGGATATCGAGCCGCCAAAGGCAGGGGTTGGTGAGGTCCTTATAAAGGTGCATGCGATTGGTATAAACTTTCCAGACACCTTGATGATGCAAGGCCTTTACCAAACAAAGCCTGAACGGCCATTTACGCCGGGGCGAGATGTCGCCGGAGTGGTCGTGCAGGTTGGAGCTAATGTCTCTGGCGTTGAGCCGGGAGACCGGGTTGTGACCGTTATACCCTGGGGGGGGTACGCGGAAATGGCGGTTGCCCCGGAAAGTAGGTGTTTCATCTTACCTGATCATATTAATTTTGAGACTGCGGCAGGAATGATCACCACCTACTTAACGGCGTGGGTCGCCCTGATGGAACGAGGTGCCTATCAAAAAGGTGAAAAGGTTTTGGTCTTGGGGGCTAGCGGAGGTGTCGGGTTGGCCGCAATCCAAATTGTGAAGGCCAAAGGTGGAACGGCTATCGGAGGATCGCTCTCTGAGGCCAGTCGCAAAATTGTCCTCGAAAATGGTGCTGATGCTGCTATTGATCTGAGCCGGGATGATCCAAAAGAGTCACTTAGGTCTCAGGTATTTGAAGTGGTTGGCAAAGAGGGTGTTGATATCTGCCTTGATCCTATCGGTGGAAGATTTTTTGATGCTGCTTTGCGGGCGCTGGCATTTTCGGGGCGAATCGTCGTGATTGGTTTTGTAGATGGCATACCGACCGCTCGTCCCAACTATTTTAATGTGAAAAATCTTACCATGGCTGGCATGGCGCTGGACTTGCATTTTCGCTTTAAGCCCAATGTGATCCGCGCTGCAGTAAATGATTTATTTGATATGTGCCGGTACGGGGATATTGAACCCCGTATTGCTTCTAGATTTTCACTGGAAAATTGGCTGGAGGCTGTGTCCCAGATTGGTACAGGAAAAAGTGCCGGCAAGGCGGTAATGACCACAGGGGAGAAGTGAAAAATGTCCTCTCGTACTCAGAAAATTATAGCCGATGCGATACACAGGGGTCAGAAAGCTCTGTCGGAATACGAGAGCAAAAGGATTTTAGCGGCTTATGGGATACCCACCAGCAAAGAGGTATTGGTGTCTTCCTATGCACAGGCTCGAGCAGCAGCAAAGAAGATCGGTTATCCTGTTGTTCTCAAAGCATGTTCCCCGGACGATACCCATAAAACCGAAAAGGGCCTAGTTGCGGTTAATCTTGTGAGCCAAAGAGAATTTCAGGAGGCCTGGAAGACACTGGCTAAAAGAGCAGGTAAAGCTTATCAGGGGGGGTGGTTGGTCCAAGAGATGGTCAGGGGTGCACGAGAGGTCATGATTGGCATGCACCGAGACCCTGGATTTGGCCCATCGGTTATGTTTGGGCTGGGTGGTATATTCACGGAAATCCTTCAAGATGTGGTTTTCCGGGTTGCACCTCTCCGGAAAAGGGACGCCCGTGATATGCTGAAGGGCATAAAAGCCCATAAAATCCTCGGCGAAGTCAGAGGAATGCCTGCTGCTGATAGAGAGACCTTGGTACATGCCCTTATGGCGGTGGGACAGATCGCTATTGACCATCCGCAGATCGCTGAAATTGATATTAATCCGCTCATACTGCGCGGTGCAAAACCTATTGCGGTCGACGGGCTGATTGTTCTGTCAGAGGTTTAAAACGTGTCTTCCGTCATGGAAAAATTTTTTTCCCCCCGATCTGTGGCTATTATTGGGGCATCCGCTACGACTGGCAAACCCGGTAATGTTGTTATACGCAATATATTAGATAACGGTTATTCCGGAAAAATTCACCTCGTAAATCCTAGAGGCGGGGAGGTCGAGGGAATAAAAGTATTCAAATCTATTTCGGAATTACCTGAAAACATTGATCAGGCAATCGTCACTTTACCGGCGAGTGCGGTGGTTGATACGGTAAAAGAACTTGGATCAAAGGGGATCAAGGCAATTGTTCTTGCTGCAAGTGGTTTTGCCGAAGTTGACCAATTGGGTGAGGAGCTACAGTTAAAGCTCAGAGAGATTATCTCACAAACGGGAGTCAGAGTGATTGGTCCCAATACGACGGGACATATATCAGTTCCCTCACAGTTTACTTCAAGCTTTTTTCCGATCGGTAAAATTAGAAAAGGAACTGTGTCCTATATTGCACAAACGGGAAACTTCTGCGGAATTTCCGTTCGCCATCTATTGAGCGCGGAGCATTATGGCATATCTCGGTCTTGCGGTCTGGGAAATAAGGTGGATCTTGATGAGTCTGAAATTCTGGAATTTTATGGCGAAGATCCCGAGACACAATCAATTTTTATGTATTTAGAGAGTATCGGTAATCCGACCCGGTTCCTGCGTGTTGCACGAAGGGTATCTCGGATCAAGCCGGTTTTCCTGCTTAAGGGTGGTGCTTCAGATGCGGGTGCTCAAGCGGCTTTGGCACACACAGGTTCCTTAGCAGCAGATGGCCGAATTATTGATGGCGCCATTGAGCAGGCCGGGATAACCAAGCTGTTCAAATATTCTCAACTTTTCCACGTTGCCAAGGCCTTGGATGCAATGCCCCTCCCCAAGGGCAACCGCGTATCCTTTCTTTCTCCTTCGGGTGCCTTCACGGTATGTCTAACTGACGTCTGTAGAAATCTGGGCCTTGAAGTACCAAAGTTGGAGGAAAAGACACGAGCGAGGCTTCAAGATCTGGCACCTCCCTTTATTACTATGCGTAATCCGGTGGACATATTCGGTTCCGTTGGCATGCACGGGTATGATATCGCCTATAAAGATGCCTTGGAAGCCGTTCTAATTGATCGCAATATTGATGCGGTTGTTGCCATTCTGATGTTAACCACCGAAACAGGTGTCCCCAATCTCCAGTTCATTCTCGATTTGGCTGTTCAATATCCAACCAAGCCTATCTATGTAACTTTTATGGGAGAGCATCGACACAATGTGGAGGCAAAAGATTTTCTCGAGCCGTCTGGAGTGCCTTGCTATTTTGAAGTTGAGCAACCCTTCGAGGTTTTATCTTTACTCTCCAAATGTCGTGAAAATATGCGGAGGTCCTAATTTCCTATTTTTGGGAACTGGGATAGCCTGTCCTCAGGGAGAATGGAATGGGGATCCGACTAGGTAAAGAATATCTTGAACGCATTGCCAATGACGGTCGAGAAGTCTGGTGTGACGGGGAGCGGGTCAGAGATGTAACGACTGATCCTCGCTTCTCAGGCGGAGCGAAGACCCTCGCAGAGCTCTACAATTTGCAGCACGTGCAAGAGCTCACACCAAAAATGACGGCCTCCATTGATGGTGAACCGGTCGGGCTGTCTCACGTTCACCCCCGCAGTGCAGATGATCTTCGTAGAAGAAGAGAAATGGTCAAGATTTGGAACGATTATACCTGCGGGATGTTCGGTCGTAGTCCAGATTTTATGAACGTCATGATCTCTGCCTACGCGGCCGCGAGCGACGCATTTGATGCTGGTGAAAACCATTTGGGAAAAAACGTTCGCGCATTCCATAAGATGATATCTGAGCAAGATTTATCTTCAACGCATGCTTTGGTCAGCCCGCAGATTGACCGGTCGAAAGGTATAGAGGCCCAGGAGAAAGAAATTGCAGCCCGGATTATTGGAGAGAATGATCGGGGTTTTATTCTGCACGGGGCTCGAATGCTCGCTACTCTTGCCGCAATTTCCGATGAGCTTGTCGTGATGCCAGCCCCTTCCTACCCTCTGTCCAATGCTGAGGAAGCAAAGTCTCATGCTTTCGGATTTGCGATTCCGATTGCTACAAAAGGTCTAAAGTTAATCGCCAGGCCGACCACTGCACACCTAAATTCCGGCTCAAATATGGATTTCCCATTGGCGAGTAGGCTCGACGATAGCGATTGTATGGTGATTTTTGACAATGTTGAGGTGCCTTGGGAGCGTGCTTTTATATACAGAGATGTGGGGGTTTATAACGGCGTCCAGACTGCTACGCAGGTCTCTGTTCAGACGTCGCACCAATTTGCCACAAAAGACTTGGCAAAAGCTGAATTCATGAGAGATTTAGCGATTTTTTTGGCGCATTCGACAAATGTAGACCAGTTCTTGCATATTCAAAACGGGCTCGCTGAGCTTATTAACTCAGTTGAGTTTGTGTATTCATGTATTTCCACATCTGAGCGAGAATGCACAGCTGGTCCTGGGGGTACGGTTGTTCCTCGAAGAGAGCCGTTGCAGGCGGTGAAGTTTATGTTTCCACCTCAATTTCGACGGGCGTGCGAGGTCATTCAGATTATTGGTGCAGGGGGTCTTTTTGCTAGTCCTTCCTATGCGATGCTTGAGAGTGAACTCAAGGATGACGTCGAAAGATATTTCCAATCGGCTAACCTGGGGTCTCGAGAGAGGATAAGGCTGTTTAGATTGGCGGTTGATGCTGCCGTAAGTTCTTTCTCCGGCCGCCAACAACTGTATGAGCGTTTCTTCGCGGGCGATCCCGTCAGGGCCTCTGCGGCATACGCCAAGACCATGGACAAAAAAAAATCAATTGATCGGATAACTGCTCTGTTAGATAGGTGGGAATCAGGCTGATCTTTTCGGCCATTTGACCGTCGCCCTGATTTTTTTAGGGAATATCTGTCAATTCAATTTCGTATCCATCCGGGTCCCTTATGAAGGCTATTTTGCAATTTGGATTGCTTTCAGTAGCTGCTGGTTCCTCAGTGAATTCAATCCCTTCCGATTTAAGGCGGCCACAGAGATCATCAATGTCAGAGACGCTGATATTGATGTGCCAATAAAGGTTACCAATTTCAAAGGTCTGCGGAGGCTCATAATCCTCGACAAGCTCAAGGGCATGAGAATCGCGCTCCCCGCCGTACCCGACATATGCAGCTTTATGGCGACGAGTATCGCTCTCCCGGATTCGGGCCAGTTCCATCCCTAAAAGCCGGGTGTAGAAATCTATAGATCTGTCTAGGTTCCGGACCTTCAAAGCTGTATGGCGGATACGGGGTGGGCGCGTCACGATAGTTTTCCTAATTAAATTGAGTATTCAAGAGGCGTTCGGCGTTCCCCTTGCAAATTGTCTCGAGATCTGCGCGCTCGAGATCAAGAGAGTTTACGGCCTCTATTGTCTCAGCCGCCGGAGCGAAAGGGAAATCTGTTGAAAATACGGTGTGATTGCTTCCAAAAAACTTGAGACCGCATTCGATCCCGATCTTGGCACCGAACATCGCTGTATCGGCATAAAAGTTCTTAAAATACTCCAGGTGAGGCTTTTTCAAATTATTCAGGAGACCTGAATAATCTTCATCCGTTGTCCTGGCGCCGAGGACATCCATCCCTGGCCCAACACGGCCATCAAAGAATGGTATCATTCCACCCATGTGGTGGGTAATGATCTTAAGATCGGGATAGCGGTCGAAAAGCCCCCAATAGACGAGCCGGGTCATGGCGACAGACGTCTCATACGGCCAACCAAAACACCACCACATCTCATAGCGGCCTTTCTCCTCCGCTCGATAGTCTGGCATTTCGCTTCCGCGGGCTGGGTGCATCCAGATCGGGAGGTCGAATTCTGCCATTGCAGCGAAGAGCGGTTCAAATTTGTTCTGGTCTAAAGGTTCTCCATTTACATTTGTGAAGATCTGTATGCCTTTGGCTCCCAGATCGCGGATGCTTCGGTTTAGTTCCCTCATGGCGGCATCCATGTCGAGCATGCACAAAGCCGCCGAAAAACCTGCAAACCGCTCCGGGTGTTTTTGGCATATCTCAGCCATGGCATCGTTGGCCGCACTGGCTAGCATGGTTCCGGTCTCCGCATCCGTAATGTCCTCAAGCGGCGGATTCGGCAGATTTACAATTTGTCTATAGTCTCCAAAGGCATCCATGAGCCGAAACCGTTCATCCATATCCCAAACGGGGCGTACCGCCTGCATGCGCTGGCCAATGTTTTCGAGCTTCGGGGTCGCCGCTTTCATCCTGTCAAAATAATTTCCGGGAAAAATATGCGTATATATATCGACCAACATGTCATCTGCCTCCCAATCAATCTCTTCGGATTATCGCTGAGATCACTAAACCAGGAAAGCCCTGGGCTATGAAATGTAGGGGCTAGTTCTCTCGTTTTTCACAGTAATCTAGAACCGCGCGAACCATACCGACATATCCCGTACACCGACAAAGATGTCCCGAGAGGACTTCGCGGATCTCTTCTTCGGTGGGCTTTGACTTTTCCTTAAGGTAGGCCGTCAAAGACATCAAAATGCCAGGAGTACAGTACCCGCATTGAAGCCCATGGTGTTTCCTGAAAGCCTTCTGAAGATCTGAAAGTTCTCCATCTGGATGGGCGAGGCTCTCCGAGGTGTCTATATCGCAACCATCGGCTTGAACAGCGAAGGTAAGGCACGCTCGCGTTATGTTTCCATCAACTAGAATGGTACAGGCACCACACACGCCATGTTCGCATCCGACGTGACAGCTCGTAATCCCTATTTCATGTGTTAGGAAATCACTGAGGAGCATCCGAGGTTCTGCAAAGCCGGATACTTCCTTGCCATTAAGCGTGAGCGTGACCTGGTGTCGTGCGTCCTTACCTAACACTGGCATTTTTTGCCTCCTCGATTGTCTTTTTTCCAAGTCGCCGAACCAGTTCCCGCCTATAACGTGCCGTTGCGTGAATATCGTCATAACCGCCGAGATCCCAGGCGAAGGCGTTTAGTGCATCGTCAAGATCGGTCCCGTCCAAATGATCCCACTCTCTGACCGTGGGTTTATCAGCCACCCCACCGACACCCAACTTCATTTTATTCTTTGTGACCACCGCTGCCAGAGCGACGATAGCATAGTCGCCATGCCTTTGAGACATTTCCCTAAAGGCATAGCCCGTTTCCCCTTGAGCAATTGGATACCTTGCCGCTACCACCATCTCATTGCTTTGTTTGGAAACCGATAACATTCCAGTTTGAAATTCCTCTGCCTTTACTACCCGTTCCCCCTTTGTGGAGGAAAGTACAACCTCTCCGCCTAGGGTTGCGAGGCAGAGAGGAAGCTCAGAAGAGGGGTCTGCGTGAACGAGGGAACCGCAGATCGTGCCTCTAGCCCTGGTTTGATAATGGCCAAGGACTGGCAAGGCTTTTGCGAGGAGCGGGAGTTTTGACTCAACTTGGTCCCATTTTTCCAGTTCGCATTGCCGGGTCGCTGATCCAATCTCAATCATCCCGTTCTTTTCCTGGATATATTTTCTATCCTTGATTTTGGAAATATCAATAAGAATGGATGGTTCCACCAATCGAAAGTTCAACATTGGAACAAGCGACATGCCACCAGCAATTAAACGAGCATCCTCCCCCCCCTGAGCCAGAGCTTCCGTGGCCTCTGCAACAGAATCCGCTCGTAAATAATCAAATCCCTTTGGTTTCATGATTTAAATCCCAGAATCCGTTTGATCCATTGCCATATCGCATTACCCTGTCTGCCACTGTCTGTGATATTTTTTGTTCCAGAGCTGTAAATTTGCGCCGTCAGTCTCTGGAAGAACTGGTTTACTAGGGCCTTCGCTGCCCCCTTAAGCATCCTTCCACCTACCGAGGCAACCTTTCCTGAAAGTTCGATCGCGTAGTCGTAAGTAATGCAGGTCTGTCCATCAGTTTCTGACAGTCTCACGTGACCAATGCCTCGAGAAGCGCCCAGGGGGCCCTCAAGCCCCCCCGATAAAGTGGCCGATGTTTCTTCTACCATGTCGGAAAGTGCTACTTTCGCTCGGAAGCGTCCTTTTACAGGCCCCACCCCCAGAGTCACCTCAGCTCGATAAGAGTTTTTGCTCACCTCATCGAGTTTATGGCAACCCGGGATAATCGCCGCTAAGGCCACAGGGTCTAAGAGAGTTCTCCACACGTCCTGAGCCGTTGCCGAGACGTATGCTGTTCCCTGGCCGCGCAATAGCCCGTCATCCTTTGTAAACTGAAAATCTTGAGACGGAGGGACATCTTCATCTGCATGGATCAACTTGGCGACCTTAGAAGCAATCAAGGGTAGTGTTAGATCCTTTGCCCCAGTGGCGTCGGCTACCGCGTTGGCTATGCAAACGGGGGTAGACATGCAGTTGCCCTCCCCAATTCCTTTCGCACCGAGGGGGGTGACCAACGAGGGACTTTCCATGTGGACGATTTGCGGCTCGGGGACTTCATAGCTCGTTGGGACTAGGTAGTCTGCAAATGTTCCGGTCTTAAAACTACCATCTTCGCCGTAAACAAATTCCTCGTATAGGGCACATCCCACACCCCAAGCAAAGGCACCATAGACCTGACCGTCGGCAATAAGCGGATTGAGAAGCTTCCCGGAGTCATGCGTAGTCACATATTTGTCGATCTTGACCGCTCCTGTATCTCGATCAATTTCAACGCCACAGTAATCAAAGACAAAGCCGTAGGTCAGAGACGTGTTAATTTGATCCTTGTCATTCGGGCTTTCCAATTCGGGAGGGGACCAAGATCCCGTCTCTCTCACGCATGGTTCCATGCCTTCTGGAAGAGCACCAGGGGTCCAGTGGGCGGCGCCAGCAGCCCGATAAAACTTGATGGAATTTTCGGGGTTTAATGTATCGAAAATATTTCCCTCAGCGAACCCGATTTGATCCGGGGGAACATTGAGAGATTGGCTTGCTATCCGCGCAAGTTTGTCTTTGATTTTCTGGGCGGCTTTATAGCAGGCTACGGCCGTTGCAGATGAAAACCTAGAGGAGTAGTTGCCTGTGGCAATGGACCAGGCGTCTTTTGCAGTATCGAAATCTAGATTTACTTTTATGGCCTGTGGTTCTAGCCCGAGTTCATCTGCGACGATTTGCGAGAGAATAGTCTGGTGGCCTTGACCTTGAGGGATGGAGTCGGCAGTCACACTGACCGTCCCGAGGGGATCAACTGTGATTGTGGCATTTGCAGCCGCACCGCCTTTGGGATTCCTCTGCCTTTCAGAGTGGGGTAAAATATTCGAGAGATACCCCATATTGGACTGGGCCGGTTCTACAATGGCTGCGTAACCAATCCCATAGAGTTTGCCTTCTGATCGGGCTTGATCTCTCCTTTTTTTAAGTTCCTCCAAACCGCCTTCTTTGACCCCAAGTTCGACGGCCTTAGGGTAGTCACCAGAATCCAGGAGCGCCCCCGCCGCCGCTCGGTAGGGAAAAACCCCCTCGGGTACGAGGTTTTTTCGAATAACGTCTAGCGGATCTAGATCCAATTCGGCTGCGACTTGGTGCATCACGCGTTCTATAGCGTAATACATTTGTGGGCCTCCGAATCCCCGGACCATTGCTGATGGGCATTTATTGGTCAGCACAACGCGGTTTCTTACGGCAAGGTGTTTTATGTCATAGGCACCAGTCAAAATTCCGTGCATGCGGTATAGGGGACCGGGCATCGGCGCACGAAGAAAGGCCCCGTAGTCATCAAGCTGATCAAATTTAAACCCTGTCACAGTGCCATCTTTTTTGCAGGCGGCTTCTAACTCGATGACTCTGTTGGGTGCTGCCGCCGCAGCGGCCAGGTGCTCGAGTTTGTCTTCGACCCATTTGACTGGACGCCCAACTATTTTTGACGCAAGGCAGATTAAAACCACGTACGGAAAGATCTGGACTTTTATGCCAAACCCGCCCCCAGACCATTGGGGCATTCTCATTCGGAGTTGGGAATTACGAACCCTGAGTGCCATAGACATTACGGGGTGAGACGTGAAAGGGCCCTGATAATTAGAGGCAACATCGTATAAATCTTCCCCTGAGATATATTCCGCATTGACAACAAACCCTTCCAGAGGGGTTTGGGAATTTCGAGGATAGCGAACTTTGATCTTTACAATTTTATCAGCTTCGGCGAACGCCTCATTGGGGCTCCCGTACGTAAACTCCCTCGTGGAGACGACGTTGCTTCCGGCCGCTTCATGAACAATAGGGGAGCCATCCAGGGCTGCAGCCTCCTGGTCTACTGCTGGCTCAAGTGCGCGATACTCGACTTCAATGAGGGATAGAGCATCTTCAGCAACGTAGCGGTCTCGCGCGATGACAATAGCCACCGGCTCACCAACATACCGTGCCTTGCCGACCGCCAGCGCCCACTGATTGATCGGGGCTCTGAGCACGATCAGGAAAGGGTCCGATATTTTTTCTATATCTTCCCCAGTCAGGACATCAAAAACACCAGGATGTGCTTTTGCCCTTGAGACATCTGTCGACACAATCTCGGCATGAGCATGGGGTGACCTCAGTATGGCGGCGTGTGCGGTGCCGGGGCGGGTCGCAAGATGATCCGAATACTGGGCCTTGCCCTGCAGGAGTATATTGTCTTCAACACGTTCAACTGGTTGACCAACAAATTTACTTTTCTCAATAATCTCCGCCATATTTGCCTCTGAAAAACCTGGCTATTCGTGTTTTTACGATGGACCCCTGTTTGCATTCAATTCTCGGCAAAATCAAGTTGGGGCAGAATTTTTCTAAATGTTGTAGTTCTGGGGTGCTATTACCACAAGCCTTTATCAGGTAACTTCCTATCATGAAAGATAATACGGTTATAGTAGACGCATCAGTTCACCCAAACAGACTGGTTTTTTCCGACTCCTTCAACGTCGCCGTTCCATTTATTGATAAACATTTGGAAGAGGGTCGTGCTGATAAAATAGCAATCATTTCCGAGGATACCAGGTGGACTTACCGGGATCTTGCCTCAGCTGTGAATAGATCGGGGAACCAGTTTCTTGCAGAAGGTTTCTTACCTGGTGACCGTTTGCTTATGGTTGTCACTGACGGCCCAGATTTCATAGCAATTTTTTTCGGAGCTATTAAGGCAGGTCTGATACCGATCGCCGCAAATACGATGCTCAGATCGTCAGATTATCAATTTCTAATTGGTGATTGCAGATGCAAGGGAATAATTTGGAGCAACGTTCTCTCAGATGTGATGCTGGCAGCGCTTGAGATGAGCCCAAAAAGGCCTGGGATAGAATTGGTTCTTGAAGAGTTCGTCGTCTCTTCTGAGGACGCAAATCCCGAATTAGCCGTCTATCCAGCAACCCTTAACAGTGAATGTTTTTGGCTCTATTCCTCTGGCTCTACTGGACACCCGAAGGGAGTCGTGCATCCTCACCGATCTATGGTGTGCACCTCCGAGCGTTTTGCAAAGAGGACTGTTGGTCTAAAAGAAGACGACACCGTTTTTTCAGTCAGTAAGTTATTTCACTCCTATGGTTTTGGAAACGCGATGACATTTCCACTATGGGTTGGCGCGACGATTTTTCTCTCCAATCAGCGTGTCTCTCCCGCAATGACCTTTGAGATGATAGAGAGATTCCGGCCCACTATTTTTTTTGGTGTTCCTACTTTATATGCGCAGCAGCTTCACGCTCTAGAAAATTCAGAGCCCGATCTTTCCTCAATTAGATTATGTGTTTCCGCTGGAGAAGCTCTACCCAGCGATATCCTGCATCGATGGCGGGAGGCCACTGGTACAGATATTCTTGACGGACTAGGATCTACTGAGAACTTGCACATCTTCATCTCTAACCGCCCGGACGACATTAGACCTGGGACATCAGGAAAGCCCGTAGACGGATATCAGGTCAAATTGGTCGATGAGGAAGGGAACGAAATCGAGGAGGCGGATACAATCGGCACGGTTTGGGTTTGTGGGGAGTCAGCAGCGACGCTTTACTGGAACAATGCTGAAAAATCGGCCCAGACCATGCGTGGTGAATGGTTAAATACGGGTGACATGTACTACCGTGATCCGGATGGTTACTATCACAATGCCGGCCGCGGAGACGATATGATGAAGGTAGGAGGTCTCTGGTGTTCACCATTTGAAATCGAAAACCGGTTGGTTGAGCATAAAAATGTGCTCGAGGCGGCGGTTGTCGCTCAAAAAGACAAAGATGGGCTTATAAAACCAGCAGCCTACGTCGTGCTTACCAATTCTGAAGAGGCCGGGGAGGAAATGGAATCGAGCTTGGTTGCCCATTGTCGAGCTGGTCTGGATCATTATAAGTATCCACGTTGGTTCTATTTTTTACCAGATTTGCCTAAAACCGCGACCGGAAAGATACAGCGATTTCGTCTTCGCCAATTGTCAGAAAAAGGAGAAAATAATGCCTAGAGGTTATAACACCTTGAACTCGCCCTATGGACGTAAAGCTCGGGTTGCTGAGATAGAAACAGGCCAGCCGGACCTGATCGATTGGTGGTTTATGTCCCGAGAAGAGCGTGCAAAAGAAATGCCTGCGATCAATCCTCTTGGAAAAATTCCGGCTTTAGAACTCGAAGATGGGACTCTCGTTGTGGACTCTCCAGTAATTGCTGCTTGGGTTGATGCGCAGCATCAGGGTCCAAAATTAATTCCTGAAGACGGGAATGATCGCTGGTCGGTTTTAAGTTTAGAAGCCATTGGCGACGGGCTTGCGGATGCAGCGATTGCGGCCGCTTTGGAGGATGGCAGGCCTGAGGGGCAAAAATCTCAGTCAGCGATCGAGAGAAACATCTCTAAAGTTATGCAAACTCTCTCATACCTTAACGATCAAGCCCCCCAGTTCAATGACCCCCCCAAAATGGGAGAAATCGCTGTCGCTTGCGCTATGGGTTACATGGAGTTGCGGGGGGTCGCTGACGGGTGGCGTGAAAAATTTAGGGGGCTTGCTGACTGGTATGACGCAATTCAGAAGCGCGATTCCTTCCAAAAGACAGCGATCCCAGAGGGATTCTAAAATAGACTACTTTTTACCAATCCAAGACCAGCCCTGTGTCGTGAAGATGAGTGCCCGATCTTCGGGCGCACCTCACATCCGGTTAACGACCATATTTAGCAAGTGAATTAACCCATCCATGCATGCGTGATTTCATCATGGCTATCTCATCCTTTGAAAAGAAATCGGCAGGATTGACTTTATCCACCGGATACTGAGGACGCAGGAAGTCGCTTTCATAACCATAGGGTACGGTTGCATCGATTCCCATCCCGCCCTCGAAGACCGTGTTGGAGGCAGTCCATTCTTTGCCGCCTGCTGTCATTCTCTCTGCCGGCATGAATGTTTGGCCCCGTCCTCCTGGAAGCGGGTTGAGTATATCCGTATGGGGATTAACACGAGTTGTGAGATTCCACATAATATCATCCATGTCATATAGGTCGACGTCTTCGGACACCGCGATCGCCAGGCGGGCACCCTGAGAGGTGGATAACATTGCTGATAAGAAATTCCTCTGCCAGCCTTCATCGATCTGACTTCTTTTTTTAACCTGGATGATCGCGCCACCCCAGTCTGTCATCGAATATGGGATATTTACATCAATGCAGATGCCGGGCTGCATGCGATTGCACAACTCATAAATGGCTGCTTCCCTTATCATGGTATCGATATTGGCCTCGTCCAACATGTGAACACCTAGAACGAATACGATCGGTTTTGACTCCCGTTTTCGCATCGTTATTCCTGTGCAGTGAAAGGTGGGCGCTTTATAAGCCTTGCCCATGTAACCGGACCATTCAGGGTGGAAATGATATTTTCCTTGTTCGCCTGTTTCTTCGGCTTCCGCTGTCTCAAACCTTCGGTCACGAGGGTTCACGTAGCCCTCAAGAACAATTTCGGCGTCAGCGAGAGCAAGCGCATCAACCGTCCTCGCCTTAACCATTCTGACAGCTTCCCCTTGCACGGCTCCGGCGACGCCAATCTCGTCACATCCTTGGGGCAAGATCACATAATCAAAACCCGCTCCGGCAAGGAGGGTACATGAAGGGGGTACCCCGAAGCACATTGTAATCGGCACGGGTTCATCGTCTTTATAGTGTTTGGAAACGACCTGCCACATGTGGCTGCCGGGTGAGATTTGAAATGTACCGACATCTCCCCACCGAAAATTCATCCGATTGTAACCAAGGTCTGAGCCGCCCTCGAAGTAATCTCCTGAAACACACCTGATGCCTGAGCCCACGGTTAACTCGCTGTCGTATTCCGTGTGACGAACGGGCACAATATAATCGTTAACATCGTTCGGGTTCTCGATAACGACCTCTTGGACTGGGGCGTCTTTTTGGTCAATCACCACGGGGGCTATCGGGTTATTGATAGCTTGGGCCAATTTGATGGTTCTATCTGTATTGTCGGCCCAACCGAACATCTTGTTCACAACGTTTGTGTCGGAAAAGAGGTTTGTTACAACCCTGTGGTCTGGCTTCCCTTTGACATTATTAAAAAGAATGGGGCAGGAACCATCGAAATGTTTTTGAAGAGATATAATTTCGAGGTCTGGGTCTACCTCGGCATCTGTCGTAACCAAATCTCCTTGAGACTCTAGCCAATCTAGGGTGGATCGAAGATCCCTGATTTGTTTAGGCGCTGGACGAGTCTGTTTGATAGTTTCCGGCATGATTTCCTCTTGTCTTTGCATTAGGCGAGATGTTTAAGTCAGTCTTGAAGGCTTCGCAACTGCGTTTGTCCCAGAAGAATTTTCTTTTTAATCTAGGATCGCGGGGGAAATTGTCTAGCAAGGAGAGTTTTTATGAAAGTTGAAATCAATGGGATCCAAATAAACTGCGAGGTTTCAGGTGCTAAGGGAAAGCCCTGGATCACCTTTTCCCATGCGCTTTGTAACAACTTAACCCTCTGGGATGAACAAGCAGAGATGCTTGAAAATGATTTCCGTATTCTACGGTATGATCACCGAGGGCTCGGCCAATCAGATGCGCCGCTCGGACCCTATAGTTTTCCTATGCTCATTGAGGATGCGATCGCCCTTCTGGACCATTTTGACATTGAAAAAACCCATTGGTGCGGGCTCTCTATCGGAGGGATGATGGGTTATGGACTATGTCAGGACTTTGGAGGTCGCATTTTGTCCTTGATAGCGTGCGACTCTCGCCCTGACGCCCCGCCGGATTATCAAGCCTATTTTCAACATAGGATCGATGTGGCCGACGCAGAAGGCATGGAAGGTTTGGTTGAGTCGACGATTTCGCGCTGGTTTACTCCTGAGTCCGTAGAAGCAAATATTCCGGTTCTCGATAAAGTTCGAGAGATGATACGTTCAACAAATGAGGTCGGTCATGCGGGTTGTTGTGAGGCACTAAAAACGCTCGCCTTTGGCTCTAGACTGGGCGAAATAAGTGTTCCGACGCTGATTATTGGGGGCGAAAAAGACAAGGGGGCGCCTCCGGAGGCATTGGCCCATGCCGCATCTCAGATTCCCGATGCAAAACATGTTGTGATCTCTGGTGCAGGCCATATTTCTAACCTCGAAAATCCTACAGAATTCAATAATGCCCTGCGGAATTTTCTGTTAGAAAGAGATTAGATTAAGCGGGGTGATGATATGGCAGCCAAAGTGATTAGAACTAATCAAGCTAACGTATCCCCTAGACGTCGGCAATCCAGGCCGGTGGTTATCGACTTTCACTCCCACATTGCAGTTCATGAGGTTTTAGAAGTTACATTCTGGAAATCAGAATTTGCGAAGTCGATCGCGACCAAGTCCGCGCGAAAACAAAAAATTGGCATACCGAAACCATCTCTAGATCGGATGTCTGATATGGCTATTCGATTTAAGGAAATGGATGCTATGGGCATCGATATTCAGGTAATTAGCCCCAGTATTCTCCAGCAATGCACGTATTGGGCTGAGCCAACGGCTGCACTTGAAATGGAGCGCAGGAGTAATGACTATGTGGCGGAAGCAGTCTCGCAAAAGCCAGACCGGTTGGTTGGGATCGGTTCTGTCCCTCTTCAGGACATTCGTGCCTCCGTGCGTGAATTGGATCGTGCAATCTCGAAGCTCGGTTTGAAAGGCGTAATCATTGGATCGAACGTAAACGGTATCGAACTGGGCAATAAGAAACTCAAGCCATTTTGGCGTAAAGCCGAGCAGTTGGGCGCAGCAATTTTTATCCACCCCACGGGAAGCACCGACCCGCGAATGAGGGCACATTATCAGCTGATCACTGTCGGCCAACCACTTGAAGAAGCCCTCGCTCAAGGATCTTTGGTTTATGATGGGGTGATGGATGAATTTCCGAAACTCAAGGTTGCGATCGCCCACGGGGGCGGATATCTGCCATTCTACACGGGTCGGCACGACCATGTACAAAGAGTGGGACATATTGGAGAGGGCCTTTCCGGCAGCTTTAGCGACTATCTAAAAAGATTCAATTACGAAACAGTGCTCTTTAATCCCGATATGCTCTCGTTCCTGGCCTCCAAGGTGCCAACGAAAAATATCATGATGGGAACAGATTATCCTTTTGGGGAACGCAATCCCGTCGAATTTGTGCGGAGCGCAAAAAACATTTCACGCAAGGATCAGGACGCAATTCTTGGCGCCAACGCGGCTAAATTTCTAGGTATAAAGATATAGGAGCTAGGCCTCTCCAAGGATAATTCCTGAGAGTTCATCTGGCATACTGAGCTGTGGGAAATGCCCTGTATCGAGTTCGAACCATTTTGCGCTTAAGGCTTCCGCCGCGCGTCTTTGATGTTCGACCCCCGGGCGTCCTGCCTGCTTGCACCAAATAACACTCGCGTTCCACTTTTTTTGCCAAAAATTTTCTAAAATAACGGGTTCGTTGAAACATCCGATAGGGTGGGGGGTCGAGCGGTCTGCCGCCCAGGCTGCGAGGTCCTGATCCATGTCTTTGACAAAACGTTCAAACCGATCTTCGCGCGTCGGTCCAGTGACTAAATCGGTAACCACTGAATGGTGGCTGCTTCCTGTGATGTCTCTTATACATTCTCCGTTCATGAGTGCGAGAGCATCTGCGAAGACCAATCTTTCAATTCTATCTCTCTGGAGCTCAGCGACTCTGGTCATCACCATTCCGCCAGCCGAGGCCCCCACCAGGGTTAAATTCTTTACATCTTCTGACCACAAAAAACGCGCGACCTCTTGTGCATGGGTCTCAGTGCTTATTCCTGATCGAATATTCATTGCGCGCTCGGCGCAACCGTCAAGCGTAGGAACGTAGACCGAATGTCCCTCAGACCTCAGGCGTTCCGCTACGAGTTTCCAAATCCAACCGCCTTGGAAGGCTCCGTGAATAAGCATGAAATTAGCCATGAGCTTTTCTCCTGAGGTTCAAACCGGATGTAAAGATTATAATACTCTTTATTGTTGGCTTTCTACGAGACCATTGTTAGTGTTGCCACCAAGGTTCATTAGTGACCTAAGATCAAAGGGAGATTTTTGTATGAAGAATGTTAGAACCTACGCCCTGGCTGCAACTGCCGCTTTATTGGGCGTTGGCGCGATCGCGAGCCCCGCAATTGCGGATGATGTGGCGAGTTTTTACAAGGGAAAGAGACTTAAGATGATCGTCGCTTCGGGCGCTGGAGGAGGTTATGACACCTACGCGCGTCTCGTCGCTCGACATATCGGGAAACATATTCCAGGTAATCCGTCTATGATCGTACAAAATAGGACAGGTGCTGGCGGTATCGTGGGCGCAAACTATGTAGCCAATATAGCGCCAAAGGATGGAACAATTGTGGGCGGCCTTCAGCGTTCGGCACCGCTTGTACAGCTCATGGGTGCGAAAGGCCCTAAGTTCAAAGCGGCTGAACTTATATGGTTAGGGAGTTTAGCAAAAGAGGCTGGTGTTTGTGCCCTTGCGTCTCGTACAGGTGTTAAGCGACTTGAAGGAACCTTCAAAAAGCAGTTTTCGATGGGAGGCACTGGTCCCAACTCAACTGAGTTTTGGCCAGCGCTGTTCAGAAATACCATGGGCTCCCAATTTAAGTTAATCAGGGGGTACCCAGCGACCCCGCAAATTCATATGGCGATCCGAAAGGGTGAGTTAGATGGGGTTTGTCAGTCCTGGGCGTCCTTCAAGGTCCAAGCGAAAGAGATGCTAGCGGATAAGTCCATCACGCCGCTGGTACAAATTTCTCTTTACCCGGACAAAGAAATGAATGCACTAGGGGTGCCTCTTCTCAGTGACTATCTCTCGAAGGAAAATCTGGCCAAAGGCGTTTCTTTGGAAGATGCGCAGCTTTATTTTAAACTCACGGTTATCCCTCCCATTATGGGACGCCCCTTCGCGATGGCACCAGGTGTTCCCAAAGCCCGCGCCGATGCGATGAAGAAAGCATTTGCTTCCTTGGTGACTGACTCAGAATTTATGGCGGATGCTAAGAGACTAAAAAGAGACATTGAGTTTGTGTCAGGCGATGAAATCCAGAAGATCCTAGTCGAGCTTTCCGCGGTCCCACAGGCAAAAATGGCCGCCTTAAATGGCATGTTCAAATTTACAGGGCCTGTTGAAAAGGTTGTTTTGCCGATCGTCGTCGAGGCGGGAAAAGTGATCAAGATCCAGCGAGAAGGCAGAAGGATCACGATCGATTATAAAGGCAAAAAGCGCCGTGCTAATGTTTCTGGCAGTAAAACAGCCCTCAGCGTAAATGGCAAAAAAGCCAAGCGCAAAGCAATAAAGATGGGGATGACCTGCGAGTTCCATTATTATGGGAATAAGACAACAGCAAAGAAAATGGTTTGCAAAGACTAGTCGTTTTCTATTCCTCGATCAGAAGACCCCCGAGGTTCGGGCCTCGGGGGTCTTTTTTGTGGGCCAAGGTTTCACGGATTCTATAATCGACTTCCAACATTTACAGATTTCTGGGCGAGATTGAACCTATTGGTAGGGATTGCATCCAAATCGGTCCCAGTCACCCGCACGAACCGGGCCCCATCGGGGAAATGTATCGAGTGAATATCACCAACATCAAACTTACCTGCCATTCCAGGCTCGAGCCGGAATGTCTCGCGTTCTTCTAGGTCGGCGTAGCCCTCTTTTTTTCCGTCATCCTTTCGCTGCCAAAGGGTCATATCGGTCCATTCACGGGCTTGCCCGTAAATCGCCCAGGATCTGCCGTGATCATGCGGAGGACCTTTTTTCCCTTCTGTATATATATGGATGAGCACGTTAAAACCCGTATCCCGGTCGCGGTGAATGGTACGGATTCCGGGCTCGGCGTCGGAACCGCATTCAGAATTTATAAAATTTTGATTTTTGAGAAGTTTTTGAAGGTTCTCTCGGATTTTATCACGCCCGTCTGGGCCGGGGCTGGTCTCTAGAATGTTTTTGGTCTCTGAACAAAATTTCTCAAAGTCATACTCCATCACTCGCTCCTGTATTTCGATCCATTGTGTCTCTGACTTTATTCTTTACTATTTCCCACAGGAAGGTACAGCGACGAAAAAAATTCTGAACCAGATCGCTTGTGTGCCAAGCTATACTTGGGGTTGATGGATATGTTTATTGATGGCGAATGGCGCAGAGCGATTAGCGGGAAAACATTCGACGTAAGAAACCCGGCCACCGGAGAAATATTGGCTTCTGTACCAGATGGCTCTCGAGAGGACGCCGAGCAGGCTATTTTTGCGGCGCATAGGTCGTTTCCAGGTTGGGCGGGACTTACGGCTTACGACCGTTCAAAAATTCTTTATCGGGCGTATCAGTTGATGCTTAGCAAGAGAGAAGAGCTGGCTGAAACAATGACGCGTGAACAGGGTAAACCTCTCAGATCCGCTGGCAATGAAGTACAGTATGGCGCCGATTTTTTGCTCTGGTATGCGGAAGAAGCAAAGCGTATTTGCGGGGAGACGATTCCTTCCTCTCGGGCAGACCAGCGGTTTTTAGTTACGCATCAGCCCGTTGGTGTGGTTGGTGCCATCACACCCTGGAATTATCCGGTGTCTATGATAACGCGCAAATTAAGCCCAGCACTCGCTGCCGGATGCACGATTGTATTGAAACCCGCAGAGGCAACTCCGTTATGTGCTATAGAAATCTTCAAGATATTTGAAGAAGCGGGAGTTCCACCCGGGGTCATAAATTTAGTTACCGCCTTAGACCCGGAACCGATCGGGGATGAATTCATAGTAAACTCCTTTATCCGGAAGATCACCTTTACGGGGTCCACTGAAGTCGGAAAGCAGCTGGCGAGTGGAGCAGGGGCCCATATGAAGCGTATCTCAATGGAGCTAGGGGGGCATGCTCCGTTTTTAGTCCTCAAAGACGCAGATCCTATTCATGCCGCGAAGGGGGCGGCCCTGGTTAAGTTTCTGAATACTGGTCAAGCGTGTATTTGCCCTAATCGGATTTTTGTTCATCAATCCTCGGAAGAGGACTTCAGCAGGGAATTTGTCGCTCGTGTTACAAAATTACGTGCGGGTAATGGATTGGAGCCTGGGATTTCTATTGGGCCGCTTATTAATTTTGAGGCAATAGAGAAGGCAGAAAGGCAAGTAGAGGACGCGATAAAAAAGGGAGCAAGGTTACTTCTTGGAGGAAATCGGCTAAGCGGTTCTGGCTACGACACTGGTTATTTCTTTGAACCTACGATCCTTAGTAATGTCACGCAGGATATGCTTATTTATAGGCAGGAGACTTTTGGTCCGATTGCACCCATTATTTCTTTTTCTGATGATGATGATCTGTTGGAGATGGCAAATGATACCAATTTTGGGTTAGCCGCATATGTCTATACTCAGAATTTATCGGCGGGAATGCGGACCTTTGAAGGATTGCATTTCGGGATAATTGGTATCAATGATATCAATCCTACGTCTGCTGCCGTCCCCTTCGGGGGGATGAAAGAGTCGGGTATTGGAAGAGAAGGGGGGCATGAGGGGCTTTTCGACTATTTAGAAACTAAGATCGGTGGCTTCTCAATTTGAGAGGGAATAAATAAATGTCTGATAATGGGATAAAGAGAATATTTGAGACTATGCTGAAAATTCGAAGGTTCGAGGAGGGGGTCTATGACCTTCACAAGGCCGGGGAATTCGGTGGTCACTATCATCTGTATATTGGGCAGGAAGCGACAGGTGCTTCTGTGATGGATAATCTAGGTCCGGATGATCAAATTTTCTCTACCCATCGGAATCATGGACATGCGATCGCACGGGGTGTCAGTCCCGAAGCTGCATATGCCGAGATATTAGGCCGGGCAACTGGATCACAGGGCGGACGGGGCGGAACTTTTCACTTGGCCGACGCAGACATAGGGATGCCTCATACGTCTGCCCTTGTGGGTGGTGCAGTCCCACTAGCCGCTGGGGCGGCCCTCGCAGCGAAGCAAAATAAAACGGGATCCTTAGCGGTCGCCCTCTTTGGAGACGGGTGTTTTGAAGAGGGAGTTGTCTATGAAACTCTCAACTTGGCCCGTCTTTGGAAATTGCCCGTCATCTTCGTCTGCGAAAATAATACACCCGGGTCTCTTGAAAAATCTAAGGGTGGCAGCAATACATCCAATTTACCGGATGGCCGTGTCGCTGACACGCCGAGGGCTCTGAAAATACAAACCTTTGAGGTCGATGGGAGTGACGCAGAGGCTGTTTCGAGCTTGATGGTTCAATGTCGGGAAACTTGTTTGGAAAATTCCCAACCTATTTTTATTGAGGCACTGACTGACCGTTGGCCTGGTAACATGTACTCTTTCCCAGACATGGTGACTGGGATTACAGATCTAAGCACAATGGATGTGGCAGTTTCTGACGAAACGGACCATGCTGACTGGTTTAAAAATGCTGACCCGATATTAAAATTAGGGAGATTACTACTAGCTGATGGCTCGTTGGATATTTCCGAGATCGAAGAGATTGACTCGAGGATATCTAAAGAGGTTATGGATGCAAAGCATGCTGCGCTTGGAGCCCCCCCGCCCAACGTTGAGAGTTTTGAGAACTTTATTTTGGCAGGGGAGGGCTAGGTATGGCTGTGATGAAATACGGTGATGCTGTCGTGGACGCCTTATACGCGTCGATGAGAGAAGATCCAACCGTGACCCTCATATGGGGCTCCCTGACGGGTGTGGGTGGTCAATCGTCTGTGGTAAAGAAGATAACCGAAGAATTCAGTGATCGGATTTTTCATCCACCGATTTCTGAGGCCGGCATGTCAGGAATAGCGGCCGGGGCTGCTATGAGTGGTCTCAGACCAATACTCCCTTTTGGAACAGCGAGTTTTATGCTCCGCGCCTGGGATCAAATAGTGCATGAAGCAGGTGCCGTGCATTATATGTCCAATGGAAAGGCTAGAGCACCTGTTGTTTTTCACGGTGTGCATGGGCTGCGGGGTGGCGGTGGACCTCAGCATAGCCTCTCCCCCCAGGCAATGTTATGGAACAATCCTGGCATTGAAATTGTTTTACCCTCTTGCCCGGCAGATGCCCGAGGACTTTTGCGGACGGCAATTAGAAGTAACAATCCGACAGTAATTTTAGATCATCAGCGTTTGACAAGAATGGAAGGGGAGGTGCCCGGTGGTGATCATATAGTTCCTTTTGGAAAATCGGAGATTAAACGTGAAGGACGGGATCTGACGGTCGTTGCGGCGTCACTGCAGGTTAACGCTGCCCTGGATGCTGCAGCTGCCCTTGCTGAGGATGGCATTGAGACAGAAATCGTGGATTTGCGTTCCCTGGTACCGCTTGATGAAGACACAATATTGAATTCTGTTGGCAAGACAGGGCATTTGCTTGTGGCCGATGAGGCCCCAATGAGATGCTCTATTGCATCGGAAATTATAGCGACGGTGTGCGAGAAGGGCCTTGATTTGTTAAAAAAACCGCCGGTTCGAGTCAATAGGAGGGAGGGACACATACCGAGTAATGTTATGCTCGAAGAGTATGCGTTACCCTCGGCTAGCAGGATCGCAGATGCTGCCCGAAAACTCTGTGGCTAGGTGTTTAATTGCAAAATAACTCGGCCTATCGATTTTCTTGAGGTGACTATATCCATGGCTTCACGGAATTCTTCCAGTGGGAATTCGCTGTGCACCCTTGGTTTTATATCCCCGCTCTCGGCCATGGAATTGAACTGCCGCATAATTTCTCGGACCTTGTTTTCGGACTCATAACGAATGTCTTTAGGGCTCCATCCGTAGTAGGTGCCAAAATTTAGGCCTACGACAGAAATGTTTTTCACCAAAATGATGTTGCAGGGGGCCAAGGCTGTCACGCCGTTGGTGAATCCGATTGGACAGATCCGGCCCTCGAATGCAATGCAACGGAGGGACTGTTCGAATACTGGTCCTCCTACAGGGTCCAGTATTGCGTTTGCTCCTTCTCCCCTCGTTAAATCAAGGACCTCCTCTCGAAATTGACCATCGCTATAATCAATCGCGTGATCGGCTCCGCTGCTGATAACTGCTGCGCGTTTCTCCGACGAGCTAGCAGTTCCGATAACAAAAGCCCCGAATTTTTTGCCAATCTCGACGGCCGCCAGACCTATTGACCCTGCCGCGCCATGGACCAACAACGTGTCATGCGACTGCAGATTTAATAGTCTGGGCCAGGTTAGAGCGGCAATCACCGTGGCGTACGAGTTAAAGTTTATGGCTTGAGAGTAGGATAGGGCGTCACTCAGTGGGAAAGTATTAACCTCAAACGCTACTGTCTCCTCGGCATAGGCGCCCCAATCCAGAGCAGCAAAGACGCGGTCGCCCGGCGTAAAACGCGTGACATTGGCGCCACACTCGATAACCACTCCAGCACATTCAGTGCCTGGGACAAAGGGAAGTGGCGGTTTTCTCTGATATTTTCCAGACACCACTAAGTTTGTAGACAAGCTGACCCCGGCGGCTTTTACGCGTATCCTAACCTGGTTGGTGTCCAGAGTAGGCTCGGGAATTTCTGCGACCGAAAGACGATTGAAGTCCGTGTATTCGGTCACCAGAAGCCCCTGCATTTTGATTATGATCCTCTAGAAGATATCCACATGTCCCGCAAATCCGGTCGCCGAACCTTACCCCTGTCATTCTTGGGAAGCGCGGTAATAAAATGAAATTCTTTTGGCATGCGATACTCAGGGATTGTTTTGGAGCAATGCGCGCTGATCTCCTCCTCTGAGAGCGTTTCACCCTCTCTCAGGACAACATAGGCAACAATTTCTTCTCCATATATGTCGTCGGGCACTCCCACCCCTGCCGCTTCATAAACTTTGGGGTGCTGCATCATGACGTTATCCACTTCTACCGGCGAAATATTGACACCACCCCGAATTATGAGGTCCTTCAAACGTCCCGTCACTGTAATGAAACCGTCCTCATCCATAACGGCTAAGTCGCCGAGCCGAACCCTTTTCCCGTATAAATCTTCCCATACGCCATCTGCGGTCATAGAGGCTTTGGCACATTGTGGCCCACCAAGTGTCACTTCTCCCTCCTCTCCTTGCGAAACGGGTTTGCCATCCTCGCCAATCAATAAAAACTCCTGGTGTTTGGCCGGTGGTCCGACAGTCCCATATTTTTTGGCGTAATGGCGGTTTCCGCAAACCCAGCCCCCTTCCGAGCAGCCAAAAAATTGTAAGAGATTTATGCCGTAGGTTTCCTCGAATTGCCTCCATCTCTCAGGTGATAGGGGAGCAGTTGATGAACTCATTAGACGCAAGGTGGGGACATCTTTTGCGGTAACACCGGTTGGTCTATCTAAAAGCATATTAATAACAGTTGGGATGCCAGCAGAAAATGTAATCCCGTGGTCCCGAATCCAAGCAAAAAAATTACTATGAGAAAAACGCCTCGCAAAATGCAGAGTGCAGCCAGTCTCAAGCCAGGGCATGAGGGATAACCCTTGAGCTGAATTCCATCCGAACGATCGGAACTCAAGAGTTTTATCGAGATCGGTTAGGCCTACCTGGTCTATCGTCGATAACCCAAAGGACCAATGGGCCAAGTGATCGATTAGGAAATTTTTAGGCTTATCAGTCGTTCCCGAGGTACAGAAAATGGTCGCATCATCCGTTTCTGAGTAGTCCCGTTCGCACTCGAGATCGGATGCTGAGCTGGATATTTCTAAAAAAACATTCTGTTCTGAGGTTTTGAGCTCTGGATCACCCCAATCGGTAAAAGGATATTTTGATATGGGCACACCTTCGGTCATTTTCCCGATATCGAGTTCGGCATCATAAAATGCAAGTTTACAATCAAGATGGCTAAGGATTTCTGACACGTAAGAAATGTTCATTTCGACGTTTGTCGGACAACATACTGCTCCGGCACGCCAAATTCCCATCCACAAAATGAGTTTTTCGAGTCTCTCCTCGGAAAGAAGCGCGATCCGGTCACCTTTCTTAACACCCTGGTCTACAAGCCAGTTCGCTATTTTATTTGACCACTTGTGAAGTTCGCCAAATGAAATTCCTTTTTTCTGTGTCAGGTCATAAAGTGCACATTTATCGGGATCGCGGTCTTTGTATCCAGACAGAAGCGTCCGGACGGACTGAAACGGGATGGCATAATCATGTTCAGCCCCCGGCTGAGTTCCACCAGCCATATAAGGCATCTGGTTTCTCCTAATGTGTTTCGAAATTTGCAACAATTGTGTTTTTTGATCACTCTTTGGTCAAGGCGAAGGGATGAATGTGATAAATAAATTTTGATTTTGGAAAAATATGACCAGAGAAGAATTAGAAACACTCAGTATTGGTTTTACAAAGGCCTTCAATGCCGAAGATCTTGAGGCTGTGATGTCATATTTTGCGCCAGATGCTGTCTATAATGAGTTCAATGACCTTGAACATTCTGGAGTTGAAGCCATCCGGCGCGCATTTGAGCCCCAATTTTCTGGGAAGTTTGGAAAGATGTGTTTTCATGATGAGGATATGTTTGTTGATCCAGATTCAGGGAAAAGTTTAATTCGATGGACGCTCACGCTGGAAGAAGTTGGCCGCCAGGGCGCATATCGTGGTTTAGACATTTTGCATTTTGTGGAGGGAAAGTTAGTTGAAAAGCATACCTACTGTAAGGCAAAGATCCCGCTGATACGAAAAAAAATAGACCTTATTAAAGAGGGAGCTTGGCCTCGTTAGAACTCATATTACGATACGAATAAGGACCCCTTATAGGGCAGCGTGTTATTTGTCTTACGTTCTGCCGTACCCGCCTCCGCCGGGTGTTTCTATTATAATTGTTTCTCCCGCTAGAAGTTGTTTTGAGTCATTTCCGCCCATTTCTTCATAATCGCCGTTCCGACGAACGATATAATTACGCCCAGGTTTTCCCGACTTGCCTCCCTCAAGGCCGTAGGGGGGAATTTTGCGGTGCCCGGATAGAATTGAGGCGGTCATGTCCTCCAGGAACTTTATTCTTCTGACAACGCCAGAGCCACCTCGATATTTACCGGCCCCTCCTGAACCATGTCGGATTGAAAATTCTTCGAGTAGGACAGGAAACCGGAATTCCAGGATCTCAGGATCCGTCAGGCGTGTGTTGGTCATGTGGGTGTGAACGGCATCAACGCCGTCGTAATCGGGCCCGGCACCTGATCCCCCGCAAATCGTCTCATAATATTGGTGATTATCGTTACCAAAGGTAAAGTTATTCATCGTACCTTGTGCCGCGGCCATTATTCCAAGCGCCCCAAATAGGGTATCTGTTATCGCCTGCGAGGTCTCAACATTACCGGCGACGACCGCGGCGGGGTAATCTGGTTTTAACATGCAGCCATCGGGAATGACGATCCGCAAGGGTTTGAGGCATCCAGCGTTCAATGGAATGTCATCATCCACGAGTGTTCGAAAAACATACAGGGTCGCAGCCACGCAGATTGCGCTTGGTGCATTAAAGTTATTAGGTTGCTGTTCAGAGGTGCCGGTAAAATCAATTGTTGCGGATCTGTCCATTTTATTGACTTGTATGGATACATGTATTTGGGCACCGAAATCCGTTTCGTAAGTAAATTCGCCATCTCTTAGGGTATCGATAACTCGCCGGACGGACTCTTCCGCATTGTCCTGAACGTGTTGCATGTATGCTTTGACAACATCGAGACCGAAGTGATCGATCATCTTAAGCAGTTCCTGAACACCTTTTTCGTTCGCAGCGATCTGGGCCTTGAGATCCCCTAGATTATGGCGAAAGTTTCGGGTCGGGAAACGGCCCTCCGAAAAAATGGCCTCTGCCTCTTGCTCTAGAAGTTTGCCGGAAGATACCAGCTGGATATTGTCCAGTAAGATACCCTCCTCCTCAATATGGGTTGAATTGGGTGGCATGGATCCTGGCGTGATTCCACCGATCTCCGCGTGATGTCCTCTGGATGCAACGGTAAACAGAAGTTCAGAGGAATTTTTTTCGAAAACAGGCGTAATAACTGTTACATCCGGAAGATGAGTTCCACCGTTGTAAGGTGTATTCAACATGAATACATCTCCCGGTTTGATGTTACCCTTCCGTTCGCGGAGGACCGTTTTCACACTTTCGCTCATTGAACCCAAATGAACCGGAATGTGCGGGGCATTTGCGACAAGATCGCCGTGCGTATCAAAAATAGCGCAGGAGAAATCAAGTCGCTCCTTTATATTTACAGAATAGGATGTGTTTTGAAGAACTCCCCCCATTTGCTCTGCAATAGACATAAACAAGTTATTAAATACCTCGAGCATCACCGGATCGGCCTGGGTTCCAATTGCTACTCTCGAGGGAAGAGCTCTTACTCGGTTCATAACAAGATGGTCTAGATCCGTGATTTCTGCGCGCCAACCTGGTTCAACAATGGTTGTTGCATTCGATTCAATCAAAATTGCTGGGCCATCGACTCTTACCCCTGGCGTGAGGTTTTTCCGAAGATAGATAGGAGTTTGATACGGCTGACCCCCGGTGAACATTGCAACGGTGGTTTCCGGATCCGGCTCTTGTGAAGCCTTAGAGGAATAAGTTTGAAAATCGATCGAGTCTCCCGGGGCGATTACCTCCAGTGATAGCGCCTCAACAATGAGGTCTTTGTCCGCGGAGATGAAGCCAAATTGTTGCCTATGTATCTCTTCAAAGTCCGCCCTCATCTGATCCAGATCGCTGAAATTAACGATTAAAGCGGTATCCGTCCCCTCATATCGCAGATGAATTGTAGAGACGACGCTCAGGAGCGAGCCATCCGTCCCTTGTTGAGTCATTTCCTGACGGCTATCGAGCTCGAGACGATTTAGGTTTTCCCGTAATTTGGGCAACAATTCTGTGTTTAAGGTTTCTTCGACAGCGCACTCACGCATTAAGCGCTGGTCGGCCAGTCCCATTCCGTAAGCTGAGAGGACTCCGGCGAAGGGGTGAACGAAGACACGTTTAATACCTAAAGCATCAGCGACCATACAGGCATGTTGTCCTCCTGCGCCCCCGAAACAGTTCAGGGTATAGCTCGTGACATCGTACCCTCTTTGAACCGAAATTTGTTTGATGGCATTTGCCATGTTCTCAACGGCGATTTTTACAAATCCCTCGGCAATGTCATTTGGAGAAAGTCTGTTCCCTGTGGCTTTTTGAATTTCATCCGCTAGAGCGAAGAATTTCTCTCTAACGACGTTAGCGTCCATTTCTTCGTCACCCTGCGGACCAAACACTTTCGGAAAGAACTCGGGTTGTATTTTTCCCAGCATTACATTGGCATCTGTGACTGCAAGGGGACCATTCCTCCTGTAGCAAGCTGGGCCGGGATTAGCCCCTGCGGAGTCGGGTCCCACTCGAAAACGCGAGCCATCAAAGTGCAATACGGAGCCGCCTCCCGCAGCAACTGTGTGTATCTGCATCATCGGGGCCCGCATTCGAACACCCGCAACCTGGGTTTCGAATGTCCGTTCGTATTGTCCGTTGTAATGGGTTACATCTGTTGAAGTCCCACCCATGTCAAATCCAATAATATTTGGAAACCCAGCCATTTCAGCTGTTTTAACTGCTCCGACGATCCCACCTGCAGGCCCGGAAAGAATGCTGTCTTTCCCTTGGAAAAAGCGTGCATCAATTAGACCACCATTGGATTGCATAAACATCAAACGTGAGCCTCCAAGTTTGTCAGAAACCTGGTCCACATATCTTTTGAGAATAGGAGACACATAAGCGTCCACGACTGTGGTATCTCCTCGACCCACTAGCTTCATGAGAGGACTTACTTGGTGGCTTGCAGAAATTTGAGTGAAACCAATGTCTTCTGCAATGCGGGCTACTTGTTTTTCGTGGTGTTGATATCTGTAGCCATGCATAAAGACAATTGAAACCGAACGAAAGCCGGCGTTGTAGCTTTTCTCCAAAAGCTTCCGTGTTGTTTCGACATCGACAGGCCTTATTTCCTCACCGTGCGCCGAAATGCGTTCAGGGATTTCTATAACGTCTTCATACAAAAGCTCTGGAAGCTCGATTTTTCTTGCAAAAATTTTGGGGCGATTTTGGTAGCCGATGCGGAGCTGGTCGCGGAAGCCTTCAGTAATTGCCAAAAGCGTGCGATCCCCTTTTCGCTCTAAGAGTGCATTGGTAGCAACCGTTGTCCCCATTTTAACATTCTCAATGAGGTTACTTGTGATTTGCTCACACTCCTTAGTATTGAGCAGATCTCTAATACCCTGGATAGCGGCGTCTTTATATCTCTCTGGATTTTCAGACAGAAGTTTGTGTGTTGTCAGGGAACCATCAGGATGGCGAGCGACTATATCAGTAAAGGTCCCACCTCGATCGATCCAGAACTGCCATTTACCTTCAGAATTAGTCGATTGGCGGGTATTTTGTTGTGTCATGGCCTATTTAAATCCGGCTTAAAACATAATCTCTTGATCTCGACAATTTTTTATTGTCGAACGGGATAAAGATAACTCTTCGCATCTAAAAAATTCAGCGAACCACGTTATGCCCGATAATTGACCTTACATCTAGAGAGATAAGCCGGATCCAATGAGGTGTCATGGGGAATGACGAACGAGACAGTCTATAGTATTGTTTTTTCATGGATAGATCAGAGGTCTTTAACCATGCGAGCAGAGTCGTAAGGCGATCCGGTACCTCCTTCTATTGGGCAATGAGATTGCTCCCGAGAGAGAAGAGAGAATCGATATATAGTGTTTATGCCTTTTGCAGGGAAGTAGATGATATCGCTGATGGGAACGCCTTGCCCTCGGACAAATACAGAAAGCTTGATGAGTGGCGATATGAAATCGAGTCAGTGTTTTCAGCTGTTCCCCGGACTATCATTGGCAAAGCGCTGACCTTAACAATTGAAAGATTCAGATTAAAAAAAATTTTTTTCCACGATGTCCTGGATGGTATGGTAACAGACTCCGGCCCATTTGTTAGAATGGCTGATGCAGAGGCCTTCGATCGTTATTTGAATCAGGTCGCGTGCTCAGTGGGAAGGTTGTCCAATCCGATTTTTGGAATCACTGGGGAGAATGCTGAAAACCTAGCCAGAAGTCTGGGGCGAGCCCTTCAGCTAACAAATATTTTGCGCGATGTATATTGCGATGCGGAGAGAGATAGGCTGTACGTGCCTCACGATTTGATACTGCGGCATAAAATTCCCATAACTACACCTTTGGAAATCATCTCACATCCCGGATTTTCGGAGATATTCAATGCTTTGATAGCGGAGGCGAGGAAACACTTTGTCGAAGCGACAGAGACTATTTTAGCTTGTGACCCGAAATTAATAATGCCTCCAAAACTAATGCTTGAGATTTATTCCCGCATCCTTGATAAAGTCGAATTTGGATACCAGACAAATGGCCAAGGAAAAAAGAGCTTATCCCGATTTGAGTTGGGGACGACAGTTCTGAAATACGCTATTTTTAAAAAATGGTGACCCTCTAAAACGACTCAGCGCTCTCTCAGATCCAAAATGCTTTGGATTTAATAGAAAATAATTCTAATTCCTAGGTTTTGCTATTTGACCCAATATTATCTAGAATAATCGGAAGTGTTGGGTTGGAGACCAGCCCGGGTTAGTCGTGCTTTAGGGAAGGCAGGTATTCGTTCTTTCAGAGATGTCAAAGTCGGTCAAATTTAGTCTGTTGTTGTTAGCGCTATTTTTAGTGGCATTCGGCCCTGCAACCTATGCCGCTGACCGAACAGCTGATGTTGGTTCTTCATTTGTTGAAGCCGCGACTGCGGAGCAGTCAAATGATCCGCTTGAGAAGATCAATCGGACGATATTTGCAGCTAATGACGTTCTGTTTTCTGTTTTACTGAAGCCTATTGCCGAGGTTTATCGATATGTTTTCCCAGGCTTCGTTCGGGACGGTTTAAGCAATGCTCTAGGAAATTTAAATTCGCCGTTTGTCCTAGTGAATGATTTATTGCAGGGAGAGTTTAGTCGAGCGTGGATAACCACGCAGAGGATGGTGATTAACACAACCGTGGGCTTTGGAGGATTTATAGATGCGGCCAAAGATAACTGGGGCATAGTGGGGCACAATGAGGATTTCGGGCAGACTTTGGGTGCCTGGGGAGTGGGTGAAGGTTTTTATTTAGTGCTTCCATTGTTTGGCCCCTCGAATCCACGAGACTCAATTGCTCTTTTTTCTAAAGCATTTATCGATCCAGTGTCTCAGTATCTTGACCATATTGATGAGAAAGATGGGTTGTTGGGACGAGTTGTCGTAACCGGGGTCGATGAGTTTTCACGCAGGATTGACGACCTTGAGAAGCTTAAGGCCACGTCTTTGGACTACTATGCCGCCGTGCGCAGCATTTATCGGCAGAAAAGACAGATTGAGATCAGCAACGGAACTTTTTTGAATACGCCCCTTCCAAATTTACAATACGACCTCAATATAGATTTGGCATCAAATTAAGTAATTTGGGAAAATTTCGAACGTTCTTGCTATTTTGAATGTTGTTCCTAGGTTCTTGGAAAGAGTGTCAACTAACTTACGGCAAAATCTACAATGTTTATTCAAACTGAAAAGCTCGCCGATGAGAAGAAAATGCGGTTTCTGCCTGGCCGGGAGGTGTTCCCTGCTGGGCCTTTGGTGCTTGATTCCATCTCAGGTTCTCAAAGCTATCCGCTTGCAGTCAGATTGTTGAGACTCGATCATTGTTTGTCTGTAACTCTTGAAAAAGAATCGATTGTCATTGAACGATCCGAGGAAATCGAGTGGTTACAGTTAAAACCGGCAGTTCTGGGAGCGATAATGGATCATTTTGTTGCGGGTCTGCCTGTCTTCAATGCTGGGGCGGGGGATGGGGCTGCTTTGAGTACCGAAGAGTCCGACTACTTGTTTCTTGACGAGAATGATCCAATCGTTAACGAAATTTCTGAGTTGATTGAAACACGTATTCGGCCGGCTGCCTCTCAGGGTGGGGGAAACGTGGTTTTAAAAGGTTACGATTCGGGAATTGTATACCTGAAGTTCGAGGGGCAGGCGTTTCAGCTGGTCAGTGGCATCGAAAACATGTTGAAACATTACGTCCCGGAGGTGGATCGGGTTGCCGATTATAGGGATGCCATACCGAAACCTGGACTCGATACACCGGAGGGCCGAGCCATCAAGGATGTCTTGGATACCCGCATCAACCCCTCTGTTGCCGGGCATGGAGGCCACATCAGCCTAATTGATGTGGTTGAGAACCGAGTTTTTATAAGGATGGAAGGTGGTTGCCAGGGATGCGGTATGGCAAACGCTACCCTCAAGGAAGGAGTTGAAGTTGAAATCAAAAAGGCTGTTCCTTCTATAGAACAGGTTCTGGATGTTACCGACCATGCTGAGGGAACTAACCCTTATTATCAGAACTCCTAGAGTGTATTAGGCTTTCGCCTGCTCCTCTTGTAATCTTGGAACGGGTTTGTCATTTATCGGAAGGTGCAGGATTGAAGCAATAATTCCGGCTCCAATAATCATCCACCAGGCATAGTCGTATGATCCTGTTTGCACCCTAATGATACCCCCCAGCCAGACCGAAGTGAAGCTTCCGACCTGGTGACTGAGAAATACCACCCCATATAACGTCGCCAGGTAACGGGGGCCGAAAACTTGTGCGACAATCCCTGAGGTTAAAGGAACGGTGGCAAGCCATAGCACTCCAACCGAGCAAGCAAAGACAATGACAGTAACTTCTGTTTTAGGTGCTAAGAAGAATGCCAAGAAAACCAGGGACCGGGCTGAGTAAATAAAAGCGAGTAAATATTTCTGTCGAACAAAACCGCCCAAGAAACCAGATGCTTGTGTTCCAATCATGTTAAAAAAACCAATAAAAGCTATGGCGGTCGCGGCCATGGCGCCACCAACCGCCGTTGCATTCAAGTAATTCTCAAGGTGGTTATTGATAAACTGAACCTGAAAGCCGCAGACAAAGAAAGCGACGGTTAGAAGCCAAAAACCGCTATGTCCTCCCGCTTCCTTTATCGCATCGCCAAGGCTTTGGGAGTCCTTTTTTGAGAGAACACCCTTGGCCGCATGGGAAATGGCTAGTGCAAAAGGTACAACCATTAGGGCCATTGTGGCCAGCACAATGGTAGCGTAAATCCATCCGCGAGAGGTAATTAAATAATGGCTAAGAGGTACAATCAGCATCTGGCCGGCTGTCCCACCGGAAACAACGATTCCGAGCCAGAAGGTTCGCCATTTTTCTGGTGCTATCCTTCCGACTATTGAAAGGAGCATGGGAAGAGCAATTCCGGCGGAACCCAATCCCATCAGGACCCCGACATTAAGCACAAGCCCAAACTCTGTCGTAGACTGGGACATCATAAATAGGCCATAAGCGTATAGGAGGCCAGAGAGAACCAAAACGCGTATTGGACCCCAGCGATCTGCCGCGGCACCCAGTACTGGAGCCGCGACCCCGTAAATTAATAATTGCAGCCCTGTCGCAAACGACATGACGCGAATGTCTGCTCCCCAGCCTAGCCCCTCAGTCACAGGTCGGAGGAACATACCCATGCTTTGCCTGCCACCGTAAGCAAATAAGATGATGCCCACAGCACAAATCAGCACGAATATCGGGCTACGCCAAAAAGCTGCCTTCATCGGATCCTTCTCCGCTATTGCCATAATTTTGATCAGACCCCAGTCTGAGGATTGATAGTTTTAGGTTGCTTGAGCGAGTCGCGCCACCGGCTGCTCTTTTATCGGGAGGTGAAAGAGTGCGGCAAGTGCCCCACCTAAAATAATGACCCACCACCATAGCTCATAGGACCCGGTGGCATCTCTAATAACACCTCCCATCCAGGTGCTTAGGGCGCCGCCAACCTGATGGCTAAGAAAAGCGATGGCATAGAGTGTGGCCATATATCGTGGCCCAAACAATGTCGAAATTATCCCTGCGGTAAGAGGAACAGTCGCGAGCCACAGCAACCCGATAAGCGAGGCAAAGATATAAACCGACATTTGGCTAATTGGTGCAAGAAAAAACGCCATCATAATTATTGAACGCCCCACGTATAGCCAAACTAGAAGGTTCTTTTTTTGGAAATGCCCCCCCAATTTTCCGGCGATTGCGGTTCCAATCATATTAGAAAAACCAATTAGTGCTATCGCGTGTGCACCGATGGTTACTCCGGTGCCTGTGTCTTCGAGGTATTTGGGCAGATGCGTGACCACGAATTGAACTTGAAACCCGCATGTAAAGAACCCAAGACATAAATACCAATAGCTTCTCGCCTCTCGTGCCTCTGTAAGGGCCTGCCCCAGAGTTTGGGTATCTTTCTTTTGATCCAAGGAGTCGCCACTTGCCTTGCCAGCAATTAACGCCATTGGAACAATCGCAAAAATGAACGCAGCTAGTATTACCATCGCGTCCGTCCAATCCATTCGTGACAGAAGATATCCATTTAGGGGCACAAGAAACATTTGTCCTCCTGTCCCTCCAGCCGAGACAATCCCTAGCCAGAGGCTTCTTTTGTCGGCAGGGGCCACTCGACCGACCACGGAAAGTAGCATCGGTAGTCCGCAACCTGCAGCGGCAAGACCACTAAGCACCCCCACGCTCAAAGTAAGATGCAGCTCCGAAGCTGCAGAGCTCAGGAGATACATCCCAAGAGCGTAAAGAAACCCGCCAATAACGAGCATTTTCACGGGACCGAGCCACTTGTCGGCTATCATCGATACAAATGGGACACTTAATCCGATGACCAAGGTTTGGAGACTAACCGCGAAAGAAAAGGGCTCAACCCTTCCGTTACTAATCGATTCACTAATGGGGATTAGAAAAAGCCCAAAACTTTGTCTCGTCCCATATGAAATCAAGATCATGAGTGTGCAAAGGACAAGAACCAGATAGGGGCTTGTCCAGATTGGCTTTGATTGAGACATGACAGATACTTCTAACTTGCTGATAAATGAACTTTGATCCGATCTACTGGGTTTTCATCAATGGGCCAGTGTATGAGCGCTGCTACAAAACCTAAACCGACAGCTGACCACCAAATAAGATCATAAGAACCGCTAAAATCGCGCACCAATCCGCCCAGCGTTATGCCGATAAAACTTCCAACTTGGTGGCTCAAAAATGCAAAGCCATAAAGCATTGCCATGTATTGAGTGCCAAAAATTTGCGCTACCAGGCCGCTTGTTAACGGGATTGTGCCAAGCCACGTGAGTCCCATGAACGATGCAAATATAATTGTGGTGAGTGCGGTTGTAGGTACAATCATATAAATGATGATACCTGCAGACCGCATCATATAAAGGCTGGCAAGCATATATTTTTTGCTAAATCGGCCTCCGAGTGCACCCCACATTATGCTCCCAAATATATTAAATAACCCGATTGATGCTAATGCCCAAGCCGCTACGTTGGGAGAGATCCCGACGTCCTTTAGATAAAGCGGTAGATGGCTCGCTATAAAAAGTGTCTGGAATCCGCAAACGAAGAAACCAATAACCAAAAGCACATAACCCTTATGCCTTAGGGCTTCCAATATCGCTTCTCGAACGCTTAGGTCTGGCCCAAGCTGGTCCTCGGGACGTGGAGGCTTTCCTGCTACCGCCAATGTCAGAGGAATTATGAGAATCATCAGTGCTGATAGCGTAATTAGGGCGCTTACATGCCCCCCGTCGAGCATGAAATGATGCGCAAAAGGGACAATGATTACTTGGCCGCTTGAGCCCCCGGCGCTCGCAATCCCCAGATAAAGGCTTCGCCGTTTTGTATCGACGCTGCGCCCTATCACCGCCAGGATTATCGGAAATCCCGTCGCGCTCATGGCTATGCCAGTCAAAAAACCCGTACTGAAATGAATTTCCAGAACCGTTGAGGAATGGGCCATCATATATAGACCGACAGCATAAAGGACCGCTCCCATGCTAACGACACGTCCGGCCCCAAACTTGTCAGCAATCATGCCCCATATCGGTTGCGAAATTCCCCAAATGAGTACCTGCAACCCCATGGAAACTGAAAAAATCGCAATGTTCCAGCCATTCGCTTCTGATATGGGAGCGAGAAATAAGCCATAGGTCTGCCTGATCCCAAATGAACATAGGAGAATGAGAGTCCCGCATAACAAAACCATCGCAGGGGTTTTCCAATGGGTTTGAGGAGAGCTAGAGAAGGTCATTGGGGTTAAATTTACACCCTTGTGAGCCGAGACCTGTGATCTGCATGAGTTGAATAAGGCAGAGGGTCGCTACTTGTGACGAAAGATAATCCTGGCTTTGGTTAGATCATAAGGAGTCATCTCCACATCAACCTTGTCGCCTTCTAGAACACGTATTCTGAATTTTCGCATCTTACCAGCCGTGTGAGCTAGCACCTCATGCCCGTTTTCGAGTTCAACCTTGAACATCGCATTTGGGAGCCGCTCTTTTACGGTTCCCGTGAACTCCAAAAGTTCTTCCTTCGCCATTGTATCTCTTAACCGTTATGCACTGACGCCATTTGCTCTCTGATTCGAGCTTTCGTCAAGTGTAAAACGGGTGTCTAAGTACTTGCCTATCAGCTGCACCAATCATCTCGTTGTATTCAAACCTTTTTGGAAAGTCGGTAAGAGGTTTATTTTAATAAATGGCTTTACCTAGAAAATTCGGTTCGATTGCCAAGGCTCTTAGCAACCAGTCCTATCGCAACTACACTATTGGCAATATTTGCTGTCATTTAGGTATGTGGTCTTACCGAATAACGCTTCAATGGCTTACCTGGAAACTTACTGAGTCAGCACTTTGGCTTGGGGTAATAGCGGCCGCTGATTTGCTCCCCACGGTTGTGCTTGCACCACTGGCTGGCGCCCTGACGGAAAGAGTGAATCGATTATTTTTTATGAAATTAGCCATCGGCTTTGCCGCATTGCAGAGTTTATGTCTATCAGCATTGTGTTTTTTGGAATTGATATCAATTTGGGTTGTTTTTAGTTTTACTCTCGCGCTTGGATTAATTCTTGCTTTTAACCACCCAATTCGGCTCGTGATTGTGCCGAACATTGTTGGTCGGGAGGTTTTGGCCTCCGCGGTAGCGATCAATTCTCTAGTGTTTAATATCGCTCGTGTTGCAGGACCAGCTATTGCCGGGGGTATCCTGGCCTGGGCGGGCGACAGTCTGTCAGATGCGACGTTTGGAGCCGGTATGGTTTTCACTTTCAATTGGCTTGCAAATGGTGTTTTCGTTGTGATGTTGTTTTTGGTTCAAATTCATCCCGAGAGGGCGAGGGGAATTCAGGCCTTATCCGGTTCCGTTATCAGTGATATTAAAGCTGGTTTTATATATGCCTTTTCGCATCCAGGCTTAGGGAGAATTCTTTTCATACTGATGGTGACATCTCTTTGCGGCCGAACCTTTATCGACTTGTTCGCTGCCGTTGTTGATCGGATTTTCTCAGGAGGCGCCGACGCGCTCGGTTACCTGATGTCCTCCGTGGGCCTGGGTGCCGTTTGTGCCGGGTTTTGGCTTGCCCAAAGGGGACAGATTACAGGGTTGACCCGCATTGTTCTGTTGTCGATTTTAGTTTTAGCCATAGCGCTTGTAATATTTGCCATGACAGATGATTTTGGTATCGCAGTCCTGTCGGTTTATGTTGCCGGATTTTCTTTAACAGTAGCTGGTACCGGTGAACAAACTCTAATTCAGGCCGCTGTGGACGAGAATATGCGGGGCAGGGTGGTTAGTCTTTATGGGGCGATTTCCCGAGGTTTCCCATCTCTCGGAGCAATAATTATGGGAGGGCTTGGAGATTTGTTGGGACTTCGTTGGCCTCTGCTGGCTGGAGCGGGTGTTTGTTTAATCCTCTGGTTGTGGGCTTGGAAGCAACGTGCCGTTCTGCAGCGAGGACTTGAGACGGCCCCAGATGCGATTAAGGAATAATGTCAAATCCTGGTTTCCACGCAATTAAGAGTGCTTTGGCAAACGATAATTATCGTTACTATGCTGCGGGTAACGTCTTATCCCACTTTGGCACCTGGATTCAGAGGGTCGGGATGGGATGGTTGGCATGGGAGTTGACTAGATCTCCCTTTTGGCTTGGAGCTATTGGATTTGCGGATATGGTTCCGGCTATGGTTCTGGCTCCATTTGCTGGCGCGATTGCGGATCGCGTTAATCGGCTTAGAGGGATACAATTTACTCAATTTTTAGCGCTTTTGCAGGCCGTGGTTTTAGCGTTATTGGCTTTTTCCGGGACAGCTACAATCTGGTGGTTATTTTGGCTCGCACTTTTTCGTGGAATTGTGATGTCATTTAACCAGCCAATGCGATTTTCAATATTGCCGAGTCTAGTTGAACGGAAAGATCTGCCGTCTGCGATTGCGATCAACTCTATATCTTTCAATTTGGCACGTTCACTGGGCCCGGTTTTGGCATCGGGTATTATTGCCATTTGGGGTGTCGGGATGGCCTTCTCGATAAATGCTATCAGCTTCCTAATTTTTATTATTTCTCTTTTGGCTATCAACCTGAGCATTAATCCCCATAAAGAGAAAAAACCGCTTAGGAATATTCCTCATGAAATCTTAGAAGGTATGCGGTATTGCATGCAGACGTCGGGTATTGCTCAGGTATTTATTATCTTGGCTGTTGTCGCTCTTTTCGGACGAGCCTTTGCTGAATTACTTCCCGGATTTGCAGATGGAGTCTTTGGATGGGGAGTACAGGGGCTGGGATACTTCCATGCGGCTATGGGGTGCGGCGCTATCATGGGGAGTATTTATCTGGCAAGACGGGGAATGGTTGCTGGGATGACACGGATTACCGGTGCATCGGTCTTATTGCTTGGGGTCGCGCTTATTCTCTTTGCGGGATCTAGTAATTTTTATTTTGCGGTAATCTGCGCAGGTTTTGCTGGCCTAGGGCTAGTTATGATTGGGGTGGGAGAGCAACAACTGATACAAAATTCGATTGATGGGGCAATGCGGGGCCGAGTGATGGCCTTTTATGGTCTTATGATGCGCGGTGGGACTGCGATGGGCGCGATGGGTATGGGGCTTGTCGGCGAGTGGCTGGGTATCAGCTGGCCCGTCGTCATAGGTGGGGTAGTGATGCTACTCTTATGCGCCTGGATTTTTTCACGACGACATTTTCTCGAGAAATCCCTTGAAGCAAATCCAGAGGAAGAGACCTTTCCTGAAAAAACTGGATTTAAATAGACAGTGTCACTCGATACTTGCGGCTTCTTGCAGCATTGTCCAAAGCGATGAACGCATAAGATACTCTCGGCAAGATCTCGGGTCGTCCGCTAGTGCTTGCAGTCCATCAAGCCGCTCACGACGCTTAGTCATGTCTGTTTCCTGGAGTAGCTCCTTATTCGCTATTGATTGTGCTTGGACATATTTGAGTGCAGTCGGGCGCCTCTGGCGGTCATACAATGATAATAACTTTTTTTCTTCTCCTTCCTGTCGCCAGATTTTCACAAGCTTTTCTGCCAGATTGATTGCATCATGAATGCCGCCGTTCATACCCATTCCGCCCAACGGGTTGTTTACATGGGCAGAATCTCCGGCCAATAGAATTCGGCCCTTGTGAAAAGTCTCTGCCACCCGCTGATGAACATTATAGGGGTTGATATCAATAATGTCGTAGTCTTCCTCGTAAGGAAGGCATTCAACGAATTTATGTTTAACCCATTCCAAAGTGCCAATTTCTTTGCCTGATTTATCATTATCCATGGCCGGTAGCAGGATCCTCCACAGCCCCGTCATATCATCTCCAGCTACTTTTATAAGCGCACACCATTGATGAGGATGTGCGACATAATTGCGATAGTGATGCGACCCGCCTTCAATGGTTCCAAAATCATATTTCGTTGTGGCAATCACAAAGCGTTCACCCCACGTGAAGCCAGGAAAGTTTATACCCGCTTCTTTTCGGGTAATGCTGCGGCCGCCATCTGTCCCGATCAGGTAACAACCTTGATGGATTTCAGATTCCTGATTAGGGCCCTTTGTCGTGACCGTTACACAATCCCCATCCTGGGATACGCCTATTACCTCCCATGGCCGTTTTAGGACAAAAGTATCTAGGTTTTCCGCAAGTTGAATGGTGCTATTGATGACTTTGTGCTGTTCTACTTGTAATGCGAAAGGGTAGTCGAAAATGTCATCCAGCATTCTGTAATCAAAATTAGCTATGATGCGATCCTCGAATCTGTCCCTAAATTGAAAAACAGGCGACTCAATCCCTTGAGGTATAATTCTATCTGTAATACCCAGGGGCGAGAGAAGCTGAAGAGTTGTAGGGTGGACTGTAGACGCTCTATGATCTCGAGGGGTCTCTGCGGATCGATCAAATACAGTTACCGGCACCCCTTGTTTCGCAAGAAAGTATCCCAAAATCGCCCCTACTGGCCCGCAGCCAGCGATAAGAACCCGTTCTTTTTTCATATTTTTCCTGCACCCCACTGCTTACAGACTAGGTGTCTTTCCTAACGGGTCAAGTTTCTATTATGTATAATTAAAACTTTACACCTCCTCAGAATAAGAAATCTCCATCGTCTTGGAAAACCCTGTCGTGAGGTTGCAAATTTCATGCCCCTAGGCCAGAGCAAAGGGCATTGGTGACCCTTGAGAGCATTCGGGTTTATTACATTCTGGCGAGATGTTGGGGTACGGTTTAGAATTGGGGTGAAAGTGGTGTATATCATTATCGTTTCCGCACAAAATATAGCTGTTTGGAGTAGGCTTTGATTGTAATAATTGGGGGAGGGATCACCGGTTTAGCTATTGGTTGGCGTTTGGCTCAGGCCGGTCAAAGAGTTACAATTTTCGATCGTGGGGCTGCGGCTATGGAATCGACATGGGCAGCAGCCGGAATGTTGGCTCCGCAAATTGAGGCTGAGTTTTCCGAAGAAATGCTTCTGCCTCTGGCTATTGCAAGTAAACAAGCGTGGCCAGATTTTGTTGCAGAATTGGAGTCAGAAACCAAAACAAGGCTTGATTTTAGGGCTCACGGAACAATCCAGGTCGCCCTGGATAGGGATGATCAGGAAGAGCTGGATAACAGATTTGAATATCTTGTCCGGAATGGCCTGCAAGTTGAGAGGATATCTGGATATGAAGCCAGGCGGATAGAACCTCATTTGGCTCGCGGCATTCAAGGAGCAATTTTTAGTTCCCAAGACCATCAAGTGGATAATCGTCTCACTGCCAGAGCTTTGGAATTGGCCTTTAAAAAAGCTGGCGGAATTTTACGAGAGAATTCGCCTGTGCATGAGATTCTGGTTGATTGTGATTGTGTAAAAGGCGTTGTAACCCCTGCCGGAATAACGCCTGCAGACCATGTCGTTATCGCAGCTGGGGCTTGGTCACGAAATATTCATGGTATACCTGAAGCTGCGCGACCCCCGGTACGCCCCCTAAAGGGTCAAATGCTGGCTTTAGAGATGCCATCAACAGGGCCTCTCATTGAGCACGTAATTTGGGGCCCTGGAAATTCGATTGTCAGTAATCTTTACTTGGCTCCAAAAAGTGATGGCCGACTGGTGGTGGGGGCGACCGTTGAAGAAATGGGTTTTGATAAGCGCATGACTGCTGGGGGGATGTTTGAAATTTTAAGAGCAGCCTGGGAGGTGTTGCCGAGTATTTATGACCTACCGATTTTAGATAGTTGGGCTGGTCTTCGTCCAGCGAGCCGGGATGATGCCCCAATTCTAGGTCCATCTGAAGTGAAAGGATTGACATTTGCAACGGGTCACCATCGGAATGGTATTCTTTTGGCGCCGATTACTGCCTCAGAAGTTTCCCGCTACATTTTAGATGGCAATGTTTCAGAATTAATGGCTCCGTTCGATGTAAGACGTTTTGCCTGAAAACGGATAAATATTTGTAGAAAACAAATGAGAGGGTTGCCTTGAATGGGCATTAAAATAACTGTCAACGGTGAGGTCTGGGAATTTGGAGGTGCAACGTTAACTGAACTTCTGCTGGAGCGAGGATTAACTCCAGATCAGGGCGGCTTGGCCGTGGCAATTAACGGTTCTATTGCGCTCCGATCAGAATGGAGCGAAATTACGATTTTGCCGTCGGACAACGTAGAAATAGTCCACATTGTGCGTGGAGGCTAACAAAATGGTGTTGCAATCATCTGAACAGGGGCTGTTTATCGCAGGAAAGTCGTTTCAATCACGATTGCTTATAGGTACATCTCGGTACCCTAATCAACAGGTTATGTTGGACGCGCTTGATGCAAGCGGGGCCGAAATCGTCACGGTATCTGTTAGAAGGGTAAGCCTAGCTAGTGGTGGTGAAGGGCTTTTTGATCTTTTGAGAGGAAAGTGTACCTTCTTACCCAATACAGCTGGTTGCTACACGGCCAAAGACGCGGTTTTAACGGCGGAGCTCGCGCGAGAGGCCCTCGAGACTAATTGGGTCAAACTCGAAGTTATCGGAGATGACCAGACACTCTTTCCAGATGTGGAACAGTTGTTATTAGCCGCTGGAGAACTCGTCAAAAAAGGATTTGTGGTTCTTCCCTACTGTAACGACGATCCGATCACTTGCAGGAAACTTGAGGACCTTGGTTGCGCCGCGGTAATGCCCCTGGCCGCTCCAATCGGTTCAGGTATGGGAATACGGAATCCATACAATTTAAGGATCATCCGCGAGCAATGTAAGCTGCCATTAATTGTTGATGCGGGTCTTGGAACCGCTTCAGATGCCACTCTCGCAATGGAACTGGGAATGGATGGCATCCTCTTGAATTCAGCGGTGGCAGGAGCTAGAGATCCTGTAAAAATGGCAGCAGCAATGAAGCTCGCCATCGAGGGCGGCCGATTGGCTTTTGAGGCTGGACGCATTCCAAGGAAACTGTATGCGATGGCTTCTTCTCCAATGGATGGCCTTATAGACTCGTGAATTCTTTTGTTCGAGAGTTACCGACACCAGAGCTGCTTTTGATCAGTGACACAAGTCAGTCTCAAAGACCAATAACCGAAGTTTTCGTTGAGGCAATGGCTGGCGGGTGTAGATGGTTTATGGTCAGGGAAAAAGGTCTTTCAACCGCTGAGCTCACGTCGCTTACGAAGATGCTCACAAGTGCTCTTGGTCCGTCGGTTTCAATAATAGTCAACGGGGATATTATCGCTGCACAAGCTTCAGGAGCTGATGGGGTCCACTTACAATCAATAGAGGACATATTGGCAGCGCGGGTATGTCTGTTTCAAAATAAGCTAATCGGATATTCGGCTCACTCGATATCCGATGCAGAGCAAGCCGCGCAGGCGGGGGCAGATTATGTCACGCTCAGTCCTGTTTTTGAGAGCAGAAGCAAACCCGGGTATTCAAATACCATTGGTCTTTCAGGACTTCGAGATGCTGCAAATACCCTTGACATACCGATAATCGCTCTGGCTGGGATATCGGTCGATAACGCTCCTTCCGTTTTATCTGCGGGGGTCAGAGGGATCGCAGTAATGGGAGAAATTATGCGTGCGAATAACCCCAGAAGGGTTACAAAGCAGATTTTAGCTGTATTCGAGGGGCGAGAAAGCCCCACTCGTCAGATTGGGCGTCAACTGAGCGAGAATTGATTATTTATTTTGGTCATCTTCTATTCGAAGAAATCGCTCGATTAGCCTGACGTTTCTAGGGAATAAATTGTTCATTTAAAATTCGATCCTCTAGATTATGTTCAGGGTCAAACATCAGGGTTAGATTTATTTTATGCTCTTGCTTGACAGATACACGTATTACTTCTCGGACCTCAGTATAATCGGCCACAGCACTGACTGGCCTCTTTTCTGGCTCTAATATTTTAATTTCAATTTTTACATCGGATGGGAGGAGTGCCCCTCGCCATCGCCGGGGTCGGAATGCACTTATAGGCGTGAGTGCTAATAGTTGGGATCCGAGTGGTATAATTGGCCCGTGGGCCGAGAGGTTGTAGGCTGTGCTTCCTGCGGGAGTTGCAATCAAAGATCCGTCGCAAATTAGTTCTGGCATTCGCACCTGCCCATCGATAGAGATTTGGAGTTTAGCAGCCTGGCGCGTTTGACGCAGCAAAGCAACCTCATTAATCGAGAGTGCTTGGTTGAAGTTCCCATTTATGTCCTCTGTCTTCATTTCTAGAGGATGAAGCCGCACAATTTTTGCATTATTCAAACGTTCGAGAAGATACTCCTCCTGATATTCATTCATGAGGAAGCCCACTGTCCCCCGGTTCATACCATATATTGGAATCCCGTCATTGAAGCCCGCGTGGAGTGTTTCGAGCATCGTCCCATCGCCTCCTAAGACGACAATCACGTCGGCGGAGTCGATGGACGAGTTACCATAAACCTTCGTTAGGCGCGCCAGAGCGGTTCGAGCCTGACAATCGTCAGAACTAACGAAACATATACTTTTGAAGCTCATTTCAGTCACACCAGCTTTGTTATTGGTTAGGAGATACGTCAAATGCACTCCCTTCCTGGACAAGGGATATTAGGGCATAAAGTCACATTTATGTAGGCTTAGTATCGAGTAGGAAAACTTATAATTCTACCTATTTTCCATTGACAGAGAGTGTGTCGGTCAAAAACTCCCACGCTAATTTAGAGGCTCGAGAACTAAGCCCATTTCGTGCAGAAAGTGTTTCTCTCTTAAGTCCGAACCAAAATCACTTTGGATCTTAGGGATCGAAATTATTGCCCTGGATTACCTCAGGGCGGTTACTCTGGACGATCTTCCATTTCCTCAGAGGATACTGTCTCGGAGGGGTCAACCCTATTGTCACCGGGCATTTCGAGATTTCCTCCATCGGCAGAGGTCTCGCGAAGCTGTAATTTGGCTTCTTCATCGGATCGAGCAACGTTAATCAATACTACCACCGAAACTTCTGGATGCAGCAATATTCTAACGGAGTGAAGCCCAAGGGATTTGATGGGATTTCCCATTTGCACCTGTTTGCTATCGATTGTGAACCCCGCTTCGGTCACAGCTTGTGCAATGTTGCGGACTGTAACCGATCCATAAAGCTGGCTATTGTCGCTGGCTTGCCGAATTACGACAAATTTTAGCCCGTCCAGTTTTTGTCCAACCGTCTCTGCTTCCGATTTCAATTCAAGATTGGCCGCTTCTAACTGAGAGCGTTGATTCTCAAAAGTAGAACGATTTTCTTGGGTAGCTCTCAAAGCCTTCTTCTGAGGAAGAAGATAATTTCGCGCAAATCCTGGCTTTACGTTAACGACGTCGCCCATTTGCCCCAGCTTTTCAATTCTTTCGAGAAGAATTACTTCCATAATAGACCTCCTGATTGGGTTCTAAGACGAAACTCCAAACCGCCTTCGGATACCCACCCAAATTTCCATGGCTCCCAATAGTGCCAGTAACGCGGATATAACAGACAAAAGACCAAAGACAAACCCGAAGACAAATATTGAGAAGTAAAAACCGACGAGAACCGCTCTATAATTTACATGTCTTTTAGCTAGCGAATGTATAACCGCCAAGCCTGTGAATAAAAAGGGAATTGTTAAAAAAATCGCACAATTTAGTGCAATTTTGCCGATAGACCCATCCAGTAAAGCCATTAAAATACTAACGAAAAAGACGATGGATAGCCATCGAGGGGGCTGGATAGTGCGATAATCCGGGTAATCTAGATAGGAGAAATTAGTTCTTTTCAAAATTGCTACTACCAGCACGAAATTGGAAGTAAGAATTAAGAAAGCCGCCGCAGAAATCCCTCCGATTGCAATGTACGAGGCAAAACTCGCGATACGATTTAGTGCCGTCTTAATCTGTTTAACCTGGTCGGAGTCAACAGTCTGGATTTGATTTTGGATGTGAGAAAAGAACTGACTGAAAGTTCTCTCCACATGGGACTCTATTCTTTGACCGAGGCCGAATAGGTCAGCACCAAGCAACACTATGGCGAATAGTCCGAATAGGGCGAGGGCAGATATGCTCCGAGATAGGCCTTCCAGATTTCGTCTTGGATCTGGAATGGAAGCATATTGGATTGCTAGAGCTGCCGGTATTGCGGTAACAAAAAGAAATAACAGCGCAGCGTCTCCGCTCGATAAAAGAATTACCGTTGCTGCACCAATGGCGACAGATATTTGGCTCCAGCTAGGCCCGAAAATTATTCCAATTGCTAAGATCGGCGCTGAACCTAGGAACAAAGGGCCAAGGGTTACGCTAGAGATGCCCGCTAGGCTACTCCACCATAATCCAGATTTGAAACCTGCCTTCAAATTATTCGATCAGTCGATCACATAGGGCATCAGGGCCAGGTTTCGGGCCCGTTTTATGGCCCGGGACAGCTCTCTCTGCTTCTTGGCAGACACCGCCGTTATCCGCCTCGGAACGATTTTGCCTCGCTCAGATACGAAGCGCTGGAGGAGTTTTACGTCTTTGTAATCAATTTTGGGGGCATCAGCACCCGAGAAGGGACAACTCTTTTGTCTTCGGAAAAACGGTCGCCGACTCTTCATTCAACATCTCCTGGAGCTGAGGCCGATTTATTTTGTTGGATTTCAGGATCATAATTGTCCTGACCATAACCATCCCGACGACCCCGTTCCTCTCGGGCAGTCTTATTTTTCAACATAATGGAAGGTCCCTCTTCTAAAGCATCAACCTTGATCGTTATGAAACGTAGTATATCCTCGTTTATGCGCATGTTACGTTCAAGTTCACGCACAGCTGCAGCAGGCGCATCTAAATTAATCAAAACGAAATGCCCCTTGCGGTTTTTCTTGATCCGGTATGCTAAGCTCCTAAGGCCCCAGTATTCGTCATTTATTGCCTTGCCGCCGTTTTCCGACACTATCGTCTTGAAACTTTCTGAGAGCCCTTCTACTTGGACGGGCGTAATGTCCGGCCGAGCAATAAACACACTTTCATAGTAGGCCAAAGCGAAACTCCTTCTGCAACCTAGTCGGCTTTTTAAACTCCGAGGGGTTCTTTTAAACTATTGCTAACGGTAAATTCCATCCCAACACAACACCAAAATGGACGTGCGTAGAGCGAGCGACCCGAAATATACACATTTTACCTTGGGACGCAAGTTGAAGAATACTCAGTTCAAAACTTGGTCAACTCTGTTGACACAATAGGGATCAGATTAAACAACTATGATCAGGAGTTTTTTTGCTTAACCTTTGAGGGGTGGTTTCTATGACTTTAGCTTTTGTGTTTCCAGGCCAGGGTTCCCAGTCGGTGGGTATGGGCTCGAGGCTCGCTGAAACTTTCAGTGAGGCTCGAGAGACATTTGAGGAAGTGGATCAAGCGTTGGGACAAAATCTTTTCCGGATTATGCGTGAAGGGCCAGAGGAGGAATTAACCCTCACTCAGAACGCTCAGCCTGCTCTCATGGCTGTGAGTCTTGCCATCACTAGAGTTTTAGAAAGACAATTCGGATTTGCTCTGGGCACTCAATTATCTTTTGTTGGAGGGCATTCGCTAGGGGAGTATTCTGCCCTTGCTGCCGCTGGAAGTTTATCTGTATCGGATACGGCGCGGCTTCTCAGAGTGAGAGGGGAAGCTATGCAGGATGCAGTTCCTCTAGGTCTCGGTGGCATGGCGGCCCTCATCGGTCTAGAGTTTGGACAAGCACGCGAGTTAGCTGAGCTAGTTTCAGAGGATGAAGTTTGCCAGATAGCTAACGACAATGCGCCGGGGCAAATTGTCTTATCAGGTCATGCTACTGCGATATCTCGGGTTTTAGAAAAGGGACCAGAATTTGGGGCCAGGAGAGTTATACCTCTTCAAGTGAGTGCACCTTTCCATTGCTCTCTGATGGGACCGGCTGCTGAAAAAATGAAAGATGCCCTAACTAATACCAGGATTGTTGCACCTGCAGTAAAATTGATTGCTAATGTCACTGCTGAACCGACATCTGACCCCGAACTGATCACACAACTTTTGGTTCAGCAGGTTACAGGAATGGTTCGTTGGCGAGAAAGTGTTTTAAAACTAAAAGAATTGGGGGTTACAAAAATTATTGAAGTCGGTGCAGGTAATGTGCTGTGTGGTCTCATTCGTCGCATTGACCGCAATTTAGATGTTGCGAATATTAGTGATCCCGCCGAGATAGATTTATTTTCCAAATCTCTATGATTAAGAATGCAGGATAAGGCAGTGTAATGTTTGAAATTAATGGGAAGAGAGCTCTTATTACGGGAGCCAGTGGTGGTATCGGATCGGCAGTAGCGAGGTGCTTGCACGAGCATGGCGTGAAAGTCATCTTGAGTGGCCGGAACGAGGGCGCTCTTCAGGCTATGGTCAGAGAATTGGGTGATGGGGCCTTTTATGTGAAGGCAGCTCTGGAAGAGCAAAATGCTGCAAAGACGCTTGTCAAAGAAGTAGAAGACCTCTTGGGCGGCGTGGATATCCTTGTCAACAATGCTGGTCTCACTCGAGACTCTTTGACTGTACGGATGTCAGATGAAGACTGGGACGAGGTTATCGGCGTTAATTTAACAGCATCCTTTAAGTTATCGAAAGAAGTATTGCGGGGCATGATGAAATCACGTTGGGGAAGGATTATTAACATTACTTCGGTCGTGGGCTTTGTTGGCAATCCTGGACAAACAAATTATGTTGCATCCAAAGCCGGGCTTTCTGGGATGAGTAAAGCACTCGCTGCCGAAGTTGCTTCCAGATGGATAACTGTGAATTGTGTCGCCCCCGGATTTATCGCAACGCCTATGACAGAAGCTTTATCCCAAGATCAGAAATCCACGCTTTTGCAGAAAATACCGGTTCGGCGCTTTGGAGAACCGATGGATGTGGCTGCAGCGGTGTTATTTCTCGCAAGCCATGAAGCAGGCTACGTCACAGGCGAGACAATCCACGTAAATGGTGGAATGGCGATGATTTAAGAATGGACTCAGCCTTGTCTTAGTAGGATTATTTGATCTAAATAGGGTTCCTGAGATGGGATGCGCAGCGAAATTCTTTCGATTCGTGTTGTGGACAGGTATAGCGATAGAGAATTAAACCGTAACTTAAATTTAGGGGAATAGTAATGAGCGATGTAGCGGATCGAGTGAAGAGGATTGTGGTAGAGCATCTCGGTGTTGATGAGGCCAAGGTCACCGATGGTGCTAGTTTTATTGATGATTTGGGCGCGGACAGTTTGGATACCGTCGAATTGGTAATGGCATTTGAAGAAGAATTTGAATGTGAAATTCCAGATGACTCTGCAGAGAAAATTCTTACTGTAAAAGATGCTATCTCATTTATTGAAGAGAACTCCGGAAGTTAGAACTTCTGCCCGTGGGGGATTTTTCTTGGAACCTTGCGGGAATAAGCTATGAGACGAGTTGTTGTTACCGGTTTGGGTTTAGTCACACCTCTCGGCGTTGGTGTTAACCTTAATTGGTCTCGTCTTATTAGTGGGGAGACGGGCTTAGGGCAGATAAAATGTTTTGACGCCTCGGATTTAAGTGTTCAAATAGCCGGAGAAGTCCCAACGGGAGGTGGTGAAGGCAGTTTTGATCCGGACGAGTGGCTTGAACCAAAAGAACAACGAAAAAATGAAAAATTTATAATTTTTGCTATTGCTGCTGCCTCGCAGGCCTTGTCTGATTCGGGCTGGGAACCCCAATCTGATCGAGATCGTGAACGTACCGGAGTGATGATAGGGTCCGGCATTGGAGGGCTTGAAGGCATTTATGATGCCTCGGTTACGCTTCTTGAGCGTGGAGCAAGAAGAGTTTCACCGTTTTTTATTCCGTCAACACTCATAAACCTGGCATCTGGGCAAGTTTCCATTAAATTCGGCCTCAAAGGTCCAAATCACTCGGTCACAACTGCATGTTCGACGGGTGCGCACGCTATTGGGGATGCCGCAAGGCTGGTGCAAATGGGTGATGCGGACGTTATGCTTGCAGGAGGAGCAGAATCCGCGATTTGTCGTCTGGGAATCGCGGGATTTGCTGCTGCTCGAGCGCTTGCGACTAAGTACAATGATAGGCCTGAAGCTGCCTCCCGCCCTTGGGATATCGATCGGGACGGATTCGTAATGGGTGAAGGAGCCGGGATTCTGGTCATTGAAGAACTAGAGCATGCAAAAGCTAGATCCGCTCCAATTTATGGCGAACTTGTAGGTTACGGTCTGTCTGGAGACGCTTTTCACGCTACTGCTCCGGCCGAGGATGGTTCAGGGGCGGTGCGTTCTATGACTTCTGCCTTGCTTCGGGCCCAACTTAAACCTTCCGATATCGATTATGTTAACGCGCACGGGACATCAACCCCACTGGGAGATGAAATCGAGCTGAACGCAGTCAAAAGGGTATTTGGGCCGGATGCCAAGAATCTGTCCATGTCTTCCACCAAGTCCTCAATCGGACATCTTTTGGGAGCTGCAGGGTCGGTTGAAGCCGTGTATTCTATTTTGGCCATTAAGGAAAATCTCGTTCCCGCGACTCTTAACCTGGACAACCCGTCCCCTGGCTGCGATCTTGATCTTGTGCCAAATGTTGCGAAAAAACGCATTGTGAATGCGGCTATGTCTAATTCATTCGGGTTTGGGGGCACAAATGCCACTCTGATCTTCCAAAGGTTTTCTGATTGAAGATTCGGAAATTAGGCCGGTTGGGCCTAATATTCATACCCATTGCTCTTTTTTTTGTTGGCGTCAGTAAGCCTGTGGCTTTGGATCAAATATTCCGGGGAAGGCCCTTCCTCAATGGGAGGCACCTTGGTGATTGAGCCTGGCGACAGCGTGGTTGAGATCGCGAAAAGACTCAGTGAGTCTGGTCTCATCCAATCTCCGACTGTCTTTAAAATTGGACTTTCCTTGGAAGGGCTCGGCCAAAAGATGAGAGCCGGAGAATTTCGTTTTGGGGACGGTTGGAGCAGTCGGCAAGTGGCGCACCACATAGCCTTTGGAAAAACCGTGCAGCGCCGCTTAACCATTCCGGAAGGCGTAACGAAATTCATGGTGATTAAATTGGTAAACTCGGCGGAGGGTCTTTCTGGCAAGGTCAAGATTGAAGAATTTGCGGAGGGTAGTCTTTTCCCTGATACGTATTTTTATGAATGGGGTGAACACCGTCTTCAGGTTATGGAGCGGATGAAACAAAGAATGGACACAGTTGTCCAAGAAATTTGGAGCACTCGGAAACGTGGCTTGTTTTTGAGATCGCCCTCGGAATTAGTCGTTCTTGCCTCAATAATTGAGAAAGAGGCCCGTCAGCCTGAAGAACGAGGTCGCATTTCCGCAGTTTTCAACAATCGTCTCAAAATCAACATGAAGTTACAGGCCGACCCAACGGTTATATATGCCCTTACCCAGGGTCGGAAACCGTTTGGACGGAAATTATTTCGTCAAGATTTGAGATTTCAATCTCCGTTCAATACATATTTGCGCTTAGGTTTGCCGCCGGCGCCAATTGCATCTCCTGGTAAAGCGTCATTACTAGCTGCAGCACAGCCATCTGAGAGCTCTGATCTTTACTTTGTATCTGACGGAAGAGGAGGGCACCTCTTCGCCGCAACCCTTTCCGAACACAATAAAAATGTTGAATTTTGGAGAAAATCCCAACGGTAACACAAATCTTACTCACGTTTTTCTATAAATCAGTCAACTTTTGGGTTCTCCTTTTCAAGGAATGGCAGCAATTATTCCTTTCTAGGCAAAAGACCGCCTATAAAATCAAAAAACTTACCGGGCATATAATACATCATTGCTCCCAAAAGACGCATTTGCCATGGAAAAGTGATTTGGCGCCGATTAGCTGAGAGCCCTTTCTGAATTAGACGGGCGGCGCGGTGAGACGACATGATCCAGGGCATATAAAATTTATTTTTGGCAGTCATATTTGACTCAACAAAACCAGGGCACACCACGCTAATCCGTATACGGTCTTTTGCGTAGCGTGTCCGCAGAGCTTCGCCCCAGCATTTGATCGCAGCTTTTGAAGCTGAATAGGCTGGGGCTGAGGCTAAACCCCGATAGCCTGCCACTGAGCTTATTATAGCGACTTGTCCCCCACCATTGTTCCTCATCAAAGAAAGCGCTGGAAGCACTGTATTCAGGACACCTCCGACGTTTACCGAAAAAATTTTTCTGGTATTACAAATAAACCCGTTGTCCTCTTTACCTGAGATGCCCGCATTGGCTATCACTAGGTCGAGAGGCATACTTTGATTTAATATTTTTTCCATACCGGCTTGATCTGTGACATCAATCACATGTTCAGATGATTGAGCGCCGGCATTACGACATAAGTCTCCGATAGTTTTTAGCCGCTCAGCATTTTGCCCTATAAGTATTAGCCTTACGCCGGGAGCCGCGAACAGATTAGCCAAGGCCGCCCCTATTCCTGAGGACCCTCCAGTTATCAAGATGTTTTTTGGTTTATTAGTCAAAATCTGGTTTGCTTGTAAGGTTTGTTAGCACTGAATATGATAGAAAGGTGAACTCAATTAAATAGAGATTCCTTTTGACCCTATCAAGCATGACCGGATTTTCCTCTGTTTCAGATGATTATGGGGGATATTCCTGGAGTTGGGAGCTTCGCAGCGTTAACTCCAGGACTATAGATATCAGAATAAAATTGCCCAACTTTCTTGAGGGATTAGATCAGGGTATTCGGAGGTTGTTAGTTGAAAGGTTTGCTCGTGGCAGCATTACGGTTCAGCTAATTCTAAGATCGCCGGCGAGGGATTTTAAGTGGGCCGTTGATGAAAAGGCGGTCGGTGAATTATTTCATCAGGTAATTTCAATTTGTGAAAAATACGGGGTCGAGCATCCGAAAATTGAGAGTCTCCTTCGGCTACCAGGAATTATTGAAAAGGTGGAAGCGGAGTTGTCGGAGCGTGAAATTGCGGATCTTACCGTCGCGCTTAAAAATAGTTTCGTATTAGGGGTAACCGCACTATCGGAAAACAGGGCAGAGGAGGGGAATAGGCTAAAAGTATTAATAGAGAATTTTATTGATGAAATTGATATATTTCTCAGCAAGTTAAAAGTTATTTTAGATTCCCAGACTGACATGGTTTCTCAAAATTTCTTTGAGCGATTCAATAAAATTTTAAAAGCAGGAGATATTATTTCGGAGGATAGGTTGGCTCAAGAAGTTGCGATTCTAGTTACAAAATCGGACATAAGAGAAGAAACTGATCGTATCGATTCGCATATCCAAGCGGTAAGAGAAATGATAGCGGACGAAGGGCCCTGTGGCAGGAAGCTAGATTTTCTTTGTCAGGAGTTAAACCGGGAGGCTAACACAATTTGTTCCAAGGCCAATGCCCTAAATATTACCGAAATCGGACTTGGACTCAAATCGGCGATTGATAGCCTTAGAGAGAAGGTTCAGAACATTGAATAACAAACCCGGATCTCCTTCTGAATTTAGTGAGATAAAGCGCCGTGGGCTTATGCTAGTGCTTTCTTCACCCTCAGGGGCTGGTAAGACGACGATCTCACGCCTGTTACTTGAGAGGGACAGGAATCTCACAATGTCTATTTCAGTCACTACTCGGCCTAAGAGGCCGGGTGAGGTTGAGGGAGTGGACTATCATTTTGTTGATCCGACCGAATTCAACCTAATGATTAATCGTCGGGAACTTTTGGAATATGCGAAAGTTTTTAATAACTACTATGGCACACCAGCAGCAGCCGTAGCAGATGCGATTTCCTCTGGTAAAGATGTCATCTTCGACATTGACTGGCAGGGAGCACAACAGATTGCGGGACGAGCGCGTGAAGATATTATTAGTATTTTTATTTTGCCTCCCTCGACCGCAGAGCTGGACCGTCGTCTTCACTCAAGGGCACAAGATGCAGAAGAGGTTGTTGCCTCTCGAATGGAGAAAGCGCCAGATGAAATGAGCCATTATGCTGAATATGACTTCATCATCGTAAATCATGATATTGAAAAAAGTGTTACCCAAGTGGAAGCTATTCTCACTGCAGAACGTTTAAGACGAAATCGTTTGATTGGACTAACAGATTTTGTTAAGCGGTTGCAATTAGGGCATTAGGATCTCGCGATCCGATTCTGTTCGGCCTTTGAAGCGATCAAGCAGAATTCATAAATTCCGATATCCTCGGCCCGGCGGGTCGGATCTAAACCCAGCTTTTCAAGGGTTTTTTGAGGATTTGGAAAGACGGATTTCAAAGAAGATCGCAGCATTTTGCGACGTTGCCCGAAAGCCGCGTGAGTTACTGCCTCCAGGTCCTTTAAATTCGCGGTGTGCAATGGAGATGGCCTGGGCATGAATCGTACTAAAGATGAGGTGATCTTGGGAGGGGGCACAAAAGCCGAAGGAGGAACATCAAATAATTTTTTGGTTTCGCACAGCCATTGTGAAAGAATGGAAAGGCGGCCATATGATTTGGAACCTGGTTGGGCAATGAGGCGGTCTGCTACTTCTTTTTGAAACATCAGCGTCATGGATTCGATTAGGAACAATTCCTTTAAAAATTTAATCAAGATGAGTGTTCCCACATTATAGGGGAGATTGGAGACAATCACGGCAGGCCCAAGTTCTCCTATCACTGATGAAAGTTCTACTTTGGTGGCGTCTCCATGAATTATTCTGAGACGGTTTCCTGCTACCTTTGATAACTCCGATAATGCGTTTAAACATCGAGAATCTTGTTCAATGGCAATTACTCTCTCAGCAACTTCCAATAGTCCCCTTGTTAACCCCCCAGGACCGGGGCCAACTTCGATAACGGTTTTTTTTGACAAATTACCTGCGCTGGCTACGATTTTTCTGATCAGATTTCGATCCAAAATAAAATGCTGACCAAAATTTATTTTCGCGGACAATTGAGATTTGGCGATCATTTCTCTCAGCGAGGTTAAACGATTGGGATCGAAAAAGTCTTCCCCTTGCATTATGATGTTTGATGTTGACGAAGTGATAAGGCCATTTGGGCTGCGAGGTTTATGGAGGCCTCCAAGCTACTTGAGCTGGCATTCCCGGTTGCCGCTAGATCTAATGCAGTACCGTGATCTGGTGATGTCCTAATAATGGAAAGCCCCAAAGTCACATTGACACTATCTTCAAAAGCGATCGTTTTTATTGGGATTAAGCCTTGATCATGGTACATGCAAATGGCTGCATCATACGTCGTGCGGACTTTGTCGTGGAACATTGAGTCTGCGGACAGTGGACCATTAATATCCAATCCTTCGTTTTTTAGTATTTCGACGGCGGGTTTGATGATTTCAATATCTTCGCTCCCAAAGTACCCGTTTTCCCCAGCGTGTGGATTAATCCCAGCTACCACCAGTCTGGGCGAAGGAATTTTAAAATAATCCTTCAGGGCTTGATTTGTTGTGCGAGCGCAATAAAGGATCCGATCAGTGCTTATTTCAGATGGAGCCTGCAGCAGTGGAATATGAGTTGTCACGGGGACTACCCGCAATGTTTGAGACGCAATCATCATAACTGATTGCCCTTCTCCTGCTTTTTCAGCCAGATATTCAGTATGACCAGGATGACTAAACCCAGTCGCAAACAATGTTTCTTTCTGGATGGGGTTGGTAACGATCGCATCGATGACACCTGATTTGGCAAGTTCAATCGCGCGATCTATTGACTCTATAACTGCAGAAGCATTACCGGAACAAGGTTTCCCAGGTGTGGCGACTACTTGTCTTGATAAAGGCAAGATTGGTAAGGCAATAGAGAATACCTCTTTAGCATCTTCAGGTTTTGATATCTCACGTGTCCGACAGGCCAAACCAGTATCGACGGCTAGTTTTTGAATCCGCTCGGGTGAGTCGAGCAGAAAAAAAATGGGCGTTTCTGTATTTTTGTTCATCCATGCTTTGATGCAAATTTCTCCGCCTATGCCCGAGGGTTCACCCATCGTAATTCCTAGTAACGGCGAGTAGTTTTGCGACATCAGAACCGAATATCTATTAAAGCTGAAGCTCTTAGATCGCGAATATACCGGCGAACTATCACATCTAATTTTTCTCTCCGAAGTTGTTGTCGTAATTGCTCCTTTTGGACATTCGAAGATGTTTCCTCTCGGCTGCAAACCATAAAAATTCCAATTTTACTGCCGATTCTTGTAGGGGCGCTTGGTACCCCAATTGGAAGTTTTCGTATGGCCTTCCTTATTTTTTGGTCTAGATCACCCAACTTAAATTTGGTCTCTTTAGAAGGGATATTGAAACCGGCAGATAACGCGGCCTTATCGAAATTTGAACAGCCCAAGGTAGAACGGGTTATTGACTCTAGTTGTGCAAACAATGTTGGAAAATTATTTTTTGTAGGCGGGAATGCGTCATCTAGCAGCAAACGCTTAAGCGAGACTTTTGTGTCTGCTTCCGGCTCAGGTTTTCGGCTTCTAATCTCGTTGACCTTGAAAATATAATATCCATCAAACGATTTTAAAGGCCCAGAAAGTTCTCCTGGTTTCATTTTGGGAATTTCAGGCTTCAAGATTTCAGGCAGGCTTTCGAGTGTAAGCCAGCCTAAGTCGCCGTTTTCTGAAGCGCTTGGAGAGTCAGAAAATTCTCTCGACAGTTTTCCAAAATCTGTCCCCAGCTTAAGGTCCTCAATGAGACGGAGGCCATTTGCTCTCAGTTCGGATGGTTCTACTGAATCATTGAAGCGCCAAAAAGATTTCCGATATGCGATATTCGGTTTTTTGTTTTTTTTCTAGGAAACTCTGTAAGCGCTCGCTTACTTCGTCTTCGCTAACTCTGACCTTCGGTATTAGCAATCGTCTAACGAGTTTTGACCATATAATTTGGGACTTTATTTGAAGGGTTATTGTCTCCCAGGCAATATTTTTACTCTCTAGAAAAGTTCGAAGACTACCATCTTTTAGCCTATTATTCTTCTCTAGGGTTTTCACTGCGGTCTTAAATTCTGAGTCGCTGACCCTAATTGAAAGCTTATTGGCTTCTGAAAATTTAAGTTTTTCATCGATTAATGTGTCAAGAACCCTTCGCCCTATCCGCTTTATTCTGACCTTGTCTGCCCGAAGGCCCGTAGAAATTAAAACGAGCTGTATACGTTGCTCTACCTCATGAGCTGTAATTATATCATTATTGACGACTGCAGCTATACGGGTTTGCCCGGCACCACTTGTGCCAATCCAATCAAGCCCAGAGAGCAATAAAAACACGCAGAAGCGTAGAGGGTGATTACAAAATGGAAATCTAAACATAATCAATCAGTTTTGTTTGTGTGCATTAGGAACCAGTGTTTTATCTGTTCGGTTGCGCATGGTTTATCGGATCCCCGCTGTCGCCGCCAAGTCGCCCAAATTTTTGAAATGGAACTGAAACCATAACGTGTCATTGGGTTTCAAGTCCCGATCTTGAAAAAATTCTCGATTGTAACTTGTTCTTAATCTGAAGCAATCATTTTGATAAGTTAGTCCGAAGGTCTGTCTCGAAGTGAACCCATTTACCAAATCATGGGTAGTGGAAGTATCCGCTGACCAGGAAGAGTTAATCCTTGAGGTGGCTGTAAAAGAAATTTCCTCTCTATTGGGTAAGGTCCCGCTGCCCGCACGTCCACAAAATCATAGTTAACTCTTGCATTAAATAGAGGTGTTCCTGAATTTAAGAAAAATGAATTTCTTTTAAATTTTTTCGCGTTCTTATCGAGTTGGAATTTATAGTGAATATAGAATGGGGCATTCGGCTGCACCGTGATCCTTCCTACAAAGTCGGAGGCTTCTTCTTCTAATCCAGAACCGGCGGGAAAATCTGTTTCTTTCGATAAGCGATATGTCTGACCAAGGAACCCAGAGGAATAACCACCCTGCAAATTGGTAGCGAAACCGACCCCGTAATAAATCCTTTGGCCACCGTCTATTCGATCTCTGCCCGGAAACATATTTCGGCTGGTAAGGTTGGTGTCGTCGAATTCAACTGCCTTGCTGTCCTCATTTGGAATAAGGCCTTTTCTCTTGACGCCAGGACTGAGCATGATACCAGCAATTGGTTCCAAAACATACGAAGCATTTCCTGGATTCGTTTCTAGCGGTAGCCTCCAATCGGCACCAATTTTTGGATGTAATCGGCCGGAATAGCCGCTGGTCGGATCGCTCGTCTGAACGTTAGAAGCGTAATAAAGGTCAGTCTGGACTTCTGCATAAACGGACAACACTTGCCCGGTCTGAGAAATCGTTTCTTGGTTCCACGCTGTTTTTAAAGATAGTCTCTTGCTATCAATCCCGTTTTCTCTGCCCAAAAAAACCGCATCTGCATTTAAATCGAGGTGACCTCCGGCTGATGTGGATGGGCTTATGAAATGGTATTTCAGAAGTGGCATCAAGAAAGGCATGTTGTCCTGTGATTTGTTTGCCCTCAGGTCCTGCCAATAATAAGTCTCGGCAGACAGGAAGCTATCCCCGTAAAAACCTTGAAGAGAAATTTGGTTTTGCAAAATGGCATCCTGGCTCATGCGATATCGTTGCAAATAGGTATCGTCCGAGGTTAAACGTACAGCTCCGCTTAGATTCCAATACTCGGAGATATCGTATCTACCAGAGCCTTCGATGTGGCCCTGAAATTTATTGTCTTTTTCGGGACCTTTAGCGTTGTCCGAGAGCAGGTCTGTATTTGCTAAACTCAATTGAAGCTCAAGATAGCTGTCTCTTAAGCGCTGCCTATATTCATTCTTAATGAGCTGGCCGCCCTTTGAGGTGGGCATGAATTCAAATGTGATGTCTCGATCTTCTGCCAGGGCATAGAAAAAAGGCTGTTTCAAATATGTCCCGAGTTCTGTTGTACTGCCCATGGAGGTTGATAAGAGCCCCGTCTTGCGCCTTACTTTTGGATCTGGATGGGACAAATAGGGCGTGTATACAACTGGAATTCCCAAAATATCTAAAAATGCATCTCGATACTCAATGGTCTCGGATATTCTATTTTGTCGGAAATTATGTGCACGAATTTGCCAGAAAGGTGGATCGCTGGGATCAAGGCATGGTTTGCAGGGTGTATATGAAGCCTTTTTCATATCAAGGACTTTCCCACCTCTCAAGCTTCCACTTGCAGCCACAGCTCGTGAGTTATCTGCAAGAAGTATTCGAATATTTTGTGCTATTCCTTCTCTAAAATCGCCTGTAATTTCGAGCAAATCAGAGAAAAGAACCTCTCCGTTTGGCTGCAGTAAAGTGATATTCCCCTCAGCGTATATAATATCTTTTTTTGACTATATGTTAGAGAATCTGCTCTCAAGATTTTATCTTGATGGATCGCCTCCACGGATCCTTTAGCAATAACCAAACCCAGTTCTCTATAATTCTCTATTTCATCGGCTTTTAATAAGGTGGGTATTTGCGAGTCGGGTTTTAGCTCTTTCCCGGCTTTGGCGCCTGAGGAAACCAGAATGAAAATGGATAGGAGCAGGCTAAACCACATCCTACTAGCCGTCTTCTCGATAGAAAAGAAGGGAAGTCGAAACAAGAAATGCAATCGCAGCTGGGCTAAAGGCCGCCAGTGAGGCTGGAATGTGTCCTGACTGGCCCAGCGCTAGCACCAAATCTGAGCCGAAGTAGATCCCAAATCCGGTTGTTATGCCGAGGGTTATTGCCAGTGTTCCGCCACCGCGCCGATGCTGTCGGAGTGTAAAGACACCAGCGAATAGTATCATTGAAATCAGCAGGAGCGGCTTCATTAAAATAGAGTATAAATAAATTCTATGACGGACCCCTGAGAAACCAGCTTTCTCCAGGACTTCGATAAAATTCGGTAGCTCCCATATGGATAGCGTCTCCGGGCTCGCGAAACTATCCTGAATATTCTCAGGAGTAAGGTCAGTGGTTAACTCGTATTTTCCACGGGCATTCATGGGCGTCTGAGGCCCGGTTATTCTGACTTCAGAAAATATCCACTTCTTATCTGCTAGATATCCTGAAGACGCATCTATTCTTGCATCAAAATTCCCGCTTCGATCGAATCGAAATATAATTGCGTTTTTCAATGTCATTGTGCTGGAAGAGATGGAAGCAGAATGTAAGATGTAGTGTCCCTGTTCCGATGATTGTCGGAACCAAATTCCACCGGGCGAAATAGAAGCCAGGCTGCCCACATTTTTAATGTGGTGGTTTTTTAGAAGCTCGAAGCGTTGCATGAAAGTGGATGCTAAGGGCCCAAAGATCGCAATTTGGACGGCTCCGATTATCAGAGTGATGAATACTGCGGGTAATAAAAATTCCCACGCTGACATCCCCCCGGCCCTTGCCACAACAAATTCCTGGTGCCTGTTCAATTGCCAGAATGTCAACATTGCCCCGAATAATATTGTAAAAGGCACTCCTTTTTCGAGCAATCCGGGCAGCTTAAATAGGACCATCGACAACATTAAAGAAAATGAGATTTCCTTTGAGTTCGCGGTAATGCGGTTTAGCTCGGTGGCATCAAGGAGAGCGATTAAAAATGCAACACCCAACAAAACTCCGCACCAGCGGACAAAAAAAAGCCGCGCGACGTAAGCGGAGAGTGTCAGGGTCAGTCGCATTTAAAGATCTCGCCTTTGATCGGCTTCAGAGGTCTTTGGAGCACTGAACCGACGAAACAAATTGAACCTCGGAGTTAACATAAATAAAGCGCAGGCAGCTGGAAAAACTAATGTCAGATATATGCCAGGCATCAGTTTGGGGTGCTTCACCCCCAGGTTTTGTAGACCAAAATGGCTTGAAATTATGAAAATACTCAGACCTGCCGCTGTGATTACGTGCCATATTTGACTGCGGCGCATGCCATTACTTTGGAGGAGCACTGCGAGGGCTACAAGGACCAGACAAACTGGTAGGAGTGGCATGGATAACCTGTAATGGCCTTCCATCCTAAGCTTATGGTAATTGTAGAGAGTTTTTTCTTCCTCATTTGGGTGAAATAATTCGTGGAGATACCTCTCTTTGGGTTCCCTCCACCTCACGGTCTTGACAGTGTCAACTGTAGTTAAGTCTAGGCTGTATCTATCAAAATATAGCAAAGATAACTGCCCTGACACATTATCAACCAATTGTCTGTTGCCCTTTATCAGAATTATCCTTGGTCCGTTTTTTCCCTGGGTGATCAGGCCTTTATCTGCCATCATCGTGACCGGTGCATTAGGTTTTCTGGAATCATGTATCACAATGCTTTTGAGTGAACCATCGGTGGTTCTTTCCTCTATATAGACCGTGATTCCCTTAGATATTTGACTAAAGACACCCTCTTGAAGGAGCACTGCAGGAAAAGAATTCCGAAGTTTGAATTGTAAATCCTTAAAAGCCCGGAACGAGGATGGCAGAACGTAGATCGTCAAACTATAACAAAGAAGTGTCACAATTATAGAGAGGCAGAGAGCTGGTTTAGCCAAACTAATGTGGCTTGAGCCTCCAGCGCGGATAACTACCAATTCGCTGTCACTAGACAAACGATTATATGTAAATATTACCGCAATAACGATAGATATGGGCAGGATAAGGCTGAGAATGGATGGTAAAAGTAACAAGGTGAAGTATACGAAAACAGATACAGACAGCCCTCTATTCACGATCATTTCGATAAAGCGAAGCGATTGCATTAGCCATACAACACCGGTGAGTGTTACCGACACAACTAGTGTTCCTGTTAACAGTTGTCGGAATATGTACCAGTCTATTTTTCTCACTGAGATATCATAAAATTAAAGGCACATTATGTCATAATTTTTCAGGAAAAGATTTTTGAGCTTCAGGTGAAGTATCTTCTCTTAGCAGAATTCGCTGTGACAAAGTTAAGTGTTTATCAACGGAAAAAAATGCCCCTGGAGTCGAATAATAAAACTCCTTTTCAAGGCGCATAAACAAGATATCTTTCTATCATTCTGGAGTTCGTAACGAGTAAAAGGATTCGTACCTTATGCGCCTAAATTTTGCCTCTGTTGATTTAAAAACAAAAGGAGCACTAGCTGTTCTTGTTGCAGCCGATCAAACCCTGTTCGAATCAGGCGAAAGTCTCGACAAATCCACCGGAGGTGCGTTACGTCGAGCCATGAATAACAACGATTTTTCCGGGGTATCCGGAGAAAAGCTAGTCTTAAATGTACCATATGGGGTTTTGGCTTCGCAGATCGTTTTGATCGGTATTGGCAAGCGTCAGGATTTTGATGCCCTGGCAGCTCAGGCGATTGGGGGACGCTTATATGCTTATTGCTCTGCTCAAAAGGCGCTGCATGTTATGGTGGATAAGATTAGAGGGTGTGAGCTTAATCCGGCTGAGATTGGGGCTAATATGGCATTCGGCGCCTTATTGAGAAGTTATAGATTTGACAAGTACCGCACCGATGAATCTGCGGATAAAAAGCCACGGCTTAAGGTTTTTACGGTTTGTACAGCGGATCCAAGAGAGGCTCAAAGGATCTTTGATCCGTTATCAAAATTAGGCAAGGGTGTATTTTTCACAAGGGATTTGGTCTCTGAGCCAGCTAACGTGATATTTCCGAAAAGTTTTGTGAGTCGTGCTAGGGAGCTGGGCAAGTTGGGATGCAAACTTCAGGTTCTAAATCAAGCCGAAATGAAAAAAATGGGCATGGGCGCTCTTCTAGGTGTCGCTCAAGGAAGTGCAAACGCACCGCAATTACTCTCGATCCGCTGGGACGGTGCTCCCAAAGCGAAGGATAAGAGTCCAATTGCCTTTGTTGGAAAGGGGGTAACTTTCGACACAGGTGGAATTTCCATAAAACCTGCGGGTGGAATGGAAGATATGAAATGGGATATGGGAGGAGCTGGGGTGGTAATAGGCCTCATGCGAGTGCTCGCTGAGAGGAAAGCCAAAGTTAATGCGGTGGGAGTTGTCGGACTGGTGGAGAATATGCCATCTGGAACTGCACAGAGGCCAGGAGACGTCGTTAAAACTATGAGTGGGCAAACGATCGAGGTGATCAATACTGATGCAGAAGGCCGTCTGGTCTTAGCGGATGCGATGTGGTGGTGCCAAGAGAAATTTAAGCCACATACAATGGTAGACCTTGCGACACTTACCGGCGCTATCATAATTTCTCTTGGACATCATTATGCGGGGCTTTTTTCAAACGATGATGAATTGGCTGGTCGGCTTTTCGAAGCAGGGAAATTGACCGGGGAAAAGGTATGGCGAATGCCGCTAGCACCTGAATATGACAAGCAGGTAAAGTCCATGATTGCGGACATGAAAAACGTTGGGGGCCGAGATGCTGGCAGTATTACGGCTGCGCAAATCCTCCAACGTTTTGTCAAAGATGATGTGAAGTGGGCGCATTTGGATATCGCAGGGGTAACTTGGTCTAACTCAGATAAGCCTACGCAGCCCAGAGGAGGAACAGGTTTTGGCGTACGTTTATTGGATAGCTTGGTTGCTAATTACTATGAAGAAAAACCACCCAAAAGACCCTAGATGTTAGAAGTTAGTTTCTATCAGGCGAAACTGTTATCCTTGGAACAAGTGCTGCCGAAGTTGCTAGAGAAAATCCTGGCCTCTGGGAATAGAGCAGTGGTCAAATGCGGTTCCCAAGAAAGAGTTGATTTTCTGGATTCTGTGCTCTGGACCCAGGACAAAGATTCTTTCTTGCCTCACGGAACCGCGAAAGATGGATGCCATGAATTGCAGCCCATTTGGCTCACTGTTCTCGATGAGAATCCCAATAGGGCGCGGATAATTTTGTTGGTGGATGGTGCGGAAACAGAAAGCTTTGAGACGTTCGAACGTTGTCTAGAAATCATCGATGGAAATAATTCGGAATCAGTTTCCGCCGCTCGAGCGAGATGGAAAATTTATTCGTCCCGAGGATACAAATTGAATTATTGGGAGCAGGGGGCTAACGGAAAATGGGAGCCCCTGGTCAGCGACAGTTTGAGGGTCGTATCAGGACAGATTTGATGGGTAGTGCTAGATCCTCATAAAATAGAGTTGCCGTTATTGTTTTCAAACGCTATAAGCCGCTCGGTCAAATTAAGAAACAAGGTAGAGCTTCATGGAGATAGAGCGCACGCTATCAATTATCAAACCGGATGCCACAAGGCGCAATCTGACAGGCAAAATTAATGCAATGTTGGAAGAGGCTGGTCTTAGAATTGTTGCGCAGCGTCGGGTACAACTTACTATCCAACAGGTCGAAAAATTCTATTCCGTCCACTCGGAAAGGGCTTTTTTTCGAGATCTTTGCAATTTCATGGTTTCAGGCCCGGTCGTTTTGCAAGTTTTGGAAGGCGTCAATGCAGTGGCCTTGAACCGTCAAATTATGGGGGCTACCAATCCCGCGAATGCGGAAAAGGGAACTATTCGAGCAGAATACGCCGAATCCATTGAAGCCAATTCTGTACATGGGTCCGACTCTTTAGAAAACGCGGCTATCGAGATTGCATTTTTCTTCTCAGAGATGGAGATCCCGGGTTAAAAAGGCAAAACTCGCTGAGTGGTTTTCGCTTATCAGAGCAGGAAGGCTGCCATTAACAACAATAGGACCGCTACCCCCACTGTTCCTATTGTGGTGGCTAAGCAAAACCCTTTAAAGCCAGCTTCCGCGTTTTTGGCGATGTCTTCATTTGAGTAGGGCATTTTCTATCCAATTTAACGAAGTCCTCGGCACATTACAAAGCCTCAGGATTATGCGTCAACCCTGTCGTTTACTTTTCGGATCTGGCTATAGACGGGTTTATGACAGCACAAATTGGTCCCTCACTCTTATTGATCCGGACCTTGTTCCCATGGACAGATACGTTGCCCCTGGCGATTTGTGCGAGAGCGTAGGTTAAACATTTGTGCTCCTCGGACAGTATCTTTGAGGCCAATGAATCCGGAGTATCCTCTTGCCGAATAGGAACCGCAGCCTGAACGATTATTGGTCCAACGTCCATTTTTTCGCGGACAAAATGAACTGTGCACCCAGAAAATTTTACCCCATCAGCTATTGCGCGCTGATGAGTATGTAAACCCGGATACGCTGGTAAAAGGGAAGGGTGAATATTGATCAGGCGATCTTGCCATATTTTAGTAAAACCTCCTGTTAAAATTCTCATAAAACCGGCAAGACAGATGAAATCGACGTTATTTTTTAGGAGGGTAAGATTCAACTTTTCCTCGAAATCCTCTCTTTTGGTGAAGTCGAGGTGGTCAATTATTTCATAGGCTAACCCGGCTTTTCTGGCTAAGTCTATGCCTGGGGCATCCCGTATGTTGGACACAACTAGAACAATCTCGGCGGGCGCATCTGGGGAGGAAAACTCGTCGATTAATGCACTGAGGTTGCTGCCCCGCCCTGAGATTAGGACCGCTGTTCTTAATCTGCCCATAAAGTGTCCAAGGCTTCGATTTGCACTAAATCAGTCTCATCTTCCGACGATAAAACGTCGCCAATCACCCAGGCTGTCTCTCCACAAGCATCGAGAATAGATAAGGCCCTCCCGATATTCGGTTCATCGACAATTAGAATCATCCCAATCCCGCAATTAAAGGTCCTAATCATTTCAGAAGAAGGCACTCGGCCCGTGCTGAAGATCCATGTGAACACTTCCGGGACTGACCATCTTTCGGCATTGAGCAGAACCTTGGTTTTTGGCGGCAGGATGCGCGGGATATTCTCTTTTAATCCTCCTCCTGTAATGTGCGCAAATCCCTTTGCAATACCGGCGCGATGCAGGGAGAGGCAGGAATTAACATAAATCTTTGTGGGTGTGAGCAATTCCTCACCGATGCTTCCAGGACTAAATGGGCATGGATCATGATAAGTGAGATTGGTGTCTTCAATAATTTTTCTAACCAGAGAGAAACCGTTGGAGTGCACCCCGCTGGATTTTATTCCGATTACAGCATCTCCTGGGCTGATTGTTTCTCCTGTTAAGACTTTATTTCTCTCGACTGCTCCGACCGCAAACCCGGCAAGATCGAAGTCTCCCAGCGCATACATGCCCGGCATTTCCGCTGTTTCCCCGCCGATAAGGGCACACTTCGCCTCGCGACAACCTGCAGTAATCCCAGATATCACTTGATGAGCCGACACCCGATCAAGCTTAGCGGTGGCATAATAGTCTAAGAAAAAAAGAGGTTCGGCTCCCTGAACAATCAAATCATTTACACACATCGCGACCAAATCAATACCAATGGTGCTATATTGCTCAATATCGATTGCGATCCTAAGTTTTGTTCCGACCCCATCTGTGGATGCAACTAAAATCGGATCTTTGTATCCAGCCTTTGCCAGGTCAAATAGTCCGCCAAAGCCGCCAATTTGGGTATTCGCCCCGGGCCGTCTAGTTGACTCAACTTCGGATGTTATGTCGCTTATGAAATCTGCAGCAGTATCTATGTCGACCCCGGCTAGCTTATAGGGACCCGGGTTATCTTCCTCAATGATAGTAATCGCGATAATCTCCCAAAATCTGATGTATTGATGGTTTATAAACGATAGCCTTTCTTGGATAGTTTGCAATGTTAGGTAGAGATTACTTGGATCCCTTTCTCCGGGGTATTTATTTGTTTCCCATAGTGCTTCTCTGGGTGTTTTTTTTTACAAACGAGGTTTTTTCCCTTGATAGAAGGCAACAAGATCCATTTTCTATCAGCGGTGTGTCAGTAGACCGGGTCTCAGAATCTGCGGATAGGGCACGTGACCTTGCACTTTCCGATGGAAGGGAGAGCGCTTTTGCTCTCCTGTTGGATCGACTTGTACTAAGAAAAGACCTTTCAAAAATATCCTCAATTAGTGGGGAGAAGCTCGATCCCTTGGTTGCGTCGATTGAGATTCAAAATGAGAGAAATTCGCGGGTAAGGTATATTGCCACGCTTAAGGTGGGTTTTTCTGAAAAAAGTGTCCGAAGACTTTTACGGGACTTTGGTGTCGGTTTTTCAGAAACTTTCAGTAAACCTATTCTATTATTGCCAGTTTTACAGGATCATCTCGGAACATTTTTATGGGACCAAGGCAGTGGTTGGCTCAAGGCATGGGAAGAATTGGTTCGGCCTCATTCTTTGTTGAAGATTAAGGTTCCAAAGGTTAACGACGGGCTCGAAGGTTTGATAACCGCTGAGCAAGCCGCCACGGGGGATGAAAGCCATTTAGAGGCCGCAAGGAAACAATTTGGGACCGCTGGTATCTTGGTGGTGATCGCTCAACTCAAGAAAGATCCTGTCAGCAACGATATTATTGTGAATTTTGTGATTAACCGTTACCGGAACCTTGCCCCAGATTTTACCGAGGTGCGAAGCCTAAGAGCTCCGGAGGGGGGATCTCTAGTTAAACTTTTCTCTCAGGCTGCTGGAAATATTTTTGATGAAATTTCGGAATTGTGGAAATTCAATACCAGGATTCAATTCGAGGATCCAAGACTTATTCGCGCGACCGCGTATTATTCAAATTTGAGGGAATGGATTTCACTGAGGAATTCTGTAGAGTCCGATGCGTCAGTACAACATATTGAACTCTCTCAGGTTTCAAGAACGAAGGCAGTTTTAGAGATCCATTATTATGGGGACCCAAACCAACTCAAACTGCGATTAGCGCAAAAAAATATCGATCTTTCTCAAGAAGTGGAGAATTGGAGCATTGTTCAGGCCGGTCAAAAAAATTAGAAAACGAATCTCTGGGATCATCTTTTGAATCTCCCCAACTTTATTTCTCTCGCGCGACTTTTTTCTGTCCCTGTATTGGTTTGGCTGATCTTGAACGGAAAATTCAATTGGGCATTTTGGCTATTTCTGGCTGCTGGGGCATCGGATGCATTGGATGGGTACATAGCCAAACGTTGGGGGCAGACTTCTTCGTTGGGAACATATTTGGACCCGGCAGCTGACAAGACATTACTGGTTGGGGTTTATGTTGTCTTGGGCACCATTCAACAACTTCCACTGTGGATCGTGATTACCGTGGTCTTCCGTGATTTTATCATTATTGGCGGCGTCGTTCTTCTGCATATTTCTATGACGTCGGTTCGCATGAAACCCTTGATGGTTAGCAAATTCAATACTGCCTTCCAGATTTTGTTAGTTGTTTGGACTCTAGCAGAACTGGGGTACGGCCATGTTCTCAGTCATGCTAAGATGTGTTTGATTTATATGGTAGCGATATTCACATTCATTTCTGGGGCTGCCTATATATCAAGCCTTTTTGAAATTGTTAAAGAACAACAATACGGAGAAAAATCCGGGGAGAAATAATGGGAAAAATACTCGTGTCGATTGCACTCTTTATGATCTTTGTATCATTTCTCTGGGGTATTTCTGGGATTCTATTTCCGTTTTTAATCGGATTGGCACTTGCGTATTTCCTGGATCCCTTGGCGGACTCTATCGAAAGAGTCGGCTTATCACGTTGGATGGCTGCAGCTATTCTGACCCTCGGAGCGGTTCTTGCATTCGTAGCTATATTGATTTTTTTGGTCCCAATTCTCATTGAGCAGTTCACCGGGCTTTTAGAACAACTGCCGGTCTATCGAGAACGGCTAGAGGCCAGACTTCAAGATTTTCGATCGGTGATCAACGCGGTCTTTCCGATCCTAGAGCAGGGGCAGATTGCCGAAAAGGTAGGAAATCTTTACGGCCCGGAGTTTATAAATTTCATTGGACAACTTACGCTGAAATTCTGGAATAGCGGCGTGACAATCATCAACGTTGTGTCTATTTTGGTGGTGACGCCGATTATCGTTTTTTATCTTTTGAGAGACTGGGATCACATAGTCCGAGTTTTAGACACATATTTACCAAGGGATAAAGCAGACGTAATCCGCAGAATATTTTCAGAGATTGATGGAGTGCTCTCCGGGTTTATCCGGGGTCAATTTACAGTCTGTCTTCTGCTTGGGATTTATTACGCGTTGTGTCTAGCCCTTTTGGGCTTAAATTTTGGGCTGGTTATTGGCCTGATTTCAGGTTTGGTATCTTTTGTTCCGTATTTTGGAATGTTGCTGGGATTATCTATCGCAGTAACTATGGCGCTAATTCAATTTGGGGCTTGGTTCCCAGTTTTGATAATATTAGCCATATTCATTTTGGCCCAGGTGGTTGAAGGAAATTTTGTTACTCCCAAACTTGTCGGAGAAAGAGTAGGTTTACATCCGGCATGGATGATATTTTCTTTAATGTCCGGAGGCGCTCTTTTCGGCTTGAACGGGATAATTATCGCCGTCCCGGTCGCGGCCGTGCTAGGGGTCGTTATTAGATTTTTTTTAACGAGTTATCTCGCGGCGAATACCGGCGCACAGAAATAACTGGCGCTTAAAATTGAGTCGTCCCCGACAGTACCCGTTGGAGCTTCCCTCTCAGATATTTGGGGGCAGGGAGAACTTTTTAGTTTCCGAGGTGAATAGAGATGCTGTTGCTTGGATAGATCGGTGGCCTAATTGGCCTAAATCTGGGCTAATTTTATGCGGTCCGCCAGGCTCCGGAAAAACCCATCTCGGGGGTGTGTGGATGGCTCAAAGTGGTGGAAAGGAAATTATGCCGGAGAATATTCTCCTCGCGCTTGATACTGTTGTTGGTGATGAAAAAATTAAGTCGTGTTTTGTTGATGATGCAAACCTGGCGGATCAAGAGGCCTTGTTGCATCTATACAACTGTCTTGTCTCACGAGGTGGTACGCTTGCTTTTGCGTCAACCGAACCTCCAGCTTATTGGGAAGAGGGACTCCCGGATCTTATCTCGAGATTGAACTCTCTGCCGATCGTTGAGATTAGAATGCCTAATGATGAACTTCTTAGGGGACTGCTTATTAAGATGTTTGCGGATAGGCAGGTTAACGTGTCTGCTGAATTGGTGGGTTTCATATCTTCTAGAATGGATCGAACTTATCAAGCCGCCCAAGAAGTTGTAAAACGGCTGGACGCGGAATCCCTCGTTCGAAAGCAAGCTATTACAATTCCGATGGTGAAGGATGTTTTTCGGGAATGGCTCTAGATTTCCGGTCCGGGCTCCACCAGCTTTATTTTCGGACCGTTAGAACTTATCGCGAGTTTTCCATTCAAGAGTTTTAATGCATGCTTACCAAAAATTTCGTTTCGCCATCCGTTAAAGACTGGCGCTTTTAGATCGATTTTAGATATCAATGCCTCTAGCTCATCCGAGGTGATGATCAAACGTTGGGCAATACCATATTTTTCGGAAGAATATTTTAAAAGAACCTTAATTAGTTCTCTTGAGCCCTTCATATCCTGTGCCTTTTCAGATCTGCTCGGAGCACTCGGTGCTTTTGCTTCCTCGATCTCCGAGCCCGATTTAATTGCACACAGCAAACCTGAGAGGGCTTCCCCCTTCGGTAGGCCCCTTTTCATGCTTCGCATTATCCCTAGCGCCTTTAAATCTCTTGGTTGCTGGGCCGCAATCTCTAGTATGGCTTCGTCTCTTAGAATTTGGTTGCGGGGGATATTTCTTTTCTGGGCCTCGATTTCCCGCCAGGCTGCTATTTCTTGTACAAGTAGCAGAAACCTCGGCCGGTGTGATTTAACTTTCAACCGTTTCCAGGCGTCCCTGGGATCCAAAATGTAGGTGCTAGGGTTTGATAAACGAGCCATTTCCTCAGAAATCCAGTGCTCTCGACCGTTCTTGTTGAGGGTTTCCCGCAGATTCTCATAAACTAAACGTAAATGAGTGACATCTGAAATTGCATATAATAGTTGCTTGTCCGATAGGGGTCTCCTTCTCCAATCGGTGAAACGCATTGACTTATCAATCGTTTTTTTCGCTAATTTGTTAACCAGGGTCTCGTAGCCTACTGAGTCCCCGAACCCACAGACCATCGCGGCAATTTGAGTGTCAGCAATCGGGCTGGGCAGGTCATTCATCAACTGATAAAAAATTTCAAGGTCCTGCCGGGCAGCATGGAATACCTTGGTTAATTTTTGATCTCTTAGTAAATCGAATAAGGACGAGAGATCAATTTCGTCTGCAAGAGCATCTATTGCGGCCGCATTATTCTCTCCTGCAATCTGGATAAGACACAATTGTGACCAATAAGTGCTCTCGCGAACAAATTCTGTGTCCACGGTTATAAAGTCCGAGGAGGACGCGACCTTTTTACAAAATGCAGAGAGGATATCGCTATCGGTTATTAGTTGCATAAAAATTCTATACACAAAAATTGATCCCAGCGATAGCAGACCTTAGGTCTTGACACAGAGGACAGATCCATGGCCTTTGCGCAAAAAGGCGGTCAATTTTTTGGACATCGGTCTTTAAACTGAGTTGAGGACAAGTATGCATCAGTACAGAACACATCGCTGCGGCGATTTGCGCATCGAAAATGCTGGCCAAGAAGTTCGGTTGTCAGGGTGGATCCATCGAAAACGTGATCACGGCAATTTGCTATTTCTAGACTTGAGAGACCATTATGGTATCGCACAATGTGTTACAGATATTTCCAGCCCTGTTTTTCAAGAGATTGAAGCCGCTCGTAATGAGACAGTAATCTGTGTTTCCGGAAAGGTTGTTGAAAGAAGCACGGATACGGTCAACCCCTCTATTCCGACAGGCGAAGTTGAACTCGTCATAAAAGATTTCGAGATACTTGGCTCAGCCGAACCTTTGCCGCTTCAGGTCAATAGTGACGATGATTATGGTGAAGAAGTCAGATTGCGTTATCGCTTTTTGGATTTAAGACGTGAAAGGATCCACAAAAATATAGTTCTTCGGTCTCGTGTTATCGCGGATATCCGCAAAAGAATGACAGAGCAAGGGTTTATCGAATTTCAGACCCCAATACTGACTTCAACGTCTCCTGAGGGTGCGCGGGATTTCCTTGTACCTAGCCGTCTCCATCCAGGTGAGTTTTATGCTCTTCCGCAGGCCCCTCAGCAGTTTAAGCAGTTAATTATGATCGCTGGGTTTGACCGATATTTCCAGATCGCTCCATGTTTTCGCGATGAAGATGCACGAGCGGATCGTTCGCCTGGAGAATTCTACCAGCTCGATATGGAGATGTCTTTCGTTACCCAAGAAGACGTTTTCTCTGCATTGGAACCTGTTCTCCATGGAATTTTTGAAGACTTTGGAGGAGGACGTAAGGTAACGCCCCTTCCATTTCCTCGAATTCCGTATGATGAGGCAATGCTCAAATACGGGACAGATAAACCGGATCTGCGTAATCCGATAGAAATTTCCGATGTTACCGCGATATGGGACAAGACAGAATTCAAGATATTTGCATCAGCAATCACGAATGGGGCGGTGGTTAGGGCTATTCCTGCTCCAGGTTCCGCTAATCAACCGCGGAGCTTTTTTGATAAGCTGAATCAATGGGCACGTGATGAGGGCGCTGGGGGCCTTGGTTATATTCTATTCCAGGACGGTCTTGCCAAGGGACCGATTGCCCGGTTTCTTGACGAGGGTCGTATATCCCATCTGAAGGGGGAAACAGGTGCCAAGGACGGAGATGCGGTATTTTTTGTTTGTGAAGTGAAAGAAAAAGCAGAGCAATTGGCCGGTGCTGCTCGGTCCAAAGTAGCACACGAGCTAGGGCTCATAAAAGGCGATCTCTTTGAGTTCTGCTGGATCGTAGACTACCCGATGTATGAGATTGATAATAAGACTGGGAAAATTGAATTCAGTCACAATCCATTCTCCATGCCTCAGGGTGGATTGGAAGCTTTAGAAACCCAGGCACCACTTAATATCAAGGCCTTCCAATACGATATTGTCTGCAACGGGGTTGAACTATCCAGTGGTGCTATAAGAAATCATCGCCCGGAGATAATGTACAAGGCATTTGAAATAGCTGGGTATTCGGCTAGTGATGTCGAAACTCGCTTCGGTGGCATGCTCAATGCGTTAAAATTTGGAGCACCTCCGCATGGTGGCTCTGCTCCAGGAATTGACAGAATGGTTATGCTGCTTGCGGATGAAGAAAACATCCGTGAAGTAACAATGTTTCCGATGACTCAGCAAGCGCAAGATTTGATGATGGGAGCTCCGGCCATGGTTGACCCATCGCATCTTAGAGAGCTTCACATAAAAGTGAACGTGCCCGAAGTGGATAAGGAATAAGCTATTCTATCAGCGGCGGCAGGTTGTGACCCTAAAAGCTATCGGTAAATCATCTTTCAAAAGATTTTTACTCGAGGGGTATCATGCCTATTACCAAAGCCATGCAGCCCCCTTACACCGCTTGAGTCTCCGTGATAAGGAGGCAGTAATTTAGTTATTGGATTATCAGAAAAAATATACGGCTCCCAAAGTTTAGGAATAGTCTTATAAAACCGGTGAATATTTGACAGTCCTCCCCCCAATATTATCGCAGCCGGATCAATAATATTAATTACGGAGGCTAAAGCCCTCGCAGCTCTTTTTTCGTACAGTTGTATTATCTCTTGAGCTTCGATATCGCCAGAGTCGGCCTTGATTGCAATATCTAATGCCGAGAGTGGCATTCCAGATAATGCTAGGTATTCGCGTTCAAGAGCGGGTCCTGAAAGGTAGGTTTCAATGCAGTCATATCTTCCGCACCAGCACTTCCGATTTTTTCCATTTTCCCCTGGCATCTGATTATGCCCCCATTCGCCCGCAATTTTATTCGCTCCTCGAACCAAACGGCCACCTAAGATGACTCCGGCCCCCACACCTGTACCGAGAATGATGGCGAAGATATCTTGGGCATCCTTAGCATTACCATCTTTTAACTCAGATAGGGCGAAGCAATTGGCGTCGTTCTCCATTTTTATTGTGCGTTTTAGAGCGGCGCTGATATCTCCGAGAAGGGGTTTTTTATTGAGCCAGTTCGAATTTGCGTTTCTGACCAGACCGGTTGTTGGAGACAAAGATCCCGGTATTCCAATCCCAACGGAGCATCGTGTTGGTAGATTTTTTTCAAGACCCTCAATATTTTCAATGATGGCTCTAACGGTATTTGTGTAATCATTTTTGGGAGTGTTGACCCGAAAGCGTGATATTTCCTCACCCGATTCTTCAAGCAATACAAATTCAATTTTCGTTCCACCAACGTCAACGCCAATCCTCATTTAACCCCCATGTCTTGTCTTGAATTGTTTGGGCTTAGCTAAATCATAGCGCGGAGACTTCATGTCTGTTGTTTGATATCTCCCTTGGATTATCTCTCTCTCAGTCTCGGCAGTAATTCGGCAAAATTGCAAGGTTTATGTCGGATGTCGAGTTGATAGACCAGTATTTCATTCCAGGCGTCCCGGCATGCTCCTGTTGAACCAGGTAGAGCGAATAAATAAGTCCCATTTGCTACACCCGCAGTTGCTCTGGATTGCAAAGTTGATGTTTTAATTTTATCAAAACTTATCATTCTAAAGAGTTCACCGAAGCCAGGGATATCTTTTTCGTAGACAGAATGGAATGCCTCTGGCGTCACATCTCGTCCAGTGACACCAGTTCCCCCTGTGGCGAGGACAACTTCCACATCGTTGCTTGCGATCCACTCTTGCAGTTGTGCCCGTATCGCACCTTTGTCATCTGCAATAATTAATTTTTCTGTCAGCAAATGGCCTGCCTCAAGGAGACTTTCAACAAGAAATGCACCGGATTTATCTGTTTCTTCATCCCGCGTATCAGAAACCGTCATGACGGCAATCTTAAGCGGTCTAAATGCAATGGTTTGATCGATTCCAGTCATTTAAAACTCCAAAGCTTCAAAGTCTCAGTCAAGGGCTATATAAGTCGGGATATTGCCCTCTGCTAGAGTATGGAGAGAGGGGCTGTCCTGATTTAGCCGATCACGGTAGATCCATAGGTTCGCAATTACCTTCTCAATAAAGTTACGGGTTTCTCGTGAAGGCAAGCTCTCAATGAATAGCAAAGGGTCGGCTTTAAGTGTCGCATTTCTCATCCATTTTTTTAAGTTTCCTGGCCCCCCGTTATAAGCGGCTGCCAAGAAAAAAAGATTATTGCCAACCGCTTCATTTTCGGTGAGATAAATAAGGTATTTTTGTCCCAATTCTATATTCAGTTCAGGCTCGAAAAGGCGCCTTAAATTCTTTCCCCTATAGCCGCGTTTTCCTATGTAAGTGGCTGTGGACGGCATCAGTTGCATAAGACCTGTGGCACCTGCGCGACTTTTGGCTTTTGTTCTAAATGCCGACTCCTGACGCATGAAAGCATAAAGAAGCGCCCGATCAACTTTGTAACCTCCACTTGGTTTCCAAGGAGGAATGGGATAGAGCCCCCGCATTTTCAATGGAGAGATTTTTATATCTTCGCTTTGTGCTACTTGAAGAGCAAGTCCTGGCATTGACAAGACATCTGCGGCGGCAAGCAGAGCTTTTCGTGTTGTCTCATCTCTTTCTGGAACTAACTGTCGTAGCTCCCTTTCCGCCCGAAACATTTGCCCGATTTGGACCAATCGGATAGCACGTCTGGTTGCCGGGTGATGACTCCAAAAGTCGTTCTGTGTGTCAGTTTGTATTTCACCTTCCCAGGCAATCGGTTTTTTTATTCCTAGGATGTATGTCGATAGTATTCCGTAAAACTCGAATGAATGTTTTGCAGCTCTTTGAAAAAAGACGCTAGATTTTGAGGGTTTTTTCGCGATTAGGTTTGCCCTCCCAGCCCAAAAAGCTGCTGCGGCTCTCATTGCCCCGGAAATATCAGGCAAATGAGCAAGAACTTCGAATTGGTTCGCTGCCAAAGCAAATTCCCCCAATCTGAAGGCAGCCAGCCCGCCATACCACCAGGCCAGAGGGACTAGATGGGACGCTGACTCCGACGCCCGAATCGCCTCCTGCAATGCTTTCTCGTCGTTACCATAGTAAAACCAGCCGGCAGCTAATCTAGAGCGCGCGATCCCTATGTGCGCCAGTTGCTGCCCCTGTCTTTGCGCTTTGTCAATAAATTTTCCTGCGAGGGTTAGACGTTCTCGTCTTATTAGGCGCCGAACTTGGCGATGAAAATTCGAGCTGGATTGTGTTATTGAAATCCCTGCTTTTCGAAGCCTGTAATATGTCCCAAAGTTTCTGGGAGACTTATTTGACACACTGACTAACCTTGTTTTGGCAGGCTTTCGGGGTCCCCTTGATTTTTTTGGTTGTCTTTTTAAGGCCAGGCGATAGATACGATACGCGTCAGGGTGATCAGCATATTGTTCTAGCCAGTCTGCCAGTTCCTTGTATTTCGAACGATATTTAGTGGGATGCAAAAGCCTTTGGGCTATAACATGTCCAAGGAGAGATGAGTCTCCCAATGTCTTGAGTTTTTTGTCTGCATCACTCCACTTGCCTCTTTCCTGAAGTGAAAAAACTTGACGATATGTCTTTTCATCGGACAGAGAAAGGGGGCTGGGCAGGACATTATTTGGAGGCTGAGTCTGAGCAAATGGGGAAAAGCTGCCAGCAGATGTAAGAACTAATGTTACAAAAAAAGGTAAAACCCTTGAAATAATAAGTCTTGTCATCTGGTCTCGTGCAATTTTTCTTGAATTGCTAATAAATCGATCCAAGTTTCCCGTTTCTGCGCTGGTTGACGCAATAAATAGGCTGGATGAAGGATTGCTCTTGCTGGAATGAGGGTATTAAGAGGCTCAATTCGATAATCCAGCCATTTACCGCGCAATCGCATAATGCCCTCCGATCGGTTTAACAACGCTTTTGCGGACGTTCCACCCAGCATGACGATAATTCTTGGTGCTATAAGTTCAATGTGCCGCTGGACGAAAGGCAGACAGGCAGCGATTTCTGTGTCTGATGGGGAACGATTTCCAGGCGGCCTCCAGGGTAGAATATTAGTGATATACACGCTATTTCGTGATAACCCAATCGAGTTCAGCATCTTTTCGAGTAACAGGCCAGCCGGTCCAACAAACGGTTCACCTTGCCGATCTTCCTCTGCCCCAGGTGCTTCACCGATCAACATAATTTGAGCTTCTGGATCACCTGCGCCAAAAACCAAGGTTTTCGCCGTCTGTTTCAGTGGACAACCGTCGAAGGCCTCAAGTCTCTCGCGAAGGTCTCCAAGGTTTAGCGCACTTTTCGCTGAGTTGCTTGCTGTTTCCAGAGAGTTCTCCCGAGAGACTAATTTTCTCGGTTTCAGAGGAGGGCTCTCAGACTGAAATAGTCGCTGATTAGTTTCCGTATTTTTTTCTTGGCTCGTGGGTACGACGCTTTGGGATAGCCTGCAGACGGGGAGCTCATTCAAGAAAACATCGACCCCGGAATCGATGTACCATTTGAGAAGCTCGGACATAGGGTTATCTTTAGACATAGCGCAAATTTAACATGGGCTTATCTTTAATCCAGGGCACCTTTTATAATCGTCAGTCCGGTGGGGAGAACAAAATATGGAACGAGAGTCGATGGAAGTCGATGTGGTAATTTTAGGAGGCGGTCCAGCTGGTTTGTCTGCCGCGATACGTTTGAGCCAGTTGGCAAGAGAAGCCGGCCGAGAATTGAGTATTTGCTTATTGGAAAAGGGCTCGGAAGTGGGAGCTCATATCCTCTCCGGCGCAGTTATTGAACCCAGGGCTCTGAACGAATTATTTCCCGACTGGCGTGAGAGAGGGGCCCCGCTTAATACCGAAGTCTCGGAGGATAGATTTCTTTTTTTAACCGAACAAAAAGCTCATAAGTTACCAACACCTCCTCAGATGAAGAATGATGGCAACTATATCGTCAGTCTAGGCAATTTTTGTCGATGGTTGAAAGAACAAGCAGAAACTCTCGATGTCCAAATTTTTGAGGGGTTTGCGGGCGCGGAGATTCTTTATGACGAAGTTGGAAATGTCGCCGGAGTGGCTACTGGTGATTTAGGGGTTAGCAAAGACGGATCGGAAAAAGACGGATTTACTCCGGGGTATGAACTCCGAGCCCAGTATACCCTTTTTGCTGAGGGGTGTCGCGGTTCTCTCACAGAGGAATTAATGGAAAGATTCGGAATGCGGGAGGGTCATGACCCGCAAACTTATGCGATTGGGATTAAAGAATTATGGGAGGTAAGGCCGGAAAACCATCAAGAAGGCCGGGTTGTTCACACTATAGGATGGCCTTTAGATCGTGATACATATGGTGGATCCTTTATGTATCACCTGGAAGATAACCAGGTTTCGGTAGGTTATGTGATCGGGCTGGATTATAAAAATCCATATATCAGTCCCTTTGATGAATTCCAGAGATTCAAAACACACCCTGAAATACGCTCAGTTTTCGAGGGTGGAAGAAGAATATCCTATGGGGCTCGTGCCTTAAATGAAGGTGGGTATCAGTCTGTCCCAGATTTAATTTGTCCTGGCGCCGCAATAATTGGGTGTGCTGGCGGTTTCGTAAATGTCCCAAAAATAAAGGGTACTCATAACGCTATGAAAACAGGAATGCTTGCCGCGGAGGCGGTGTTTTCGGCGCTCTCAAAGGACTGCGAAGACTCATCAAAGATGCTCTTTAGTTACCCAGATAAATTGAAGAAGAGTTGGGTTTGGGGTGAGTTGTATCGCGTAAGAAATATCCGTCCCGCCTTTAAATGGGGCCTATGGTTTGGCCTAATATATTCTGCAATTGATACCTATATTTTCCGGGGTTTCGCTCCTTGGACTTTTAAGCATCACGCCGACCACACTTCACTGCGGCTGGCGAGACAGTCAAAAAAAATCCAATATCCAAAACCAGACGGAAAAATTAGTTTTGATAAGTTATCTTCAGTATTTATTTCCAATACAAATCATGAGGAAGATCAGCCGTGTCATTTGAGGTTAGAGGATCCGAGCATTGCCATAAAAGTTAATCTTGCGTTGTATGACTCTCCCGAGCAAAGATTTTGCCCAGCGGGGGTTTATGAAATTGTTGGACAGGGTAATGATACCTCATTACAAATCAACGCCCAGAATTGCGTGCATTGCAAAACATGCGACATAAAAGATCCCAGACAGAATATTAGGTGGGTAACGCCAGAGGGTGGTGGGGGGCCGAATTATCCCAATATGTGATGTTATGCAGAGGTGGCGTCAATGGTTCCTGGGCCCCATATGGTGGGTTCGACAACCTTTAGGAGGAGTGTGATTTGAAGATACAAAGAGTCATTGATTAGATGGCATGCCGGTTGCCCCATCTGTTTCTGCTAGCCGCAATTGTTTTTACTCTTTTGCCGGCCGTAGACCCCTCCCCAGAGCCAGTTGGTTTTTTTGTTTCTTCCGCTAGAGGAGAGATAAAAAGGGGGTCCGTTGACCCAAGACCACCGGGTTTTGGCGTGTCTGGAAACTATCTATCAGGCCGTCACGCAAAAATTCACATGGATTTTGATCGGGCGGCGATGTTCTTTTCGAAAATTCAGATCAAAGACCCATCGAATACGGATATCCTGCGTCAAGTTGCCATTGCACAATCGGCAGCAGGAAATCTGGAGGCGGCAGCTCGAGTAGCCCGGGAATTGACCAGGGATCGAGTCATTTCTACCATTCCGCAGCTCATACTTTTCGCCGATGCAATTCGAGAAAATAATGAGGATGAAGCTTCACGTCTCCTAACGCAGCTTCCAGAGTCCAATTTGTCCGGGGTGGGTATTTCACTTTTCAAGGCGTGGCTTTTTTCTAACGCTGGGAATTATGACGAAGCGGTCAAAGCCCTGGATTCTATCGCCTCGTTCCAGGGATTTCAGCCCATGAGGCTCCATCACTTGGCTTTGGTACAAGAGTACTTTGGTAAATTCAGTGAGTCAGAATCGACCTATCGGCGTGCATTGGAAATTTCAAAATCAGTGAGAACAATCCAGGCCTTCGGTTATTTCCTGGAGAGGTTGGGTCGTTCTGGGGAGGCAATTGCCCTGTACAAAAAATATAGTGCAGATCAGACAGGGCCTTACCAAATTCGGGAAGAAATTGTGCGACTTAATTCCGGCAAAGTTGCAAAACCGATGGTCATTGAGGGCAACCATGGGGTTGCAGAGGCACTATTTAACCTAGCGGGTATTCTAGTCCAGAATCAGACATCTGATTTTGCGTTAATTCTGTGTAGGCTCGCCGTCTGGATTAAGCCAGACTTCCCAGCAGCGAAGATGTTGATTGGGGATTTGTTTCAGATTTTGGAACGACCCAAGGAGGCCTTGTCGGTATTTTCATCTTTTGAAGAATCATCCCCATTATTTTGGAGCGCCCGACTTCGGCAAGCCCTACTTTTGAGTAGTTTGAAGCAACAAGATAAAGCTGAAAAGCTTCTTAGGAAGATGTCTTTGGAGAGACAAGGAGACGTCGATGCACTCTCGCAATTAGGGGATATGTTGCGAGAAGCTAAAAAATTTGACTCTGCTTCGGCTGTCTACAGCCAAGCGATCAGCCGTATCGGAGCACCCGACCGGATCTCTTGGTCCCTCTTTTATTCCCGAGGTATTTCCTATGAGCGCTCAAAGAAATGGGATCTCGCTGAAAAGGATTTCTTGGAAGCGCTCAAAATCAATCCCAAACAGCCTTATGTACTGAATTACTTAGGCTACAGCTGGGTAGATCAAGGGCGTAATTTGGAAAAAGCAAAGAAAATGATTGAGGAAGCTGTAAGGCTTCGGCCGAACGACGGTTACATCGTCGATAGCCTTGGTTGGGTGCTTTTTAGACTTCAGGAATTTGAAGCGGCAACAAATTATCTCGAAAAAGCTGTTTCTCTGCGCCCCGCGGACCCAACAATAAACGATCACCTTGGGGATGCATATTGGCGTGTGGGAAGGCTCCGCGAAGCCCGTTTTCAGTGGAGGAGGTCATTGTCTTTTTCTCCCGAACCGGATCAGGAAAAGTTAATAAAAAATAAACTTCTGCAAGGACTGCAGAGGTTAGACGGTCAAAAAGGCAAAGGGTAGAGCAGTCAGATGGGAAATGATCAGTCCGCTTAAGGTCCAGGCCTACGCCAAAGTTAATCTGTCTCTTCTCATTACAGGGAGGAGGCCAGATGGATATCATCTCTTGGATAGTCACATCGTTTTTTCTGATATAAGCGATGAGATAAGTTTTGTTCCATCAGATAATCTGAGCTTGCTTATCACAGGGCCTTTTAGTCAAACGCTCGGAAATGACAATCAAAACCTTGTATTGAAAGCAGCGGAAGCTCTGGCTAGTCACTCTAACGTAAAACCTAATGTCGCAATCACCCTTCTCAAGAAAATACCTGTTGCAGCGGGCTTGGGGGGCGGATCAGCCGATGCCGCTGCAACTTTGATCGGTCTGAACCAGTTGTGGGACACTGGTTTGAGTCCCAAAGAATTGATGGTAATCGGGCGGAGTTTGGGGGCAGATGTTCCTGTTTGTGTTTTTGGTCGATCCGCGCGCGTTCGTGGAATCGGTGACCAGATCGAGGCGTTTTCCGTCGGTACACAACCAGGGCTTTTGCTTATAAATCCAGGTATTGAACTTCCGACAGCTGAAGTTTTTGCCCGAAGATGCGGCGCCTTTTCCGAAGGAAATGGAAGGGTTTCACAAAACATGCGGCAGACCGAAACAGGTTTCGCCTGGTTATCAACGCTTAGAAATGATCTTGAGAAAACTGCCCAAAAAATTTGTCCTGAAATAAAGGAGGTACTGACAGCCCTGGCGGCATTTGACTCTTGTATTGCCGCGCGGCTGTCGGGTAGCGGTCCGACGTGTTTTGGAATATTTAAATCACGTCAGATCGCGGCTGAAGTCGGAGATTCGATTAAGAGACTCCACCCAAGTTGGTGGATCCAAGAGTCTGAATTAAAGAATTCTTGTATTTGAAGGCGTCGTATTGATGGTTGTGCCTATATGGCTACAAATTATGTGTCCATGCCCCGGAAGGCGTTGATTTTTCGAGGGATTGGTGGTACCAGAAAGTCCGCCAATCTTTCTTTTAGAACACTATAAGTAGCTGTTTTAGAATATGTTTTGGGGCGTAGCCAAGCGGTAAGGCAACGGGTTTTGATCCCGTGATCCCTGGTTCGAATCCAGGCGCCCCAGCCACCAATTCGTTGGGAAGACCGATGATCGAACTAGATGCTCGCGGTTTAAAATGCCCTCTCCCCGTCCTTAGAGCGAGGAAAGCGCTTGGTGCGCTGTCTCCTGGTGAACATCTGCTGGTCCTTGTAACAGATCAATCGGCGCCTAAAGATTTTGAGCTTTTTTGTTCAGAGGCCGGGCACCGATTGATCTCTCAAAGCGTTTCAGCGAATGAGACAAAAATTGTGATTTGCCGTGGTTCAAGTCAGTCCCAGGCGACTCCGACAAAAATCTGACTGATATTTCGAACCAATTAGCACAATCATCGGCTTACAACCCGTTTTTCTAAAAGGTCAAAAGAGATTTGTGTTGCCATTGCCAAGAGGGCTGCCGGGATAGCACCCTCTAAGATCAGCGCTGTATCGTCCAGCCTAATTCCGGTGAGGATAGGCTGACCATAGCCGCCGGCGCCAATAATCGCCCCCAATGTAGCCGTCCCTATATTTATGATAGCTGATGTTTTTATGCCCGCGAGGATAACTGGCAGTGCTAGTGGTAGCTCTATTCGAGTAAGCTTTGATAGTTTTCCTAATCCAAATATGTCTGCCGCTTCAACAAGTGTTCGATCGATCCCGCAGAGGCCCGCATGCGTATTCCGCATGATTGGAAGGAGGCTGTAAAGGAAAAGTGCAGCAATAGTAGGAGCTGCGCCGATCCCCAATATCGGGAGCATGAACACTAACATAGCTAGACCAGGAATTGTTTGCATGATCCCTGCTGAGGAGAGAACCACCGCCCCGATGCGTCTATATCTGGCTGCAAGAATACCAGCGGGGACGGCTATAAAAATTGCAGCCAATAGTGATATTCCAACCAATGAGAGGTGTTCGTAAGTAGATACGAGGAGTCTCTGCATACGACTTTGGACACTTGGCTCTAAATTAATGTTGAATTTCTGCCGGAGAAATAACGTTGCGGCGGCCTTTTCCGATTTTTTTTCTAGTTTTACGGCTTTATTAAGATTTGCCATTTCAACCGCATTGATACGGTTTTCAATTCTTTTGAGGGCTTGTGGGATAGAAATATATTTTGCTGTTTCTAATCGATACAGGAATACGGATTGGTAATTTGGGAAATGGGACAAATCGTCCTTTAGGACCCGAATGTTGTAATAAACTATCTCTGCATCTGTGGTATAAAGGTCCATCGCATCGATTTTCCCTTGGTGGAGAGCCTTGTAGGCGAGGTCGTGGTTCAAGCCGCGAGGAGTCGAACTTAAGAATTGATATTTTTGTTTTAGTGCCGGCCATCCATCCGCTCGGTCCATGAACTCATTGCTGAATCCGAGATTTAATCCTTTTAGTTTGCTCAATTGAGAGATACTGCTTACACCAAGAAAGCTTGCCCTGGTCTCCGTCAATCCAATTGCGTAATTATTTGAAAACCCAAGAGGCAGGGTCATTCCAATTCCGTCTCTCGCAAGCGCCTTTCTTAGGTTGCGCTCTGTATTTAAATTCTTCCGGCCGGCATAAATTTCATTTCTTATGGTGCCGGTATATTCGGGATAAATGTCGATATCTCCGCGAAGCAGCGCGTTCCATAAAATCCGCGTTCCACCCATTTGTTTTCTGTGCGAATTATTTATTTTTCGTGACCTGAGAAGGCCGCTGGCTATCTCTCCAAGTATCACTGATTCTGTGAAGGCTTTTGATCCAATCACAATTTTGGGCGGTTCAGTCGCGAATGCAGGGCTCCAACTGCCAAAAATTATTATCCCCACTGTGAGAAAAAATATGACTGGAGTTTGACAGTAATTGATTTTGACCATTTTCAGAACGCGGAAAAATTTCATTGGGATATCACACCCCATGGAATACTAGTCCGCAAGGAGCTCTTTATGACTTCCACTATTCTGCGTTCAAAACCAATTCTAAGACCTCCCGATTCGGTCTAGAAGTCTCCTATTGTAGATCGGAGGAAAAATATCAAGATGACATCTCGAACGGTAATTTCAGGATGACAATGGCAATACCCTGGAGACAGGCAGTGATTTCTGTAGATCAATTTTCTCGGAATGATATCGAGGAAATTTTCGCGTTGGCGGACCGCTTGGCAATTGGTCGGACAAGGCCTCTAGCGGGTAAGATTATCGCCAATGTGTTTTATGAGCCTTCAACGCGAACCTCCTCAAGTTTTTTCTCAGCTATGACGCGTCTTGGAGGTAGCGTTATACCGATCAACGAGGTGAATTATTCTTCGGTTACTAAGGGAGAGTCGCTCGAGGATACGATCCGTACGTTAGAGTGCTACTGTGATTTGATTGTGCTTCGGCATTTTGAAAATAATGCCACTGAACGCGCCAAGGCGGTTTCCAGTATTCCCATTATCAATGCTGGCAATGGAACGGGAGAGCATCCCACTCAGGCGCTACTCGACCTCTATACTATTAACAAAGAGAGGGGAGGTTTGGATGGACTTGCTGTTAGCATGATGGGTGACCTCAAATTTGGTCGGACCGTTCACAGCTTAACCAAACTTTTACGTTTATATGATTCTCGAATTCGTTTTATCTCCCCGCCAGAACTAAAGATGCCCCAAGAGTATGTTTTACCAGAGGATGATGAATGTCATGACCTTGATGCTGTTATCCATGATACAGATGTGCTCTATGTCACCAGGGTCCAAAGGGAACGTATCGAGGATGCTGATGAGTTTGACTATTCTTATTCGGTTACTCCTGCCCATATGGATAAAGCCCCGAAAAATCTTGTTTTGATGCATCCCTTACCCAGAGTGGGAGAGATCCCAACGGAATTAGATACAGATCCTCGTGCCGCGTACTTCCGTCAAATGCAGTATGGTTTGCATGTCAGGATGGCTCTTCTCTGTTCAATGATCGGCAACATCTGAATTGCCTCTCGCTCATACAGTTTATGGAAATGGAGACCCGCTGATAATTTTGCATGGGCTTTTGGGTTCTAGTCGTAACTGGACCTCGATAGCTAAAAAACTCAGCCTTGTTGGGCGGTCAGTTATAACGGTGGATCTTCGAAATCATGGTATGTCGCCGCACCTTGATGACATGAAATACCCCTCAATGGCGGACGACGTTGCCGACCTTCTCTCCTCCCTTCAATTAAAAGAGGCCATAATTATGGGGCACTCCATGGGCGGGAAAACGGCAATGGCGCTGGCGTTAAATAAACCTCAGTCAGTGAAGGCATTGGTCGTCGTTGATATCTTTCCCAGACAATATCTCTTTAGCAACGCAGATCTCATTAGGAATTTGCTGGGCCTTGAACTTCATAAAATTCAAACCCGTTCCCAAGCCGATGATTTGTTGGCGAAGAATATCAGTCAGTCATCTGTCCGTTCATTTCTCTTGCAGAATTTGAACTTCGACGGGGAGAAACCGAGCTGGAGGCCTAATCTCGTCGGAATTCTCAAGAGCAGTTCTGACTTGCAGGAATTTGAGTTTGATAAAGATAAAGCCAAATATTTAGGTCCTACCTTATTTATCGGAGGAAGTGATTCGGAATACGTTGGAAACGGAGATAGGGATTTAATAAGGGAATTTTTTCCAAAGGCACGCTTGGCGATAATAAAAGGGGCTGGGCACTGGGTGCATGCTGAGCGCCCCGAGCCGTTCTATCAGATAGTTACCCATTTTTTGGAACAAAACTTTAAATCTTGATTTGCCTTTGTGGTTAAAAAAAGGCCGCTAGAAGCGGCCTTTCTCTAGCTTACAATGAAATTAAGAGCCTGCACCGAATACTAGTTTTTTGACCTTTGCGATTACAGCTGGCGAAGACTGCTTGATGGTATCTTCGATAATTTTTTGTATTTGTTGTCCTGTCGATGGAATCAAACGCAATTTCCGCTTTTTAAGCTCAGCTTTGAATTTTTTGTCTGCCGCCATTTGATTAAACGCCTCTCGGACTACCCCGACGGTCGCCTTTTCAACGCGTGGGGGATATGCAAGTCCACGTCCGACAGAGCCTGCTGTTCCAAGGAATGCCACCAAGGCTTTGTCGGCTTTCGGCACCATGTCACTGAGCATGGGGACGTTCGGTAATGCAGGATCTTTCCAAGCACCAATTTGTAATATGGCATTGGCAAAGGGTTTATCTCCCTTAAACCAATGAGGCACTTTCGAACTCCAAGCTAACCAATTAAACGCGGCCATTTGTGCCTCGCCTTGCTCGATAGCCAGAATAGAGCGAGAGGAACCTTTGTATCCCGTAACAACTCTGCCCCTTAATCCGAGTAAACCCATTGATAGTTGTGGCACAATGTAACCACTAGAACTTTTTCCGCTTGTGGCACCAATCAGACTGACGTTGCCCGATTTCCAAGCATTGATGCTTGTGGCACCACTATCAGATCTCGCTACCAGAACAACATTTGTTTGGTTTGCCGAGCCTAGAAAATTAAACTCTTGGGCCTTGAAGCGCATTTTTTTGGGGCGCATCAACTGGTTCACGACTATATTGTCGATGGGCACAAACATATGGAAGCCTGTTTTGGGGGCAACCTTATACATATATGCCATGGCTTTGGCGCCACCAGCCCCTGGCATATGCTGTAAAATTACAGTTGGTTTGCCCGGAATATATTTTCCTAAATGATTAGAAAAGCTTGCGCCATACTTGTCATAGGTCCCACCAGGCCCGTAGGGTATTACAATTGTTACCGTACGATCCGAAAAGTGCTCCGCATTTGAAGCTAATGCGGCTGGCGCCATACTGGCTACTAACAGGCTGGTTGCTGCAGTCGTTAGTTTTCTTAAAATCATAATCACTCCCATTTTTTCAATTTTAGAGCCAAAGTCTTCCTCTGGTTCCTCAACACTAACCAAGAGGCTTTATGATCTCAAGGAATCTCTGCGGGTAAAAAAAATGGCGGCTTAACGAGCCGCCATTTTTCCTAATAGTTCTAATAATCAGCTTGTCTTGCCGTAAATCAATTTCCGTACACGAGATATCACTGCCGGTGATGCCTCTTTGATGGTGTCCTCAACAATTTTTTGGATTTCGACACCTCGCGTTGGAATGAGGCGAAGCTTCTTCTTTTTAAGCTCGGCGACAAACTTTTTGCTCCCGTTCATTTTGTCATAAGCGGTTCTCATCGTGTTGACCAAGTCGGACGGCATGGCAGGAGGATATGCTAAACCACGACCGAGAGGTCCAGCCGATGCGATAAACCTCGCAAGAGGCTTATCTTTTTGGGAGACGAGGTCAGTCAGCATAGGGGTATTTGGCAGGGCTGGATCTTTGAAGAAACCGTTCTGCAAAACGGCCACCGCAAACGGTTTCCCTTTCTTACCTTCCCTGGTCCCCGTGAACCAATGGGGTACCTTTGATCCCCATGCAAGCCAATTAGGTGAACTCATTTGGGATTCACCTTGTTCCATCGCCATCATAGCCCTCGACGACCCCTTATATCCGGTGACCATTTTAATTTTTAAGCCGAGTAACTCAGAAGAGAGCCGGGCCATAAGGAATGTACTTGAATTCGTGCCGCTAGAGGATCCAATGATCGAGATTTTTTTCATGTCATCCCACTTATTCACGCCTGAGTCTGTTCTGACTGCCATGACGCTATTGGTCTGATTGGATGACCCTAAGTAGTTGAATTTATCGGACTTATATTTCATCCGCTTGGGACGTAACAACTGGTTGACCACTAAATTGTCGAGAGGAACGACCATGTGGAAGCCCTTCTTGGGGGCGACGTTATAGGTGTAGATCATCGCCTTGGCGCCACCAGCTCCCGGCATGTGTTGCAGGATTACCGTTGGTTTGCCCGGGATAAAGTTCCCAATGTGTTTGGCAAAGGAAGCCCCGTATTTATCGTATGTGCCACCTGGGCCATAGGGTATAATGATCGTAACTGTTCGATCTTTGAAATACTCGGCCATATTGGCCGATGCGTGTGATACGGTGCCGAGCGCCAATAACCCCGCTCCTATGAGTAACTTTCCAAGTTTTGTCATCATTGCGTCCCTTCAGAATTGTCGACCTTTTTTACGATCATAATTAATCTCGTAACACCCTACCCATGATCAATCACTCGCTCAAGTAAGTTTTTAGACAGGCGAATGACTTTGAGTAACGATATCTACGCAACGACGGCGACGGCTTGGATTTCAACCAGCATCTCAGGTCGGTTCAAAGCAGCCACTGTTACCAGGGTGCTGGCAGGATATGCATCTTCAGGGAAAAACTCTTTTCGTATCTCTACAAACCGAGTGTTATTTGATACCGCTGTTATGAAACAAGTCATGGTTACGATATCTCTAAGACTCGCTCCCGACTTGTTAAGGGTGTCACCTAATTTTCGAAATATGCAGCGGACTTGACCATCGAAATCTTCTGCAAGGGAATTCCCTTGTTCATCCTCTGTTGCAAGATGTCCAGCCAGCCATATCGTTCGGCCACCCTCGGTAATAACCGCAGGGGAGTAGGAACGAGAGCGTTGGTAAGAAGACGAAAGGTATTCCTTTTTCACCTTTTTGCGCCATCCCACCCGTGTGTCGATATATCAAAGACCATGCCGTTAGGGTCGCGGAACTTCACTTCAGCATTCTGGGGAGTGCCCGCTCCGGTGGGGCCTGGATGATATACACCCCCATTCTTTTCAACTGCTTCGATCGTTTCTCGCTCGTTATCGACCCAAAATCCAAAATGGTGGACGCCGACGTAATGTTTGCCGCGTTCATCTCCAGCGTCCTCTTGAGTTTCGAATTGCAGTAACGTGAGGTTCATCACCCCGTCAGATAACCTCGTTGCTACCCGGGACTCTGACACTCGTTCCATCCCAAAGGCAGTTTCATAAAATTTCGCTGCCTCCTCTTTGTTGGGCACTGAAAGCGCAATGTGGCGTAATTGACCCTTTGGCATGAGACATCTCCCCGTGAATAATCAAGAGGGGACTCTAGCCCATTATTGGAACCATTACACCCACCATTTGCGTCGACGCAGGTCTTCTGACTACAATATTTTTGAAAATTCTTTCAGGTGTAAATTATGAAAAGTCTTGCAGGATTCCCCGCTCGGGAAGCTCAGGCTATGGGCCTTATCGGCTTTGCACACATGCTCAGCCATCTCTATATGCTGGCATTCGCACCGCTTGCGGCCTCGATTATTTCGGACATGCAGATTTCAGCGATTGAGTATGGAGCGGCCCTCACTGCTTTCGCAGTTGTAACGGGAATTTTTCAGACTCCAATGGGACTTCTTGTAGAACGCATCGGTGGCCGGCCGGTGCTCGTTTTTGGTCTATTTGTTAATTCAGCCGCTTTTTGCTTGATTGCATGGGTCTCAAACGACTATCTGACTTTCATTTTATTCATGGCTTTGGCCGGTGTCGGGAACTCGGTTTTCCATCCTGCGGATTATTCACTTATTTCAGCGACTGTAGATGAGAAACGAATAGGGAAAGCGTTTTCGGTTCACACATTTGTTGGGCATGTTGGTTTTATAGTCGGTCCAATCCTAGCTGCTGGTCTGGAGCCATTTATTGGATGGCGTGGATCGATCGCAACGATTGGGATCGTCGGGGTGTCAATGTCCATTGTTTTAATTCTATTTAGCTCAGTGATCAGTGATGGCAATACGGTAAAAAAGTCTGCGCCCATCGGAGAGTCCCTGCGTGAGTTATTCTCATCACGGCCGGTGGCGTTGTTTTTCCTTTTTTACATGCTGTCATCCATGGCGAATTTTGGGATGGTGCAGTTCTCGGTTTTGGCCTTCCAGCCTCTGTACGGTATTGAGCACGTCATCGCAGTGGCCGCTCTGACTGCTTACCAGATCGGGACAATGGCATTGGTTATCCCGGGTGGGATTCTCGCGGATAGAACCAATCGGTACGACTTCATAATGTTAGTCGGTTTTGGCATATCTGCGATCGCCATCGTGTTTGCGGGCACCGGTTGGTTCCCCTTCTGGATTGTGGCCATTTTAATCTGCATCGCGGGTGGAATGAGAGGAGGAGTTAATGCTTCTCGGGACGTGGCGGTTCGTCAGATAGCTGGGCGCATTCCGGTAGGAACAGTCTTTGCCTTCGTTTCAACAGGTTTTCTTGTGGGCCAAGCTCTGAGTGGTTTCATTTATGGCTATCTCTTTCAGCACTACCCGCCCAACTATATCTTTTTTGCCTCGGCAATATTCTCGGTTTTAGGTATGGCAACTGTGGTGTTTAACCAGGGCACTCGAAGGTTAAGCCAAGCGGCAGGGGAATAAGTTTGGCTATGTCCGAAGGATTAATGTCCACCCCTAGGCAAGAGGTGGCCGCAATGAGTCTGGTCGGTGCTGCACATTTCGTCAGCCATTTCTATCATTTGGTCTTGCCGCCTTTATTTGTATTAATCCATGAGGCCCTTGGGATTTCATTTGCCCAATTGGGGGCTGTCATGACCACATACTTTTTCGCCACCTTGATTACCCAGGTTCCGATTGGGTTACTGGTAGACCGAATTGGAGCTAAGTTGGTCTTAATTCTTGGACTTGCTTTGCATGGAGCGGCGCTTGTTGCTGCTGGTTTGGCTCCATCGTTCGAGATGCTGATGGCGGCCTTTTTCCTAGGGGGGGTGGCGAACTCCGTTTTTCATCCGGCTGACTTCTCAATTTTATCCGCCAGTGTGCACAAAACGCGCCATGGTAGAGCCTTTGCTACTCATACCTTTACGGGGTCGATAGGTTATGCTTTGGCCCCTCTTGCAATGGCCGGTTTGGCCACTCTTTTTGGCTGGCAGGAGGCCCTCATGATCGCAGGGTCCTTGGGTCTGATTTGTGCGGTTTTGGTTTTTCTATTCTCACCTTTCCTAAGAGATGACGCTGAGCTGGCCCGCCAAAGAAATTCGAAAGATCAGAAAAAGTCTTGGCGATTTATGTTCTCCCCACCGATGCTGCTTTTCTTTTTCTTTTACGTAGTCACCTCTGCGTCGGGTACCGGGATGACCAATTTTGCGCCCGTGGCCTTAACAGAAATTTATAAAATCGATATCAATTTGGCGACCCAGATTCTGACCGTATTTTTGATTGCCGCAATCATAGGGTCTTTGCCAGGCGGTTGGGCAGCAGAGAAAACTACTCGAGAGGGGATGCTTATTATGGGGAGTTTTCTATTGATGGCATTATCTCTTGCAGCCGTTGGGACCGGATTTCTTGGTCTTTGGGCTGTATTTATTGGGATGGCAGTGGCTGGATTTATGCGCGGGTTTTATAATGCCTCCCGGGATATTTTGGTACGACGGGCTGCGCCAGATGGACAAATTGGAGCGGCTTTCGGCTTCGTGACCCTTGGCTACACTATTGGGCAGGGTTGTATGCCTGTCGCCTACGGGTGGTTAATGGATCAGGGGATGGGAACAGAAATTTTCTATGTCGCGGCTGCATTCGCGTTTCTGGCGGTGTTCACCGTGATGGTGCCAATCGGGCGTGGAATATCAAAGTAAATGTGCCCTGGTCTTCATGAGGGTTTGCTGGGACCTTGGGGTCTTGATTGGAAGGTTTTTGATTAGCTCTATCTGATAATGCTTAGTGGCAAATTTTAGTATTTTGGGAACTGCGCGTTGGCAGAGATACCGTCAGGGGCGATATTTTCCGAATCTGTTAGATGATAAATCGATTGCAGGAACAGGGTTTTACAGAATTGGTGGTATCTGAAAAAATTAGCGGATGATTTATGATTATATGATCCTGGGGGGAGGCTCTGCGGGCTGTACGTTGGCGAGCCGCCTTTCCGAAATAAAGGATAGAACTGTATTATTAGTAGAGGCAGGAAAAGACTTTGCGCCTGGCTCGGAACCTGCCGATATTCTCTCCTCCTATCCCATGGGTGCTGCTTTTAATCCGGAATATCACTGGCATGCATTACGTGTCCGACATGCAGCCTTGGGGGGTAATACGCCGGGGCGTACACCCCCCAGATTTATGGAGCAGGCTCGCGTTATGGGTGGAGGATCAAGTATCAATGCGCAAATGGCTAATCGTGGGAGCCCTGAAGATTACGCGGAATGGGAAGAGCTTGGGGCGAAAGGTTGGGATTGGGAAGGCGTTCTGCCTTACTTCAAGAAGCTTGAGACGGACATAGATTTTGATGGTGAATTACACGGTAAAGAAGGTCCGATCATTATTCGGCGGGTGAAAGAGGCGGAATGGAGTGCCTTCTCGTTTGCTGTCGCCGAAGCACTAGAAAACGCGGGGCTCCAGCGGCTTGATGATCAGAATGGGGATTTTGTTGACGGATGGTTTCCTGTTTCTATTTCGAACCACCCCGATGACCGGAGGCATTCGGCCTCTATAGGCTATCTCAGCGCCGATGTTAGGACGCGGAAAAATTTGAAAATTCTGTCAGAGACCTTCGTCGATAAAGTCCTTTTTACAGGAAAAAAAGCCTCTGGAGCGGTATTAAGGCGGGGGTCGGAAGCGGAAGAAATTTCTGCTAGGGAAATCATTGTCTCTGCCGGAGCACTTCATACCCCCGCAATCCTCATGAGATCGGGAATAGGAAGAGGTGCACATTTAAATGAAAAGGGCATCGAGGTTGTTCACAACTTACCTGCGGTTGGTTTAAACCTAAACGAGCATCCAACAATTGCTGTGTCAGCCTATTTGCGTCAAGAAGCCAGAATACATGAAATAGCTAAAAGGCATGTTCACATTGGCTTCAGGTTTAGTTCCGGTCTGGAGGGTTGCGGTCCAAATGATATGTATACATCGGTGACGGCCAAATCAGCCTGGCACCCGGTGGGAACTCGATTAGGCTCCATGTTGATGTGGTGTAACAAGCCCTATTCCCGAGGTTTTGTTGAGCTATCAGCATCAGATCCGAATATAGAGCCAATCGTTAATTTCGACATGTTGTCGGACAGACGAGACCTCCTCAGAATGATGGATGGCGTACGCCGGATGGCCGGGTTATTTGATGACCCAATCCTTGGACGCGTCGCATTGGATGCGTTTCCATCGTGTTATTCTGAGCGCGTTCGGAAAATCGGTGCTGTTAATGCGAAAAATAAAATATTGACGTCTATACTCGCGGCCATGATGGATGGTCCCTCTGTTGTCAGGCGGTCGGCAATCCATCGCTTTATTAGTCTTGGTGTGACTATGGATAAACTCCTTGCCGATGAAGAAGCCTTGGAAGAGTGGATCCGAGATGGGGTGAGCGGCTGTTGGCACCCTTCTGGTACGTGTCGAATGGGACAGGAAGGAGATCCGGCCGCTGTTACCGATCCGGAAGGTAGGGTTTATGGGGTCGAGGGTCTTCGGGTCTGTGACGCATCTCTCTTCCCGTGTGTCCCACGCGCTAATACTAATATTCCTACCATTATGTGCGCTGAGAAAATTTCGGATGCGATAAAGGAGCAGAGTTAGGGTCTGGTTGCTGCCCCTTTAGGCCAATGTTACGGTCCGCACATATCAAAAACATTATTGGGTCGGATTTAATGTCTGGAAGTTTTCGGGAATTCGTTGGGGACCTTCGTCGTGAGGGGCAACTGGTTGAAATAACAAAACCAGTTGACATTCGCCATATCGCAGCCCTCGTTGATCAGTCAAAGACTGCCTTGTTATTCTCGAATGTTATTGGTTATCAGATGCCTGTGGTATCGGGGCTGACAAATAATCGTGACAGGCTTGCAATCGCGATGGGTTGTCCATTCGCGGAAATAGAGGAAAGGCTTCGCAACGGTATTGATCGGCCAATAGAGCCTAGGGTTGTTAATTCTGGACCGGTGAGAGAAGTCTTATTGGAGGGCGATGACGTTGATCTCTACCAGCTGCCCGTGCCTCTTTTCTCAATTCGGGACGGAGGACCCATGATTACAGCCGGTGTGACTTTGGTCGAGGACGATGACCTGGGTCTAAACGCAGGCATCTATCGGTTTCTGATCAAAGATAGGAACACCACCGGCATTGACGTAGTCACCCCCAATAATTTGAGAAAACTTGCTGAAAAAGCTCTCGAAAAAAATGAGCCATTACCAATTTCGATTAATATCGGGACTCATCCTGCGGAATTAATTACGGGCTGTTTTAAGGCTGCAGCAGGGGTAAGTGAAATTGCAATGTCTGGCGGAATGAGGGGTTCACCCCTTGAACTTACTCCGTGTAAAACGATTCCCACTCCGTGTATTTCTGATGCGGAGATTGTTTTAGAGGCTGAAATTCTGCCGACAGGTTGGACATTGCCGGAGGGACGTTTTGGCGAATTCACGCGTTTAATGGGCGGGCTGCACTGGAACCCGCTAGTCCGTATCAAAGCAATATCCATGAGGAAAGATCCCATTTATTATGCATTGCAGATGCCTTGGGAGAATATTTGGCCCTCTGGGCCGATTTACGAAGCGGCTGTGAAAAGGGCTTTGCATGAAGCCGGTGTTACCGCAACGGCTGTTAATATAACCCCTGGCGGGTGTTGCCATTGGCATGCCGTTATTGCCATCCGAGGCCTTCCTGGAGACGGTAAAAATGCCATCCTGGCGGCACTTTCGGTGGCGGATATGAAACATGTTACGATCGTCGATTCGGATATAGACGTCTTTGATCCGATGGATGTTGAGTGGGCCGTTGCTACGCGTGTTCAAGCAGATGAGGATGTTTTGATTATTTCCGGTGCGCGCTCTAAGCCTCTAGATCCAAGTCTGACCATTGTTCCCGGAAAAATCCCGACCACGGCTAAAATGGGTATTGATGCCACCATTAGTGACCACATCCCGCGCGAACGCTTTGAAAGGATTGCCTATGCGTACGCCGAGAAAGTAAAACTTAGCGATTTTATGGGAGAAGGCCACGGGCAGCATCAGGCAACCGAGATTTCTGATGCTGAAACAGAAATTTTGGCTCAGAAGATTCAAGAGATAATTTCAAACGAACCGCTGTATTACGCTGAACTGGCAGAAAAATTCGAGCCAGAAGGATTTGCAGCGGTCGCAAGAGCCTTGGGGAATCTTCATGAGAAGGGAGTATTGTGGCAGGATAAAGTGGGGAAATTCTGCCTGAGGGGATCCGACTTTGCTGCGGTGCTGCCTTCAAAGTAGGGAACCTTGGGAGAGAAGACCTGCCTTTCTATCTTGCGGTCACGCTTGGACCTTTTAGCCTATCTTGGAGCGGAAAGCTTGTTTCATTGATCCTGCTGGAGTGATCTTCTTATTGCAGTCATGACTGGATGAATAAAATCGAGATTTCTTATTCGTCGTAGGATAACAATGTTTCGCATTCCACTGTTAATTTTGATCTGCCGCCCAAGAACGTAAGTTCTGCCAAAAACATGGCCGCTTTTACCTCCGCTCCAAGCTTTGCGATTAAATCGATCGAAGCAAGGATCGTCCCGCCTGTTGCAAGGATATCATCGATGATGACGGCAGGCTTTCCATTTTCGATAGCATCGGCCTGCACTTCAAGCGTATCCGTGCCGTATTCCAAATTATACGTATTAGAAATGGTATCTCCTGGCAACTTTGATTTTTTTCTTATCATGGCAACTCCGCATCCCAGTTTGTAGGCTACGGTTGCCGCAAACAAGAAGCCCCTTGATTCTATACCGAATATAAGTTCCGGCTGATATTTTGAAAGACGCTCCGCCATTTGGTCTACGGTATACCGCCAGGCTTCTGGATGCCGCAGAAGCGTCGAAATGTCATAGAATAGTATACCTTTGCTGGGGAAATCGGGGATACTTCTTATGTGTTCTTTTAAATTCAATTTTTAGCACCTTTGTTTGTTTGACCGGATCTTAGATCTTTCTGGGAATGAGACAACTGATTGACCTCCCTCAAGTGGGAAGGCATGGTAGAGAATACCACTGGTGGACTCATTGCAGTTTCTGGCACTAGATTTAAAAAGTTGGGGGAGAATTATGAGGGGTAGTATTTTTTTCATTTCGGTCATGGGTTTGGCGCTTGCACTAGCAGTGCCCGGTGAAGCAGAGAGTAAGCGGAGGTTTATCTCTATCGGAACCGGTGGGCCGACGGGTGTTTATTTTGCTGCAGGAAATGCGATTTGCCGTCTTGTGCACAAGGAAGCGGCAGAAGGACGGAAGTCTGGAAGAAAACATGGCATTCGCTGTTCAGCTCCTTCGACAGGCGGATCAAACTACAATATCGGCCAAATTAAAGAGGGCGAGCTAGATTTCGGGGTTTCCCAATCAGATTGGCAGTACCATGCATTTAATGGCTCTAGTGTTTGGAAGGGCAAAAAGTTTTCTGCTTTGCGAGCCGTTTTCTCAGTGCACCCTGAACCATTGCATATCATAGTGGGAGGCAGCTCCGGTATTACGGGGTGGGACAGTCTAAAAGGGAAGCGGGTAAACATTGGTAATCCAGGGTCCGGGCAACGCGGCACAATGGAATTCCTGATGAAAAAATATGGTTGGAAAAAGGATATTTTTTCAGTCGTGTCTGAACTTACGTCTAGCGAGCAATCTAAGGCTCTTTGTGACGGTAAAATTGATGCGTTTATTTACACTGTTGGGGTTCCAAATGCAGGAGTTTCAGCGGCTACAGATGGATGTGGCGCAAATATTGTCAGCTTTAATAACAACCTCGCGAAGAGTTTGGTAAAAGAGCGACCATATTATGCGTGGGCCCAAATTCCCAAGGGTACCTATAAAACGACTTCCAAAGATGTCACGACATTTGGTGTAATGGCAACTTTTGTGACAAGTGCTGCGGTACCTCAGAAGACAGTATATGAAGTGACTCGGGCGGTAATGGAGAATATTTCTGACTTTCGAAAACTGCATCCGGCTTTCAAAAATCTGGATCCCAAGTCCATGATTTCCAATGGCCTTTCGGCTCCGATTCATGAGGGGGCAAAAAAATATTATGTGGAAAAAGGCTGGCAATAATTGACCCAGTCAATATTCGGGCCGCTGACTTTTTTCAGCGGCCCTTTTTTTTGATCGTCTCAAGATGAAGATTCCGGATAATTCAAAAGGAGATAGGATCTCTGAATTTTGTGTTGGGGGGCAGAGTGCAAATCCTGGTAACCAAGATAGATCAAAATTTCTTTTTATAAGTTTGATTGCTTTTTCTTGGTCCTTATTCCAACTCTGGTTGGCGTCACCATTACCCTTTATTCTAGGTATTGGCATTTTTTCTGAGATGCCAGCTCGGGCAATACATTTATCTTTTGCTCTGCTCCTTTGTTTTCTGATGTTTCCTATCGGAGGGAAAGCCACGAGTCGAGGCTTTTCCATTTTTGATCTGGCTCTCGCCCTGCTCTCTGTTTCAGCAACTTTTTATTTGGTGGTGTTTCAAGAGGACATTACAGGACGCGTGGGCGTTCTCTGGGTTTCAGAGTTATTCGGGACATTAGTGCCTGTTGAAGCCGTCGTTGGGGGAATAGGGGTTATACTTTTATTAGAGGCGACACGGCGGGCTATTGGGCCTCCGCTCGTCATTATTTGTTATGTGTTCATAGTGTTCTCACTATTTGGTCAATCAATGCCTGATTTGATCGCACATAAGGGGCTTTCACTAGAGCGCTTGATTGGTTACCAGTGGTTCACGGGAGAGGCAATTTTTGGGATCCCTATCGATGTATCGGTGAGCTTTGTATTCCTTTTTGTTCTATTTGGCGCTCTATTGGATCGGGCAGGCGCGGGGAAATATTTTCTTGATTTAGCCTTTTCGATGGTAGGGCAATATCGAGGGGGGCCCGCCAAAGCGGCTATCCTGGCCTCTGGCATGAATGGCGCAATTTCGGGTTCGTCAGTAGCTAATGTCGTAACAACGGGAACGTTCACAATTCCAGTGATGCGTCGGATTGGTATTCCCGCCATTAAAGCGGGGGCGATCGAAGTGGCTGCGTCTACCAATGGGCAGATCATGCCACCAATCATGGGAGCGGCGGCCTTTATTATCGCTGAGACAATAGGGATTTCTTATTTTGACGTGGTAATGGCAGCTCTTATCCCGGCCCTTATTAGCTACTTTGGTTTATTTTATATTTCGCACCTAGAAGCGCTCAAACTTGGTCTTCAGGGTCTTCCGAGGGAAACGCTCAATCCTTTCTGGAGTACTCTAAAGAAAGGCCTTTATTTCTTTATTCCTGTTGTTGTCCTGGTTTGGTTGTTGATGGTCGAGAGATGGACGCCTGGGAGCTCAGTTTTCTATTCTAACTTAGTGCTTATGGTTATAATTCTGGGGCGGCAGTTTAGGCGTTCTTCTGTGACCAGTTTATCAGAATTCAAGGCGGCTTTGAGTTCTGGCTTAACAGATATTTTTGCCGGTTTAGTGGCTGGTGCTCGGAATATGGTGGGCATAGCGGTGGCGGTGTCTGCAGCTGGCATTGTGGTAGGGTCTGTTGCCTCAACGGGTCTTAATAATGCGATGGTGGGCGTTGTAGAGGCTGCGAGTGGGGGCAACATTTATGTACTCCTTTTTCTGACCGCCGCATTATGCATTGTTTTGGGTATGGGCCTGCCTACCACTGCAAATTATCTTGTTGTGGCAACATTGCTCTCAGGAGTGCTTGTCGAACTTGGGGGAGCTGCGGGGCTCGTCCTACCTCTGATAGCTGTTCACCTTTTTGTCTTTTATTTTGGATTACTTGCGGATTCTACACCGCCTGTATGCCTGGCGGCTTATGCAGCGTCTGCAATCTCCGGTGCAGATCCCCTTCGAACCGGTCTTCAGTCATTTTTTTATGATATTCGGACTGCAATCTTGCCGTTCGTATTTATTTTTAACACCGAACTGCTTCTAATTGGTGTAAGAAGTGTTTGGCACGGGATCTCTGTTTTTCTGGTCTCACTTTTGGCAATTTTATGTTTCTCATCGCTTACTCAATGGTGGTTGTTTTCAAGGTTAAGGGTTTGGGAGGGCGTATGTCTTTTCTTAGCCATAATCAGTTTTTTTCGCCCGGATTTCATTATGGAGCAGATACATCCAGAATTTTCTGCAATTGATATTGTTCGTCTTCAGGAAAAGAATTTTCCAGCTCCAGCAGATCAAGTGTTTCGGATACATGTGGTGCGGGAAACAGATTATGGGGATCGCTACAAGCTATTCCGTATCCAGGTCGGAGGTGGTAGCAGTCAAGAGCTCTTTGGGCTTCAGCTCGGTAAGCCAAAGAATGATCGCTATCCGGTTGAGGACGTCTCATTTAACGGGGGCGCCTACAAAGCTGGAATCAGAGCCTACCAAGATTTCGTAACCGCGGTTGATATGTCTAACCCTGGCCGACCCAGTAAAGAGTGGGTTTATCTATTCGGTTTTATTTGCCTCGGCGCCGCCTTTTGTTCCCAGTGGCGACGGAAGCCACGGATTGCGGATCCAAATTTGAAAGCAATAAAATCAGATTGATCAAGGAGTGGTATCGCTAATTTGGATCCCTTTGTGAGAGTTTGACCTCTTCGACGCATTCTTTCTCGACAGTTTCTTGAGCCAAAAGGGTTTATTCGCAGGATTATGGACGCTGAGCCCTTGAGCAAGTCGCCCTAAAAGCAGGTGAAAAATGCGCTCTTGGAACGTTTAGCCGGAATAAAATCCGCTCCTGCTATTTGGTTGCCTTCAAAAGATAAGAAGCCAGATCCTCGCGATCTTTCTGTTTCTTTAAACCCGGAAAGGCCATTTTGGTGCCTTTGACCATCTTCCTCGGCTTTTCTATGTAGCTAAGGAAGAGCTCAGTTGACCATTTCTTGCCCTCGCCAAATTTTTTCATTCCTTTGGAAAACTTATATTTTGGGGCCGTTCCTGGCTGACGACCAAAAAATCCAAACAAGCTTGGCCCTACTTTATTTTTTCCTGCGACAACAGCGTGACAGGCCTTACATTTGTTAAAAACCCGCGCCCCATTTTTGGGATCGCCTGCAAATGAAGAAGTGGTCAATAAAAAAACTAATACCAAAGACCCAACTATCAAACGGCCCATGGATCCCTCCTTAAAATATACCCCAGTATATGGTGCCGCATTTCCCCGCAGTCAATTACCAAAAAAGATTTCCTAAATTTTTCTTAACAATAATCAGGGCGGGCTCGCCAGGGATTGGCTTTTTACCAAGGTGGTTTTCCAAAAGCGCGAATTGATTCCGATTGCGTAACCCATCTCATTGGGCTGGGGTTTTAAGACTCTCACAGCGCGAAAGAATATAGTTAAGACACTGTAAAGATGAAAAGCCCGAATTAGTTCAATGCTAAAATGGCAGCCAGCTGTGTTCCTTATTGTAGTGGAGGTAACCAACATTGGCCCCCATACGCATTCCGAGACCCGTTCTGATGGGGACCAATGTTATGGTGCCAACGGACTGATAGTTTAAACTGACACCGGCAAAGAAATACAAGCTTCCATCGACACCTGAAAAGCGGCGATAGATGGCATCCGGATCCTTTAGATTATATACAAGGGTTAAGACTTTAGATATTTGTCCCCCAAAATCGTATCCCACAGATGGCCCTTGCCAGTACACCTTTCTCGGCGGGGCGTTCTTTGTATTCAGCGTACCTTCGCCATATCGCAGGCCGATCATCATGGCTGCGCTGAATTCCTGTCCTTCAATAAAGGCATTGGGCTCGCCTAAATCGGAAAAGGTACGTTCAATGGCTTTAGCAAGTCCAGCGGTCGTTGAACCGAACAGCCCTTCGGCGGTTACCATGACCTCTTTCTTCGAGTACGATTCTGTTGCCCGTTGGTTCGTATCAGCCTTGGCTGGTAATTGTGTGCACACTAAAAGTGTGACCAGAGCCATAAACTTTATTCGACGCATAACCCACCCAACTATAGAGATATAAAACTGTAACCTGTTTTACGCGACTCATGTATACCCAGATCGCACGAACGTTATCAGTCTGAAAAATACAGTCGCTTGGGATTTTCGCTGAGGATTTTTCGACGGGTCCCCTCATCTGTTGCCATTGCCCCCAAGCAGTTAAGCAGGTCACCCTCATTTGGGACGCGTCCTGGCTGAAAGTTATTGCCGTGAGGCCAATCAGATCCCCAAATGACACGGTCGGGAGCTATTTCAATTACGGCCTTACCCATGGGAACGATGTCGGAATATGGGATAGAGGTTGGTTCAAAAGGGACTGTCTGAGCCGACAACTTATCAACGCTCGCTATTTTAACCCAGAATCGATCATCTTTGAGAAGGTCTAAGAGTAAGGCAAAGGCCGGGTGGTTTGTACCGCCATCTCTGGGCTTGCATCGGGTCATGTGATCTATAACAGTAGGAATAGGAATTCCCCGGATTATTTTTTCATTGTCGACGAAATGATCCGGTTCTACGTGCAAGACCAATGACCAACCCAGTTTTTCCATTCGGGGTAAGGCGCTCTTCAAATTTTCGATGCTTCCCGGTCTGTCTGACATTAATGAAAAACGAGCCCCTCTTGCTCCTCGCTCGTGCAGTTCCTGAAGCGTCGCGTCACTCATTGCTTCGTTAAACCTTATTACACCGCGCATTTTCCCATCTGAGCGGTCCACAGCATCCATTATTGCGGAATTATCAAAGCCATGCGCTGTTGGTTGCACGGCGACTCCGTGTGTGAGACCAGTGACTTCTTGAACTTTCCAGTAATTTTCTAGGGGTGCTCCGGGTGGGGTGTAGCGCCGAGTGTCAGACAAAGGGAATTTTTCAGGGGGACCAAAGATATGAAAATGCGTGTCACAGGAGTCTGCGGGTAGGGTCCAGGACGGTGCCCGAGTATTCGGGTCTGGCGGCAGAGCGTAAGGTAAGGTGTCATTCATTTTTAGTTTCCTTCTGACCGCAATAGACCTTTAATTCCTTGTGTCCATCGGTTTTCAAATAGCACTGAATTTTATCCGTAAATTACCAGGATGGCACGACATCTCTCAGCTCTGGAAACAGCATGGATACCAGAGGCCTCGGCCACGGTAATGCAAGCAGGCTCTCAAAAACATACCAGGCAAAAATTAATAACGATGTTGAGATTGCAAGAGCAAGCCCCCAGGGTTCCCTATTTTCGACGCGCATGAACGCAACACAGAAAATAAAGGTTGTGGGCAGCATTCCGACGAGAGCCGTCGATGCGAGGAAGCCAATAATCCACAGTAAGAATCCGGTTGCCCGTCGCGCAACTACGGCCGCTGGTATCGAACTATCGGCCTCAATATCGAGATGTGCGGCGCGAGCTGTTGTGGGACCGCTGCCTTTCGACTCGCCATCTTTGTTTTCAGCTCTGATTGGTCTGAAAGTGTGGTTCACGAAGCTCAAGGCCGCAAAACAGAGAGTAAGAACGGCAATGAAAATCGGCACCCGTTTCGCCATGTCTTTCCAGGCGGCAGCCTCCACATACATTGCTAAAAGTAAGGCGATGAACGCGATATAAAATAAGGTGTTCATGTCGAATTTCGGCTTGGTGAAGCCTGAAAACAGGGCTGTAATGCCACCATTTTTCTGAAACTCACGCATCAGCGGACGATACAGACCCCAAATTGCGAGGACCAAGACAATCAGAACTATATAATGATCATAGACTAGCCAATAATAGATGTCTTCCAAAGTCTGCCAGTCTTCTGAATAGCGATTTACGGAAATGTTAAAGTATCTCTCGACAATACCCCCAAGTACGACGCCCAGGATCACGGGGGGACGCGGCCACCTGAGGCGCTTCATTCCCCATCCAATAATGCCGAAGGCCAACAAGGCATATAAGTCGCCCCAATCCCTCCGCGCTTGGAAGGCGCCGATAATTATAACCGTGAGAATTAAGGGCATAATGATGGAGGGTCGGATGATGGCGAGCTTTGCCAGCTGATCCGAGAACATAAAGCAAAGTCCGGCGCCTAAAATATTGGCGATCGCTACCGACCAAACGATGGCATAGGTCACATCGAGGTTTTTAGAGAGCATATCGGGGCCGGGGATGAGTCCGTGGATAAGAAAGGCACCCAGCAGTATGGCCATGGAGGCACTCCCAGGAACGCCGAATGCAATCGTCGGGACGAGGGCTCCCCCTTCCTTGGCATTATTTGCTCCCTCTGAGGCCAAAACCCCCCTTATATCGCCTGTCCCGAAAGTCTCTGATGCACCCTTCTCCGTTCGTGCGGCATGACCATAGGCTACCCAGTCAATAATAGCCGCTCCCAGTCCAGGGATCGCGCCCAACGTGGAGCCAATTGTTGCTACCCTGACGACCAGCCACCAATGCTTGATGGTATCTCTTACACCTCGCCACTGACCGTTTCGCGTATCTAACTTCCCTTCAGTGGCAATTGTTCGACGTTCTATCATCATGTCGGCCAGTTCTGGCAACGCGAATATTCCAAGCGTCACGGGTACAAGGGGGAAGCCGCTCCAAAGATAGAGGCTTCCCATTGTCCACCTCAGCGTCCCCGTTTGCGGATCCTGGCCAACCATGTCGATCATTAAGCCAAAACCGGCAGCCGCCAGTCCCCTCAGTGGGGATGAACCCGAAAGAACTGAAACCATACAAAGCCCAAAGAAGGCAAAAGATAAAAGCTCTGGAGCTCCAACGGTTAGCATCACGGGTCGCAGGATCGGTATTGAGATCGCGAGGAGAAACGCACCTATAATCCCACCCATCATGGATGCTGTGTAGGCAGCCCCAAAGGCTCGCCCTGCTTGCCCTTGGCGCGCGAGAGGGTGGCCATCGAGGATTGTCGCTGCAGATCCCGCTGTTCCAGGCACTCCGAATAACACAGCGGGGATCGTGTCCGAGGTTGTCGTGACCGACCCCATCCCAAGCAATAGGGCGAAAGCGCTATAAGGATCTATGTCGAAGGTGAACGGGAGTAAAAGCGCCATGCCGACAATGCCGCCTAGTCCTGGGATCACGCCCAAAGCAAGGCCAAGCAAAACGCCGCCTCCGAGGAACAGAAGTCGGGTTGGTTCAAGAATAGTACCCATGGCCTCAAAGGCCACGCTTAGGAGACTGACATCCATGGCGCTACATCGCTTAGATTTATCCGTTTATGGTATAAAGATCGGCCAATATTCAGCGACAACACTGAATATCGGCCCATTATTTTACTTTTGGAGTGCTTCTAGTTGCAGGCAACTTCCAGCGCAGATTCGACGCCTCGCACCTTGAAAGTGCAACTCATCCCCACCTTTAACGCCGAACTTTTTACCTTTTCCCCAGCTATAGTAATCTTTGTTTTCCCTCGCACCCGAAGTTTGCCTTTGGCATTTGGGCCCTTCCAGGAAATACGACGGCCTTTTCGCTTGAGCTGGGTAATTTTTCCCTGATGCGTCAATATCGGAATGCTGGCCTTTGAGACATTGATCGCACTGTCATCACCCGCAGCTTTTGCAACTTTGGCCACAAGGTCTTTTGGTGTCTGGTAAATATCTTCGATCATGCTTTGGATTTGTTTTCCAGAAATTGGATTTAATTCCAATTTCTGACGTTTCATCTCAGCAATATATTTGGGGTCTTTCATTGTCGCATCGAATGCGGCCTGCAACGCAGCGAGTCGTGCTTTCGGAACATTCGGTGTGGTGTTAATTGGTCGTCCCCACGCAGCGGGAGCAAAAACCATGCTGAGAATTTTTTTGTCCATTTCGGATTTTGCCAAGTCCAGGATCAGTGGAACGTTTGGCAAGTCTGGATGTTTGCTTGTGGACAACTGAACTAAGATATTAATTTTACCGGACTTCAGCCACGCAGCACGAGTGGCTTTTACGGATGACCACGACCAGCCGCACCGCCCGTCTAGCTCCCCTTTTTCCATTGCGAAGTTGATATCATTTCCACCAGGATAACCGGTCACAAGCTTCAGGCGGGTCCCCATGACATTGTTAAGGACCGTTGGGAATGTATCCGTGTCTGCTCCCTTGCCTGTACCCCCAAGGGTGGCGCCTCTTCTCTTCAAATCATCATAAGACTTTATCCCGGTGCTCGACATGGTTGCGCAGACACTGACTTCATTATTGGTGCTTCCAAGCCAGCCAAATTTACGCGGGTCAAACTTTGCTTGTTTATTACCGTAGAGGGGTTCCATCACCAATCCACGTCCAACTGCAGCAACCACCGTACCATCTTGCGGAAGAGTGGAATATACCTCATTTGTCAGGATCATACTTCCCGCGCCGGTTTTATTTTTGGAGACAAATTTGGGATTACCCGGTATGTGTTTTCCCATGTGACGAGCCAGCGTTCTGGCATAACGATCATATCCGCCACCTGAAGAATAGCCGATCCACATAGTGATGCGCTTGTCTTTGTAAAAATCTGCGACCTCATTCGCCATCGTTGAATTTGCTGCGATGAGACTGGAGATAGATATTAATCCCAGTCTCGTCAGACGTCTCAAGTTCATTTTGACCTCCCAGTTATGAATTACTCATGGTTCCAGACCCGGGGTTTTTTAGCAAGGACCAAAATGTACCGTGAGGTTTAAATCTTTCGACTAAGCGGTTTGGTCCTGGAAAAAAACTTTGCCTAGAACTCAATCAAAAAACATCCTAGTCTGAATAAAAAGGGAGGGATTTATGTCTTATCGAAGAAATATTTCATTAACTGCCATCTTGAGTGTCGGCCTTTGGGTTCAGGCAACACCTGGCCTTGCGCAGAATTATGAGGGCAAGACCCTAAATATGTTGATCGCATCCAATGCTGGCGGTGGAACCGATCGTATCGGAAGGCTTTTTGGACTCTACCTCGAGAAATATCTTCCGGGGCAACCCAAGATCGTCTACCGAAATTTTGGAGCGGGCGGAGGAAAAATTCGGGGTGCGAACCACTTTGTGCTTAAGACAAAGGCCGATGGATATTCGCTTCTGCAAACTGACTCATCTGTGGCCCAACCCCACATTGTCCGACGCAAAGTATCTAAATTCAATCCAGCGAAGTTCGAGGCTATAGGCGGATTTAATGCGGGGGGAAGCGTCATTTTTATTCGGAAAGGCCAAATTGAGCGTCTCTACAAAACCGGAAAACCTGTGATTGTCGGTGCAACAAGCGGCTCCCGCAGCTGGCAGGCCATGCTAGTTTGGGGAAAGGAGTATCTTGGTTGGAATGTCCGGTGGATCCCTGGTTACAAAGGGACACGGGAGATGATGAAGGCCTTACGACAAGGTGAAATTGATTTGATGGCGACGGCCTCATCAAAACGCATTGATCGATTACTCAAAGATGGTGTCATCGATATTGTGGCCCAAGAGGGTGTGGGGTATGGCAAGCAGTATAAACCTAGGGGTGCTTATCCCAAGGCGCCAGTTTTTCCTCAACTTCTAGAGAAGAAGGGTATTTCTAAGTTGGCGTGGGAGGGATACAACTCTTGGATTGGGGCTTCCCAAGTGGATAAGTGGTTAGCCCTGCCACCGGGCACCCCGAAAGCCCATGTGACAGCCTATCGTGCAGCTTTTGATAAGGTCGTTGCGGATAAAAAATTCATAAAGCTTCTGCACAAGACGTTTTCCAAAGATGCCGTGATTATCAAAGGTGCAGAAGTTGCTGAGATAGTTGCCTCAATTCAGACTGTCAGCAATGAAGCCATTGCGCACGCCGCGAAACTTAGAAAGAAATTCAGCTTATCGAGTCGTTAAACTAAAAAAGGATCACGAATTCGGCTAGCCGAAAATGTCACGGGCTAGCCGAAATTCGCTCTTTTCCGGAAAGAAAAATGATTGACGCTGCGATCCAGGGGTTGGTTTCAATAATTCAGCCTTGGCCATTATTCCTTATGTTTGCGGGCATTTTGTGCAGCTCTATTTTCGCAGCACTGCCGGGGGTCGGCGTATTGCTTTTGCTGACCATTGCTCTTCCGTTTGCAATTACTTTGGATCCTATTCCTTGTATCGCGTTGCTTTTAGGAATGGGTGCTGTCTCGAATACCGCGAATACATTCCCATCGGTGCTGATTTCTGTTCCGGGTAGTGCTGGCTCGCAGGCCACGATTGTGGACGGTTACCCCATGGCGCAGAGAGGAGAAGCGAAGCGTGCCTTTGGCGCTGCTTTTATGTCGTCTCTCTTAGGAGGACTTTTCGGTGCATTGGTTCTGTTCGTTTCCTTGCCTGTGCTTCGACCGATTGTCCTGGCATTTGGGTCAGCAGAGTTTTTGATGTTGGTGATTTGGGGATTGAGTGCTGTCGGGGTCCTAACGGGTCGCGCACCGATAAAAGGATTGATCGCTGCAGTTTTCGGTGTGCTGATCGCAACAGTTGGTGTCGATGACAAAACCGCTATCGAGCGGTTTGATTTTGGTGGAACGTATTTGTGGGATGGTGTGAGCATCGTTTTAGTCGGTCTTGGCCTCTTCGCTGTTCCGGAGATGATTGGATTGGCTGTAAAACGTACGGCGGTTGCCGATCAAGAGGCGCTTGGTTCGGGCGTCTTAAAAGGTATTCAGGATACATTTCGAAATTGGTGGCTCGTTATTAGATGCAGTGTCATTGGGGTGTGGGTCGGGGTTCTTCCGGGTTTGGGCAGTACTGTGGCTGATTGGTTTGCCTACGCGCATGCCGCACAAACCGAAAAGAACAACCAGAACTTTGGGAAGGGGGATGTCAGAGGTGTAATTGCACCGGAGAGTTCCAATAATGCCAAAGAGGGTGGTGCGTTGATCCCTACCATTGCTTTTGGGATACCCGGGAGCACTTCGCTTGCAATCATGCTTGCAGCATTCCTTGCCGTCGGGATTTCGCCAGGGGGGGAGATGCTTACTACTAATCTCTATTACACCATGGCAATGATCTGGGTTTTGGTGATCGCCAATGTTATCGCAACGTCGCTCTCACTTGGGGCATCTGGGGCCTTTGCTAAAGTTAGTTTATTACCCTTCTATCTTATCGTTCCGCTTACGTTGGTGCTCTGCATGGCGTCTTCGTTCGCAGCGCATTACACTTGGCAGGACATCGTCGCGTTTCTGATTTTTTCGGTCATCGGTTATTTTATGAAGTTGTTTGGTTGGCCTCGGCCGCCATTGCTAGTCGCTGTGGTTCTGGGGAGCCAGTTGGAGCGCTATCTTTGGTTATCCCAAGCTCGATATGGTTGGGAATTTCTGACGCATCCCGGCGTCTTAATCATCATTGGAATGATTTTTATCACACTCGCACTGCCATTATGGCGGAGACATCGGCAGACAGAAAACTCCTCCAACAATAATGAGCCTTCTCTAGAGGACACTCCGCCAATGCGTTTTTGGGGGGCTATTTTCACTGGATTCTTGGTGATGATTTTGTTTGGGGCTCTGGCAATAGCGCTCGACTGGCCTATCCGGTCTTCCATGATTGTTTATTGGATAGCTGGGGTAGGCCTACCTTTGTGTGTTTGGCAAATCTGGAAGGATTTGAATTCGCTGACAAAAGAAAAAATAAATTTTTTGACTCTTATTCAGGAGCCATCACGGACTGAGGCGGCTCGGCGGACTTTTTCTATCTTTTGGTGGATCGCCGCTCTAGTTGCCGGCGTTTTGCTTTTCGGCTTCCACATTACACTACCAACTTTTGTTATTGTCTACGTCAGGTCCTACGGGGGAAGCTGGAGGGCTGCGGTAATTTTGGCGCTGTTTGCGCTTGTCTTTCTTGTGGGCGCCTTTGACATGCTTATAGCGGTTATATGGCCGTCGCCGCTATTGTTCGAGTTGTTTGGTTTTGAATATTTTGTTCGGGCAAATTAGGGGAGCTCCACAGAACCATTCCCCCGGATAGTTCGTTCGTATACGGGGATGTCGATCAGTGCCGGCTGTGTTTCCGCTTGTCCGAACATGTCCGCTATCCATCCACGATGATATGACCCATGAAGGACCAGATGGGTCAGGCACATAGCTCGGGACAATGACCCTTGATTCCCTCCGATTAACTCATAATCAATGACTTCCTCCAGACCATCCTCAGTAAGAGACTGAAGGTAGTCTAGAAGTGTGATCTCCATGTCTTGCCGAGCTTTCCATAGGGTCGTCATATCTTCATGCAGGGTTTCCCTCAAGACTTTAATATTGTGCTTCAGGCCTTGCATATGTGCCAGCCAGATTTGATCGACGGCGAGTAAATGATTAAGGCTGACGAAAATAGACTGAAGACTGGTTTTTCTCTCCTTCATGATTTCTTCGGAAGGTAATTCCATGACTTTCTTATAGAGCACTGAATTTGCCCAGGCGTTGTACTCCAGAAGGCTCTTTAAATATTTTTTGTCTCTCATTCTGGGCCTCTATTTTCAGATCATTCAAACAATATTCGGGCTAACATTTTTCACGAGGGAGTTAAGCCTAATAGGCCTTTGGCAATTTTGAACCCTCTCCGGCCGCGCTGAGTGTTATCAATCTGGCGCGGGAAGATCCCAAGCAGCCAACTCTAAGCCCGAGTTATTTAATTTTTAGACTTTCGTCCAACAAACCTATTCATGAACTGCAAGCATCACATTGTCTAAGTCTGACATGTAAAAAGACGCATATGGCGTTGATCGATCAAAAAGCTCATATCTTGCTTTTCCTTCAGGACCCATTCCTAACACGGGCGGGGTCAGGTTTTGATTGCGCTCAATCATGGCCTGGTAGTCAGCTTTTAAGGCTTCAATACTCTCAACCTTGAATGCGAAGTGGTCGGGTCCGGACCTTGAGATGCCAGTGTTTGCGTAGTCGTTGATGTTCCAAGGCATCAAAACAACAGTCATTCTGCCATCCGTTACATAATAATTCTCGTCATCTTCTTCTCTATTAACCATTCTAAGGTCTAAGACATCGCAATAAAATTCCGCACATTTTTCTGGATTCAGTGTCCGAACAGCAAAGTGAGTAATATGACGGTCTTGTTCCCATTCGCCGTCTGTGTAGACATCTTTTCGGTTTTCCATGTTAACTTGAGAGAGATCAAAGATATTCCCGTCTGGGTCATGAGTGGTGATCCCCGCAAATGGTCGGTTGCCGGGTCGCTTGAGCCAATTAACTTCAGGATATTTTTTGCTCATTCGTTCAAAAACAGTTTCCGTATCTTCTACTTGCACGCCAAAATGATCTAACCCGCCAGCGCGACCAGGCCGGCGGGGGTTGATATTAAGGCCAACATAACCGTCGCCTACTGTGACAGCACTTTGAGGCCGCGTATTGGGAGAAGTCTTCATCCCAAAGAGCACCTCGTAGAATTTCCCAAGCATGGCGTAATCAGACGAAACCATTGCGACATGATTAATTTTAGCGAACATCACATAACTCCCCGTTTTTATATTTTTGGCCTGTTCAACAGATCTTTATTTCCTCTCGGATTATCGCATCCATTTCTATCTTAGGGAATGGCGTTGGATCTCTCGTATGACATGTAATTCATCTGATAATGATTTATGGCCCAAAAGTGCCACAATATTTTTTGTGGTAATTTTGCGGGCATTTGGTGAAGAAAGCGCATTCGTAAAGTCGCTAGGCGCTAAAGTACCAAAGTTCGTTATTGCTCTGATCCTTCGTACAGATCATACTGAAGGGGCTGTTATGAACTAAAGAAGGGAGGTGATCCAGTGTCTCATTTTCATGTTGTGTCTTCGACGGATAGGGTCTGGATTGTTCGCCCGAAGGCTTACTTCGGCTGATTCAGGGTCAGGTCCTTCGAGGACCGTCGTGTCAATGGAAGGGCTCTCTCGAGAGCCCTTCGTTGTTTTGGAAGGGCAAATGCAGTAACCGAGGAGCCGGAGCACTGTTTATTTTCGATCGGTGAAAATTGGGGTGTTCCAGGGATCCGGTTGTCCCGCTTCTTCGTACCAAAAGTATGACTTGCCGCCCAATTGTTCTGTCCGCAAATAGTTTCAGATATGAAGCCAACAATCAGTAAGCCACAGGGAACAACTGTTTTTTTTGATGGTGATTGCCCGCTCTGCTCGGCAGAGATCAAATTTTATAGGACTCGAGATCTCGAAAAGAGGGTAAATTTTATAGATGTTCGTTCCAATTCCAAACTTCTTCCCCGAGGATTAAGTCACGATCGGGCTCTTGCGCGGTTTCATTTGGTGACTAAAGACAACGCGGTCCTCTCCGGAGCCCCTGCATTTTCTGAAATGTGGAGACAGGTCCCCGGTTTCTATTGGTTGGGTGTCATCTCATCCCTTTGGGGGCTGAGCTGGGGTTTTGAAATTCTCTACAGATTATTTCTGTTTCTCCGGCCCGTTATTGTTGGTGCTTATCTTAGCTACGAGCGGGCGAAAACGATTTTGAAGTGACTCCCAAATAGATCTGTCAGGCGCTCATTATTTGGGTGGATTTTATTCTGGTTCTGAAGACTGGCGACACGATATTTTTCTTTGGCTGAGAGTGATGATCGGCTGAAGAGCCAATGGTATATCTTGAGGAAAAGGTTTACCTTTTATTACTGTACCATCTGTTCTTAGAACGGACCCTTTTGGTCGACTTGCAACTAAGTTAGCGGCTCGACGTTAATATTTTGGATCGTGCTTTGATCCTTTGGGAGTGGATCTAAACATCATGATGGAGAAGACAATTAACATAGGATCTATGGAAACCTTTCTGGTGGATCCGTATGCGGGCATTCCGAACCCAGCCGTAGTTCTCTTTATGGACATTTGGGGCGTGAGGGAGGAGTTAAGGGATATCGCTCGGAAGATTGCTGCCGAGGGGTATGTTGCTTTGTTACCGAACCTCTACCACCGCCAGGGAAATGTCTCCAATGAGTTTTATGATGATGGTCGTATGATCTCACTTCATCGACTGGATAAGCCAAGAGCAAAGATAGTAAACGACCAGCGGAAGAAACTTACAAATGAGATGATCCTATCTGATATAGAAAGCATCTTGTCCTATATCTCTGATGAAGAGAGAATTCGTTCTGGCCCAGTCGGGGCAATAGGTTGGTGCATGGGGGGATGGATAGGATTAAAAGCTGGCATTGAGTTTCCCGAATATTTCAAGGCCATAGCTACCCTTCATGCCACAAGACCTATTTCAGAGAGCGCGGACTCTCCGCACCTGAATTTGGATAAATTATCTGGCGGGCTCTACTGTGGATGGGCAGAGCTCGATCATTTGTCTCCACCCTCTATGGTCAATGATTTTGAAAGTTTGTTAGAGGGGTGTCGGGTCGAATACACGGGAACGATGCACCATGATGTTGAGCATGGTTATTCACTTCCCGACAGAGATATATATTCTCAAGAAGCCTCAGAAATAGATTGGGGGCATATATTCAATCTGTTCCGTGACCACCTCTGAGTTTTTATAGCCACAAACAAATCCGGTCTCTGGCTGCTGAAAAACAAGGCCTCAGTGTGAAGCATTAGAGGAATAAATTGAGAACATTTATATCAACGGGACCTTTTTTTGAGCCAAATATGAATATTATGGGCTATTTGGGCAATTTTCGGCGTATTAAAGGATATCGGGAACAAGGGAACCCCTGAAAACCAACGATTTTCTGGCCTTTTCAATGGTCGGAGTGAGTGGATTCGAACCACCGGCCCCTGCCTCCCGAAGACAGTGCTCTACCAGGCTGAGCTACACTCCGATCGAGGCTAAAGCTATAGACGTGCTGTTCTGTCTAAGCAAGTCCGATGTTGTTCTGGGTTTTCTCAAGAATTGCCTTCGGGTCTAAAAAGAAACATCGATGCGCGCCTGTCGAGCCGCGATTTCAATGTCCAGTTTTTCTGAGCAATATTTTCGTCTCAAAGCGTAATAGTCATGTATTTGAGCTAATGTCTTTTCGTAAATGTCGAGTTGAGTGCTCTGTGAGGCCGCTTCTAACATCTTTGGTATCAAGACAAACTCGTAGGTGAAGACCGTTATCAGTGACGGAAACAAAAGGCTGCGCCTACGGTCATCAGGGTCTGCCTCAGATGCAATTGCACCTGCCGCCAAACCCTCCCGAACCAGCATCTCGCCTGTTCGGTAGCTGGAACCCATTTCGGCCAGGATATCGCCCCGTTCGGTGGGTTTGTCCTCATAGAAGTCCAGCATCAGCCTGAGCCACAATATTTGGTCAGGGGTCGGATCCCGAAAGACGGCGATCTCTGGATAGATATTGAGGTCTCTGACGGATTTCATTTCGGCGAGGCGTGCCGCTGTTAGAGATTTAAAAAAACCTCTTAAGTCCTCAGCCTCTTCGAATTTTACGGCCGGCCTCAGTCGAAGAGGATCATGTCCGGCGTCAATGGCCTCGCGTAACTCTCTCGAGTTGCCGTCTTTGATGGAGGTCTTGCGATACCAGACAGTCATGGTCCTCAGAAAATCTTCCGGCGAGACTGAGACTTCGAGAACATCTCTATTCTTCACTGTATCGAATGTCGGGACGCCCAAACTGGTTTCTGTGGCGATCCCCTTCCTTGAAGAGAAGAAAAAGGAGGGCAGCATGGAAGAGGACACATGTGAGACTACTCCCTGTCGCGGGGTGAAACAGAACCCAATCAAAATACCAAATTGCGCCCAGGAGCGGAGATATCCAGAGCCAATGGGCAGACAGGTCGATGTCGTGAAGCCTTCTGGCCGCTGCGGATATGGCGGGGAGGTTTGCGATCAGCAGAAGAACAACTGTCACGGGTATGTGAACATTCTGCGTGCTGAAGAGAATCACCCCGTCCAAGACCACCGTAACGCCCAGGACCTTGGCAAAGTAGGCGCGGTTCCTGCGCCCCGAAAATCTGAAAAAGATCATTTCCATCCCTCGGAACCTAATCGATTTCGAAGAATCTTTACTGAATTATCGACAGCAAAATATTGTCTACATAATTACTGCTTGTTCTTCTATCATTCGGATTGGTCACAAAAACTATGCCAGCCTCGTTGGTCAGTTCTTTGTGCCGCGATGGGGAAGCTCGCAGTGGGTATTTCAGAAATTCGAAGAACCTCTTGTCGGCCTTCGGGGTGGACGGGCAGCAGTTTCCAGCATTGGAACAAATTTCGATATTCTGGGTTCTTTTGTGACGAACTAGCTGACCATGTCTGGGACCAATTCAAGCTTTACTCTAGCCTGCCTTGCGGCAATTTCGATATTGAGCAGTTCGGGAGAGTGTTTTGCCCTTGCATTGTAGTAATCATAGATCTTGGCGAGTAGCTCTTTCCGGTTGGTCACCAATCCACCGCTGTCTCCCATCGCCTTGTCGACGGACTCCAAATATTTTGGCATCAGAACAAATTCATAAGTGAGTACCGTCATGATCGATGGAAATAGGAGGCTGCGTCGACGATCTGCGGGGTCAGATTCGGTGACAACAGCGCCTCCCGCAATGCTTTCTCGTATAAGCATCTCGCTCGTCCTGTAGCTTGAGCCCATGTCAGCCAGCACCAAGGTTCGATCGGTCGGCCTGTCGTTGTAGAAATCAAGCATCAAGGTGAGCCAAAGGATCTGGCCGGGGTTGGGGTCTCGGAAGGGCGCAATTTCGGGGTAGTCGTGGAGTTCCCTAATCGAAAGCAAGGCAGCCAGTCGGCCGGCTGTCAGGGATTTAATGGAGGGTCGATAGGTTTCTGCCTCTGTGAACTTAAACTTAACTCTAAACTTGGTCGGGTCCTCGTTACGCTCCAGGGCCTCAACGACTTCCGGGCGGTGCCCTTGCTCTAGCGATGCTCTCCCGTACCAATCCACCATTTCTTTAACCCTCTCAACTCTTCTCCTTACCTTAGGCATCCTTGTTGACTCGGCTCCAGTTCAAATGAAAAGAAATGAATACAAAAGAAATGTACATAAAATGGTAGATGAATCCCTTTGGGTCATACTGGCGGGAGACCTGTCAGCGTTTTGAGGGTGAAATCTTACCTTGAGATACACTTCGGAAATACTAGCCGTGAACAATGGTTCTAATGAAATCACCCGGCTTTTATCAATGTGAAATATAAAACCGAAAGCCGGTTTGGCATTGATGTGGATTTTCTCGTGATAAATTTTGATGGTAATTGCTTCCCCCTGGGGGAACCAGTGAGGTGCAAGATCGGAGAAGATGAATTATGCTCGATCTTATTAAAATAAACGCGCGGCGCACTGGTCGGACGGAGAAAAACCACTAATAATCAGCTGCACACTAACCGCTTTTGCACTGACATGGATTTGGGGGCAAAAAATGGAAGAACGCATTAAAAATATCAGAAATGTCGACCTTGAGGCGATTAACAACCCGGAAATTGATCGGATTAAAGCAATTGAGCCGCCCTCCGATCTGCCATTCAAAATTTTTAAGATGGGCCACGTGGTCATGATTGTCGAAGATGTGGAGCGGTCTGTTAACTTTTATACCCAGGTTATGGGTTTTAAGGTTTCCGACGTCTACCCCGAGAGTATGCAGAAAGGGAAGATGGTATTTATGCGGTTTAATGACGACCACCACGGCATCGGGCTTGTGGGGACAGGAAAGGGCACCTCAAGCCATGAGGAGTTGCATCACCTGGCCTTTGAGGTTGCGACCATTGACGAGGTTTTTAAGATGCGAGATCACCTTGAGGCTGCGGGGGTCCAGGTGGATTTTGACGGCCGGAGACGGGCAGGGGCACAGGTCTCTGTCGAATTCCGTGATCCAGATGGACACCGGCTGGAAGTTTTTTACTCTCTGGATAAGGTGAAGTGGGATGGGAGTGACATCCGCCCTCCCGAAGAATGGAAGCCGTATCTCAGTTTGGAAGAGGCGGTCGATAACCCTGTCCGGGGTCAAGATACCAAACTTGCGGATATAAGTTTGCGTCGCGACTAGAATTTCGGGTAGAGGTTTACTCATGAATAACTCGGCGCGCGAAATGTGGTCGCGAAGGATTTTTGATCGCCTCGTCGAAGAGGGTGTAGAGCTTTTTGGCTATGTCCCCGACGCGGGAAACAAGGCCATCATTGAAATGGCAGAAGAGAGTAACGCCACGAGGCCCGTGTTACTGACATCGGAAGAAGAGGGGATCGCGGTGTGTGCGGGAGCAGATCTCGTCGGCAAGCGCGCAGTGGTGTGTATGCAATCCTCAGGGGTCGGCAATTGTCCCAATTTTCTGGCCCTTATAGAGGGCGCGAAGTTTCCGCTGCTGATGATTGTCACCATGCGCGGGGATTACGGTGAGCAGAACCCCTGGCAATATCCGATGGGACGGGCCGTCGAACCCATTTTAAAGGCAATGGGCGTACGCTGCCTTAGGGTCGATACCGTCACTGATTTAGATGATGCCCTTGAGGCTGCGATCGGGGCGGCCTTTAAGGCGGGCCAGGCGGTTGCTCTGATCTTGTCGCAGCGCTTTCTCGGGGCAAAGCCCTTCGGAGGGGGGGCAAACTGATGTCTGACATAACACTCGACCGTCGGGAGTTGATCCCGGCACTTTTCCCAAATCCTGAGAATTACCTCTTCATAACCGGCCTTGCTGGCCCGGCAAAAGATGTCTGCGCCCACACCGGTGAGTCAGAAAACGTCTTCTCAATGGGGGGTGCAATGGGGTCGGCTATCCCAACCGCCCTGGGGGCGGCCCTCTCCGCGCCATCTCATGAGGTGGTCTGTGTCACAGGCGATGGAGAGTTAATGATGGCGGTAGGCTCTCTCGCAACTGTCTCTTCTATGTCTCCCCAAAATCTCTCGATCATTTGTATCGACAACGGTTGTCACGGGGAGACTGGCGGGCAGTGGGGTCACACCTCGCGTCTAACAGATTTGGCCAAGATGGCTGAAGGTGCCGGTATTCCGAACGTGATGACCATTTCCTCCGCGGAAGAGTTGGGCCAGGCGAAGTCGTTTTTGGAGGCAGGGCAGGGCCCCCGTTTTTTGTGGGCTCGCGTGTTGAATGGCCCACCCTCAAAAGTCGCGCGCAACTGGAACCTCATAGAGCGTCGACAAATCTTTAAAGACGGGTTCGCTGCGAGGGCGGTAAGCTGAAAGGTTGGACCTGTTAGGAGATGGTTTTGTCTGTTCGAAGATCGCGTTTTACTTATCGATGTGACCTTCAGCGCCCTCTGATCAAGTAAAAAACCATCCAATCTGGCTGCTTATCACTCGACAAATTGGACACAAATTTTATCGTTTTGGGCTCTAGTAGGACCGACGCACTGCGAATTCTGCGGCCTCTACTAGCGCAGTTTTATGGTCTCCATCTGAAAATAGATCCAAGCAGGCTCGGGCTTTAGAGGCGTATTGGCGGGCCCGTTCACTGGTTGCCTGTAACGCACCGGTTGTTTCGAGCATTTGGGTTGCTCGCTTTAGGTCACCCTTCTTTTGTTCCATGTCCTCTAAGGTACGACGCCAAAAGAATTTTCCTTCGTCATCGGCCGCGCGGAAGGCCAGAATGACTGGGAGTGTAATTTTTCCTTCTCTGAAGTCATCCCCAACAGTTTTTCCGAGGGTGGCTTGAGGGGCGGCGTAGTCAAGGACGTCATCAATCAACTGAAATGCCATACCGATATTGTGTCCAAATGCCTTGAGTGCCTGGCGTTCGATATCGGGACGGTCAGAAATCACGGGGCCTATTTCTGTTGCCGCCGCAAAAAGTTTCGCGGTCTTTGCTCCGATAACGTCGAGATAGTCCCCCTCGGTTGTGTCAGTATCATTTGCGGTCACAAGCTGATGGACTTCGCCTTCCGCGATCACAGCGGAGGCCCCGGAGAGAATTTTTAAGACGTCTAGTGACCCATCGGCCACCATCAGCTCAAATGCGCGAGAAAACAAAAAATCTCCGACGAGGACACTCGATTTATTTCCCCAGACGGTATTCGCGGTTGCAGTGCCTCGCCTCAAGTCGCTCTCATCGACTACGTCATCGTGGAGAAGAGTCGCTGTGTGTATAAACTCTACGCAGGCTGCCAAGTTAACGTGCCGCAGGCCTTCATACCCACACAGTTTCGCCGCGCTTAACGTTAGCATTGGTCGCAGCCTTTTTCCTCCCGCTGCGATAATGTGTCCCGCAAGCTGAGGAATTAAGATCACGGGGCTCTGCATTTGCTCCATGATTACGGCATTAACCGCGTCAATATCGGATTTGGTGAGGTTAAAGAGTCTATCGAGTGAAGGCTGGGGAGTGTCCTCACGTTTTTGATTTAAATTGACTATGACGGCCAAGACGCATCTCTCTCGCAGTTTTTCCTCACGGCCTTTACGTGCGGCCAGGAGGTGTTAATGAACACGGGTACTTATATCGCGCGGAGGGCAGAATGAAAGAGCTGCTGCGAACAAATGACACAGTTTTGTTATCCTGGCTTCAGGCCTTGTTAAAGGACGCGGGCATTGGCTCTCAGGTCTTTGATACTCACACCAGCATTCTGGAGGGTAGTGCCGGTGCCATCCCGCGTCGTTTGGTCGTTGGAGACATTGACTACTCAAGGGCTAGGGAAGTTCTGACCGAAGCTGGTGAGGGCGCTTGTCTTGGGGAGTAATAGCGCAGAAAACCTGGAGGCACATGGCTGGACAGACGGACAGTTGTCCGAGGATTTTCTCTTAGGGGGAGCGGTTAAAATTTGCCAGCCCAAGAGCGGTTTTCGGGCAGCCATTGATACCGTCTTTATGGCAGCGTCCGTCCCCGCGAAGGCAGGAGAAAGAGTTTTTGAGGCAGGAAGCGGCGGTGCTGCCGCGGCGATATGTCTCGCAAGGAGGCTGGGATCTGTGGATGTAACCGGAGTGGAGATTCAAAGCCAGCTGGTCCGTCTGGCCAATCACAATATTGGCCTTAACAACCTGTCAAAACGAGTCACTGTCATTCAAGGGGATATCAACCAGCTTCGATCTGATCGAGACAATTTGTTTGATCACGCGATGGCGAACCCACCCTTTCTGGAGGGGGACCGGGGTAATATTCCTTCCGATAATGCCAAAGCAATTGCCACCACCCTCGACAAAAATGGGATTAAAGCATGGGTGGAGGGCATTCATTCTCAACTCAAGAGAAAGGGCACAGTAACTCTCATTTGGCGGGCGGATAAAATGGATCAGGCAATAGAGGCGCTTTTGCCAAGGTTCGGTGCAATCAAAGTGTTTCCCTTGTGGCCAAAAGCGGGGCGACCGGCTAAGCGCGTCATTTTGCAGGCGCGGAAAGGGCTGAAGTCACCGCTCTCGCTCTTGCCTGGCCTTATTCTTCACCGTGAAGACGGTGGCTATACGGAGAGGTGCGAGGCAATATTAAAAGGTGGAATAGGTCTCGAATTTTAATTTATAAATGCTGGTAAATAATCACCGTGATAGTGTTCCTGAAAAATGATCGATAAAATTTTAAAAATTCTTCCCCTGAAGCGATTTCGCAACCCGGACCCTGTTGTGTCCGTAATCAGGCTTCATGGAGTGATCGGCCGTGTTGGTCCTGTCTCCTCGGGTGGCCTGACCTTCAGCGGGCTTGAGAGAGTGATCGAGAAGGCTTTCTCCGCGAAACGGTTAAAGGCAGTGGCCCTCTCAATAAATTCCCCTGGCGGTTCACCTGTCCAGTCCTCGCTAATCGCCGGAGCTATTCGGGACCTTGCCATGGAGAAAGATATCCCCGTCTATGGCTTCGTTGAAGACGTGGCAGCCAGTGGAGGCTACTGGCTTGCCTGCGCAGCAGACGAGATTTTTGCGGACGAAAACTCGATCATCGGCTCGATCGGAGTGATCTCTTCGGGTTTCGGCTTTGTTGAAGCCATCAAAAAAATCGGTGTAGAGCGTCGTGTTCACACGTCTGGAAAAAATAAGGCTATCTTGGACCCGTTTACGGCTGAGATCCCAAAAGAAGTTGAAAAACTCACCACCTTGCAAAAGGAAATACACCAAAGCTTCAAAAATTTGGTCAAAGAGCGGCGGGGGGATCGGCTTAAGGCCGACGAAGCCGACCTGTTTGAGGGTGACATTTGGACTGGTAGACGGGCAGAGGAGCTTGGCTTAATCGATGGCCTGGGTGACCTGAAGTCGGTTATGAAAAAACGTCTCGGCGAGAAGACCATTTTCAAGTCCGTTGGACGTCGTCCGAATCCGATCAAGAGGCTGCTTGGTGGCAACGAGGCAAGTCTCAGTGAACAAATCGGAACTGGGATCGCAGCCCTTGAGGAGTGGTCTCTTTGGAAACGTTTTGGGCTGTGACCCATGCTGATTAAACTTGTCGCACTGATACTGATCATTCTCTCAGTCCTGGTCGGGTTTCGCATTTTTTCTAACCTTCGGAAGCCGAGGCAAGAAGAGAAAACTCTGGAAATTGATACCGAGAAATGTGCGGTTTGTGAGACCTATACCGTCGGAGGAAACTCAGAGTGCCAACAGGAAGATTGTCCGTACAAATGATGTCACGGCCCTTAGTTTCTGATGTCAATTCTTGACCGCCTAGCTCGGCGCAATTAGGTTTTCCTCCGCAGTTGAGATCCACTGGGCCTGACCGTATGAGCAAATTGACCAATCCGGAGCACTCGTTCCAGAACCTTATCTTGCGTCTCCACCAATTTTGGAGCGCGCATGGTTGTGTGATTTTGCAACCCTATGACATGGAAGTTGGCGCTGGGACGTTTCATCCCGCCACTACGCTGCGTGCCTTGGGGCCAGAACATTGGAAGGCCGCCTACGTCCAACCCTCCAGACGGCCAGCAGATGGCAGATATGGTGAAAACCCGAATAGGTTACAGCACTATTACCAGTATCAGGTAATTCTTAAGCCGTCGCCCGACGAAAGCCAGGACCTTTATCTCGAGAGCCTTAGGGCACTGGGCATAGATCCCCTCCTACACGATATTCGGTTTGTTGAGGATGACTGGGAGAGCCCTACGCTTGGTGCAGCTGGGCTCGGCTGGGAGGTGTGGTGTGATGGCATGGAGGTGACTCAATTCACCTACTTTCAGCAGGTGGGCGGTATAGAATGCCAGCCTGTGGCCGTAGAATTAACTTATGGTCTCGAGCGTCTCGCAATGTACATACAGGGTGTCGAGAATGTCTATGACCTAGATTTCAACGGGGCGGGGGTGTCGTATCGGGATGTCTTTCTGCAGTCCGAAAAAGAATTTTCGGCCTTTAATTTCGAACAAGCAGACACGGGCTTGCTTCGTCGCCACTTTGAGGATGCCGAGAGGGAATGCGCCAACCTACTCAGGGAAAAGCTGGCCCTTCCAGCCTACGACCAATGCATCAAATCAAGTCACCTGTTCAACCTCCTGGATGCACGGGGGGCTGTAAGTGTGACAGAGAGAGCGACTTTCATCGGGCGGGTTCGCGCCTTGGCGCGTGGGTGTTGTGAAGTTTGGCTTGCGAGCCGGATGGAAGGGGGATAACCGTGCCACAGCTCCTTCTTGAATTGTTTTCTGAGGAAATTCCTGCCCGCATGCAGGCGGGTGGTGCGGCGGCCTTGCGCGAGCAGGTCTGCGCTGCCCTTAAGGATGCCTCTTTAAAATTTGATGAGGCTTCAGATTTCTCAACGCCAAGGCGGATCGTGGTTGTTGTTGACGGTCTTCCAGAGGCGCAGCCCGACATTGCCGAGGAGAGGCGAGGTCCGCGAACCGACGCACCTGAGAAGGCTTTTGAGGGATTTCTTCGTGCGAACACACTCACTCGAAATGATTGTGAGAGACGGACGGTTGATAAGGGAGAGTTCTGGTTCGCTGTTATTCAAAAAAAAGGTCAGGCCACAGAAAAAGTCCTCTCAGATATCCTCCCAGAGGCAATCCGAAAGCTGTCTTGGCAGAAGTCCATGCGCTGGGGATCTGGAAGTCTCCGTTGGGTGAGGCCGCTAAAGTCCGTCCTCTGTCTCTTGGATGGGGTGTTAGTGCCTATTGAATTGGGTGACGGCGTGCCGTGCACCGCTCAGACCCAAGGTCATCGTTTCTACGGAACAAAACCCTTCGAAGTTGGATTTTTCGGGGACTACGAAAAGTCTCTTCAGAGGGCAAAAGTTATTCTCAATCCTGAAACTCGACGAAAAGTTATAGTCGAGGGGGCGGAGGCCTTGCTCGAGGGTGAGGGGTTATCACTCGTCAAGGATCAGGGCCTGTTATCCGAGGTGGTTGGGTTGGTAGAGTGGCCTGTCCCACTATTGGGCGCGATAGACCCAGAATTCATGGAGCTGCCTGACGAGGTCCTCACTACTTCGATGCGTTCCCACCAAAAATATTTCTCGGTCAAAAATGAGGAAGGAATGCTCGCCCCCCATTTTGTCGTTGTAGCAAATATTGACGCGGAGGATGGGGGTAAAGCCATCGTCGCTGGAAATGAACGGGTCCTTCGAGCAAGGCTGTCCGACGCGAAATTCTTTTGGGATCAGGACCGACGCTCACCTTTGGAGAGCTTCTTGCCTCAATTGGATGGGATGAGATTCCACGTGAAACTTGGAACAATAACCGATAAGGCAAGGCGTCTGGAGGCGCTGGCAGGCGGTATTGCAGCCCTACTGGGTGCAGATGAGTCAAAGGCGCGGAGGGCGGCGGCGCTGTGCAAGGCAGATTTGGTGACGGGGATGGTTGGCGAATTTGCTTCCTTGCAAGGCATTATGGGTAGTTACTATGCTGATGCATGTGGGGAACTTGAAGATGTGAGCTTGGCTATCGCGGAACATTATTCTCCGGCGGGGTCCAATGATAAATGCCCATCTTCGGCACTGAGTGTGGCAGTAGCGATTGCAGATAAGCTTGACACATTGGTGGGCTTTTTTGGCATTGGAGAGAAGCCGACTGGATCACGAGACCCCTATGGGCTGAGGCGGGCTGCACTTGGCATCATTCGGATGATTTTGGAGAACCAGATTCGAATGTCTTTGTCAGAAATTATCTTCTTGGCCCGGGAAGAGTATCGTGCAGCTCATCCGGACGATCCCGAAGCACGAGACGCTTTTGAGAGGCCGCGGGATAGCGAGGCCACAAAGGATCTGGTGTCTTTCTTTGCGGATCGCCTAAAGGTGCATCTGCGGGCCCAGGGTGTTCGTCATGACCTGATTGATGCCGTATTTGCGTTGGTGGGTGAAGATGACATCTCTCGTATTATTGCCAGGGTGGAGGCACTTCAGGAGTTTCTGGGTGCGGAGGACGGACAAAATCTTCTGGCAGGATTTCGGCGGGCCACAAATATAGTTGAGATTGAAGAAAAAAAAGATGGAATATCATTCGAGGGTGGGGTTGATAACAATCTATTAGATGAGGCCGCCGAGAAAAATCTCGCGGAGGCATTATCGGCAGCGGCGACCAAGGTAACCAATTCCTTGGCGGGAGAAGATTTTTCTGGGGCGATGGGCTGTATGGCGGCCCTTCGGGAACCCGTCGACCTTTTCTTTGATCAGGTAACGGTCAACGCAGAGAACATGGACGTGAGGCGAAATCGGCTGAGCTTGTTGGCGCAGTTTAGGAGTATCCTTGGTCAGGTGGCAGATTTCGGACGAATTGAAGGATAGAAATCCGTTGTCCGAAATCTAATGCCCTAATATTACATAGTAAGGCTTTGTTCTCCTATTGACGGGTCACAACCTGTTCAATGCGGCCGAATATTGAGTTTTCATTCTCGTCGGTCATGTCAATTGAAACACGGTCACCGAAAGACATGAAGGGGGTTTTGGGGCCACCCGTCTTGATTGTCTCGATGGTTCGCACCTCCGCAAGGCAGCATGAACCCCTTGATCGGTCCTCGTTTGAAATCGTCCCAGACCCAATAATTGTTCCAGCCCCAAGGGGCCGGGTCATGGTTACGTGTTCAATTAGCTGTCCAAAATCAAAATACATGTCAGCGCCGGCGTCGGGGTCCCCTAGTTTTTTTTCGTTGAGCGTGACATTTACCGCCCCATGAAGCTTACGACCATCCCATCTGTCACCCAAGGCATCAGGTGTTACAGCCACCGGTGAAAATGCGGTCGGCGGCTTTGATTGATAGAAACCAAACCCCTTCCCCAATTCTCCCGGTATCAGATTCCGCAGAGAGATGTCATTTGCCAACAGAACCAATTTTATGTGGGCGGCAGCTTGCTCTGCTTTCGTATGCGCTGGTACGTCGTCAGTTATAACTGCAACCTCAGCCTCTAAGTCGATCCCCCACGCCTCATCACGGGCTAAAATTGGGTCTCTTGGTCCCAGTAAGAAGTCTGAGCCCCCTTGGTAAACCAGTGGTTCCTCCAGGAAGCTATCGGGCATCTCCGCGCCGCGCGCCTGACGCACGAGCTTCATATGATTTAAATAGACACTGCCATCGACCCAATGATAGGCGCGGGGCAGCGGCGCGGCGCACGCGGCGGGATCAAAAGGCTGCAGGTTATCAATTTTCTTAGCCGTAAGATTGTCAGACCTCTCCCGCAGGAGTGGTTCAAGGCTCTGCCAATTTTCAAGAGCCGCTTGAAGTGTGGGAGCGATGTCTGCAGCATCCACATAGTGGGATAGGTCATTACTGACGATGACAAGATGGCCATCGCGGCCAGATTTAAGTGAAGCAAGTTTCATGGATAACAGGTTGCCCTAAGTTATAATTAGTGGTGGGGACTGCCGAATTTGAAGCCTTCCTTTGAAAAAGTCTCGAAAGGTCAACCCTCGGCGTTGAGACCCTCGGGCAGTGGAGCCGAAATCAAGATAAAGGCGACATAACAGGGCTCAGTCCCATTATTTTGCCAGTTATGCATTGTCCCTCTCTGGACGACCACATCCCCTGCTTTTAGCTTGGTGATCTTGCCATAGTCGAGCTCCATATCTAACTCCCCTGATAGGATAATGGCGTAGTCAATGCTTTCAGTTCGATGCATCCTCGGGGAGACACCGGGGTCGAACCGAGAGATCCGACAGACACTCCCGTGGGGCACAGTCGTCTGCTGAACATCATGTGAGATATCATTTAGCTCCACGAGGTCTGGCGTCTCTCTGTCTGTGGCCCAGACGACCGTGGAGTGTTGCCCAGGTCGTTTTGTGACTCCATTCGTGGTTTCTTCATCGATCACCACAATGGCCTTGTTATTTTCGTCATGTCCGGTGACAACGCGACGCACTGAGAAAGCCATTTTTCATTCCCTCCAATTTAAAAGTTAATCACTGGCTTGACGACTTCGAAATTTGCCATGGCATCCATAGCCTCATTGACTTGCTCAAGGCCGTATGCCCGGCTGATCATATCGTCAAAAGGGTATCTCTCCGCCCGAGAGGCAAGAAATTCAACGGCCTGCAGCCAGTGTCTTGGCTCACCGGATCTGACAGTCAGGTAAGTCATTTGTTGGGGCATGGTCTCGACCGGGATTTGCCCCTTTCCGCCGGCGCCTATATCCAGAAATTGGCCCCCGTCACGGAGCATGGTCAATCCCTCAGCCACGGCGGCATTATTCGCAACTTGTATGACGATATCAGCGCCTCGACCATCCGTTTCTCCCAACACCCAGTCACGTCGGTCTGTCGGGTCGGTGACTTCTTCGAGATTTAAAACTTCGTCGGCTCCCATTTTTTTCGACACCTCTAGCCGGTGAGCTGGCGCCCCGATTACCAAAACCTTTTTCGCCCCATGATCCTTGGCAACTGCGGCGGCAAAATTTCCGAGTGGTCCAGATCCCTGTATAACGACCGTCTCGTGATCTTTAATCGCACCAAGCCGGTCATATCCATGCATAACCGTTCTGTATGCGCAGGCAGAGGCTGCCGCTGACGCACTCGATACTTCGTCGGGCACTTTGATAATTAGGCATTCTTTTGGGACATACATATATTCCGACACAGACCCTAAAAGGTAGGGGTGTTCGTCGCATCGGTTGTGACCCCAGCTCGCCCGTCCGCGGCAAATGCAGGGCTGGACAGCGACGGAGCAATAGTAACAAGAGCCACATGCGACATAGGACCAGATGATCCGGTCACCTTTTCTGATGGTGTTACCTAGGATATCGGTTTTTTCGCCGCAGACCTCCTCTACGACCCCGCAAGGCTCATGACCCGTGATAATCGGTAGCGTATCATTTTTTGGCAGTGGCCCATGCCAGCGGTGCACATCGGTGCCACACAGGGTCGAGGCTACCATTTTTACCAAAACAGAGCCTGGGTCCAGTTCCGGGATTTGGACATCCCAGATTTCTAGAGGTTTCTCGTGAGCCGTAATGACGGCTGCGCGGCAGGTGGCCATTTCTATCCTCCTCTTATCGTTGAAGAGCCGTAGCACTTTGCCTTAGGATATCTGGGATTTTGGATGAGGACAAACCAATGAGTTCACCCCAAGGTTTACTAATAGAGCCCCTAAGCGAGGCCCTGGGTGCGCGTGTCACCGGAATTGACGTGGGCCAACCAATTGATAATTCGAGTGCCGACGTCTTGAGGGAGGCTTTTTCTTATTATTCCGTCCTGTGTCTGCCCGATCAAGAAATTGACTCAGACCATCAGGCGGAATTTGCGGCATTGTTTGGTAAGGTCGATCGGTCACCCCACAGGCCAACGGATAACCCGAATGAAAGGCAGTCTTCCCGGGGTGTTATGTATGTCAGTAATATTAAAAAAGATGGCAAGCATATCGGGGTCCTCCCAGATGGAGAAATGCATTTTCACTCCGATGGATCTCATCGAGAAAACCCATATCGAGCTACGACCCTCTACGCTATAAAAGTACCAAGTTCCGGGGGGCAGACGATGTTTGCGAATTTGGCAGCCGCCTATGATGCTCTGGATCTTGAGACAAAAAACCTTGTTAACGGCCTAACTGCTAATCACGTCTTTAATTATAATAAGACTCGGCGAGAAGATATTCCGAAGGATGCCGAGGCTTACGCAAGTCATCCACTGGTCAGAGAACATCCGGTCACTGGCCGGAAATCCCTATATCTCAGCCGTCTGATGACGACGAGGATTAATGAATTGGACCCAGAAAAAAGTGAGGCCCTTCTATTGAGGTTAATTGACCATTGCGAAAGTGAAAAATTCATATATGAACATGACTGGAGGCCATTGGATCTCGTGATTTGGGATAACAGAAGTGTTAATCATGCGCGGCGAGATTTTCCCCCAGAACAGGAGAGACTTTTGAGGCGTTACACGGTCTCAGAACCTGGGACGAGTGACAATGAAGTTTAGCGACTAAGTGAGGAGTTCGCTGTTGTGTTCTCCCAATGCGGGGGCTCTTTTCCGAATTGACAGAGGAGTGTCCTCAAGATTAAAGCCAGAGCAGACAAGTTCAAAACTCGTCCCCAAAGAGGAATTCAGGGTTTCTTTTAGGTCAAGATGCTTGACTTGAGGGTCGTTAAATACCTCAGCAAGAGTATTAATGGGTGACGCAGGGACATCGTTTTTTTGAAGCCTGCTAAGCCAATAATCTCTGCTTTGTAACTTAAAAATTTCGGACAGCCGCCCGTGGAGGATTTTAAAATTTTTCATCCTTGCGGTTCGATCACCAAACCTCTCATCACGACCTAATTCCTCGTGACCTATGGCTTTTATAAGAGCTTGCCAGAATTTTTCGGGTGAAGAGAGGTGTATAACGAATGGTAGGGCATCCCTGTCTAAGAAGGCGTAGACCTGAGCAAGCTGTGTGCGGCGTTCGCGATCTGGAACCGTTCCATCGAAAAGATACCGCGCGGCGTTCTCCCCGATCATGGCGATCGTGGATTGGAGTAAAGACGTCTCGACTAGTTGCCCCCGGCCGGTCCTCTCTCGGGTGAACAAAGCTGCCATGATCCCCTGCATAGCTGCGGTACCCGCAAAATGATCTGAGAAGGAATACCCCACGGGTTTTGGATCTGATAGATCCGTCATCAGGCTGAGTAAGCCCCCCATTGCTTGGCCTATTGTGTCATATCCTGGCCTATCACTGTAGGGGCCCGTCGGCCCAAACCCGGTTATCGAACAATAGATAAGGCGGGGCTGCTTTCGTGTAAGGGTCGGATATCCGAGACCCATCCGATCCATCGTACCAGGCCTAAAATTTTCGATTATGACATCAGCGGTTTGAATAAGTTTGCGTATCTTTTCCTGATCATTTTGTGCCTTCAGATCGACGGTTACACTTTTTTTATTTCGGTTGAGAGCCTCAAAGATCGGACTGAAAGATCCATCGCCCCAATCACGAAATGGATCACCTCCCGCGGGTTGTTCTACCTTTATCACCTCTGCGCCCAGGTCGCCTAAGATCATTCCCGCATAGGGGCCAGCGACATAATTTGCGAATTCGAGTACCCGAATTCCATCCAACGCGCCTGTCATCAGTTGTCTTCCGGATTTGTAACGTGGACAGATTGATCGGCCCAAGCGACCAGGTGTTGCCCCAGTCCGGTGGATTTTTCTTCAAGCATATGGGCGACGAGGCCAGCAGCTCTACTTACCACTGCGACGCCCCGCATCGCGCTGGAGGGGAAACCTATTTCCGTGAGGACTGCGCCAATCGCTCCTGTCACGTTGAGTGTCAGGTGTCTTCCAGTTTTGCTCTCGATTGCTTTTTCAATGAGCTTCAATCGACGGATATAGGTACCCTCACACCCAGCTGCCGACGCAATTTCAAATAAACGTTCTGCTCTGGGGTCTTTGGGGGCGTAGTGTGGGTGGCCAAACCCGGGTAAGCGTTTTTTCGCTGTCCTATGTTCTAAGACAATTCGCTCCGCCCATTTTTTTTCACTCTCTCCGGCTTTTGGACCCTCTTCGACGATTTTACCGGCTCCGGTCATTGTCCCAACGTGGCGATTGGCGATCACGAGCAGTCCGGCAGCTATTCCAACCTGCATCTCATCAGGGACGTTATCCTCAACAAGCCTTGATATGAGGGCGCTGGGCGTAAGGCCGTGATCCATCAAAATAGTCAGGCATGCATCAAAGCACTTGGTTTGCCTCGCGTCTGGCATGTGGCCTGTGACAATGAAATAGAATGCCTCAGTGAACGTTTTTTCACCGACAATTTCCTTTAGTGTGTCCCGGCCTCGGATTGTGAGGGTCTCGGTATTTGAATGTGTTGACCCAATTGCAGTCTCTGGCGTTGGATGTTTAAGATTGGCCATGCGGTTAATCCTGGTTTGACATGATGGTCTAAGAGCCTATCGCGCTTCCAGGGCTGCGGCAAAATTAGTAGCGTGAGAAAATTAGAAATAGTTTTAGACGGGAGATTGGTTATGGATGGTGGAGCTCAGTCATACTCTTATCAGACAATAACGGTAAAGCCATATACGCCGAATGTTGGTGCTGAGGTATTCGGGGTCGACCTCACAAAGCCGCTCTCGCAAAAACAGTTAGACGAAGTCAAACAGGCTTTTTCTCGCCACTTAGTTCTCTTCTTTCGTGATCAGAAAATAAGTTTTGAGGATCATATCCGATTTGGCGAATATTTTGGGACGTTGGGACAGCACGTCGGAGTAAGCACAAATTCAAAACTTTCAGATAATCCAAAAGTCCGAAAATTTCATTTTGATGAAACCTCTCCAGATGTTTCTGGGAATGTCTGGCACACTGACCAATCCTGCGCATCCGTTCCTCCCATGGCGAGCATTTTGTATAATCACACGCTTCCGCCTGATGGCGGAGGGGATACAGGTTTTGCGAGCATGTATGCGGCCTACGAGGCGCTTTCTGAGCGAATGAAAAAATATTTGGTTGGGTTGACGGCCGTTCATGATGGTGAACCCATTTTTGGAGCTGGTACTCCAAAGGCGATACACCCTATCGTTGCTGTTCATCCAGTAACCGGTCGTAAACTCCTATATGTGAACGACTCATTTACCGTGAAAATTAATAATGTCCCTCGTGAAGAAGGTGACGCCGTGCTTCGGTTCCTGAAAAGGCACTGTCAGAGGGTCGAGTGGTCATGTCGGTTTAAGTGGGAGCCGCATTCGGTGGCATTCTGGGACAACCGGTGTGCGCATCACCGGGCAATTAATGATTATCTACCGAATGTCAGGTCTGGTTTTCGTGTTCAAATAGAGGGTGAGGGACCACCGATTCCCGCCACAGATTAGAGCCTTTGGCAGATCACTTTTTCATTTTTCTGAGCCTGATGATTGCCTCAGCTTCCGCCTTGGTTTTACCCCAGAGCGGTCCATTCTTTAAGTATTGCTCTTCTTCTTGGCTGTTTTTCCGACCTAATGCACGATTCCGGTGGGGGTAGCGCCCGAATTTTCGGATCGTTTCCATATGCTCGCGTGCAGTGATTTTTGAGTTTTCGAATTCAGACCCCTCCAGAGCTTCAAAGTGGGGCGCAATGAATTCATGGTCTCCAAGGGACTCGCTGTGTTCAAATGGGAGGTAGCAAAAGATTTTGGGCCAGTTTGAGTAGCTCTGACAGTATCCCCGTTCAATTGCAACACGAGACACCTCCCGTGCCCTGAGGTCTGCCTCAAAGGCATGAGGAGAATTTCGAAATAGGTTCCGAGAAAACTGGTCTAGCACGATAATCAGGGCAAGGCACTCCGCTGGGTTTGCTATCAGGTGATCAAGTTTTCCATCGACTGCGTCCGATCGAACAGTCAAAAACTGTCTGGAAATTTCCTTATCAAATCCTTCGGTGGCTTTAAACCATTCTGCAGACTTTTTGATATCGGAGCTGACATCGGTGGTGGAGAACCAAAACTTCAAGATGTTTTCTGCGGTGTTATCCATTTTCATCAGTATACGAGTAGACCGGGTAGATTATAGGATAGTCCCAAGTTGGACCGCTGTAACTGAGTAATGGGAGATTTTTAAATGACCGTTAAACGTTTACTACTTGAAATTGGCATGGGAAATGACCTTCATGGAGGTGACTATACGAAGGCATCAACACGGGCGATCCAGGACGCCGTCCATCACAGCTCACTTTCCATGATAAGAGCTCTGGGGTTGGATCGAGACAGTGTTTTGATTGATGTCACGGTGGGTGTTCAGGAGCCGGGCAAAGTGGATATCGAGGCTGTGAAGGCAACCCTCCCGTTTGGGTTGGTGTCTGTTTCGGCCGTGAAGGGGGGGCATTGATGTACCCGAGGATGGTGTCAATGATTTAGCGGTCATCGCTGTGGCCACTGTGATCGTCAGCGCGGATCTCGACTGAGAGTTTATCTCTGACGAGACTTTCTAACTCCCGGAGAACAGGCATAGCATCGAAGTCGGCGCTGCTAACCCGGGCCCAGTCTATACCTTTAGGCGGGCCAGGAGGGTTTTCTACAAAGATTGTTCTGGAAGGGGTCACAACAATAGATAACGGCAGATCTGTCTTCTCCGATGGAAAGACATCGACCAACTGCGTGTCGTGGATGAGAGTGGCCACCGGGACTGGCTTATGTCCCAGGTCTAAGAGAATTGAATACTCAAGATCGCTATATCCCGCGCCCTTCCCGCATCTATAGCCTTCATTTGTTACGGCAACCGAGCCCGCCACGATGGCATCCATCTGAGGTAATTCGTCAAGTGTAATAAGCTCTGCATATTCCTTGCAGGATGAGAGGCTGGCGGCTCTTGCCCAGCTTGCCTCCGGGATTTTTGATGGATCGAATTTCATGAAGCCGGCGGCTAGGCGGGGTGTGGGCATGAAGTAGGTTATCCCTCTCTGAAGCGCCAATAACCGAAGAGGTCTCATCGGTGAATCTGGGTTTATCTTGAGATATTTTGCACTTTTCCATGGCTCGATTTCAAGAAGACGTTCTGCGGCTTTTTCGGCACCTACGAAATTGGGGATGCGACCTTTGATCGGAAATGGGAAGCGGGCTACGCGCTCTTCCGTCATCCGGTCCCAGACATGTTCCCTGGCACTTGTTTTAGAGTTAAAGCGCCTCATGTCTCTTAGAACTATTGTCCGTAACGAAAATTGCGAAGGCCCAGGAAAGAGCGATTTCAGACAACCTGTTGAATCGTCCCGAGGCGCCCCCATGTCCGGCCTCCATATTGATCCAAAGAAGAATTTTACTTTCGCTCGTATTGTGATGTCGGAGTTTCGCAATCCATTTCGCTGGTTCCCAATAAGTCACCCTGGGGTCGGTAAGACCGCCAGTTGCTAAGATATTTGGGTAACTTTGATCTGAGACATTTGAATAGGGACAATATGAGAGCATGTAATCAAAAGCTTCCTCATCTCTGATCGGGTCTCCCCACTCGACCCACTCAGGAGGTGTAAGAGGCAATGTCTCATCAGACATTGTGTTTATCACATCGACGAAAGGCACCTCCGCTAAAATTCCGCTGAAAAGGTCGGGGCGCATGTTCGCTATCGCCCCCATTAGCATCCCGCCAGCACTTCGTCCTTGGGCTACGATTTGTCCCCTGGATGTGTACTTTTTATTTATCAGCATTTCTGCTGAGGCGACAAAATCCTTGAAGGTATTCTTTTTATTTCCGAGTTTTCCTGAGAGATGCCAGTTTTTCCCGCATTCTGTTCCCCCCCGAACATGCGCTATTGCATAAACGAAACCGCGATCGACCAAACTCAGGATATTGGGAGAAAATCCCGCAGGCATTGCGTATCCATAAGATCCATAGCCATAGAGTAATAGGGGAGCGGTTCCGTCGATAGGCGTCCCTTTTTTCAATAATACGGTTACCGGGATAGAGACACCATCATCGCTCTTTGCTTCCAAACGTTGACAACTATAACTCTCAGGGTTGTGCCCGCTCGGTATTACTTGCTCTTTTCGTAAAATGCTCGCACGGCTTTTCATGTCGTAGTCGAATACGCGAGCTGGTGTCGTGGGTGATGAATAAGAATATCTCAAAGTCTGAGTATCAAATTCATAGCCCGGGACGAGATTTATGTCATAGGCCTCTTCCTCGAAACTAACCTCATGCTCAGTTTCGTCATTTAAGTTACGAATAATAACTTTAGGGAGCGCATTTGCGCGCTCAAGCCTGACCAGAAAGTTTTTAAATAAGAGCATGCTTCTTATCAGACGACCTTCGACGTGCGGTACCACGACCTGGCTATTTTCGAGCCCAGAGGCACCTAACGAGGCCTGACTGATCCGAAAATCGATGTCGCCGCCTTCATTAGTGAGAATAAATAGTTGCTCGCCGTTGTCGCTGACTTCACATGAGACGCCCTTTTGACGAGGCCATACCATCTTTGGCTCAGCCTCTGGGTGTTCAGAAGAAATTAGTCTTATCTCTGTTGTGTCCGCGTGGTCATGGGAATTCAAAATGATGAAGCGGCCGCTATCAGTTTTCGCAGTAGATAGGAAAAAGCCAGGATCTTTTTCCTCAAAAACTAAAAAATCTTTTTGGGCGCTTGTTCCAACCTGATGGCGAAAAACCTTCGATGGTCGGTGGTTGTCGTCTAGCCATGTATAGAAAATGAATTGACCATTCTTCGAAAACTGGAAGTCTCCCTGGGCGCTGCGGACGGCGGCATCAATGATCTTATTGGTTCTAGTGTCACGAATTTCTATTGTACAATATTCGGAGCCATTCCGGTCTATTGCCGCAGCAAAATAGTTATGATCCGGCGAGTGACAGGAACCGGTTACCGAGAAAAAAGACTCACCTTCAGCCTCTTTATTCCCATCAAGTAAAATTTCTTCACTGCCTCCCCCAGATCTCTGTCGAACAAAAATTGGATACTGGCCTCCGGAGATGAATTTTCGATAATACGCCCACTCTCCATCAATGAGAGGTACAGTCGAATCATCTTCTTTTATTCGAGCGCGCAGTTCTGTTAACAAATCCTCGCGCAATTGTTTTACAGGAGATAAAACTTGCTGACCCCAGCTATTTTCGGCCTCCAGGTGCTCACGAATTTTGGGATCCAGTCGATTGGGATCTCGCATGACCATCTGCCAATCCGGGTCACGAAGCCAATCATAGGGGTCAGCTAGCTGCTTGCCAAACCGTTCGGATACCTTGCTGACCCGCTCAGCCCTGGGAGCCACAGGCGGACTCTGGCTAGAGGATGGCAAAAACGTTCTCAGGTGGCCTGCCAATTGTGACTTTACCGTCATTCACTACAATCGGCCGCTCTATTAGAATGGGGTTTTCGATCATGGCCTTTATTAATTCAGCCCGGGTTTTCGTCTGATCCTGAAGATTGAGTTCTTTGTAAGGTAATTCACTTTTGCGCATGAGGTCACGAGGTTCCTTTCCCAGTGCCGTCAAGAAACTATCCAGTTCTGAAGCACTTGGGGGCGTCTTAAGATATTCAATCACCTTAATTTCAACCCCTTTCTCCTGAAGTAGCTTCAAGGTCGCGCGGGACTTACTGCAGCGTGGGTTGTGATAGATCGTGGCCATCATTCATCGCCTCGTTTGCCGTCCCCATCAATTAAAACGAACGCCATGGTACAATATTCAGTTCCCTTATTCGCCCAGGCATGGTTCGTACCTCTTTGGATCATCACATCTCCAGGTTTCATAATGACCTCAGAGTCATCAAGGAGCATGGTCATCTCTCCTGATAAGCAAATTGCATAGTCGACGGTTTCAGTGCGATGCATAAAAGAATGTCTATTTTTTGCATTGCTGTCGTCGTCATCGCCATGTTGAAGGGCTCCATCCGCACCATACTCTTGGAAAGCTTTTTTCGCCGTTTCTTCGTCGACCTGCTCAACCTGGGATTCAGGCGGAAATTCAATTAAGCGAAAAGTCGTCCCATTTTTGGGAGGGGGTAATGGGAGGTCAACGCTCGTCGCTTCTGTTGGCTCGTCATAACGGGCAGGGGCGCTGGTTGTGGTCCACATATTGTGAAAAATTACACCAGGGCGATTTGGTGTTGTCTTTACTCCAGGTGTTGGCCCATCAGCAATAATGATCGCCTTACCATTCTCATCGTGGCCAGTTACTATCCGCCTTATGCCGACTGGTTTCTTTTCGCTCATTAAAATTATCCTATTTCAGTATTCAAATTTCAGTATTCAAAGTTGATTGAGAAAACCCAATAACGCGCCATTGAAGCTTTCGGGATTTTCCATGTTGGAAATGTGACCGCAGTTTGGGATAATATGTAACTCTGCGCCTGATACAGCGTCCACGAGTGGCTTCATGGCTGTCGGGTTGGCAGCTGGATCTTCGGAGCCGGAAATAAAGAATGTGGGTACATTCACCCTGTCCATCCGCTCGGCGAATGCAACTTTCTGAAGTGCATTGCAGCAACCGACATACCCGTCCATGGATGTCGTTCTCACCATTTGGCAAATTTTTTCAATAACCTCTTGGTTTTGAGGGGCATCAACAAATGACTTAACGAACCACCGTTCCGCTGTTGGCATTGCCATGCCGTCTATCCCGACCTGTCGAGCCATTTCCATCCTCTGGTCCCAGAGCGCGGCAAATTCCGGAGATGCCTGGTAGGGCATGTCGCATCCGACAAAAGCCGATAGCCTGTCTGCGTGGTTAAGACATAGGCCAAGGCCGGTAGCACCCCCCATTGAGAGGCCACAGAAAACACTTCTTTTTACCCCTAGCGCGTTCCAAATCGCGATAACGTCCTCACCGAGCAGGTCAAAATCATAGGGTGGAGGGGTCGCATTAGAGGCTCCATGGCCTCGCTGATCATAACGAAGAACTTGCCAGTCGTTTGATAATAATTCCGCTTGTTCATCCCACATGTGGAGGTTTGTCATGAGAGAATTGGAAAAAGTAATCCAAGGTGCGCCTTCTGGACCCGATAGTTCATAGTTAAAGGTATTTCCGTTTGCCTCTATTTTTGGCATGAATTCAGACTCCTCGGTTCTATTTTTCTACAGTTCTGATAAGGGGTTTATCGGAAACGGTCAACGGACTGAAGAAGCTTGGTTGTCTAGATTGCGGGCTCAGTCTAGGCTTCTGTAGAGGAACTATGGCAGGGAGAGTGGGGATGCTTTCCAGTGAAGATAATGAGCTTTTGACGCGAACAGGCCCAGGCACACCCATGGGCGAGCTTATGCGCCGGTATTGGATACCAGCTGCTATGTCTAAGCAGATAGAGACACCAGATGGCCCTCCCGTGAGGGTCCATATTCTAGGCGAAAGACTGGTCGCATTTCGAGATACACGGGGCCGTGTCGGAGTTCTTGAAGAGGCGTGCCCTCACCGTACGGCAAGCCTTTTTTTTGGACGCAATGAAGAGTGTGGTTTGAGATGTGTCTATCACGGATGGAAGTTTGACGTTAACGGGAATTGCGTAGATCTGCCCTCAGAGCCTCCCGGAAGTAATTTCCAGCATAAGGTTAGGGTAAAATCTTACCCTGTAGAGGAACGTGGAGGATTAATCTGGACATATCTTGGACCTTCAGGGAAAAAACCGCCATTCCCCGATCTGATCTGGACACAAATTCCTGGGGACCACTTATATGTCACCCGTCGTATTCAGGAGTGCAATTGGCTACAGGGTCTGGAGGGAGGTTTTGATACCAGTCATCTCGCCTTCCTTCACACTGGCATTGCAGATGAGAGCCGGAGGACTGTTCCGTCTTTTTATCCGTGCATTCCGATAGATGGAGGTTTTGTCGCGGGGACTGGGCGCGATATTGAACAGGGCAAGACTCTTTGGGCTGCAAATCTCATGTTTATGCCTTTCCACAAAGTTTTTGCGACAAGCCCCGAAGCCGCGCACGTTTGGGTTCCAATGGATGATGAAAATCACATGTTGTATAGCGCCGACTACTGGGTTGATCGGCCGCTCAGTGAAGAAGATTTGCGCCGGACTACAGATTACAATGGTATCCACACCGAAAATATTCCGGGTACAGATAGACCCATTCAAAACAAAGACAATGACTACATGATTGACCGTGCCTTACAGGCGAGTGGCAAATCATTCACTGGAATGAGAGGCCTGGGAGTCCAAGATTCGGCGATTCAGGAGTCGATGGGGTTGATTGCCGATCGGACGAGAGAGCACTTAGGTGTCTCTGATACAGCGATCATCCAGATTAGAAAAACTCTCTTACAGGCGTTGAGAGATATGGCAAACGGTCTCGAGCCGCCCGGGCTTGATCCAACAAATTACCGCGTGCGTTCCTCAAGGTTTAAGTTGCCCTGCGGGGATAGCTTTGAAGATGAGGTCGCGCGTCAGATGGCAGACCCAAGTCACTTCAAGGCGACAACATTCCATGAGCAGCGTCACTATGTGTCAAATGCGGGTCGTGTGAGCAACTAATCGGCTAGTCTTCGAGGAGCAAAAGTATGAATGGTGCTGAACTGGTAGCAGAAATTCTTAAGCGAGAGGGTACAGAGTTTTTATCATGTTACCCCAGAAACCCGCTTATTGAGGCCTGTTCAAAGATCGACATTCGACCAATTTTGTGCCGCCAAGAGAGAGTTGGTGTAGGGCTTGCCGATGGCTTTAGCCGAATTCGCAGGGGACGCCAAATTGGCGTATTTGCAGCGCAACAAGGACCGGGTATCGAAAACGCCTTTCCTGGGATCGCTCAAGCGTACACCGAGAACGTGCCTTTATTGGTCATACCGGCAGGTCTTCCGCTATCGCAACAATATAAACAACCAACATTTCGCGCCGCCGATGTCTTCGCGCCAGTGACCAAATGGTCGGCGCTCGCGCATGACATTTCCGAGTTGCCAGGATTAATGAGACGGGCTTATCAACTCCTCAGGAGCGGTAAGAGTGGACCGGTTCTGATAGAAATACCCAATAGTGTATTCGACCAACAGTTTGATGGTGCACTGGATTATGTAGCACAGAAGCCTTTAAAGGTCGCACCAGACCCGGCTGCGGTTGAAGAGGCGGTTAGAATGCTGCTTGCCGCGGACAATCCCATTGTATGGGCCGGCGCGGGGATACATTATGCTGAAGCATGGGAAGCACTTGCTGACTTTGCAGAGGCCCTCCCTGTACCGGTAATGACAACAAACCCAGGAAAAAGTGCTTTAGCCGAGATACATCCCCTAGCCTTGGGGGCAAGTACGCGGTCGCGACCCAGGATGGTATCCGAATTTATGAACCGTGCCGACCTAGTTTTTGCGATTGGTTCGAGCCTGACGAGATCCAATTTTAATCCAGCCATGCCATCGGGAAAGAAAATTATCCACTCAACCAATGAAATGTCCGACATTAATAAAGACTTCGCATCGGCCTTGGGGTTGCCCGGGGATGCAAAACTTGTCTTGGAGGCACTGTCGGCGGAGATTGGTCGTCAGCGTCAAAAATCTAACACTGAGCGATTGGATGCCCTGAAACTAGAGATTGCTCAAATAAAAGACAAATGGAAATCAGATTGGTCTGATCATTTGGACTCTGATGAAATGCCGCTTAATCAATATCGGGTTTTGCGCGATTTGATGGCGACGGTCGATCGCGACAATACCATTGTGACACATGACTCCGGTAGCCCCAGAGAACAAACTCTTCCTTTCTGGGAAACAACGGTTCCCGGTTCCTACATGGGATGGGGAAAATCAACCCAGCTTGGTTACGGCCTGGGGATCAATATGGGGGCCAAACTCGCAGCTCCTGATAAGCTTTGCATTAACATTATGGGTGATGCTGCTATTGGTATGACTGGCATGGACATTGAAACAGCCGCCCGAAACGGAATAGGAACCCTGACGGTTGTTTTTAACAACGCGGTAATGGCAGCGGAGAGGGATGTGCTGGTTACATCCACCCAAAAATACGGAACTCTGGCAGTCGGCGGGAATTACGCCAAAGTAGCAGAAGGACTAGGTTTGGCTTCGCTCAGAGTAGATAGGCCATCGGATATAATTCCAGCCATTAGAGAGGCCATGGCAGAGACATCGGCAGGTAGGCCTTTCCTTTTGGAGTTTGTTGTCAAGGAGGGGCATGATTTCTCCAGAGATTGAAGGCGAATGGAGTGAGAATGCACCGACCTAAAACAGCTTTGAAGGTTTGGTCGTAAAACGGCTCGGGATAAAGAAATTCTGAGAGTGAACTGGTGGTTGGCTCGGGCTTAGCACCACTAACTGCGGAGGAACGGATGGTGCCAAACATTATCTGCCGTGGTCCAAAACTCTTTAGTGATTGTTTATTAGCGCGAAACGTTGACCTCAAAAAAATAAATTGTTTCCAGGGCGAGAGCCTATGCCACTCCGGGTGGCTAGTTTAGGGTCCCGAGAAAATAGAGGTGGATGAATGGCAAAGACAAAATCAGATCGTGGTTATCCGTGTTTCCATGACCATTTGAATGCACTGGAGGCAGCTGGGCTTTTGACGACCATAGATCAACCGATAAATAAAGACCGAGAGCTTCATCCTCTGGTGAGGTGGCAATTCCGGGGAGGTATCCCAGAGGCCGAACGAAAAGCTTTTCGTTTTACAAATGTTACTGATAGCAAGGGCCGATCCTATGATATGCCTGTTGTCGTGGGTGCATTGTCAACAAACCCTGCGATTTATTCAATTGGCATGGGGGTTCCTGTTGATGAAATCGGAGATCGGTGGAACTACGCGATGGCAAACCCGATTAATCCTGTCACGGTCGAGACCGGGCCTTGTCAAGAGGTTGTGATAACAGGAGATGGGCTTAGAGGACCTGGTAAAGGGCTGGATGCTTTGCCTGTCCCGATCTCTACCCCCGGATATGACAGTGCTCCCTACTTAACCGCTACCAATGTAACAACTCGCAATCCAGAGACTGGCAGCCAGAATATGGGAACCTACCGTGCAGGTCTGAAGGCCTCTGACCGTCTGGCACTACGCATGGTGGCCCGCCCCGGCGGGGCAGAGGGGCATATGCATTGGGAAATGTGGAAGAAGAGGGGTGAAAAAATGCCCTGTGCAATTGTTGTGGGCTGTCCACCTTCGGTTGCCTACATGGGGCCACAAAAACTGCCGGTTGGTGTTGAGGAAATGGCAGTAGCGGGGGGCATCGTCGGTCAAGCGATCCGTCAAGTTAAGTGCAAAACCGTCGATATCTTGGTTCCTGCAGAGTCTGAATTGGTGATCGAGGGCCTTGTTGATGTAGATATTCTTGAACCTGAGGCGCCATTTGCAGAAAGTCATGGCCACGTTGCTCTTGAGGATTACAATTGTGTGATGGAAGTTACTGCCATTACCCATCGTAAGGACGCTGTATACACCTCGATAATTTCGCAGCTGACCCCTTCAGAGTCCAGCGTTATAAAAAGAGTGGCCTATGAACCTGTATATCTTGCGCACCTTCGAGAGACTCTAGGTATTAAGGGAGTGAAGAGGGTCTATCTCCATGAACCGCTTACAAATCTTCGGAAAATTCTTTTTATCCAAGTGGAACGGGGCGTTGCTACGACAGAGATTTGGCGGGCACTTTATGGTTGTTCAAACCTGGCAGCTGCGATCGGGAAATATGTCATCGCAGTTAACGAGGATATAGATCCAGAGAATGGAGATGCCATCTTTTGGGCGCTCGCGTACCGGTCCAACCCTGCGCTGGATATCCAGATCCTGAAACACAAGGTTCGGTATGGGCCAAGAGACCCTCGAACGCCCAATGGGGAGGAGTCTATCTGCCTCATTGATGCTACCTTAAAATCAGACATGCCACCAATTGCCCTTCCCAAGCGGGAATATATGGAAGCGGCAAAAGAGCTGTGGGAAAACCTGGGACTTCCAGCCTTAAAGCCCGAAAGTCCCTGGCATGGATACAGTTTGGGAGACTGGAATTCTGAGTGGGACGCCATGGCAAAAAGGGCAGCGGATGGTGACTACATGGAAAATGGACGCCGCTCCGCGCAATATCGGCGTTCCGATGTTTCTCCTAATACATCGGTTCGAGACGTTCCCGGCGGGCCGTTTGATGACGAATAAAGGGCTGATCGGCCAGCCACTCGCTCGCTCCGAAGATTTCCGTTTACTTACCGGGGCTGGTCGCTACAGTGATGATGAGACGCGAGAGGATATTGCCCATGCCGTTATGGTTCGCAGTAATAACGCGCATGCCTCTATATTAGATATAAGAACAGAAGAGGCAAAATCTAAATCCGGGGTTTTAGCTATATTCACTGGCCAGGACTGGCTGGATGATGGTTTGGGACCTATGCCAGCCTGGGGAAACCCAAAAGATGTTGAATTGAAAAATAGTGATGGCCGAGATATTTTTTATACGCCGCTCTGGCCTGTGGCCGTTGATCGAGTCCGACGGGTAGGAGAGATCTTCGCGGTGGTCATCGCAAAAACAGAGTCACAGGCCCGAGATGCTATGGAATTGATCTCGGTTGATTTGAAATCTCTGGAACCTGCTATCGAGCCTCTGAAGGCCAGTTCTTCAGCGGCCTGTGAACTTTGGTCTGAGATCCCGAAGAACCTGAATGTCAGTGACGTGAAGGGTAACCGTGATGTAACCGATGAGTTGTTTTCTCAGGCGAGGCATATAGTCGACCTTGAAATCGTTAATCAGCGGGTCACAGGTGTACCCATGGAGCCTCGTGCCGCACTCGCCGAATATGAGCCAAATACAGACTCATTTTTGATTGAAGCAGGTGGACAGGGTGTGATCCGGTTTCGGAATGAATTGTCAGCCACTTTCGGTTTGGATCCATCGAAAGTACGAGTGATTTCTCGCGATGTTGGGGGTGGATATGGAACAAGAAATCATACCTATCCTGAATTCGCGCTTTTAATGTGGGCTGCTAAACGTCTGGGGATGCCCGTAAAATGGAACTGTTCACGTTCAGAGGCATTTCTCTCAGACTATGCTGGCCGAGACCTTGAAACTGAGGCGTCAATTGCTCTGGACCAGGATGGTAGGATCTTAGCTATGCGATCCTATAATACAGGAAATTTGGGCACGCATACTGTTTCTTATGTTCCGATCGCAAGGGGTCCGACAGTTTATAATGGTGTTTATGATATTCCCTTCGCCGATATAAAAACGAAGGCTGTAATGACAAACACCACAGTGACCGCCTCATATCGAGGTGCGGGCCGGCCTGAGTCGATGTTTGTTATTGAGAGGCTTATGGACCTGGCCGCTAAGAAAATGGGGATCGATCGCATCGAGTTGAGACGCCTCAATCTTATCGATCCCAGCGCGATCCCCTACACAAACGGAGTTGGTGTTGTCTATGATAGTGGTAACTTCGCGCGCTCAATGGATATGGCTCTTGAAAAGGCGGACTGGTTCGGGTTTCGTGAGAGAAAGATTCGATCGGAAGCAAATGGATTGCTGCGAGGTATTGGGCTCGCCAACTATATTGAAACGGCCACTGGATACCCTCAAGAGCGGGCAGAGATGTATGTAAACCCGGAAGGGACAGTTGAGATTGTTATAGGGACGCAATCCAGTGGACAAGGTCATGAGACGACCTTCCCTCAGATAGTGGCGGATTGGCTTGGTATTTCTGTTTCTGCGATCTGGCTTAAGACCGGAGATACAGATTTTGTGGCGGCAGGATCTGGTTCCCATTCTTCTCGGTCCATGCGACTTGCCGGTCATCTATTTCGACAAACTTCAGATAGAATAATCGAAAAAGGCCGGCTGATAGCCGCCCACTGCTTGGAGGCAGCTCCAACAGATATTGGATATGCAGGGGGACAGTTTTCTGTTTCTGGAACCGATCGCAAGCTCTCCCTTTTTGAGATAGCTGGCTCTGCAGAGCAGAGAGACGATCTTCCGAAAGGGTTGGACGGGCCCTTGCACGCTGTTGCAGAGATATCGGGGCCTCTTCCTGCCTATCCTAATGGATGTCACGTAGCTGAGATAGAAATAGATCCTGAGACAGGGGTCGTCGAGATTATTAAGTATACGGGTATTGATGACGTCGGGCGTGTCGTAAATCCGCTGATTGTCGATGGTCAAACGCATGGCGGAATCGTCCAAGGAGTTGGCCAGGCTCTGATGGAGAAATGCGCCTATGATGAAAGTGGGCAACTCATTACGGGCTCATTTATGGATTATGCCATGCCGCGGGCTGATAGCGTTCCGAGCTTTGACTTGGGTTTTAATGAAATTATTGCCGCAAGTACATTTCTTGGGGTTAAAGGTGGAGGAGAAGGTGGCACCACCGCGGCACCCCCAGCGCTCGTCAATGCGATCTGTGACGCCCTGGCCGATTTCGATGTGGATCATTTAGAGATGCCTGTCACCTCCGAGAAAGTGTGGGCGGCGATCCAGCGGAGGCATTCGTGAAGATACAGGGTGTCCACTCTCTTGTTTATGGCTGCTCTGATTTAGAACCTGCCCGTCATTTTTTCAGAGACCTTGGACTAGAAGAAACAGAAGATGAGGGTCCAGGAACCTCTCACCAATTTGCCGACGGGACGTCTGTTGTGCTGCGTCCAATAGAAGAAAACAATTTGCCCTCTGCGCCGACTGGCGGTGATACGGTTAGAGAGATTATCTGGCGGGTAGATAGCTCGGAGACTTTGCAAAAAATAGGTGCAGAGATTTCTAAGGACCGCCATGTCACTGAGAGTTCTGATGGCAGCTTGCACAGTTTTGATGACCTTGGATATGCGCTTGGATTTGTCGTTGCTGAAATAAGGCCTATTAATTTAGTGCCTGCTATAACGAACACGTTGGGAAATCGGCCGCGCCGAAATCGGCGGGGCGATGCGACGCAAGTCCTCTCCCCTAAGTTGCAGCGTATAGCGCATGTGGGACTTTGGTCTCCTGGAGAGGTTGACGCAAACAAAGAGTTTTATGTCGATCGTCTCGGGTTTCGAGAAACCGATTACATAAAGGATATCGGCGTGTTTCTCAGGGCTGAGGGATCTAATGAACATCATGACGTCTTTCTCTCGCGGCGCGGAAGTAGGTCCGGATTCCAGCATGTCGCATGCGAAGTGAAAGATTTTGATGAAGTACTGTTCCTGGGCACACAGCTAGAACAAAAAGGTTGGGAAACACATTTCGGTCCAGGGCGCCACATCTTTGGGTCAAATGTGTTTTGGTATTTCTGGAACCCGGCAGGGGGGCTATTAGAGATCACTGCTGACCTAGACTACATCGATGACGACTGGGAAATGGGGTATCATGAAAGTCTTCCCAAGGGAGCCGGAACCTGGCTTGCGCGCCCCATTGATTTGAAACGTACACCTTTCAGGACCAGAGATGAAGACTTTATTATCGAGTAGGGGAGATACTATGACGAATTTCATTCTCAATGAAAAAAAAGGGGATGCAACCCACATAACTATTAATAGACCTGCTGATGGTGGCCGTGTCAGTGATGAGATGGCAGCTGAAATGGCTGAGATGATCGATGCAGCGGCGGCCACGAGCAAGTATATCGTCTTTCGAAGCGCAGGGCCGGATTTTTGTGTTGGACGAGATAATTCGGGTCGCAAGGCAGGTGACGTCGAGGATGCACTTCAGGCTCGAGAGAGAAGTGAGGTGGTTTTTAATTTTTACGGAGCGTTTCGGAGATCTAAGGTGCCGGTAGTGTGCGTTGTCCAGGGACGGGCCCTGGGATTTGGCTGCGCTATAACCTCCGTTTGCGACATCACAATAGCCTCAGAAAAGGCTACGTTCGCACTTCCGGAGATGGGGCATAACATTATGCCAACCATGGCAATGTCCTCTCTGATCGATCGGGTTGGGCGAAAGGGGGTCTTATATCTCACATATTCGACGGAAGAGATCGATGCTCAGACGGCACTTTCCTATGGTCTAGTGAGTAGGGTGGTCCCCGATGATAAACTGGAGGGCCAGCTTGCGCTGGTCTGCACGGCCCTGGAAAAAGCGCCTTTGGCGGCTGTAAAATCGGTCAAAGAATATGCAACTAACGCATTAACAATGAGCGTTGAACAGGCGTCAGATTTTGCTCGCAACATGCACTCGGCGGTCAATACCTCCAAAGGGATGAAGGGTTGAGAGTTTGGCGAAAAATGTTCTGACGATCGACCGATATGTTGAGCATGTTTCGACTGTGCCCGCCATCAGTGGCCAGGTTATGCGCCAATTTGTTCGGGAGCGCGTTTTAGAGGAGACCATTAGCCCCGGGTCCAAAGAGGTCGATGAGGGAAAAGTCGTACTTATGGTGCATGGGGGGTTCTGGCCTTGCTCGGTGGCTTTCGATTGTCCTCATCCTGGCTATAGCTGGATGGAAGCACTGGCTCTGGAAGGGTTCGACGTCTTTGCCCTAGATATGACAGGGCATGGGCGGTCCGCACTACAGGTCCAGGACCTTGAAAAAAATGTCCAAGTGACGGATCGACATTTTATGCGTTCAGCTGAGGGAAGCGATGAAGAGCCGAGCTATCCTTACCAGCTTGTAACTTCAGACACTGAGACTGCAGACCTTAATGCTGTGATTGATTTTATACGTGACTTGCGGGGGGTTAAAAAGGTTCATCTCATTGGCTGGTCTGGTGGGGGTATCAGGACGGGGACATATGTGCGTCGCCATCCCAATAAAATAGAACGGCTCGTAATTTGGGCGTCCAGTAATTATTTACCCGATGGACCCGATGCTCCGCCTGGAGCCCTGCCCTCTAAGGGGGCGCCGACTGCCTTTCAGTCCAAGGAACACGGGGAGTCTGTTCGGTGGCTCGCCAACGTGAAATCAGAGGGGCAGATCGAAGATCCGGCCGTCATCGATGTCGTCTGGAGAGCAGGCGCTGAGGCCGACCCCGTTGGTGCCTCCTGGGGGGGGCTTAGGGGCCCAACACGTACATATTGGGGTTGGAACAGGAATGGGGCGGCAGAGATAACGTTGCCAGTTTTACATTTTGTTGGCGAATTCGATGGCCTTCTCGAGAGAAATATCCTTTTGTATAAAGATTTAGGGAGCCCAGAAAAAATTTTCTTGCGCATTGCGGGCGCCAGCCATTTCATGCAGTGGGAGAGAGGAAGGCATGTGCAAAGGAGAGCAGTGTCGGAATTTCTCCGAGATGGCACACTTATTGGGAAGACCAGTGGAGAGTTTCGTGCGGACGAGGAGGGTCTTATCATACCACTTAGATCGTAGGGTTTGTGTGCAAAGGATCTCGTAATTGGTCATCACGGGTTCTGAGATCTGTCTTGGGACAGGAGGATTTGGATGGATAGAAAGCGTTTTCGTAATCAGTCTCACTGGGGTGCTTATTGGGCCGAAGTTGAACAGGGCCGTGTCGTTGGGGTGACGCCATTCGAGCAGGATCCAAACCCGTCTCCTTTAATTGCGTCTATTCCCGGCGCTACTCATAGCAAAAACCGAATTCTTTCCCCCATGGTGAGAAAGGGATGGCTGGATCATGGGCCCACCGGTACCGGGAAGGGACGAGGTGGCGAGGCGTTTGTTGAGGTCAGCTGGGATCAGGCCTTCGAACTCGTCTCAAACGAATTGTTAAGGGTAAAGACGCAGCATGGGAACGAGTCAATTTTAGGTGGCTCCTATGGATGGTCCAGTGCGGGAATTTTTCATTTTGCCCGAACCCAGGTGCGACGATTTTTATTCTCATTCGGCGGCTGCACTGATCAGTCTGCGAATTACAGCTTTGGGTCAGCCACATTTTTTGTTCCCTACGTGCTTGGCACTCTCCAATCGGTTAGGGGTCCGAATACCAGCTGGTCCGCCATATATAATCATTCTGATTTGGTGGTTTTTTTTGGAGGGGTTAATACCGGTAATAGTCAAATCGCAATGGGTGGGAGTGTGGCTCACACATTGGTGCCGTGGTTAAACAAAATTTCAGATAGAGGAATCGGGGTCGTGAACGTTAGCCCATGTCGGGACGATGTGCCTGAATTTATGGGAGCGGATTGGGTTGATCTCGCCCCAAATACTGACACCGCTCTAATGTTGGCCTTATCGCATACTTTGATCGAGGAGGGGCTGCATAACCCCGATTTTTTAGATCGGTTTTGTTCCGGGTTTAAACGCGTACGCCCCTATTTAATGGGCGAGTTAGATGGCTGTCCAAAAGATGCGCTATGGGCTGAAAAAATCACTGGTATTGATGCTGGCCGGATAAGGACCCTTGCGAGAAGGATGGCTTCTGGACGTACGTTTCTGTCCGCAACTTGGTCTCTTCAGCGGGGAGACCACGGCGAGATGCCGTTCTGGGCCCTTATCTTACTTGCTAGTGTTTTAGGGCAGGTGGGTTTACCAGGGGGTGGCTTTGGATTTGGGCACGGGTCAACGGGCGGGATGGGTGACGAGAGGACTTTGTTTAATCCCCCGTCTCTCAGTATGGGGAGAAACCCAATAAATTTTGCGATCCCGGCTGCTCGGTTGTCTGATATGTTATTGAATCCAGGGGAGGAAATTGACCACAATGGCAAAAAAATTACCTACCCCGACATTCGACTTGTGTATTGGGCTGGGGGGAACCCGTTTCACCATCATCAGGATATCAATAGGCTCACGCGTGCGTGGAAAAGGCCGGATACGGTGATTGTGAATGAGCCGTGGTGGACCCCGGCAGCGCGTCACGCCGATATCGTCTTGCCCGCTACCACCGCCTTGGAACGAAATGATATCGGGGCGGCGGGACGAGATCCCTATCTAATGAAAATGGAAAAGGCGATTGAGCCTATTGGCCAAGCTAAAAATGATTATGACATCTTTTCTGAATTATCGCGGCGCCTGGGGTGCGAGGAGGAGTTTACCGAGGGCCGAAATGAAGAGGATTGGCTCAGGTTTCTCTATGAGTCCTGTCGGAAGGGGGCTAGGGTTAACCAAGCCCCGATGCCAGATTTTGACACCTTTTGGCAGGAGGGATTTTATCGGATCCCTGAAAGAGATCCAGAATACACTTTGTTTCAGGAATTTCGATCTGATCCGAGCAAATTTAAGCTCCGGACGCCATCAGGGCGTATTGAGCTTTTTTCTGAAATAATCGAAAGTTACGGGTATGATGACTGTCCGCCCCACGCCACCTGGCTAGAGCCTGCGGAGTGGCTTGGTTCAGAGGGTGCTAAAGATTTTCCTCTGCATATGATTTCCTCGCAGCCGACAACCAGGCTGCACAGTCAAATGGACGGCCAGGGCATTGCTGCGGGCTCAAAAATTGCCGGTAGGGAACCTGTGTATATGAACCCGAAGGATGCAGAAAAAAGGGGAATCAGTCATGGTGACATAGTTCGTATTTTTAATAACCGGGGGGCTTGCCTCGCGGGCGCCTTCGTCTCAGATAATTTAAGGCCCGGCGTTATCCGCCTGATGACCGGGGCATGGTTTGATCCAGCTGATCCGGGTTCCGACGACACGTTTTGTCTTCATGGCAATCCGAATATGTTGACCTTGGACAAAGGTACCTCGAAGCTTACTCAGGCACCCATTGCGCAAACAGCTCTGGTTCAGATCGAAAGATATCATTTGGGGGCACCGGAAGTTAGTGTTTTTGATCCACCAGCATTTGCAGAGGCCTGAGCTTTGGCCAACAAAAGTTCTACCTTATTACTTTTTTCAGTTTTAAAGAGCTTTGGGGGGTCTCGTTCATTTTTATCGGAAAAAAAAGTTCCCAAATCCGAGCTTAGGATATCATTTATTTGAGGACATAAATCGGAGAACAACAGGATGCTTTACATGTGCTACGGGGTGGATGGTCCAGATGGCCCAGCATTGAGGGAACAAGCTAGAGCAGATCATTTCAAATATCTGGAGTCCAATGCAGATATACTGGTCCTTGGAGGGGCCACATTGGAAGATTGTTCCGATGCCCGCACGGGAAGCCTTTTGGTTATCAATGTCCCGGATCGTGCTGCGGCGGATGTATTCGCGGAAAATGAACCTTTGCGAAAGGCAGGTGTTTTCCAAACATATACTATCTCTCGTATGAGACGGGGCCAATGGTATCCAAATAACGCACCCAAGTCGGCAGAAGGGGATTAGTCGGTTGTTCTCTAATTACCAAGTGCACTCGCGCTGGTAACGGCAACAGTGATACCCAGCATAAGGGTCGCTAAACCAATTCCCGCCTGAAGACCGGAATTTGCGATGGTAAGTGCCTTGGAAGACCAAGCAAGAGGTATTGCGATCAGTGCGGACAGGGTTCCCATACCAAGGACCGATCCAGCCCCAAAAAGTAGGATATAACCCAATCCAAGTGGCACTGAATGCACCGTTGCCGCTGTTAAAACAACTAGGGTAGCGGATCCGGCCATGCCGTGCATTATTCCTACAAAGAGAGAACGGAAAGGTAATTTTCCTGAGTGCAAATGGTCATGTTTCTGTGGGTTGTGGGCTGTGTTTTCGTTGCGGTGGGAGTGGGCATGAAAGTGGCTTATGCCATCCACATGTCGATGTCTGTGAAAATGAACCCGTTCCTTTATTAAGAGATAGATCAGATTTCCGCCGAGGGCGACCAACATTAGGCCGACGATTAATTCAAGCCAATTTGACAATGTCTCATTAAGGGTAAATCCAAAAGCAATCGCACTCCCTGCGACCAGCATAAGAGTAACGGTATGCCCAACGCCCCAGAAGGCTCCATGGACCAAAATTTTTTTTATTGTGCTCTGCCTCGCAGCGATGGAAGATACGGCTGCGACATGGTCAGCTTCGAGTGCATGCTGCATTCCAATCATTAGTCCTAGGAGCAGAATTCCAAGCCCACTACTCGCTAATGTTTCCAGCATCTTACGGGTAATTTCCTTTGTGAAGTTCTTCGTCGACTCGGGACGAAATTGACCGACACTTATAGCTCTAAATGTTTTGTCCGGACAAGTTTAGCTCTGCCGAATTCTTCTCTTCCACTTATCTCCCACCAGACACAGGACTTTTGATACGGTAAATTGTTGGCGCAACATGTCGCCGGATTGTGAAAACCCAGCCTCGTTAAGCCGAAAATATCCACCAGAAGAGGGTTTTATACCGCTTCGGTCCAAAGCCGCTAGTAGGGTAGAAGGGTCTGTAGAAAAAGATCGACCGCGACGTGGTGCCCCAGCCACGTGGACTCCAATAACGCGACCGGTTTGGTCAAGCCACGGTCCACCAGAAATTCCGCTCAAATCTGTACCGATTTCTGGGATCCGTCTCCTCTGTGTCCAGGCAATTACTGGTTCGAGTGACGAATACCGCCCCCGGGCTCGCATTTTAGCTCTTCCAATCATTGTTCCATATACATCTCCTGGTTCGCCATGGGGGAATCCAAAGGACCATCCTTTTTGACCTTGAGCGATCTCTGTGTTTGCTACAGGGAGGCTCGGCGCAGTTTTGTCAGTCTTAAGTATCGTGATGTCGGCGTTTCCCTCCTGCTTTGCATTTCTAACTGGGATGCCGCTTCTTGGGCCACGTTTTAAAACAATGAGATCGCACCCATCTGTTACATGCCGAGCTGTTACCCATAAACCTTGTCCTACAGAGAAAGCGGTACCGGTCGAAGTTTTTTTGTCAGTTCCGACGTCTATCGTAAAGGTTGGAGCGTCTCTATATTTCGACGGCAAAGGCCCAGAGGGTTCAGGGGACGTGGCAATTATAGGTGGCGTGAAGATCCTGGGATCTGGTCGTCGTTCTGTTTCTTGGTCACCTGAAATAACTTTTCCCGCGACGGCGAGCACAAGCAGGGCGATAATGGCAAGCTTGTCGAAGAATCTCATTAGCCTGCAACTGCGGCGGCATTTATCATGGCAATTGCTAGTTTTATACCCACGATTAGGGTCGCCGCACTGGTTTCACCCGCTTCGATGCGCTTGGGGAGATCCCTGAGCAAGGCATCTCCGATCCGGTATGCGATAAGTTGTATCACAAGGGTTATAAAACCCCAGACTATAATATCCCAGGCGTTCACGCTCCGGGCCATACAAACGGCTAAAGGTAGGGCTAGGCCGACTAAAGCTCCTGAGAAGGAAAGGGCAGCCGCGATATTACCCCTGCGGATTAGATCGAGCTCGTCATAGGGAGTGATTTTGGCATAGGTCGCTGCGCCGACCCCGAGTATAACGAGTGTTATAGATAAGTGGAGAGCAAGGACAGGGAAACCGGCTAGGAGACTTTGAATGACTGCTTCCATAATTTTTCCTCAGTGTAACGTATAATACGGTTTCAAATGCTTCTGGGTTTAAAGCTTTTTTTCCTCGGGTTTGACAATATTTTGCGCGGTCAAAGCGGTCTAGAAGTTTGGGAGACATTCCAAAGATTTATAGGCTGGGGTCGATTATGATTTTTCCTGTGACGTCGCCCGTTTGCAGCATGTCATAGGCATCGTGGAGCGCTTCCAGCGGCATTGTATGATCAATAAAACAACTGATTTTCCCCGTTTTTGCGAATTCAAGCGCCTTTCCAACATTAGAGGGGCTTCCCCCAGCAGCACCCTTTATTTGCCACCTATTCAGGTAAAGGCTCCGGGCATTAAGAGTTACCTCCGGCCCGCCATGGGCTCCAGCCGTCACAAGTCGGCCTGCGTAGGCGAGGCTCGCTAGTGCCTTGGGCCAGGTCGTCGGATCAGAAATGTTCTCGTAGACGACGTCGACTCCGCGACCCTCGGTAATCTTTTTCACCTCCTCAGTAAGGTCTTGGCTTCGATAGTTGATGCCGAAGTCGGCACCGAGCTCTATCCCATGCCGGACCCTTTCATCTGCTCCGGCCGCCGCAATAACCCTGGCCCCCATCAGCTTTGCAATTTGGATACCCGGTCCTCCGAGACCGCCACCAGCACCCATAATCAAAATCCATTCTCCAGGTTGGAGTTGAGCCTTGTCATCAAGCAACTGGATGGCGGTGGGGCAATGCCGCATTATGACGGCGGCTTCCGAAAAAGAGAGGTTCTCAGGGATTGAAAATATTGTGTTCTGTGGCACAGCACAAAACTCGGCATAACCTCCCCACCTGTGAATGCCAATTGAGATGGCATCTGGGCAGTCGCCCGCCCGGTCGGCTCGGCATAGCTTGCAGGTACCGCAGGCCATCCGCCCGCAGACAACGACCCTGTCTCCCTTTTTGTGGTTTGTCACGTTGGTCCCGGTCTTCCGAATAATTCCCGCCGGATCTTGTCCTGTGACCAAGGGCAGAGATTCCGGGTGATAAGGCTTTCCTTCAGCGATCAGGGTATCGCGCGTGCGATTTGCAGTGACAGCGTGAACTTCAATTAAAACTTCGTCTGGACCTAATTCGGGAATTTCCACCTCAGCTATTTCCATTGTCTCACGCCAAGGCCCATAATTTCTGATAAGATTTGCCTTCATTAAACGTCTAGTCCTCGATAGGGCCGATTGCCCAGCGCCGATTATCCATTTCCAGAACTCCGTCGGCTAGGCGCAGGTTTAGCGTTGTTGTCCCCTCGTTTCGTTGCCAAGGGATAACATCGATTTCCCTCTGCCCATATTTTGTATAGGGCTCTTGTAAGGCCCACTCGGTCGCCTCTGCCCGAGTCTTGGCCCGGAAAATAAGTAATCCGTGCCCCTGCTTCCAGCCTTCTTCATCTCGGAGCGGACCTGCAGCAAATAAAATTCCGCGGCGTTCCATATCGGCCAGGTATTCGTGATGCTCTAGGCGCATCTCGGCCTGAGGTATCGGGGGTTCCTTGGGGTCGGAAGCCGGCCGCATCATTATTAAATAGCACTGCTCGCGCTGGAGCTTGGCCATGAGGGCTTTGGCTCTCTCTTCGGCATCAGACATCTATTCTCTCCGTTTATTTAAATTTCGAGGTATTGAAAATGGAAAGCATCGCCCTTACCAATGACATGCCCCACTGTATGGCCGGGGAAATGGGCCGTGATGAGTTTGATATCGGTATCGACGATTTCATCCAGGATTTTTTTTCGACTTTTTATTGCGAGATCCATATCTGTGCAGCGCATTGTGCTCCAGCCAGGCTCAAAAATTTGCAGGGGGTGGTGCATGGCATCACCGGTAAAAATTGCCTTTGCTCCGGAGCTTTTCAAGTGGGCACAATATTGCCCCATTGTATGACCTGGGGCAGCGCTCAAATGAATTAGGTCGTTTAACTCAAAATCGTCCTCTACTAACAACGCCTGACCGGCCTCTACAACGGGGAGGACGCATTCTTGGAAAGCCGGTCCTGACGGATGAGGGGGGTGGTTCTTCGTCCAGTGATCCCACCACTCAAATTCCTTCCGACCAATCACATATTTGGCATTCGGAAATGTGGGTACAAGTCGGCCATCTATATGTTGAGTGTTCCAGCCAACGTGATCCACGTGTAGGTGCGTGCAAAACACATAATCGATGTCCTCGAATGTCAAACCGGTGGAGGCGAACTCATTTTTCCATCGTTTTTTTGAATATAAAAGACCGGCCCGGCGGTTCCCATGCTCGCCAACACAAGTATCGATAAGGATATTGTGATGTGGGGTGCGAAGCAGCCAAGACTGAAACGTGATGCAAATACTTTTAGTCGTTGCATCCCAGGCGAAGGCGGGAAGTTGTTTTATGTGACGATCAATCGCTTCTTCAGTTGCATTTGGGAACATATCAAGGCCTCTGTGGTAAGGTCCTTCGCGTTCGATAATTTGGGTTATCGTTGTGTTCCCCAAGGGAAAGTCCTTCAGATACTGCAACTTTTTCTCCTGAATTTTCCGGAGAGAATAGGCTCTCAAAAATTTTTGTCGACCAATGTTAATTTTCGGTCCGGAAAAGAGGAGTAAATTCGAAAAACAGGTCTCTGATAATTCGACCGTTACATGTCTTTTTGTTTGGATGAGAGCGCCTCTAGACCCTTATAGCTGGCGGGTTTGTAACAGTAAAATTTGACGATGATTTAAGATGGGGCTTAGGCTTGGGAGTTAGTGAACGGGAGAGGACCGCCATGACTGTTTTTAATTCAGAAACAAGAATTAACAAACTCGCGCTGGCATTGGGTGCGGAAGCAATAGGGGTTGATCTCAAAAGTATTTCTGAACCTGACTTTTTGAACTTACGTGACGCATTGCATGAGAATGGTGTCTTGGTTGTACGCGACCAGGACCTTAACCCCAAGGAGCAAACCGAATTTACTCGGAAGTTTGGAGAAATTCAGTACCATATAAATGATGAGTACAAGATGCCTGGGCAGCCGGAAGTTCTTATTCTCTCCACGGAATTGGATGAACACGGCAATAACGTTGGCATTCCTGATGCGGGGTCTGACTGGCATTCTGACCACTCTTATGTCGACGTCCCGACAGCTTACACTCTCCTGCAGTCGGTCATTGTCCCTCAGGTGGGGGGCGATACAGAGTGGATCGGGATGACTGCGGCCTACGAGGCCCTCTCAGATGACATGAAAGTCCGTATCCAGGGTCTCATAGGGATACATAGCTTTAACCGTTTCCGTAATCCCAGGATGACCCGACCGGATCGCCATGGAGACGGAGAAGACTACTATTCAAAGCGGTCGCCGCCCGACGCATTTCATCCGATCGTTCGGACTCACCCACACACAGGTAGGAAGGCGCTCTTCATTTCGCCCCGCTTTACACTGGGTATTAAGAATATGGAAGATGGTGAGGCACAGCGGCTTCTGGATGAATTGTTCGATCATCTAATAAATACAAGATTTATCTACCATCACAAATGGCGAAAGGGTGATTTGGTTATCTGGGATAACAGACAGACCCTTCATCTCGCTTTGGGAGGAGTTAAGTGGCCCGAGGTACGTCGCATGCATCGTTCGACGGTTCTAGGCGAGGTTCCTGCATAATTTTGTGAATTTCATGATAGCACGTTGAGTTTCCTAAAATGCGATTAAATCAGGTTAAATTAAAAAAGTGATTGGTGTTCGACGTTCCATGGACAGGGGGCATGTGAATATGGGTTGGTTGGACTCGTATCATAGCTTCTCTTTTGGTCACTATTATGATCCAAAATTTATGGGCTTTGGTCCACTGAGGGTCATAAACGAAGACCGAATTGAAGCGGGTGCGGGCTTCCCTATGCACAGCCACTCTAACATGGAAATTGTAACTTATGTGATTGAAGGGGAGCTGGAGCATAGAGATTCTCTCGGGTCAGGTTCGATTATTCGACCGGGCGAGGTCCAACGAATGAGTGCGGGCTCAGGTATACATCACTCAGAATTTAATCCATCAGATAGAGACCCAGTCCACCTTCTCCAAATTTGGATTTTACCGGATGAGGATGGAGGTATTCCAGGTTATGAACAAGCGCTGGTCAGTGTTCTATCGGATGATGCGGGGCTGACACTGATTGCTTCCAAGCATGGCGGGTCACCTCTTAAAATTAATGCCTCCACAGACGTATACGCGGCCCAAATGTCGAGGGGAGATATAGTATCGCATTCTCTTCATTCTGGGGGTGGCGTCTGGGTACAAGTGATAAGTGGAACTCTTGAAATTGAGGGGGCAATACTGGATTCGGGTGACGGGGCGGCGGTTACGGATACAAAGTCAATCTCGCTTCTAGCCACAGGTGACAGTCACCTTATTTTGTTCGATATTCTTAGACTAAAACCCTCATAAACCTTGCTCAAATAAGAGAGACACATGAAGCTTTCGATCGCACTCGACCGTTATGACCGGCATTACCCATTTTTTGATGGCACCGTTACACCTCCGAATGGTGTGGAGCTTGAAATTTTCCAGGTTGGCCAAAGCCAGCATTGGCGAGATGGCGATGACCGGCATGAGAGAATGCTGCACGGCAAAGAATTTGATGTGGCAGAGTTTTCCATGTCGAGCTTTCTAATGGCGAAGGGTAGAGGTATGCCAATTGTTGGTGTGCCGGTTTTTCCTAGGAGGCTCTTTAGCCAGAGTCAGATGTGGGTTCACGAGGACAGTGACCTATGGGAGCCCAGCCAATTGCCAGGAAAAAAAATAGCTCTGTCATCTTTTCAGACCACGCTTTCGTTACTCGCGAAGGGCGACTTAAAATTTCATTATGGGGTGAATTGGGAAGATATTCATTGGCTTCTGACAACAGAAGAAAAGGTAAAATTTGACCCGAAGCCAGGGGTGAAGATTGAGTTTCTCGGGGATCGAGAGAACCTTGGTAACCTTCTTGAGGCTGGAGATATTGATGGTTTCTTCCTTCCGCATCCGCCAAAATCTGTGACGACAGGGAAGACTAAGGCGCGTCGCCTGTTTCGCGACCCGCGGGCGGAGGAGGAGAACTATTATAAAAAATATGGTGACTTTCCGATCATGCATGTGATGACAATCCAGGAAGAACTTCTTGCGCGTGAGCCATGGGTTGCTCGGTCTGTGCTAGATATGTGTAATCAGGCTTGGCAAATCTCTGACTCGTACTACGAGGATCCTAATTGGTCTCGCCTCGCGTGGGGTCGACATGCTCATGAGGAGCAGTGGGAACGTCTCCCAGGGGACCCGTGGAGGAATGGGTTTGGGCAAAACCGGGCTAATATAGAGCGGTTTATTCGGTATTCCTTTGACCAGGGTCTTATTGATAATCCCTATGAACCAGAAACTTTATTTGCCCCGGATACAATTAATACTTAGAATTAAAAAACAGTATTTAACCATTGAAAAAATTACAAAAAACCAAATATCAGGTGGCATCTTATTTAAACGAAGTTTGTTTTGATGGGGTCTCTACCGGGGTCACCAAGTCAAATAAGTGTCTTGCAGGCGACAGGCCAGATTAAAAAACCTAGCGGTTGGGAGCTCCGATGAAGCCATCTCCGTGGCCAATCGATTGAGCGGCCCACCCCCCTGCGACGCGGCCAGAGAAAAGCGAGGGACCCAGCATAGTCCCCTCCAGGCCCGCGCGTCCGTTTATGTGCCCCCCGGCCATGCCGCAGGCCTCTCCAGCAGCAAATAAACCGGGTATTGGTTCAAAATGTTTGTTGAGAACTCTGCATTGTTTGTCAGTCTTTATACCCCCAAAATTCTTCCTCGCTGTGGGGAAAAATTGAATCGCGTAGTAGGGCGCGGTGTCGAACTTTTTGGACATTCCGAGTGGCTTGCCGAAGGCTGGCTCCTTTTCAAGACCATCTTCGATGGCTTTATTGTAAGCTGCTATCTCGCTCAGAAAAGTCTCTTTTGGCACGTCAATTTCCTGCGCTAGCTCCTCCAGGCTGGATGCCTTTTTTATAAACGGCGAGTTATCGAGTAACTCCTCTACTTTTGCCCGCACGATTTTATCACCATCTCGGTAATAGGGGTCTGCTATCTCTAATTTCGCCTTCATTGGGGTATCGACGATAGCCCAACAAAAGGGAGGATCTTGCGCGAGTACAGCCGGGCTCATGGAGTTTCCTCCTGAGAGGGATTCATTGTGGAAGCGTTTACCCTGTTGGTTGACCCATATGTAACCCGGGATATGACGGCAGACGAGCCCTCTTCTGCCACTCTGATCTCTGTAGTCCGGGGTGGAATAGCAATAGAACCAGACGTGATCCATGTGGGTGAGATAACCACCGACTTTTTCAGCCATTTTATGACCGTCTCCGTTGGAGCCAAACCCTGAGCCTTCCATGACTTTGAACCCTTTTAACTCAGGGCGAACCTCAAGCACCATGTCAATGTTAGAATTGAACCCTCCCGACGTTAATATGACTACGTCACCGCGAACGGATATAGTGTCGCCGCTTAAAGTGTCGGTCCCAGTAAAACCAATAGCCCGACCATCTTCCATTGTGAGGGTGTCAACTTTGACGTTCGTCACAATCTCACCGCCTTTTTCTTCATAGGCTTTTATCAGGTGACGCATAAGGCCAAGGCCATTTCCTTCGGCTCGCGTCCACCTCATAACCGAATTCCCCTCTTGGGGCTTCATGTCGACCCACTTCACGCCGAATTGTTCAGCCCAGTGATACAAGTCGTGCAGCGTATGCTCTAAGTAGTAGCGAGCCCAAACCTCGTCTGCGGAGGGTCCACCCCAGGCCATCCAATCCGCAAAGGCAAGGTCTGGAGTATCTTCTATCCCCTCAGCTTTCTGCACCGGAGAACCGACGATACAGCAGCCCCCGCCGGATATGGCTGCCGCTCCTCCCGCCTCTTCACGTTTCTCGAAGGCGATGCACCTGGCACCTGCATCTAAGGCCTCGATCCCGCCAGAAATTCCGGCTGCCCCGGCACCTATTATGGCAACATCGGTTTTATATTCTCTGACGGTCATACTTGCTCTCCCCTGAAAATCTCTTTGTGGTTGCCTTTCGCGCCCTAACAATACTCACTTTAAGGTAATCGAGTAAGACGAATATTCTCTCATTTTGAGAGACTTAGCTAGGCGAAGAGAGCACTTTAAATGGAGACCATAATCACAATTGATCTAAAGCGGGTTTTACTTCTTTCGTAAAGAGGTCGAGAGAACGGAGAGCGGCATCTGCAGGCATCGTTCCGAAAAACATATAGCAAAGAAAATAGTTAAGATTGAGCTCGCTCTGCTGAGTCTCCAATTTTCTTCTAACGGTTTCTGGGCTACCAACGATGGCCATTCCAGCCTCAACCCAACTCTCGAAAGTCAAGCCCCTGTGAACGTTGGTCCGTTGTGCAAATTCATGGTCTTTGTTGCGCTCTCTGAGCCAATTTAGGCTCCCGATATGATACTCAATTGCTGGTTTTGCCACGGCGATGGCTTCCTCATCGGTCTCGGCGACGTGAATATGGCGCAGCACGCCTACGGCTCCGCCACCAGAAAATTCCTCTTTTGGTTGAGCAACCTGTCCACCGCGTGAGGCAAGCGCTTCTCGGTAGGCTGCGATGTTCTCGGATGCAAGTTTTGTAGCCCCATTTGCAGTAAAGTGCATTCCTTGCTCTCCCGCCCATCTAGCGCCGGTGGTGTTTGAAGAGCCATACCAGAAAGCTGGGTAGGGCTTTTGCAATGGGTGTAAGGTTATTGGGACCTCAGAATACTGAAAATACTCTCCGGCATGGGATAGTTCTTCCTGGGTCATCGCTTTTTTTAGACATTCATAGGCATCGATGAAGATCTCCCGGGACTTCTCGGGGTCGACATGATGAAAATTCAGCTCGAAGGGCGACACCCCTCTTCCCACGCCGACTTCCAGCCTTCCATTGCTCAAATTATCCAGCATGGCAATATCTTCAGCCAACCTGAGAGGGGTGTAGAGAGTTAACAGATAAACCAATGGGCCTAGCCGTATATTACGTGTTTCCCTGGCCACGGACGACAACCAAATACTGGCACCAGGGGTCATATTGAGGCGTGAGCTGTGGTGCTCTGCAACATGTAATCCCCAGAACCCTGCCTCATCTGCGTGGGAAATAAAATTTATCCGCTCGTTATATTGTTGAGCGAGTGGACGATCCTTTACACGCTCTAAGTGGTCGAAAAGGCCGAGTTGCATATCCCCTCCATAGAAACTTTTGCTTATTGATGCACACCACGCGTATACAGTCACCTGCAGAGGTTAAAATTCTTATTTCAGAGGAGTAAAAAGACTTTCATGTCATATGCGTTAAACGGACAAACTCCGAAAAATATTGGAATTGATAATTGGATTGCCCCGAGTGCAGATCTAATTGGCGCGGTCACGCTGTTAAATGATGCTAGCATTTGGTGGAAGGCGGTTCTCCGTGCTGATAACGATCCTATCGACATCGGTGCCAGGTCAAATATTCAGGATGGCTGCGTTCTCCATACCGATCCTGGGTTTCCCATTGTTATTGGTGCGAATGTCTCGGTGGGTCACATGTGTATGCTGCACGGTTGTTCAATCGGTGACATGAGCCTTATTGGAATTGGCAGCATCATTTTGAATGGTGCGAGGATCGGGCAGAATTGTTTGGTTGGAGCAAACACTCTTGTGACAGAGGGAAAAGAGATACCGGACAACTCCCTGGTGATGGGGTCACCGGGCAAAGTCATCAGGGAAGTGTCTTCAGAACAAATTGAAATGATTGAAAAGAATGCTCAAAGCTACGTGGATCGGTGGCGCCGATATCGAAGCGAGCTGACTGAGGTTTGAATTCTTGGATCTACGGCAGTTTACGATTTTCCTGATAAAATTTGGTCAATTTTGGACCAGGCCGAGGCTCCTTTTTCTTGCATCAGGTTGAAGTAATCCGCGTTCCGCCAATTTAGATAGGCCTCTGTATAATTTGGACGTTCTTCAATCCTTGCGAACCAATCCAAAATCCGAGGCCTCGTTTCCATCCAAGGGTGAAGATTTAACTCATGTAGCCTGATGAGATAGGGTGTATAACCGATATCTGCGAGTGAATAAGTGGCGCCAGCCATCCACCGGGTCTGAGTAAGTTGTTCCTCCATTCGGGTTAGGAAGTCCTGGAATGTGAAGACAGCTTGTCTGAATTGTGGAGCTCTCATGCCGAGTTCCAGCTGCTGCCTCTGTCGCTCACGCCTTGCCAGGTCCGGTATCCCGTTAATATAGGCCTTTTGTTCCTCTGGTGGCCTGGCCAGATGCTGGAACCGAAAGGCAATTGATCCAGAAAGAACGCCTGTATGATAATGTAGAACTTCATCGAGCCATTTCGTCCATCGCCGCATTAGGGCCCGATTTTCAGCCGATCTGGGTTTGAGAGGCGGATCTGGATAGGCCTCATCTAGATATTCGCAGATAACGGTCGATTCAATGATAACCTTTTGATTATCCACCAGTGTTGGGACTACCCCATTTGGATTTAGTTTCAGATAATCCGGTTTATGTTGGTCGCGGTGACGTAGGTTAAGCGTATGTCCTTCCCAAGGAAGACCCTTTTCCGACAGAACGAGCCGCACTTTCTGAGCGCATGTGGACATATCTGCATGGAAAAGTTCAATCATGCCTAATCTCTAGCGATCGCACCTTGTCATTGCAAGCAATGCTTCCAATAATGCCGTCGACACTTTTTTCTAACGGAGATTTTGGTAATGGCCAAACTAACAATAAGCCTTGCATGCTGCGATTATGACCGAACGCGGGCAATATTTGACGGTCGAGCGCAGGTTGATGGTTGCGAGATGATTTGTTCGCCGATGCCGCCTGAGGAGGCGTTTCATCGGGCATTTAAATACCAAGAATTCGATGTCACAGAGTTGTCCTTTTCATCATATATGAACGTGCAATCGCGAGGGGGCAGCCCCTATATCGGAATACCAGCCTTTGTGTCCCGTCTTTTTAGGCACTCATCAATCTACATTAGAACTGACCGAGGCATAGCAGGTCCGGAGGATCTCAGAGGAAAGACGATTGGGGTTCCTGAATATCAAATGACCGCGGCTATGTGGGTTCGAGGGATATTAAAAGATGAGTATGGCGTCTCGCCGGAGGAATGCAACTGGCGCAATGGAGGATTAGAGGAGGGCGGGCGCGAAGAACGGGCGCCGCTGCATTTGCCGTCAGAAATTGACCTCCAATCGATTCCTAAAGATGAGACGCTGGCCGAGCATTTGGCGCAGGGGAAATTAGATGCTGTGATCTCTGCCAGGGCGCCGTCGAGTTATTACACAAATGACCATATTGATCGGCTCTTCCCTGAATATAAAACTGCTGAGCAATCCTATTTCAAAAAGACAGGAATGTTTCCGATAATGCATCTGGTCGGCATCCGGCGGTCGATTGTGGAGAAACATCCCTGGCTTCCGGTAAATGTCTATAATGCTTTTCTGAAGGCTAAACAGATCTGTTACGAAGAAATGACCGAGGTAGGCCATTTATACCAAACGATGCCGTGGCCAGTTTATGAGCTTGAGCAGGTGAGACACCTGATGGGAGCCGACCATTGGCGTTATGGTATTCATGAGAACGCGAAGGAAATAGAGGCAATGACCCGGTACTCGTTTGAGCAACACCTATCAGCGAGGAAACTGGCGCCAGAGGATTTATTTGCAGAATCGGTTTTTGAGCTCACGAAATTATGACTGCCAGATTAGTTTTGATTTGAATGCAAATTGCCATGACACGGATCCCACCTCTAAAACGCGAAGATCACCCGGAGCTTGATCAGAAATTTTTTACGCCCTACGAGGAATCGCGCGGATATGTACCAAATTCTAATCTTGTTATGGCACGCAAACCCAAGGTGTTAGAGGCATTTCGTAAGTTAAATGCAGCAATTTTCGATGATTCAAATATCGTTCCAAGGGGTTTGTTAGCACTGGTCGGTAATATTGCAAGCCAGGCCGCAGGTTGCCAATACTGTGTCGCTCACACGGCCAATAATGCGGCGTTAAGGGGTGTCGAGACGAGGAAAATCGCGGCGCTGTGGGATTATGAGAGAAACGATTTATTTAGCGAGGCAGAGCGATCGGCGTTGAGGTTTGCTCAGGCGGCAGCCTCCGTACCGAACATGGTCACAGAAGCCGATACTCAGCTGGTGATTGATAACTTCGGTGAAGAGGGAGCAACAGAAATCTTGGCGGTGGTGAGTTGGTACGGCTTCTTAAACCGATGGAATGACTCGCTTGCTACTGAGCTTGAGGAGGTCGCGTTCGCTAAAGCTTCGGGCACTCTCGCAGGCACCGACTGGGATGCTGGAAAACATTCCCCCAAAAACAGTTAGCCTGGCACTACTCCTAAGTGCTCTCTGAACCGTTTGGCAAAGTCGCAGTCGGGGTCCAAGTGTTGGTTCATGATGGTAAAGTGATCATGTCCTTCCTCTATTGAGGTGCGAATATTTGCTCCTTTGGATGACCAAATCGCTGCCATCTCCTGGGTCTGGCGGATGAATTCCGGTCCCTCATCTCCGCCGACCGGCATCCAAACTGGGGTATTACTTAGGGGCTGCTGACTGACGGGACTAAAGTTTTCCACTTCTTGATTGGTTAGGTTGAGTTCAGCGTTCTGAGACGATAATTGGACGGGCTTTAGATCGTAAAGTCCGCTGGTGGCGACGGCTGCCTTGAATGGCGTTACTGGGATATTTGCATCATATTTGGGCCAGTCGGTCGCCAACATTGAGGCCGTTATATGCCCCCCGGCAGAGTGGCCTGAGATTGTTATTTGATCTTGTCGACCGCCAATCTTGGCTGCATTTGTCCAGACCCAAGCCACCACTTGCCGGCACTGCCTTAAGAGCTCCTCCATTCGGATGTTTGGGATAAGGGTATATTCGGCAATTACAGTAATCACCCCATAAGGAACCAAGGCATTCGCGACGTAGGCGGAACTCTCTTTGTCATTCGATTTCCAATAACCGCCGTGGAAAAAAATGTGCACTGGGAAAGGTCCTGCGCCCTCAGGGAAGTAGATATCGATTGCCTCTCGCGGTGTTTCTCCAAGAGGAATATTTAGGTCACAGCGATATTTATTCCGGCAATTCGCTGAGCCTGTTTCTTGCTCGTATTTGAGTTTTTCTACGTTTTTGCAGCGACCGCGGGCATTATACCACCAGTCGAGTTGGTCTTGGGTGTAGTCCCTGTAAACTGTGCCAGCCAATACCGCTTCTCCCCTTCCTGATAATTACTTTTTAGTATAGTGCCCCCGAACCTGAGGTCAAAACGCTCGGATGTTGACCAGAACACTCAAATTGCGAGAATAGACCCACATGACGAAATGGAGACAAGAATGCCCCCCAAATTCACAAATGCAAATGAACCGGGACGTGGATACCACGACATCGGCGGATTGGATTACGGGGCCGTGGACCCAATAACCACAGAAGTGGCGCCCTGGGAGAAACTGTCTATCGCGATCGGTAATGCCATTGGCGGACAGGGCCGGAAACTTATTAACACTGATATGGGGCGCCGTGCTCGAGAAGGTATGGGAGAGGAGCTGTACAACGAGCTGGATTATTTTGAGCGGACAACCGAGTCAATGAAAATCACGCTGATTGAACAGGGGCTTTTTACCCAAGAAGAGCTTGAAGAGCGAATGAAGGAAATAGAAGGAAGACTTTCTGAGGTTCGAGGATCGTGAGTCAGTTGTTTCATCTCGGAGATAGGGTGCGTGTCATTGCATCTCATCCGCCGGGTCATCGCAGAACGCCATATTACTGTCGAGGAAAAATAGGCCAAATAGAGAGAGTCTGCGGTGAACACAGAAATCCTGAAGAGCTCGCCTACGGTTTTGACGGGATGCCGTTGCGTCGTTTGTATAGGGTGAGATTTAAACAATCAGAGATCTGGGATCAGTATAAAGGTCAAGAACACGACACCGTAGATATCGATATTTACGAGCATTGGTTAAGGCCGGCCTAAAGGGGAAGCCAGTTATGGTAGATGAAGACAAAAAAGACAAAACAGACCACGGTCATGTCCATGATCATGATGATATGGACTCTACCGCTCATGCGTTAGAGCACATTCACGATCATGATCGTCAATTCCAGCCTGACATCGAAGATGAGCCTGTAAAGCGATATGAGTTGATGGTGTATGCCATTCGAGAGCTATTGCTTGAGAAAGGGTACGTCACACAGGATGAAATAAGGAAGGCGCGAGAGACTCTCGATAGTTGGCAGCCTTCCAGGGGTGCGCAAATCGTTGCGCGTGCCTGGGTGGATCCCGGCTTTAAACAAAGGCTTCTTGCTGATGGAAATGAGGCTATGTCGGATTTTGGTGTAGATGCGGGTGGTGCGAAGCTAACAGTGCTAGAGAATACTGACGAAGTGCAAAACGTGGTTGTGTGCACATTGTGTTCTTGTTATCCGCGAGCGGTTTTGGGCTTGCCGCCAGATTGGTACCGTTCCAAAGCCTATCGCGCCCGCGTTGTCGTGGAACCGCGAGAGGTTTTAAAAGAATTCGGTACCGATATTCCTGATGAGGTTACCGTTAGAGTGCATGATAGTCTTGCGGATCTAAGATACTTAGTTATTCCAAAACGCCCGAAGGGTACTGACGATTGGAGTGAGGAGGAGCTCGCTGCGATTGTCACCCGGGATAGCATGGTTGGGGTTGTCAATCCCCAGGTTTCCTAATTTTCTTTGTTAGAGGATGAACTAGATGCCTGATGGTGCTGTTGGCCGCTCTATCAAACGCCTAGAGGATGCTGAGCTTCTTGTCGGTGCTGGTTCATTCATTGACGACATAGCACCTAAGGGTGTTCTTCATGCTTCTTTTGTCAGAAGTGCCTATGCTCATGCACGAATCGTTTCTGTTGACTGCACCTCGGCAAAGGACAGACCTGGCGTTATTGGGGTCTATACTATCGATGATTTTTTAGATGTTTTGACAACAGATCGGGTCCCAGAAACATTTCCTAAACCTCGACCGCGCAAAGAAGTCGGAGCCTATGTTCTCGCACGTGAGGAAGTTTGTTACGTAGGAGAACCGATAGTCTTGGTCATCGCTGAAACACGTTATCAGGCCGAAGACGCAGCCGCTCTGGTTTCGGTTGAATACAAACCTCTTGATGCAATTTTAAATTGCAAGGATGCGGTCCTAGATCAGTCGCCCCTAGCTGATACGCGCAATGATGGGAATATCTTTAGCAAAGTTAAATTAGGTTACGGAGATTGCGAGAGCGTTTTTAATGGGTCAGCCGAAATAATATCAGAGACGTTTTTTCAGCATCGAGGGGTCTCAATGTCAATGGAATGTCGAGGTCTAGTCGCGCACTTTCATGGGGATCACAGAAAGCTGACTATGTGGTCGTCCTGTCAACAGCCGCACGGCCATAAAGCCATTTTGGTTGATCTTTTCGGTCTGACTGAAGATCAGGTTCGGGTTGTTGTTCCGAGTCTTGGCGGAGGTTTTGGTCCGAAGTTAAATTTTTATCCAGAGGATGCGGCAGTTGTGGCCGCCAGTATAAAAACCCGCAGACCAATAAAGTGGGTAGAAGATAGGCGTGAGCATATCTTGGCTACAACTCAAGAGAGAGATCAGGTGTGGGATGTTGAGCTTGCCGCCAGTCCGGATGGGCGGCTGCTGGGTCTCAGGGGGAGACTATACCACGACCAAGGTGCCTACACTGTTAGAGGAACGAACATCCCGTTCAGTGCTGCGACAACAATTTTGGGTCCATACGTTCTTCCAAATTATAGTATGGATGTTGTAGTCGCACATACTAATAAGGTTCCTTCTACCTCAATGCGTGGCGCAGGGCATCCTCAGGGAAATTTCGTAATGGAACGTCTTTTGGATCTCATGGCCGATCGCCTGGGCGTTGACCGGGCAGACATCCGTTCCCGAAATATGATATCTGCTGCCCAAATGCCATATGAGCAGCCGCTCAAAACCCAAGCGGGACAACGCATTGTCTATGACAGTGGGGATTATCTCGATTGTCAAGCCGAGTTAATGCGCAGACTTCGGTACTCGGAATTTCCAGATCGTCAGGCTGCGGCCAAATCAGAAGGCAGATATATCGGCATGGCTATAGCCAATTACGTCAAGCCGACGGGTCGGGGGCCATTTGAGAGTGGGATCGTTCGTATCGGCACGTCTGGTCTAGTCTCTGTGTACACGGGGGCGGTCGCAATGGGTCAAGGGTTCAGGACAGCAATGGCTCAGCTCTGCGCCGAGCAGCTCGGAGTGAAACCCAGTGACGTCCTTGTCATTGCTGGAGACACCCAAACTGTTAGTCACGGGATCGGTGGTTTTGCAAGTCGCCAAACGGTATGTGCTGGCTCAGCGATTTACTTGGCTGCGGCTCAAGTCCGTAAAAAGGTTTTGTCTGTTGCAGCCCACCTTTTAGAAGCTTCAGAGGCGGACCTTGATTTGGAAGACGGCAACGTATTCGTTTCAGGTGTTCCAGATATTTGCGTTGGCTTCAAAGATATCGCAAACGCGGTGGCTGGAATTCCTGGTGTCTCATTGCCAGAGGGAATTTCCGCTGGCCTGGAGTCTGAAATGAATTTCAAACCCGAAAATGTTACCTACGCAAATGGCTCGCATGGTTGCGAAGTCGAGGTAGATCCTGAGACGGGAGCTGTGAAGGTAGTCAAATATTTGGTCATCCATGACAGTGGCCGCCTTCTGAACCCCCTTATTGTTGATGGACAGGTTCATGGGGGTGTGACCCTTGGCCTGGGCCATTCGTTTTTTGAGCAGGTCCTTTATGATGAAATGGGGCAACCACTGACCACTAATTTGGCCGAGTATTTGATTCCGACAGCATCCGAGGTGCCGAATTACGAAGTCGTCCACCAGGAGTCGCCAACGGAGAGAAATCCAATTGGCGTCAAGGGGGTAGGAGAATGCGGAGTTATGGCAGCGATGCCGGTCTTGTTAAGCGCGGTTGAGAGCGCTCTGAGAGATTTCGATATCAAGTTGAATCGATACCCGGTAACCCCTGCGATGATTGCAGAGCATATCAGAGCTTATAATAATTGATTATGGAGAAATAAATGGCTCGTTTTCCTAAATTGGATATTTCTGAAATGAATGATGCGCAAAGGCGTGTTAGCGAGGCAATTGCAGGCGGTCCGCGGGGCAGTGTAAGAGGACCCTTCCATGCGCTTTTGTACGCTCCAGCTGTAGCGGATTTGGTACAGGCCTTGGGGGCGCATGTCCGCTATGCAATCTCAATCCCGTGGCACTTAAGAGAAATAGCCATCCTCATAACCGCAAAGCATTGGCGGGCTCAATATGAGTGGTACGCACACGAAAAAGAGGCCCAAAAGGCAGGAACTGATCAGGCTATAGTTGATGCAATTAGAGAAGGTCGTGTGCCTGTGTTTTCCCCTGATCAGGACGCAGAAGCAGAAGTTTATGCATTTGCGACTGAGCTTTATCAAAACCGGGCAATCAGTGACGCAACCTTTGAGAAAATTGTAGCGCGTTTTGGAAGGGAAGGCGCTATGGAACTAGTCGCCCTTATGGGGCATTACAACGTTATTGCTATGACCCTAAATGCTGCTGAGATTGAGGTTCCAGACGGAACTAAGCCTCTGACGTAGTGGGGTTGAAATTAAATTTGAGTTTACAAGACAGAGGTTTACGAACTTCGGGGTTTTTAAAATTTTAGAATGTAGACCCTGATTTTTTCCAAGCATCGACGATTTCAGATCCTGTGGCGAACCATACTTGTTTGTGACTTCCGATGTGGTCAAGGATTGACTCCAAAACCCAGATTCTGTGTGAAACACCAATCACAAACGGATGAATAGCTATCGCCATTACGCGGCCAGATTCCTCTCCCTCCATGTAAAGGCGGTCAAAGGCCGCCTTTCCCATTGCCTCAAATTCTTCATTGGATCTCCCTGCACGGAATTGGGGCAAATCATTAATTTCCGCTGAGTAAGGAAGGTTGACCATTCTGTGTCCGTTAATATCCATATAGTATGGTTGGTCGTCATTTACCCAATCGCTGACATATTCGATTCCCTCTTCGGAGAGGTAGTCGAGCGTATCCCATGTTTCGGACATACCTGATCCAAGCCAGCCTCTCGGCCGGACACCAGTCGTTTCTGTAATCCTTTTCAGGGCATCGTGAATAACCTGTTTTTCAGTTTCTGGTGGTATTTCATGTAGCCTGCGGGTATTGGACTGATTGTGTCCTAAAAATTCCCATTTTAACGCCATGGCATCTTCCATGATTTCTGGATAGACGTCGCAAACCTCCGAATTGAGGGTCACCGAGCCCCGAATGTTTCGCTTAGCTAAGACATCCATAATGCGAAAGACCCCGATGCGGGCTCCATAGTCGCGCTGGGCAAAATGCTGAACCTCGGGGATCTTTCTGTCACCTATAATTTTCTCATCAAGCGCAAAGCTCTCGATGTTCGGGATCACCCAAACGGCGACTCGGGCTCCATTTGGCCATTGAAGTTTGGGCCGACGATTTATCGGTGTGTAGGGAAAAGGACCGTATTTTTGGGGTTTCATGGGCCTGCCTATCTTTGATTATGTCGCCTATTAAGTTCTTCTACGATTTCATCAACATGCATGACGTCAGCATATTTGTGATGCATGTCGAATAGATTCATTTTGTGGGTATCCATATAGCGGTCGAAACAACCTTCCTCCGCGATGGTCACGTGAATTCCATTAGAATAGGCATCCAGAACCGTAGCTCGGACGCATCCGGAAGTGCTTTCACCGCAAACAATGACGCTATCAACGTCCATTTGGTTGAGTTGTGCGATCAAAGGTGTTCCGTAGAAGGCACTAGCACGCTGTTTATAAACGATTAAATCTCCAGGTTCTGGAGCAAATTCATCTTGAATTTCCCAGACCTCATCGGAGCGCTCGATTTTTTGTCGGTTGGTCGCGTAGGCTGAAGCCACGTTTGCCTCTTTACGCGCCTCGGTTGTTGAATAGATCACTGGAATATCAGCCTGGCGAGAGGCAGAGAATAGTTTCTTGAGGTGAGGTACCGCGTTCCACGCATTTTCTCCGCAGGAACTTGGATAACTTTTTATAAGTTCATTGACCGGGAGAGCGCCACCTTGGAAGGCCAACTTGTAGAGATCAATCGCTAACAATGCTGGTCTTTTGCCAACATAGGTCTCTCTCTCGTATGCCGAGTAAATCTCCAGAGCCTGCGGATCTACAAAATCTTGCCAACAATGATCTTCGAATTTTGATACCAATACTGCCTCCGTCGCGAGTTCATTTCGAGGGTATTATAACCTGTTGGCCTCAGCAACGGGTTCGCTTGCACTAAAGGAGGATCTGGTATCGAATGTGGGTTAAGCATTATTAGAATCGGGAGAAACCTATGAAATATCGGAAGCTAGGAAAATGTACGGATAATGTTTCGGCAATCGGGCTTGGTGGTATGGCAATGACCCCGATTTATGGACCTGTGGATTTGGATGAAGCAGCCGTTGCAGTGAATGCCGCATTAGACGCGGGAATGAATTTTATCGACACCTCTGATGCTTACGGTGGTGGAAAAAATGAAGAATTTTTGGGTGGAGCTATTAAAAACCGACGCCAGGATGTTTTCCTTGCCAGTAAATTTGGGAATATGGGAGGGAGTGCGGATGGGCGCCCTGAGTGGGTCAAAGAAGCCTGTGAATTGTCTTTAAAGCGTCTTGGGGTCGACGTAATCGATCTTTATTTCCAACATCGCGTGGATAAAGATGTACCAATTGAAGAAACCGTCGGTGCCATGGCAGACCTTGTGAAAGAGGGGAAGGTCCGCTGGCTTGGTCTATCAGAGGCTGGTGAAGACACCATCCGGCGCGCGAATGCTACCCACCCAATTTGTGCCCTTCAGACAGAATACTCGCTTTGGACGCGATTTGTTGAGGAATCCATCTTGCCGACATGTAGAGAATTAAATATCGGATTTGTGGCCTACTCTCCGCTGGGTCGAGGTATGCTGACAGGAACATTGGATGGTGCTTCAAGCTTATCAGAGAACGACCGAAGACATGATCACCCAAGATTCCAGGCGGGTAATATTGACGAAAATGTTGAACTGGTTCAGCCCTTAAAAGCAATTGCTGCAGAGAAGGGGGTCTCGACCGCCCAGCTTTGTTTAGCGTGGTTGTTAGGACAAGGGGAGGATGTTTTTCCGATACCTGGGACCAAGCGGGAGCAACATATTTTGGAAAATTGTGGGTCAGTAGATATTCAGCTGACCGAAGAGGAGATTGGTCGCATTGGAGAGGCGATACGACCGGACCTTGTTTCCGGGACCCGGTATCCCGAAAAACAACTGGGGGGACTCGGGATATAGGTTTTACGACAGATGATGATTGGCCTGGGGTTGGGGCCAGGATTGCTCGTTTTTTTAAAAATATAAGACCGAGGGTGTATCAGAGCAGAGTCTACAGTCCGCTTTGGTCTGTTCGTTCAGGCATTTCAAGGAACGATTTGACGACATGCCAAAATCGGGCCCTGTTTACACCGAGGTGAGAGACGTGTGCCTGACCCGGTATTATAATGAATTGTTTATCCCGGACCTCGAGCTCATTATAGTAATTCAGTAAATCTTCCTCTGTGGCGATGCCGTCATGCTCACCCCGAATAATCTGGACAGGGCACTGTATTTTTTTCGGATCGCAAAGAGGCAATTTCTGGCACATATCCGAATAAGTGCCAGTCGGTACGGTATTTCCTAGAGCCAATTCGTAATCGGCAAGAGCGTCTGCAACCCCGTCTTCGGCTGTACCAGGTTTGTCTCTGGTAAAGATTGAATGAATAAAATCGCGATCAATTGCCCTGGTATTGCTTGACGTCCATTGACTGAGTTTTTTTGTCCTCTCGATTAAAGTGGGTGCATCCTTCCCTGTATACACAAACGCATCCAGAATAAGTTTCGATACTCTATTCGGATGAGCTTCGGCGAAGACTGCTGCTCGCAGCGCTCCTGAGGAAGATCCATAAAAAGCAGCAGAAGTAGATCCTGTCTCTGTTTCGATAATTTTCATACTTGCCTCGAGCTCAGGGATCGCATTCAGGACATCAGAGTTACCATCAGTGCGATCAGAACGGCCATAGCCCTCGTGATCTAGTGTCCAGACATCAAATCCAAACCCAGCAAATTTTTCCATGAATGAAAAATCAGCTTTTCCGGAGACATGCAGGTCAAAGCCGCCAGGTCCGCTAAAAGAAGATCCATGAACAAGAAAAAAAACAGGCCTGGGGCGGTCATCATTAAGACGTTTTCGAAACAAATAGAGCTTTACCCCCTGGTTTTCGGCCCAATATTCATTCTGACGGAAGTTTGCCATTTTTTTGTTCTCGCTATTGGTCAATGCGTGCAGGGATTGTCAAAAAATCATGCAGAACATGCCAGAAACGGTGCCGATTTATACCGATGGTCGTGTTATGTGCCTGTCCTGACATCATAATTATTTGTTTATCCTTGTTTGGTAGAGCAGAATAAAAACCTAAAACGTCTTCATCTGTTGCGATTCCATCGTGATCGCCTCTAAAAATCAGAACTGGGCACTCGATTTTTGTCGGGTCCACAGCTGGCAAATTTATACACATATCGATGTATGTCCCATTGGGAACCGATCCCCCGCCATTGGCCATTTCGGCCGCCGCGGCCAATCTGGGGAGCTCAGGTATCGTTAAACCGGTAACATCTCTCGAGAAAATTCCTTCATACGCGGCTTCATCCACAGTGCGCATATTGTTTGCCTTCCACTCATCAATGCGCTCGGCCCGTTTTTTGAGTGATGGAGATCCTTTTCCGGTCCATACCAGTGCCGCCAAAACGAGCTTAGCGACACGGTCCGGGTTGGAATTAGCGAACGCTCCTGCGCGCAGAGCGCCGGAGGAGGAACCAAAAAAACATGCATTTTCGTGGCCTGATACCCGCTCTATAATTGGAAAAGCCGCCTGGAGGTCCGCGACACCATCTGCAATATATGAGAACCCGTCGGTCTTCGAAGATTTTCCATAGCCCTCATGGTCCATGGTCCAAACATCGTAACCAAGACTTGCGAATACGTTCATCAGTGAATACTCACCGAATTCAGGTGCCTCTAGGTCGTAGGCTGTACGGGCCGAAAAACTTGATCCGTGCACAAACATGAGAGCTGGGCGTCCGGGATTTCTGGCCTGCGCGGAGCGTGAAAATTTTCTAAAAATAAAAAGATCTATATCGCCGCGTCTGGCCCAGTGCTCCTCGGCTTCAATGTCGGCTGCTGTTTCGAATGTCATCAATTAGTCTCCAATCGATCGGCTTTTCGCCGCCGGTCCATATACCAGGGCAGCAAGAGTGAAATTACTAAGCAAACCCATAGTATATTTCCTATGGTTGACGAAAAAATTACCATCACGTCACCTTGCGAAATGCGGAGGGCTCGAAGGAAATAGTTTTCCAGAAGGGGGCCCAATATTACTCCGATTAGGATCGCCGCGACGTGGTAGCCTGTCTTTCTGGCAATATAGCCGATTACCCCAAATGCCAGCGCCAGGTACATATCAAAAACGTACGCACGGGGGACGAATGATCCCACAAGAGTGAAGGCAATAATTATAGGACACATGTATACCGTGGAGACCACAGTGATCTTTGACATGTAGCGAGCTAAAGGCAATATCGTCAGGAGCATAATAGCGTACGTGACTGCCATCGCCGTAAATGCTCCATATGCTAAGTGGGCATGATTCTCAAACAGCTCTGGGCCCATCGTGACGCCGTGATATTGGAGAACCACGGCCATAATTGCTGCCGTCGCACCTCCTGGCACTCCAATGACGAGAAGAGGCACAAGGGTCCCCGATGTGACGCCATTATTGGCGGACTCGGGGGCGACTAGGCCTTCAAGATGGCCTGTCCCATATAACTCGGGAGTTTTTGAAAATGTTTTGGACTGCTGATAGGCGACAAATGCAGCAATTGCCGCGCCGGCTCCTGGAACCACTCCTATCACAAGTCCAATCAAAGATGTCCAAATGATATGCCACCATTTGGACAGAGCCAAACGAACCCCCTCCCAGGCTTCAGCCCAACCAGCCTTCTGCATGGCCTCTTTGCCCCTTTTTGAGAGAATTGACTCTCCCTCGAGAACGCTAAAGGCTTCAGAGATCGCAAAAAGACCTACGAGTGCCGGAATTAGGGGTACTTTGTCGTATAGTTCCAAAAAACCGAAGGTGCCGCGCGGTGTTTCGTACACCACATCCGCACCGATGTAGCCTATCATGAGCCCGAAAAACCCGGCGATAAGTCCCTTTAGGGTATCTTTGGCGGCAATGCTTGCGATGAGTGAAATGCCGAAAATCATTATCACGATCATTTCCACGCTATGGAGGTAGTAGGCAACCTGCGACAGCCAGGGCATAGCGAGTAAGGCTATAATCGTCGTCAAAAGTCCTCCAAGCACAGATGAGACGAAGGAAATTGAGAGTGCCTGTTGGCCGCGGCCTTGCTTTGTCATGGGGTAGCCATCCAAGGGTGTCGCAGCAGCCCCTGCTGTCCCCGGAATGTTTACAAGTATAGCGGGTATCCCTGCCCCGAGGCGCGATGATGCGTAGAGCGCTATCATGAATATCAGCCCGACCTCAGGGTCCATAGCCAGGGTGAGGGGCAATAAAATTATAATTGTGTTAGCAGCGCTAAAGCCTGGAATGGCGCCAACAATTAGTCCCAGAAAAAGAGCTGGCAGGATTACCCACCAGAACGTAAATGTTCTGGCAAATTCGTCCAAAAAAATACCTAAATTAAATTCCATTCTAGAAAAGGCCTTTCAAGGCAGACTCTACAGGGCCCATCGGGAAACGAGTTTTAAATGCGGCTATAAACAACAGGTATCCGCCAAATGAGAGAATTGCCGACAGGAAAATAATAAAACCCATTTTTTTTCCGTTACTTAAAGTCAGCATCGCAGCGGCTAAAAATCCAAAAGTGGTGATAGTAAATCCAGCGAACGGGATGATTAGGATGTAGCCCAGGGTCAATGCCAACAGGATCAGTCTCTTGGGAATAAAGGCTGCGGGATTTAGTAACTGGGAAAATCCAAGTGCGACTTCGCCCCGGGCTTTTTGTATCAGTGTTCGGCCAATGAAAACTAAGCATAGGCCGATTAGAACGAGTCCAACGAGTAGGGCGCTAACTTGTGCTTCCCAAGGGATACTTTGAATGGTCCAAAAGTAATAAATTGAGAACAGTATCGCGGCGACCGGAATGATCAACTCACTACCGACCTGTTTGGGAACAGCGCTTTTCTTACCTGACTGTGATTCGTCAGACATTTTTTCCCTTTGGAATATTTATTAAAGGTTTCGGGCGGGATATTCCCACCCGATTTTACCTTAGGTTAAAGTGAAACTAGCTTTTTTTCTTTCCAGTCAAAAGCGACTTATACTCTTTTCCAATGTCGGTGATATACTTCGCATATTTCTTACAAGCTTCTGCGTCTCCGTACTTTATAAGCTCCCAAGGTGCCTTTGTCTTTACAACTGCCTTTTTGTAGGCGGGATCACTGAAGACCTTCTCTCCCGTACTGACCAATTTCTTGTACCGGTCTGGGTGCTTATCGACAGCCGCCTTTTTGATCCCGAATGCCCGTGCACCAGCAACAAGTGGCGGTAAACCTAATTTAAAGTGCTCATTTGTTAGAACCGCTTTTGGCATGCGTTTTGGCAACGGGTTTTTGTCGTCAAACAAGGCCACAACAGTGATTTTCTTGCGAAGAACGCTTGAACATGGAAGCACTCCAAAATCAACTTCACCAGTCGTGACCCCGGCACGAGTGTTGCGGCCGCCCGAAAGTGGAACCAAATTGAACTTGGCACCAGTTTTCTGCGCTAAGACCAGCGCGCCTAATGAGGCAGGGTGGGCAAGACGGCTGGTTCCAACGGTTAAAGTGCGCTTTCTTCCCTCTGCTATGATGTCATCGACATGCTTGAATTTACTCTTGTCTGAGACAAAGATGCAGGCGGGATCCGCGTCGACCTGATTGAAGTAGAAATAATCATCCAGGCCAAAAGTTGGTTTCTTTACCACCCAATTCAGAACCTCGGGTCCCATGTTTCCAAAGATCAAGTGATAGCAATCGTCTTTCGCTTTCCCCATGTAGGTCTCGTATCCCACGCGGCCTGCCGCGCCTGGATAAAATCCTGGTTCAAAATTTGTATTGAGGTAGTTTTTCCAAACGCCCGTGAAGGCTCTCAAATTTCTATCCGCACCCCCACCGGCTCTCGTGGGAACGTAAACTTGGATGTTTTGATCGGGATAACCCGCAGCTAAGGAGGTTCCAAGGGGCAGGGAGGATAGAGCGCCTGCACCCACAAATGCCGCAGTCCCTCTGAGCATATCTCGGCGTGAAAAATTTTCAGTAAAGTCGTCCATTAGTTTCTCCCATATTTATAGCGGTGGCGTTCGTTCGTTGGCTTAACTGACTTCTACAATGCGATTAAGTCGGGAGAGGGTCAAGAGAACAGACGTTTTGTGGCGTCAGATAGAATTGGAGTGAGTATTGGCCTATTTCAACATAATTATCTAAAAACGCCCGGGATGAGATAAAAACGTCATCTGGAATTATTAACTTAGAACGGAATTCCTTCGTTCGGTTCCTGATCTCGTGCGGCTGCTGCTAGCTCGAATGAGTTTGAGTATAGATGGATGAGAGGAAATCGACTCCTTTATGTCTCCGGTGAGGATGTCAAAGTCCGCGATCTCCCACCTCTCTGGGGAACAGGCTTTATCTGAACGAAGAATCGAGTTCGTCAGCAGACAAAAATTATTCCAAATGTGTTGCCAATCGAAAAAATCGGCCCTGTAACCTGCAATAAGATCCGGAAGCCAATTGGGTTGCGCCAATTGAAGGCAGTCCACAGTAAGACACAGGTTGTCATTGGTGTTCCCAGGGTGCGCAACTATCCAAATGGATATCATTCCAGATAATGCATGATTGATCAGTGGTCTAATAACCAGTTCGGCCGTTTCTCCACCCCAAGGTCCCGCTTTTTCAACCCGGAAATCCATTCGCCTCTCATGGATTTTGACGGACATTCCCGCAAGATTAAGGCATGCTTCCTCAAGTTTTTTTAAATAAGAAATGTTTGTGTCGAATAATCGGTACTCGTTACCTGCGGCGGTTTGCGGGAGACCACACAGTTGTTCAATCCGTGGTCCCGGATCAAGCGGGTTGCCGCTCAGAAAGACTGACAGGTCGTAGAACACGGACCATATACTGGAACTATCAAACTTTGTTTCTAACTCAATAGGGAAATGAAGAAGGGTTGTTGATTGAATTTTTTCTGTCTCTTGGGAGTTGCCTAAAAAATTAGGGTCCGCAGTCAGAATTGCAGGATCTTTTTTAATGCCGTTGTCGCCGTTCTCCCGGCAAAAAGCCCTGCAATGTTCGATTATATGTTTGTCTGAAATTGCCATGAGTGCGTCTGTTTTACTTTTACGCGCTTACAAGTTACAGCACCTCTAAAGGCATCTTGTCGAGAAATCAAAGACGTAACATAGAAGATCCAAGATGTTCAAAATTCTGCCAGCAATTAGAGGGGCAAGGCCAATCTATTCCACGTTAGCTGCTTTCTCCCAAGATTTCTTATATTTATTTGCTTCACCAGAATTTTAACAAGTTTTAATTTTTGTAAGAATGGTCCCTTGAAGCCAAGATTCATAGATTGAATATCGAGAGATTGTTTCGATCTCGAGTGAGCCCGCCAAGTGATAAATTTTCTGTGTTCCCACTAGTTCCTTTTTGAGACCTCTTGCGGTTCGGCTAGATCAGGGGCTCGGGGGTCGAGTTCCAAGGCTATAGGCGTGGTCACCGGGATCGGTGAATAAAGCCCGATACTTGATTGGTCGCGGCTAGGCCCATAGCGCATTCTCCACATCGCGAATATGGCTCCAAGCAGTGCGGTTGTTCCGGTGAAATAGAAAAGCGCTAGTGGAGAGAGAAGTTGCATGGCTAAGGCGGCTAGTGCTGGGCCTGCGATTGCCCCCAGACTGTAGGATAGTAAAAGTCCTGCCGTCACGCCCACGAATTGAGTGGCATCGGCAAAATCATTCGCATGAGATAGGGCAAGCGGATAAATTATGAAACTGAAGGCCCCAAAGAGAATGGCAAAAATCAAAAGATAAACTAAATTTTGGTCCTTGGTTAATGTGATAAGCGCGCTGGCAAGAAAGACCCCAACCAGCATACATGTGATTAATTTACGGCGATCAAACTTGTCGGAATAAGTTCCAATCGGGTATTGCAGGATGAGGCCTCCGAATAGGAAAGACGACATGAAAAGTCCAGTTGATCCGATGCTGAAACCAGATTTGGTTGCAAATACTGGTCCGAGCGCGAATATCGCACCGATTATTGTTCCGGTTGTGAAACTTGCGACCAGTCCAAGAGGCGAAATTGACCATATGGCTCTTAAGGAGAGGCGTTCAGAATTAGGAGGAGTGGGTTGAGGAATCCGGGTAAGAGCTACGGGGATAACCCCAAGCGAAGCAAGAACCGTTATAACGCCAAAAAATATATAACTAAGCGTGCTATTGCTCAGAAGAATAAGCTGACCTAACGCCTGAGCCAAATAAATGACTACCATATAAACTGATAACACCGTGCCTCGAGTGCTATTATCGCTCTTTTCGCTCAGCCATGACTCGCAGCACATGAAAAGACCTGCAACTGTGTAACCTTGTATAATCCGCAGAAAAGACCAGAAGAATTCGTTACTTGAAAAGACATGGGAAAAGGCGGCTGCGGAGAATAGGGTCGCAAATACCGTAAAGGCGCGAATGTGACCCACTCGGGCAATAATTATGTGGCCGCTAAAAGCGCCGGTCGCGAATCCAGAAAAATAACTGGCCATTACCAGGCCGATAATCCAGGTGGAGGCTCCTGCAAGGCTCAGGCTGACCGCAATCAGGGTGCCTAGGAGCCCTGATCCGAGCATCATTATCCCGATACTTGCCAGGACGGCGCTAAAAGAGGCGAAACCCTTGGTCAATGTCCACCAAGCTGCAACTAACTAATGAAACTCTGGGCGGCACCAATAATACCCCCGATAAGGAGGATAATTGTTGCCCCCAAGGACAAAACAAAAGGTATCACCCGCTTCTGTGAGGCTGAAATATAGGCAAAGCTATAGGCCACGCGAGATACAACCCAAACACTTCCGATCACCGCCGCCCACTCTTCGGAGTGATACCACGCAAAGACCCACATCGAGGGCAGAAAAAGCACAAGTTGTTCCAAGGTGTTCTGCTGCTGACGGAAGCTACGGTTGAATTGATCTGGTCCGGATGTCGTTGGGGGTTGGACACCATATTTGCGGCGGGCCTTTCCGACCAATAGAACTGAAATCAAATAGGCAATTAAAGCCGCTACCGTAACCATAAGCAGGAAATGTGGATCGATTTCATTGTCCATGAGATTTGCCTCTAGGCGCTGGCGGCGGCTAGCTTTCGCGCAGCACGTTTGCGGTCATTGGGGTCCAAAAATCTTTTTCTCAGTCTTATGGCGTTAGGGGTGACTTCGACGAGCTCATCGTCCGCTATATAAGATATTGCGCGCTCGAGAGTCATTTGAATAGGAGGAGTTAAAAGAATATTTTCGTCAGAACCTGCAGCTCTAATATTGGTGAGTTGTTTCGCTTTCAGAGGGTTTGCTTCGAGATCCTGACCTTTATTATGTTCTCCAATCAGCATGCCCGCGTAAACGTTTGTGCCAGGAGACACAAAAAGCGCCCCACGATCCTCTAGATTCCAAAGTGCATAGCCTACAGCCTTACCCTGGTTCATTGAGATAATGACCCCACGACGGCGACTGTCAATTGGACCCCGATCGGGCGCATATTCATAAAACATGCGGTTCATAACGCCAGTACCCCGGGTGTCGGTTAAAAATTCTCCGTGGTATCCGATCAATGCTCTCGACGGTGCATGAAAAACCAGGCGTTGTTTTCCACCTCCCGAAGGTCGCATCTCCCTCAACTCGCCGCGACGGGCGCCTAATTTTTCCACAACGACCCCAGCGTATTCTTCATCGACGTCGATTGTTACTTCCTCGATTGGCTCAAGCACGCGCCCAGTTCCCGGTTCTTCTCGGTAGACCACGCGTGGTCTACTAATAGATACTTCGTAACCCTCGCGGCGCATCGTTTCGACAAGCACAGATATTTGTAATTCACCTCTTCCGGCCACTTCGAAACCGCTTCCATCGGGTTGGTCGGAAATACGAATTGCAACATTACCCTCGGCTTCTCTTGTTAAGCGGTCACGGATCATTCGGGAGGTGACCTTATCCCCGTCTTGTCCTGCAAAGGGTGAGTCATTTATAGAGATTGTGACCGCCAATGTAGGGGGATCAATGGGGCGTGCCTCTAGCGCATCTGTTACGTTTGGTGCGCAAAGTGTGTCCGCTACAGTGGCCGATGGAAAACCAGCCAGGGCTACAATATCCCCTGCCTGCGCCTCTTCGAGAGGAACACGTTCAAGGCCACGAAATGCGAGTATCTTTGTTACCCGCGCCTGTTCTAACTTTCGTCCTTCTCGCGAAAGCGCAATGCACGTGGCATTAGCTCTAACAGATCCACTCTCTATTCGTCCTGTGAGGAGCCTTCCCAGGTAGGGGTCAGACTCCAGCGTTGTGGCCAACATTCGGAATGGTTTAGTCTGGTCTACTGATGGCGGAGGGACATGCCTAATGATGAGATCAAATAAGGGCTGGAGGTCCTCATGTGGACCATTGGGATCGTCGGCCATCCAACCCTGTTTGCTTGATCCATAAAGGACTGGAAAGTCGAGCTGGTATTCGTCGGCATCCAGGGCAGCAAAGAGATCAAAAACCTCGTCTAGAACCTCATCAGGCCTTGCATCAGACCGGTCGACCTTGTTAATAACGACAATTGGTCGGAGACCCAATCCAAGTACCTTGGATAGCACAAATTTTGTCTGCGGCATGGGACCCTCAGCGGCATCGACCAATAGGAGACAGCCGTCGACCATCGATAAAATCCGCTCTACCTCGCCTCCAAAGTCCGCATGGCCTGGAGTGTCAACAATATTTATTCGGGTATCACCGAGTTCAATGGAAGTGCACTTCGCAAGGATCGTAATCCCTCGCTCTCTTTCCAGGTCATTGGAGTCGAGAGCCTGTTCCGGAATTTTTTGATTTTCCCTGAACTGTCCGGACTGCTGAAGCATGCAATCAACAGTGGTTGTCTTCCCATGATCGACGTGGGCGACGATTGCGATGTTTCGCAGGTTTTCTGCCATAAGGTGAGCATCGCTCATGGGGTCTGTTCCTTTGTATTTACGAACTGAATGTCAGGCCAATCTTCCCGAGCTCGTTCCAGATGCCAGGAGTTACGGGCAAGAAAAACTGGATTACCTCGATGATCATCAGCAACCGAACCTTCATTCTTTCTCACGAATTCTCGGATCTTGGCTTCGTCAGAGCATTCCAGCCAACGTGCTGTGATCAGGCTGGTAGCCTCAAATCGAGCAGGAACGTCATACTCGGTCCTAATTCGATCAGCCATAACTTCAAATTGTAAAACGCCAACAGCGCCAACAATCCAATCAGACCCGACCCTAGGTTTAAAGACGGATGCAGCTCCCTCCTCAGCAAGCTGTTGGAGTGCACGCCCCATGTGTTTCGCTTTCATTGGGTCATCGGGGCGGGCGGCACGAAGATGCTCAGGGGCAAAGGAGGGAAGACCTGTAAAGCGAAGCTTTTCTCCTTCAGTAAGAGCGTCACCTATGTGCAGGTTCCCGTGGTTTGGGATCCCAATAATGTCTCCAGCCCAGGCCTCTTCCGCAAGTTCACGATCTCGAGCTAGAAAAAGAACGGCGTTATGAAGAGCGAGTTGTTTATCTGTGCGAACATGCTTGAGCTTCATGCCTCTTTTGAAGTGTCCAGAGCATAGCCGTAAAAAGGCAATGCGATCCCGATGACGGGGGTCCATGTTGGCCTGAATTTTAAAAACAAAGCCCGAAACCTTGTTGTCATCGGGAGAGATTTCGCGTTCTAAGGCAGGTTGTGGTCGAGGAGAGGGGGCATGATTTGCGAGACCTGAAATTAACTCAGATACCCCAAAACTGTTAATTGCACTGCCGAAATAGACAGGGGAGAGGTTGCCTGCAAGATAGGCTTCTCTATCAAATGGTGGGCACAAACCCCTCGCCATTTCAATTTGTTCCCTGAGTGCCAAAACAGCGTGTTTCGGGAGTAGTTTTTCAAGTTTGGGGTCGTTTAAGCCGGAACAAGTCTCGACTTGATGTGGTTTCTCCCCCCGAGCGACCTTGTCCATAAGGACAAGCTGGTCATTTATCAAATCGTAACAACCTAGGAAATCTGAACCCATGCCGATTGGCCAACTTGCTGGCGTTACGTCGATTTGGAGGGTTTGCTCGATTTCATCCAACAAATCAAATGGGTCTTGGGCCTCTCGATCCATTTTGTTGATAAATGTGATAATTGGCATATCTCGAAGCCGGCAAACTTCAAAAAGTTTCCGGGTCTGTTCTTGGATGCCGCGGGCGGCATCTATTACCATCACCACAGAGTCAACGGCTGTTAGCACTCGGAATGTATCCTCGGAAAAGTCTTCGTGCCCTGGGGTGTCCAGTAAATTGAAGGTTTTTCCGTCATATTCGAAAGTCATAACGGAGGCTGTGACTGAAATGCCCCTTTCTCGCTCGACTTTCATCCAGTCAGAATGCGCGCGCCTTTGCTCGCCTCGGGCTTTTACAGCTCCCGCCAGCTGGATTGCTCCGCCGAACAAGAGTAACTTTTCGGTCAGTGTAGTTTTTCCGGCGTCTGGATGCGAAATGATCGCAAAGGTTCTCCGCCGGGCTACTTCGGCTGATATCACTGGCATTTCTTTTCCTTAGAGGAGGCGCGTTGTTTCGCACCACAGAGACATTAGGTCAAGCGTATTTACGCTACGTCATAACTTTCCATGATCTCATTCACTATCCCGTCAAGCTCCTCCCATGGGCAATTTTGGAACGAGTAGAGGTTCATGATGAAGCCTGGTCCAGCATAAAATTTTTCATATTGCGCATGACGCCCAGCCATTTCTGAGCCGAGCATGTCCCAGGCGAGGCGGAGTAATTTCATTCTATCTTTTGCGGTTTGGTCAGGAGTAGACCAGTAAGTCTCAAATTTTTTGCTAAGTTCAGGGTCCTGCAATAGAGAGGAGTCTGCAGGCATCTGTATCGGGCCTCCCCCGAGTAATTCTCTGACAGTATCACACAACTGGCTATAATTATGAGTACACCAATGCAAAGCCGCATACATATAGCGGCGATTGACGGTTACAAAGCCAGAGTTTGCGATCATTTCCTCGCAACTATGAATTTGCCCCATGATCATACCCTCCAGAGATGCAAGTTGCGCGGCAAGGTGGCCCAAGGTCGTTTGCACGGCTGGAATAGAGTCCACCTTATTGGATTTGGCTACCATATGGGCAATTGCAACTAGAAGTTTCAGTTTCTCCAAATACCTGACATTAGCTTGGTGATTTGCTAAGGAGTGGCCGGGCGTTTCAAAGTAGACAGAGCGGGTTTTTGCTACGTTGTTGTGCAGCACAACGTTCTCCCAGGGAACTTTTACGTTCTCGAAAAGGACAGCTGCGTCGTTTTCATCGAAGCGCCACGAAAGAGGCATATCGAATTCGCTATTGGCGGATGTTTCGTAGGGCTTTCTGGACCAAATCGAGACGCCGGGCGAATTTAAAGGAACAGTGCAAGTGATTGTTTCATCCTCATGTCCTTCGGGAACGGGTTGAAGATTGCCGACCCATGTTTCATGGCAAAAAACTGCAGCGGTCCCAATCATTTTCAGGCCGTTAATCACTACCCCGTCATCATCTTCTTTAACAACTTTTAGAGTTGGGGAGACTCTGTCGCTTCCATCAAATTCTCCTCGTCGCGTTACCTGAGGATTGGTAACCGTGTGGGATAAAAACAGGTCATCTCTTCGACAACGTTTGTAGATGTTTAAAAGGTTCTCCCCGAAACCCGGGTGTAGCTGATCAAAAAGTTCCGGCCGAGTAGCCAACCCTGAGAGGTAACTGGGAAAATTATCTGGAGACCGACCAACAAGGCCGTAAGTCCAACTTGCAATTCTCCGGTGGGTTTCAAAGCGTCGCTCTAAATCATTTTTTGATCTTGGCCGAAGGTAATATGTCGAAAATACTTCACCATCCTCTTCAGATGTCATTAATTCTCGATTTTCATTGGATTTTTTCCTGTCATAAATCATCGCCATCGTGGAGGCAGAATTTTTAAAAGCTGGGTGGGCGGTGACATCGGTGACTTTTTCTTTGCCAAGATAAACAACTCGCCCATCTCGAATTGACTCAAGGTATTCATTTCCGCTCAATAACATGGCTGGGTCCTATAATTTTTCGAGTAAGGCCCGCACGGGTGCGCCATCCGCGCCGGCTAATTTCATGGGCAGACAAGTCAGATTGTAATTTCCAGGTTGAACACAGCGTAAGTCTAGCCCTTCAACGATAATCACTTCCGCCTCCAGTAAGACGAGGTGGGTTGTTGAAATTTTATCTTCGAAAAGTTGAATTGAGAGATAGTCAATGCCCACGAGTTTTATTCCAAAGTCAACCAACCAGCGAGCTGCGTCCGCAGTTATCGCGGCATAATCGGTCCGAAACTGGTGTTTTGGTTCATTCCAGAACTCTGAATTCAGTGTTTTGATTAGAAGGCGTTCAGTGTCAGGGTCAATTCGGCAGGCCTCAAGGTGTTCGGGTGTAATCTTTTGGATCTCTTTGATCTCGATTACTGAGCATTTGCCGACAAGAATATTGAGATCCAGCTCATCGACACCCTTGCTACCATCTATAAAATGGCAGGGCGCATCAAGGTGTGTACCAAAATGCACCCCAGTATCGAGCCTCGTTACGTTGCAGCGATATCCTCCAGAGATACATTTCATGTAGTCCATTGTTGGAGCTGGATCACCTGGCCACAAAGGTAATTCAACGCTGAAAGGTAGGGTGATATCTATGAAGCCCGGCATAAAGAAACAATAGCTCATCTCGTCGGGTGACAAAAGTGGAGAACCGGTCCATGGTCCCACGAACAGCTCAAAGGAGGGGTCCTCAAATGAGAGAAGCTACCGCTGTGTTGGCAGAATTTGCGGCTTCCATGACTTTGGAAAAAATTTCCATGTCAGCGCAATTATCAACTAAGCTGCTATTTCTTGATGCTCTTGCCTGCGCTTATGCGGGCCACCAAGGGGAAGAAACGACTCAGGTTCGTGTTGTTGCTGAGGCACTTGCACCCGGGAGTAAAGACAGTCCTGTCATTGGAGGCGGCGGTTTGTCTTTGGCTGGAGCTACCTTATTTAACGGCTATCTTATCACTGCCGTCACGATGTGCGACGTGCACAGGGAATGCCTCACTCACATCACTCCAGAGATTGTTCCGCCGGCGTTGGGTGTCGGATACAGGGATGATGTTTCGGGGGAACAGCTGCTGACGTCTTTGGCAATCGGGTGTGAGGTAGCTACCCGGGTGGGTATAGGTCTTGATTATCCGACATTTAGGCGCAAAGGTTGGCATGGGCCCGGGGTCCTCGGGCCATTCGGTGCGGCAGCGGCGGTGGGATTTCTTCGCGGCTTTGACCCAGGGACGATGGCCCGCGCTTTTGCTCTTGCGGGCAGTCAAGCGGCCGGTACCTTCGCAGCTTGGGGAACGCCCACGGTCAAATTCCACCAGTGCCGGGGTGCATTTTCGGGTCTTTTGGCCGCGCTGACAGCTGAGCAAGGTTTTGTTGCAACTGAACAATTCCTTACCGCGAAAGATGGTGGACTTTTTAACACATATTCAGACGGAGGCTCTCCGGGTAGAGTTACGGATGATCTAGGGCAAAGGTGGGAGTTAGAACAAATCGCTCTGAGGCTTTGGCCATCCGCCACAGCTCTCCAAGATGTTCTGACAGCCCTCTATGATTTGCGGTCCAAGAACACATTTGAATTTGATGAAATCGATCGTGTTGTCGTGACGCTCGCACCAGTACCTTTCGATATGTTTGGTAAACTGCCGCACTATAAAGCGAAGTTTGAGGCTCTCATCTCCGGTCATTATGTGGCAGCTGCATATCTACGAGATCGCGAACTTACCCTGAAACAATTTGAACCTGAATGTTATGACTCACCAGACCTAAGACGCTTTGCGGCTGATCGAGTTGTGTTCTTGTCAGATAAGGGCTTGGGAGGGGGGAAATGTCGCGTGGAATTAACCCTAAAAAATGGCAATAAATTAAATGGGAATTGCGAAGATCCGCTTGGGACACCTGAGAACCCGATGTCTCAACAGCAAATTGAAGAGAAATTCCATACCTACGCGAGGCTCTGGCTCTCAGAGGCTCAGGTCAAGGCCTTACAGGAAGCCGTTATGGATTTGGAAAATCAGAAATCCATGAGAGAATTTGTCGCTCTCATTAACCCAACTTAGCTAAATCCTCTTTTCCACCCCTCTTTTGCGTCCTTGATCAACACTTAAAAATAGATCATCGACTGACATCTTATTTTTCATCAAGGCCTGTTCGTGAGAATAATTAATCATGTTTTCCAGGCTTTTACGGTTTTGCTCTCCTAGGCCATATTCCCAAGGGTCCGATCCCAGAAGCTGTTCTTGTTCCTCCCAAGCTTCCCGATACCAGGCTAGAGGCACAATTCTCGGGTTGACCATTTTTTTCATCGCCATGTTTTTTGCCTCGTTGAGAGCGTGATACATATTGATGGGGACCCAGGGATATCGCTCCACAACTGATTTCTTGATCCCTGTGATATGCATTATCGGGAACATGCCGGTCTTCTTGAAGAAGCTTATTTCTTCGTTTTTAAAGTCGGGCCAGAGTCGTGCAACCCTCGGATCGCCTTGCATAAATGGTTTGATGATAGAGGAGTGAATACATGCATCGAGCTCACCAGTCGCGACCATATCCTCTACAGATTTGTCATCGGGTAGCGTCTGCAGCTTTATATCATCAGGTAATTCTACAGGAATATCTTGATCCAACTCTTGATACCAATCGATGGAACGGTGGGGCACCCCGTATTCGTGCTCCAGGATGCCTTTCATCCAGAGTATCGCGGTGACTTGCCAGTGTTTGATACCCACTTTTTTTCCGATTAGGTCCTTGGGCTCTTTTATCCCGGCATCGGTATTAATGAAGACAAAACCATGGCGAAACCGCCGGTGTAGGTAGACCGGTATAGCATCAAACGGTCTGTTTTGGTCTTTGGCGACAAGGTATGTAGAACAGGAGGCTTCCGCCATGTCGAAGTCCTCGTTGTTATAAAATCGCCAGTGGCGTGTTGTTGAATCCATATCTGTGAGGACCGTTAGGTCTATCCCATCTGGTTTTACAAGGCCATCGATCAAAGGGCGGGTAATTGCATAATCACCACAGGCGAAGGTGAGAGGGATATTTTTACTCATGTCTTTTGATCCTTTGTGCCAATAAGCCTTATTACCAACTTCAATTCCATTCTCGGGACTACCAATTCTGAGGCCTTATCCACGCTCAAGCAACTGTCTCTTTGGTCCTATAAAACGAATTATTCTTGCTGAATGAGCACCCCTGAATGCTCACTTGGGACTGGCTGATTGTCCTAGTCTTGCCGTCCTGGTTGAGAAAACAGAAGAGATTTAATTATTAACGGGACTACGTGAGTGGTTTCCATCTGCTCCCCGATGTCGATGAAATCGAAATCGTTGAGTTGCACGTTATCCACGGAAATTACCTCTCCCTTCACTCCTAATTCTTTCGTCAAAATGTTTCCAAGGGTACGACCGGCGTCACCGTCCATAACCACGATCAGCGGAATTTCTGAATTTGCAACGGTTTTTGGGAGACCTTCGCAAATTCCTGAGGCTAATTCATAAAGTCGTGCATGAAGGGGGTCACCGCCCCACCGGAATGCAACAGCTAAATTTGTCTCGCCGTCGACCATATCGAGCCGTGTTAGCGACTGACCAATGGCATCAGAAATATCGCCTTTGGTAAAGTCTCCAGTCACGTTACAATCCAAGTATGCCACGGGGACGTTTCGGATCGGAAGTTTTTCAGGATCTGAGATAAAAATAGTGTTGCCACTGACTTGAACGGTAAACTGAGACGCTCCTACAACAGTTGCTCGTATCCCCGCTCCGGGATCATAGACCTTTTTGTCAATACGTTTATGTCCAAGGGCATGCCGAATTTCGTGGGCAAGGGATTTTCCGAGGTCGCCTCGGTCTTCTTCCTCACGACCGTAAATGAATTCAGAGACGCCACCTGAGAAAGTAATCGCATTAATTTCTGGTGTTTTGGGCAAATGATCAGTTAGCCTCAGTGTTTCGCAAAGGGGGTCACTATCAGCATCCCGGTTAGCATAAGCGACCAGCACCTCTACCATTCTATTGACAATTTTTTTTCTATCCTCTGAGTTTAGCTCTTCGCCAAGTTTCAGTGAGACCCCAACGTCAGCAGCCACCTCTTCAGCAGGCCCTTCAATTCGTGTCATCTTGCCATCAGTATCGAAAGCGATCAGGCGCCCCCCGACAGCGAACGCACTTGTTGAGGAGAGTTTTCCTCGTTCACACAGCGCTAATTTGACGGTTCCGCCCCCAACGTCGATGTTAAGAACCGTGAAGTCCTCTTGTCTCGAGAGGGCGACCGCCCCGGAACCATTTGCTGCCATCAAAGACTCCAGATGATGGCCGGCAGAGGCACAAACAAATTTTCCAGACTTGTCCGCAAACAAGTCAGCAATCGCTCGGGCATTTGTACGTTTTAGGGCCTCACCGGTAAGAATTACGGCGCCTGTATCTATGTCTTCAGGCGTTAGTTCGGCTTCGCTATAGGCATTTGTAAAAAACTCTGACAGCTCTTCGGCATCAATGGTGTAGTCAGGCCGATACGGAGTCAGAAGAATAGGAGAACGCCAAATCACTTGTCGATTGACCACAACAAATCTACTGGACAATCCTTCCATCAGCCTTTGAAGATGCACCTTGGAAAACATAAGATGTGAGGTGGAGGAACCAACGTCGACGCCAACAGTCGTCAGCTCAACATTGTCTTGTTGCCAAATTGCTTCGGCCAATTCCGCCTGTTCTTCTTGCGACATATGAAGATGTTCAAATCCAAGGTCGTGCACGTCCATTTCCTCTTTCTCTTCTCCGTGAATTAATTGTTCGCGAGGGCGTTTTGGAGTTTTTAGCCCCTTACGAAGGTTATCGCTCAGTCCCGTGGGAAGGGCAGGTGACTGAACTTTTCTCGTATCTGCCGTCTGAGTCCGCTACTTACATCAACCACCGGAGGAAATACCCCCTTTAAGAGTTGGTCATAGGGGATACAGGCGTCTATTAAAATTCTGTTATTAAAATTTCCTGGTAGATACAAAGGATCTCTTTTCGATGCCCAGGCTTTCAAAATCAGATCGATGTCGGTGTCGGGGTCGAACCGGGTGGACATCGCCCAGAGAACTTGGTCTAGGTCGCTGGCGTCGATATCTTCATCTACTACCACCGTCCACTTCCCAGCATAGGCACCGCCCTGGCAGTTTGCTGCAACGTGAAGGACATTCCTTGCGTGGCCTGGATACCGTTGTTTGATTTGGATTGCGGTAAAGCGTGTTGCCGGACCTCCCTCGTGGTTCCACACGCCTAAAATATCGGGCAGCCCACACGCCTCCAGAGATCTCCAAATTTCGGCAGACCCAGCAATCCCCTTCAAGAGACCCGTTTCATCAACTGGTTTGTGTTGAGGCGCGCAGGTTATGATGGGGTCATTTCTATGGAGGATCGTTTTGATCTCAACGTAAGGTCTCGGTACAGAGTCGTCAGAGTAATAGCCCATCCACTCTCCGAATGGTCCTTCCTCCTTCACGTGACCTGGTCGAGCGACTCCTTCAATCGCGATCTCGGCATCGGCCGGAATTGGAAATCCAGTGTAGGGACCCTTAACGCATTCTACAGCTTCGCCCCTTATCCCTCCCGCAAAGTCAAGCTCGCAGATACCTTCCGGGAGCGGACTTGCGGCAAGCATATAGAGGAGCGGGTCCTGACCAACCAAAATTGCAAATTTACATTCCTCACCACGCTCAAAATATTTATCTCGGTGGATCCGACCGTGTTTGCCCTCCGTTATTTGGCAGCCAATAGTTTTTGCGTCATAGACTTGGTTTCGATATGTCCCCAGGTTAAATGACCCATTGTCGGGGTCCTGGCTGATAACACAATTCGCTGTCCCAATGTAACGAGCCTTGTCTTGCTCATGATGTCTGGGGACTGGAAACTTGAGAACGTCGATGTCATCACCGGTCAAGACATTTTCCATGACGGGACCCGTCTCAATGATCTTGGGCGGGATTAATTCCATATTCTGCATGCGGTCATAATAGCGCTGGACAATGTCTGCCTTGCGCTCGTGCTCTAATGGCAAACCAAGTGTCAATGCGACGCGTTTTATAGAGGATAGAGAACCGTAGAGGGTTCGATAACCTTTGGGGTAGCCGGGGACATTGTCGAAAAGGATAGCTGGCGCGTTGCCTCGGCTTTTCTCTGTGAGCATCTGTGTGATGCTACCCATTTCAGCATCCCAACTGGCATCATCTACTCGAAGTAACTCGCCGAGGTCGTCTACCTTTTCAATCCAATCTCTGAGCCCCCTATATCCTGATTGATCGTTTGCAAGTGAGGCACTCCGTGCGTCGTCCATTTTTTTCTCCCTGGGAAAGAGCACCGGTGCCATTCCCTTCCAATTTTGTTCAGAGGCTCTTAGAAAGCTGCACGACTTATAACATTGGGCTAGCTCTCCGAAAACCCGACGTGCTGCGATTGGACGGCAGTTTGACAGTGACTAGCTGGCCTGGTTCAATTCGCGACCGATTTCAGGGAGAGAAAAATGAGACTAGAAAATAAGGTTGCGATCGTTACAGGTGCTGGCCGTAACATCGGCGAACAAACGGCCATGCTTTTCACCGACGAGGGCGCCAAAGTCGCCGTGGTCGATATGGATGAGGAGCGAGGAAGGAGAACTGTCGGCACAATCAACCAGTCGCATCCTGGAGCAGCAATTTATATTTCTGCGGATGTTTCGAATGAGCAATCAGTGAAGGATATGATTTCAGGGACCGTTTCTGAATTCGGTCGTCTTGATATTCTTGTCAATAACGTTGCTATTTCGGACAACAAAAATGTTTTCGAGTGTAGCCTGGATGACTTTAACAAAGTACTCGCAGTGACACTGACAAGTCAGTTCCTCACAAGCAAGTATGCGGCCGAGCAAATGATTTCGCAGGGTGACGGGGGCGCGATCGTCAACATAGGGTCAACTTCCGGTTTTCAGGGACGGGAAAGCGCGATTGCCTATGCAGCTGCTAAGGGAGGCGTCGCAAACTTGATGCGTGGCCTGGCGGTTCAGTTGGCCCCCCATAAAATTCGCGTAAATTCCGTGGTGCCCAATAAAATTGGATCACCGGTGGGCCAAGAAGAGTTTGATCCGACCCGGCCAGTGCCGAACCTTGCTGGAAGGGCAGGAGAACCTAGGGAGTTGGCACAAGCAGTCTTGTTTATGGCAAGCGATGAGTCGCGGTTCATTTATGGAGAAAACTTAGTTGTGGATGGTGGCTTCAGCGCGATGATGTGAAGCTCTGCTCTTCCCGTTAAAAAAAGGCGCCTCGGGGGGCGCCTTTTTTTTAACTAGACAAAGAAGTTTGGCAACCAATCCGGCTCGTACCACATGACGGGAACAATCTCATTGAACATTCCAAGGAGAAATACAATGATCCCAACAAGGTAGAGGACAACTACTTTCCAGCTAAACTTCCCCCAGAAAACCAAGTAGAGGAGAACAAAGAGTATGAGGGTTGGGAACTGACCGATAACCATGGTCAGAACTAGAATTCCAACCATCCAGCTCATGAAATACATGCTCTTCCAAAAGAAGCTTCGGTCCACACCAACAACGTCAGGGCTGGCAGTTCCGGCTTTTATTGCCTTCAATGTTTTCCAATCCGTGAAGAGGGCACCAGCGGCAAGGCAGAAGCCGACAACAGCAACTGAGTGTGGAAAAATCCTTGGCGCAAAATTCCATGGAATCGCTTCATAATAACAATACGAGAAAATCAGCAACAAAATGGCGCCAAGAGGCCAGGATGCGACGGGGCAATCTTTACCGCCTTCCTCGGCTACCTGAACAGCTGAGGTGACATCTTTTGGGGCTTCGCGGGTATGCGTTGCTGCCGCTTCCCTCTCTTCTCTTCTCTTCTTTCTCTGTTTTCTGACGGTGCTAATGATTGTGATAACGGTCAGAATTATGATGACAATTACGATTGGACGAGTCAGGGAGTTCCAGCCATGGATCTGCATCGAAATGCCCAGCGACTCCTCCATGATTTTGCCTAGGACAAAGCCCAGGACAATGGGAGGTCTCGGCCAGCCGCCCAATTTCATGAAATAGCCAATAAACCCAAAAATCAGGAGTACGATCCAGTTGCCCAGACTGCCATTACCGACCCAGGCACCCATGAAGACGACAATGATTATGGTCGGGACAATGATATGGCCTTGTATGTAGGTGATTTTTGATACCTGGCCTCCCCAGACCAACAAGATTACGGCACCCGCAACGTTTGCCAGCACCAAAGTCCATATGAGGGTAAAGGTGATGTCGAGTTTGGTCGTTAGGATTTGAGGTCCAGGTTCAAGGCCCTGGATGAAAAAGGCGCTTAGGAGTATTGCCATGGAGGCGCTGCCAGGGATGGCAAACGCTATGGTGGGCAGCAGTGCCCCGCCTTTCATCGCGTTGTTGGCGGCTTCGGGAGCAATCACACCCCTTATGTCACCCTTACCAAAATTCTCGGTATTCTTCTCGGACTGCGCCGCATGCCCATAAGCGACCCAATCGACGATTGACCCACCTAGGCCGGGTAACATGCCAATATAGACCCCAATTGCTGTGCATCGTAACGCCAGCCACCAGTGTTTGGCGGCGTCTTTCATGCCATTCAGAATACCCCCGCTTTCTACTTCGTCCCGTTGGACGCGGGAGATCGAGGTGTTTCGAACTGCGAGCTCTAAAACCTCGGGGAGGGCAAAAAGACCTAACACGTAGGGAACAATTGGGATTCCCTCGAGCAAGAAATTTTGTTCAAACCAATATCGGCGGACACCCCCAAATTCTGCAAACCCGACACAGGCCAGCATCAGCCCGAAACACGCAGCTGCGGTTCCCTTGTAGATCGATTTGCCACTGAGAGAGGCCACCATGGTCAGCCCCAGAACGGCGAGTGCAAAAAATTCAGGTTCTGAGAAAGAGAGGATCAGCGGGCGAACTATGGGAATCGAGAGAGCGAGGAAGAGTGCGCCGAGGACGCCACCAAACATGGAAACAGTGTAAGCCGCTCCTAAGGCCCTTGACGCCTCGCCCCGTTGTGCCATTGGGTAACCATCAAGAATGGTGGCTTGTGAGGCGGCTGTCCCGGGAATTCCTAATAAGACGGAAGCCAGCGTATCCGCAGTGGTGGTGACAGCGTACATTCCCAGAATGAAGGCGAAGGCAACTTCGGGAGGCATCCCAAACGTGAAAGGCAAGATGATGGCCATACCGACCAGGCCACCCAACCCCGGGACGGCGCCAAAGAACATTCCTATTGCCACACCGAGCAACATATATCCCGGTGCTGGCCAAACAAGGACCAGTCTAAGACCCTCAAGCGCCGCATCCATAAAGGTCATGGCAAACTACCTCAGAAAAGTTTTTGGGAACAAAAAAGGGGGCGCCCCGTTCGAGCCGCCCCCGTAACTATAAGCTTACACCCTCATTTAGCTCTTTGCAGCGTTTGCGTAATCTAACAAGAATTTTTGCAGGTCTTTAGGAACATTCACAAGATCTTTGATGTAGACCTGCGATTCTTTACCCGACTTTCCAACAAACATGCTTTTATTTTGTTTCTTATAGTCAGCCAAGAACTCCTTGTCTTTCATCGTCTTGTCCCAGGCGGTCCGCATTATGTTGACTGCCTGTTTGCTGGTGCCTTTTTTGAAGACCAGGATACGAAGCATTTCCCGAGTGCCAGCAATAGTTCGAAGAGCGCCCCAGATAAGCTTCTTAGGTCTCTTGCCTTTACCAAATTTAGCCTCATAGACCTCCTGCAGTGACGGGATGTTTTTGTCTACAGAGGGGGAGTGTACGATGGAATTATTTGGCCCCGGAGTCCCAATGTGCCAGGTGGGTATCGATACACCAGGTTTTATAAGTTGTGCGTGTACTCGCCCGTAAAAACCAGCTTGCGAGTCAGCTGTGCAGTCGAGCTCGTTCTTGAGAATCGCCGCACGGATTTGACCGCCCGATTTATACCCTGTCACGTGTTTTAGAGGAATTTCAAGCGCCTCGAAGAACAGGCGCAGGCGAAGATCCTTTGAACTTGAGGGCCCATGACCACCACTCCGCATCTCGTGCTTGGAATTTATGAGGTCACGCCAAGATTTCATTTTCTTCCCCGGAATGGCATCAGCCCGGCAGTGGCCGATCGTCTGCTGGCCAACGGCTCCGATATAGACAAATTGCGATAAATCGGCTCGTAACTCTGGGGCCTTCATGACTTGATACATAATTGGGATTGTGAATACTCCCATCATGCTGCCGTTTGTTTTCCCGGCCTCGGCGAGGAAGTTTGCCCCAACCGCGCCACCAGCCCCCGAGACGTGTCGAAAAATAAACCTGGGTTTCCCAGGGATGTATTTAGACATATGACGTATGAGCATACGCGCTTGAATGTCTGTATTTCCGCCAGCGCCATAATTTATGATGACGTTGACCCGTTTGCCCTTGTAAAATTGCGCATCCGCGGGAGCAGCAAGTCCAAAAGCTGCGATGGCGGCTGCCATGACGGCAAAACTCGACGATTTTAGAGACTTCATTGAGCATTCCTCCCTTTGCTCTTTCTACCTAATCCATGCCCTTAGACGGACACTTCTCTTAACTGTCACGACAACTTCTGAGTGACGGCTTCTTTAATGCGAAAAGGCTACGTCATGCAGGAAACCCATGCAAGGTTTCTCTTCAGTGCTAGCCCGGACCCCTAGAATTTTTATCTAGAAGTCGACTCTTGGCGGTATCGGATGCCCATGCATACACTGCCTCATCGTTGGCGACGGAGCCCCTGCGGTTCCCCACATGTCATTCTTTTTTCGCCTCTCCGACCACTCTTCTGGTGTCCCAGTCTGATAGCTGTCATCCACCTGTTCGACTTCTGCCGTGTATTCCACGATCAAGCCGTTGGGCTCGCGGAAGTAGGAGAAAATATTATTGCCAGGTCCATGTCGGCCAACCCCCCAGTCGATTTCAAAGCCCTTGTGGCGCATCCTGCCCACGCCCGTCATAAGAGAGTCAAAATCAGGCATTTCGAATGCGGTGTGATTGAGACCGGCACCCTCTGCTCTCGCGATTGCAATGCTGTGATGGTCTGGGCTGCATCGGATAAAATGCATGATATCAGTTCTGTCACTGATCTTGAAACCAAGAGCGTCTGCAAACCACTCTGATTGTTCTGGGACCTTCGCAGAGTTGACCACAACGTGGCTTAGTTTGAATGGTCTATCATCGGCCTTCGTGTCGTCACTATGCTTCGTTACATCAGTACTAATGCCATATTCCAGTCCATCTGGATCCTTGAAAGCAAAGCCATATCCACCGCCTGGAGTGTTGAGGGTTCCTGGCCCTTCGGTAATTCTAATTCCGAGCCCGGAGAGCCTCCCATGCAGGGCATCGACAGTGGATTTGTCTGTGGCGGAAAAGTTCACTTTCTTTACTCCGGCTCTAGCCCCCTCGTGCAAAACAACGCAGTGATGCTCGTTACCAGTTGCCCGGAAATAGTGTGCGTCTTCCCGTCTCTCGACAGGAGAGATCTTCCAGCATTCCTCATAGAATTTGGCCGTTAGTGCGACATCAGGTACGGAAAATTCAATACTGCGCAAACCATCAACTATCGCTTCTCCCATGTCATTCCTCCCTCTGAATGAGTTGTTTCGAAAGGGTATGTTTTAAAACGAAATTTTCCAAGGTGTAGTCATGAAAAAAGGGAAAGGATTTTTGTCGGTTAGTCTTTGCTAAATGACGAGTTACGATAGAGTGTATGTCACTCAGTTTGCGCAAGAGAGATCTGAAACAGATTTCGGATCTTTGTCATAAGGGTCTCAGGGGCGTAAAGATGAATTTATAAATGTAAAAAAGTGAGAGGGAGATGCCATGAAACTTTGCCGCTTTAACGATGACCGTCTTGGCGTGGTCATTAACGAAATGATCCATGATGTAACCGATATTCAGACCGATGTCCGGTCTCAGGCGCGCTATGATATGAGGGGTGACCCCGTTATAGCGGCGCTTGATGATATACGAGGGCGGTTAGAAGAGGCGGCGGGAAAAGTGGCAGGAATTGCTCGCGCTGACGTCTCCCTTCTTCCACCGGTTGCACGTCCAGGCAAAATCATGGCGGCACCGGTCAATTACGAGGCACACGTCGCTGAGATGGCTGCGCAACCCCACGTCACTGGGGAAGCAGATGGCCCGAAACGACCCCCGGGGATCCAAAATCAAGGAATATTTTTGAAGTCGAACACCGCGGTCGTCGGTGAGAGTGAGGGTGTTGCTATCCGTTTCCCTGATAGAAGGAACGACCACGAGGTTGAATTTGTTATCGTCGTCGGGAAGCAAGGGAGTCACGTCGATAAGGCCGATGCGATGGATTACATTGCGGGGTACACGCTGGGTTTGGACATGACGGTCCGAGGTATTGAGGATCGGTCATTCCGGAAATCCTGTGATGGATATGCGCCCCTTGGCCCGTATTTTGTTACCAAAGATGAGATCCCTGATCCCAATAACGTTCCTTTTACTGTGCACTTGAATGGCAAGCTCCAGCAGGACGCGCACACCAAAGATTTTATCTTTAATACCCAACGGCTAATAGAGTTTGCGACCGAGTTTTACACTATTTATCCGGGAGATGTGATGTTCACCGGATCGCCCCCTGGTGTATCTGAGGTAAAACCTGGAGATGAGATGCACTGTGCCTGCTCTTACATCGGAGAGATGAGAGTTAAGGTTCGAGAGGCGGAGTAGAGCCTTTGAAAGCCGCGATCTACGACACTTTTGGGCCACCGGATGTCCTCCAGTACAAGGACATCCCGGACCCAGTTCCGGGTCCAGGAGAAATCCTCGTCGAAGTTCACGCAGTCACCGTCAACCGCGTCCTCAACTGTGCGGTTAGAGCTGGTGAGCAAACGCGCCGTAATGTGAAGCCTCCCCATGTCGGCGGGGTTGATCCAGCAGGGGTTGTGGTGAGGTTAGGTGATGGGGTTGAGAGCCCAGAAGTCGGGACGCGCGTAGCCTGCCTTTCACGCATTCCATGCCTTAATTGCGACCTGTGTAAAAAGGGGGACTTTGAAAATTGCACGCGTTCGGTAATGCTGGGTGTTGGGTGTTTTGGGGGCGACGCAGAGCTGGTGAAGGTGCCAGCGTCCGTGGCGGTGCCGATACCTGGTAACCTTGACTATGCAGAGGCTGCGGCGGTTTTGCGACATGGTCCGACCGCCCACAACTTACTTTTTGATACAGGTGGATTGAGGCCCGGGGAGGTTGTGCTCGTAATGGGTGCCGCAGGCGGCCTGGGCCTGACGGGCATACAGGTGGCAAAGGCTGCCGGTGCTTTTGTTATATGCACCGCCGGATCCTCTGATAGGGTCGCGGTTGGAATGGAGTATGGTGCTGATTTTGGCGTTGATTATACCAAGGAGGACTTAACTGAGGCTGTAATGGCACACACAAATGGCGAGGGTGTTGATCTTGTTTTTGAAAATATATCAAACCCCCTCACATGGCCGAAGGCATTGGCATGTCTTAAAAAGTTCGGCCGGCTCGTCACCGCTGGTGCGCACGGAGGCGGCAAAGTCGAGCTTGATTGTGGTCTTTTGTATCACCGCAATCTTCGGATTTTTGGTGCCACCGGGAATACTGATAAAAATGTCGATGATACCCTGAAGTTAGCGGCTCAGGGCAAGTTGGGTGCCAAAATAGAAAAGGTGTATCCTCTCAGTGCTGCCGCTGACGCCCACAGGCATATTGAGGCGGGAGTTCCTTTGGGTAAGGTCGTCCTGGATCCAACCTTGGGCTGAAATGAGAAGTCTCGTCAGCTTTTTATTTCTAATCTGGATGGTGCCATTTTCCATTCGGGCAGAGGTAATGTTTTTGGCTGTCGAGGATGCTCACCGTTTAACTAAGAGTGGAGAAGTCACGCTCATCGATGTCCGGTCCGAGTTGGAGTGGAGAAAGACAGGAATTGCTGCGGGAGCGCATCCGATCTCTATCCGAGGTGCAGGCGGAGAAGGCGAGTTTTTGAAAGCTGTGGGCTCGGTGAACGGAAGCCAAAACACTAAACCCGTCGCATTTATCTGTGCTAGTGGGATCCGGTCTGGCAGAGCCGCTTTTCTAGTTGAAAAAGCCGGCTTTACCAGCGTGTTTAATGTCAGGGCGGGCATGGAGGGGAACCGTCGGGATGGACCGGGTTGGGTGCAAAAAAAACTGCCTGTGAAATCGTGGCCGTGAGGCCAGTTTAGTTTTTCTTCACGTCTGACCACGTCACAAGTCCAATTCCCCCGAGAATTAGTACTAATCCCCCAACCAAGGTTAGAGTAAGTTCTTCACCGAGGAACAAGACACTCGTTGCTATTGCTACGACGGGCCCACCCAAGAGGCCTATTGAAGTCGTTACAGCGCCTAGATATCGAATGGAGCTTGCGACAGACCACATGGCCACCGCAGTTCCTAAGACCCCACCGTACAGGACCAATAGAACGAGCTCTGTATTCACGGTTACCGGTCTGGGTTCTGCAACCCAGAATGAGAAAGGCAATGTGACCGCGGTGGCTACCAGCAGCTGCCATGGGCCCAATTGCAGCGGCGTGAGATGCCACTCATGTGTTTTCATCTGAAGGATGGCGATTGACCATGACAGTGCAGCAAGAAGACACAGGGTGCTTCCAAAAATGGCATCGGGATCCGCCCAGTTAAATTCGACGGGATTAAACAAAATGGCTAAGCCAACTAGGCCTAAAATTAGGCCAGATATTTTCAAAGGCGTGATGCGCTCGCCCAAAAAAAATATTGCAAAAGGGGCAACGAAAAGAGGAGTGGAGTATCCCAGAAGAGCCCCTCTTCCTGCAGGAATATAGGCCATGGCGGTATGCACCAACGAGACATACAGTCCCATCATACAAACTCCTACGGACAAGAGAGCGGGTAGGTCCTTTCGGCCAGGGAGCTTCAATTTTCGTTGCAATGCTAGGACAAAGATTAGGATTAACGCGCCTATGAAAACTCGCGTTGAGGCGAACCATAGGGGGGGGAGGTAGCTCACACCTGCGCGCATGACAGGCCAAAGCCAGCCATAAGAAAAAATCCCAGTAATAAGGAAGGCATATCCAAGCGAAACGCTTTCTGCGGACTTTTGGGGTGTGGTGAGCATTAAAAATTTTTTTGGGTTCGATACAAAAGGAAAAGCTTTGAAGTAAAATCGTTTCGGGCGCAGAGCTATCATGCTAGCCTCCGGACGAAAAGGGGCGGGCATATGGGTAATTGGTCAAATATTGAAGCTGATGGCAGTGAAATGAAGTTATATTGCGGGGTGCCTGGGGGTGACCGTCCGTTCCCCGCTGTAATGGTGATGTTTCATAGGTCGGGGATGGATCAATTTACGCTGGACCAAGTTGATGCCTTGGCAGCGGAGGGTTTTTTTTCTATGGCCCCAGATTTTTACCATCGTCATCCCGGACTGGAGGGAGACGGGCCGGCCGATTTTAGGAACGACCAAGAGTTTATTTCTGATATTCAAGAGTCACTCAATTATTTGGGCGGAAGAGGCGACATAGATATGAGCCGGGTCGCAATTCTTGGTCACTGTATGGGCGGGCGCACGTCATTTTTTGGGGCCAGTGTTTTTCCCGAAGCCTTCAAATTATGCGTGGTCAACTATGGTGGCGGGATGTTTTCAGCTTGGGGTGATGGTCCAACAGCTTTTGACCGTCTGGATCATCTCAGATGTCCTGTCCTGGGCCATTTTGGTGGGTTAGATCAAAATCCGTCGACTGAAGATGTTAGTAAATTCGATCAAAAGCTTACTCAGAATGCGGTTGATCACACGTTTTACACCTATCCTGGTGCGGACCACGCATTTCAAGATCCCAACAATAAAAAGGGACGATTTCATCCGGAGGCCACAGCTATTGCTTGGTCAAGAACGGTTGATTTTTTGAATGAGCGTCTCTAGGCGACATCGCCCCTTACATAGAATGTTTTAGATAATTCTGCCTCTCAAATTGGCAACGGCAGCAAAAGCCGGGTTGCCGATCAGTCGCAAAGTGCCTAGCGTTTGTTGATGGCACAAAGTTCTTGGGATCAAAGTCGCGCGGGGTGCGATATCGGAGAGATAAAAATCGATCGCGTGGTCGATATGGAGAGATTGACTTACCCGTATGAAAGGTTGTTGCCTAACTCAGATCCTGAGGAATTGAGGAACCTCTCTGCGGTTATGGGGGGCAGACTTATAAACCCCATCAGTTTGGACCTGTCTCTCAGTTTTCACTCATTTTTAATTCGGACACATAAACTCAATATCCTAGTCGATGCCTGCTGTGGTAACGGAAAAAATCGACCTAACCGGTTAGATTGGCACCGGCGTGATGGGCCTTTTCTAAATAATTTGGCTGCTCGAGGGCTAGTGCCAGAAGATATCGACATTGTCATGTGTACCCATTTGCATGCCGATCACGTCGGTTGGAATACAAAAATGGAAAATGGACAATGGGTGCCCACTTTCCCAAAGGCCGAATATCTTTTTGCCGAGTTGGAGTATAAATTCTGGTGTGATGAGCAATCGAAGAGTTCGGACCCCATATTACAAGGGTCACACCTCGATAGCGTCCTCCCAATTTTCGACTCAGGACAGGCTGTCTTGGTCGATAGCAACCATCACATAGGCACGGGACTAAATTGTGAGCCTGCCCCCGGTCATACTCCGGGTTCTGTCGTTCTTCATGTGGAAGATGAGGGCAAGGAGGCTTTCGTTTGTGGCGACGTGATGCATCATCCCGCGCAAGTTCGACATCCTGATTGGTCTTCGTCTTTCTGTGAGGACCCAGGAATGTCTGCCCGGTATCGACGTGACCTGCTCGGTCGGGTCGCAGGGACAGGGACTTTAATTCTTCCGGCCCATTTTCTAAGTCCCTATTACGGGCCCGTAGAAAAAAATGGTGATGGTTTCGAAACTGTTATTTAAGGGGGCTTTATTGAGAGAGAATACGGATGTTTTCCATATAATGCGAACGATGCGGGCAATGCGGAGGTTAAAGCCTGACCCAGTACCTGACGACCTTATCGCGCAAGTGCTCGAGGCGGGTACGGCGGCCCCAAATGGCGGGAATTCGCAGCGATGGAGATTTTTGGTGGTAAAGGACGCAGCCATCAAAAAACGGATCCAGGTTTGGTACAGAAAAGGTTTTGACGAAATCGTTGTTCCGCGTCACGCAGCACATGAGCCAGCGGCCGGCCCGGAGCGCGAAAAACATGCCCGAGAGTTGAGGGCAATAGAGTACCTTACGGATCATTACCACGAGGCACCCATTTGGATTGTCGCCTGTCTTAATGACGGACCCAGGGCTACTCGCTCCACGCCCGGTTCGATCTATCCAGCGGTGCAGAATATGTTGTTGGCCTGCCGGGCTCTGGGCCTTGGTGCCACTTTGACCGCGCGTCATTTGGCTTACGAAAAAGAGGTTGAGAAGATTTTGGAACTGCCACAGGGATATCATCCATACGCAATCATTCCGATTGGTTGGCCTATGGGAAAATTCGGGCCAACACGTCGCGCTCCGCTTGAACAGGTTGTCTATGTGGATCGATGGGGAGTTCCCTGGCCGGGTGCCTAATTCAGGATGCTCTGTTAGCACGCCATCTCATCAAGAGCCCAAATGCGGAACCCGAGGCCATAACGAGAAAAGCATAACGCCATGCCTCGGGCGCGTTGATACCGCCCGCGTTTTGAAGCGTGATCCCTATAGCCAAGGCTCCCAGAATTCCGCCGGCAAATCCCGTGCAGGCATGTATTGCCATCGTCGCGCCCCGGACTTCTGGTTCAGCTAGGGAGACTGTAGTGGCATTGAGGGGGCCAGTATCTGCATAAGAGACCATTCCGTATAGGATTGCTAAAGAGGCCACAATCCAAAGGGGGGCCGCTGTCGTCAGGGCTACAAGAATCCCAACTACCAAAGAGCTTAGCATAATGATGTTGAGAACTTTATTTCTTCCATAGCGATGCAAAGCCTCTCCGCACCACATACTGACGGGGACCCCGCACAGTGCTACTAACGTTGCGACCCCTGCAGCAGTAATGGTGTATTTCGAACCTCGATGAGACTCTGCCATAACAAGGAATGCAACGATCCATACGCGGTTGGAAAAAACTTCCCAGAGGTGACCAAAATAGGCACTGATATTGGCCATTGCCGCTCGATTCTGAAAGGCCCGACGGAAGGCTGCAAATTGGCTAACAGGATTTTCTGAAATCTTCCCGTTTGGTAGGGCTATACTGCCAATCACAAACCCCGTGAAAATACCAATCCCCGCCGCGATAAACGACCAACGCCAATCCAGCCAATCTGCAAATACACCACCTGCCAGGATTGAGGCCGCTGTTCCTACCGCATACACGGAAGTATAGTAGCTTGCGGCTTTTGTTCGGTAGGGTTCCTCAAGGTCGTCGGCCATTGCTTTCAAGGCCGGCATATAGGTGCCTGCTACGCCAATACCGGTTAGGATCCTGAAAAAAATTCCGGTCCAGAGACCGTCTGCGAGGAAGGCAAAGCCAAAACAAGAAATGGTACCGATGACACCGGATATAACATAAATTTTTTTGGGTAAAATACGGTCGGTGAGCGGTACGAGTATTGGAACAGCCGCGACATAGCCTATAAAGAAAGCTCCCCCCAGCAGCCCTGCTTCGGTCTCGGTAAGGTTCCATTGAACGAGGAGTTCCGGCAGAACAGGCGTGATTGTCATAAAGGCCATGGTATTGAGGACCAGGGTAAGACAGCTCACAAATACAAGGGTTGGAAAAGACATTCGGAGACAATAAAAGGAATGAGTGGCTAAGCAAACCTGATCCTAGGGTGATTTTCCTCGAGAAATGCTCTAGATCAAGGGTGACCAGTTGTTGCAAAGAGTTAGGTTTTTAGAAATGCTATTCGTAATCCCAGAGCCAAGAGAAGTAATTGAATTGATTATGGGAGATGGTGCTTTGATCCGTGTCCGAGTCCATGGCAATTCGCAAGGCCCAAGGATCCTGATTTCCAATGGAAATGGGTTTGCTGTGGATGGCTATTATCCATTTTGGGGGCCTCTATGTGATCGCTTTGAGGTCATCGCTTTTGATTTTCGGAACCATGGGCAAAATCCTTTGTGCGCTTCGGGATTGGCAGGCCATACCTACGCACAGATGGCTCTCGATTTAAATCGAGTGTTTAGAGAAGTTGCGGCGAGGTTGGGGAAAAAGACGACTATCGGGGTGTTTCACTCAATGTCGGGTCGCACGGCCATGAAACATGCATGCGAACTTGGATTTATCTGGGATGCACTGATCCTGTTTGATCCTCCGAATGTTCCCCCTCAGGGACATCGTGAATATCCACGAATGGAAGCGTTTGAGCATCGGCTTATCGAGTGGGCGGCAACACGGCCAAATGAGTTCCGAAACCCACAGGAGCTTGCCCAGCAATATAAGGGAAATCGGGGCCATTCAACCTGGGTTGAAGGGGCCCACGATCTGATGGCGGACTCAGTTCTGCGAAAATTAGAAGATAACGATCTCTGGGTGCTTGCTTGCCCCCGTGAATTCGAGGCTTCAATCTACAGTCAGGCAAAAACTCTAAATTTGTGGCCTACCAAGGAGCAGATAGGTGGACCTTTTAAGCTGATCGCGTGCGACCCGGAAGCGAAAGGAGCGCCTGGCCCGGCATTCGCTAACCGCGCCTTAGCTGAGGATATGGCCTATGAGTACGATTGCATTCTGGGAACGGGTCATCTCTTACAGATCCAGAAACCTGAAGAATGTCGACGGTCAATGTTCAAATTCCTAGACCAGATTGGCCTTAGATATTGATGAGCGATGGTCTAATGGAGACTATGAAGAAATATGTTGGACAATCCCTGGAACGCACTGAAGATCAGCGCCTTTTGACTGGCCGCGCCAGGTTTGCCGATCACTACCCGGTTCCCCCAGGAACTCAATACGCAGCTATCCTGCGATCACCGCACGCAAGCGCAAAAATTAAGTCAATCGATGTATCCAAAGCAGAGAAAAGCCCAGGGGTAATGGCGGTCATTACAGGGGCACAGTTAAAAGAAATTTCGGACCCTTACCTCCTTATCGTAAAAGAGCCCCTGCATGAATGGGCCCTGGCCGTTGACAGAGTGCGCTTCGTCGGGGAGGCCGTTGCAGTTGTCGTTGCGAGAGATCGTTATGTTGCAGAGGACGCGCTGGAGCATGTTGCGGTTGATTATGAGGTTCTTGATCCGATACTCGACCCTGAAAAAGCTGGAGAAGTTGGTGCCCCATTGGTGCATCCAGCGGCTGGCAAGAACTTAATATCTGATAGGGAATTTAAATATGGAGATCCTGATCTGGCTTTTTCAGAGGCAGATCAAATTGTAGATTTGCAAATACACTACCCTCGAAACTCGCTGACCCCCATAGAGGGGTTTGTGGCGATGGTTGAATATTCGCCTGATGAGGATAGCTACGACGTGTTTTCCAATTTTCAGGGTCCCTACACGGGGCATCCTGTAATTGCGCGTGCGTTGCGCGTTGCGGAACCAAATGTGAGGCTGAGGACGCCCTCGAACTCGGGTGGAAGTTTTGGCGTGAAACAGGCCGTGCTTCCCTACATTGTTCTTATGGGGTTATGCTCCAAGATCACAGGAAGGCCCATAAAATGGGTAGAAGACCGGCTGGAACACCTTACTGCGGCGTCTAGCGCTCCAAACCGGGTCGTTAAAATTTCAGCGGCTGTAAAAAAAGATGGGGAAGTAACAGCACTCCGTCTTGAACAGATTGATGACTATGGGGCTTATCTTCGATCGCCGATGCCAGGGCCTCTCTATCGAATGCATGGCGCGCTCACGGGTGCCTATAAAGTTCGGAATGTCGCATGCATTAACAAGCTGGTGATGACCAATAAAACCCCCGCAGGACTTGTTCGGGGTTTTGGAGGTCCCCAAATGTATTATGCGATCGAACGGTTGATGCAAAAGGTTGCTGTCGTGGTAGGCATGGATCCGCTGGACGTGATCAAACAAAATCTTTTAGAGGCAGATGTATTTCCGTATCAGACGCCGGCCGGTGCCCTTTATGATTCAGGTGACTATCCGGGCACCGTTGAAAAGGCTATCGCTGACGGTGGTCTGGAAGGTCTTATAAGAAGAAGAGATGAAGCCCGCGCGGCAGGAAAAAAATATGGCATCGGTTATGCTGCAGTCGTCGAGCCAGGCATGTCTAACATGGGTTATTTGTCGACAATCGTTCCCGCTGAAGAGCGTGCGAAGCGGGGCGGGCAGGACGGTGCCGTCTCAATGGCGACCGTTAATGTTGACCCTCTGGGATCTGTATCGGTCACCAGTGACACTACGCCTCAGGGGCAGGGGCACGGGACAGTCATTTCACAGATTGTGGCAGACCAGCTAGGCCTCCGGCCTGGTGATATCAGGGTCGCTACCGATCATGATACACTCAAAGATCCGTGGTCAATCGCGGCAGGAACATACTCCTGCCGGTTTTCCCCGGGCACAGCAGTCGCTGCGCATCTCGCCGCACAGAAGATAAGAGACAAGCTTGCGCGTATAGCGGCACCATTGCTGAATATAACCTCAGATCAGATAGAATTTGCGGGTGGGAAAATTTTCGATCGAGACAATATTGATAATGCGCTCAGTTTTAAGCGGGTTTCCGGTGGAACGCACTGGTCACCAGGAGCGCTTCCAGACGACGTCGATGGCGCATTGAGAGAGACGGCTACTTGGTCTCCACAGCAGCTCAAGGCTCCAGATGACGGCGATCGGATAAACACCTCATTAACATATGGCTTTGTATTCGACTTCTGTGGGGTAGAGATTGATCCGGACACCGCAGAGGTTAGAATTGATAAATATGTGACGATGCATGACCCCGGAAAAATGATGAACCCCATGATTGTCGAGGGCCAGGTATATGGGTCATTTGGTCAGGCAATTGGAGCGGCCTTGTATGAAGAATTTGCGTATGCAAATGACGGCAGCTTTTTGTCTGGGACCTTCGCGGACTATTTGGTGCCGACCGCGACAGAGGTACCTGAACCTGTCATACTGCAAGTAGAAAACGCGTCTCCCTTTACCCCGTTGGGAGCTAAGGGTGCCGCAGAAGGTAATTGTATGTCTACCCCTGTGTGCATTGCCAACGCCGTCTGTGATGCGCTCGGAATCGACGACATTATGCCTCCCCTGACCCCTGCAAAGTTAAGTGCCTTGATCCACGGAGCTGAGGCATTGGCGGCCACAGATCAAGGTATTCAGAAAGAACAGGAAACTGCTAGGGGCCGGTCGCTGCAAGGGTCAGGAGATACGGTCGTGCCAGAAACCCCAGAACGTGTTTGGGAGACGTTACTCGATCCAGAAAAATTAGCCGCTGTCATACCGGGCTGCCATAAGTTGGATCTTGTTGGGCAAAATCAATTCCGGGCGGAGGTCAGCCTCGGTGCTGGTCCCGTCAGGGGGAGGTTTATCGCAGAGGTTGGGCTCTCAGATTTGCTTCCCCCTAGTTCGGTAAAACTCGCTGGTGGGCTATCCGGACCCCTTGGGGCGGCCTCGGGTGCCGGACATGTCCGACTAGCCGCAGAACCAGGCGGCACTCGAGTAAAATATGATTATGAGATAATGATTACAGGTAAAGTGGCTTCGATTGGAGGCCGTATGCTTGAGGGTGCGGCCAAGTTAGTTGTAGGTCAGTTTTTCGAGCGCCTGGTTGGTCAAGTTACCGGGAAGCCAGTATCCCCATTAGCCCATTTTTGGGGACGCATTAAGGCTCTGTTTAGTCTGACATGAGTGTGTCTTGTCCTCCTTTGCAATTTCTCGATTGCGGAGATTATCGCCTGTCTTATCGAGAGGCGGGTGCCGGCGAACCCATCGTGTTTATTCATGGGATGGGTGGGAACTCTGCTAATTGGACTTCTCAGTATGCCTGTTTTTCAGATAGCTATAGAGTTATCGGTTGGGATGCTCCGGGCTATGGTGAATCGGACGACTGGGACAATGACCTTCCGTCCGCGGGAGATTATGCGTTATTGATCGCCGAATTCTTAGACGGTTTGCAAATCAAAGAAGTCCATTTGGTTGGCCACTCCTACGGGGGCATAATGGTCACTGCCTTTTATCGATCCTTCAGGGAACGAGTTTTGTCTTTGACACTTGCCGAACCGGTTGTCGGGGGCGGGGTAGATAACTTTGAAGAAAGAAGTAAGACAATCCGAAATCGAGAAAAGGAACTCGGGGAGCTGGGCGTCGAGGGTTACGCTAAGTTGCATGCCCCCAGATCGTGTTCGCCAAATGCCGACTTGGCCGTTATCGAGCGGGCGATCCAGGTCACTCGTCAAATGCGGCCCAAGGGGTATTTGACCCAATTCAGGTCATTACGACATGCAAATATTTTTGAGTGGGCAATTCGCCCCCGTATTCCTTCAATGATCATTGGAGGACAGCATGACAGTACGGCAAATTCATTGATGCTTGATAGCATTTGTGAAAAAATGCCCGGAAGTATTAGGTATGAGATTCCTAATATCGGTCACATGTTTTATTTAGAGAATCCAGATAAGTTCAATGCATTGTATGATGAGTTTCTTAAGGCTCATTTTTAAAATACAATCTGGGAGCGGTATCTTTTATTGACAAGAGAGGAGACAGATATGGCATATACATTGGAGGAGTTTGCTCGCGATTGTAAGGGAGCTCTTGAGCGGAACCCCGGTCCTGAGGGCCGCGAGGAGGTAAGAGCCTATGTATCGAAGGCCTGTTTGGATGAAGAATTTCGAGCGTTGCATTTGAGTGATGAACACGCTCCCCCGAGAACAATTCTTTACGAAGACCCCGATCTAAAATTTTGCATTTGTGCTCACTATTATGAGGGCGCAAAGGAGTCCTCGCCGCATGGCCACGGCGGGAGCTGGGCAATTTACGGTCAGGCGGTCGGTCAGACTGTTATGACGGACTGGAAATGCATTCAGCCTTCAGTCGATGGCCGGCCGGGTCTTGTGGAGAAGGTTCGTGACTACCCGCTTAACCCAGGGGATGCACACGTCTACAATGAAGAAGATTTGCATTCACCGTCGAGAGCCGATACCACCCGGCTCATAAGGATTGAAGGTGAGAACCTCGATCATGTTACCAGGATCCCATATAAAAAAGCGCAGGCTGCTTAGTAAAGTTTTGCTGGGTAAAAAAGGCCGGATCTACGGCCTTTTTTTAAACACCCGGGCAGGTTTGTGTGACGCCTCCATCAACTAGAAGTTCAGTTGCCGTGATGTGGGAAGCCTCATCTGAGGCCAAAAAGAGGGCGGCGTAAGCGACGTCAAATCCAGTGCCCATCCGTCCTGTTGGAATTATAGCGTCTCTGGCCGCGCAATATTCTTCGGCTGAGGTATATCCTTTGTATTCATAAGATCTCTTGCCGTTCACTAGCCTTTTGATGAATGGGGTGTCGATATATCCTGGGAGGACACAATTTGAGCGGATTCCTTTTGGAGCAAGCTGGATTGCAATGTTTCGGTTAAACTCGATCATCGCTCCCTTGGTTGCGGAGTAGACGGCGGTCGGGACATTAAGATGCCGAATTCCCGCGATAGAGGCTATATTAACGATGGCACCCTTTTGCCGGACTTCCATATGCTTCGCCACCTCTCGGCATGTTAGCATGGCAGATGTAATGTTTCTTAAGAAGGTTGCATTCCAGTCATCGACAGTGATGGTGCTCAAGGCTCGTCCGGTTCCTTGGCCGCCGACATTATTGTGAAGGACGTCGATTTGGCCATATCGCTGGACACAGCTTTCGACCATTTTTCTAACCGCGGCTTCGTTGGTCACATCGCACTCATAGGGCGATGCTTCTCCACCGGCCTCTTGTATTAGCTTGACTGTCTCCTCTGCGGCCTCAAGCCGATAATCGACACAGAAAACCTTACCCCCCTCTTTGCCATACACGAACGCCGCAGCTTTGCCATTGCCCCATCCTTCGCCAACGGATCCAGCGCCTGAGGCGATGATTACTTTGTCATTCATTCTGTTTCGGGAGGGCGAATTTTCGTTCGGAGCTGTGTGAATCATCTCTTATCTCGTTTCATGTCTTTGATAGCTTTGATTTGGCCGTCATTGCAGTTTGGGGTCAAGAGTGATTGATTGCGGGTGGAGGAGAATGGGCTTACATTTCGATGGGCTGTGGATAGAAGTTGAGGCAGGACAATGGAAGATCTAACTTATCCAGAAAAAGTTGACGTCGAACTGGATTACGCGGTCCGGACTCCAGGGAATCGTATCATTCTAAGGCCGTCTCAACCTGGCGGCCAGAGCGGGAAACGGGACGGTCAATTCGAAAAACGACGGGTCTCTGTTTTGAACGGTAGACCCTTGATTGGTCAATTATCTCTCGACTCTCAGGGCTTTGATGTGGTCGCTGTGTCTACAGCTGTCACCGATTTTTATGATGAAAGTCAAATAACCGAAATCTACAACAGAGAATGTGAGGAGATTGTAAAGCGAGCGACCGGCTGTTCGAAGGCGGTGGTATTCGATCACACAAAAAGATTTGACGATCCGATCGAAAGAAAAAAGCGAATGGTCAGAGAACCGGTGCAGGGTGCCCATAATGACTACACAACAGAATCCGGTCCGCAACGTGTCCGGGACTTGATGGGAGAGGAGGCAGAAGACCTTCTCTCAAGACGCTTCGCGATTATCAATACCTGGAGATCAACGGCTGGTGCTATTGAGACTATGCCTCTCGCAATTTGCGATGCCAGAACTGTTAGGTCAGATGACCTTATAACTGCTGAGAGGCGAGCCGTTGATCGGATTGGGTACACATTCCGTCTGGCCTATAATCCAGATCACAGTTGGGTATATTTTCCCTGCATGAAATTTAATGAAGTAATGCTAATCAAGTCATATGACTCTATGGTTAACGGTACCGCTCGTTTTACGCCACACACGGCCTTTGTAGATCCGACAACAAAGCCTGGATCCAAACCCCGACAAAGTATTGAAAGCCGAATATTCGCCTTTTTTTAGGATCAGCCAGAATTAGGCGTGTCACCGGGAATTGATGGTTGTTCAGACCACACAACGGGATATTCATTAGAGTCTAAAGGACCACCCTCAACCAGGTCAGGCGTTTCAGGTCGGGATGGGATGTAGGGACGGGGTTGCCAATAGGAATCAGCCCCCGCGTATCTGGCTGAAAGAGCGCGTCTTCGGCGGTCGGCAGTTTTGTTGGGGTAGGCGCCATGCAGCACGCCGGCATGGAAGAATAATGCATCTCCAGGGTCCATGTCGAAGGAGACGACCGGGTATTTATCAAGGTTCTGGTCAATATCCGGGGCAGGGCCATCATACTGTTTGGCTTCGTCTACGAGGACTCCCTCAGCTATTCTAATCGGCTGGTAAACCTTTCCCCATCGGTGAGATCCTCTCACAAATCTTACGGCCCCAGAGTCTCTATCAACCGGATCTAAAGGGATCCAGAAAGAACCGAAGTCGGGTCCCCCAATTTCGTAATAGGGTAAATCTTGGTGCCAGTGCGTTGCATTCTCGGTGCCGGGTTCTTTTACCAAGAGGTGTTCGTCGACATAATTCAGTTTAGACGTCCCCATAATTTTTGCTGCTAGAGAGGTAACGTTGCTGTCTTTTTCGAATTTTTTAAATGCATCTATACGTCGACACATGTGGTGATCCGTAAAAAATCGACCTCCGTTTTCGCCTATGTAGTCTCGGGCCATCGGGCTTGGGTTCAACATTGCCTCTTCAACGCCCTCTGCGATGATATCCAGCCAAAATTTTGTAAAGGCACCCTTTATTAGGAGGACCCCATCCTCGCGCCATTGTTTGGTAGTGCCAGCGTCGATATCTTCTAGAGGTATTCCGGTCATTGGATCTTTCGTTCCGCCTTCAATCCTTATGTATTAGCGAGCATTTCACTTTCCTGTGGGGAATACTAGTGTGACAATCATGCGAATTCTACCTGGAGAGGACAGAGGAGTTATTATGTCTGAGAGAGTTTGGGATAAATATCTTACTGAGCGTGACAAACAAGTCTTTGAACAGTCTGGCTTTGGATCAAGGGCAGGAGGAGGCAAGGCCCCAGCGCTTTTAATTATTGATGTTAACTATGCATTTTGCGGTGAGCAGTCTGAGCCAATTTTGGACTCTATAAAGAAATGGAGGGCTTCTTGTGGGGAAGATGCTTGGGAGGCACTGCCCCACATCCAAAAATTACTGGAAAAATGTCATGAAAAAGGCATACCTGTTATCTACACCACGGGTGCGGTCCGAGATGATGGTTGGGACAAGGGGGGCTGGGCTTGGAAAAGTTCAAGGACCATTGAAGATGTCGCGGCGAACGCTCCCGATACCCGAGAGTCCAATCGTGACCCAAATGATATTATGGATGAAATTGCTCCGGGGTCTCGAGACATTGTGATCCGTAAACATAAGCCGAGCGCTTTTTATGGGACACCTTTGGTTGGGTTTCTTAACGATCTTGGTGCCGACTCGTTGATTGTTACAGGGACCACGACATCCGGTTGTGTAAGAGCATCAGTCATTGATGCCTTTTCCAACAACATCCGATGCATTATTCCGGAGGAGGCATGCTTTGATCGGTCACAAGCAAGCCACGCGATCAATTTGTGCGATATGAATGCGAAATATGCCGATGTCGTGCCGATGAAAGATGCGCTTGAGTATGTGGATACGATTTCCGCTGATTATAATTTGCCGAGCGGGAAGCCTTGAGTCAAAAAAAGCACCACCCAATGGGTGGTGCTCTCTGTTTGACCGAGATAGTCCCGACTACTTGTACATCAGGGATTTCAGTTTTGCGTAGTTGACATTGTAATTCTTATATTTGTCATTGACGGCCCACTTTGCGTCATAAATGGTCCTCAAATATGCTTTCGCATATTCGCCTTCTAACTTGACAGTTTTTACACCGGCTTTTGCCAGACGTTTTTCATCGGCCTCCAAGTTGTTACCGACGACCTCATCACTCCTTTTTTCATATTGTGCTGAGACCTTTGTAAGGAAATCCCGTTCGGCCTGGGTTAGGCTTTTCCACTTGTCCAGGTTGATGATTGTTAAGAATGTCGCGCCGTAGAAATTTGGTTCAACTTTGTAGCGAAGGAATTTTTCCCAGCCGTATTTTGTCACTGATCCCTTTGGCCAGGCAATCCCATCGACCACTCCCCGCTCCAGGCCTGTGTAGACGTCTCCTGGTGCTATGCCGACCGGCGTTGCTTTCATGGCAGAGAGAAATGGCTTGTACAGTCCGGTTGAACGCATTTTCTTTCCGACCAGGTCAATTCCAGTTTTCTTGCTGAGTTCGGGCTTGAACTTGGTGTAAACATAAAATGTTGACACGTTAAAAGCTGGGTAGGCGAGGATATGGGCATTTAGTCCTTTGTTCCATGCTTCTTCCAACATGTCCCATGCCCCGTTTTTACGCATTTCTGCGAGGGATACGTTGTGGGCCCCGGGAAGACGGGCCTCCGGTAAATCAGCGCCGTAATATGGAGTTGGGCAGAAAATAAGGTCAATCAAGCCTCGCTTTAAAAGTCCCCCTTGCTTTGTAAATGGGGTGATTTCTGGTCCACCAATATATCTTAATTTCAAACCGATCTTATTTTTTTGAGCCGGTTTTAGGAATTCGTTTAAGAACACCACGACATGATCATGGGTTTTTATTTGGCAAGTCGACACCTTAATTGTTGACCCGGCGTAAGCCGGTAGGCTCATGAACGTCAGGCCCATTCCCGCCGCTACCGCAGTTATGAGTTGTTTCTTCACTTGTTTTACCTCCTTGTTAAGTTCTGTTCTCTTCTCTTTCTTCATTTAATCCTAAGAAGTCTCCACCATCAAATGGTAAACTTCAGCGACTTAATCTCTTCCGCTACATTTGCCCTGGCAGCCAGAGCGCGAGGCTGGGGAAGAACACTAGAATGACAATCAGTATCGCGTCGCAAACCAAGAATGGAAAAGCTGCGCTTGCGACCTGGTACAAAGTCGTTCCTTTTGGAGCGACACCAAGCATGACGTAGAGCAGTAGGCCGAATGGTGGCGTTGTGCCGGCCATCTCGAATGTCATCAAAACGAAGAGGCCAAACCAAATTAAGTCAAAACCGAGCTGCTGCGCTAGCGGGAAGAAAATAGGCACGGTAATCAACATCATTGATGTCGGGTCCATAAACATCCCAAGGGAAACAAGGATCATAAACATCAATAAAAGAACCCAATACTTGGAGACTTCGAAACCTGTGGCCCACTCTAAGAGTCCAGCGCTTGCCCCCGAGTAGGCCAGAAGCTGGCTAAACACGGTTGAGCTCATGATAATGAAAAACACCATAGCGCCGACTTTGACGGTTGCTTCAACTGAGGCTTTAAGGGCGTTGAAAGTTAGAACTCTGAAGAGCGAGGCAAGAATAACCACACCCAGGACACCAAATGCAGCTGCCTCAGTTGGTGTCGACCACCCGAGTATAATGAAGCCAATGACCATAAAAACTACCAGGCCCATCGGTAGAATGTTTGTAACAACGAGTTTCACTCGCTCTGAGATTGGCGGCATCTCGACGTCATAGGCCGGGGCTGATGATGGATTAAACCTTATCTGAAGGAATATCATCGTCGCGTATAGGCCAGCCAACACGAACCCAGGTATAAAGCCTGCGACCAAAAGTTTTCCCACATCGATATTTGCCACTGAGGCGAGAAGCACACCAAGTGCGGAGGGCGGAATGATCATAGCAAGACCGCCAGTTCCAAGGATGGGGCCCATCGACATCCGCTTGTTGTAGCCGCGACGCTGCATCTCGGGCACCATTAGTGAGCCGAGCATTGCTGTGTTCGCCATACTCGATCCGGTGAGTGTCGAAAACAGAGATCCGCCCGCCACGGTCAAGTAGCATAACCTCCCTGGAAGTCGACCAAAGAGAACATCCAATCCGTCAAACACTCGGATTGCGAGGCCCGTATGGAAGAAAAGCGCCCCCATCATGATAAACATCGGCACGGGCCCCAGGGTGAAACGGGTTATAAGCGATGTGGAATTGTCTACTATTTGGCTCCAGGCTGCCATGTCACCCATAAATATGAGTGCGCCTATAATGTTGGTTATGATGAAAGTCAGGGCAACAGGTGTACCCATCGCCATAAAAAATATAACCATTCCGATTAGGGTTGCGAGCGCCCAATACCACTCCATAACTAAACTCCCTCGCGCTCTTCTACAGTCTGGCTATACATGTCATCGATGCCGACTAGATATCGAATGAATTCAATGGAAACCATTGCAAAGCAAAGGGGCATCGGCGCAAATAACGTCCATTGCGGCATATCTATGCTTCTGACATCGACTTTATTCTCAATCCAAGAAGTCTGCAGGAGCTCAAAAGACCGCGTGGCATATATTGCTGTCGCGATAGCGGAACCAGCATAAACGATTTTTGCAACCACTAATTTCACGGGTCCCGGCAGAAATTGAGTTACGGCATCTATGAACACATGGCCCTTAATCCGGACCAGCCAAGGAGCGGCAAGCATCGTAAACCATAATAAAACATATTCTACCACCGACAGCGTGAAGGGCGGTGGGATCATTCCAAGTGTTCTTATGGTCACATCAACAACAATTAGAACGAAGACGAAAAAAATCAAAATTCCAGAAAGTACGGCAAGCCCATGCAATAGGTAATTATAGGCTCTAAATAATGCTCCCACGAAATAACTCCCTTTAATTCCAGCTTCTTTCCCGCTGGTGAACGTCGACTGTCGCAGGCTTCGATAAAAAAGTCACTAAAATTTCATTTCAATCATAATGGGTATGAAAAGATTGGTGGTGCCTACTTATCGAATTGCCTCTAAACTGCCTTCAAATCTCCTAATCTTAGAGAGTAACGCTTGAGTTATAGTCCGTCGAACAACGATCTGCGGAGCTGGTTTGATGCGATCCCAGCCTTTTGTGATGGCTCCGATACGCCTCGGGCTTATTTGGAGCGATGCATTCAAGTGATTGAAGCTCGCGAAAATACAATAAAGGCCTTCGTAAGCATGGATGTTGATTCGGCTCGTAATCAGGCGGATCAGTCGACGAGCCGGTATCGAGAGGGTAGATCCCTTTCTGGGGTTGATGGCATGCCGTATGGGGTAAAAGATCTCTTCAAAACATCGGATTTTCCTACGGCTGTCGGCAGCTCTATCTTCGAGGGAAAAAAGCACTGGGCGGATAGCGCCCATGTCTTTGCCCTAAAGAAATTGGGTGCAGTCCTGTTGGGAAAAACGACCTTGCCTGAGCTTGGTTCGGGGGAACCACCGCCGACCCGTAATCCCTACGATCTAACAAGGTCACCCGGGGGCTCTTCTAGTGGTAGCGCGGCTGCGGTGGGTGCCGGAATGGTCCCCGCAGCAAGTGGAAGTCAAGGGAGGGGATCAATCCTCAGGCCGGCAAGTTTTTGCGGAAACTGGGCTCTGAAGCCGACATTGGGCGCACTGCATTCGGGCGGTCTTTTATGGCGGTCGCCCTCCTACAGCGTGATGGGCGTCCATGCTGGCTCTCTCGATGATTGTTGGCTGGTCGCGACGTCAATTGCCCAGGTAGTTGGGGGGGATCCAGGCTACCCAGGGCTCTACGGGGCAAACAATTTGTTGAATACAAAGCCCCGAGCCCTTGGAATACTCGAGACGGCCGGATGGGATCTGGCAGAAGATCCCTACAAACAAAGGCTTTTTGGTGTTATCGATTGTCTTTCTGAACATGGGGTAAAAATATTTACCCGTCACGGCTGCGCAGAAATCGAAGCGTTGGAGCAAGCCCTAACTTTGTTACCCAAATATCGACCTCGGATAGCGGCCTGGGATATTAAGTGGCCCGCATCGATTGTCCGTGAAATCGGGCAAAATAAAGTTACTCCTCGTCTTCTGAAACAATTTGAGGAGAATGAGAAGATTACATTGGAAGAGTACAGAGACGCTCTGATTTCTCTTGCCGAGCTGCGGGATGTGTTCGAGGCCGCCTCAAGTTTAGTTGACGGATTTATTACGCTCTCTTCCCCGGGCATGCCCCCAGTTGGCATTGATACAGGGGACTCGATTTTTGGCGATCCTTCATCCGCTCTTGGGGCTCCAGCGCTCAATTTACCTCTCCTCGAGGACCGCGGTTTGCCGATGGGTATTCAATTGTTGGGTCAACCGCACAGCGACTTCAAGCTTGCCCAAATTGCAAAGTGGCTTGCAACAATCGATGTCATGTGATGGGAAAAATAACAAAAGTTTACGGTGCCCTTGTGTTCTGCCCTAGATACAGTTTGAGCCCGTTTTTGACGGGAAAATTTTTCCCGACTGGCTATCATACCCGAGAGATGCTCCAGCCAATTTTAGTGTTCCCTGATAATTCGCGTCTGTATTTCTTCGAATAACGTTGGACATCAAAAACATTCCAAAGCTTGGGTATTTCATCCGCGGTGATGCCGGTGACAGCCGTAATCTCATCCATGGGGATGGAATCTTTTTCCGAAAATTTTATCAGCCAGCACAGGGCTTCCCAGCCTTGCTTCTCGCCAAGGTCTGGCTCTCCCTCTACCAAACCTCTCCCTTCGGGTACTCCCAAGGTTTCTACTCCATTCCAAAAAGCCAGACGACCTCGAATAATTTCTGCTGGGGGATATGGGTCAGGGTAATACCAAGCCCCGCCGAGGTTTCTTTTGCCTTTAACGACCACGTCAAAATACTCTGCAATGCCCTTCCAATGGCAATAAGTGGGCGGAGTGGTTTGACTCTTTTCGAGGAAACCGGGTTTCACGTCATCAATGTTGAAATAAGCGTTGCCTTCCACATGAACGATATCTGCACTTTCAACTATTGTGAGGTTGTTCCAAAACGCTTTAGCCATTTTTGACGCTCTCCCAGGTGCCGCTCTTATTAGCCAGGTGCATTGCTTCGAAACAGGCTGCGCTATTTACCGCAAGGTCAAGGGATACGGGGAAAGACATACCCCCCTCAATGGCGTCGGCGAATGCCTCGACCTGACGGAGTAATAGTGAACCCGTTGCTAACTTCTCAACGACGGCCTCGCCGTCTATGGGATTAAACTCGAACCGAGTTCGACCGCGTATTTCGGCCCACCCTTTGGTCCCAAAAATATGGAGGCGCTCAAATGCTTGCGTCACTCCAATTGCTGTCAGGGTTCCAGTTGCTCCAGAGCTGAATTCCAACCCCACTGACACTGTGTCAGAGATGTTGACCGGAGCTGCATTGGTACGACTTTTGACTGAAAGGGCTGCAACGGGTCCGATAAGCTCTATCATAGTGTAGAGCATATGGTCGGCGAGGCTACCAGGCGGATTAAATTGATTGCCAGCTTTCCAGTCGCCCTCGGTGAGGTCAAAGAAACGGGGTACACAAAAGTTGCCCTCAGCATGGATTATCTTTCCGAGTTCGCCATCAGCGACTCGTTTACGGAGTAGATCCGCGGTTGGAAGAAAACAACGGTCAAAACCCAGAGCGAGGACAATTCCCCTCGCGCTGGCGAGGTCTTTCAGCTCGGCGGCATCGGCGTGGTTTAAGGCAATTGGTTTGATAACCATGGTATGCTTGCCGGCTTTTAATGCCATTTTTGCCACTTCAGAATGAAGCTGAGCAGGGCCTGATACAATTACCCCATCAATACCCTCATCCGAGAGCACGTCCTCGATATTCTCTCTGAGGGTGATGTCGTTTTGGGCGCAGAAATCCGAGACTTTTGTTAGTGACCGGCTCCAAGCGGCGCTGATGCATGCCTTATCGGTTCGGCCTTGAACGTTACCGACGATATTTTTAGCCCATTGACCCATTCCAAGAATGCCGATTTTTCTCATGCTTGACCTTTTACCTTCTCTAAAAATGTCTGGGACCGATGCTGACACTTATCTCCGCAATGTTCCAGATGAAAGTCGAGTTTGGAGCGTCTTACATCTACGATCGGCTCGGGATTGCTCAACGATGTAAAAATAGTGAGCGCTTTTTTGGTAAAAGCGTAAGCTTTTGAGAAAGCTGATCCTGCCGTTTGTTTAACTTTGTGTCAGGCAAAACCTTTACTAAGTCTATTTTGGATATAGCCTGCGGCATAGATCAATGAATTTGGGCAGATCGATACCGGAAAGGTCGGAAGTGAGAGGGTCTTTTGAGACCTGTAGAGGTCTTTTTCTTTTATGCTTTCCGGTGCCGGAGAGAGTCGGGAGGTTTTGCAGAACATGGTGGGGATTTTTGTCCGGCCTATTTCCAATTCTGTAGGCGCAGAGGTGTCGGGTGTAGATTTATCAAAGTCTTTGTCGACTGAAACCTATGAAGAGATCCGTATTTCACTGTGCAAGTGGGGTGTCTTATTTTTCAGGGATCAAAAAGTTACACCGGATCAACATCTTGAGTTTGCTAGCCGGTTTGGTTCCCTGCATGTCAGCAAAACGATCTCGAAAGTTTCAGGTTACCCAATGATAGCAGAGGTCCGAAAGGATCCTGATCAGACAAGAAACATTGGCGGTAACTGGCATTGCGATCACAGTTTTGCTCGCAGACCTCCTCTTGGGTCTATTTTGGTTGCCCGAGAATTACCGACACAAGGCGGGGACACACTTTTTGCGAACTTGTCCTCTGCCTATGACGCCCTCTCAAACGGGCTGAAGAAGACACTCTCGAGGTTGTCTGCGGTGCACGCGAAAAAGAATGCCCTCAAGTCTTCAAATCTATCGAGAGATCGCCAGGTAACGGAGGCAGAAATCAGTTCCATGGGCGATGCGGTCGGAGAACAATTTATTCATCCAGTCGTCGCTAAGCACCCAGAGACAGGGCGACCTATTTTATATGTAAATCCAACATATACTGTTCGATTTGATGGATGGACAGAACAAGAGAGTAAACCCTTACTGAGTTTTCTTTATGACTTGGCGACCCGGCCTGAAAACACGTGTAGGTTCCAATGGGATGACGGGTCGGTGGTCTTTTGGGATAATCGCTCTGTTTGGCATTACGCTGCCAATGATTACCATGGAGAGAGGCGTCTTCTCCACAGGGTTTCGATAAGCGGTTCAGAAATTTGGTCTGCGGGCGGTTAGATTGTGGGAGTCGGTTCCGCATATTTTCGGCGTTTTTCAGGCCATGGCACGTTGCAGGTTTTAAATTGGGCCCAGTCCTTTGACACAGACTATGTTTTGTTTGAGTTTTGTCCTTGAAACTCCCAAGGTAAGTAAAGTTTCTTAATCGATTATGCCTCGTCACCGGTCAAAATTTAACCCAGAAAATCCAGAGCCCTACGAACTCAGCAGAAGCCGCATTGAAAATTTTATTCAGTGTGAGGCCTGCTTTTATATGCAGCAAGTTGAAGGAATAAAGTTTCCGAGCTTTCCCGGCTATAACATCAATGAGGCAACAGATGTACTTCTGAAGAGAGATTTTGATCGGCATCGGCGCGATGGTACTTGTCATCCCTTTCTCCAGAATATTGGGCTCGGGCATCTGTTACCCTTCAATGACGACCGATTTGAGTTGTGGACACAAAGCCTGCATTTTGGTGCGAATGGGCGATTTAACACCGTCCATGAGGAAACAAATCTCAAGGTTGGGGGAGGCCTTGATGACGTTTGGTTCAATACAGAAACGAACCAAGTGCATATCGTGGACTACAAAAGCACCAGCCAAAAATCTCGGGGAAAAGCGATTACCCTCGAGGGGGCTTGGAAAGCCAGCTATCGGCGCCAGATGGACTTCTATGTCTGGGTCATGCGGCGTATCGGATTGGATGCCTCGTCCATCGGTTACTTCCTATATGTAGACGGGGACCGCTTTTCGGAGGGTGATTTCCTGGGCAAATTAGATGCAAAGATGAAATTCAAGGTCACCTTGTTGCCTTACGAGACTAATATTTCCTGGGTGGAGATTACCCTGGAGCGGATCAGGAAAACACTTTTAAACGAGAAAAGGCCGCCACATGCTGCAGGATGTGAGTATGGAAAATTTCTGGAGGACTCGTCGCCAAAGGGTTTCTGCTCGGTATGAATTTCTAAAACAATCCGACACAGAAGTTGATTGGGCGTCTTGAGGTTGGGATCATTTGAGCGTCATGATTTTGCTGTGGAGGCTTAACCAGTGGTTTAAGGCTAACAACCGGGATTTTAACTATAAAGGTCGTTGCTGATTCTTCGCTCTGCAATTCCCCTCCTGTGGTATTTTCGGTTTAAATGCGCACTGCTTTTCCCCGATGACTGGTCAGCCGACGGTCACAACAATCCTGAGCACGCAGTTTATTGAATTTAAACAAATGGCATTTGCATATTCTGTTTAACCACGGTTCGCATTTATTTCATTAGTCAAATTCCCGCCGTCTCCTTCCTTGCCATCCATGATGTGGCCAGGATAATCACCGCTGCCCCAATCCACGTCCAGATAGAAGGGATTTGATTAAATGCGAGGTAACCGATTATAGCGACCAAAGGAAGTCTGAGAAATAAAATGGGTGACACAAAGCTTGCATCGGCCATGCTGAGAGATCTCGTCAGACAGAATTGCGCGGCAATTCCCGCGAAACCGAAAAGTATACAGGGAACTAAGTAGTTTAATGAGATCGGTTGCCAGAAAATAATTGCTGGAATGATGGCAACCGGGATTGTGAGCAAGAAATTATAGAACATTATGACCTTTACCTTGTCATAACGGGCCAGATAGCGAGCATAGGTATCTGAAACCGCATGCGTCGCGGCAGATGCAATCGCCAGGAAGACACCCCAATTTATTTCGGAGAAGCCTGGCCGGACAATGATGAGCACTCCAACGAAACCACTAAGGGTTGCCACAATCCTATGAGTGTAAATTTTCTCCTTCAGAAGCCAGAAAGCGCAAAAAATTACGAAAAGAGGCAGAGTGAACTGCAAAGCTACGGCATCGGCAACGTTGATGAATGTTAGGGCGTAGTATCCTGAACACATACCCATGAACCCGAATATTGACCGGGTAGCATGTTGGATTGGCACCTGTGTTTTAAATTGGCCCAGCGCCGAACCAAAAAAAAATGCGGGAAGAAAAATCAATGTGCCAAGGACTTGTCGAAAGAGGACGGCTTGAAACGCGTTCAGACCAATATCCTGGAGGTGTTTAACCAAAGTGAGTGAAATTGAAAAAAATAGTGTTGCGCTAAACATCCAAAGGATCCCGGCGGCAGGATTGTGTCTGTCCGCAGTTTGCTCAACTTCGGTCACAAATTAAATCATTTTTTGGATTACAGATGTCTTCATACAGAACACCTTAATTGGGCCCTTTCCCTACGCAAAGAACAGCTGCTTGAAGTCCCACGTGAGAATTAGCTGAGATCGATGAAACATTCAATTGGACTCCAAATCTTTGGTTATACGACCCCACTTTCTATAGACACTTTTGAAGTGTGGTGCCGGCAAGAGGACTTGAACCCCTGACCCCCTGATTACAAATCAGATGCTCTACCAACTGAGCTATGCCGGCTCTTTTTATTTGACGCCTCGTTTTATCGTACTGTTCTTGCCTTGCATAGAAGAAATTCCAGCGCGAATATGGAATAGAATGATTACCTAAAGGTGGAGTATGGGAAAATTCCTATCAGACGAACAAGTCAATGATTTCAAACGCAAGGGATACGTATATCCCCTCGATGGAATTTCAGCTGATGAGGCAGCGGCCTGTCGAGAAGACATTGAATACTACGAGAAGGATACTGGTTCTCATGCTCAGTTTAGCCTTACCCTCAAAGCACATATGCCCTTTGGACGTATCTGCAGACTAATCTCAAATGAGAGGATCCTAGATGCAGTAGAAGATTTGATTGGTCCCAATATTATTTGCTGGGGGTCATCTGTTTTCGCGAAAGATGTTGGCGACGGCAAATGGATTTCATGGCACGCTGACACATACTACTATGGGTTAGTTCCTCAAGAGTCTTTGACCCTCTGGCTTGCATTCACGCCGGCCAATCCGTACACGGGATGTATCCGATGTATTCCAGGATCCCACTTGGTGAGAACGGAGTTCGAAAACGACCCATCTCCGGACAACTTGCTCATTCGAGGTCAGACCACAAAAGATGTAGACGAGACGAAAGCCGAATTTATGCCACTTGAGCCAGGACAATTCTCGATTCACCACGAGTGTACAGTTCATAGCTCAGAGCCCAATCAGTCAAAGGACCGACGGATTGGTATATCGATCCACTATGCAACGCCAGGAACCAGGCAGACCAAGTGGCATGGAGAGGGTAAGCCAGTCGCTACCCTTCTCCGGGGGGTCGATGACTACGGATATTGGGATTATGAAGATCTAACCGTTGTGGACTATGATCCCCAGATTGCTGCGCATATGGTCAAGGTTAGAGAGGAATTTCTGGGAAGGCGCTGAGGCCCCGATTTTGCTTCGCATCTGTGTATTTTTTATCTTCCATCAAGATCTTATGTAAGGAAATTGCATGATAGGCGTCCTTGGAAATCCTTTACTGCCGGCTGCAGAAAAATTTGTGAATGAATTGAGAGAGGTTTTGGGTCGGGGAACCCCTGAACCTGATCGTTGGGAATTATGTCGGGATTTTCTGCGTGAATTGATAAGTGACCCTGAGTTGAAGTCTCAGGCTGCGGGTTGGCCTGTCACCGGCTATAACCCGGAAACAAATAGGGTTGGGAATCTTCTATTTTATGAAGATCCAGATTATCACTTTGTAATCAATGCTTTAATAAAGAAGCCAGGGGGCTACGCCATGATCCATGATCATGGCAAGGCATGGACGATATACGGTATACTTGAGGGGGCTGAGCGGATCGTTCACTACGAAGCCGAACAAAGGGATGGAGTGTTTGATCTTCAAGAGACGCATTCTGAAGTCTGTGGCCCGGGGGACGTAGATATTGTGCCTCCATGGTTGATCCACTCAGAGTATACACAGGAAAGCAAATCGATAGCAGTGATCGTAAGAAGTCAGAGGTCAGGGACCTTTGAGCAATTTCGTTATTTTGAGGATGGACGGAAAATAGAAATTAGTGGCCCGGAACAAATTTTTTACAACTTGAGCTCTGGGGCAGTAAGCTCGTAGCCGTGAAATTCTAAATTTCAGGCTCCTGTCGGGTCAGCGCAAAAAGAGCTATAGCCGCCGCATTGGAGACGTTCAAGCTATGAAGAGCTCCCCGAGAGTCTATCCTGCATAGCCGGTCGCAATGTTCACGGGTGAGCCTTCGCAGTCCGGATCCCTCGGCGCCCAATAAAATCGCTTGGCGTGGCGATGGCTTAACCATCTCAAGAGACTCTGAGGCCTCTGAGTCGAGACCAATGCACCAGTACCCCGAATTTTTTAATTTTTCCAGGGCCCTCGATAAATTCGTCACTGTGACCAGGGGGACCGCTTCGATTGCCCCGGAGGAAGCTTTCGCCAGTGTGCCGTTGATTGGAGGGGCGTTTCTGTCCTGAATTATGACCGCGTCAGCCTGAAACACTGCGGCAGATCGAATAATAGCGCCAACATTCTGGGGATCTGTAACTTGATCAAGAATAATCACTGTCGAGTTTGATTTGTTCCCCCCTTGTGCGATGATATCCTCGATATGAAGGTGGGGGAGAGGTTCGGCCAGCAGGGCAAATCCTTGATGCACAGCGTCTGAGGGAAGAAGTGCGGATATTTCCTTGCGGTCCACTAATTCGGGCTTAAATTGCCAACTATTTTCGAGCTTAGTACCTCCAGAAACGAGAAATTTTAGAATAACGCGATTAGGATTGGCCATGGCCGACTCCACAGCGTGACGGCCCCAAATCCACCTTTTATCCAGGTGGTTCCTCTTGGTGCTCGGACCATGCTCTTGTCTCGCGTTTCTCTTAGTCCTCATATCCTTGCCCAGGAAAGCCATAAGTTATATAAACCGGCAGTTATAAATTTGAAATTGTTAAATCGTACCAGTTCGCAGATCTCTAATAACAATGCTTAGTTGTTGTTTGGTCATTGACAAGCAAGGCTTATTTCTTGTAAGTCCGGCAAACAAAAATTTCTGCTTGCCGGTGCCGTTTCCGGAGGGGTGCCCGAGTGGCTAAAGGGGACGGGCTGTAAACCCGTTGGCGTACGCCTACGTTGGTTCGAATCCAACCCCCTCCACCAGGCGGCGGGTGGAAGTGTGTGGAAAGGTTTGGAGGAATTGCTTGGTGATTTTGAACGTGCGGGTGTAGCTCAATGGTAGAGCCCCAGCCTTCCAAGCTGGTTACGTGGGTTCGATTCCCATCACCCGCTCCAGATCTACCGAGGGCCCGAGGCCATATGGAAAGCAAAATTGGCGTATAACAAGTCTTTTTAAGAGGAATGGGTAAAAATGGCGAAAGCAAAGTTTGAGCGGACGAAGCCGCACTGCAACATTGGAACGATTGGACATGTTGATCATGGTAAGACATCGCTTACGGCGGCGATTACCAAGACACTTGCTGAGGTGGGTGGTGCTGAGTTTAAGGCTTACGATGAGATTGATAATGCGCCGGAGGAGCGGGAGCGTGGTATTACGATTGCTACTGCTCACGTAGAATACGAGACCGATGGTCGTCATTATGCGCATGTTGATTGCCCTGGTCATGCTGACTATGTGAAGAATATGATCACTGGTGCCGCTCAGATGGATGGGGCAATTTTAGTTGTTTCAGCTGCGGATGGCCCGATGCCTCAGACGCGGGAGCACATACTGTTAGCCCGCCAGGTTGGGGTTCCGGCGATTGTTGTTTTCTTGAATAAAGTTGATCAGGTGGATGATGAGGAGTTGCTCGAGCTCGTAGAACTTGAGGTTCGAGAATTGTTATCTTCCTATGAGTTTCCGGGTGATGATATTCCTGTAATTAAGGGTTCTGCGCTCGCTGCGCTTGAAGATAGTGACGAGGCGACGGGCAAAAATGCAATCCTTGAGCTTATGGCGGCTGTTGATGAGTATATACCTCAGCCTGAGCGTCCTAAGGACCAAGCGTTTTTGATGCCAATTGAAGATGTCTTCTCGATTTCTGGACGCGGTACGGTTGTTACCGGTCGTGTTGAGAGGGGCATCGTTAAGGTTGGCGAAGAGGTTGAGATTGTTGGGCTTAAGGATACTTCTAAGACCGTTGTCACTGGGGTTGAGATGTTCCGTAAGCTTCTTGATCAAGGTGAAGCTGGGGATAATATTGGTGCTCTGCTTCGAGGTGTGGATCGTGAAGCAGTTGAGCGTGGTCAGGTTTTAGCAAAGCCAGGTTCGATTACGCCGCATACGAAGTTCAAGGCTGAAGCCTATATTCTTACGAAGGAAGAGGGCGGACGCCATACACCGTTCTTTTCTAATTATCGTCCACAATTTTACTTCCGAACCACTGATGTTACTGGGGCTGTTGGGCTTCCGGAGGGAACTGAGATGGTGATGCCGGGAGATAATGTGACTATGGATATAGAGCTTATCCAGCCGATTGCGATGGATGAAGGGCTGCGCTTCGCCATTCGAGAGGGTGGTCGTACGGTCGGTGCGGGCGTCGTTGCCTCTATCTCTCAATAATATTGTTAGGCTCGGCTGTTAGGAGTGTAGCTCAACTGGTAGAGCACCGGTCTCCAAAACCGGGGGTTGGGGGTTCGAGTCCCTCCACTCCTGCCAGGATTATTTATTAAATTGTCTCTCATGGCGGATTATTAATGGCTAAAACAAATCCAATACAATTCTTCCAAGAAGTACGAAGGGAGGTTGCCAAGGTCACTTGGCCATCGCGGAAGGAGACGATTATCTCTACAGTGATGGTTTTTGTATTTGTTACGGTGGCTGCACTTTTTTTCTTTTTGGTTGACCAGGGGCTCGCGGTTTTGGTGAAACTCGTGCTCGGGATAGGAGCTTAGGATGGCGTCGCGTTGGTATGTTGTTCATGTCTATTCTGGCTTTGAAAACAAGGTCGCCCAATCGGTTAGGGAGCAAGCCTCAAAAACAGGGTTGGATGAATATATTGAGGATATAAGGGTTCCCTCTGAAGAGGTCATTGAAATTAAGAGGGGGGCTAAAGTCAACTCAGACCGCAAGTTCTTTCCTGGCTATGTTTTGGTCAAAATGGAAATGGTCGATGAGGCCTGGCATCTTGTCAAAAATACCCCGAAGGTAACTGGATTCTTAGGCGCAGGCGGTAAGCCTTCTCCGATATCTAATAAGGAGGCGGAGAGGGTGATGCTTCAGGTCCAGGAGGGCATTGAACGACCGAGGCCCTTGATGACGTTTGAGGTTGGCGAACAGGTTCGCGTTTCAGATGGACCATTCAGTTCATTTAATGGAATGGTGGAAGAGGTTGATGAAGAGAAGGCGAGGCTTAAGGTGGCGGTGTCTATATTTGGTCGCGCCACACCCGTAGAATTAGAATATTCGCAAGTTGAAAAGCTCTAGCGTTTTGCGTTAAACACACCGATTAGTAAACTTTGTGGGAGGTCCGCCATGGCCGAACCACGGAACCTAGAAAAAACTGAGGGAATAAATGGCAAAAAAAATCCAAGGCTATGTGAAGTTGCAGGTGCCTGCCGGCCAGGCAAATCCATCCCCGCCCATAGGGCCGGCTTTAGGTCAGGCGGGACTTAATATTATGGAGTTCTGTAAGGCTTTCAATGCGCAAACTCAAAATGAGCAGCAGGGAACACCTATCCCAACCGTTATAACAGTTTTCGCAGATAAGAGTTTTGCGTTTGAAACTAAAATGCCTCCAGCGTCGTATTTTATTAAACAGGCGGCGAAGGTTCAAAAGGGTTCCGGAGAAGCGGGTCGAAGTTCCGCGGGGTCGGTTTCAATGGATCAGCTCCGTGAGATAGCTGAAAAGAAAATGAACGATCTTAATGCATACGATGTGGAAGCAGCGAGCCGTATGTTGGCTGGCTCAGCGCGGTCCATGGGTATTGAGGTTACGGGAGATTGATTATGTCCGGAGGGAAAAGACTGAAAAAGATCTCTGAAAATATCGATCGCAATCTCGACTATGCGCTATCTGACGCTATCAAGATGATAAAGGATAACGCGGTTGCGAAATTCGATGAGACTATCGAAGTGGCTATGAACCTGGGAGTTGATCCCCGTCACGCCGATCAAATGGTCCGAGGAATGGTGACGCTCCCCCATGGTACTGGAAAGACCATGAGAGTAGGGGTGTTTGCTCGCGGTGAGAAGGCTGAAGAAGCGCTAGCCGCCGGTGCTGACGTGGTAGGGGCAGAAGATTTAGCTGAAAAAATCGAGGCTGGCGAAATCTCATTTGATCGGTGTATTTCCACGCCCGATCTGATGCCAGTTGTTGGTAAACTCGGTCGGGTCCTTGGCCCACGGGGGTTAATGCCAAATCCGAAACTCGGCACCGTTACTCAGGATGTCGCAGAAGCCGTAAGGGGTGCCAAAGGGGGGCAAGTCGAATTTCGTGCCGAGAAAGCGGGCTTAATCCATGCAGGGGTAGGAAAGGCAAGTTTTGAAGAGAAGGCGCTTTTCGAGAATATTACTGCCTTGGTTGGTGCAGTTAGTCGTGCCAAACCAAGCGGGGCGAAAGGGACTTACATCAAGCGAATTGCCCTGAGTTCCACAATGGGGCCTGGCATTAAGTTGGATGTCGCTGGGACCCTGGCAGAGAGCGATAACGTGGTGTAAAGAGGGAATTCCGCCTAACGAAATGGTGTTTGTTGGGGCGGTGGTAAAGGGCAGAACGTATTTTGCCCTGACCTGTCCAAGACTACAGGTGCTCCTTCAGTTTGGGGGCCTAAGCCCTAGTGGGCCTGTATAGATGGGGGACTGAAAGCGTTTTTGACCTTATTTTGGTGGTCTCCAGACGCGACAAGGGCTCCAGGGCAGATTTAAAGGCCAATTCGTAGTGAACGAATTGGTAAAAGTAACAAGGTCCTCAAGAAGTATTTGAGGATCTCAATGCAAGGAGAGTTAGCTTGGATAGATTGAGTAAAAAAGAGCTGGTCGCCTCGCTTGGTAGCGTGTTTACTTCTGCCAACCTGGTTGTTGTCACCCGTCCCAGCGGGTTGACAGTCGCCGAATCGACGGAGTTGCGGTCGCAGATGCGCGACGCAGGGGCGCTATTCAAGGTGACCAAAAACAGACTCACGCGCCTTGCGCTGAAGGGAACGCGGTTCGAGCCCTTATCGAATTTATTCGTTGGGCCGACAGCAATAGCCTATTCGGAGGATCCTATCTTGGCCGCGAAAGTAGCCGTCAAGTACGCTGAATCCAATGATAAATTGGAAATCATTGGGGGAGGGCTTTTTGATCAGGTCCTTGATTCTTCGGAAATAAAAAATTTGGCTAAGTTGCCTTCACTCGATGAACTTCGTGGCAAGATTGTCGGCGTGATCAATGCGCCTGCAACTCGGATCGCGGGAGTGCTTCAAGCGCCCGGCGGTCAGCTTGCCCGCGTTCTACAGGCTCGTGTTACCCAGAACGTTGCAGCTTGAGATTAATGAAAATAAAAAAACGCTTTTTTAGCCAGGAGAGATAAAATGGCAGATCTTGATAAAATTGTTGATGAACTTTCGTCCTTGACCGTACTTGAGGCGGCAGACCTTAGCAAAATGTTGGAAGAAAAATGGGGTGTCTCAGCGGCGGCTCCCGTGGCTGTCGCAGCCGTAGGTGGTGCTGCTGAAGCGGGCGGTGATGCTTCAGCCGAAAAAGACGAATTTGATGTCATACTGACTGGGTTCGGGGACAAAAAAATAAATGTTATCAAAGAAGTCAGGGGGGTGACGGGGCTTGGCTTGAAAGAGGCTAAGGACCTGGTTGAGGCCGTTCCAAAGCCGCTCAAGGAAGGCATCTCAAAAGATGAAGCGGAAGAGATCAAAAATAAGCTCGAAGAGGCTGGGGCCACGATCGAAATAAAATAATCTTCGGCCCCTTTCTGTGTCCCCTAAGACTAGGTTTGTCGCAGTTTTGGGCGGTGAGCCTAGCTTGGGAAACAGTTTTTTTAAACGGCAACAGAAACTGCCTGCAACTTAATTTTGTTTGATTTTCGCCGATAGCGATTTAGAGGTACCAATGGCCACCAAGTCCTTTACCCAACGAAAGCGTATCAGAAAAAGTTTTGGTCGAATTGAAGAAGTGGCGCCTATGCCAAATCTCATCGAAGTTCAAAAGGCTTCCTACGATCAATTTCTTCAAATAAGTACGCCGGCGAGTGATAGGAGCAGCTCTGGTTTACAGGCTGTTTTTCAGTCGGTTTTTCCCATCCGTGATTTTTCCGATAATGGGACTCTCGAGTTTGTTAAATACGAACTCGAAGAGCCCAAATACGACGTTGAAGAGTGCCAGATGCGCGGCATGACCTTTGCGGCGCCCCTCAAGTTGACCCTTCGGCTCGTGGTCTTTGATGTAGATGAAGAGACTGGGGCGCGTTCGATTAGAGACATTAAAGAGCAAGACGTTTACATGGGGGATATGCCCCTTATGACTGATAACGGTACCTTTGTTGTTAATGGTACGGAACGAGTAATTGTCTCGCAAATGCACCGATCTCCCGGGGTCTTTTTTGATCACGATCGGGGAAAAAGTCATTCGTCAGGGAAACTCTTGTTTGCGGCTAGGGTGATTCCTTATCGAGGTTCTTGGCTTGACTTCGAGTTTGACGCAAAGGACCTTATTTATGCCCGAATAGACAGGCGTCGGAAGCTGCCGGTTACCACTTTATTGATGGCACTGGACTCTCTTGAAACCGCTGAAAAGAGAACTGAATTGTTGGCAGTTGGAGAATCGATTCCAGCTGAAGAAGCGGTTGGAATGACAGCGGAAGAAATCTTAAGCTACTTTTATAATCGTGTGTCTTTTGTTCGATCCAAGGATGTTTGGAGGGTCCCTTTCAATCCTGTTGCCTATCGCGGGGCGCGCCTTTCCAAAGACCTCTTAGATGCAGAATCTGGCAAGGTTGTAGCAAAAGAGGGAACGCGAATGACTGCCAGAGGGGCGCAGAAGTTATTTGAGGAGGGCCTCAAGGAACAGCTTCTGACCGATGAAGACCTGTTAGGTCGTTTTCTAGCGGAGGACCTCGTAAATCCAACGACCGGAGAAATTTATGCCGAGGCAGGCGATGAGCTAACGATTGAGTATGACAAGCGTGGCGAGGCCATCGGAGGAAGTCTCAAGGAGCTGCTGGATGCCGGCTTTACAGAGATACCAACCCTTGAAATTGGGGATACTGCAAGGGGTCCGTATATAAGGAATACGTTACTTGCTGACAAAAATGCATCTCGCTATGAAGCGCTCATGGATATCTATAGAGTTATGCGTCCCGGTGAGCCGCCTACCCAGGAAACAGCAGAGGCGATGTTCAACAGCCTCTTTTTTGATCCGGAAAGATATGACCTTTCGTCCGTTGGCAGGGTAAAAATGAATGCCCGTCTTGGAGAGGCTACTGAAGATTCCCTAAGGATATTGCGGAAAGAAGACATCCTTGCAGTGATAAAAGTTATGGTGGATTTAAAAGACGGTCGAGGGGAAATCGATGATATTGATCACCTGGGCAATCGGCGGGTCCGTTCTGTTGGGGAGCTGATGGAAAATCAGTATCGTGTTGGTCTTCTTAGAATGGAAAGAGCAATTCGTGAGCGGATGAGCTCTGTTGAACTGGACTCGGTTATGCCGCAAGACCTAATAAACGCAAAACCCGCTGCAGCAGCTGTTAGAGAGTTTTTTGGTTCCTCTCAACTGTCGCAGTTCATGGATCAGACAAATCCTCTAAGCGAAATTACCCACAAACGTCGGTTGTCAGCGCTTGGTCCTGGCGGTTTGACCAGAGAAAGGGCAGGTTTTGAGGTTAGGGACGTGCACCCGACGCATTACGGGAGAATATGTCCCATTGAGACCCCTGAGGGCCCGAACATTGGTCTGATTAACTCATTGGCGACGTATTCGAGAGTGAATCAATATGGTTTCATCGAGACCCCTTATCGGATAGTTGAAGGTGGAGCGGTAACTGGCGAAGTTGTTTACCTCTCCGCGATTGAGGAGGGGCGGTACACAATTGCTCAGGCTAATGCACCCCTCGATAGCAAGGGAAAGTTTCAAGAGGAATTGGTCAGTTGCCGCTCTCAAGGGGAGTTCATAGTCGCTCGTCCTGAGGATATTGACTACATAGATGTCTCTCCAAAGCAGCTTGTCTCTGTAGCATCAGCGCTTATCCCTTTCCTTGAGAATGATGATGCTAATCGGGCTTTGATGGGTTCCAACATGATGCGCCAGGCTGTTCCCTTGGTTAAAGCGGAAGCTCCGCTTGTCGGCACTGGAATGGAAGAGTCAGTGGCTCGGGGTTCAGGGGCTGCTATTGTCGCAAGACGGACTGGCGTGGTCGATCAAATCGATGGGACTAGAATAGTTGTGAGAGCGACCGAAGAGCATGATTTATCTGCACCTGGAGTTGATATATATACTCTTCGTAAATTTCAAAGATCGAACCAGAACACTTGCATTAATCAGCGTCCACTCGTGAGGGTCGGGGACCGAGTCGTTGGTGGGGACATCATTGCAGATGGTCCGTCCACGGAATTGGGTGAGTTGGCCCTTGGGCGGAATGTCTTGGTCGCCTTCATGGCTTGGAACGGTTACAACTTTGAGGACTCGATACTTATTTCGGAGCGAATTGCTCGGGACGATGTGTTTACTTCGATACATATTGAAGAATTCGAAATTATGGCTCGGGATACCAAACTGGGTCAGGAAGAAATTACCCGCGATATTCCTAATGTTGGGGAGGAGGCTCTGAGAAACCTCGATGAAGCGGGTATTGTCTACATCGGAGCAGAGGTTGGTCCTGGGGATGTCTTGGTAGGGAAGGTGACGCCGAAAGGTGAGAGTCCCATGACCCCAGAAGAAAAGTTACTTCGAGCCATTTTTGGAGAAAAGGCATCTGATGTCCGCGACACCTCGCTGCGTCTCCCTCCGGGAGGAGTAGGTACAGTAGTTGAGGTTAGAGTGTTTTCTCGAAGAGGAGTTGATAAAGACGAACGGACCTTGGCAATCGAACGGGAAGAAATAGAGCGGTTTGGCAAAGGATCGTGATGATGAACTGGCTATTTTGGAACGAAGCTTTGGCCAAAGATTGGGCGACCTTCTTCTGAACCAGGTAGTTGTAAGTGGCCCGAAAGATATTCAAGAGGGTACCAAGCTCAGCAAGTCAGTCCTCGGTCAACTTAGCGCTCGACAATTGGCTCAGATTGAGGTCAAAAACGACCAGGTGATGGCGGGCCTAGAACTGACTAAAAAACAATTCAGCGAGAGTGAAAACCGTTTGCAGGCTCGATTTGAGGATAAGGTTGACAAAGTAGAAGGAGGAGATGAACTGCCTCCTGGTGTCATGAAAATGGTAAAAGTTTTTGTGGCGGTGAAGAGGAAATTGCAATCCGGGGATAAAATGGCGGGGCGTCATGGTAATAAGGGAGTAATTTCTCGAATTATCCCGATGGAGGATATGCCTTACCTTGAAGATGGAACGCCAGTCGACGTCGTGCTCAATCCGCTGGGTGTGCCGTCGAGGATGAATGTCGGGCAAATTCTCGAGACCCATTTGGGTTGGGCGTCTGCTGGTATCGGAAAGCAGATTGGAGCATTAGTAGATGAGGTAATCCACGATGATAAGCTGTCTAAAATTCGTGATCTGCTCGCAACTGTCTATGGAAAAGAAGTGGCAGAATCTGACATTCAGAATTTAAATGATAGTGAGCTCCTGGAACTTTGTTCCAATCTGCGCAAGGGCGTTCCTATGGCTACCCCTGTGTTTGATGGTGCCAGGGAGTTGGACATCAATGATATGCTTAGCCTGGCGGGTTTGAATAATACTGGCCAAGAAGTGCTTCGCGACGGAAGAACTGGAGAGAAATTTGATAGACCGGTTACAGTCGGATACATTTATATGCTAAAGCTTCATCATCTGGTCGACGATAAGATTCACGCTCGATCGATCGGTCCATATAGCCTTGTCACCCAGCAGCCGCTCGGCGGGAAGGCGCAGTTTGGCGGTCAAAGATTTGGTGAGATGGAAGTCTGGGCCTTGGAGGCTTACGGCGCTGCTTACACTTTACAGGAAATGCTTACTGTCAAATCTGATGATGTTTCAGGGAGAACGAAAGTCTACGAAGCAATCGTTCGTGGAGATGATACGTTTGAAGCAGGAATTCCTGAATCTTTTAATGTTTTAATTAAGGAGCTCAAATCATTGGGTTTAAATGTCGAACTTGAAACTCAGGAAGTTCAATAGACTTGATAGTTAGACAGGGCAATTTTAGTGCCCAATGTTCCCAGAGATAATGAAAAGTTCAGGCAGTTCTCTATCTAGGAGTTATTAGATGAACGAAATTACAAATATTTTTGGCCAGGTGGCTAATAATGAAACTTTCGATCAAATAAGGATTTCAATAGCGAGCCCTGACCGCATCCGTTCTTGGTCCTTCGGCGAAATTAAGAAGCCAGAAACTATAAATTACAGGACCTTCAAACCTGAGAGGGATGGGCTTTTTTGTGCCCGGATTTTTGGGCCAGTTAAGGATTATGAGTGCCTTTGCGGCAAGTATAAACGGATGAAATTCCGTGGAATCATTTGCGAAAAATGTGGCGTTGAAGTTACGCTCAGTAAGGTCCGCCGAGAGAGGATGGGGCATATAGAGCTCGCCTCGCCGGTCGCGCATATCTGGTTTCTTAAGTCATTGCCAAGCCGAATAGGCTTGTTGCTTGATATGACCTTAAAGGATATCGAGCGTATTCTATATTTCGAAAACTACGTTGTTGTAGATCCTGGCATGACAACTCTCGAAACTCGCAGATTGCTCTCAGAGGATGAGTATTTGGATGCTCAGGATGAGTATGGTGAAGACAATTTTACAGCAATGATTGGCGCTGAAGCGATCCAGAGAATGTTATCAGAGATCCAGCTTGAGGATGAGTTGGAAGAGGTTAGGAGCGAATTTAAAGAGACTGGGTCTGAAGCTAAGCGAAAAAAATTAGTCAAACGGTTAAAACTCCTGGAAGCATTTATAGAATCTGACTCAAGGCCCGAATGGATGATTCTTGACGTGATCCCAGTTATTCCACCCGAATTGCGGCCCTTGGTGCCCTTGGATGGGGGAAGGTTCGCCACCTCTGATCTTAACGATCTCTACAGGCGTGTAATCAACAGAAACAATCGACTTAAGCGTTTAATAGAGCTTCGAGCTCCTGACATTATAATTCGAAATGAAAAGCGTATGCTGCAAGAGTCGGTCGATGCATTATTTGATAATGGGCGCCGCGGAAGAGTTATTACGGGAGCAAACAAGAGGCCTCTTAAATCGTTGTCTGACATGTTGAAAGGCAAGCAAGGCCGTTTTCGTCAAAACCTCTTGGGTAAAAGAGTCGATTACTCGGGGCGGTCGGTAATTGTTGTAGGTCCGGAACTAATGTTGCATCAATGTGGCTTGCCAAAAAAGATGGCTTTGGAGCTCTTTAAACCTTTTATCTACTCCAAGCTCGAGCTTTATGGCCTTGCCGGTACAATTAAAGCTGCAAAGCGGTTGGTGGAGAAGGAACGCCCCGAGGTTTGGGATATCTTGGAGGAGGTTATTCGCGAGCACCCCGTGATGTTGAATAGAGCGCCGACGCTGCATCGGCTTGGTATTCAGGCGTTTGAGCCTGTGCTTGTAGAAGGCAAGGCAATTCAGTTGCATCCGCTGGTGTGTACCGCATTTAATGCTGATTTTGACGGCGATCAGATGGCCGTGCACGTTCCATTGTCATTGGATGCTCAGCTAGAGGCAAGAGTGTTGATGATGTCAACTAACAATATTCTTAGCCCAGCCAACGGCAAGCCAATCATTGTTCCGTCTCAGGATATCGTCCTTGGGCTATATTATATGACCCTAGAGCGCGAGGGTGGCGTTGGAGAAGGGCTGATTTTTGGCTCTCTTGGGGAGTTAGACGCGGCTCTTGAGGCCGGAGCAGTCTCGCTGCATTCAAAAGTCCAAGTTAGGATGGAAACGTGTGACGCAGAAGGGCGCAAAGTAACGCGTCGCATCTCGACCACTCCAGGCCGTGCGATGGTTATGGACCTGGTCCCTAAGACCTCAGGGGTAGACATAGAAATTTGCAACAGGCTTCTGACTAAACGAGAAATTTCAGACGCGATAGATTTCGTCTATCGTCATTGTGGCCAGAAGGCAACAGTCTTGTTTGCAGATCGCATCATGGCACTCGGTTTCAGGCATGCATGCCTCTCGGGGATTTCTTTTGGCAAAGATGATCTAATTATTCCAGGTGCTAAAGAGCACCTGGTCATCGCTGCTCAAGAAAAAGTCAAAGAGTACGAACAACAATATCTGGACGGGCTTATTACGCAGGGAGAAAAATACAATAAGGTAGTCGATGTCTGGTCCGAATGCACGGATCAGGTCGCCGGTGAAATGATGGGCGAAATTTCATCGACTTCTAGCGTAGATGACATCAATTCAGTCTTTATGATGGCGGATTCCGGTGCAAGGGGGTCTGCAGCGCAAATGAAGCAACTTGCTGGGATGCGTGGCTTGATGGCAAAACCATCAGGCGAAATTATTGAGACACCAATAATATCAAATTTTAAAGAGGGCTTAACCGTTTTAGAATATTTCAACTCTTCTCATGGTGCTAGGAAGGGTCTGGCCGATACTGCTCTAAAGACGGCGAACTCCGGCTATTTGACACGGAGGCTGGTAGATGTCGCTCAGGATTGCACAGTGATAGAGGAAGACTGCGGGAGTGAGTTAGGCCTTAGCGTGAAAGCCGTGATGGAAGGGGGAGAGATTATTGAACCGCTTTCAGAGAGAATCCTCGGCAGATTCGCTGCTGAGGATGTAACGGAACCCGTGGGTGGAAAAATCATTGTATCCGCAGGTTCAATGATAGAGGAAGAGCATTTATCGGACATCGAGGAAGCGGGCATAGAAGAGGTCATTATCCGATCAGTGTTGACTTGCCACACTAAAGGAGGGGTCTGCGGGAAGTGTTATGGCCGAGATTTGGCAAGAGGGACGGCGGTTAATATTGGCGAAGCAGTGGGCATCATTGCGGCCCAATCAATCGGAGAGCCGGGAACTCAGTTAACCATGAGGACTTTTCATATTGGGGGAGCTGCGCAGCGGGGGGCGGAGCAATCAAGCATCGAGGCAGATTTTTCGGCGAAGGTCGAGATTCGAAATCGTAATGTGGTGACAAATTCTGAAGGTGCCATTCTTGTGATGGCTAGAAACACCGAAATTGCGCTAATGGATGAATCGGGTCGTGAACGTGCGCTATATCGGATCCCGTACGGAGCCCGATTGGAAAAGGATCAGGACCAAAGGGTGCGGCCGGGAGACCGGTTGGCCTCCTGGGATCCTTACACACTTCCGATTATCACGGAAAAAGGAGGGGTGGCAAATTTTGTTGATCTCATTGATGGAGTCTCTATGGCAGAGGTCGTCGATGACGCGACCGGTATATCATACAAGAAAGTGATAGATTGGAAGCAGCAACCGAAGGGCAGTGATCTGAGGCCTAGGATCACTCTGAGAGACAAAAACGGTGAGGTAATAGAGCTTGAAAATGGGACGGAAGCCAGATACTTCATGTCCGTAGATGCGATTTTGTCAGTCGAACCGGGCACAGAGGTCCAAGCCGGAGATGTTGTGGCGCGCATTCCTCGAGAAAGCACTAAGACCAGAGATATAACCGGAGGATTGCCGCGGGTCGCGGAATTATTTGAGGCTCGAAAGCCGAAAGATTTCTCTATAATTTCCGAAATTGATGGGCGTGTTGAGTTTGGCAAAGACTATAAGTCAAAGCGCAGGCTCATCGTTCATCCGACCGATGGAGTCGGGGATCCGGTTGAGCATATGGTTCCCAAGGGAAAACATATCAATGTCCAAGAAGGAGATATCGTCAAAAAGGGCGATTATTTGATGGATGGTAACCCAGTGCCCCACGATATTCTCAGGGTTTTGGGGGTTGCAGATCTTGCAAATTACCTGATCGATGAAATTCAAGATGTTTACAGACTTCAAGGCGTCAAGATAAATGATAAGCATATAGAGGTGATTGCAAGGCAGATGCTTCAGAAGGTGGAAGTCACGCACTCTGGGGACTCAACATTTTTGGTGGGTGAGTTGGTCGATAGGGAAGAGTTTGAGGCAGTCAATGCTAAGCTAAAGGCGGAGAACCAGGAGCAGATGCAATCTCAGCCGACCCTGCACGGTATAACCAAAGCTGCGCTTCAGACAAAATCCTTTATATCAGCGGCTTCTTTCCAGGAAACTACGCGTGTTCTAACAGAGGCCTCTGTCTCAGGGAAAAGTGACGACCTCAAGGGCCTTAAAGAAAACGTCATTGTAGGAAGGCTTATCCCCGCGGGAACTGGCTCTTACATTAATAAAATGCGCCGCGTGGCTAATGATCGGGATCTGCAGGCGATGAAAGATATTGCTGAGCGACGCGAGGCGAATAAAGCTTTATTGGATTAGCAGGTATAGAGTTCCTAGGGTATTGATAACCTGTGAATTATTTGGTTACAGGGCTCGCTTGAAAAACAGTAATTGGTTGTTGACGAGTGGCTTTGGTCCCACTATATTTCGCGCCTCTTTTGGGGCCGGTGGTAGGTTAGCAGCCTAGACGCGGTGTCTAGGGAATAAAGACGGATAGAATATTAATAAGCCGTGGTTTCGGTTAGCAGTTTGGGTAGGAATGTTTTGTAACCCGGCTCGTAATTGCTTCCGCTCGGCGTATTTTAAAACGAGGTTTCAGTGCCAACAGTAAACCAATTGATTAGAAAGCCACGCCGGCCGAAGGTTCTCCATAATAAGGTCCCTGCTATGCAGGGGTGCCCTCAAAAACGGGGCGTTTGCACAAGGGTCTATACTACTACCCCTAAAAAGCCGAATTCGGCTCTTAGGAAAGTCGCGAGGGTTCGGCTGACTAATGGATTTGAGGTCACAAGTTATATCCCGGGTGAGGGTCATAATATACAGGAGCATTCAGTGGTAATGATCCGAGGTGGTCGAGTGAAAGATCTTCCCGGAGTACGTTATCATGTGATTCGAGGTGTGCTTGACACTCAAGGTGTGGCAGACCGGAAGCAACGCAGGTCCAAATACGGCTCGAAGCGCCCAAAGTAGTTGGTGAGAGAAGAAAATGTCTAGACGTCGTGCAGCTGAAAAAAGGGAAATCATACCAGACGCCAAGTTTGGTGATCCGGTCATTGCAAAATTTATTAATTGCCTGATGTCCGAAGGGAAGAAATCGGTTGCGGAGAGGATCGTTTACAGCGCATTGGAAAGTATTCAATCCCGAGGAGGGCAGGACCCCCTGAAGCTCTTTCACGATGCCCTGGACAACGTTAAGCCGGCGGTAGAGGTTCGGTCCCGCCGAGTAGGCGGTGCCACTTACCAGGTCCCGATGGAGGTCCGCCCTAATCGTCGGCAAGCTCTAGCTATAAGGTGGGTGATTGATACAGCTCGGGGGCGATCTGAAAACACAATGACCGATAGGTTGTGTAACGAGCTACTGGATGCCTCGAACAATCGAGGGGCGGCGGTCAAGAAACGGGAGGACACTCACCGGATGGCGGAGGCTAATAAGGCATTCTCGCATTACCGGTGGTAGAGTGTTCAGTTCTTTTTGGAAGAGATGAAAGATGGCGCGTAAGACTCCAATAAATCGTTACCGAAATATCGGCATCATGGCACACATTGATGCTGGAAAGACAACCACCACGGAACGTATCCTCTATTACACCGGGAGGGCCTATAAAATAGGAGAGGTCCATGAGGGGACGGCCACAATGGATTGGATGGAACAGGAACAAGAGAGGGGTATTACCATCACCTCGGCAGCCACAACTTGTTTTTGGAATGACCATCGGATCAATATTATCGACACTCCTGGTCACGTGGATTTCACAATTGAAGTTGAGAGATCGCTGCGGGTATTAGACGGGGCAGTGGCTGTATTCGATGCAGTCTCTGGGGTTGAACCTCAATCCGAGACTGTTTGGCGTCAGGCTGACAAATACGGCGTTCCCCGTATTTGCTTTGTTAACAAGATGGATCGGATCGGAGCAGATTTATTCAATACAGTTGATATGATCGTCGACAGACTGGGTGCTGCTCCTCTCGTCTTGCAATTGCCGATAGGCGCGGAGTCGGAGTTTTCCGGTGTTATTGACCTTGTCCAGATGAAGGCAATTATCTGGCAAGAGGAGAGTCTTGGGGCTGCATTCGATGTTGTTGACATCCCGGAGGAACTTCGAGCTCAAGCCGAGGATTACCGGACGAAGTTGGTGGAAATGGCGGTTGAGCAAGATGATGATGCAATGGAAGCGTATCTTGAAGGTTCGGAACCCTCAATCCAGGTTTTAAAGAAATGCATTCGCGCTGGTACCAATCAAGGAGCGTTTGTTCCTGTTCTCTGCGGTACGGCCTTTAAAAACAAGGGCGTCCAGCCGCTACTTGATGCTGTGGTGGATTACCTCCCATCTCCAGTTGATGTCGAGTCCATTAAGGGCGTTAAGGCAGGAACTGATGAGGAAATTCGTCGGGCTAATAGTGACGAAGAGCCCTTTTCGGCGCTGGCTTTCAAAGTGATGACCGACCCTTTTGTTGGGTCGCTTACTTTTATCCGTCTTTACTCTGGTGTCCTTACCGGTGGTGTGGGTGTTCTTAACTCTGTCAAGGACAATAAAGAGAGGGTTGGCCGCATTTTAGAGATGCATGCGAACTCTAGGGAGGATGTAGAGGAGGCAAGGGCCGGAGATATAGTTGCGCTCGCTGGTCTCAAAGGGACGACCACTGGGGACACCTTATGTGATCCGAACCACCCGGTTGTGCTTGAAAGGATGGAGTTTCCGGAGCCTGTAATCGAAGTTGCTGTAGAGCCTAAAACAAAAAGCGATCAAGAAAAGATGGGTGTTGCGCTTAATCGCTTAGCTCAGGAAGACCCTTCATTTAGAGTGTCAACTGATTTCGAAAGTGGACAAACGGTAATCAAGGGCATGGGCGAGCTCCACCTTGATATTCTGGTTGATCGAATGAAAAGAGAATTTAAGGTTGATGCCAATGTCGGTGCCCCTCAGGTCGCGTACCGTGAAACAATCAGCAAATCTGCAGAGATCGATTACACCCATAAAAAACAGACTGGTGGAGCTGGCCAGTTTGCTCGCATCAAATTGATATTTGAACCGGGGGAGCCAGGGTCAGGGGTAACGTTTGAAAGTTCCATCGTCGGTGGTGCGGTGCCTAAGGAGTACATTCCCGGGGTCGAAAAAGGTCTCATGAGTGCAGCGGAAACGGGAGTGCTGGTCGGGTTCCCAATGATTGATCTAAGTGTGCGTCTTGTGGATGGTGCCTCGCATGACGTTGATTCGTCGGTTATGGCTTTCGAAATTGCCTCAAGAGCAGCTTTTCGGGAGGGAGTTACTAAGGCAGCCCCAAAGTTGCTTGAACCAATGATGCGTGTGGAAGTGGTTACCCCTGAGGATTATCTTGGAGATATAATTGGGGATCTTAATAGCCGACGAGGGAATGTTACGAGCATGGAAACAAGGGCCAATGCAAATGTTGTCAATGCTCTGGTCCCGCTGGCAAATATGTTTGGTTATGTAAACAATCTTAGGTCGATGAGTCAGGGGCGTGCCCAATTTACAATGTTTTTTGATCACTATGAGCAAGTACCTCAGGCGGTGGCGGAAGAAGTAAGAGCGAAGCTAGCCTAGAAGAAACACTGGCCGTTGCCCTATTTGGAGAAAAAAAATGGCGAAAGCAAAGTTTGAGCGGACGAAGCCGCACTGCAACATTGGAACGATTGGACATGTTGATCATGGTAAGACATCGCTTACGGCGGCGATTACCAAGACACTTGCTGAGGTGGGTGGTGCTGAGTTTAAGGCTTACGATGAGATTGATAATGCGCCGGAGGAGCGGGAGCGTGGTATTACGATTGCTACTGCTCACGTAGAATACGAGACCGATGGTCGTCATTATGCGCATGTTGATTGCCCTGGTCATGCTGACTATGTGAAGAATATGATCACTGGTGCCGCTCAGATGGATGGGGCAATTTTAGTTGTTTCAGCTGCGGATGGCCCGATGCCTCAGACGCGGGAGCACATACTGTTAGCCCGCCAGGTTGGGGTTCCGGCGATTGTTGTTTTCTTGAATAAAGTTGATCAGGTGGATGATGAGGAGTTGCTCGAGCTCGTAGAACTTGAGGTTCGAGAATTGTTATCTTCCTATGAGTTTCCGGGTGATGATATTCCTGTAATTAAAGGTTCTGCACTCGCTGCGCTTGAAGATAGTGACGAGGCGACAGGCAAAAATGCAATCCTTGAGCTTATGGCGGCTGTTGATGAGTATATACCTCAGCCTGAGCGTCCTAAGGACCAAGCGTTTTTGATGCCAATTGAAGATGTCTTCTCGATTTCTGGACGCGGTACTGTTGTTACTGGTCGTGTTGAGAGGGGCATCGTGAAGGTTGGCGAAGAGGTTGAGATTGTTGGACTTAAGGATACTTCTAAGACCGTTGTCACTGGGGTTGAGATGTTCCGTAAGCTTCTTGATCAAGGTGAAGCTGGGGATAATATTGGTGCGCTGCTTCGAGGTGTGGATCGTGAAGCAGTTGAGCGTGGTCAGGTTTTGGCAAAGCCAGGTTCGATTACGCCGCATACGAAGTTCAAGGCTGAAGCCTATATTCTTACGAAGGAAGAGGGCGGACGCCATACACCGTTCTTTTCTAATTATCGTCCACAATTTTACTTCCGAACCACTGATGTTACTGGGGCTGTTGGGCTTCCGGAGGGAACTGAGATGGTGATGCCGGGAGATAATGTGACTATGGATATAGAGCTTATCCAGCCGATTGCGATGGATGAAGGGCTACGCTTCGCCATTCGAGAGGGTGGTCGTACGGTCGGTGCGGGCGTCGTTGCCTCTATCTCTCAATAATATTGGGTTCTGTTCTCGGAAAGGTCGTTTAATGGACAGTCAAAATATCCGCATAAGGTTGAAGGCGTTTGATCATCGGGTTTTGGATCAGTCCACCCACGAGATAGTGAACACCGCAAAAAGGACAGGGGCTCAGGTGCGAGGGCCTATTCCTTTGCCGACAAAATTGGAGAAGTTCACGGTGTTGCGATCTCCCCATATTGACAAGAAGTCTAGAGAGCAATTCGAGATTAGGACACATAAACGTGTATTAGACATTTTAGATCCCACTCCGCAAACGGTTGATGCATTAATGAAACTGGACCTGGCGGCTGGCGTAGATGTCGAGATCAAACTGTAGGAACAGAAGATGCGTACCGGATTGATAGCACAAAAGCTAGGGATGACTCGGGTATTTACCGAGGAGGGGGCGCATGTCGCCTTAACAGTACTTAGTGTGGAGAATTGCCAGGTTACGTCCGTCAGGACAGAGGAAAAGAACGGGTACAATGCTGTCCAATTAGGTTGGGGGACCGCCAAAGCAAATAGGGTTTCCAAGCCGCTCAGGGGGCAATTTGCCCAGGCCGGTGTAGAACCCAAGAAGAAACTCGTGGAGTTCCGCGTTAGTGGGGAGGGGATCTTGGAAATTGGTGCGGAAATAACCGCAGGGCACTTTGTTGCGGGTCAAAAAGTGGATGTTTCCGGAACAAGTATTGGCAAAGGGTTTGCCGGTGGAATGAAACGTCACAATTTTCGAGGTCTTGAGGCCTCGCATGGTGTTTCGATATCCCACAGAAGCCATGGGTCCACGGGTAATAGTCAGGACCCCGGAAAGGTCTGGAAGGGAAAGAAAATGGCGGGGCATATGGGTGATGCCAGGCGTACAGTTCAGAACCTAGAGGTTCATTCCGTTGATATTGATCGGGGTTTGATCCTGGTTAAGGGAGGTGTTCCAGGAGCAAAAGGTTCTTTTGTTTTAATTACCGATGCTTGTAAATTTCCAATTCCGGAAGGGGCTCCATTCCCCGCCGCTCTGAAGGGCTCTGGGGGTTTGGATGAAGTCAGTGCCTCTGAGGACGTTCCAAGAGAACAGGCCAGTAAAGAAGAGTTGGGCGCTGTAAAAGAGGACGGGAAGGATTAACCGCGATGAAGTGCGAAATTCTGACTCTTGAAAATAAAAATGCCGGATCTATTGAATTAGATGACTCAGTATTTGGTCTTGAGGTGAAATCAGACCTATTAGCTAGGGTTGTGAATTGGCAATTATCCAAACGCCGTTCTGGTAACCATAAAACCAAAGGTATTTCGGAGATATCTGGTTCTACCGCAAAACCGTGGCGGCAAAAGGGAACTGGTCGTGCTCGTCAGGGCAGCAAGCGGGCAACGCAATGGCGAGGGGGGCAAACGGTGTTCGGACCAGTAGTTAGATCCCATGGTCATTCCCTTAACAAGAAAGTTCGGAAGCAAGGCTTGTGCAATGCTTTGTCAAGTAAGCAGGCCGAAGGAAAAATTGTAATTTTGGATGATTTGCGGGTGGATGGAGCGAAAACCAAGGTTCTGGCTGAAAAACTCCGAGTCCTTGGCGTGCACTCCGCGCTTGTCATAACTACCGATCCGGTGGAAGAAACATTTGCCCTGGCCGCAGCGAATATCCCAAATATAGACTTTTTACCTCAGCAGGGTACCAACGTTTTTGATATCCTTAGGCGTGATACCTTGATCTTGCTGAAAGATGTGGTCCCTGTATTGGTGGAGCGTTTGAAATGAGTGCGCGAAGAGAAAAACCTGTCTCTGTCTCAAAAGTTCGGGCCTACGACATCATATTCAAGCCAGTGGTTACAGAAAAGTCGACCCTTGGTTCAGAGCATAACCAAGTGACCTTTCAGGTTAAAATTGATGCTTCGAAGCCCGAGATAAAAGCAGCGGTAGAACTCATTTTTGGTGTCAAAGTTAAAGCGGTGAACACCCTGCGGCAGGTGGGCAAAGTGAAACGGTTTAGAGGTCGTATAGGCAGTCGCGCCGATTATAAAAAGGCTATTATTTCTCTTTTCGATGGCGAAACAATCGACGTGACCGCGGGAGTTTAACGTTATGGCGCTGAAACAATACAAACCAAACACTCCTGGTCAGCGGGGGCTGATCTTGATAAATCGTGGAGAGTTATGGGATGGGAAGCCTGTTAAAGCGCTTACGGAAGGGTTAAAAAGTTCCGGAGGGCGAAATAACGCCGGAAGAATCACTGTTCGGCACCGCGGGGGTGGGCACAAGCGCCGATATAGGGTGGTGGATTTTAAAAGGCGAAAGGTGGATGTCCCCGCTATAGTAGAGAGATTAGAGTATGACCCTAACAGGTCTGCGTTCATCGCTTTGTTAAGTTATGATGATGGGGATAAGTCATATATTTTGGCTCCGCAAAGACTATCTGTCGGGGACAAAGTGATCTCGGGAGAGAGAGTTGACGTAAAACCCGGGAACTCTATGCCTATGGAGAATATTCCATTGGGTACGATTATCCACAATATAGAAATGAAGGTCGGACGTGGTGGCCAACTAGCTCGGGCTGCAGGTAGTTACGCCCAACTTGTTGGTAAGGATGCGGGATTTGCGCAATTGCGTCTAGCGTCTGGCGAAGTCCGGATGGTCCCCGCCAGGGGCAGGGCAACGATCGGATCTGTATCTAATTCAGATCACAAGAACCAGAATATGGGTAAGGCAGGCAGGAGCCGTTGGTTAGGTCGTCGGCCTAGTGTTCGGGGGTTGCAATGAATCCGGTTGATCATCCCCATGGTGGTGGTGAAGGGAGGACCTCCGGAGGGAGGCATCCTGTGACCCCCTGGGGAGTGCCCACCAAGGGAAAACGGACCCGCAGAAAGAAACCGAGCGACAAGTATATTATGCGTCGCCGTAAGCGTTAAGGGAGATCATTTTGGCTCGATCTGTTTGGAAAGGACCGTTCGTAGACGGTTATCTGCTTAAAAAAGCCGAATCTGTCCGAGACTCAGGACGGAAGGAGGTCATCCGGATGTGGTCTAGGAGGTCAGTTATTTTGCCCCAATTTGTGGGTCTGACTTTTGGGGTCTACAACGGTCAGAAGTTTATTCCGGTTCTGGTAACAGAAAATATGGTGGGTCATAAGTTTGGTGAGTTTTCACCTACCAGAACCTACAGGGGGCATGGTGCGGATAAAAAGGCAAGGCGAGGCTGATATGGGTAAGGCATCTACACCCAGAAGATTGAGAGAAAATGAGGCTTCAGCCTTTTCCAAGGCGATTAGGGTGAGTCCCCAAAAATTGAATTTGGTGGCGGGTTTGATTAGAGGACTGGGGGCGAACGCGGCCATGACGGCGTTGAAGTTCTCCCGAAGAAGGGTGTCCGAAGATGTTAGTAAGGTGCTCTGGTCTGCTATCTCAAATGCTGAAAACAACCATCAACTTGATGTTGACCGTCTCTATGTTTCTGAGGCTAGCGTTGGAAAAGCATTCAAGATCAAAAGGTTTCGAGCTCGGGCTCGCGGGCGTTCAGCCAGCATTACAAAGCCCTTCAGCAATTTGACTATAGTTGTTAGGGAACGCGAGGGTTAGTAAGTAAATGGGACAAAAAGTAAACCCGATCGGTATTCGGATAGGGGTCAATAGGACTTGGGATTCTCGCTGGTTTGCCAGCGGGGAATATGCGAAGCTCCTGCATGAGGATATTAGCCTAAGAGAATATCTGACCTCAAAGCTAACTCAAGCTGCTGTATCGAAGATAGTTATTGAAAGGCCAGCAAAAAAAGCACGTGTTACCGTTCATACGGCTCGTCCTGGCGTTGTAATTGGCCGTAAGGGAGCCGATATCGAAAAACTCCGTGCGGATCTCTCCAAAATGACAGGTAGTGAGGTGTCGATTAACATTGTCGAAATCCGCAAACCGGAAATAGACGCGAAACTCGTTGCCGAAAACATAGCGCAGCAGCTCGAGCGGCGAATCGCTTTTCGAAGAGCCATGAAAAGGGCAGTTCAGTCTGCAATTCGCTTAGGAGCCGAGGGAATCAGGATTAATTGTGGTGGGCGTCTGGGCGGAGCGGAAATAGCTCGGACAGAGTGGTATCGGGAAGGGCGCGTGCCTCTCCATACCCTGCGGGCTGATGTCGATTATGGGGTGGCGACAGCTCAAACCACCTATGGTAGTTGCGGTGTGAAGGTTTGGATTTTCAAAGGCGAGGTTTTAGCCCACGACTCGATGGCCGCCGATAAGCGAGCCTCTGATCAGCAACTGGCCCGGTAGTGATCCAAAAGGCAGATAGGAAGACAGGGAATTTTAGACAATGCTAGCGCCTAAAAGAACAAAGTTCCGCAAAGCCCACAAAGGGCGAATCCATGGTTTTGCCAAAGGGGGTGTTGATTTAAATTTCGGTTCGTTCGGTTTGAAGGCTCAATCCCCCGGCCGTATAACGGCGAGGCAGATTGAGGCGTCCCGTCGAGCCATAACTCGGCATATGCGGCGGGCAGGGCGCGTATGGATACGGATCTTCCCGGACGTGCCAGTCTCCCAGAAGCCTGCTGAGGTCAGACAGGGTAAGGGTAAAGGTTCGCCGGAGTATTGGGCATGCCGGGTGAAACCGGGTCGAATAATGTTTGAAGTTGATGGTGTAAACGAGGAATTGGCTCGGACTGCGTTGGCTTTGGCTGCTGCTAAATTACCTATTCGTACTCGCGTTGTTAAGCGAATTGGGGTTGATTAGAGAGGTTATTTTGATGAAGGCATCTGATTTTCGCGCTCAAACACCGGACCAGCTCTCTGAAGCGCTACTCCAGCTTAAAAAGGAAGCGCTCAATCTTAGGTTTCAGAAAGCGGGTGGACAACTAGAGGGGACATCCAGAGTGAGGGAAGTTCGCCGAGATATAGCTCGTATACGAACAGTTTTGGTTGAGAAAAAAACAATGTCAGGACAGGATTAGATTATGCCAAGAAGGGTATTACAGGGGGTCGTTGTCTCTGACAAATCAGATCTGACGATATCAGTAAAAGTGGAGCGCCGTGTCAAGCATCCGATCTATGGGAAGTTCATTCGAAAGTCAAAAAAATATGCGGCTCACGATCCCAAAAACCAGTTCAAGATTGGGGATCTCGTTAGAATTCGTGAATGTCGTCCGATATCAAAATCTAAGAGGTGGGAGGTGCTGACTGAGGGTGAGTGATCCTCCGCGGCCTTATGTAAAATGATCCAAGTTCAAACAAAATTAGAAGTTGCAGATAACTCAGGAGCTCGAAGTGTGCAATGTATTCGGGTTTTGGGCGGCAGCCGTCGGCGGACGGCTTCTGTTGGTGATGTGATTGTGGTGTCCATTAAAGAGGCCATCCCGCGGGGGCGGGTCAAAAAGGGCGATATACACAAAGCGGTTATTGTTCGGACTTCCAAAGAAATACAGCGGCCGGATGGGTCTGCAATTCGGTTCGATAAAAATGCCGCAGTATTAATTAATAACGCAGGTGATCCAATCGGCACTCGTATTTTTGGGCCAGTGACTAGAGAGTTGCGGAATCGCTCCTATATGAAAATTGTGTCTCTAGCTCCAGAAGTCTTGTGATTAGGCGATATATTATGAGTAGAAACGTTTCCAAAAAGTTCCGCAAAGGTGATGATGTGACTGTCACCACCGGGCGGGACAAAGGTAAAACCGGGTCAATTGTCAAAGTGATCCCAGAGGAAAACAGGGTAATTGTCCAGGGTGTTAACCTGGTCAAGAGGCATGTTCGTCCTTCCCAATCAAATCCAGGAGGGATTGTCGAAAAAGAATCTTCAATTCATATTTCGAACCTGGCACACATAGACCCTGACACAGGGAAACCCACCCGTGTGGGCCTTAAGTTTCTTGAAGACAAGCGCAAGGTTCGTTTTTCAAAACGGTCCGGCGAAATACTGGATTGAGGGTGGTTCAATGGCGCGTCTTTTAGAATTTTATAACGAATCGTTGCGCGGTAGTTTGCAGGCAGAGTTTGCTTACTCTAATCCGATGCAGATCCCTAAGCTTGAGAAAATTGTTATCAATATGGGGATTGGAGAGGCTGTCAGCGATTCTAAGAAAGTTGATGCCGCTCAAAGGGAGTTGGCCCTTATCGCGGGCCAAAAACCTATCGTAATTAAGGCTAAAAAGTCTGTGGCGACCTTTAAGTTGAGAGAAGGTATGCCGATCGGTTGTAAGGTTACTTTAAGGCGGAACCGGATGTATGAATTTTTGGACCGTCTGGTGAATATTGCGCTGCCTCAGGTCAGAGATTTTCGTGGTCTGCCCTCGAAGAGCTTTGATGGTCGAGGTAACTACGCCATGGGGCTCCAGGAGCAAATTGTTTTCCCGGAAATTGACTATGATCAAATTGATGAGATACGCGGTATGGACATTGTATTTGTTACTTCTGCGAATACAGACAAGGAAGCCAGGGCATTGCTCAAGGGTTTCAACCTGCCAATAAATTGATAAGGGAGGTTATTGGATTTAGATGGCAAAAAAAAGCGCGGTGCAAACTAACTTAAAAAGGCAGGCAATGGCCAAGAAGTTCTCGGGTCGCCGCTCGGCCTTGAAGGAAATTGCCAATAATAAGTCTGTTCCATCTGAAGAACGATTTATAGCTCGCCTGAAATTGGCAGAGCTACCTCGTAATTCCTCTCCTGTGAGGGTTCGTAATCGCTGCGAAGTTTCCGGGAGGCCGAGGGCCTTTTATCGAAAGTTCAGACTTTCCCGTATAGCTCTTCGGGAGATGGCATCTCAGGGATTAATTCCTGGGATGACAAAGTCGAGTTGGTGAGGGAGTGGCGATATGACAATGACCGATCCTCTTAGCGATTTGCTTACTCGTATACGAAATGGGCAGCGCACTTCTAAAACTGCAATCGAAAGTCCTAGCTCACAGTTAAAAATCAATGTACTGGATGCCCTTAAAAGGGAAGGTTATATTAGGGGTTACTCCGTGGAAGAACTTCAAGGAAGGAGGGATCAGTCCACTGTTCGGATTGAGCTTAAATACCATGAAGGTGAACCTGTAATACGAGAAATCCATCGAGTGTCCCGCCCCGGTCGTCGGGTTTACTCCAAAATAAAAGAGTTATCACCCGTCTATAATGGGCTAGGAATATCGATTCTATCGACTCCGCGTGGAATCCTCTCGGATGCAGAGGCTCGAGCTCAGAATGTGGGTGGTGAGATTCTCTGTACTGTGTTTTAGGAGACGAATATGTCACGTATTGGGCAAAATCCGATTGGAGTTCCGAATGAGGTTGAAATTACTATTCAGGGCCAACTGGTAAATGCAAAAGGAAAATTAGGCGAGCTGAACGTTACGCTCGTTGATGAAATTGCGGTCCGCAGAGAAGAAGATCAACTTTTTGTGTTTCCCCGCGATAAGTCCAAGCGTGCCAGAACAATGTGGGGTACATCACGCACTTTAGTTCAAAATATTGTCACAGGAGTTAGTGAAGGCTTCACGGTTAATTTGGAAATCACAGGCGTAGGTTACAGAGCTGCCGTGCAGGGTGAGAATCTGGTATTGCAGTTAGGTTTCAGTCATGAAGTAAACTTTCCAATTCCTGAGGGCATTTCGATGAATTGCGAAAGGCCGACTTTGATCACGATCTCTGGATCAGACAAGCAAAGAGTTGGTCAAATCGCCGCCCAAATAAGGGCATTCAGACCGCCAGAGCCTTACAAGGGAAAAGGAGTGCGGTATGCCAATGAATTCATTATACGAAAAGAAGGTAAGAAGAAGTAGATTATAATGGTGAAGACTACTAAATTGCGGGCGCGAAGGCGAGATCGGCAAAGGGTTCGTCTCAAAAAATTGGCGACTGATCGGTTACGGCTGTCTGTGTTTCGCTCAAGTAAAAATATCTATGCCCAGCTAATAGATGATCAGTCGGGGGCCACAATTGCTTCAGCTTCCTCGTTGGAGGCGGCGGTGAGAAATACGGCTAGTGGAAGCGGCGGCAAGGCTGTTGCATCGGCGGTAGGAAGGCTTATCGCTGAAAGATCATCACAAAAGAGTGTTGGGCGGGTTTACTTCGATCGAGGGAGTTATTTATTTCACGGGCGAGTTAAGGCATTGGCCGATGCTGCTCGTGAGGCCGGACTGGAGTTTTAGGGAGATAATATCATGGCCAAAGGACCGGAGGGTCGGCAACAACGCGACCGCCGTAATCGAGACCCTAACACTGAGAGTGATGATTTGTTAGATAGGCTCGTCCACATAAATCGGGTGGCGAAGGTTGTAAAAGGTGGTAAGCGGTTCGGATTTGCTGCTTTAGTCGTAGTAGGGGACGCGAAAGGCCGGGTTGGCTATGGGTCTGGAAAGGCGCGGGAGGTTCCCGAAGCAATCCGTAAGGCGACTGACCAAGCCAAAACTAGAATGGTCCGGATCCCACTGCGGGAGGGACGTACGTTGCATCATGATGTCAGGGGCAGATTTGGGGCTGGAAAAGTAATATGTAGGGCGGCCCCCCCCGGGACCGGGATCATAGCTGGTGGTCCAATGAGAGCGGTTTTCGAGTCCCTTGGGGTTCAAGATGTCGTGGCAAAATCTAATGGGACACAAAACCCATATAATATGGTGAAGGCAACTATGGACGCCCTGCAGCGACTTCAGTCTCCGCGTGCGGTGGCGGCCCGTCGTGGTAGGAAGGTTTCAGAGATATTATCGTCACGTATAGCTGGGTCCGAGAGGGTTAATGCCGGAGAAGGTGTAGATGGCTGATAGGAAAATAAGGGTTACGCAAGTGCGGAGTCCAATTGGAAGAAAGGTTGACCAAAGGCAGACTCTTATCGGGCTGGGGCTAAATAAGATCATGCGCTCAAAAGAGCTGGAAGACACGCCGGCAGTCCGGGGAATGATTCGGAAGATAAGCCATCTCGTTGTTGTTGAAGAAAATAAATAACGCACCGGCCATCCAGGATTGTTGGCAGGAGAGTAGAAAATGAAATTGAATCAAATATCAGAGAATAAAGGTTCCCGAAAAGCCAGAAAAAGGGTTGGGCGAGGTCCATCCTCTGGTTTGGGTAAAACCGCTGGTAAGGGCCAGAAGGGACAAAAATCTCGTTCAGGTGTCGCGCTCGCAGGTTTTGAGGGGGGGCAGATGCCTTTGTTTAGGCGCCTTCCCAAGCGAGGGTTTACTAATATATTTCGTAGACACTATTGCGAGGTGAACCTCGGGCGTTTGCAGACTGCCATCGATCTTGGTAAATTCGACACATCCATGCCAATAGATGCATCGGCAATGCAAAAAGCCGGGCTTTTCAAAAACCCAAGGGACGGGGTCAGACTTCTGGCAAAGGGGGCCTTTAAGTCGAAAGTAAGTCTGGTGGTTACTGGGGCGTCGAAATCGGCCGTTTCCATTGTTGAAAAGTTCGGTGGCTCGGTCGTTATACTTGAACAAAAACCAAGTTTTTATCCCAAAAACGCTAGCGCTAATTCTACTCAGTAAAGGTAAGCGTAGATGGCGTCGGCGGCAGAGCAATTAGCAGCTCACATCAATTTTAGCCAAATTGGAAAGGCAACGGAGCTAAAAAAGCGCCTTTGGTTTACTCTTGGCGCCCTGATTGTCTATCGTTTTGGAACCTATATACCACTTCCCGGAATAGATCCGGCGGTGCTCTCTGACATCTTCCGAAGTCAAGCTGGGGGTCTATTGGCGGTATTTGATATGTTTGCGGGAGGAGCATTTAGCCGAATGACAATTTTCGCCCTGGGAATTATGCCATATATTTCCTCGGCGATTATCATGCAGCTAATGACCGCAGTCTCCCCCTATTTTGCGCAGCTGAAAAAAGAAGGGGCAGCGGGCCAGCGTAAAATTACGCAATACACCCGATACGGCACGGTTTTTTGGCAGCGCTCCAGGGCTATGGAATATCAGTAGGTCTGGAGGGGACTGCCGGATCCCAGGGGTCTGCGGTTATAGATCCGGGCTTGTTTTTTCGGTTCACCACCGTTGTGACCTTAGTAGGAGGCACGATGTTTTTAATGTGGCTCGGCGAACAAATCACCTCCCGGGGCGTGGGTAATGGAATTTCCCTTATTATTTTCGCTGGAATTGTAGCCAACCTTCCTTCAGCGTTGGTTGGGACGCTTGAATTGGGGCGGACGGGTTCCCTTTCAGCCGCCTTTATCATTTTTTTGATAGTGATGGCTGTTGGAGTAATCGCGTTAATTGTATTTGTAGAAAGAGGCCAAAGGCGATTGGTGATACAGTACCCAAAACGTCAGGTCGGTAATAGGATGTTCGGCGGGGAGAGTAGTCATCTGCCCCTCAAAATTAATACAGCTGGGGTGATCCCTCCTATTTTTGCAAGCTCGCTACTTTTGCTCCCAATCACGGTGGCGGGTTTTTCGGCAGGGCAGGGGCCTGAATGGTTAAACGCAGCTGTTGCATACCTGGGGCGGGGGCAGCCGTTCTACTTGATTACTTACTCTGCGCTAATAGCCTTTTTTGCTTTCTTCTATACCTCAGTTGTTTTTAATCCTACTGAAACAGCTGATAATTTGAAGCAGAATGGAGGTTTTGTGCCTGGAATTCGGCCAGGTCAAAACACAGCGCGACACCTAGATTATGTTCTGTCTCGAATTACTGTCTTGGGAGCAGTGTATTTGGTAGCTATCAGTATTCTGCCTGAGCTTTTAATTTCAAAGTATTCCGTTCCTTTTTACTTCGGTGGTACCAGCCTACTAATAGTTGTCATGGTAACAATGGATACTGTGGCACAGGTTCAGTCTCACTTGCTTGCTCATCAATATGAGGGGCTAATCAAAAAGTCCCGTATTAAGGGTCGTAGGCAATGAGATTGGTCCTTCTGGGGCCGCCGGGATCCGGCAAGGGGACCCAGGCCAAGTGGTTAAAGGCTCGTTATGGGATCGCGCATCTATCCACGGGTGAGATGTTGCGGGCTTCAATATTCGAGGATGGCGAATTGGGAAGAGAAATCCGTCTATTAATGGAATCCGGAGAATTAGTTCCCGATGATTTGGTGGTTCGAATGATCGAGGAGAAAATTGCGAGACCAGAATGCGAAAAGGGATTCGTTCTTGACGGTTGCCCTCGCACGTTGGTTCAAGCTGAGGCCTTGGATCAGATGTTATCTGATAAACATATGGGCCTTAATCTTGTGATCGAGATGACGGTGGATCCCGATGAGGTCATCAGGCGGATATCTGGAAGGTTCAGTTGTATATCCTGTGGTGCAAGTTATCACGTCACTTTTAACAAACCATTGTCAGATGATACTTGTGATTATTGTGGACATACAGAGTTTGAGAAGCGATCGGATGATAGCGAGGAGACTGTCAGGAAAAGATTAGACTCTTATTGGTCAAAGACAGCGACGTTGGTAAGTTACTATCGAGATAAAGATCTCTTGCAAAGTGTGGATTCGATGAAGCCAGTAAATACTGTTTCTCTGGAAATAGGACGACTAATTTCCAATTACGTAGGTTGACTCGGATATGAAAATTTCTATAATCCGGCACCTTTCGGCTGAAATTTTAAATAATACAGAATAGGTTTTCAATGTTTGAGACGAGGAGTTAACAGGATGGCTCGTATAGCCGGCGTCAACCTTCCTAATAAGCCTACCTGGATAGCGTTGACTTACATTCATGGTATTGGAAACACGACATCCAAGCAGATTTGTGACTCTACTGGCGTTGAGGCAGGTAAGAGAATTGACTCTTTAACTGATGATGAGCTTGGCCGTATCCGTGATCTAATCGATAGTCAGCTCAAGATTGAAGGAGAGTTGCGTCGTGAAGTCGCGATGAATGTTAAACGCCTTATGGATTTGGGCTGCTATCGGGGGTTGCGTCATCGCCGAGGGCTGCCGGTCCGCGGGCAGCGCACCCACACGAATGCACGGACTCGGAAAGGTCGAGCTCGGCCGATCACCGGTAAAAAATAATCCAGGAGTAAGGAAAGCGGATGGCAAAAGCAGCAACAGCTACTCGGGTTCGGCGCCGGGAGCGTAAGAATATTACGTCCGGGGTGGCACATGTTAATTCCACCTTTAACAACACTTTGATTACTATAGCAGATGTCCAGGGCAATACTATTTCTTGGTCGTCTGCTGGCCAGTCAGGTTTTAAAGGGTCTCGCAAGTCTACCCCCTATGCCGCACAGATGGCTGCCGAGGATGCTGGAAAAAAAGCGATGGAGCACGGGGTTCGAAGTTTAGATGTCCTTGTTAAAGGGCCAGGCTCGGGCCGCGAGTCCGCCCTTCGAGCTCTTGGGTCTTTGGGCTTTTCCATAACATCAATTAAGGATGTGACCCCAATCCCGCATAATGGTTGTCGCCCTCGCAAACGTCGGAGGGTTTAGATCTAGAGGAGCGAGCAAGTCGCTCTTTGAATTTTAATTAACTCTCGGTCTAACGGTCGATAAAATAAGAGGTTTCCCCGTGATTCAAAAAAACTGGCAGGAATTAATAAAGCCAAACAAGGTTGAAGTGACACCTGGATTTGATGCTAATCGGTTTGCTTCGATCGTGGTGGAACCTCTCGAGAGAGGTTTCGCAAATACGCTAGGTAACGCTTTACGCCGAGTATTGCTCTCCTCTCTCCAAGGGGCAGCAGTAACTGCGGTCCAGATTGATGGCGTTTTGCATGAATTTTCCTCGATCCCAGGGGTGCGAGAGGATGTAACAGATATCGTGCTGAATCTGAAAAGTCTGGCGCTCCGCTATGAAGGGGAGGAAACGCGCCGTTTAGCTCTGACAGCTGTGGGCCCTTGTGAGGTCACGGCGGGTATGATCGAATCTGGGTCATGATGTCGAAATAGTAGATCCTGACTTGGTGATTTGCACTCTGGATGATGGCACCAGGATCAATATGGAATTGACGATCACAACTGGTAAAGGCTATATCGCGGCTGCCGCCATGAGACCGGAGGATGCCCCCATTGGCCTGATCTCGATAGATGCTATTTACAGTCCGGTTCGACGTGTATCTTTTAAATCTGATAACACGCGGGTTGGACAAGTCACTGATTATGACAAATTGATACTAGATGTTGAGACGGATGGGACGTTGTCTCCAGAGGATGCTGTGGCGCTGTCTGCGAGAGTACTGCAGGATCAACTACAGACGTTTATCAACTTTCAAGAACCAGATCCCGTCCCCTGAAGTTTTGGAGGCTATGGAACCTGACTTTAATCGAAACCTGCTTCGCAAAGTGGATGAACTTGAATTGTCTGTTCGGTCAGCGAATTGCCTCAAGAATGATAATATAATCTACATCGGAGATCTGGTTCAGAAATCAGAGCAAGAAATGTTGCGAACCCCGAATTTCGGACGAAAATCGCTTAACGAAATTAAAGAACTCCTAACCAATATGGGGCTCCATCTGGGGATGTTCGTGCCAGAATGGCCTCCGGAAAACATGGAAGATCTGGTAAAAAGAACTGATGAACCTTTTTAACTCTAATAATCCGGCGTTTTTGCACGGCGATGTAAAAATAATTACGGAGCAGTACTAATGAGACACCGCAAGAGTGGTCGAAAGCTCAATAGGACGAGTTCGCATCGTAAGGCTATGATGCGTAATATGGCCTCTGCCTTAATTAAACATGAACAAATCAAAACGACACTGCCCAAAGCGAAGGAACTTAGACCTTTCGTAGATAGTCTTGTTACTCTTGGAAAGCGAGGTTCGTTGCATGCCCGACGTCAAGCTCTCTCCAGGTTAAACAACGATGTCAAGATGACTGCAAAGCTATTTGAAATTCTCGCCGAGCGATACTCTGAAAGATCAGGTGGTTATACAAGGATTCTCAAGGCGGGCTTCCGACATGGTGACAATGCTCCCATGGCCTACCTTGAGCTTGTTGATCGGGATGTCGATGCCAAAGGTATGGACTCAGGCCCGGTGTTCAACGGGGATCTGGAAGAAAAGGTTTCTGCAGCGGCCTAAAACCTGCGGCGTAAATTTGAAACGGGTGTTTCTCAGCGGTCTTTCGTTCCCCGACATCCCTTTTGGATGTGAAATCGGTACCGAATTGGGAGAGGATGCCGAAAAATGACATCTAAATTTCTGCTCTTCTTTTGCTTCTTTGCCTGCATTCATGATGCTCAGGCATCAGAACGACGCTTGCCGAGCACGAAAAAAGAAATAACTGATTTCATATGCTCCTTTGGTTAAAAAGGCCTCTCCAGCAGTGGTCAATATTTATACCAAAAGAGTCGTAAAAACCCGAAACTCTCCATTCTCCGGCGATCCCTTTTTTAGCCAATTTTTTGGCGACAACTTTTTCAATTTTGGAGCCCCGCGTGAGCGTATACAAAATTCCTTGGGTTCAGGAGTCGTCGTACGATCCAATGGAATAATTGTCACCAATCAACACGTGATAGAAGGCGCCGAGGAAATTACGGTTGTATTGCCAGATAAAAGGGAACTCCCGGCCCAAATACTTTTGGCAGATAAAAGGACCGATCTTGCCGTATTAAAGGTTAACTCTGGGATTGAAATCCTAACGTCCCTGCAATTAGTCGACTCAGATGATTTGGCGGTTGGCGACTTGGTGCTGGCAATTGGTAATCCGTTTGGGGTCGGGCAGACCGTAACGAGTGGTATCGTATCTGCGTTGTCCCGTGCAGCCGAGGGTATCTCGGATTTTAGTTTCTTCATACAGACTGATGCAGCGATCAACCCTGGGAATAGCGGTGGTGCTCTGGTTACCATGGATGGAAAATTAGCTGGTATTAACACAGCGATTTACAGCCGGAGCGGTGGTTCGCAGGGTATTGGATTTGCCATTCCAGCGAATATGGTTGCTCGGATCATTGACAGTGCTCTTGGTGGGAAGGGGCTCCTCTCCCCTTGGTTGGGGGCTTCTGGGCAAAAAATAACTGTGGACCTCGCATCCAATATGGGTCTCAAACGCCCGGTTGGGGTCTTAATCAACAAAGTATACCCAGACGGACCCGCCGATCGGGCGGGTCTGATAGTGGGAGATATAGTGGTCTCTGTTAACAAAAAGGAGGTCGAGACGCCGGCTGCTCTCCGTTTCAGAATAGCGACACTTAGATTGGGTGGTGTGGCTGTCTTAGAAATTTGGCGAGCGGGCAAATTACTCAGCCTTAATTTTCAGGTGGAGACTGCCCCTGAAAATCCCAAAAGAAGTATTACCAGGCTCGAGGGTAACCACCCATTGGTAGGGGCGGTAATTGCGAACATGTCTCCTGCTCTGGCGGAGGAATTGTCGCTGGATCCCTTATCCACGGGCGTAATCGTTTTGAAAATCAGAAAGCGGAGCCCTGCCAAAGCTCTAGGACTTGAGCCGGGCGATTATCTTATTGGGATTAACGGTAAAATAATAGATAAGGTTTCCACCGCAAAAAACCTTCTGAATTCAGGAAGTGAGCGGTGGGATTTAACGATTCGAAGAGGTGACGATAACTTTATCTGTTACAGTGCAGTAATTCTATTCTATCGAATATCGATCCATGTGTTCCGAGGATGCAGCTTATAGACCTCTTGCCGAGCATTTGAGGCCCCTGTCAATTGAGGATGTTTTCGGTCAGGATCATCTCCTGTCCGGAGATGGCCCTTTGGGAATAATGATCAAATCTGGAAGGCTGTCATCTTTAATTTTATGGGGTCCCCCGGGGACGGGAAAGACCACAATTGCAAGACTGCTTGCAAAGAGGGGCAACCACCGGTTTGTAAGTATTTCGGCAGTGTTTTTAGGGATTGGGGATCTAAAAACACTGTTTGTTGAGGCACGAGAAAAAGCCTCGGATGGAATTACTACGCTACTTTTTGTCGATGAGATCCACCGCTTTAATAGAGCTCAGCAAGACGTTCTTCTGCCGATTATCGAGGACGGAACCATCCTTCTTGTAGGCGCTACAACAGAGAATCCATCTTTTGAACTCAATGGAGCACTTTTATCTCGGTGCCAAGTGTTGTTACTAAGGCGCCTCGGAGAAAACACTCTAGAGATGATCCTCTCTCGTGCAGAGGAAAAAATGGGATGTCGCTTGCCTCTAACTCCTAGAGCGCGGGAAGCGCTATGCTCGATGGCTGATGGTGACGGGCGATATTTGTTAAACATGGTTGAGGTTATCATCAATGCAGATCTTTCAATCACCTTGGACAGCGATGATTTAAGCAAAATTTTAGAGAAGCGTTCGCCGATTTACGACAAGAAGCAAGAAAATCATTACAACCTTGTGAGTGCATTACATAAATCCTTGAGGGGTTCGGATGCGGCTTTATATTGGTTTGCACGGATGTTGATTGGAGGAGAAGATCCAAATTTTATTGCCCGCCGTTTGGTCCGATTTTCCTCTGAAGATATTGGGCTGGCAGATCCGCAGGCATTACAGTTAAGCTTGGCCGCTTGGGACGCTTATCAGAGACTTGGATCACCTGAGGAAGAGTTAATGCTTGTTGAGGCTGTGCTTTATTTGGCATCAGCTCCGAAGTCAAACTCTGTTTATAATGCTTTTACCTCAGTGAAGCAGCTTATAAAAAGAACGGGATCATAATCCTCTCCCAAACATATTCTCAATGCGCCGACGGAGCTGCTCAAAAATATTGGCTATGGGCATGGATATGTCTACGACCATAATACCAAGGAGGGTTTTTCTGGGCAAAGTTACATGCCTAATAGCCTCTCTGGGCAGACACTTTACGAACCGGCCGACAGGGGGTTTGAGCGTGAAATTCGGAAAAGAATTGAGTATTGGCGGCGAATCCGACTACGGCAAACGAAGTAGTCGAGCTGTCTGTCATATCTGGTTTCTGGGGTTTTTAGGGGTGGTCCTAGATCTCAATTAGTAATGTATGGCTTTTACTCGCAGACAAATACAACATACAAAACAAAATCCAAAAATGATTTCTCTATTCTCTAAATGAAAGATATTAGGTAAAGTCTATGTCATCTTTAAACTTTAGCTTTGGGCCAAAGGCGTTCAGCGGGTTCCTTTTCTCTAATATTTGATTGAATTTTAATTTATCAGAGTTTAACGGATGCCTCTCTTAAAGACTTTTCATATTGAAGGTAATGATGATGGGAGCCGTCTAGATCGTTGGTTTCGTAGACGGTTTGGCGCTATAGGGCAAGGTCAGATCGAGAAAATGACACGGACAGGCCAAATCCGGGTGGATGGACGACGTGTTAAATCGTCGACTCGACTCCTGACTGGCCAGGTCGTTAGGGTGCCGACGTTTTGTATTCCGGATCGCAAGAGCCAAGTTTCGAATGAGGTTCAAATCGGTGAAGAGGATAAAGAATTCATTGCCTCATGCGTAATTTATAAAGATGAGGACATTATTGCTCTTAATAAGCCGCCCGGTATACCGGTCCAAGGAGGTACAAAGGTTAGAAGGCATATTGACGGTCTATTATCGGGGCTTGTGCGTTTCGGAGAGGAAGTTCCAAAGTTGGTGCACCGTTTAGACCGAGACACTAGTGGAGTATTGGTCTTAGCTCGAAATGCGTCCGCAGCTGGGTTTTTGTCAAAGGCATTCAGTGAACGCATGCATAAAAAGACCTATTGGGCCATAGTGCAGGGCGTCCCACCTCAAAATAGAGGGCAGATCGAATTAGCATTGGAGAAAGCCGGAAAGGCAGGGCAAGAAAAAGTTTTCGCGGGACTTGGTAGGAAGGCCATTACGCGCTACCAAATAATTGATAGAGCTGGCCGTGATCTCTCGTGGTTAGCACTCTACCCTGTGACCGGCCGGACACATCAATTAAGAGTCCATTGTCACGCAATTGGACATCCAATTGTTGGCGATAGAAAATACGGCCAAGTTGAGTTGGAGAAGAGCGGGGTTCCCAATTCCAATAGGCTACACCTGCATGCTCGATCAATGACTTTGAGGCATCCCCGAAAGGGTTTTGTTGTACTTAAGGCTGAACCTCCTGACTTTTTCCGTGAGAGCATGAAGTATTTTGGGTTTGAACAATGGAACGGTGACGTCGTTGGAGATCATGGAATTGAGGTTTGACTTTGGCTAACTCGGCAATAGCTTTTCTATAAAAATTCGAATAATTAGAAACTTTGTGATCTGATTTCCATGCATGGAAAACATAGTTTGAAGCTCTGTGCGTTCGATTTGGATGGGACGTTACTTGATAGTGCGGCCTCTATAGTACAGGGGGTTACCGAATGTTGGCAGGCATGCGGATTTCCAGAACCTGATCCGTCTGAAATAAAGAAAATCATAGGTCTGCCCTGGGAAGAGTCTATTTCTTTACTTTTGCCAGGCTCTGGTGATGCTGAAAGACAAAGAATTAGGAATTTTTACTCGGATATTAGTCGAGAGGATCGAGTTCGTCAGGCGCGCAGAGAAAAATTATTTCCGGGGGTCCGGGAAATGTTGGAAAAAGTCGAGAGATCAGGTGCTCTCTTGGCCATAATCACAAGTCGTTCAGGAGGCCGACTTCGAGAGTTATTAAGAACCCAAGACATTGAAACCTACTTTACCATTCTTAAGACACCAGACAATGGACCAGGGAAACCCAATCCAGACCTTATGCTTCAGGCGCTTGAGGAAACGGGAGTTGAAAAGACAAATGCGATGATGATCGGTGACACGACCTTTGATATCCAGATGGCAAAAAATGCGGGTTCAAACGCTCTCGGGGTGGCCTGGGGTGTTCACCAAAGGAATCAACTTCTGGAGTCGGGGGCTGACGATGTTGTCGAAAATATGGATGAAATTTTTCCAAAACTCTCTATGACCTTCTTAAAATCTGAATAACGTGGATTATACAATTTAAGAACGGTGTTGTATTAGAACTCGTGCCAGGAAGCTCCTCGGTTGGGATTTTATTGGCCGTGGGATAACGAAATCGTCTTTGCTGGGCAAGGGCCATAAGGAACCGTAACTCTAGGGAAAAAAGGAAAAAGACTTTATCGGAGATGTCATAGTCTTTTTCTTAATAAATATTACCAACTTGTTTGGCTAGTTTGGTGAGAGATGAGAATATTCATAAAAGCACCGGGGCGATTTTGAGGAGGCGCACTGATCATGAAACGCTTCTTTAAAAATGTAGAGGTCACCCGGGTAAACGGGCTTTTTAGGGTAGAACTGGATGGTAAAGGTCTTCATTCGCCGCAACATCGATGCCTAGAATTCGCGAGTTTGGCTCTTGCTGAGGGGGTTGCTAACGAATGGCGGAAACAAGGCGAAGAGATTAACACGTTCCTCCTTCCATTAACCCAGTCTGTTAATACTGCCCTTGATGGGGTCGGTCCGGCTCGAGAATCTGCGATCACACAGATAACAGCTTATGGAAACAGTGATTTGGTTTGTTATCGCGTAGAAAGCCCGGACGACCTTAAGTCCAAACAAGATACGCTTTGGGATCCGTTATTAGAAAGGCTTAATTCAGAATATGGGATTAGCCTGATTGTTACCCGATCAATCGCCCCTGTAAAACAATCTGATAAAGAAATTGAAAAAATACGCGAGATTATTTCACCATACGGTGACCTGAAGCTGTCAGCCTTATTCGAGGTCACCAGCCTGACAGGGTCTTTGGTCCTAGGTATTGCTCTCTTTAATGGATGGATTAGTGGGCATCGCGCAGGAGAACTCGCCTTTCTGGATGAGCTTTACCAGGAATCGCTTTGGGGAGTAGATCAAGAAGCGCTGGATCGTCGAAATGCTATTTATACAAAGATATCGAACGTCGAGAGATTTCTTAATCTGCTCTCATCTCCCGGATAATTCGAGGAAACTCATTTTAAACGAGTGTTTTACGGTGGAAGGTGTCCTCAAAACTCTCTCTCATGAAATGGGCGACATCCTCAATAGTCGCGGTAACTCCGAGATCACGAAGTGATGTGACTCCGGACTCTGAAATTCCGCATGGAACTATTCCATCAAAATGGCTCAAATTAGTTTCAACATTGATGGCGATGCCGTGGTAACTAACCCATCTTCGAACTCTGATACCGATCGCTGCAATCTTTTTTTCTTCCGATAGTCCTTGCTTGTTTTTTCCAGTGACTACCCAGATGCCGATTTTTCCCTCCCTGCGTTCACCCCTCACGCCCAATCTTTGCAATGTTCTAATAATCCAGCTTTCAAGGTCGAAGACAAATTTTCTGACGTCTTGGTTTCTCTTATTGAGATCGAGGATCGTGTAGCCAACAATTTGACCAGGCCCATGATAGGTGAATTGTCCGCCGCGACCCGTTCTAAATACCGGGAATCGGTTCTTCTCCAAGAGGTCTTTTTCACATGCGCTTGTTCCTGCGCTATATAATGGGGGGTGTTGAACGAGCCATACGGTCTCCGGTCCAGTGTCTGATAGGATAGAACCAACTATAGACTCCATTTTTTTGATGGCGCCAGTATATTCCGTTGGGGACGCTAAATCATTAATCCATCTTACTCTAGGACTTGTTTTTATCATCTCTTGACTTGCAGAAGTCTTGTCAATTTGTTACTCCCCGCCTGGATGCTTGCGGATAACACCTGTATAATACAGATATGCGGTCGTGGCGGAACTGGTAGACGCGCAGCGTTGAGGTCGCTGTGGGAGAGATCCCGTGGAAGTTCGAGTCTTCTCGACCGCACCAAAATTCCAGCCCGTGGCTAAGGCCTCGGGCTTTCTTTTTTTATGAACTTATAAATTAAGGAGAGGACTATGCGTGTAGAGGCCTCTGCAGAATCCGCGAGGTTATTATCAATCGATATGGTTGGCGGTATCGATCCTCAAATTACTGAAAATGTTTCCCTGGCATTAGAAAGAGCTGATAAATTTGAAGCGCGCTTATTGGTTGCAGGGTTTAATCCAGCCCAGATTGCGGATCTTCTTCAGATACTAAGAGCGGATTTGCGGGAACGCTTTGTCGAGTATTTAAGGCCAGATTTTGACCCTTCAGTCTTGCCCGAACTCGAGGAAGAAATCCGTAACTCGGTTGCCACGCAAATGGGAGATAAAGCGATTGCGCGCGCCATTATCCGACTCGAGTCGGACGATGCATTACTTCTCATAAGTTCTCTCCCACAAGCCATGCAAAGACACGTTATGGAAGCAATACCGGCAGAATTTCGTGAACTGCTCGAGGAAGGTTTGGCCTTCCCGCCAGAGACTGCAGGGAGATTAATGCAGCGGAACTTCGTTTCCGTGCCCGCGTTTTGGTCTGTCGGGGAAATCATTGACTTTATGAGAGAGGCAGATGACTTGCCTACCGATTTTTATGATATTTTTGTGGTGGATTCCAGGCACCGTCCGATCGGAAAAGTTCCGCTTAATCGCTTATTGCGAAGCAAGAGACCGGTTCGGATTAATGAATTTATGATCGAGGACATAGTTACCGTTAATGCAGGGATGGATCAGGAAGATGTAGCGTTTTTATTTTCTCAGCATGATCTTATTTCTGCACCAGTGGTCGACGGCGGTGGTCGATTGATCGGAATGATTACAATTGATGACATCGTCGACGTCATTCAAGAAGAAGCAAAAGAAGACATTATGGGCCTCGCGGGGGTAAAAAGTGATGATCTATATGCAGCGGTCTTAGATACGGGTCGTTCACGATTTTCTTGGCTTTTCTTAAATCTCGTAACGGCCTTATTAGTGTCAATTGTAATCGGATTTTTTGAGGTCACATTGGATAAAATCGTTATGTTGGCAGTATTGATGCCAATCGTGGCTTCAATGGGAGGAAATGCCGGGACCCAAACCATGACCATCGCAGTCCGCGCACTAGCTACTAGGGAGCTCACATCTGCGAACGCACTAAGACTATTGGGTAAAGAAACTCTTGTCGGGTTTTTCAATGGACTCGTCTTTGCCATTCTAATTGGTGGCATCGGTTGGTTCTGGACGGCAAGCTGGATGATTGGAGCTGTCATAGCTGCCGCAATGATGATTACACTAGTAGTTGCTGGTTTGTCGGGTATGTTTATTCCCATTGCGTTGGAGAGATTACAAGTGGATCCGGCGGTTGCATCGGGTGTTATCCTGACGACGGTGACCGATATCACGGCTTTTTCAGTTTTTCTTGGGCTAGCGGCTCTCATTCTTATCTGATGAGAAATTTACCTATTAGTCATTTTCTAGCCATGCTTATCGGATTATGTGCGGTTGTTACCTTTTTTATTTCAGATCCCGCTGGCGCCGCCCCCGGGACCATGAAAACGGCGGCAATAATGATATTCACGATCGGTTTTTTGGCGACCGTTGCCATTCCGGAGTATCTGACAATATTGATTTTTTTCTTTTTATGTTTGGTCATGACGATAGCGCCGCCGGAGATTGTATTTTCGGGTTTTATATCCGGCGCAGCTTGGCTTGTGTTTGGAGGAATGATTCTGGGGGTTGGTATAGAGTCGACCGGCCTAGGTCATCGTCTCGCAGGGTATATTGAAAGGGTCTGTGCCAGATCATATTTTCATCTAATAGTTGGCACGGTTTTTATCATGTTCATACTATCCGTGCTGATGCCATCTTCTGTGGGTCGGGTCACAATCATGCTACCGATTATCGTCGCATTGGCGGACAGGCTTGGTTTTGATCAAGAAAGCAAAGGCCGTTCTGGGCTTATTCTAGCAGTCGGTGTTGGGGCTCTGACTCCGAGTTTTTCAATTTTGCCGGCATCAGTGCCAAATGTCGCAATGGCCGGGGCTGCCGAAGCAATTTATGGAATCAAATTCACATATACCGAATACCTTTTGCTGCATTTCCCAATCATCGGCCTCGTTACGATGATGCTATTGCCGATCTTCATCATTATTTTATTTCCTGACAAAATTACGATCACTAGGTCTGCTCCGGAGGCCAAAAAGATGAGTGCAGGCGAGATACGTTTGATTTTTATCTTGGCTGTCTCTCTGTCTCTATGGGCGACTGATAGCTTGCATGGGATTGCTCCAGCCTGGGTGGCACTTGGAGCGGGGATTTTTTGTGCGCTCCCTCGATTCGGAGTCCTGCCAACGGTATCCTTGCTGACTAGAATGAACTTTGGACCCTTTCTAGTCCTAGCGGGAGTAATTGGCGTGGGTGCTGTTGTTACCTACTCAGGACTGGGGGAAATCATGGGGAATCACTTAATCAGACTTATGGGGCTTGGGAGGGGGGTGATCTGAAAACTTTTGCATCAGTTATTGGTTTGGGCTGGGTATTAGAACTTATGACGACTCTTCCAGGGCAGCCCGCGATAATGACCGCATTTGGTAAAACAATTTCGGAGTCAACAGGTTGGGGGCTCAATACAGTTTTAATGGCGCAAGTTCCTGCTTGGGCCCTGGTTTTATTTCCATATCAAGCGCCCCCTCTAGTTGCAACACGATCAATCTCAGGATTGGCGGTAAGACATTTTATCCGACTTTTGTTCCCGATGGCTGTTTTTGGTTGGCTCGTTATGGTCCCTCTTCAATGGCTTTGGTGGAGTTTCCTGGGTTATCTATCCTGAAAAATGTCAGGTTTTGAACCTCTGGTCTTCATTTTCGTAAAAAGCGGGGACCCACGAATTAAAAGGATTATTAATTCGTCATTTAGGGCGATAAAAATATTTGGGGGATGGCCCGACCGGGGCAGAGGTGGAAATTGAGGTCATGGTAAATCTAGTGAAACTAGCAGTGAGGGTTGAGAGCGTTGAGCATCTTCAAGGTCTCCAGAAGCTGCGCGTTAGTCAGAATAATGGCGTGCTGAGGCATTTGACGCGGAATACTCCGAAACGTGTCCAAGAGCTGTTACCCGACGGATCAATTTATTGGGTCATTAAGGGCTTTATCATGGTTAGGCAAAAAATACTTCAGATCGTGGAGTTGCCGGGCTCGGGTCAGAGGTTCAGGTGCGCAATTGTACTTGATCCAGAATTGGTGCCAGTTGAACTAACACCGCATAGGCCTTTTCAGGGTTGGCGATATCTGGAGAAATCGGCGGTGCCACGGGACTTGCCGGAGAGATCCTCACAAAAAGACTCTGTTTTACCTACTGATCTGGCAGCGGAATTGCGAGAACTTGGGCTTATATGAGACTCTTATGTTAATTTTTGAGAAGTGTCTGAAGTTTCAGGTTGACGTTTTCAAGGTCTTTTCCAGTAACCTGCTTTCCTGCTTGCATCAGGCGCTTTCCCAATCTCAGGTCTCGGGTGCTGTTGACTGAAATTGCTCCTACAATGAGCCCATCTTTGAGATAGAATTGGACGAACTCGTTTGCTTCCATATTCCCCCTCGTAGCTGTCGTATCCCATTCGAGAGGAATTCCGATCATTTGGATGTTTGCATCGAATTGGTCGGACCAGAACCAAGGAATCTCTGAGTATGGGATTTGTTTGCCTAGCATTGACTTGGCGGCCGATATTCCCTGGTTCATTGCATTTTCCCAGCTTTCCAGCCTTATTCTTCGGTTAAGATATGAATTGGGATGGTTCGCCACGTCGCCTGCAGAAAAAATATCTGGGTCAGAGGTTTGGCACATTTCATCAACACAAATACCGTTATCGACTTGAAGGTTGGCTTGGTTTGCCAGCTCCACGTTTGGGATGACTCCAACCCCGATCACGACCAGTGAGCAATTGACCTCATCTCCATTAGACAATTTCGCAGATAGGACCCTGTCTTTACCGTGGAATTTTTCAACTCCTGTCCTGAGACGAATATCAACACCCCGAGATTTGTGAAAATCAAGTAACCATTCGCTAATTTGAGGCGTGACAGCTCTACCACAAAGTCTATCAGCAAACTCCACAACTATGGGATTACAACCTAGCTTTTTCAAGGTTGCGGCACACTCAAGTCCAATCCAACCGCCTCCTACAATTAATGCATTACTCTCCCGTTGGATATTCTTCTGAATAGCTAAGGTATCCTCGATTGTACGCAGATAGTGTACCCCGTTGAGTTCGGTTCCTTCGATTTCAATCGGACGAACTCTTGCGCCAGTCGTAATGGCAAGTTTATCCCAGCTGAGAATTTCACCATTTGCAAGGGTAACGGTTTTTGCGTCGCGACTAATAGCGACAACACGAGTATTCAATCTTACATCGATGTCCTCGGCCTCGTAACTTTCAGGTGCCCAGAAATACGTGCTATCGACGTCGACGTCTCCAAGCAACGCCCCCTTTGAAAGGGGAGGACGCTCGTATGGCAGAAAAGGCTCCTCTCCCAGGACAATGACTTTGCCTTCAAAGCCCTCAGTTCGAAGAGTTTTTGCTATCCAGCCCCCAGCTTGGCTGGCACCGATTATTATAAAAGTCCTATCTTCACTCACTCTTTACGCCCTACTATAGCTATTCAGTTTTTGGCACTCCAACAAGAATATCATCGCCATCAATTTTGATAGGGAATTTACGAAGATCCACCGTGGCCGGGGCTGTGAGGGCTTTGCCTGTCTTGATTTCGAAGCAGGCTCCGTGTAAGGGGCATTCAATATTGCCATCCTCGATATACCCATCTGACATTGCCGCATAAGCATGAGTACAAATGTCGTCGAGGGCATAAAATTCGCCGTCCATTTTGTAAATTCCAATATCAAGGCGTCCTACGGAAACCGCAATAACCTCTTCGTCTTCGATATCCGTGGTTTTTGCTACCGAATGGAATTCATAATCTTGTTCAGTCATTTTATTCTCCTATTCCAAATATTTTAGGGATTCCGAATTTAATCTGAACCCAGAATTTCCGTGAGATTTTAGAGGATTTACTAAAATATCAGCGGATTTGTCACTGCAGATAGCTAATCTAATCGCGATCTGCAAGACCCAATAAGAAATCCCGAAGGGAATCCAAAGCAATCATGAAACTCGGCTTATATCGTGTCTATCCTGTATTAAATTGCGGGAATGGTCGCAGGTATCAAGATCTATGCTTTAACGCTGAACCCAACAAATCCTAACTCTTGTACGGAATTGCGCACATTTACCCCAGGCCTAAGGGCTTCCGCAGCAGTTGCGCCCCCTGCCATCACAATCCACCCTTCTTGTAAAGGTTCTCCCGCTGATGCCGCTATCCTTGCGGCTGCGGCAAGGGACCTAGCAGGGTGACCAAGAATGGCGGCTGAAGATCCTATCTGAACCGCCCTACCATTGATTTCTAGGACCATCCCTAAATTACTGAGATCCGGGTCAGGTGACGCCCAGCTTCCGATGACGTAGCCACTCGAAGAACTGTTATCAGCAACAACGTCGCCCAACGAGAATTTAAAATTTTTATATCGTGAGTCGATTATCTCGATCGCAGGAGCTACGGCATCAACCGCGGCCATTGCCTCAGCCGCAGTGCAAGCATGGCGCAAAGGGGCACCAAGTAAAAATGCTATTTCAGGCTCTACTCTTGGATGAACATAATTTTTTATATCAATTTCGTCCCCATCTTCGACAAGCATCCCATCTGAGAGGCGACCCCAAATCATGTCGTCGATCCCCATTTGGATCATTTTGGCTCTGCTGGTAAATCCCATTTTAATGCCGACTTGTTTTTCACCGCGGGCAAGCCTTCGAGAAAAGGCTGCGGACTGGATCGCGTAGCCATCCTCCACGCTGATCTTTTCTTTAGCGGAAAGTTGGGCTATTGCCTTAGCATTCACGGCAGCGTCATCGACGATTTTTGCAAGCTTCAAAATATCTACCATTACTATCCCTCCGCTCCGGCAGCGTCTCTCTCTTTTGCAAGGTCAAGAGCGACGTCAACAATCATATCTTCTTGTCCTCCCACCATTTTTCGACGTCCCAGTTCCACAAGGATATCGCGGGTATCTATACCATAGAGTTTGGAAGCATTTTCTGCATGACGAAGGAAGCTGGAATAAACTCCGGCATAACCGATTGACAATGTCTCTCTATCAACACGAACCGGCCTATCCTGTAAGGGGCGGACAAGATCTTCGGCGGCATCCATTAGGCCGAAAACATCGCAACCATGGTTCAAACCCATGCGATCTGCAACCGCAACAAAAACTTCAAGCGGTGCATTACCAGCTCCTGCGCCCATTCCGGCAAGTGACCCATCGATGCGGCTTGCTCCTTGTTCTATTGCCGCAATATTGAAAGCTATACCCAGGCCAAGATTATTGTGGGCATGCATACCGGTCTGAGTGGCCGGGTCGAGAATATCGTTCATGGCCTTAAACCGATCTACGACGCCGTCAACCAGAAGGGCTCCAGCAGAGTCGGTAACATAAATGCAATGCGCCCCATAGGATTCCATGAGCTTTGCTTGTTCCGCGAAAGGCTTCGGCTCGTTCATATGAGCCAGCATGAGCAGGCAGGCCACATCCATTCCCGCATTCCGAGCCCATTCAATGTGCTGCTTCGAAATATCTGCCTCTGTGCAATGCGTTGCTACCCGAACAGATCGAGCCCCAGCGTCGTAGGCCGCTTTCAGGTCTTCAATTGTTCCGATGCCCGGCAGAAGAAGGACAGTCAATTTTGCATTATTAACAACTTCTGCTGCTGCAGAGATCCACTCCAAGTCGGTGAATGTGCCAAATCCATAATTGAATGAAGTGCCACAAAGTCCATCACCATGAGTAACCTCAATTGCGCTTACTCCAGCCTTATCCAATGCTTTAGCGATGTCACGAACCTGTTCCAGCGTATATCCGTGCCGGATAGCATGCATTCCATCTCGGAGCGTTGTGTCTTGGATGTAAAGCTTTCTTTCGCGATCCATATCCATCTTATGCTGCCTTTCTGAGTTCGACTAAACGTTCTGCTGTCTTCAGGGCAGCAGACGTCATAATATCCAAGTTTCCTGCGTAATTGGGCAAATAATGAGCCGCGCCCTCAACCTCTAGGAAAATTGAAGTCTTGATCCCTGAAAAATCTCCATGCCCTGGAATATGCAGCGGGGTATTTCCGCCTATGCGCTCGAACTGAACTTCTTGCTTCAACCTGTACCCTGGAACATATTCCTGAACTTTCTTAACCTGGTCTTCGATCGATTGGCGAATTATCTCTGTATCAATTTCATTACTCAGAACGTAAACCGTATTTCTCATCATTACAGGAGGGTCAGCTGGGTTGAGAACGATTATTGCCTTACCTCGTTGCGCGCCGCCTACTGCCTCGATGCCTTTGGAGGTGGTTTCTGTAAATTCATCGATATTCGCACGGGTGCCTGGTCCAGCCGACTTTGAGGCTATTGAAGCCACGATCTCAGCGTATTGAACCTCCGCGACCCTTTTTACTGCATCGACCATCGGGATGGTAGCCTGCCCGCCGCACGTAACCATATTTATATTTGGGGCATCCAATAACTTGTCTAGGTTTACCACCGGCACAACGTAAGGGCCTATCGCGGCGGGCGTCATGTCAATCATAGTTTTACCATGCTGGCGCGAGACTTTATCATGATAAGCATGTGCCCCAGCGGAGGTGGCATCAAACAAGATCTCAACATCCTTAAATTCGGGCATTTGAACGAGCCCATCTATTCCATCGGCCGTTGTGCCAATTCCCATTTTTTTTGCCCGTGCGAGCCCATCGGAACTTGGATCTATGCCGACGAGAGCAGATAATTCGAGAATATCAGAGGTCCGAAGGATTTTAATCATCAGGTCAGTACCGATATTCCCAGAACCGATTATGGCTACCTTGGTTGTCATTTTGTGTATCCCTCTAAATCCCGAATCCAACCTGGACTGAACCTAGTCCCGATATGCGAACTTCTACCGCATCGCCGGGGACGACTGAGGCCATTGGACCCAGGGCTCCACTCATTATTACATCTCCGGCTAATAAGGGCATCTCGACTTCAACCATTTTCCGCGCGAGCCAGAGAGCAGCATTAAGTGGGTTGCCAAGGCAAGCGGCTCCTGCCCCGACAGAGACCTGCTTCCCGTTATTCTCCATCACCATGCCGCACATTTTGAGGTCGATATCAGCCAGATAAACAGGTTTGGTTCCCAGTACATAGAGTCCTGATGACGCATTATCAGCGATGGTGTCGGTAATTGTGATATCCCAATTAGCAATTCTGCTGCCTACAACTTCGATTGCTGGGAGTGCATAAGCAACAGAGTCGAGGAGGTCGACCAGCGTTAGCTGCTCATGAACGAGGTCGTCTTCTAAGATCAGCGCAATTTCTCCCTCTACGCGCGGTTGGAGCACTTTTGACGCATCAATCTCATCGCCATCGCATATTTCCATATCCGCATAAAGTATACCGTAATCAGGCTGGTCAACACCAAGTTGGGTTTGAACTGTCTTCGCAGTTAGTCCTATTTTTCTCCCGACAGGCCTTCGACCTTCTTTGATCCAAGCTTGGGTGTTAATTGTCTGGATCGCATATGCAGCATCTACATCGGATTTATCTATCAAGTCCCGTATCGGTTTGCAGGGTTTTCCTGATTTGACAGCATTGCGGATCCGTCGAGCCGCTGTCTGAATGGGGTCGGCTTGTTTTGCCATTTCTTCCATCTCCAGCATAATTTTAGCCGTTGTTTATAGCGGGCTTCCGCGACATTCGCCAGAGGGTTTGGATATCATCGTAAGATAAAACTCAGGGCGGCGCTGCGTTTTTTATCCTACACAATATCCCTCTGCTGTCGGGTGATCCCGTTACAGGATCCCAGGGTCCATCATAACTCGTCGCAGCGTTTATATTAATTGTGAGAGCTCCAAATTCTGCTCTCCGGCTATTGGGTGTCCACCAGCCCATGCCGGTTCGCACGACTCCTGGCAAGATGTCATTGGTAACCCGCGCTTTCAAAAAGCAACTCCCTGGACCATAGGCAGTTGTTAATTCGACCCAACCTTTATCGTAGATTTCAAAAAATTTAGCTGTTTCTGGGTGGATTTGGATCCATGGGTCAGGAGATAACCTTAGGGCCCAAGGTTGTTCCCTAAATCGTGAATGATGGTACGTTTTTTCACGAGCCCCTGTCAGTAAAACCAAAGGATAGGCATTCTTAATGGTCGCTGAGGCTTTGTCTCGGTTTGGCGGAAGGTATCCCGGAAGAGGGTCCAATCCCATTTTTTTTAAAGTTTCTGAAAAAAGCTCAACTTTTCCAGATGGAGTTTTAAATGGTGAACGATCGAATTGCCCATAGGTAAAGTCAAATTTAGCAAATCCTGTCTCACGAAGTTTTTCGAGAGTCAAAGGTCCATCCCCTAAAAGGTAGTCGTCAAAAGAATTTTTGGAATGCCAAGGAAAGACGCGCCTCGCATCTTCTAGTCCGCGCGCCTCTAAGCGTTCAACGATGGCATTCGCGATATCGAAATCACTTCGCGCTTGTCCTAGCGGTGGATGAGCTGGTTGAACAAGGCTGAGGCAAGGGCCATTAGATTCCAGTGACAGTTCTTCCTCCTCGAGGCCGGTTGTTTTTGGAAGCACGATGTCACATTGCGCAAGGGTGGGGTTCATAAAGTGTCCGGCACCGATAGCGCTATCGAGTGATTTAATAGCGTCGATCGTTCTTCGGGTATTCGGGTAAGTTACCGCTATATTAACCCCGCTCACATATAATGCTCGTACAGGGTAGGGGGTTCCAGACAATATGGCCTCAATCACTGTTGGATTGTGGCACGCTGTTTGCCAGCCACTTGGACCAGACCAGAGCGGGAATTTTTCTGCCCCTATTGTCTGATTTTCAATGTGCTTTGGTAGTCGAAATTCTGGTTTATGCAAAACTTCGATATAATTCGTGAACCCTGGCGGCCTTTTTAACCGTCGATTACCGCCTCTTCGATCCAAGTTTCCGCTTATTGCGACCAGGCAGTGGAATGCACGAAAGGTTTGGAATCCGGAACTGAACGCGTCGATCCCGTGTCCGCTGACAAAACAACTAGGACCATTTGCGTATAATTTAGCCGCATTTTCAATTTCTTTGGGGCTGATATTGGCTATATTTGCTGCTTGTTCCAGGGAATAGTCGGCTGCACGTTTTGCGAGATCTTCGAAGCCAACGGTGTACTCTTTTACAAACTGGGCATCGAATTTTTTGTTCGTTATAATCCAGTTAATCATTGCCAGGGCTATGGCAGAGTCCGTGCCAGGTCGTGGTCTAATCCAGAGGTCGGCTATTTTGGCAGTGGGCGTTCGGGAAGGGTCAATCACAATTATAGATGCCCCTCTTTTTTTTGCTCTGCCCAGCGCGAGCCATTGAACCGGGTCAGCAGCGGCCGGATTTCGACCAACCACCAAAGCGCACCGAGTATGATCTATATCCTCTCCATTATTTATGGCCAGGCCCGTGATCTTATCAGATACTCCTCGGCAGCCGCCGCACAGGTCCTGGTTCATCATCCAATTGGGCGAGCCGAAAGCCCGCATGAGCAGCGCCACTGAGACACCTCTGCTGAAATGTGCATTGCTTACAGCGCCAACGATGGATCGGGCTCCGTACCGGTTGCGCACTAAGAGAAAATTTTCAACGATTTCATCCAAGGCCTGGTCCCACGTTATGGGTTCCCAATTTCCGGATCCCCTTCCCCCCACTTGTTTCATCGGGTGCAATATCCGATTAGGGTGATAGGTTAGTTCACGAAGTCCTCTGGCACCCTTCACGCAAAAGGCGCCCTTGGAGCTAGGATGAGAAATATTTGGTTTAATTTTTTTTACACGACCCTTTTCAACCTCGAGAAGAGATCCGCAGTGAGTACTGCATTCCCAGCAAGTACTGGGAATGGGTGCCTTTGTATTAATCATTATCTAATGGTATCGCATTTAAATGGTTTTAGAAGGAGAAACATATGAAGCTGTTTCGTTATGGTGAAATTGGCAGAGAGCGCCCAGGTATCATCGATCCGAAAGGGAAGCTCCGAGATCTCTCCGGGGAGATCGAAGATATTACCCCTGAAATTCTGGCTCCGGATTCACTTCAAAGGCTTCAAGCAATAAACGCTGAAACTCTGCCGGCAGTGTCTCCTGAAAACAGGCTTGGGATCCCGTTAAAGGGGATCCCAAAGATAATGGCGATTGGACAAAACTACATGAACCATATTCTTGAGATGGGATATGAACCTCCAAAAGAGCCTGTGATTTTTAACAAAGCCATTAGTTCCTTGACGGGTCCCTTCGACCCAATGATCAAGCCTAAAACATCGACAAAAATGGATTATGAGGTCGAACTGGCTGCGGTCTTTGGAAAGATTGCGATAAATGTGTCTGAGTCCGAAGCACTCGATTACGTTGCGGGTTATGTTCTTTTCAATGATGGGTCGGAGAGGGCGTATCAAAGAGAGAGAGCCGGCGGAACGACCAAAGGAAAAAGTTGCGACACTTTTGGCCCGCTTGGGCCTTGGTTGGTGACAACAGATGAGGTTTCAGATCCTCAAGGCCTAAGAATTTGGACCAAAATTAATGGAGAGATTCGTCAAGATGGCCATACTTCGGATATGGTTTTCAGCATGGCTCAACTTATATCTTACGTGAGTGAATTTATGTCATTCCAGCCCGGAGACGTGCTAACAACAGGGTCGCCGCACGGGGTTGCAGCAGGTTTCAATCCTCCCAAATGGCTTCAGCCCGGAGATGTAATTGAGATGGGGATAGACGGTTTGGGCGAGCAACGGCATGAGGTGATTGCTTACCCGGGCTAGTTATTGGCTGATTTCAAATATTGCCTCTATTTCCATGCAAAATTGCCGAGGTAGTTCGAAGACCCCAATAGCCGATCGGGCGTGCTGGCCTGCCTCTTCCCCGAAGAGTGAGTAATAAAAATTTGATGCCCCATCAATAACAGCGAATTGTCTGTCAAATCCCGGGGCAGAATTGACCATACCTGTGATTTTTATTACTTTCTTTATGCGCTCCAAAGAGTCCAGCTGCTTTTTTACCGAGGCTAGAATATTTAGGGAGGTTGCATGGGCCGCCTGAACGGCTTCTTCCTCAGTGACTGAATCTCCCACCTTTCCATGAACTTTAACGCCAAAATTAGATGGGGGGGGATGACCAGACGTGTACAGTAAATTACCGACTTCAATGCAACCTGTCCGATTATTGCTGGGATAAACAAAGGGCGAGGGAAGTTTAAATCCCATTTCTACTATTCGCTCGTGAATTGGATCCATCGCTTTTTGTTCCCATGCCGTCAGTGTTCGAAGTTACCATAAACATAGAAATTTCTATAATTGTTGTTTAATAACACGTAAGTCTATCGTATCAAGAAAGCCTGACATTCGGGAGTTGATCATGGCGGAGAAAAAGGGGCCATTGTCCGGTTTAATAGTACTCGATCTCACCAGAATACTGGCAGGTCCCTTTTGTACTCAGATTTTAGGTGACCTTGGTGCGGATGTCATAAAAATAGAACGACCCGGTTCCGGCGATGATACGCGCCGATTTGCGCCACCGTATTTAAAAAATGCGAGAGGAGAGGACACCTCGGAAGCAGCCTACTTTATGGGGACTAACCGTAATAAGCGCTCGGTGGCGGTCGATATCTCGAAGGCTGAGGGGCAGAAAATCATTCGTCAGATTGCAGAAAAAGCTGATGTGTTGGTTGAAAACTTTAAATTGGGTAATCTTAAACGCTATGGTTTGGGTTATGAAGACTTACGGTTGATCAATCCGGGGCTGGTTTATTGTTCAATTACTGGCTTTGGACAGACTGGTCCATATGCCCAGCGGCCCGGATATGATCCACTCATTCAGGCCATGGGTGGAATTATGTCTGTCACTGGTGTCCCAGATGGGGAGCCAATGAAGGCCGGCGTTCCGATAGCCGATATCATGGCCGGGATGTATTCAGCTGTCGCTATAAACGCAGCTCTCCGCAGTAAAGAAGTCACGGGAGAAGGACAATATATAGATATAGGAATGCTTGACACCCAGGTTGCATGGTTATCGATCCAAGCGATGAATTATCTGGTAGGAGGTGAAGTGCCTCCCCGATTGGGCAACGGGCATCCGAATATCGTCCCCTACCAAGTATTTCAGACTGCTGATGGACACATCATGGTTACAATAGGCAATGATGCCCAATTCGAGCGTTTCTGCGACTTTGCAGGTTGTCCTGAAATTTCTATAAATCCAGAATTTTCTAGTAATGCTGCTCGGGTCCAGAACCGGGAAGCTTTGATCCCAATTTTGGAACCAATTTTCAAGAGTAAATCCTCCGCCGAATGGTTAACGAAATTGGAAGAAAGGTCGATCGGTTGTGGTCCGATTAACAGTGTGGCTGAAGTGTTCAACGATCCTCATGTCATCGATCGTGGGATGTTGATTAAAATGCCGCATGGGGCCTTAGATGGCGCTGATGCACCTCTAGTGGCAAGTCCCATGAGGCTATCAGAAACTCCTGTAAGTTACCGTTATGCTCCACCTCTTCTGGGGTCCGCGACTACGTCTGTTCTCAAAGAACTTCTCCGAATGAGTGATGGTGATCTCGCTGAGTCTGAGGGATAAAGAAGTTATTTAATACCCTCGTTTAAGGTCAACGAGTTGAATTGGGTTTTTGCCAGCTCGAAAACGACGGACATTTTCGATTAATTGGGGTGTTAAAAAATCGGGGCGGGGCCTTCGGGCGATATGGGGCATTACCAGAATTCGGGGGTGACTCCAAAAAGGGTGCTGAGGTGGTAGGGGTTCCTCTCTAAAAACGTCCAGCGTCGCGGAATTTATATGTCCATTATCAATTGCCGCAATGAGGTCTTGATCTACCACATGTTCTCCCCGCCCTAAGTTGATAAAGGAAGCTCCTGTGGGAAGGAGAGACAAAGCGTTACTATTGATTATATTTTCGGTTTCCGGGGTCAGGGCAAGCAGGTTAACAAGTATTTCAGATTGACCGAGAAACAGGGGAAATTCATCCGGGCCTGCGAAATGTTTCATGTTTTCCTGTTCACCGCCTGATTTGTTCCACGTTATGACCCTGAAACCAAAGTCGCGAAGTTTTCGTGCTACCGATAATCCAATGACTCCTAGACCCATGATGCCGACCGTTCGCTCTTGGACAAAGCGAACACCTGGGTTTATCCAATGGCCCTTCTGATTCTTGAGAATTAAATCTGGAAAATCCCGGTGGTGATATAGAACGCAAAGCAAGGCGTAGTCGTCCAGCATCCTATCCCCATCAGGACTTTGTGCACGACATAGAGTGATGTGCGGTTTTCCTCGCAAATCGTTTACCAGGTCTTCGACGCCTGCACGCTGGGCAATTACGAGTTTGAGGTTAGTAAGTTTTTGAAAAAGTCCGGGTTCAGGTTCCGCAATAATAACGATATCAATTTCTTCTTCCTTGCCGAGGTTCGGCCATAGCCGAATATCTTCATCTGGAAGGGAGGTCGAAAACTCCTTCTTCCATTCCTCCATGCGGGAGTTAGAGGATATAATTAGTATGGCCATAGAGAGAACCAGTGATAAGACGATGGAGCGGGTGAAGAGAATCGAACTCTCGTCTTAAGCTTGGGAAGCTTCTGCTCTACCATTGAGCTACACCCGCAAGTATATGTTTTTTATAACAAATAAATTCAGGAAGTTTTGGTATTTATTCAAATTGTACAAAATAATGTACAAAATTTGTTTTATCACCCAAAACAACCAGGTTCTTAGGTTAATTTAACCCTCCTATCAGCGCAAGATGATAACAAAACTGGTCTGAACAATTATGTTTTGAAATTTTTCATACATTTTCCATCGGAAATTTAAAAAACACATTGTATTCAAAAGGTTAGGTAGACTAGTCCCCCCCCCCTTGGTCCAACTTGTTTCACTTTGTCCACTGCTCTCACACAGGAGGGGCAATGTGATATCCTCTGCACACCCTCACACACGTTTTGGAATTTTTCGATGTTTACCTTCAGTCTTTCAAACTACCCATGTGATTTAATGTCTGGCAGAATTTTTGAATGCGAAGGATATTAAAAGTAATCGCACTGATAATGTTGTTCAATGGCTCCAATGGGCCAGTAGCAAGCCAAACTTTTGAGACACTAAGGTTCCAAGATGGTGTTACAGCGGCTCAATCAAAAGCCATCGCGGAAGCTCTTGGCTCTGCTTTAACAAAATCCTTTAACAGATACCTCACCAGCACCCATTTTGTTTTTGGACCAGTGTGTGATGAGAGAAAGTCTAAATCTTGTAGACAAAACTTAAATTTTAAATTGGCATTTAAGGCGACAACGGTGGACCTGGATAATGATGGAGCCAAAGAATTTATAATCCAAGTGATTGGACCTAATGAATGTGGTTCTGGTGGTTGCACTTCTTATGTCTTGAAAAGGTTTGATTCAGGGTGGAAACAGATTGGAGAGCTATTTGGTCCAAGGACTTCTGTGCAAGTTGAAAAGATAGATGGATCAAGGATGAGAAGCATAAGGTGGCAAAGTGGTTCGTCTAAGCCATTATGTGTTTATGAGAAGGGATTTTATCGATGTTCGGTTTCTTAAAAAAACGAAAAATGAGAAAAAAACTTCTAGAAGCCACCGAGTTAATTGGTAAAGATCTGATTTTACGCGGATATGATTCGGAGAGTGCTACTCATGCTGCTCTTCATGCAGTTAATCTAGTTTTTGGAGACGACACTGCTGAAATACCTCAGCCACTTGTTTTAGCAGCGTTAGCGATTTTCGAATTTAAAAAAAATATTGTCAGAATCCTTAAGGAAGAAGATCCTCCTCCGTCAGAAGTTGAACAATTTGAAACACTAATAAAAATCCTTGATGAAATGTTTCCTATTTTTTTTACCAATGCATATGCTCAAGCTGATACCACAGAAAAAGTAACACTAGACCTGATCAAAGACAGTCAGAATAAAAATCAATCAAGCTAACTTTGACATGAAAAATTCATCCGTTTGTTTGTTCATTATCGCTCTTACTGTCGTTTCATTTTTTTCAGTAACCGGAAATGCCAAAACCAGATGCGTATATCAAAGTGCTCAGAAAGAACTTTCCGTGGTCAAACCAGAATACACAAAGGGTTATGCCTGGAGCAAAATGAAAGAATTTATTTATATGGAAGGATTGCTCCCTTACTATGAAATGCGGCGGCTAACCGATAGTTTCGATGCGGCGAATAGGGCGATAGGGCGATTTATTAGGAAGAGGATGAAACGGTTTCCTCAAGGGAAAATGTTCCCAATTTTGTTGAAAGCGGTAGAACACTGCATAAAAAAAGAGGGCAAAATCTGAATTACAAAAAGGCTTAAATCGTATCAAAAATTCGTAATAATTTTTTCTGTACGAACTTCTAATTTCCCAATCTGCATCAAATTTTAGCCACAATTTCTTAGTATAATTCGATCATCAAATAAGCGGTTTCCGTCTGTTAAATTCCCTTTTGCTGCCTGTGGCCCAGTGGCATTTTCAATGCCCCCTAGGAGACTCATAGCGAGCCACTGAGTGCCCATCTCTGGTTTGCATGTAGGTCCGATTCTCCCTTAATAGGATGTCGCTGTATGGGCAGCTATGAGTCTTTATGGAGGTGTCTAAATGACGCAAATAGACCGCAGTGACGATGAGAGAAAAGCCCTCAATAACTCTAGATATATGGGTTTGGGCTATCACCCTGTTACAGATGAAGCCAAGAGGTTTTGCAAGCAATTAGCCCTTGAGGTGACCCATGCTGACCCTAAGCGTAGACGCTCAAGGAGAGGGAAAAAACTGGCTGAGTTTGTCCAGACAATAGGAGCCATTATAGCTGATATGCTGATGGGTCATGGAAGAGACAAATCAATATATTCGTCGTGTTCTTTCTCAGCCAACGCATTTACCAATAAAGAGCTCAGTTATCGCCAGTTCTGTAGTGCCATGCGTGGGCTCATTGAACTTCAGCTGATCTATGTTGCAGCCAAGGGGTTCTTGGATAGACAGATCATCCCAAGGGGTTTCAGAACAAGAATTGGAGTGACAGAAAATTTACTCCAAAGAGCACTGAGTGCAGGTATAACACCGAGGAATATTCCAAGACACTTCAGGCACAGTGTTCCCAGCGCACCTTTGGTTCTTCGTGCTCCTAAGGGTAAAGGGAAACAGATAAAAAACATTAAGTTTGAAGAGACAGACCTCGCAAGGGAGCTTCGCTGTGAGGTTTATGAACTCAATGAGTTTCTCTCAGAGTTTGTGATAGAGGGGGGCACTCATAGAGGGTTCAAGCGTGTCTTCAATGAAGGAACTTCCAAGGGATACACATGGGACAAAGGTGGAAGACTTATCAGTGAAGGCCTGGATAGTTACCAAAGACTGAAGCCCATTCAGAGGAAAGACATCCTTATAGATGGAGAAGCTGTGGTTGAGATTGACCTTAAGGCAAGCCAATTGACCATCCTTCATGGCTTGATGGGAAAAGAGTTGGATCTAAGAGATGACCCTTATAAGATCGAGGGCTACCCCAGAGACCTTGTGAAACAATTTGTCACCATGACCCTAGGGAACAATGGTGTCTTTCATAAAAGGTGGCCTAGTCAAATAGGAAATGACTATAGGGATAAACACAATGTTCCTGACCTTCAGAAGACATATCCTTTAGGTAAACTTAGAAGTCAGATATTAGACAAATTACCTGTGCTTCATGACCTAGGTGCATCAGGGATTACCACCCATAAGCTTATGTTTTTGGAGTCTACGGTCATTGTGAACACTATGCTTACCTTAAAGAGAGCCTATGGAATACCTTGTCTCCCTGTGCATGACAGCATCATCTGTAAACAGTGTGACCTAGGTGTTGTTGATGATGTTCTTAGAAACACCTTCTTTGCAGTATGTAAGATAAAAGCCATTACTGAGACAAAGTGAGCACTGTGTCTCTAATGTTTATAAGATAAGCATAGTGTTAACTATGATGTTAACACTATGTACCTATAAGGAACCAATCTGTGTCTACTAATAACGTTATTGAAACTTCATTGGCTAGGTCTAATCACTAAAATGTAAGTAGGTGGATACGAGGATGAATGATTTTCTCCAGGTTGTACGATGTGTTGTTATGTTTCTTCCAGCTATGTTTTTTATCGTGGGTGTTCCGTTGCTCCCAGTTTGGTTTTTAGCTTATGCATCTGGTATCGCTCAGGAGTTTAATGGGCAAATCGAACAAATTTTTTTAACCTTTATAGTAATCGGCATTTCTCTCATATTGGGGGCTTGTTTTCGCCTCTATGGAGAATTTATGAGACAGTCGGTTCGGTTTGGCGTTTGGTTGTTAACTGGTTCTGCTGACAATTGAGAATAATTTAGATTGTCTCTTTGAACTCGAATGGTTCCTGAACCCCCCCTGGCTCTCCACATTGCCCCTCTTTGAAACACTTTAGGGCCATCTTTGCCGTGGCTTTGTTGAGCCACTCAGGAGCTTGTTCGATGAGCTCATTATAGTGCTGGATCAGTCTGGAATCCTGTTTGTCTGTGATATGTTCATTAGCCACCTTGAGCCACATGAGACCATTGATCTCATCCTTGATCCCATGGATCCCATGATAAAGAGAGTAGCCCACTAACATCGGTGCATTGGGTTCCTTTAAGGTGGCAGAGATCCAGGCCCAGGTCAGACCCGTCGTTATGTCTTTGTCAGTTCCAATACCATTGAGGTAACACTTTGCCAGGGACAACATTGCTGAGGGGTCTTCATTCAGCGCCGCCTTCTCCAGCCATTTGAACCCAAGGTGTTTGTCCTGGGGAACTAGGTCTCCTTCAAGGTAAGACAAGCCCAAGACACGTTGAGACTCTGAAAGACCAGCCTCAGCGGCTTTGATCGTAAAGGGCAATGCTCTCTTCGGATCTTCTGACCAGAGCATCCGAGCAAGGTGTTCAAGGGCATCTGGATCCCCTTCATCGGAGGCTTTGATGAGCAGTGCTTCGGCTTTCTTCATGAGTGTATTGTCTCCTCTAAAGTGTCTCAGGAGGAACTGTGCGTAGATGGTTTTGGCTTCGGCGGAGTCCTGTTCGATAGCGAACTCAAACAGCTCTTTTGCTTTCTCAAGGTTCTTCCCAAAGAACTGACCATGTTCATAGATGTTGCCAAGGAGAGACAAGGCTAGGGGATGACCTTGAAGCACAAGAGGTTCTAGCTTCTCTTTGGCTTCCTTCAGTCTCTTTGCCCGAAGGTCATCTACAATCTCTGAGGTTTTCTTCAGGACAGCATAAGACACCTCGTCGGTGTGCACCGCCGCTTTTGCATAGGTACAACTTTGGGCTTCCATGTCTTCAATTTGTCCATAGCCGCAGGGCTCTGGAGGAGCTTCTGGTTTTCTCTGTGGGACAAGGGCAAAGGTGTTGGCCAAGGGAGATATCTTCGCCAGTGCCAACGTCTTAGGGAGTTCCTGGTAGGCAATAACCAGAGCCACAAGAAAAGAGATAAACCCCCCGATGTAACAACAGGTTTTAAGAACCGTCATCAACACGTTTTCGTTCCCTGGACACATTTGATTTCAGGAAAGAGAGAGACAGAACTGAACTGTGAGATGCCTGTCACGACCAGAGAAAGGGAGATACCAAAGAAGATCAGACCAAAGAGCCTGATCATTCTGAGGTTCTTGTTCTCAACGCGTTCATTGTTTCTGCGTTGTTTGTATTCAAGTTGGTCTGAGGCAGGGATACGCACTTTGAAGCTCCATTGTTCTCTCTGTGGTCATGAGACAATGGACGGACAATATGGTGCTAATGAGGACCAAGTGTGATCATTTTGTGGCAAAGAATAAATAGGACTCAGATTTACTCGACCAGCATTGGGTGTAAGGTGTCTTCAAGAAAAAACAGGGGGACATCATGAAAACACTTTTACTTGCCGCATTGGTTGGCCTACTCGTCGTACCCGTCGTGGGGAATGCAGTTAAGCATAACCGCATTAAAAGCACCGAATGGGACAAAATTCGGTCATCATCAACGAGTGAATAAAACACGCTACAGCAAAGCGGGCAAGTCTCGAAAGAAGTTGGGAAAACATTCACGGATGATTGACGCGATGAATGCCCCGCGAAAAACGCCCTGACAAGATCCAAAGAGATGCAGCTTTTGAGCGATGGGTCAACTTTGAAAAACGGCGGAGACTGAAGGAAAGATTTGGGCTCGCCGAACAGCGATTAAGGGACAACCAGCGAAAATTTGTGGTCTGTATAGTGGAAATGAGATGCCGAAAGAGTGTCACTTACCTAACGATAGGAGCCAGCGAAAACGGCTTCAGCGATCACGCGTTGGAGAATAGATCAGCCCCAGGGTAACAACAATCGTCGCAGAAATGGAATGATGTGACCGGGTGGCCGTAATCATATATTGTTTTACACCGATTGTTACCAAGGTGACTTTGGAACAACGTTGGAAACCCTGGGGCACTACTCAGTCAAAGTAGCTTAGTTTTTCTATCCAACTGCGCATCAACTCTATGCTGCTACCACCTGAGTAAAGGCCATAGGTGATGGTTTGCTTTTTATGGCCAACGATGTCTGCTGTAACTGCCTCAGGACAACCAAGATTCTCAAGCTCTGTGCAGAAAGTGCGCCTAAAACTGTGGAAGTCCGTTTCTTGTCCGTACTCCAATGACTTCTTGAACTCAGTAAAGCGGTTTGTAACGCTGCCCTCAGAACGTTGATTTGCAGCCCAATAATCTAGGCTTTCTAGGATTTCTGGGTGTGCTGGAATAATACGATCTTTGGCCTCACTTTTTTGAGCCTTGAATAGAATGGTTTTATCTTTTGGTCTGTATTCTAATGAGCAGATAGCGCCTCTCCTGGCACCAGTGTAGGCAGCGATTTTGACAACATGACTAAGCCAATGGTTCTGAGTTTCTAATTCGTCAAAGATTCTCTGGATCTCATTCCTTGTCCAAGCACGTTTTGGCAAAACCCGCGTCCTGGGAATTTTATGGTTACGCCATACTGATGTGTCTTTATCATAGTAATCCCAAAAGCTGCGGTAGGCGGATACCCATTTTCTTATAGTTGAATTAGAGACATTTTCTTTTTCTTGAATAAATCTAATAAAGGCCCTCGCCTTTTCCCAGGTAACTTCCTCTGCTGCGGCAAAGTGCTTTGAAAGCAACTTCAACCCCCTGTCGTAGCCATAACGTGTTTTGCTGTTAGTTATGGACCTAAGCCAGGGATCAGTTAATTGGGCAAAAGGGGTAAGCTGTCCAACAGCTGTTCTATAGAACTTAATTGGCTCCTTGGCTTTGTCAGGCAAGTCTTCATAGTGAGTGTTGCTTTTGGTCAGTTCCCAGACACCTAACCTTGTTGCTAGTTCTTCACTCTCGTCAATTATCAGGTCTCTAAGATATTCTTGTTCGCCTTCATCAAAACTTGAGAGGTACTGTTTTCTGAGATCTAGAACCTGCTTATGCTTTTGAACTTTTTGAGCAACCTTAGACCAATCCTCTAGCAACTGGTCTCGTTTCTGACGAGCTTCCTCCACATCCTTTGTCTTGAGAGAACGTCGTAGGTGCCCTGATCCATCGGGGAGTCTCTTGTTGAAATGCCAAATACCATTTCTTTGCAAGAGGTCTCTATTTTTAGATCGTGTACTCATTTTGTGTTACAATATGTGTGACAAAAAAGGCAACAAAAAGGCAGAAATCCTTTATTTCCTGCTTATTTTAACACAATGGG
>JAYQSM010000002.1:0-21964 GCA_038146885.1 Rhodospirillaceae bacterium
GGCCTTCAAGGCCCGTTTTTTTATAGGGTAATGAACGAAAAAACCGCTTGGATCAGAGAACGCCGGGGATCATAGCGGCTTTAAAACTTTTTAAGATAAATCTGCTCTAAAATACAAACCAATTGACGATCCATCACCTCGAAATAGACATCTATTTAATAGTTTTTTTGGCCCAGTAATTGCAAAACAGTTTTATCCGGAAATAGATAAAAATATCTGATGAAAAAGATAAAAGAAAACCAGTTAGCCAAGGGTATCGAACTCCACTCGTCGGGTAAGTTTGAACTAGCACAAAAATGTTATGAGGCGGTATTGGAGCTAGACCCAAACCATCCTGACGCCAATCACAATATGGGTGTACTTAAACTCAATACTGGAGATAACTTAGAGGCATTGCTTTGTTTTCAAAAAGCCCTTCAAGAAGACCAAAGTATTGCAAGGTTTTGGCTGAGTTACACCAAGGCTCTTATAATGCTCGACAGAAAAGATGAGGCTGAGGGGGTCCTGGACCAAGCGTTTAATTTCGGCTTTGAGGAATCCGAGTTCTGCGAATTAAAACACCTCCTTAATTCATCGAAGAAAACCCCAAATTCTTATCGAGGAAAGGAGCTGTCTCAAGAAGCCATTAAGCAACTACTGTACCTTTATGCCAATGGAAAACTAGAGGAGACAATTGCCGAGGCGATCAACCTAATTGGACGATTTCCAACAGCCTTCATGATCTGGAACATTTTGGGCGCCGCAAATTCGGGTCTTGGCAAACAGGATGAGGCCTTAACTGCTTTCAAAAAAGTGACAGAGTTAAATCCCAATTATCCCGATGGATATAATAACCTTGGGGTTACACTAATAGAGCAAAACAAACCAGACGAAGCCATAGCCGCCTACTCCAAAGCATTAGCACTCAAAACTAATTATGCAGAAGCATACAACAATTTAGGTCATGCCCTTAAAGGACGAGTTTTTGAACAAGCAAATCCAGATCTTCAAAAGACAATCAATTCATTACTGGAACAAAAAAATTCAGTTCGCCCTAAAGATATCGCCCCTGCGGTAATCAGCCTCCTCGAATTTGAACCGATTTTAATGAAGCTGCTTAAGAACCCATCCGATTATGTTTCAAAAGTGACGCTTGAAGGGGACATTTCAGATCTTTCAAAAATACCTCTATTGCTGAAGCTGATCAGTGATTGTCCGATACCTAATTTAGGGCTGGAATCCCTTTTTAAAAAATTGAGGGCCGCTATTTTAAATAACCTATCGGCCCTTAGTCCCACGCCAGAACTATTTAAATTTCAATCTGCTCTAGCGCTTCATTGTTTTACAAATGAGTATATTTATGACGTCACATCGGAAGAGACAGAAACTTTCGAAGCCCTAGAAGCTTTGGTCTTGGAATCATTTAGAAATAATCAACAGCCCAATCCAGAGAGTATTTTGTGCCTAGCCTCATACAAGGCTTTACACAATTATCTTTGGTGTGACCGGTTATCTGTGACAGATGAAATCGATGAGGTATTCACCCGACAAGTCAGTGAAATTCACGAAGAGATACAACTAAGGTCTGGGCTATCTAGTTTGACCCCAATCTCTAATGATACCTCTCTAGTTGTTGCTCAACAGTATGAGGTTAACCCATACCCAAGATGGACGAACTTAGCCCTCCCTGCGGAACCGCAGCCCATTGCCAACATCGTAGAACAATTAAAGATCAAACTTTTTGATACAAAAATATGTGAAACCCAGGCTCCAAATATCTTAGTCGCCGGGTGTGGCACTGGCCAACATTCTATTGGAACAGCAGCAACTGTAAAAAACTCAAAGATTCTTGCAATTGATCTAAGTCTTACCAGCTTGGCCTATGCCAAAAGACGAACCTTAGACCTCAACATCAAAAATATTGAGTACATGCAAGCTGACATTTTAGAACTCAATAAAATCGGTAGAGAGTTTGATGTAATTGAAAGTTCGGGTGTCCTCCATCACTTGAGCGATCCACTGACTGGATGGCAAGTACTAGTAGATCTTTTGAAAGATGGCGGGCTTATGAAGATTGGACTTTACAGTGACCTTGCCCGCCAACACATCGTAAAAATTCGAGATGAAATTAGTCAGCTAAGGCTCGGGGCAAGTGATTTAGAAATGAAATCGTTCAGATCTTTTCTTACAAAATCCAACCAGGACCACCATAAGCGAATCATTAACTCTGACGATTTCTATAGCTTAAGTGGTATGCGAGATCTTTTATTTCACGTTCAAGAGCACCGCTTTACAATTCCTCAGTTAAAGGAGTGCTTGGCACAACTGGGTTTAAAGTTCTGCGGCTTTGAAGACATTTCGATCGTTCAACGCTTTAAGTTGTCTGACGATCAATCAAAAGACCCCTACGATTTAAATGACTGGCACAAATATGAAAAGGCTTACCCTCTAACGTTTGCCGGTATGTACCAGTTTTGGTGCCAGAAGTGCCCACCTTGAGCTTAAACAAAGTTACAAATCTTTTTGAGAGTTTTTACTTCAGTCTTAGTAAATTCATAAACTTCTTCCTGTCAGCACAATATTTTTTAGCATTATGTGCTTTCTTGGCGAAATCAGTTTTGCAGCAACCCAAAGTATGAAAACTATTGTAGGCGACAATTCTCTTCATCACTTCTTCACGACGGTTTTCAGCAAAATCCCACACTGCTTTACATTCTTTATTTTGCTTTTCCCTTTGTTGTTTTTGCTTGTACCTTTTCATCTGGTTTTCTTGAGCCCGTCGTTCCCTCTCGTACTGTTCCCGCAACTTTTTACCATCAGGTCCTTTCTTAGGGTCCACTTCTTTTTTCTCCGGCAGCTCGCCGGCTCTTTGCACCCCAACTTTTTGTTCAAGCGCACGAATCCGTTTTTCGAGGTTCTCATAATTCGTCTCTAGCTGCTTCAATCGGGCACCCGTCGTGTCATGTCCAGCCGCATGCACATTCTTCACTAGATCCTGATCCAGGACGAAAAACGCAATGCCAATCGCGAGAACCGTTAGTACAACTTTCGCAAAAAGATCAATTTTCATATTGGCCTCCTCCTTCTATAAGAGATAGCCTACACCCAGTGCCTGTCGAGTAAATCCAAGACAGAAATAAACTGCCTTGGGCTTCGTGTTCGGAAACTTCTATTGGTGGAGTAGACACCACCCCGGCGGTTGGATTACCGCGAAAGAAAAGAACAAATGCCGCTGGTTAATAGAAAGAATTATCCCTACACGGCTGAGGGCAAAGCCGCCAACATCGGTTTTTAGAAAAGTGGCGAACCCGGCAAGAGGCCCTTTTTTTTCAATAACTTAGACAATAGTTAGGAACTTATTTTTTCCATAATTATCCATATGAATACATACAAAAGTTCCTAACCTTTTTTATAGTTTTCGCACCCCCTAATGAGGCATAAATAAGCTCTCTCTTTCGGCATCGTGAGAGCGTATTTGTTTCTGGCCTGTCGCTCCGCAATCAGAGCATGTAAACACCGCTTGAACGTAGTCCACATCGGGCAGCCCGTCCTCAATCCACGCTTCAGGATCGATGTCGTTCAACCTCTTACATGGCTCACAATAGATAGATATGTACATATTGTTCTCAGCAAGCTCGCTGATCTTTCTAATAACGATTGGTTTTATGTGTGCCATATTAATCCTCCAGCGGGGTCACGATATTAACCTCTCTCGTATCTTGATCAACATAGGCCATTCGAACGCCTAACCTCTTCTGAACAGGGGTTAAACTTCGATAGATACGGCTCGCATTTCGGAAATGCCCCGTGAAAAAGTCGAGCTTTTGATCCAAAGCTTTTCAGAAAGAGCCAAAAAAGAAAGGCTGGCTCTGGATTCGCCCATAGCGGCGACGATCAGTTTAAACGCGATGCTGACTCTCCGCCCGGCGGCCGCGTTGGGATCAACCGAATTTGGCAGTTAGGATAGAAAAATCATTCGACTAGGAAGGCAAAAAAAAAACAGATTTGTCCGGTGACCAGTCAACGGCTTTTTTCCATCCGTTCATGGACCGCAGCCATTCCTCTTTTGGCCATTTCACTCACTTCGGCTGCATGTTTCTGCAGAAGTGCCACTACCTTAGGATTAGACGAAGTCTGTATTACAGTGATACCCCAGTCTGTCGTCATTAACTCTGTTCTAATCTCTTTATGATATTCAAATAGCTGATCAAGTGTTGGTGACTGAATGAAAACCTCAGGGTTTTTACCTTCTGCCAACCGTGTAACCATCATTGTTACATGCGACAGAACTGATTCTCGTAATTGCAGATCTTTAGCCTGCGTCGTGGTTTTGATGCCATCAGCGAGGTTTTCAACTTTGCGGTCTATGCCCCTATGTAAAACAAAGATCCGCTTCAGATCACTCACTTCCTTGGCAGTGGTATCCTTGCCCCGGAGACCCGGCATATTAACTTCATCATGCTGATGGGGATGAAATCGTGCGGTCCTATGATCGTTGTGATCATGTCTTGGACCGGGAGGATCAGTCTGTGCATTCACCACGGCCGGAAATATATGTAGGCCAACGAATGCTGCGATCAATAGTGTTTTCATAATGTCCCCTGTTTTTCATTAACGACACCTTACACCAAATGCCGATCCACGAAATCCAAGGCAGCAATTAGCCGCCGTCGTGCCTCGTGCCCTGATTCTCGCCCTCTACAAAAAGACGCCAAGTCTATATTAAACACTGTTTGACGGCCCGTATTCCCTTTGGTCACAGACTGGTTGCACCAATGTTAAGGCACACAAAGTCTCTCTCGATTAAAAAACAAACAGAACAAAAGTTCCTAACCTTTGAAAACAAAAGTTCCTAACCTAACCCTAAGTTATTGATTTAATTGTATTTTTATGCTCAAGTGGCGAACCCGGCAAGACTCGAACTTGCGACCCTCTGCTTAGAAGGCAGATGCTCTATCCAGCTGAGCTACGGGTCCCTAGTGCCACTTAGATCCGGATACTACTCAATTATTCCAGACACTCAATGGAAGAAACATTTTTAACACTCAAAATTTTATGGAGAGTGAATTTTCGTACGCATCACATCTAAAACGCATTGACTCTTAGAAACTCGAGGTTTGTAATGTAGGCGAGAATGAGTTGAAACAATCAACCGATCAGAAACAAGACAGGGAGGAATGTTCGTGTCCGAAGATTGGAAAACCGAAGTTGCGGATTATCAAAATTTTGAATTTCCGCCAGACCCAGCAGATGATTTTACTTCTGAACCAGCTACAGCCGAGGTAGCAGGGAATATGCCCGACTTGCCACTGTCGACGTGGCAGGTAGGCCAAGCATCAAGACGAGAATTTTTAAGAGGCGTAGTCTGCTCCGGCATAGCAATTTCTGCCGCCGCTTCCATGTTCACGATTGGGACAAAAGAAGCCCGTGCTGCCGTTAGAGGGGTAGAGAGAATGGTCTCCCTCTCAATCAACGGGCGCAAGCGCAGGGTTGATGTCTCTCCAAACGAGACCCTCGCGCACACTCTTAGATATAAGTTGGGGCTTACCGGTACAAAAATCGGGTGTAATCGCGGTGAATGCGGGGCATGCACCGTGCTAGCGGATAACACAGCAATCTATTCCTGTTCCACGCTTACTCACCAGGCATCAGGACAGGAGATTACCACCGTCGAAGGGGTAGCCGGAAAGGATGGAAAGCTCCACCCAGTGCAACAAGCTTTCATCGATGAGCTCGCTCCACAATGCGGTTTCTGTACCCCGGGCCAAGTAATGTCTGCAGTTGGATTACTAAAGAAAAATCCAAAACCATCCCGTGAACAGGCCGCAAGAGCGCTGTCGGGTAATTTGTGCCGATGCGGCGCTTATGAACACTACTTAAACGGCGTCATGCGCGCCGCAGGGAGGGCTTGATAATGGCGTACAGACTTATCGGAAAAAATTTCACGCCGCCCGACATAGAGTCAAAGGTTACTGGGGCTGCGAAATATGCAGAGGATTTCCGAACGGATGGCATGGTTCATCTCAAAATCTTTGCATCACCAATGCCTCACGCGAAAATCAAATCAATTGATGTAAGCAAGGCCAAGGCAATGCCGGGGGTAGTCGGTGTTCTACTACCTACAGAAGTTAAACAACCGAAAGATGCCGGGCACGCAATTTTGAGCAATTATCCTGTTTACGTTGGGCAGCCCATAGTCGCAGTTGCAGCAGAAACAGAGCAGCAAGCTCAAGATGCGGTTGAGAAGATACGCGTTGATATGGAACCCCTCGCTTTTTGCACTGATCCACTAGAAAGCTTGAAACCAAGTGGCCCAGATGCAAACCGAAGCGGTAATGTTGCCAATCGCAAGGGCGTCAAACTTCAAAAAATCAAATGGTCTGGAAAAGACTTTGCGATTGCTGGAGAAGATAAATTGCCGATGGGGAAAGCGGCTACCGCTTGGAACTATGGTGATTTAGAGGCTGGTTTCAAAAAAGCAAAGCTCGTTGTTGAAGAGTCATTTGTGAGCTCCGCTAATGCCCACCATGCTATGGAACCCCGTTCCGCAGCAGCATATTGGGCGAATGGCAAATGCCATGTTTATGGCTCGACCCAGTCCTCTTCATTTGCGGTTCCTAGTCTAGCAAAATACATCGGGATAAGTCCTGCTAAATTGAACCTAGTCACAGAATTTTGCGGTGGTGGCTTTGGAGGCAAAGCATATTCTTATCCATTGATGGCCCTACCCGCCCTCATGTCTAAGAAACTAAATGGTCGTCCAGTAATGATGCGGGTGAGCCGTGGCGAAGAGTTTCTTAATGGAATGGCAAGAGCGGCATTCCAGGGTTGGGTGAAAATTGGCTTCGCTGAAAACGGAAGAATTTTGGCGGTCGATAGTTATGTCGTTCAGGACAATGGCGCGACAACGGGTTTCTGGGATTATCAAAACTTTGGAAACGCCATATCAATAGTTTTCCAACCTGAAGCCATGCGTTTCAGAGGTATTCCTGTTTTAACTAACACTCCGCCAAAAGGAGCCCAACGTGGCCCTGGTGAAAATCAAACAGCCAATATCATGGAGCCAATCATAGAAAAGGCCGCTAAGAAGTTAGGAATGGACTCCTTGGCTTTAAGATTGGCCAATGTACCAGGCCGTGGTGGTAAAAATGCCAAAATCGGGGCGAAACAGGGACCAGTTACAAGTGCATACCTAAGAGAGGCTCTTGAAAGCGGTGCCAAGAAGTTTGATTACGAAGGTCGCAAGAAAAAAGCCGGCAAACAATCAAACGGAAAAATTCGTGCAGTTGGTATAGGAGAAGCCTACCATGCTGCTGGCTACAACGGCTGGGATGGTATGGTTCGAATTACTCCGGACGGAAAACTTCATGTTCACACCGGTGTAGGAAACCTCGGAACCTACAGCTATGCATCAACTTCGAGGGTCGCTGCCGAGGTTCTCGGCTATGACTGGAACAATGTTGTCATCGAGCGAGGCGGTTCTTTAAAAGCCATGCCATTCAATATCGGACAGTTCGGCTCTAATACATCGTTCACAATGACGAGAACAAACTATGCCGCTGGTATGGATGCGAAAAACAAGCTCCTAGAAATTGGCGCCATGATGATGGGTGGCAAATCGGAGGATTATGACCTCAAAAGTGAGAAAGTTGTCGCAAAAACCGGATCAAAATCAATAACCTTTGCTGAGGCAGCCAAAAAAGCAATCGAGCTTGGAGGAAAGTTCTCGGCCAAAGAGGTCGATAAAGATCTTAAAGGCTTAACCAAAATGGCAGCGAAAATGATCGCTGGAACGGGCCTCATCGGAGTGGCTAAAGATAAACTGCCAAAAAAAGGAACGGTACCCGCCCTCTCGGCAGCTTTTATTGAAATCGAACTCGATCCGGAAACAGGAAGGGTTGATATTCTCGATCACTTGCTAATCTCCGACGTCGGCCAAGTTCTTCATCCTCAGGGCCTAGAGGCACAAATAAGAGGGGGAGCTGTCATGGGCTTCGGTTTAGCAGCCACAGAGCGTTACATTTACGATCCAGCCTACGGAAGACCCAATGCGACTGGCTTTTATCAAGCCAAACCGCCAAGCTACTTGGATGTACCACTCCAGACTGATGCCGGATGGGTCGAGAACGTAGCAGATAAGCAAAACCCAGTTGGGGCCAAAGGGGTTGGTGAGCCAATCCAGGGGGCCGCATCTTCCGCTTATTTGGCTGCTGTATCAAATGCTTTAGATGGTCATTTGTTTAATCGGGTTCCAGTTGTTGCGGATATGATAGTCAACGTGGCCGCAAAAATGCCCCAATCAAACAAACCACTTCAAATCAATTGCCAATAAAGTTGGAAGAGGAGAATAGAAATGTCTGACGTAATGCACTCATTTGATCTCTACCAGCCTTCAAGCCTGGACGAGGCCGCAAAACTCTTGGATACCCACGGTAAAAAAGCCTGGATATTAGCTGGTGGAAAGGACAGCTTTGATTGGTTCAAAGATCGCTACAAGCGTCCTGAAGCTGTTATTGATATTAGCAAAATCACAGGCTTAACTGGTATATCTGAGAAAGAAAATCATGTTTCTATAGGAGCGTTAACAACTCTAACCGAAATCGAAGAGAGCGCTTTAATTGGTAAGCATTTCCCAATACTTGCCCAAGCTGCGGGGCGGGTAGCAAGCCCACAAATACGTAACGTAGGCACACTTGGGGGGAATGTCTCCCAAGACACCCGTTGCACTTACTATAGGGATGGCTTTCCTTGCTATCGAGCCGGAGGTAACACCTGTTACGCCAACACGCCGACAGCCATGAACCGAGAGCATGCTCTCTTTGAAGCAGCCCGTTGTGTCGCGGTTACGCCGTCTGATACCGGAACAGCTCTTGTCGCCTTAGACGCGACAATGGTGATTTCCAGAGATGGTAAAACCCGAACAGTACCGGCCGAAAAATTCTTTATCGGCCCCGCGGTAGATATCACCCGTATGACCGTGCTTGAAAAAGGCGACATCCTAACCGAGATTCGCGTTCCCAAAAAATGGGCGGGAAGCAAACAATATTTCGAAAAAGTTGCCGACAGAAATACTTGGGATTTTGCCTTAATAAGTGTTGCTATGGTGGCCAAAGTAGATGGAGGTAAGGTGACCGACGTGAGGATGTCTTGTGGAGGAGTGCAATGCACACCAAGGCGGATGACCAATGTCGAAGACCTCGTAAAAGGGGAAAAGCCCAGTTCAGAGCTTGAAACCTTGGCAAAACGAGTTGCGGCAAACGGTGCAAAGGCGTTGAACTACAACCACTTTAAAATACCCCTTATGGGGAATTTAGCGGCAAGAGCCATACGCTCCCTCGCTTAGGTAACTCATGGAGTTATTTCGTTACACACGAAATGTGTGGGGACAAGAAATGTTAGTCGGCATGTCATGGGAACTTTTGTGGGTTCCCGTGGCAGCGGCTCTGGCATTCATATTCCTTCACCAAATTTGGCGCTTAAAAAATAAAAACTCGAATTAGTAAAGTCTTTCTGTAGTTATGAGCGTCAATGAACCCCGTCATAGGTTGCCAGATCGCCTTTTCCATTGGTCCATGGCACTACTTGTATTCTTACTGGTAGGAACCGGCTTTCTTCCAATCATCGGCATCAATTTTGATTGGGTGCCAACCCATTGGGTATCTGGCACTCTGCTCATTATCGCTGTTCTATTCCACCTTTGGAGATCGTTTTTTGTCCATAAAATAGGAGAAATGATACTAACCCTTCGCGACTTTCATCCGAGCCGAATAATCGCCCATGAGGGCCCCGGTAAGTATTCGACTAGTCAAAAACTGTATCACGCGGCGGTTTCCACCATCATCCTTTTACTTCTTCTCACCGGAGGTTTGATGCTAGCGAAGATAGACACAACCTTCTGGCGTCGTGATCCCAGTATTCTAACTGATCAGCAATGGGGCATTGTCTATGTATGCCACGGTGCAGCAGCGAGTTTGCTTCTCTTTTTCCTTATCTTACATATCTATTTTGCATTCCTTCCAGAACACCGTAAGTTGTTGTTAGCAATGACACTGGGACAAAACGAAGAAAAGCCGAGTGAAGAAAATGAACCCAAAAACCCTTAGAGAAGAAATTGAAAAAATTGAAGAGGCCTATGAGTATATGTTGGCTTATGCCGCTCAAGGAAGATTAGACGAAGGTGCGGGACCTGACGGCGCACATATCAGAGATTTTCTGGATCAATTCAGAAAGGCTGCATCTTCAATTGAAGCCGCGATTAGTGAGCTAAGCTCGGCACAACCATCTGCTGGCGACTTTTTTGAAGGTTTTAAGAGGGAAACAGCCGTTATGAAATCGGTTCTAAATATCTTGCTGTCTCGCGAGAATATTTCGTCAGAGGCGATAGATAATACGAACGGCTTAATCAGCGCACGCGCTTACCTTACATCTTTGTTTTTCATTGATAAGGTCGTCTTAAGCGCCGAAAAATAGCCCTTAATGTGACCAGTTCCCCTGAACGCGATCAGGTCGAAAATTATCGGCGTAACTTTTTGGCTTTAAAGCGCGTTCTTTCTTTTCCTTAACTTCAAATTCAATCCCCGCCCCTTCTGCAAAGCGAACGGCTTCTTCTTTTGACGCAAACCTGATTCTGACCTCATCCGACATCATATCATCGCTCGTAATCCAACCCATTAAATTATCCGGTGTTTTCGCCGATGAAGGAACAAACTCTAAAATCCAATTCTTAATCTTGCCTTTACCTGACTGCATTGCTGATTTGGCAGGCCTATAAATTCTGGCTCGTGACATCAATGTCTCCGTATTTCTAAGGTGTATTCCAACTATTATGCAATCTTAATGAGGTCAACTTCAAAATTAGAAGTATTTGCTTTAATAGAAAAGGGATTAAAAAATAGGAGGCCGTGCAGTCTCAACAAGGCGTCCATCAATTTTATAATGCATCCGTCGCATTAATATTTTACCTCCAAAAGCATTCCTGAGATTAAACAATGAGATATCGAAAATTAGGACGAACCAACTTAAACATATCTGAGATTGCATTTGGCGGAGGCAGATCCGGTGGTCTCCTTATAGACGCTACAGAAAATGATAAAGAAAAAGCGCTCGAAATTGCCAAAAAAGGAGGCATTAATTGGATAGACACCGCTCCTCAATATGGGAATGGGGCGTCAGAGGAAGCACTCGGTCGCCATCTACCAAATTTCCCAAACCATTTTCAAATCTCGACCAAAGTAAGAATTGAAAAATCTAGCAATACTCCAATTAGAGAACAAATCAGGGAGAGCTTTGCAGCAAGTCAAAAAAGATTGGGACTAGAGCAGATTACCCTTTTACAACTTCACAATCGGATCGCTAACGACGACGATCCACGATCTTTAACCGTCGCTGATGTACTGGGACCACAAGGCGTCGCTGAAGCTCTGGAGGAAATAAAAAACGAGGGATTGGCAAGTTTTATAGGAATTACCGCGCTCGGAGATAATATCCCTTCCATCGAAGTTATCAAAAGTGGTCGTTTTGACACGGCTCAAATATATTACAATATGCTTAATCCCAGCGCCTCCAGAGAAACGATGCCCTCAGCCTGGAGGGGTTATGACGCGACAGGACTGTTCAATGCTTGCAATCAACAAAACATCGGAATTTTAGCAATTAGAATTTTTGCTGCGGGATATCTCGCCTCTCAACAGAAAACCGGCAGAGAGAGCATTCTCACAACAGACACGTCTTCCGAGGAAGAAACGCGGATGGCAAATATCATCTTTAGAGAATTTCAGAGATCCTATGGACCAATTTCTCAATTGGCAGTTCGCTTTTGTCTCTCAAACCCGACTATCTCATCAGTGATTATTGGCTCAGCAGAACCCTCACACGTTGCCGAAGCAATCAGTGCTATGGAAACCGGCCCCTTGCCGCGACACTTCTTCGAAAGGCTGGAAGAGCTATATCAAACCAATTTTTTGCGGGAAATATAAATATACCTAGCCTCTAATAGGCCTTGGATTGCGAGCACTCATCAGAGCGGAACCACACACCAGAGCAGCCCCTATTCCGTTCAAAGCTGTTTCCATTGGCCAAAATGCTAGAGCCCCTCCGACAATGAATAAGGGATAAATCCAAAGTTTAAGCGCACCCTCAGAATAATTCTGAATAAGGACGTTTAACGCATAAATTCCAAATAGACTGAAAAACCCAACATGCACCACTTCGAAAAAACTTCCCCCAATAATGGGCGTGTAAGCAAAAATAAGAGGAACAATGTACAGGCCCTTCGCTATTTTCCACGATTGAACTCCTGTTGCCATTGGCCTCGACCCTGCAATACCAGCCGCTGTAAAGGCTGCCAAACAAACCGGTGGCGTAATATTTGAATCTTGGCTCAACCAGAAGATAATTAAATGGGCGGTCAGAAGAAAGGTTGTCATGGTCGCTGGATCAACCAATGCCGGCCTGACAACAACCGCAAGTTCAAATGGCATTGCCGCGACAAGAGATCTTGCTTCTTCTATTCCCATCCCTGCAGCTACTTTAACCGAATGCGGAGAGTCCACTAGCGCGAACATTGCTGCCTTAACAGGATCTTTTATCCCTTGCACTAATTGATCAACGATCATCCCGTCTGCAAGCATACCGGCTAAAGCAGGCGCAGAAAGAATAGCTAAAACGATATAGGCTGCTGTCACCGGCAAACCCATACCCAATACCAGGGATGCGAGGCCAATTAAAGTCATTGCGATTAGCAAGGACCCTTGCGACCATTGAGCAATCATAAGAGCAAAAGAGTTAGCGACCCCAGATGTCGTCACAGCATTATTTATTAAACCTACTGCAACGAGCAAAACAGCGGTCATAATTGAGGTTTTCATACCCATCAAAAAAGCTTCGCTGATCTTTTTCGGAGTCATTTTGTTCGGAGTGAACCAACTTGTTAAAATCAAAATACCAATGGCGGCACAGGCTGCGTAGCTGGGCGTCCTTCCAGACACCAGCATCCAAGTCATCACACCCAGTGGGACAATGAAATTAAGAGCACCAGAGACTAGTTTATCTCTCTCAATTTTGGTGGCCTTTTCAATCCCTATATCTCTTTTCATGGCCTCAATGCGAACGATGAACCCAATTGAAAAGAAATAGAGAATGGCCGGAACAATCGAATAGAGCACAATTTTCCCGTAATCGATCCCGGTATAAGAGACCATAACGAAGGCTCCAGCTCCCATTATCGGAGGCATAATTTGTCCCCCTGTCGATGCCGCGGCCTCTACACCTGCTGCAAACATAGGCCTAAAACCATTTGCCTTCATAAGGGGTATCGTTATCACGCCAGTAGAAGCCGTATTTGCAACCGCCGACCCAGAGATTGTTCCGGTCAGAGCCGAAGCAATCACAGCAACAAAGGCGGCGCCTCCTCTAAATCGACCGGCAATAATTTTAGCAAATTCAATAACAAAATCTGACGCCCCAGATTTAACTAAAAAGGCGCCGAAGATCATAAAAAGAACAATATTTGCTGAGGAAATCGTCGTTATGATCCCAAACATACCCTCATCGTTGTACATAGATCTGAAAAGAACATCGCTTAAAGGCAAACTCGCCGCTCTAAAAGCACCCGGCATCGCCTCGCCAAAAAAGAGGATATAGGACATCGCAGTGATTATCAGAATTGGAATAATCCAGCCTGTGAGCCTCCGGGTAAGCTCAATAGCAGCAAAAATCAGGATCAGCCCTGCTGCCCAATCTAAAAGATCAAATTGCCAAGTCTTGCCGGTCTCAGACAAGGTTCGCGCATACACATCATCCTCAATATAGGCGATCCAAGCAGCAGAGGCCGCTACAAGCACACCGTATATAATATCGATCAAAAGACAGCTTTTTGAACCAACGAGCCTTTTCGAAATGGGTGCAGATAACGCGGCTAGAAAGGCAAAGCCTCCAAAGTGAATACAGTTTTGCCAATAGCCTGGCTCTGAAATGACTAGATTTGTCGCGACATGCCACAAACCGAAAAAAACTATACCCCATGTTAAAAGGCCTGCACTAAATGGCTTGTCAAAGCCAGTGTCGATGTCAAATACCCTGTCTCTAAGAGAGGAAGAAGTACTGTTATCAGGCATTCTGAACACGCCTTTTCGTTTTTAAAGTATCAGTAATAATGCAAAAACGGCGGCTACACGAAATTGTGCAGCCGCCGTAAATCTAAGCGATACTATCTCGCGTTATTTTATTTCGCGATAAGGCTTGCGGGAATTTTTAAACCTACTTCCCTGTAGTATTTCGCCGCACCCGGATGCAAGGGCACAGGAAGACCGGCCATCGCTTTTTTGATATTCATTGCCTTGGTCGCCTTGTGGATTGCCTGAAGGAAACCAAGGTTCTGATATATTGTCTTTGTTAACTTGTAGACATGATCAACTGACACGTCAGCGTTAACAGCAAGAAAATTTGGCTGCGCGATTGTTTTAACCGCTTTTTTCTGTCCTGGGTAAGTTCCCGCTGCAATGGTATAGGGAACCCATAGACCGCGCCCGCCATCCATCATTTTAGCCTGCTCTGGCGTGACATCAAGAATAGTAAACTTCCCAGCATTACCGGCCATTAACTTAGTAACAGCACCGGTAGGCGGACCAGCGCCCAGACCTGCTCCAACTGCACGACCATCAGCGAGCGCATCCGCCGTTGGCCCAAAGCCCGCATTCACTAGCTTGTAATCTTTTTCTAAGTTAATCCCGAGACCCTTTAGTAGAACTCGATTAGACCCGATGGTCCCGGAGTTCTTTTTACCCATGCCCATGGACATCCCTTTCAGGGCAACCATGTCCGACATCGTACCGGTTTTCACATATTTATTCGCTAACACAAACTGCTCAACGTTTTGCCAAAGCATGGTAACGGAGCGCACATTCTTTTGTGGCTTTGAAACGGGCCCAGTGCCAGTTGCTGCGTAGGAGCCAAATAGGCCCTGAACAATTGCGAATTGAGCGGTGTTTGCACCCATAGCTTGGATATTCGCACCTGAGCCAGCAGAGTTCACAGCTGTTAAGCTAAACTTCTGTTTGGGCAACAATTTAATTTTAGTAAGAGTTGAAATCGCTGTACCCACAGGGTGATATGTCCCCCCGGTAGAAGCCGTATTCAACACATAATCCTTTGCGAGGGCAGAGCCTGCCAAGGTCATAGAGGCCAGTGCTGCACCCGCAGCCAGACCCTGCAATTTGCTAATTTTCATATTTTTCTCCCAATTAAACTCTTTGTATACTTTTCCAGGTCAAAAGCAGACCACATTAGCTTGGTTTCGTCTATAAACGATATTTTAAAATTACGCCTGCTAACTCTTCAATACTTAATATTGCGGGTTCTACCATTTTAGCCCTTGATCAGAAGGGAATTTTTCCATCCCAATTTATATCCAGATTATAGCGCGACATTAAATAACTTTGCACTTTGCTCTCAGGGGTCCTGGTCACTTTTACTACATCTGAGCCAAAATAAAGCCATTCTGCACTCGTTTTAGACTTACAAAACAGCTCATCCACCTGTTTTGACTCTCCATTTCCCTTGACGACTGAAATAACTCTTACCCTGACGATACCTCCATCGTTCTCAAAACCAATTTTAAGATCTAGATCCCAGTCGGCAGAATTAAAATTCTGGTCTTGCACCTTTGCAACCTCTTGGGCCTCTGGGGGGCTTTTGTCGAAAAGATCCATACCGTTGAGGTAGAAAAAATTTTCAAAAAATCAACAAACGAGAAGTTTTTCTCGGGATAGAAAATACCATCAGCTTGCTTTTCCGAGAATGAATTGACCACCACTTGTCTCCTCATTTACCTTTAATTTAGTAAACTTTTAGAAGTTTTTTTTGACCGGAGTCACTCTTGAAAACTCATATTAAACTCAACAATTTGGAACTAAACGTAACAATAGGAGAATACTGTTGCGGCAGTGTTTTTCGCCATCGTCACTTTCTAGACCTAGAGTGCGAGGTAGATCAAAAACTAGTTACAATCAAAAGTGACTCAATGGACCATGTCTTTGACTACGATCCTTTAATCAGAGCAATAAAAGAAGTCTCAGATGGTAAGACCTACAAAACCCAAGAAAAGTTAGTCACACTCTTACTGGAGACTTGTACCAAATATCCTGAAATAAGCTCTGTCAAATTGTTCCTAAGCAAATCGCCTATCCTAGACGGGTCCGGCACCCTTGGTATCGAGGCTATCCTCGATCAGGCCGATTTAAATCGTTTCAGAGGAAAAGAAAAAGCATAAACAAATATGGATAGTTTTATAAACCTCGGCTCATTCCCCTAAATTCAATTAATTTTTATTAACCTGGAGAGGTTCCCGAAGGTAGATTATAAATGTGATCAATTTCTTCGATTTGGCTTAACGCTTCGTCTATAGGCACGACGTCTGCATATTTAGCGTGCATATCACACAAATTGATCGCATGAGAGGCCTGAGACCGGTCAAAACATGCCTCTTCGACTATGGTGCAACGCAAGTTGTTGCTAAAAGCGTCCAAGACCGAAGCCCGCACGCATCCAGAGGTTGTCGTGCCTGTCACGATTAGAGAGTCGGCCCCTAAATCATTTAAAAAAGCCATTAAAGGCGTTCCAAAAAACGCACTTGGCTTCAGCTTCCTAATGACTAAGTCCTTACTACTCGGCGCGATTTCATCCATAATATCATTTCCATCACGGTTAGAATCTCGCTCATTTGGGGCCCCATCATTAACATCCTCATCCGTGCGAGAAGATTTCCATGCCCAACTTCCTTTATCCCAACCATCATCACGAACGGTTCCGGTTGTGTATATGACCGGGATACCCTTTGCGTGACATTTATCGATAAGCTTCCTTATTTCAGGGAGTGCCTTCCAAGCCTCTTCTCCACATGAAGTTCTCCATTTCTCGATGGAGTCTAAAATGGGTTCTGAACGCTCCCCGCAAAAATTGTAATTAACATCAATTATTAATAGTGCTGGCCTCTCACCGCCACCTGCTTTTGCACCATAGCCAGATGCCTTAAAAACAGCTTTATCTCTTTCGGTTAGATACTCGTCCCAGATTCTTTGTGTCACAATCTCCTCCTTAATCTTAGCCGGTCCCGCTCCCGGACCTTTTAAATTTAAGATCAAAAATATCTCTCATACCGTCACCTAACATGTTAATCCGAAGCACAGTAAAGAGATACAATACCCCGGAAACAAAGCTAACCACCAGGACGTACTGATATAAGTCCTGCCATCAGCCAACATGCTGCCCCAAGTCGGAATTTCCGGCGGCACCCCTAATCCCAAGAAACTTAAACTAACCTCGGCAATGATTGCATCTGCCATCGCAAACGTACCGATCACCAATGTAGCCTGCATAAGGTTGGACAAAATATGGACACCGATAATACGAGTATTGGAAGCTCCTAAACATCTCGCCGCGTAGACAAAATCTCTGCTCCTCAATCCCAGGGCTTGGCCACGTGAAACCCTGCAATATGGGATCCAACGCTGCAAAACAAGGGCAACCATCAAAATGTGAATTTATAGCCATTTTTACCCAAAAGTGACGCCATCCCTGCAACTCCATATTCCTAACAAATCTCAATCATACGATGGTTTGATAGCAAACCAACGAAGATCCCTCTAAGGTATAAGAGCGATCAGTTCACCCTGGATATAGACGAGGTTTTTTGGATGGTAGGCTCATAGGTTGACGTTCCCCGTAGATCAAGCTCCGCCAAACCCACTCGAGTGGGCCGAGGCGGTAATAGGTCAGCCAAAGATTGCTGAATACGATCTGGAGTGGCCAAATGGCGATGCACAACAGGGCTAGCTGATATCTTTCGAGCAAGCCGTAATAACCCAGCCCTAAAAAAATGATCAACGAAATGATGGTCTGTGCGATGTAGTTAGTTAGGGCCATCCGTCCGACACGCATTAGCGCTCGCGCTACTCGGGCAAAAAGGGTAAGCCGGCCCAATAGAACGACCATGCCGATATGACCCAATATGCCGGGCAGCCGGCCCAGATCGTGGTTCAGGTCACCAATATCTCTCAGAAGCTCTGCATTGAAACCTTCGGTAAGCGCAGTCAAGACGCCTTCGGAGCGTAATAAAATTGCAAAACCATATCCGAAAAAAATGAGGAGCAAATAAACTATATTTGAACAATTTCCTGTAAAAACTCCAACTTTAAATAGCGCCATCCCGATCAGCATCATGCCGCCTATATCGAACACGTGATTGCGGTACATCCAAGTTGATTGCTGATCAACAGTGATCGAAAGCCTATCAAAGAATACCGACCAGTAGCCTGCCTGGACAATTTCGATATCCTTTTGCATGGCCTGACGGGCCTCAGCCAGCATTTCTGATTTATTACCCGACTCCTCACTTCCTAAGACAACCTCAGCAGAATTAATTCTCTTGTCAGATTTCGCAGTTATCTCGGCTGGCGTTGGATGCCCTCCCCTGTCGATTTCTACCTCGCCAAGAATCAATAGTGACATGCCCGCTACTATCAACCAGCGGGCGCGCAGCCGACGAAGCGGAAACAAGAATAGACCGAGCAACCCATAGGCATAGAGGACGTCATAAGGCCACAACAAAAGATAGGCATGGGTTATGCCGAACAACATTAACAAAAGATTTCGGCGATAAAACCGTTCCACCGCCGTTACCCCGTCGCCGCTAAGCCTTACCTCATTCAAAAATATAAGGGCACTAGCGCCGAACAGCATTGAAAAAAGACCCCGCATCGTCCCTTCGACAAAAACCTCGCTGAATCCCCAGATCCAAAGATTATAAGTATCAGCCGTTCCAAAGAGGGTTGGATAAGCATACGCCCCTTGCGGTAGACCGAACACCACGATGTTAACCCAGTAAATTCCTAGCAGGGCAAAGCCCCTTAGCAGATCGATTTGGTCGATCCGTGAAGGCGCGGGTGAGACCGATATAGGCATTTCCAAATCCTGAAGAACGGCGCGAAAGTTTCGCGCCGACACGGATATTGGAATTCTTTACTCTCAGCGCAAGTACTTAATTGATTCCCAACTAAATAATTCCAGCGGCTTTACTCCATCCGCTTTTCGCCTGAGCTGGAAGTCATAATCTTCCTCCAAGAAAAAGGACTCCTTTAATAATGTGTTCAAACAATCCAAGAGCACAAAATCAAGGTCTGGAGTCTAATATCTGCAAGCAAATATGACTAACCATTTGTCGAAGAACCCTTGGTCTCATATCCGTCATCCTCTAAATCGGCATTGATATAAACCTCCCCACCTGACTCCCGAAATTTCTTTGACATCTTTGCCATCCCAGACTGAGCAAATTCTCTAACTTCTTGGCTTATTTTCATCGAACAGAATTTTGGCCCGCACATTGAACAAAAATGAGCCACTTTGGCACCATCTGCTGGGAGGGTTTGATCATGAAAATCTGTTGCTGTTTCAGGGTCTAGGGAAAGGTTGAACTGATCCAACCATCGGAATTCGAAACGCGCCTTTGAGAGGGCATTATCTCGTTCCTGGGCTCCCGGATGTCCTTTTGCGAGGTCGGCTGCATGAGCTGCAAGCTTATATGTTACAACGCCAGCTTTAACATCATCCCGATTGGGCAGCCCAAGATGCTCTTTAGGGGTCACATAGCAAAGCATCGCGGTACCGTACCAACCAATCATAGCCGCACCAATCGCGCTGGTGATGTGATCGTAACCAGGGGCGATATCCGTGGTAAGTGGTCCAAGAGTGTAAAAGGGAGCCTCAGAACAGGCCTCAAGTTGCTTTTCCATGTTTTCCTTGATCAGATGCATTGGAACGTGTCCAGGCCCTTCAATCATGACTTGAACATCGTGTCTCCAAGCAATTTTGGTAAGTTCTCCTAATGTAGATAGCTCTGAAAATTGTGCTTCGTCATTTGCATCTGCTATTGAACCTGGCCTCAAACCATCACCAAGTGAAAAACTGACATCATATGCTCTCATTAACTCACAGATCTCAGTAAAGTTTTCATAGAGAAAACTTTCTTGGTGATGAGCCAGGCACCACTTAGCCATGATCGACCCTCCTCGGCTCACAATTCCAGTAACCCTCTTTGCAGTCATTGGGATAAAAGGAAGTCTCACCCCAGCATGGATTGTGAAATAATCCACTCCTTGTTCGCATTGTTCTATGAGTGTATCCCTGAAAATTTCCCAAGTTAGCTCCTCTGCGACACCTCCCACCTTTTCTAGAGCTTGATAAATCGGAACAGTCCCTATTGGCACTGGAGAGTTTCGTATAATCCACTCTCGGATGTTGTGAATATTGTCGCCTGTAGAGAGATCCATCACAGTATCGGCGCCCCACCGGATGGCCCAAACCATTTTATCGACCTCCTCCTCGGCAGAGGAAGCGACCGCGGAATTACCAATGTTTGCATTAATTTTGACTAAGAAATTACGACCAATAATCATCGGTTCGCTCTCTGGGTGATTAATGTTCGAGGGTATTATCGCTCTACCTCTCGCCACTTCATCTCGAACAAACTCAGGGGTAACAAAGTCAGGAACTGCCGCACCAAACGAATTACCACCCTGACTATTTGGCGTTGCAGGAACCTCCCGCCCAAGATTCTCTCGAATTGCAATATACTCCATCTCTGGTGTAACAATACCGGCTCTCGCGTAGGCTAGTTGAGTTACCGGTTTACCAAACTTCGCTCGGAGCGGTGTTCTATTTCTCTGAGGGAACCCTGGCACACTCCTCTGCGCTCGGGAGTTAAACCCATTATCAATTCCCTGAATCTTTCGCCCATCATATTCCTCCACGTCCTCCCTTTGACGTATCCACTCCCCTCTGATTTTTGGTAACCCTTTTGAAACGTCAATTTTCTCATCTGGATCTGTGTACACCCCAGAAGTGTCATACGCGCAAAAGGGACGCTCTGTTTTTCCTGATTGAGTAATCTCTCGCATCGGCACCCGAATATCTCGGTGTTGCTTTCCTGCTATATAAATTTTTCGGGATGCTGGAAGCGGACCAGTGGTCACACTCGATGAAAACTGCGTCGTCTGGCATTTCGCCCTCCATAGGTTAAATAAAAGAACCTAATCAAAACGAAGGGCGAGATTGCGAATCCGGTCCACTTCCCTTCGCCGGCATTATCCGGATCAGGTTCAAAGGGTCCCTGCGTTGTCCGCAAATCTTTAAATAAGACTGTTTATCGGACCGTCAGGATCTCAGCCCCCTAAACAGGGCTCCCCAGGACTATTCTGCCACTATTGGCAGGTTTGTAGATTGCCTTTAAACGAACCTTTCAGCAAGTCCCTTTCTACTACCGTGACGATAACGTCCCAAAATAGCTAATTTATATTATAAAACATATATTAACCTATTTTTTTGAAGGTGATCTCGTAACTCGTAAAACGATTAAAGCAACCGTAAAAAACATCGCTCGTGGGCTTGGATATACGGCAATCGAACATGCTCCCGGAGGTACCGTGAGGCGTATTTGGAGGCAGTTGGGATCGCTGAGACCATAAAATCGTCCAAACGGACTTCGAGATATCTGATCGACACGGTTCGAGATCAACGAAATTCGAGCCGTCCGAAACAAACCTATTGTGACACTGGAAAAACAGACGAATTGATATTATTGATTTTATTGGTCGGGGTGGACGGATTCGAACCGCCGACCCTCTGCTCCCAAATCTGGATATTTGTAAACAACTCATTTAATATCAATAACTTACATACCCCTACTTGGGGCCATTTTGTATAAAAATGTACCATTTTTTGACCATTATTTAAACAAAAGTGACGTGACCATTAAACGGGGCATAAATAAGCTTTCTTTCAGCATCGTGAGAGCGTATTTGTTTGTGGCCTGTGTCTGGCAGAACCAACGTTTATAAAAACAAAATACGACAACTGTCGGGCGAATATGGATCTGTGCAGTCCCCTAAAATTGATTATACACATATATTTCCAGAGTAGACAGATGGTCTGGTTA
>JAYQSM010000003.1:0-6511 GCA_038146885.1 Rhodospirillaceae bacterium
TTGGGAATTAGAGCCTGCTCAATCAAAGATTATTAAATCTCTACAGCTTGTCCAAAATGCTTGTTGGAACTTCTGTATAACCTGCAGTTCCTAGTTCATTTGCGAGGACCTTCGCCGCCCCACCAAATTCTGAAAGCCGTTTGTTCTGGTCATCTTTTGCTCTTCTATCGGTAGCCTCGGGATCAACGATCGCTCGAAGCTCTTTTATCAAATCTTGGAGTATTTTGTCGTATTTTGGGTTGGATGCTTCATTTATTAGCTCCAAGGGGTCCTTGCTGAGGTTAAACAACTCTGGGGGGTAATTCACATAATAGTTAAGCTTCCAATTTCCTAGTCGCAGCATGTAAGCTCCTGTTGGTGAGTAGGCTGCATGATATTCTGAAAAAACAGGGCGATCTTGTTCATAGTCTTTTTGTGCAAGTTGAAAGAGTGACTTGCCGGGAAGTGAATTTGCCGGCATTTCATCTCGTATGCCTGTGGCTTCTAAAATTGATGGTCGGCAATCAACTAAAGATACGGGTGTTTCACAGACTCCTCCTTGATCAATCCCAGGCCCCGCAATGATCATGGGCACTCCTGTGGAGTGCTCGTAGAGAAGAGACTTGCCCCACATTCCTCTATCCCCGGCATTTTCTCCGTGATCCGCCGTGAAAATAATTCGGGTTCGGTCTTCGAGACATTCTTCTTTGAGGGTTTTTAATATCAGCCCGATCTGGTGATCGATAAAGCTGCAAAGCCCGAAGTAAGCGGCAAGTGCTGTGCGTGTTTTTTCCTCGGTCATATTGTTGCTATGCGGCTGATAAGCGTCCAGAATCTTTGCCCACGGATGAAGTTTATAATTGGTGGATTTGGGATCAGAGACGGGCAGGTCCAATTTACTTGGATCGTATAATTCAAAAAATTCTTTTGGTACAGTAAGCGGATAATGTGGCGCAAGAAAACTTACAAACAGAACCCAGGGCTTGCTATTGGTGGATCCATTGGTCTGGAGCCAATTTCGGGCTAGCTCCGTAACTTTAAGGTCATATTGATTGTATGAAGACACACCAATCTGGGCTTTTGCGGGGAAGCCATCTTTTAAGTGCGCGTCTTTGGAAAGAGGGGGGAGTGGGTCTCTGATCGCTCCTTTTATCGAGCCAATCCCGTCTTTTATGTACATCGGGATATGGCTTTTATCCAATCCAAGGGGATCATTGCTTGATCGATAATGCAGCTTGCCAATTGTTTCAACTTTGACATTAGCCTCTTGGAGGACATGACTCCAACTCCGAATGCGACCATCCCAAGCGATGGAGTTATCCCAGTAACCTGTTTTGTTAGCGTAATTACCGGTAGCAAAAGCAGCTCTTGCTGGAACGCAAATTGGACAATTGGTGTAAGCATTCGTGAACCGAGTACCCCGAGCTGCAAGAGCATCTAAATTCGGTGTTTGAACGAATTTATGCCCCGCGCACCCAAGAGCATCCCGACGGAATTCATCTACCATAATTAGAAGGATATTGCTTGTTTCCACGACCGGCTCCAGTCCTTTGTTGTTGGAGATTAGTCCCTGTGATTGTCAAGGCACGCGTAACAATAAAATTTAAACCCTATTGTGAGCGACAAATACTACTTAAAAGTTTTTCCCACTCAATTTTAACCGAAACTTCCACGAACCGAGAGCCCTGCATCTATTGTCATCGCAGAGCCGGAACTGTAACCAGATTTTTCTGAGGCAAGAAAGCAGACGGCTGCCGCGATTTCCTGCGGTTTGCCTGCTCTGCCAAAGGGTAGGTGGGAAAATAATTCTTCTTCGGCTCGGTGAGCCTCACCTGCTTGTTCAAGTTTGTGCCTCATCAGCATCTTCATGCGATCTGTCGCGATCGGACCCGGGTTTATTGCAAGAACCCGGATGCCATCTTTTGCACTGGTGCTGCCTAAGGATTGCGAAAATGCTGTCAGTGAAGCATTTGCAGCGACGCCACAAATATATGAAGGATCTCTTGTGTCACCGGCGTTTCCAATAATATTTATTATCGTTCCCGAGTTCTGAAGTTTCATCTTTTTGTAAAAGCTACGGCACATATTGATGTAGCCAAATACTTTGAGGTCCCAAGCAGCACGCCATTTTTCCTCGTCTATTGCCTCTAAAGAGCCGCCGGGAATGGCACCAGCATTATTCACCAGGATATCTATATCAGGATAGGCATGGGCAAGTTGATCAGCGGTTCCGCTGATAGATAGATCAAGCGGTTCTATGGATACCTTAGTGGAAGTTTTTTGATTTATTGAAGATTTAAGACCGACTAAATCTTTTTCTGTTCTCGAGACTAAAATTAACTCACAGCCTTCACTTGCGAGAGCTTCGGCAGTCGCCTTGCCAATCCCTTTTGAAGCTCCCGTTATGAGCGCTTTTTTTCCAGAGATTTCTAGGTCCATAATGTGTTCCTTTTTTGTTGAAATTTCTTTTGCCCAGTTTTCTCATGGCCTAGGTAATCGGTTAACGAGTTCCTTTTTTAAGACCTTGCCGACGCCGCTTTTGGGAAGGTTGTCGATCAGAAATATTTCTCTGGGTATTTTGTAGGGAGCCATTTTTTTTCGACAATACTCAATAAGTTGTTCAGAGGTCACTTGAGAACTTTTTTTCAAAACAGCGAAAGCCGCTATTTCTTCCCCAAATTCTTTTGACGGCCAAGCTACTACGGAGGCCTCAAATATCTCCTTGTGTAATGAGAGGACATACTCAATTTCAGCTGGGTATATGTTTATACCTCCGCGGATAATCATATCGGACTCTCGACCCGCTAAGAAAAGAAATCCTTCATCATTTATCCATCCCAAATCGCCTGGGAAATACCAACCATCTCTAAATGCGGTTTTACTGCCGGAAGCGTCATTGAAATAACCGTTTGCAGTTCCCGGGTGGTGATATCTTATTCTTCCAACCTCTCCAATCTTTAGAGGTTTATCATTGTCATCAACAATCTCTAGTGTCGCTCCAAAAACAGGTCGTCCCACACTGGCGGCCACTTCTTTTGGATCATCCCAAAGGAGAGCGGAGCATCCCCCACCATCTGTCGATCCGTAAAAGTTCAAATATTTTGGACTGAAACGCCGCATCAGTTCTTCACGTTCTTCAGCATGCAATACAGCACCAGTGGAAAAAAGAAGTTCGAGAGTTTCAAACAGAGGCGCCTCTTTACCTCCTCCCTCCAACATCAGAAGACGTCGAAGCAAAGTAGGCACCAAAAATAACCTGGTGGCGCAAAAATGATTTGCATATGTCAGAAGGGCCTCTGGTTTATAAGGGGGTGGATGCAATAAGACTGTGCCACCAGCATAGAGCGTGCACATTGCATATCCTCGGCAACCACCAAAATACAGAGGTGTTGCACACAAATATCGATCACGTTCAGAGAATCCAATTGTAATAAGATAAATTAAGAACCGTGCCAAAAATTGTTCGTGAGTTATGAGCGGGCCTTTTGGCGTGCCGGTAGTGCCTGACGAGAGTGCCAGAAGGAGACCTTTATCTGCCGACCTTGGAGCATTCTTCAGAGGTTCTAATTCTTGGATGCCCTCTTTCCAATTTTGGTCGACTATAATATTTTTCCAGCTTCCGGGTTCTGAAACGAACAAATCATCTGGTTCCGACAACACTGCTTTAGCGCCGAAAAAATTGACAATTCTTTGCTTTTCAATTGCTGTCCAGCGCCAGTCCATAGGGAGAATTACGGCCCCACACCGGGCTATTGCATAAAGAGCAATCAAATGTTCGACGGTATCTTTTAGGTTTAATCCAATGATGTCTCCTGGAGTAAGACTCATTTTTTTAAAAGCGGATGCCCACAACGCTACGAGGTCTCCGTATTCCCGATAACAGATAACCTCCCCAGTCCTCTCAATTATTGCTGGGTGGTTAGGCTTTCGGCGAGCGTTGATTTCGATAGTATCGGCGAGGTTCATCTTAAGAGGGAATTAATGTCAGTAGAGGCGTTATATGATATGAGTTTGACCAAGTTACACCAAAAGAACAGGGGGTAAAGAGTCGAGTGAGCGAGCGGGATTACAGGGCAGTCGATGCGGTAGTGAACATATGGACTCCGGAGGCCCTAAAGCACAGACCTGATTGGCGTGACGATTTTTTCGTTGGAAAAATGGGCGTGAAACAGTCAACATCTGATGGCGTCGATTTAAACGAGTTACTGTCTCGTTTAGACAGAGCGGGGATCGAGAAAGCTTTTCTAATCGCCACGAGGGCTGGGCCCTTAGGAAACCCCTCCTGTTATCGGATCCCTTATGAACTTGTTGCGAGTACGTGTGCTCAGGCCCCTGATCGCCTCTATGGCCTCGCAGGGATAGATCCGCTCGATGGCATGTCCGGTGTTAAAGAGTTTGAGCACGCAATCTCCGAACTTGGGTTTATCGGGGCGCATTTTTATCCACATTGGTTTGAAATAGCCCCCGATGCCGCGAAGGTTTATCCCTTTTATGCAAAATGCGTTGAACTTGATGTGCCTATCCAAATGCAGGTGGGGCAATCAATGAATTATGACAAAAACTTTCCGCGACGTTCTGTTGGTAGACCAATATCACTTGACCCTGTTGCCTGTGATTTTCCAGAGCTGAAAATTATTGGCATTCATGTTGGGATTCCTTGGGCCGACGAAATGATTGCCATGGCTTGGAAGCATCAAAACGTCTTTATTGGTTCAGATGCTCATTCGCCAAAATACTGGCCCGAAAGTTTTAAGCATTTCATAAGAACTTATGGTCAAGACAAGGTCATATTTGGAACTGATTTCCCAGTTTTAGATTTTGAGAGAACAGTTGAAGAAATAGACTGTCTAGATCTCAGCGATAAAGTGCGAAGAAAATTTTTGAGAGACAATGTCATGAAAGTTTATGGTCTAGAGGCTTAGAACTGACTTAATGAGTAATCCACGAATACCATTTGAATTGAGTAGTGATAGAGGTTCCTTACCCCCTCCGGGTGGTAAACCGGTCTTGGTACATATTGTCATAAATGTCGAGTACTGGGTTTTTGAAGCGGAGATGCCAAGAAAACTCCTGACCGCCCCGCATGGCCTCGAACAGGTGCCTGACATTCCAAATTACAGTTGGGCAGAGTACGGCATGAGGTGTGGAATGCCTAGACTGCTTCAATGTTTGACTGAACGGCAATTGCCGGCAAGTGTAAGTTTGAATGCAGGCGTTATAGAAGCTTATCCGTCGCTGGCGAGAGCTATGTTAGATGCGGGTTGGGAGTTCATTGGTCATGGTTTTCACCAAAAATCAATTCAAGGAGAAAACCAAGAAGAAGCGCTAATTGAAAAATCGCTGGATTATATTGCGGCTTTTTCGGGCTCGCGACCCAGGGGGTGGTTGAGTCCTGGGCTCAAAGAAACGCTTGAGACCCCGGATATTTTAAAAAAATTAGGTGTTGAGTATGTGTTTGATTGGGTGCTGGATGATCTCCCTTGTTGGATGAGTACCCGGCACGGCTCTTTGCTTTCTTTACCGTATACGCTAGAGCTTAATGACAGTGTAATATATGCAGTTGAAAAGCATGCGTCTCCGGAGATGAGCCGTAGACTTGATGACACGCTTTCTGTGTTTGAAAAAGAAGTTATTGACCAACCTCGAGTTTTAACATTGGGGTTGCACCCGCATTTAATCGGGGTTCCTCACCGTTTCTTTTACCTCGAAGCAATGCTTGATTTATTAATATCTCGCGGTGATACGCACTTTTTAACAGGACAAGAGATAGCCAAATGGTATGAATCTGTTTGTCCCCCACCGGAGAAATAAGGTAATGGAACCAAATATAATTTCGTCCAATGAGGCGAGGTTTGATCCTAAACATACAGCTCTAATCCTAATAGATATGCAGAAGGACTTGGCGTGCGAAGGGTTTGTCTGTGATCGGGCTGGAAGGGATCTAAGCGCGACTAGAAGCGTTATTCCCAATATGGAGAAATTGCTTTCGATAGCTCGGGCCAGTGGTACGTTGGTGTGCCATGTTGGCTTTTGGACGCTCCCCGAAAACAGATCTGACTCTGGGCCTTGGTTAGCTCAACGCCGTCGTTCTACCTACTCATCAGATAAGCTGTGTATTGCTGATACAGAGGGTGCAGAATTTATCGATGATCTGGCTCCGGAGGCTGGAGAATTAGTCATACATAAGCATCGCTACAGCGCTTTCAAAGGAACTGATTTGGATATGACACTGCGTGCACAGGGAATCAAATCGATCGTAGTGACCGGCGTCTCAACCAATGTTTGCGTCGAGAGTACGCTGAGAGATGGGTTTGAAACTGGATATTACGCGGCCATTGTGGAGGATGCGACTGCAAGTTGGAATATGAAACTCCATCGGGCGACTATTGAAACAATCAATCATCGATTTGGTGTTGTTTTAAAGACTTCAGATCTTGAAAGGCTTTGGCAAATAAATCAGTCGTAGAATTGTTGGTGAAAACCATTGATGCCTATTTGTCTGCTCATCTGTTCGAAAGGCATCAACTTTTTT
>JAYQSM010000004.1:0-61043 GCA_038146885.1 Rhodospirillaceae bacterium
GCGGGGATTTTGGGGGTTGGAGACATCATAAATCCCGAGCCCCCCCATAAAGGTTTCAGGTTGGGCACCCCCCAAGCGTTCATGATTTACCAGCATGAGACCGTCTTGAGCCCGCACCTTATGAGAATGAGTATTCTCAGGCATTGACAATTCAGAAACAACTCGTGGTTTCTCGGGATCAGAAACATCAACGATAGACGTTCCGTAGGGCCAGGACATATGTCCTATATAAGCGTAGTTCCCATCAACCCTTACTTGTCCTCCACCCGGACAATCGAGAAAACCAACCTGTTTCACACCATGCACTTTCATGAGCAAAAACCAAACCTTAAAAAATTACTGTAATGCAGAACTTTAAAGCACAAAATTCTTTGGAAACTCGCCAAGGTTAGGGCTATTTATTTCAAATGCAACCGGGCCAATAGCAAAATCGACTTAGTCCTAAATGCCCCGCCAACAGACCTTCATGACTTTTCTGTGGCCAATATCAATACCCCAAAACGCCGTCGAAAAGATCAAAATTTATAGGCCTTCCTGGCTGATAAGTGAATTACGTTAAAGGCTTCAATCGGTTGGAATAGTAAAACCTGCAGTTTCAGCGTCATGACAAAATGCCTGAACTGTCTCCAACGAGTATGTCTCCAAATCTTTTCCAATAGTCGATAACTTGCCCAGGACGTCTTTCGCAACTGTGATTATGTCACAACCTGCCTGATCAGCTTGGAATATATTAAAGACCTCCCTTGTACTAGCCCATAGCAGTTCTGCTTTGGGCAGACCATTCAATATCTCCTTACACTCTCTCAGAACTGGCATCGGATCTTGCCCGGCATCAGCAATCCGCCCCGCAAACACAGAAATGACCGCGACTGAATCGACCGACAACACCGATCGGATGTCTTCAACCTGCCTCGCAGTAAACACCGCTGTAACGTTTACTTTCACCCCTGACTCGGTCAATCTGCCAATTGTGGGACAAGACGAATCCCCTCTTGAATTCGTAATCGGTATTTTCGCGTAAACATTCTCCCCCCAGGACGAAATCACTTTCGCTTGCGCCTCCATCTCGGAAAAGTCATCCGCAAAGACCTCAAAAGAAATATCCCTATCTGGAATTTTTTCGATTACCTGTTTTGCAAACGTTACATAGTCTTTCACACCCGCACCATGCATTAGGCTCGGATTCGTTGTGAAGCCTTTAATTATTGGATTTTCGGCATATTTGATCATGGTCGGAAAATCAGCGCCATCTGCGTAAATTTTGACATTTAAAGCTTCAAATCCAACCATAATTATCTCCGACCTAACTTTAAGAACACCATGTTATAACTTTTCTCCTGAAAGGCGATATCCATTGCCTTATTGGCCTATCGCAATAACTCTAAGATACGATATTTTTTACGGTGGAATAAAGACATTTACCGTCAAAAACATAACCTCTAACACCAGCATTCTCTGCGGCCTTTATGTCGGTATCCTTGTCCCCAATCAGGAAACTTTCCTCTACATTTACCGACCACTCTTCTATACCTTTTAAAATCATCCCAGGCGCTGGTTTTCGGCAATCACAAACTCGAGTGTATAAGCTATCTCCGGCCGATGGGTGATGCGGACAAAAGTAAAAATGATCTATGTGTGCTCCCACCTCGTTAAGTTTTGCATTGACCCAACAATGGAGTGTATGAAGTTCAGTCACCTGATAAAAGCCCCTTGCGATCCCTGACTGATTTGTTACGACAAAAACTAAATAACCTCTGTCATTCAAAAATCTAACAGCCTCTCGAGCACCGGGCATCCAGATGAAGTCTTCAGGTTTATGAACGTAACCATTGTCCTTATTCAAAACGCCGTCCCTATCCAGAAAAACCGCTTTCCGCGACAACCAAACATCGAAGATTTGCTGACTGCGTTCAAAATCCTCTGGAGTCCCTATGTCAATAAAATTTCCGGCATAGGGCACCCCCTGAACTTGTCTCTCTGAGACCAAAAGGGGCAAAAGGTCATTTTCCATGGAACATGGCTCTTGGAAAATCTTGCCCAGAATATCCCGTTTTAACCAGTATACCCCAGCATTTATTAAACCCGGGCCCGAGTGGGCCTTTTCTCCAAAATCGGTAATGTAATTCCCCTGGAGCTTGACTGATCCATAACGGCCGGTATCACGCACTCGTCTCAGGGCCATCCTAGCGATTACATCTTCCCCACCAAAATCTTGCATCAAACCAAGATAATTAAAATCAAAAAAGGAGTCGCCATTCAGTAGAAGAAATTTCTCAGCAAGGAAAGGAGCCGCGAAGATCAATGCCCCCGCTGTTCCCGCGGGGTTTGGTTCAGACACCAATTTTACATCTACATTTGGAGGCAACCAGTAACCTAAGGATTTTTCAAATTCTTTTTTATACGGACCAACCAGTATCACAAACTCACGGAAGCCAAATCGGCCCAAATCTGAGACAAGATTTACAATAAAGGGTTTCTCCCCAACTGTGAGAAGAGGTTTAGGGGTATGACGCGTCAGTTCGCCGAGGCGTGTACCTTTTCCTCCGGCTAAAATTACAGCCTGCTTTTTCATTTTCAATTCGAACCTTAGTACTGCCACGATGATTGATGATCTTTGCAAGACAACGGTAAAGCATTATACCACCCCGGTGGGCAATTAAATCCGGCTTGACTTTTTTTCCATAGCATATTCTTGGAGTTAGCAATGGCTCAACCATATTCCTTGGAAGGCAAAAAAATATGGATCGCAGGCCACAACGGCCTCGTTGGTTCAGCTATCAGTCGCAATCTGATGGAAAGAGATGTTTGCCTGCTTAAGGCAGATCGAAGCGAGCTAGATCTTCGATGTCAGAATTCTGTTCTTGAGTGGTTAGAGATTAATCGTCCTGATGCCGTGGTGGTAGCCGCCGCCCTGGTTGGCGGCATTATTGCCAACTCAACTCGGCCCGCTGAATTCCTTTATGATAATTTAATGATTCAATCGAATATTATTCACTCATCGTTTCAATCGGGTGTCGGGAAATTACTTTTCCTCGGGTCTAACTGTGTTTACCCCAAGATGGCGACCCAGCCCATTAGAGAAAGCACTCTGCTCTCAGCTCCTCTCGAACCCACAAATGAATGGTACGCACTTGCAAAAATTGCAGGCATTAAGTTATGTCAGGCCTACCGGCGGCAATACACTTGTAATTTTATATCCGCGATGCCGGCAAGTGCTTATGGTCCGGGAGACAATTTTGACTTGGAGAGTAGTCATGTTATGGCTGCACTCATCCGAAGATTTCATGAAGCCAAATTGCAAGGGGTCGAAGCACTCAGCATCTGGGGCTCAGGCACTCCCCTCAGAGAATTTATTCACGTCGATGATTGTGCTAGTGCTCTGGTATTCTTGCTCGAGAATTACAATGAGGAAGGCCCTATAAATATTGGTTCCGGCCAAGAGATCTCTATTATTAATTTAGCCGAATTGATTAAACGGATTGTTGGTTACGATGGGGACATACATTTAGACTCTTCTAAACCGGACGGAATGCAGCGAAAATTGTTAGACAACTCAAGAATTCATGATTTGGGCTGGACCCCCAAGATCTCATTGGAAAGAGGGATTGAAGAGACCTATAGTTGGTTTTTAAACAATCAAGATCATTTATGAGAATGATGTCAGAGCACGGTTCAATTATCGGAGACATTAAACTGGGGAAACTCATATTAGTCACAACTAAATGTAGGCAATATGTCTTGACACGTTTGGTTCCCTGAGTTTCAACCTGGAGACTGACTACGCTCCTTTACCACCTTATATCAAAGCAGTGTTATCTAAATTGGAAAGCAAAAAAATGGATACCGTATTAGTAAATCCAGGCGGCCGGGAAAAGATATATCAATCACTAGGGAACGATCTCACCGCGGTTGAGCCGCCTCTTTGGTGCAGGTTAATCGGCGGATACCTTCTAAATCGTGATTATAACATCGAAATTTTGGATACAGAGGCTCTTGATTTAGGAGCAGAATCGCTTGCGGCTGAAATTGAAAAGATGGATCCGAGACTAGTCACCATTGTTGTCTTTGGTCACCAGCCTTCAGCGTCAACACAACAGATGGTTGGTGCGAGAGATGCAGCGGCTGCGATTAAAAAGCTTAACAAGAACCGAAAGGTTATAATCGTTGGAGGACACGTCTCTGCACTTCCTGAACGCACCTTGAAGGAAGAACCTATTGATTTTGCTTGTAACGGGGAAGGCCCGGAGACTATCGCGGGGTTGTTAGGTCTTGCAGATGAGGATTGGTCAAATAATGAACGGTTAGAAGAGGTGCCAGGACTTGTTTGGTGGGAAACCACAGATAAAGGGAAAGTGCTTCAGACTCCGCCAGCCCCAGTCCAAAAAGATTTGGACAATGAGTTCCACGGAAATGTCTGGCATATGCTCCCTATGGAAAAATACAGGGCCCACAATTGGCAATGCTTTGAAGACCTTTCCAAGCGACAACCATATGCATCGATCTACACCACTTTGGGTTGCCCTTATAAATGCGTATTCTGCTGTATTAATGCTCCATTCGGTAAAAATAGTTATCGCATGAGATCGCCTTCGGCCGTTATCCAAGAAGTCGATCATCTTTATCACCAGTACGGGGTAAAAACCTTTAAGATTATCGATGAAATGTTCGTTCTGAACGATCGCCATGTCCGAGAGATATGCGAGGGCCTGGCCTCAAAGCCATACGCCCATGAATTGAATTTCTGGGCTTATGCACGGGTCGACACTGTCAAGGAAGATATGATAGCGCTGCTGCGTTCCGCAGGAATCCGCTGGCTGGCTCTGGGGATCGAGTCCGGAAGTGACTTAGTTCGAGATGGGGCAGAAAAATCCTTTTCGGAAGACGAAATCATAAAAATTGTTGAGAGGATTCAGCAAGGAGGCATTTCGGTGATCGGCAATTTCATATTTGGCCTGCCCGATGATACTATTGCGAGCATGGGAGCCACGCTAGAATTGGCTAAAAAACTCAACTGCGAATTCGCAAATTTCTACTCCGCAATGGCATATCCAGGATCACGCCTCTTTAATTTAGCATTAGAGAATGATTGGGAACTGCCGGATAGTTGGAGTGGTTTTTCGCAACATAGTGTAGATTGCAAACCTCTCCCCACCGAAAGCTTATCAGGCGCAGAAGTTCTCCAGTTTCGCGACCAAGCGTTCCACGAATATTTTACCAATGACCGTTATCTGGACATGGTGACACAACGGTTTGGAACTGCAACTCGGCACCATATTGAGGAAATGAGCAAAACAAGACTAAAAAGATTGATTGTTGATCACACCGTTGTGCCCGTTTAAGCATGCCCTATAAACCCCTTAAAAATTGGGAATCAATCTGAGTGATTATAACCAGAACTCCTTTTAGAGTATCTTTTTTTGGCGGTGGAACCGATTATCCCGCCTGGTTCGCCGAACACGGTGGGGCTGTTATCGGGACTACGATTGACAAGTATTGTTACATAACCATCAGAGAATTGCCGAAGTTCTTCGAACATAATTATAGGATAGTATATTCCGTAGTAGAAACAGTTCAAAAGATTGAACAAATACAACATCCATCGGTTCGAACGACCCTGACACATTTTGGTGTGAAGTCGGGATTGGAAATTCACCACGATGGCGATCTACCAGCCCGCGCCGGCCTGGGTAGCAGCTCGTCTTTCACGGTCGGACTTGTGCAAGCGCTACGAGCGTTGAATGGCCGAATTTCTTCCCCGAAATATCTAGCGTCAAAAGCAATCAATATCGAACAGAATTTGTTGAAGGAGGCTGTCGGATCTCAAGATCAAATCTGGGCCGCATATGGAGGAACCAATCTTATAAATTTTAGACCTGACGGAACATTCCATGTCGAGCCTCTGATCATTAGTAACGAAAGAAAGTCCGACTTAGAATCTCACCTGATGTTATTTTTCACAGGTCAGAATCGATTTGCAGTAGAATTTGCGCAAAACCAGCTTGATAACCTTGCGAATAACGTTGATGACCTCCATGCCATCCGGAAGTTGGTCAATGTAGCGCACAATTGTCTTACTGACCCGCAGGCAGACCTGGGAGATTTTGGTCGTCTACTTGACGAGGGATGGCTTCGTAAACGTCGATTAGGAGAAGGTGTCACAAATTCCTCAATCGATGACTTATACAAGAAAGCGAAAGGTGCGGGAGCCGTAGGAGGAAAACTACTGGGCGCAGGTGGGGGAGGCTTCTTCCTGCTCTTTGTCGAGCCCGACAAACAACAATCCGTTAGGAACGCGCTGCAAGGCTTAGTTGAAGTACCGATAAAGATTAGTAGCCCAGGTAGCAAAGTGATGGTATACGATCCTGTTTCATCCGAAGAATGTAATATGATGTCTGAATAGCAGCATTATGGGCTGTTTTAATCTCAAAATTGTTTCCGAGTGAGCGTTCTGAGCGGAAGAAAAATAGGACCCATTATTATCAAACGGTATCCTTCCAAAACATTATTAAATATGGCTGTCCCCCCCAAAAGAATTGTTCAGGGCCAATAAGTGGGACAACAATTATTGTCTATAAAACAGGAAGCTTTTTTAGAGCGTACTCCTTAGTTCGATATCACAAAATCAGCTCTCGGCTTTGCCGTATTATTAGATCAAACTCACCGGGTGGGCCACTTGATACTTTGTCGAGATTTATATTTGCGATGCAGTTGATGGCGTATTCTATAGATATCCATTGCATGAGCCGCACGGACAGGGTTGGACGCGGCCCACTTTATAACCGAGAGCCAGGAAGACATTTGATTTACATTTCTATATCGTTCTTCGCGCACCATCTCGAAGTCTTGCCACTTGTTCGCCAATAACAAAAGATTTTGATCGCTGTGACTTACCAATATCCGCCTCACGATCTCTTGGTGCTCCTTCACAATGAGATCCAAATTTTTTCCTCGCCCCCCCATCGTTCGAGAATCTTTGTGGATCCAATAACGGTAAAAGCATTTCTGGCTTGATAACCCAACCCCTTGTTTAAATGCCCTTATCAAAAATTCTCTGTCAGCCGAAAACTCCAAACTGGAATCTAAACCTTTTAAACTTCGGAAAAATTCAGTCTTGAAAATAAACCCATTGAATGCGGGACTTTCGAACAGCAAAACTTTTAGAAAATCCAAGGAATTCGCTTCCGGTCTCATTTTCAGATAAGGAAAATTTCGGGAGTCTTCTGGTTCGATCTGGAACTCACAAACTGCGGCAATCCAATCAAGATCCCCACAATTTTTTAGTTCCCTGATGATCGCGGAAAGGCCAGACTTTAAGATTTCATCATCGGAATTAAGTACAAGAAAGTATTCGGTATCGACCAAGGAAACGCCAATATTTATAGCCTCATGAGATGAACAACCATGCTCAACTACAAGCGAACTAGATTCGTTACCCGACGCTAGTTCGATGGTTCCATCCTCTGACCCTCCATCAATAATGATGTGTTTACAGCCAAGGTCTGCCATCGGTTGAACGCTATTTAAGCAACGCGACAATAATGTACGGCAGTTTAATGTTGGGGTTATTATGGTTAAAGACATTTTATCATTTTTATTGCATAGAGGATCAGAAAGCTCATGGGCAGGTCCTCGATCTCCGTTTTTTCTGACACAGACCTCAGTCTGTCCCTCTGCAAATCAAACTCCGACTTTTATAAAAATGCCTCTTGCTACAATGCAGCTTAGTTCCAAGAAAAAGACCCGGAGTAAAATGGGGTTGGGTTCACATTCGCAAAAACAAATCAACTTTTCATGAAATAATAACTTCAGACAAAAAAAGCCACTCTTGAACGATATTTCCTGTAGACCGGAAGCGATATCAATAAACCTAAAATCGTAACCGTTAATGTAATAAAATAGAAATGTAATGGGGGTATTTGATTTAATACCGGTAATCTTATTATTTCGATGAAGTAAAAGAATACATTAAAGTCGATTACATACGCTTTCTCTGGGGGTAGTAACTCATAGTCCCAAAATACGGGGGTGGCAAAAAAGGCAAGCTGGATCAAACTTTTTACAATCATTTCGAAATCTCTGAAACGAGCGGATAGCAGAGCACAAATAAAAACTACCCACTGTACATTCAGAAAAACAATAATAATCCCCAAAAATATTAAAACGATGTTATACCCAAAATGAATATCTAGTAATAACAATCCGATAACGTATAGGATCGAATTGTGACCGAATGAGATCAAAATATTTGCGGTACATTTAGATACCAATAAAAAAATCGGTAAATTTGTTGTTTTAATAATTTCGGATCCAGAAATAAAGGCACTCGACCCATTTATGAAGGCGAATGAGATGATACTCCAAACAATGATTCCTGACCCGACATAAACAATCTCTCCTCTGAACGTTCCTCCCATCACCGATGACGAGATGAACGTGATCCCTGAAATAAGGACCAAGGTACTAAGCGTTTCCCATAAAGGACCGATTTTGGAACGTCGATATCTGCATCTGGTATCAAACCAGGCCCACTTGAACGCCTTTATAAAATTTCCCACATTACAGTCATTAATTAAAACAGATTCCATAGTTTTCATTAAACTCTTGATTTAGGACGAAACCTATTCACTGATCCGTTTAAAAAATTCATCATTAACTTTCTGCGCTTCTAAATTGTACCTTCGAATATTTTGGTGCACAGTCGAATAAAATAACCCTGGGCTAAAATAGAAATCCAGTAACCTCATTAAATTTCCCCGATCAAAGTCCATTAAGAGGCATGCGTCCTCAATCGGATGATCATTTAATTTTTTTCCTAGAACGGGGAAGTTCATTTGTTTAAAGGCCCTGTATAAACGAGTCGGACTTGAAAACCTCCAGTTCCTTGTCTGGGGTACATGCAACGAAAACACAGGATTAAAATCACCTTTTGGTCGATTGAAATCAAAAAGTGAACAAATACCTCCCTCCAACATATGATTCTTTCGGATCAATTTGTTCCATGCTTTAGCCGCTTTACGCCTAAAAGGGGTAATTGTCCCGGTTATTTCTATTCCAGCGGCACAAGATCCCACTTTTTCTTTGAATTTTGACTCCGATTTCAGATGATCAAAATTAATTTCAGGATAAATCGTAATAATCTTCTGAGCTGTGGAGCCGAATTTTTCTCTAATTTTAAGGGCTGTTTCCTGCAATTCCGGATGTATCAAAATAAACCCGTCTACTTCTCCGCACACCTCAATCAGACCCAAATATCGTCTGTGGCAGTAAAAGGCTCTATCAATATGTCTCCTCATTTCTCGAATGTAGAAATCGAGAGTGCTGGGGATGTATTTTCTAAAGATTTTAGGGGTTATCTTATAAAGGCAATCCAACCCCGCTATCATGATTATAGAGAATAACCCAGAAAAAACCTTAATACTTTTGGGTAGTTTCTTTTTCAAATCTTTTTGTGCTCGAATCTCATTTCTCGTGAACCAATCTATCGCTGGAAGAGTTAAATTCGTCAAAAAGTTGTTGAAATTATTGAAGGTGGGAATGCCTTTGGAATCGGTGAAAAATTCTGTAACGACCAAAAATATCTTCTTCGTTTTTGTTGAGCCGGCTTGTTTTAATTTTTCCCTTTGATAATAACTGACGAACTCATCAATAATGATGTTAATGGAGTTACCCAGAAAGTCGTTCTCGCTAGAGAATGCAATGTTCCGGCTATCGCACGCCTCTCTAAAAATTGAAATATAATCTTCAATCCCGATTTTACTGGCATGATTAGCAGTATATAGATTAATTCCTTTCACTATCTCACTCCTAAATTACCACCGAAACGTGATTTTGTTTTCGCCTAAGAAATTTTCCAAAATCCTACCCTATATGCTGCCAACAGTTAGTTTTCGCGCTGAAATTAAAAGCTTAATTGGTAACATCGACCTTGTTTACGACTCCAGAATAGAAGCTTATCGCTTGATCAATAGGACCCAAGAAAACGGCGCTCCCCTGATCCAAAACCAAGCCCTTGTTGCAGACTCTTTGAGCCAATTGCAAACTGTGGGTTGCAAGAACTATCACATCGATCTTGGACAAAAACTCAGTCAACCTTAACTGCGCCTTCTCTTGGAACTGTTGGTCTCCTGCTGCAATATTTTCGTCAATTAAAATAACTTCGGAGGCGCGAGATGTAGATAATGCGAAGGCCAATCTCGCCAGCATACCCGCGGAATAAGCCCTCAGGGGAACCTCGAGGAACTCACCAAGTTCAGTGAATTCCTCTATGTCACTGCTAATCTTGCGCTTTTCAGAGGCGGACCAGCCTTCTAATGTACCGACCAAATCGATATTTTCGTAACCGGTTGCGGTCTGATCAAAAAAAAGAGAATTTGATAACAAGGTCTTAATTCTACCATTTACTATCAACTCTCCACCTTGAAGGGGATAAATACCCGCGATTGCTTTCAGTAGGGTCGTTTTTCCTGCCCCATTATGACCAATCAAGGCCAGACGATCGCCTTGCGAGAGTTCAAATGTAATGCCCTTTATGGCGTTCACACTGACAACATTGGTGTCCAGGGCCAAACCCTTACCGCCGATTTTTCTTTTCAACCCCGAGAATGAGACCAGTCGCATTTTCGAGAAATCATAAATTGGAATCCTAACGTCCAGGTCACATGCAATAATTTTTGTCGCCATCAGTCCAAAAAGATTATTTCTGTCTATAAAAAATTACAATTCAACATGCACGGAGTTTAAATGTCTTATCCATACCATCTGACCGTATTCTAAAGACGATCTGTAATTAACGAAGATTGATACCCGAGAAAAGAACCAAAGCCCTTTCTCTGCCCTAAAGAAACACATTCAATTTGAGAACCGTTTACATCAAAGGCACAATAGATGCACCGTCCTTTATTTCCTTCTTTGTTCTAACACCACATAGTCGTGGAAGGAAATGCTCCCTTCCCGAATCCAGAATAATGATTTTTTGATCGAATTATTATTTCTCAGGCAACCCCAGTTCTACGAAATATCGACTGCATAACAGCTACCAGATATGTGAGAGTGACTTTTCGGTAGGACGAATCAGAGAAAAATGGTGGTCCGTTCTTCACCACCATGTCTTCCCTAGAAAATCCTGTCAAGTAAGGCTCACAGATTAACGGGCCCCATTCGGACTTCAAATAAGGAGTTAATTCTGGAAAAAAGAAAATGACGATACCCAAAAGGTTTTGTTGGCACCAAGAAAAGTATATTTTTTTTTTTTTCAACTAGATTAATCGGTAACAAAATTTGAAGCCCAATGCCAAATCCCACTTCCATCTCGAATCCCCCCGACCTACCTCCATTGATGGTACTCGCGGGGGGAAGGGCGACGAGACTATTCCCCAAAACCAAGAACAAACCCAAAATTCTTTTATCGATAGCCGGACAGCCTTTTATAGATCACTTGTTAGAGCTTTACGCAGAACAAGGGTTAAAAAAAATCATTCTTTGTGTCGGTAATTTTTCGGAGCAGATCCAGGCTTATATTAAAGACGGGACGCGTTATGGGATCGAAGTTCTTTATTCAGATGATGGTCCGACCCTCAGGGGAACGGGAGGCGCCATACAGGAGGCCGCAAAAAACGTGGATGGCCCTTTCTTCGTTACGTATGGAGACTCATACTTGAATACAAACTACCGTGAAATTTGGAACCATTTTAGAAATCACGAAGCACCAGCACTTATGACAGTGTTTCGCAACGAAGATCATTGGGACTTAAGCAACGTTGAATTCGCAGATGATGAGATCATAGCATATAGTAAGTCCAATCGCACTGAACGAATGAAACACATAGATTATGGTCTGAGTATACTTACTCCGGAGGCACTGAAAGACTTCCAATATAAAAGAAATTTTGACCTATCAGAGGTCTTTCAAACATTGCTCAAACAAAAAATTTTGCTAGGTTTCGAGGTTCGGCAACGCTTTTACGAAGCCGGTTCTGAGGCTGGCATCCGAGCTCTTGAACGATTTTTTCAAAATTCTAAAGGTAACCACCATGAATGACACGGCAACTCAATATATTGATAAGTATTTCGATGAAGCTAAATCCATTATTGACTCGATTGATCGGAAGCAGATCCAGAAGATGGTCGAATTGATATCCAACCTTCGAGCCGCAGGGGGACGCCTTTTTTTCCTTGGTGCAGGAGGAGGGGCAGCAAATGCATCCCATGCCGTAAATGATTTTCGAAAAATTGCAGGCATCGAAGCTTACGCACCGACCGATAATGTCTCCGAACTGACAGCACGGGTCAATGATGAAGGATGGGATACTGTCTTCATAAACTGGCTAAAAACCAGCAAATTAAACTCTCGGGATATGATTTTTGTTTTCTCTGTAGGAGGGGGCAATCTCGAGAAAAATATTTCCGCAAACATTGTACACGCATTGGGTTTCGCGAAACAAAGGGGGGCAAAAATCTTAGGTGTGGTTGGGCGGGATGGGGGATACACAGCCATTTCTGCTGACGCCATTGTAATTGTGCCGACCCAAAGCGCGGAGACCGTAACGCCACATGCTGAGGCATTCCAAGCAGTAATATGGCACCTCCTGGTATCTCATCCATCAATTTTAGAGAATGAAATGAAATGGGAGACTATCGAATAAAGGGAAACAAAATTGACAGAAGTTTTCATCGATAGAGACGGAGTAATTTTAAAAAACATTTATTATTCCGACTCAGATAGTTGGGAAGCACCCAGACGACCAGCGCAATTTGAACTGCACAATAATGCTTTGGAAGCTCTAAACATGCTTTACCAAGGAGGCCATAAACTCTTCTTGGTTTCCAACCAACCAAATGCCGCTACAGGAAAATCCTCAAAAGAAGATCTAAAACTGATCCATCAATATCTCGTCTCAGCCCTAACAAAATACCAAATTCAGTTTACAGAATTTTTTTACTGCTGCCACCATCCTCAAGGCAAAGACCCTGAATTGGGCATTATATGTAATTGTAGAAAACCAGAACCTTACTTTCTTTTAAAAGCCTCGATCACTTACTCTTTTAACTTGGCCCACTCCTGGATGATAGGAGATCGGGAAACGGATATTCAATGTGGAAAAGCAGCCGGAAGTCGAACTATAAAGATTTTTGCCGACCACCCCTCTTCCGCCTCCGGCATGGCCGGTGCAGATTACCAAGCCAAAGATCTCATGGAAGCTGCGAAGATTGTTTTGAGCAAAAAAGCCTGACGGGCTAGGATCCGCTATTTACGATTTTAGTGCCTTCCGCTCCCAATCTGAATCGCACTTCCTCCAGACCTTCCGATGTCATAGCGTTACGAAGAGCCTTCTTGTCATTGGCCAAGAAAAGCAAGAAACCACCGCCACCCGCGCCGACTAATTTCCCTCCTATTGCACCATTATTCATGGCAATTTCATACCACCGATCAATTTCTAAATTGCTCATAGCTCCAGAACGCTCTTTCTTGTGACACCAATGTTCATGCATCAACTCGCCAAAACCCTCAATGTTGCCCTCTTCTAATGCCTTCTTGCTACGAAACCCCAACTCTTTAACAAAATTTAAATTCTCAATCATTGATGATTCACCAGATTTGGTTCCCTGGTCTTGCTCTGCCAAAATACTCGAAGCGCGACGGGAAAATCCCGTGAAAAACATCATTAAATTATCCTCTAGGTCGAAGAAGTCCCCACTCGCTATTTGCAGAGGCACAATGTCAACTTTGCCTTCCTCAGTAAAATAAAAACAGTTAATTCCGCCGACTGCCGCGATATATTGGTCCTGCTTCCCAATGGGCTCATTCAAACGATCAATTTCTATATGACACGCTTGTTCGGCTATCTCAACTGGCAAAATCGGTTTGCCTAGATAACAATGTAGGGCGGTCAATAATGCGGTTGTAAAGCTACCAGAGGAACCCAGCCCAGTTCCCGCTGGAATGTCAGCCATACTGCTGAGCTCCATGCCGTTGCCCACCAACCCCAGAAGATCAAAAGCCTCACGAATAATAGGGTGCGCGAGTTTATCCGCAGATGGCACTCTCTCGGACCGAGCATATTTGACGATTAGGTCACTCACAAATGTCTCGTGAAGCGTGATATAGACATATTTATCAATCGCCGCCGCTATAAGGAACCCACCATGCTCCAAGTAATATGATGGCAGGTCCGTTCCTCCTCCTCCCAACGTGATGCGCAACGGGCTGCGGGAGATGATCATTGTACTTCATTTTCCTTGTAAATTGCGTCAATGATATTCAGAACCGACACGGCTTCTCTGATATTTCCAACTGGTGGCCTGCCAGCCTCAATTGCAGAGATAAATTCATCTATTTCCATTTGCCATGATTCATCAGGGAAAGGAAATTCCCAACTGGTCGTTTTCGGTGGGCCCATTTCGGAACTCATCTCATAATAGGTAAGCTTCTCAATTCCATAGCTCCCCCCCAAACCATCAATTTGCAACTTGCCCTTCCTACCGTAGATTTCAAAACTGAAAAGATTTTTCCATTCCGACCAACTCGCTTGAAGCCACGCGACCTGTTTTGAGGGCGTCTGGAGGGTAAGAAAACAATTATCTTCCACCTCCATCTCCCAGAAACATGTTGAAATTAGACCATCTATTTTATCAAAATCCCCTAAAAAAAACTGGGACAAGTCGATTAGATGGGATCCCTGGTCGATCAATTCACCTCCCCCAGAAATTGTTCGTCGTGCCCGCCATTCTTTTTCATAACCGACTCGACCTCCATGACCGTATCGCCCTCTGATAAACATCAGGTGTCCCAGTGCTCCAATGTCAACCAAACGTTTAGCTTGGATTATACTGGGATGAAATCGATGATTATATCCGACTTTGACCGTTAACCCCGATTCCTCCGCTTTCTCCAAAACCGGTTTCAACTCCATGGCATTGCGAGCAGCAGGCTTTTCCACCAGTACGTGTTTTCCTGCATTCAGCGCCTCAAGAGTGATCGGTGCAAGAGAGTCATGTCTAACCGCAACCACCACTGCCTCTATGGACTGGAGAGCGAACAATTCTTCCAATGACCCGACCTTGCACTCGGGTATGTCAGCAGCCAGTGATCTGGCCTGCGAGATATCCATGTCATGGACCATGGTAATTTTGTGTTTATCTATTAGAGACTTGGCCCTTTTACGACCAATCAAGCCACAACCAATAATACCGAATTCCATTATGAACCCATTTTCTAATCACCACCCCAGGGCATACCACGTTCTTTGGGGGTAATTCTTCGGAGAGTGTATACATCGGTCTGGTTTATTTCATCAGAATATTGAGCGAAATCCACCCACGGATCCCAAACCGCACTAATCAGACGCCCGGTAACATGCCCGCCGCCCACAGATGCCAAATGAGCGCATAAACCAGCAGCAGCTTCTAACGGAGTTCCACCACTGCGACTAACTTCTACCATCTTCGCGTGGAAATCCTCTCCCACTAGACCGGGACCAGCCGCAAGGAGCTCTGTCATCATCCTTGTATTGAGTGCTCCTGGCGCAATTGCGTTCACCTCAATCCCATCACTCTCAACTTCCAGAGCAAGCGTTTCGGTAAAGCGGACAACAGCAGCTTTACTGGCAGCGTAAGCCGATATTCTAGGTAATGGATTGGTGGCCCCACCTCCGGATAAGTTGATAATCCTACCATGTCCACGTGATTTAAAGTGGGGCAGCACGGCACGGCAGGGATAGACTGTACCCATCAAATTAATATTAATGGCAGCAACCCATTGATCCCAATCAATATCCTCAAGACACCCCATCGGCCCGTACACACCAGCATTGTTCACCAATACGTCTAACTGAGGAAACAGTGTCATGGTTTTGGAAATTAATTGGTCGACTTGGTCTGGATCCGACACATCACAAACCGATATCTCGACTTTTTGTCCCTCTCTGCAAGCAGGGTCCAATGCCGCTTTGATCTTCTCCAGGTCTTCTAGATTGCGAGCACACAGCATCACAGAGTGCCCTACCTCCACTAGAGCTCTGGCGATAGCAGCTCCCAAACCTTGACTGGCACCTGTCACTAGAGTGTAGCGGTTCACAAAAATATCGGAGTCATTCATACTGGCAGCCCCAGAGCTATGTAGTTGATGCCTGGTTGACCAGATAATTGTGATTCGAGAAATCGACCTTGATCTAGAACAATAACCCCAGGAGACAAGCCGCTTATTCGCGAAGCGGTCAACCCTGTAAATTCAGGCCAAGGCGTGGCTATAATCAAAACGTCAATATTCTCTATTGCATCTTCTAGTGATAAACAAAGATTAACGATTGCATTGAGGTTTTCCGGCAAACTTTGGATTACGGGGTCAAATGCCCTTATTAGCATGCCCTCGGACGCCATCCACTTTATGAGCTCGATTGAACTAGACCGGCGCAAGGTATCAGTACCTGGCTTGTAAGCGAGACCCAAAACACCCACTTTACAACCTGGTAAACTGTCACCGAAACGAGTTTCCAACTGAAAACGAGGCCAGTTCGCATGATTTCTGTTGCTCACCGAAATTGAATTTAGGAGCGCAAGATCCAACTCAAATTTTTCACAAAAGCCACTCAACATCCTAATATCTCTTGCCAAAGTGCCCCCTGCAAATGGGCCTCCTGCTTTAAGATATGCCTCCTTTCCAACTCTCGCATCACTCCTTAGGGCTCTCTCAACCTCATCGGTGCGGGCACCAACACGTTCGCATACAACTGCCAATTCATTCGCAAACGTAATGCAATTGGCCAAGAAAGCATTCAAGGCATGCTTACTCATCTCGGCTGACTCTACCGACATGACCAAAATTTCTCTACCAAATCGCTTTGCCAATGGCCGCAAAACCGTCTCAGCGCGTTTCGATCGGAGTCCCAAAATTACTCGGTCACCGCTCGAGAACACGTTGATTGCCTGCCCAAGACGCAAGTTTTCAGGCCAGCTAACAAATTCAACTTTTCTTCCATTCGCTTGAAGTTCGAACGAATCCTCCAAAGCAGCGATGGAACCAACTGGTAGTTGAGAAGATACAACCACGATTGCGCCGTCTTTAAGAAATTGGAAACAGGGAATGACTCTTCCGAAAACAAAGTCAACATCAGCGCGATCCTCATCATCTACTGGTGTGTCATAGGCAACCCAAAAAATATCGGCATCCTCTAGAACGGAGATTTGATCAGTAAAGCTAAGTTTCTCCGACCGAAGATTAGACCCGACCATATCCTCCAAACCCGGCTCAAATAAAGGGGGCTTGCCTTTTCTGAGGTTATCAATGACACCCGGCTCGAAATCTAGACCGATGGTTCGATATCCTGCCTCGGAAAGGCATGCAGCGGTGACGCAGCCCAAATGCCACAAGCCCAAAACGACACACTTCATTTCCTGTCCACCAAAACCCTTGGATTGTTTATCAACCACTGAATAGTTTTCTTTACCCCCTGTTGTATATTTAGTTTCGGTTTCCAGCCCAATGACATGATTTTTTTGGTGTCTAGATAGATGAACGGACTATCACCCACCCAACCGCGCTCCCCTCCCGCGTAACTCAATTTTGGATTAAGACCCAGTGTTTCCGTAATCCAGGTCACTGATTGATTTACATCAATGAATTCGTCGCAACCAAGATTGTAAACCTCAAAACCTTCGTGATCCTTGGCCTCGACGAGCTGCATAGCGTCCAGACAATCTTGGACATACATGTAAGATTTGCGCTGCTTCCCATCCCCCAATATGTGCAAGTGGCCCGGGTCTTCTCTCAGTTTATTAAAAAAATCGAAAACATGACCATGGGTGTATCGCTCGCCCAATACCGATACGAATCGAAAACTCGTACCACGAAACCCAAAACCTTCACAATAAGCCGAAATTAACCCTTCACATGCTAATTTGGATGCGCCATATAGGGATGTCTGTATTGGAAAAGGGGCGTCCTCGGGAGTGGGAAAAGTATCTGGCTCGCCATAGATTGAACCAGTGGATGAAAAACTGATTTTATGGACACCATTATCTCTCATCGCCTCGAGCACATTGAATGTCGCGATGGTATTTTGTTCTAGGTCCCTGCCAGGATACTGGGTTCCAAAACGGACATCAGCATTAGCCGCGAAGTGATACACAAACTCTGTATCTCTCATGGCAAGCTTGAGTCTTTCGAGATCTAACAAATCTCCCTCGATCAAATGGAAATCTTTAAGATCGCGTGCGTTATCGAGGAAAGCTCTTAATCCAGTTGAAAAATTATCATAAACCGTAACCTGATGACCCTCCGCCAGCAGCCGGTCCACCATATTTGATCCGATAAAACCAGACCCTCCAGTAACAAAATATCTCATCGCACCTGGTTATTTCTCTGCATCAAAACTAAAGGGTCCATCATTGGATTTCCTCCTATACTGCCATAGAAACAGCGATCCCGGGACTGATGCCAGAAAAAAAACAATCCCAGCGGCAATACTAACGGACAAAATTTGATGGGGTTCAATAACATCCAGGGATCCTAAAGTAGCAACGGCTGCAGCTTCCCTGCCCCCCCAGCCTGCATAAAATATCGGCAAGCTTTGAGCGAGTAAAACTATTGGCCCAAAGGCCAAAAAAACCAAAAAAGATGCCGTAAGGCCCATTGCATCTGCGAGCAAATAGAAAAGCAGGCTGAAACTGATACTATATCCAAGTGCAATGATAAATTGAATTACTAAACAGCGTGGATTAGACACCAATCTTTGAGTTACTTCCAAAAAAGAAGCCGCCCATTTCAGGATCGACGACCGATGATCTTTTGTAAGATGCATTTTGAATATGAGAATTAATGAAAATCCAGCAATGCAGACACTCCAAATAACGAGCTGGGAGAGCAGGATGCCTGAGTTGGCCCCCACTAGGATTTGGAGAGGAAGCAGTAATAAACCGACTATGGCCAACCCGAGGAAAGCCAACAAACGATCCATGAATATCGACTGTGCTAAGGGAGAACTCGCCATGTGCAGCCGCCATTTTCCATATGCAAATCGAGCAAAATCCGCAGCCGGTCCAACTGGAGCCGCGTGGGCCGCAAACGCACTCAACAGGTTAAGCTTGAACAACTCCTTGAACTCAGGCGGACTGTCAAAACACACGTCCATTACTTGATGCAATCTCAGGGAGGCCACTATAAAATTGCACCACATCATCAACACGGCACAAATTATGCTTATAGGTGCCAGGGCGGTTAATGTTTTGTATACCGCGTCCCAATCGAGTTGAGAATACGCTCCCCAGAAGAGTGCGACAAAAACAACAAGGCTTATTGTAAAGGACAACCAAGGAGACAGGATTTTCAAGTTTTTCCTATCCCCGTATCCACAGAAGCTACAAATGAACAAAATCGATGGGCTGAAAAATTGAAAAATCTCTCACGATCCAATTGGAATCCCATCAACAACTGCCGATATTCCGGGGCTGAACGTATAAACTGCCCCCTATCCAAAGACAAAAGAAAGTTACTCAAAACCTTACCACCCGTAAATACAGGCTCCGCCACCAAAAGCTTGCCCCCCGGCTTGAGAACTCTTTTAACTTCTCTCATGCAATCCAAGATCAACTCATCATCCATGTGATGAAGCACGCCATTAAAGACAGCCAAATCAAAGGCGGCTGACTCAAAATCCAGTTTCCGGGCATCCATTACATAAAATTTCCCCAATGGATAACGAGCAGAGGCAACGGAGATATAGTCTGGCGAAATATCCACGCCGACATAATCATTGTTGCGCATATCAAATATGACACCCGCACCAGTACCGGTAGAACACCCAATATCTATTATCTTCTGGTTCCGACCGAGAAAATATTCGGAGAATTCATCCCTAACATTTTCATAATTATTACAGTATTTTTGTTGCAATTCGAAAATCATCGGACTCTTGAGAACAAATTCGATCGCTCTTTTTAAAAAATTCGCTATCAATCCCGACTCCCTGTATCTCGAATGGTGCCCATGTTTCGGGTCCGTTCGATGACGAACCTCGGGCGATGCTTAACCTCTTCATAAATGCGGCCAATGTATTCCCCGAGAATACCAATTGAAATGAGCTGTATTCCGCCCATAAAGAGGATCAGAATAATAATTGTTGGCGTTCCAACCGGATAATTTTGACCAAAATACAATTTGGAAATAACTATTCCCAACGCCAGAAAGAAAGAAGCAATAGAAATCAGTATTCCGCTGATTAGGGTGCAGGTGAGAAGAAAGGTTGAGAAACCAACCAAGCCATTTAAGCCAATTTTCAGAGAACCGAGATACCGGTTGTAGTTGCCAACCCCGTGCGCACGATTATCTCGGTCGAATTCAATAAAACCCTGCTTAAAGCCAACGAGTGCAACTAAACCCCTCAGGAATCCGTGGCTTTCTCTGAGTCGCCTCAGTTCCTCTACAACTCTACGACTAATTACACGAAAATCACCAGTATCCCGTGGAATTTCGACATCAGAGGCTGCATTAATGACCCAATAGCCTAGATATGAAACTAATCTCTTGATCCAGGTTTCACCCTTTCGGGATCGGCGCTTCGCATAAACCACCTCATAACCATCCAGCAGTTTTTGGTGCATTTCCAGTATGAGCTCTGGGGGATCTTGAAGATCAACGTCGATAACTACACAGGCATCACCATTGCAATTAAGGATTCCAGCCATCACCGCCGATGGCTGACCTACCCTTCTACTAAACATGAGGTACCGGATGGAAGAGTCTGATCTGCATGCCTTCTCTATTTCTTCTTCGGTATTATCTTTTGAGGGATCGATGCAAAAAATCACTTCATAGCTGCCAATTTTTCTCAAAATTGGAGTGATCCTGGCCAAAAACTCTTTGATGTTGCCCTCTTCATTGTAAACAGGCACAACAACAGATAGATCGATATTTTCCATAGGATAGCTGGACACCTCAAAAGTATCTTTCTTACAAAAAAAAATTTAAACCTTGCAATGAAGCTAATATTTAATTGGTTTTAAATTCAAGTCAGTCCGCTCAGACAGCCCCCCGATAAGGATGCAATGATCCCCTGACCTTATCCAAAAAAAAGAAAAGCACAAAAAGTAAAAAAGATATCAGTAGTCCGAGAAGAGTAATTTTCAGTCCAAGATAAAACAAAGGGGGCTGAAACTTTAAAACAATGATGCCCTCTCCCTCGGGAATATGAATCGCCATAAATGCGCCGTTAGCTCGCAGAATTGGCAGCTCTTTGCCATTCCAGTACGCACGCCACCCAACATTGTATCTATCACCAAATGAAATAATTCGGGGATGTCTCTCAGAAATTGGTACCTCCAAATGATCGGAGTTTATCGTTTTGTAATCTAATGTTTCACCTCTGCTCATTTCACCACCTGTGAAGGCTTGCCCCCCCTCAATTATCGCGGTGGTTAGGGGATTGAATGATGGATCTTTAATCCGCTTCAAAGCTGTTCCAAAATCGTCTACAGGTTCGGCCCTGGCCAATGCAAGGAACCTTGGAACGGCCGTCCTGCGAAAAGTTAGAGCCCCTTGATCGTCGAGCGTGTACCGCACCCCAAGCAAATCAAGAAGGCGGGTATTTGAAATTTTGCTCAAGATACCGGCACGATGAAACCAATCAGGTTCTAACTTTACAAAATTTTTTAAAAATTCAATCCACTCCCGAGGCATATCTGAGTCGACTCCTCCATACGTCCGGACTCGATACACACTTGCAAAATTGCTCAAAGCCTCGTTCGACCTTATTTTTAAAAGGCGGTGCACGTAGTTCGACCGAAATTGGTCAGAATTAACTTTCTCTTCCCATGTCTTAGGCATTACATAGTCCCCATCCTCCGGACGATTCACTGGCCATAGAGGGCCGTTACTGGCCAAAACTGGGGCGTATAGAGACAACTTCTGGCCTCGGACCATGCTGATATGGGGACGCACTACTTGTTTGTCTGAAATTAAGTCGATTTGCACTTCAACCCAGTGCCATTTGTGGTCTGCAGGGATGCTGGCTGTCGATCCTCCGCGCTGAGCGGAGGGGTTCGTAATAAAGATCTTACCCGCCGGTCCGGCCGAAACTCGAGCCCAAAGTCCGAAATGAGCCATTCTTTGACCAGTTTCCAGCGAAAAATCTTTATAAAAATTACCTCCCGCCCCGCTGCTGGTCGAGGCGCAAATTTCCAATACCCGTCCGCCGGACCAGACCTTGCCGAGATTTGATTGACAATAATCCAGACCGCTCCCCCCAAACCTCCAAGTGTTTTTGTCATCAAATGGTAAGGAAAATGCGTCTTTTTTAATCAAATTCTTTTCCGGATGCGAGTGACCTAAATCCCTGGGCGGATACAAGCGCACTATATCCCTCGGCGGATACAATTGTTCAAAAGTTTTAGAAAATGGTTCACCCATATTTATGTAGCTATAAGCCCTGTACCCTCCCAGTAGATCCACAGCGATCAACAGAATGAACGGAACAGAGGTAAAGAGGGAAGCAGTACGCCCAGACGAAACAAGGCATCGTCCTAAAAACACAAAAACCATTGATAAAATGACTAACTTTGAGGCCCCAATAAATGCGTAGAGGGCAATCAATGGATGATTACCCGGACTTGCAGCGTCGGTATGACCCGTCATACGAAAAACGACCAAAAAAATGGCAGCAACAAAACCAAACGTCCAGAGCGCCTTGAGGCTCATGTTCATTCTCGACCACGCACCAGTTGCGATCGAAATGGAAAGGCCTGAGGCCAGAAGAGAAGCCCAAAGGTCTGAGAGAGCATAGTAGACCATTTGGTTTCGGTTCTTGAAAAATATCTCAGAAAGAACAAGGCCCAATATAGACAAAAACAATATAAAGCCCGCGGCACCAATCAAAAGCCCTGGCTTATCCATAAGCCTCGGCTTCCACAAAAGAAAAGCCGTACACCCCAGAAACATCACCAAGGCAATACGAAAGCAATTAGAGACCAGAAAAGCTTGATCACGCCAAGAATCGGAGGAAAGCGTATGCAATAAAGCCGATCGCGCGTAGATCAAAATTTGCACAATCGCGACAAGAGCGACCATTAAAATGACCAATCGGACCAGAGTTTTGCTTCGAAAAACCTCTACCGAGTTCAGGGACCCCAGCGAAACAACTAGCAATGCGAGAAAAGAAAAATTTGAAAGGATTCGAAACATTGGATCATGAATTATTGGGTAAAATATCGAGTAAACGATGTCGAGGAATGGCGAAAAGCCGAGTGCATTCGCGTTCAAAAGTAATAAAAATAAGGTCAAGAGTAAAAAAAAGAGCCTATGCTTTTTGGCAGAAAACAGAGCTATCACAACAAACAAAAATGGTAAAACACCAAAGTAGAGAGCATTGTGTATTTGACCGTGCCTTAGGCCGCCGAGGCCGATACTTCTCAAAACAGAGAAGTTTTCAGAGATACTGGTCCCGAGGGCATAAGGATTTAGTAACGTCAACAGGAATGGCGAATAATTATCGGTTGGAATAGTGAGCCAAGTTCTGCCAGAATCAAGCCCGATAACATTACCGTCGAGAAGATTTAAGAAAGCGGGGACTAGTCGATAGCTCGCGAGGAGAAGCGCTGATAAACCAGCTAACAGTATCAGCAATGGCCTTTGAAAATTTAGAGTTTTGTCCTGATAAGCCCTGACCTCTATGAACAAGACAGCCACCAAAATAGGCAACCCGAAACCCAAGATATAACTCGGATGCGCGCTCAAGAGAATAACAGAAAATACCAAGGTTAGAATGAGATATTGCTTCCAGCGGGATCGCTTTTCTGAGGTGAAGCACAAAAGAATAGCCAAAGAGGTCGCCGCATACATCGATACCGCAATGAGTGTCGTTGTTGTGAACCAGAAAAACATGCCACCGGTCGAAACGCAGGCAACAATCGTAGCGCATGGAACATTTAGCTCGAAACAACGAGACAATCGGTACCAGCATATCGCTACAGTTAAAGCAGACAGGAAAAATATTATCGTTAATCCGAATAGAATATGACTTCTATCGAGCAAGAAAAGAGGCCAATAGAGAGGATTTAGATGCCTCGCATGCATACTCCCGGTCATATCAAAACCGGCAAAATTATAGGGATTCCAGAATGCTAATCTTTTATGAGCGGACCACTCATCATATCCGAAGATCAGGTTCGGAAAATGATTAAAGAGGCTATCCGTTCCTCCTACGACAAATGATCCAGTAAAAATAGGAGCAAAGAGTAAAACAACAAATAGTCCGATGACCAGATAAGCCGGTTTATCCTGCTGTGAAAAACTTTCACACCCAAGGAAGGAGCCCATAACGGAGCAACCTCAGACGTTTCCGTAGCGGGTATTTTTTATCATCGCATACCCCTTTATTAGCTCCCTTATACCTTTATCTAATCCGACTTGGGCTCGCCAACCGGTGGCCTCCAATTTTTCATTCGAAACTATATAGTTTCTCTGATCTGGGTCCGTCGCCAGAGGGGCATCCATTACAACAAATTCGGGAATATGCCTCTTTATATGATTACAGAGTTCAGCCTTTGATACATTTGCCTCTGAAAGCCCAGCATTAAAAATCTCGCCGCGCATAGTATCGAAATTTTCGATGCCATGAATGAAGGCCCTGACGACATCGGTCACATGGATATAATTTCTCTTAAAATGGCTTTCGAAAAGAACGATAAAACGGTCGTAAACCGCCCTGTATACAAAATCATTGACAAGAAGATCAATTCGCATTTTGGGGGACATACCAAAAACAGTAGCTAGCCGAAAGCTAATCGAGTTCTCCCGCTTCATGAGCTCTTTCTCGATAGCTACTTTGTCGATTGCATATTTTGAAATGGGGTTTAGAGGTGAGTCCTCATCACAAAAATTATTCCTGTCTCCAGACCCGTAGGCACTATTTGTGGTGGGCATCAAAATCTTTTGCTCTTTGCTTACCACCTCGAGCATCGAAATTATTGCGTCATGATTGACGGTTTGCGCGCCAATCTGATCTTTATCGCATAGCGGAGCGCCCACATATGCGGCCAGAGGTATTATGATTTCCGCGGCTTCATAATACGGTCGAATGAAATCAGTATGTCTTATATCTCCACTGACAACATTAAAATTATCATTCCCGCAACACTGATTGAGGCTCGCTTGACCGAACATGAAGTTATCAACTACCGTGACTTCATGACCCAACTCTAAAAGCCTGGGCACCAGCATCGATCCGATGTAGCCCGCACCACCAGTCACCAGAATTTTATTGGACATCTTATTTCCTATTCTAAATTTTGTTAAAATTACTCGCCAAAAACGGCTGCCTCGACACACTCGCAAAGGGTGTGGGCCAGGACAATATGAAGCTCTTGAATGGTACTGGTCATATCTCCAGGAACGACAACACAATAAGTTGCCTTGTTTCTTGCATGGCCACCATCACGCCCCGAAAAGACGATGGACGGAACACCCAATTCCCTGCAAGCATCCAACGCATTCAGAATGTTGACGGAGTTTCCAGAGGTCGTGATCCCCAGAAAGATATCAGCCTTACTCAATTTGCCATAAATCTGGCGGGAGAAAACTTGATCGTACCCATAGTCATTGCCGATTGCTGTGAGGATAGAGGTGTCAACCGTCAAAGCTTCAGCCGGCAGAGGGTCTCTATCTCGAGCCAATTTACTGACGAACTCTGCCGCAAGATGTTGCGCGTCGGCAGCTGAACCCCCGTTGCCGGCAATATATAATTTCCCCCCTGCTTTATAGCGACCGATAACCTCCAAAACTGCCCGTTCGAAAACAGCCATTTGATCGTCTTGCGACACAAAGCTCTCTTTGGCCTCGATTGAAAACTGAACATTCCTCCTTAACAGTTTGAGCGGGTCTAACATACAAAAAAATCCATCGTTAAATTATGCCGAAAACTCGCCGAGAACAGAGCTCCATCTTAGGGAAGAAATTTGAACCTTAAGCAAAACATCTAATCTAAGTGCAGCCAAAACCAAACTCATTTTTCATCTTGCATTAGCCAACCGAATTAACGATAGCAGTCATTTGATCTATTTCCTCATCTTTAAGATCTGGAAAATTCCCAAGATAAAAGCCATAGAAATGGATGTGTTCAACCTTTGGAAATTGTTTGTGAAAGTCGCCCGGGATAAGCCCCTGTAAATAGGGCTGCCTAAGTTGGTTACCCCCGCCAGCGCTTCCCCTTCGAAATTCTATTCCCGATTCCCTCATTTTTGACATAAGACGTCCAACAAAATTATCGTCGGGATTCTTCAGAATAAGGTTAAACGCGTAATTGCTTGAGCCCTCTAACTTAAAATCAGTTCTGAAGACATCCGAATTCAAATTGTCGAGAAACCTATTCAGGTTATGGGTGCGCCTCTCTACATTCTGGTCCAACCTTTTAAGTTGCGACTTGCCCATAATACCACCAATCTCGTTGTTTCGGGTATTAAACGCAGGAAAAGCAAAAATAAAGTCAGGATTCAAATCCGGATATGCCTTTTGATAATTTTGGCGAAATGTCTCATCATTCGCCTCGCGAACCATTCCGTGAGACCTCAGCATTCTCAGTTTCTGATAAACATCGGGATCATTGGTACAAATCATACCGCCCTCAATTGTGCTCATATGATGAGCATAATAGAAAGAAAAATTGGAGATCCACCCCAGACCTCCAAGCTTCTTGTTCCGATGGGTGGCTCCGTGAGACTCGCAAACATCTTCTATGAGTGGGATCTTCCTAACTTTGAGTTCATCAATTAACTGATCTGTAAGTGCATCAAAACCCTGAACATGAGTGATAAACACCGCTCTAGTGCGAGAGTTGATCTTTGTTAACACCTGTTCCGGATCCATCCCGAGTGTTTGGGGATCTATATCAACGAAAACCGGAGTGAAACCGCTTTGTAAAACCGAGGCGATGTCCGATATCCAGGTCAGAGTCGGGACAATCACCTCTCCCCCTTCTGGGAACCGATCCTTCAGTGCGAACATTGTCAGTAAATTGGCCGAGGCACCAGAATTGACAAAGACACTATATTTAACACCTAGCCAATCTGACCATTCAGCCTCGAACTGCCGAACATGATGGCCCTGCGTCAAAATCGGATCATCCTGCTTGAGGTGATCAATCACTGCATCCAAGTCTTCACGCAAAATATTATTTCTCATTAACGGAAATTGCATATTTTCACCTTTAAAGAGGAGGTCAAATCTCTAGTCGGAGAAGGTCCGAACGAAATCGAGTATTCTTTTCACAACGATATCCGGCCCAATTCCAACTTTCTCGTGAAGCTCAGAACGACCGCCTAACTCGAAATTGTAGTCCGGCTCAACCCCAATATTGAGCATCCGAACCTTTAATTCCTCTCTCGCGACTAACTCAAATAAAATTGCGTCCACACCCCCACGTCCTCTGAAGCCTTCCTCAAGGGTAACTATGTGAGAATAGCTTTGAAGAGCATTCCGCAACTTTTGTCTCGAAAATTTTGTCAAATCAATCAGGTCTATAACACCAGCCCGCAAACCCTGGACACCGAGTTTTTCTGCGACATTCATCGCTGTATGCAACATGTAGCCCGTTCCGAGAAGACATAATTTCTCGCCGATGGCATGGATATGGAAGCCATCTCCGAGATCCGAAAAACCATTTTTATACACAACAGGAAGAACTTGAGCATCTAATCTAAGATACTTGATTCCAGTTTTATCTAGACAAGTATCGGCAAGGGCGGCGGAAACAACGTGATCAGATGGAGATAATAGTTGCACCCCTGGGAGCGCTCTCATTAACGTTATATCCTCATAGCATTGGTGCGTAGGACCAGATACGACATAGCTGTAACCGGCACCGACTCCAATCAAGCTTACATTCATCGGCCGTATTTTCGAGAGAAGCGCTAGGCTTACTCTGATCTGTTCATAACACCTCATTGTGATAAAAGGCGCGATTGCGTAAGCGAAAACCTTGTATCCCTCGGTTGCCAGACCCGCTGATATATTGATCAGGTTCTGTTCTGCGATGCCCACATTCACAAAACGATCAGCATGATCGGCACGAATCCGATCCAGTACCGGGGATCCGAAATCAGCACTCACGAAGAATATCCTGTCATCTTCCGACATCTTGCTCCAAACCTCCTCAAGGAAGGCATCGCGCATAGCCCTGGGTCTTACGCTCATTCTTTTTCCTCGAGGAGTTTATCAATGAGTTCTGGCTTGGGATTCAGGATATGGGATAAAGGCTCATTTTCAAGGTTCGGAACACCATGCCCCTTCAGTGTCTTTGCCAGAAGAGCCTTGGGCCGACCTTCCGAGATTCTTTTCTGGTCAGACAACGCCTGGTGTACTTGATAAACATCATGCCCGTCGACCTCCATGCAATCCCAGCCAAAGGCACTTAACTTGGCTCGCAAATCGTTATGAGAGACAATTTGATCCGTATAGTCGAGCATACTAATGCGATTGTCATCAACAATTAAGTGCAGATTATCGAGTCTATGTTGGCTGGCAAACATAATTGCTTCCCAATTCGCACCTTCATGAAGTTCCCCATCGCCAGTAATGACAAAAACTGACCTATCACTGCCTTTCCGTTTGAGCCCGAGTGCGATCCCAGAAGACACGCCCAAACCATGACCCAATGAACCGTTTACAGTCTCATAACCCGGTATGACAGGATCAGGAATTCCCCCTAAAAAGCTACCCGCTTCGCAGACCCTTTCCAGCTCATCCATTGAGAAATATCCCAAGTCAGCCAAAATCGGATACATGCATATTGACCCATGACCTTTGCTAATAATGCATCTATCGCGTGCTTCATCTCGCGGATCAGCAGGGTTAAAACTCAAAATTTCTCCGTAATAGAGAGCCACAAATATTTCGATAGGCGAGAGGGAGGACGCGAGCCTTGTTTCGGGAGCGCGGCGATGAATCGCCAACGTTTCGCGCCATACCCATCGCGCCTTGTTTGCCAAGAAGGAATTCTCTTTTCTCAAGTAATCCCCCCCAGTTTCACAATCTTAATCATCGCTCTGTAAACACAGCCTCTACCTGGCATGAGAATTATCAATTGAAATTCAATCGCTCCCCGCTAGGATCATCAAACATAATGCCTTGCTTGATTGGGAGGCTTTTAAACAAATCTCAGAGCCCTCGCAAGAGGAATAGACCCTTTGCATCCTGGAATTAGGCACCCGATTCTGCGCCCAATTTTCTATGAAACCCCATAGACGATGCCCCGTATAACTCTCGGTAAAAGACTTAGAGCTGTGCCAGGGCTCCGAACCGCAGATTTAAGAAAATAGCTTAGCGCCAAAATAAAACGCCCATCCGAGAAGGAAGCAACGGCGAGCTCATACGACAGCGTAGACAAAAATTGCCTGCCATAGCCGCGGTTTATTTCTAAAAAACGGCCTAAATGCCGATCACGCATCAAAACACAAGGCAACCTCAACGCCTCGACCCCTGCCCGCCGTCCCAAGTGCACCAAAGACAGAATTTCGCTGCAACACCCCAAGGAATATCTTTCAGATAGGCGAATAAGCCAATCCCAATCTTCAAAACGTCTCATGGACTCACAAAAGCCCCCTAATTCTGAAAAAACAGAGGTCCGAACAAGCAAAGTTGAACCCGGGCTCATGTCGCAACCGCCGGCAAGGCGACCAATTTCTTGCATGGGCTTTGGAATTCGATCTGTCTGCGCTGAACTGCCTTTCCCCAGAGCGAGAAGTCGAAAACCAGATACCATACCAACAAGGTCAGGATTAGCCGCGCTTTCCTTAATAAAGCCCTGCACTTGGATCTGAAGTTTATCCGAAAGCCATTCATCATCAGAGTCTAAAAATGCAACCAATTTCCCATTGGCCGCCCTGATAGCTGCATTTCGGGCTGCACCCGCCCCGAGGTTCTGTTCATTCCGAAGTAAAGTTAAATTCGGGCAATTTTCCCCAAGTATGCTTTTCGTAATCGGTTCTGGAGACCCATCATCCACAACAATGATCTCCCAGTGCTTGTAAGTTTGATTGGCCACACTTCGTAAAGCTCTCGCCAATTTATCGACACGGCCGAAGGCGGGGATTATCACTGATACCAGCGGCGTTTTGTCATTATCTGAGTGAGAGAACGGGATTACATCTCTAAGCACTTTTTGCACCGGCGAGCGGGAGCGTATCAAAGATTATTGGTCTCATGAGGTGAATCATCAAATTTAACAGCAAGCAACGGGGTTATTTTTTTACCACCAAGCCCTCATAAGCGGCAATCGTCTGGGCGACGACATACTCTTCCCCAAACTCTCGCTCAACTTTTTTTCTCGATTCCTTGCCCATTTTTACACGCAAGTCTCTCGAGCAAGAAAGTTTTTGGATAGCGTTTGCCAACCCAATCCAATCTCCTGCCTCAAATAGATAACCATTCAAACCGTTTTCTACTAAGTCATTGCAACCCGGAACATTGGCTGCCAAAAGGGGCCGCCCAGAAGCGGCTGCCTCCAACAATGAAAGCGGCATCCCCTCCCTATAAGACGGGAGCACAGCAATATGACTTTGCCGCCAGACTTGCTCTACATCATCCCGAAATCCATCCCAAATTATTAAGTTTTGATCCACCCAACCCTTGATCTCCGCCTCGCCAATACTTGTCGGATTTCCGGGGTCCGGGCTCCCAACGAGCCTGACAGTTACAGTGACCCCACGCCTTTTCAATTCTTGCGCCGCAAAAATTAAATCATAGACCCCCTTATCTCTCAGCAACCGGCCCAAAAATGTTATAATTATTTCACCTTGTGGCTCGGCGGTCGGGACAAACTTTTCCAGGTCTACTCCTGAACCCCGGATCAGGAGGGCCTTTGGCCTTGCAACAATACGCCCATCCACAAAATCATCAAAGTCAGCGGTATTTTGTAAAACCAATCGCCTATTTCTAGGTATAAAAAGGCATCTCAGGACTTTTTTAATAACTAATCTTAGAAATGAAATTCTACCACTTCCAGACGTGAAAATGTATCCCAGCCCCGTTAGGGTCGCGATTACTGGAACCCTTGGAAAGAAGACCGCCGCAAGCAAACCCAGAACAACCGGTTTCAGTCCGAAAAAGCTCATCAAGTCTGGCCTTTCGTGCAATATTGTGAGCAAAATCCTGAAAACACTTCGTAGGTCCGCCAGGCACGATGAAAGTGATATCTTTCCCCTGTAAAATTCGCAATTTATCACCCGCACGCCTGCCGCTTCTATTAGAACGGCTTTATCCCCTCTCCGCGTAGCCAGGACTACATCCCAACCTCTATCGATCAATGAGCGCGCCAGATTGATACGATGGGAATAGAAAAACCAATCTTCATTGACAAAAAATAAAATCTTAGGAGCCAAGTAAACCCTCGCCTTGAGCTAGCGCAAGTTGAGCCCGGATTAGTGGAAGGGATCCGTAAGCCCGGGGACGACCCCGGCCATGCCTGGCTGTCTCCGAATTCGGACAACCGCACCCGCAAAAATTAATCACATTTCGGATTGCTTATTAGAGAAGTGTCCCTATCGGTGCAACCAATCCCGGGAAAATATTGCATACCAGATTTCGCACACAAATACTCCTGTCGTCCGCACGGGCTCCCTTTTTGCGGAACAAACAAAATAAAAACTGATTTTTTTGTGGCGAGGGGCTAACCGTTATGAAATGGTTTCTGGGACGATCCAATTTAGCAGGGGTTAGCCGAAATGGACGGAATGGAGAAATTTCCGGTTATCTGAGTAAGACCCTTCTTGGGTGTTATCTGAATCATTAGCCTTCATAAGATCAATAGTCTGGAAAGTCTTCAGGAAAAGACTTATTGGAAGTAGGGCTTGCAGCCCATGTTTCCGCGGCGGGACCAGTCTTCAAAAGATCCCATGCCCTGATTGAAGAAGCTGCAATTAGAATCTCCGTCCCGTCAGTTCGGCGGTAGTAAACTGTGTCGACTCATTGAAGGTCCCCATTTTTCTCCTCGAGCGGAGACTAAATTTTATCGCTGTTGGCATTACGATTTTATCGGGATAACAAGCATGCGCGAGTCTAAACTCGCTCGTGAAGCTAAGATGTGTTACGCATCGGTCGAAATGGTTGCTGATTATTATTGCTGGTATGATCGCTAGTGAGACGTCACTTTTGATCAGGTTCCTTCAGGATTGGAGAAAAACGTGATACAAGCAAAGAACGTATTTGTGGCTGTGGCCTCAGCTATTTTGGAAAGATCAAAACTTAGTCACTGCGAATGCCCACGTCCGCTGGATGCGACAAGTGTAACGTCCGTGAAGTCGGGAGAGCCAGCCGTCGTCAGTAAGATAAGTGCGGTCGCAGGCCGGGTGCTCTAAGACTCATGAAAATAAACGGGCACGCTTATCAAACAATTTGGCTTGATGATAATGATGAAACTGTAATTATCATTGATCAAACCAAACTGCCGCACGAGTTTGTTACTCGGTCTTTAACATCTTATGAAGAGGCGGCAATTGCTATTCAAGAAATGATGGTAAGGGGAGCCCCACTTATTGGTGCAACCGCCGCCTGGGGGGTTTTTCTTGCTGCAAAAGAAGACTCATCCAACGGTGGTTTAAAAGCAGCCTTTGAGAGGCTTCTTGGTACACGCCCAACAGCGGTAAATCTTCGTTGGGCCCTAGAACGGGCAGAAAAGGAACTTTTCGCACTGCCCGATGAAGAGCGGATAGAGGGTGCCAAAGCTCTTGCCAAAAAAATTTGCACGGAGGATGTAAGTCTATGCCGTTCGATCGGCGAATATGGGGCCAAAATTATCCTCAGCATTTGGGAAAAGAAGGGAAAATCTAGGCCTCTCAATATACTCACCCATTGTAACGCAGGATGGTTGGCCACCGTTGACTGGGGTACCGCTACCGCACCGATATATGTTGCAATGGAACAGGAAATACCAGTGCACGTATGGGTAGATGAAACCCGTCCCAGAAACCAGGGAGCAAGCTTGACTGCTTGGGAACTAGGCCAACAAGGGGTCCCACACACCCTAATTTCAGATAATGCTGGGGGACATCTTATGCAAGCCGGCAAAGTCGACATTGTCCTGACCGGAACAGATCGAACAACTGCCAATGGTGATGTAGCGAATAAAATAGGGACATACCTTAAGGCTCTCGCAGCGTTTGACAATGATATCCCTTTTTATGTGGGCTTGCCTGGGCCTACAATCGACTGGACGTGTAACGACGGTCGAGAGATTCCAATCGAAGAACGGGATCAGCGAGAAGTCCTCACGCTTACAGGTCGCACTGGTTCAGGAAATATAGAAACTATAAATATCGCGCCTGCTGCCACCACAGCTGCGAACCCAGCTTTTGATGTAACGCCGGCACGACTGGTAACTGGCCTCATCACCGAACGAGGAATTTGTGAGGCCTCATATGAGGGTTTAAAAACACTTTACCCTGAAAAGAGATAGGGAAGAAAAAGGATGCAAAGCCGTTGGTCAGACTCTGAAGCACAACATTTTATCGATAAATACACCTCAGCGGGATGCCCGGATGAACTATCATTGAGGGTTTACACCTCCCGTTTACTGGGACAGGAACCTCGGCTGGTTCTCCATGGGGGAGGCAATACCTCGGTGAAAACCAAAATCCCAGATGTTCTCGGCAAGGATACGGATGTTCTTTGTGTTAAGGGCAGTGGATGGGATTTAGGAAACATAGAGCCAGCTGGCCTGCCAGCGGTAAGATTAGAGAAAATTCGCGATCTGGCTTCGCTTAATTTTCTCTCAGATGAAGATATGGTCAATGCGCAACGAATCAATTTGCTCGATGCATCTGCCCCGAATCCCTCCGTCGAAACTCTGTTGCACGCCTTTCTACCGCACAAATTCGTTGATCACACTCATGCAAACGCTGTCCTCGCTTTGACAGACCAGGAAGGGGGCACTGATTTGTGCCGCGAAGTTTTTGGGGACCGAATGGGCTATGTTCCTTACATTATGCCCGGCTTTGACCTTGCCAAAAAAGCCAAAGAGGTATTCGAAAAAGACCCTAATGTGGATGGATTGATACTCCTTAAACACGGAATTTTTACCTTTGGCGAAACTGCGCGAAAAGCCTATGAGCTTATGATTGAAATGACCACTTTGGCTGAAGAGACCCTGGCGAGAAGGGTTAGTAGGACAATTTCTATTGGAAAGATCGAAAAGACTGACCTCAAAGCTTCACAGATTGCACCGATCCTTCGAGGGCTTTGCTCCATCAATGCACAAAAGCCAATGCTCATGGATTTCCGGACCAATGACCTAATTCTCCGATATCTCTCTGGCGACGATCTAAACCGCTATAGCCAACTGGGCACAGTCACCCCCGATCATGTTATCCGAACCAAACCAAAACCATTGATAATTCACCCTCCTGCTGTCGGAAATCTTACTGCATTCTCAATGGCCGCCAAAGAGGCTCTCAAAAATTATCGGGAGGATTACCAAGCCTACTTTGCACGTCACAACAAGAACCAAAAGACGCCCAAAACTGAATTAGACCCTCTACCCCGGGTGATTTTAATTCCAGGTTTGGGACTTTTCGGATTAGGGGAATCCAGGGGAGCTTCCAAGATCGCTGCCGATCTCGCTGAAACAAACATTGAAGTTATTTCGCATGTTGAAGCTATGGGGCGCTTTGAAGCAATCAACGAAGCAGATATCTTCGATATTGAATATTGGTCTCTGGAGCAAGCAAAGCTCGGAAAAGCTCCTGAGAAGCCGCTGGCTAGGAAAATTGTTGCCATCACTGGAGGTGGATCAGGAATAGGTGCCGCAACTGCAGAGAAATTTGCGAAAGAGGGGGCGACCGTCGCGGTCTTGGATCTCGACTCTAGGAGCGCAAAATCCCTGGGGGAACGCTTGGGAGGTTTAGGCATCGGTTGCGACGTTACCAACGCCCACGCGCTCAACGAAGCCTTCGACTGCATTGCTGAAACATTTGGGGGGTTGGATATATTAGTTTCGAATGCAGGTGCCGCTTGGCAGGGGCGTATAGGCGAGGTGGAGGAAGAACTTCTGAGGAAAAGCTTTGAACTGAACTTTTTTGCCCATCAGGCGGCAGCACAAGCCGCTGTCAGGATCTTTAAAGCCCAGGGGATCGGGGGTTGTATTTTGTTCAACACCTCCAAACAGGCTGTAAACCCTGGCAAAGATTTTGGTCCATACGGGCTCCCAAAGGCAGCAACCTTATTCTTGATGAAGCAATATGCTCTAGACCATGGCAGAGATGGGATTCGTTCATCTGCAGTGAATGCAGACCGAATACGTTCAGGGTTACTGACAAGTAAAATGATTTCTGATAGATCCGAGGCTCGGGGTCTGACCGAGACAGAATACATGTCAGGAAACCTTCTGGGTCGCGAGGTAACTGCCGAGGATGTTGCAAAGGCTTTTTTTGATCTGGCAACCGCAGAAAAAACTACCGGAGCAATATTGACCGTTGACGGCGGAAACATTGAAGCTTCCCTGCGCTAATTACAAAAACAGCTTCCGCCTTCCTCGCTCGCTCTTTTGTGGAGAGCGAGAACTTTTTTAACTTTCCAGCGGTGCTCGCACCGACCGAATTTTACCCAATGACTATCAACAGACTAAACTAATCGTTCCTTCGGGATGATACAGATAAACCATACCCTATAAATTATCTGAATCTCCTTTCCCAAAATTATAACAGCATTATATTTTCAGCGCTCCAAGCAACTCAATCGGAGCAAAGGATGCCCTTCTAATCCTTCTCCAAATGACATAACAGACGGTCTCGCTCCGGAAGAACACAGGAGCGTCGTCGGTATATTTAATTTTACAACGCACAGGTTCTAAAACCTGCGAATATATCTCGTCGATACGGTTGAAAGTAATTCCGATAATTTCCATCAATATAGCGCGACCGGGTGGTCCAGGCGCCTCCCCGAAGCACCTTCGTAGAGCCAAAAAGAGGCTCTGAATATTCTCGATAATCATCCGGTACAAAACCGGGAAAAGGACCAAATGTATCACTGGTCCATTCCCAAACATTGCCGATCAAATGGACGCAGCCCCATGAGTTTTTGCCCCTTGAACAAAAATCAACCGGCACACAACTTAAAGAGTAACCATCCAAGCATGCGAGCTCTGGATCTGGATCGGCATCTCCCCAAGGAAAACGGCTCTTGATTATCTCCCCGTCACCGGAGAGACACATGGTAGCAGCAAATTCCCATTCTGCCTCTGTCGGCAATCGGCGGCCTGCCCATTTACAGAATGCGTTTGCCTCATGCCAACAAATATGGATCACCGGTTGATCCAATGGAAGTTCCAACCATTTATCAAAACGCCTTGACAACCAAGCATCCGGGCCAGATTTTTTCCAATAAATGGGGTGCTCAGCGCCAACTTCTTGCCGCCATTTCAAACCATCGTCCGACCAAAGCGAGTCTTTTTCATACCCCCCTTCTCTGACAAACGCTAAGAACTCCCGATTTGTGACAGGGGCCTTAGCCATCTTGAAAGGAGCAACCAGTACCTTGTGTGCCCATTTTTCATTATCAAAATAAAAAGATTCGTCCGTGGAGGAACCAAAATCAAAATATCCGCCGGGAATAACAGCGTCGCCCAGAGGGGTGACCGAACCATTTGGATCTGGTTTACAAACTCCAATCATTGGATCCAAACAAAAATTTGGTTCGGGATAGGAAAGAGTTTGGCGAGCCCAAGTAAACGCCTCTCCATGCATATCTTCATGAAAAGTCGTAAATTGATATAAGTAAGAGTCTCTCTCAGAATTCAGACCCGCTTGTAAACGCCCAAGACAATTATCAAGAACTGCATTCAAATAATCTCTCATTTCTTGTAGACTGTAGAGTGGGAGATCCCAGCGCGTGTCATGCGCAATCGCTATGGAGTCATATAAATCGTCTCCCCTAGCCAGGAGTGGCTTACACCCGTGTTCCTTTCGTAAAATGAACTGTTCATGAAACCAGGCAACATGCCCAATTTCCCATAAAATGGGATTTAAGATCGGCAACTTCGGCCCAATAAGCTGTTCCGGACTCAGGCCATCAATCAATTCCAAGGTGCGTTGATGCGCACTCTGCAATATATCCTGAAGATACTCTCGCGTTTGTTGTCTAGGCATAAGGAAACGGGTTAGAAGTCATTATGAAGATTAGCCTCATTACGCCCGCCGGAAAACAGTCACGGTCGGGAAACCGTATTACAGCGAACCGATGGGTCCGGATCTTCCGGGAACTGGGTCACCAGATCTTGGGACATTCGGAAAAACTTGGTCCAACTCCAGACATCATGGTAGCGATTCATGCTTGGAGATCTCATGAAGAAATCAGAGTGTTTAGCGAGCAAAATCCTAGTCGCCCTCTTATTGTTCTTCTAGCGGGCACGGATATCTATAGTTTTCAAGCCTCCCATCCGTCGGAAACACACGACTCGATGGCGAGAGCGACGGCCTTAGTCTGTCTCCATGACTTAGTAGCGAAATCTATCCCTGCCCGGTTTCGAAAAAAACTCCATGTAATCCATCAGTCCGCTAAGCCTTTTCTCTCTCCGCGTGCCCCTGCAAAACGCCGATTTGAGGTGTGCGTGGTTGGACATCTTCGCGATGAAAAAGACAGTCTAAGGGCAGCAACTGCCGCCCGAAGGATCCCGAAAGACTCGCGCCTTCACATTGTCCACCTTGGCAAGTCCCATAATCCAGAATGGAAAATTAAAGCCCTCCAGGAAGCGGACGAAAATCCCCGATTTGAGTGGCGTGGCGAAGTTCCTAATTGGGCAGTTCGGCGTCAATACCAGAGATCTCACGCAATGGTCATCAGCTCCAAAATGGAAGGAGGAGCAAATGTGGTTTCAGAGGCCATCACATGCGGGCTCCCGATACTCGCCTCCAATATCGACGGAAACATTGGGCTATTGGGTCCCAACTATGACGGATATTTTAAATTAGGCGATGAAAACGATTTAGCAGAACTACTTTGGAGAGCGGAGAGCGACGCCAAATTTCTGGCACAATTGACTCTACAAATAAAAGAAAAACAAAATCTTTTTAAACCAGAAGCCGAAAAGGCTTCCTGGGACAAATTACTCAAAACACTATCGTGATAGGCTCGAGCTGGTCAGACTGTTGTTTTACCTCGCCGATGATCCGTGTCTCCATGTACCCCAATTTTATAAGAGAATTGACGCAGTCTTCTGCAAATTTGCCGGGGACCCCAGCAAGAAGACCTCCAGCTGTTTGAGGATCATAGATGAGGGGGTAACGAGGGTCTTTGGCCGCTTCATCCAAGTTTGCTATTGCTCTTCGCAGGCGCACATTTTGTGGTTGAAGAGAGGACACAATGCCCGACGCGATCGTCTCAACGGCACCATCCAATATCGGGATCGAATTGAGATCCAAGGACACGTCCACCTGCGACGCTCTGACCATTTCAACCAAATGGCCTAAAAGGCCAAATCCTGTAATATCGGTCGCGGCCTGCGACTGATGTTGGGACAAACACTCTGCCGCCAAGCGGTTGGACATAACCATATGATCTAAGGCAGATGCTATCCATCGGCCTTTCGCTTTAAAGCGCATATCTGCCGCAAACAACGTGCCGGTGCCAATGGGCTTGGTAACTATTAATTTATCACCCGGCTTGAGACCACCTTTTCGCATAATCTGGTCTTTGTCTACTAGGCCGTTAACAGAAAATCCAAGACTTAATTCTGGACCTTCCGATGTATGGCCACCAACCAAGGCACAGCCGGCATCATTAAGTATTTCGAGAGCCCCGGCCATCATGTGGTTCAATGTGTCTTCAACTTTATGTTCGAGGCCAAAAGGTACCGTAGCGATTCCAAGGGCTGTTTGAGGCTCGCCACCCATCGCATAAATATCGCCGAGACTATGATTTGCGGCGATCTTTCCAAAAACATAAGGGTCATCAACCATTGATCGGAAATAATCCACCGTATGAACAATCGCTTTGCCCGGAGGGGGAACCACAACTGCTGCATCATCAGGTTCATGCAACCCAATTACTACATCATCCCTGGGAAAGGGCTTCAGTTCGCTCAAGGCACGGGTCAACACGGTCGCCCCCACCTTGGCTCCGCACCCCCCGCAACGCATAGCGATCGCTGAAATCTCTTTAATGACCTCTTCCGGCGCCAAACCCTTTGGTAAATCTGACTTGGCCCCCTCCTTCATTTCCGGGAGATCATTGTATTTTTTCATGAACCTGCGATCGATCCAGTTTTTCCATTTCCAAATTCGGGAACCCTTTGCAGACATCTTTCCCCATGATGCCACCGCGTATTTATCGCCCGTTGATATCAAACTCAGAAACAGCTTTTGCGGTCTAAATGGCAGAGGGTTCCGGCCTATCAATGCCCTTCTAAGGTTTCGGGCTAGGGGCTTTCCCTGCCGAACAGCGAAAACACCAGATTTTGGGCGAGGGTAATTGACCATGGTTGAGACGTCGCCCGCGGCATAGATATTTGGATGGCTAATCGATTGCAGAGTATCCGACACTTTTATAAAGCCCCCTTGGTCGACTGTCAGACCGGCTTTGGCGGGCCAGGACGGAGCGCTAGCGGCTGTGACCCAGAGGATTTCATCAGCGTCCAACGTTGATCCGTTGGCAGTCATCAATGAGCCCGGAGACACTTGTATAACCCTCTCCCCTAGGTGTAATTGAACATCTCGGTCTTCTAAAATCTTCGTAAATGTGGAGCGGACAAGCCCATTGTGAGTGGGCATAATTTCGGAAGCCTCACCGAACAAATGGAATTCAAGTGCATCCGTCGGCTTCCCAGAAGCCTGGAGCAGGTTTTTTATTCTATGCCTTGCCGCGAGAAGGAGTTCAACACCCCCTGCGCCAGCCCCAACAACGGCAATTCGCATAGGACCCACATGCGCCATTGCCCTATGGGTAAGCTGTTCCCAGCGATTAAGAAAGTTATTAATCGGCTTTACGGGAATAACATTTTCGAGGGCCCCAGGCACATTCGATATGTTTGGGCTCGATCCCGTGTTAATTGACAACAGGTCATAGCGAACATCCGGCCGATTGTCGCACGTGATGGTCTGATTGATCGGATTAAGTCCAACAACCTCTGAGTGATAAAATCGGGCATTAGCAAAGCGTGCTAAGGCTCCGAGATCGATGTGTACATCGTCATAGTCATAATGCCCAGCAACGAAACCCGGCAGCATTCCCGAATACGGCGTGTGTGCGTCTCTACAAATGAGAGTCAATCTAATCCCGGGGATCGGTTGCATCCCGAACCTCTTGAGAACAGTCACGTGAGAATGACCGCCGCCAATGAGAACCAGATCCTTTACGACCGGAGTACTAGTTGGGTCCATATTCAACGATGCTCCAAACTCGTTTGTAATCGTAAGTAATTCCGAACCGTACGGGAAACCGAGTCAATGCAAATATTTAAGCCCGCTGTTACGGCGATCAGGACAAGCGCCCTGTCAAATCGTAAATCGGCAAATGCGCTGTCAATATAAAAACCCAAAGTGGCAATCCCAAGCATTCCCAGAATGGCCGTTTCCCTTAGAATCACTTCCCAACGATAGAACAAGAGAGCTAGCATCGGCCGATAAATACGGGGTGACACCTCGTAAAAGTAGCGGTTCATGCCGACCGGCGCATCCGGGCGCAAGGCGATCTTCTCCGTATAACGCCCAACCAAGTGCCCGATAATCGCGCCATTATGCAGCGCCAAAGCCACAACCGCCGGCAACATTGACGGACCCCAAAGCTGTAACAAGACAAACGCTATAATATATTCTGGAGTGGAGCGCGTGATTACTAAAAAAATATGGCCAAAGCTGCGCGCCTTAGCACCAAGAAGGAGAGGTGAAATCAGCGGAAAAAAGATCATTGTCAAAAGACCCGTCACAATCAGCGCGACCATGGTCAATTGAAGCGTGGACACAATCCCAGGCAGGGCCTGCTGAACAAGAACAAGATGCAGCCATTCTGCTAACGATCCCGTTTCCTCCCGAACCGGAAAAGGGATAATGTCCTGGGTAAGAAATCGTAAGATATTAGACATCGAAAACTCTACACCCCAGGGAAGAATTAAGGCGGCTGCAAAAAGGTATAGGGGTAACAACGGCCTTCTCATCCAAAAACGCATCGTGGCAATAACAGCGTAGAAAAGTATTAAAAGCGCTGACACCTCTGAGTAGTGGCCTTCTTTGAAAGCCGATTCCAAGTGAAAGCCAAGGGTGGGCAACCCTATAAATCCAAGAACTGCGCTGGATCGCAAACCACATTCAAGTCGATACATTGAATAGGTCTTCAGATGACTCCAAACATCAGGTAGTCTCACAAAAAAGAAAGTAGATACGCGCCCTGTCCCGATAGGCAATGCCTTCAAAGGCGTTTGATCCGCCTCCTCTAAAATTTCAGCATATACCTTGGCGATCACACCTGCGTAGGGGATGGTGATCGCCAATATCCCGGTAATCGGCGATAATCCGAACAGCTGTAAAAAAATTAATGCCCAGAACAACTCGTGGACCGCTCGTATGACAGCACAAAAAATACGGACTGTGCGACTAAAAAAAAGTAATGCGAGACCAAAACCAATAAGGTTGCTGGCTGCAACCCCCAACAAAGCGAATGAAAGTGTGTAGGCAAGAGAACGCGGCAAGCTATCCGTCGAAAAAAAATTAGGCGTTACAATTCCTATGAGCAATCGTTCAAATTCTGTCCACGGATTGACGGTGGTGACGGCGAAGTCACCGAAAAAAAAACAGAGTAACGCAATCCCGAAAAAGACTCCCATGGTGCGGACCAGAGGAGATGCAGTCTTCCCGGTATTCACTCTGCAGACACCTGATAAAGTTCATCCAGATCGGTTAGTTTCATGCCATCCGACGGTACATCCAAGACTATTTTTCCTGCTTTAATCCCGATCAATCGGTCCGCAAATTCGATTGCAAGAGAGCGATCATGCATGGCGATGATCACGGTTTCTTTCTCGGAGTTTATTGTTTGCAGAATTTCGCGAGCTTGGTGCTCATCAACCGAGGAAACAGGTTCATCAGCAACCAACACTTGGCCAGGGTGGTAAAGGGCCCGCCCGACCGCTGTGCGTTGCTGTTGTCCCCCCGACAGTTCGCCTACCCCTGAGAAGATATTGTCAGAAAGACGAAGCTTTTCCAAAACAACTGCCACATCATGAATATCCTGCTGCCGAGGCCTAAAAAGATTGTGAAGATTTCTCCAAAGTGACCTTAGGTGCAAACGCCCCATATACACGTTATGGAAGACTGTGAGTGCTTGAACCAACCCGAATTCCTGGGGGACAAGCGCAGCTCTATTGCCACACCGCTCGTAAATCATTCTGAGAAGTGTGGTTTTTCCTGCGCCGCTCTCACCCACAAGAGCGATGCGCTCCCCGGTTTCAACAGAAAATTCGAGATCGGAGAGAACCGTTTTACCAGCGTAGCCGGCCGATTCTCCCCGTACTTCGATTAAAGCCACTAGTCGATAAGTTTCAACTGACGCGCAGTATCCAAAATGGGCTTGTAGTCCGCATTGGTCGCAGGAATAAAAGCTTCTCTCGGAAATGATTTTAACAGGTCAGGACCGCTCATCGCGAGGAGCGCATTCTGAACTTTTTTTGAAAATCCTTTACCAAATTTTTTATCGACATCGCCACGGATCGTCCAATTATAATCAGGATAGCCTGGCGTCTTCCAAATCAGCTTAACCTTTTTTAGGTCAATAGAACCGTCCTTAACGCCTCTTTTCCAGACTTTGAAATTGGTCGCACCGACTTGGAATGCCCCCGACTGAACCAGAGAAACGGTACGGGAGTGATTCCCACTAAAACCAACTCTTTTAAAAACCTCTTCAGGGGATTTCCCGAAGGCTTTACGAATATGAAACTCTGGCATCAAGCGCCCCGATGTCGAGCCCTTGGATCCAAATGTGAATGTTTTCCCTGCGATTTCGTTCGGGAACGACTTTGAATAGGTCAACCCTGTGCTTGCATGGGCAATGAAATAGGTTTCGAACAATGGGTCCTTTTTACCCTGCGCTATAGCTCTGGATCCGGACACCAAGTTACGTGCTCGCACGCCGGACAAGCCCCCAAACCATGCCAATTGAACTTGGTTATTTCTGAATGCGGTCACTGCAGCGGCGTAAGATTTGACCGGGATATATTCTACTTTTAACGCTAATTGTTTGGATAGGTAGGTGGCCACTTTGCCGAATCGAGCTCGAAGCTTACTCTCATCCTGGTCCGGAATCGCGGTAAAAACAAATTTTCCAGACGCCCGAGTTTCCGAAACAGGGACCATAGCCAACAACGCCGCCAAAAGTACAAAGATGGAAAAAACTCTCATAAAAACCTCATTGAGTTAAGGGTGTTCGTGACCCCGTTTTATGTCACACTTTTGGGTAAGGCAAATTATAGGGGTCATTAATTGTTCAATTTATAACTCAGGGAAGACTCCGTTTGCACTGGTCGCGAGCACAAAAAACAAAAATGAACCATTGGGGGACAATAGTATGATTTATGAAGTGAGAACCTACAGGCTAAAACCTCGAGGCGTGCCCGAATTTATAAATATATTCGGGAAAGCCTACGAAAAAAGAAAGAACCTCTCTAAACTCGCCGCATTTTTCTATACAGAAATCGGAATGCTGAATGAGGTGATCCACATTTGGCCTTACAAAGATGCGGGCGAACGAGAAAAAAAACGCGCCAAATCCGTCAGTGATAAAAATATGCTTGGCCCCGAAGGTTGGACATCTGCAAGAGCATATGCAATCTGAAATTTTTCATCCTTCGCCTATGACCCCAGAATTTCCAAAAGGAAAAATGGGGCCCATTTTTGAATGGCGGGAATATCAACTTATCCCGGGAATGATTGGAGAGGTTTATAAAAATTGGGCTAAGGCTGTTCCAAGAAGGGAGGAGTTGTCCCCTCTGGTCATGGCAATGCACACAGAGTCTGGTGGACTTAACAAATTTGTTCATATTTGGAGCTACGAGAGCTTAGATCATCGTGCCGAAGTGCGAGCGGAGGCTGCGGCAAAAGGCATCTGGCCGCCGAAAGGACGACGCGAAACACTCCAAATTCAAACCAACAAAATTGTTTTGCCGACAGATTTCTCGCCACTCGTTTAGAAAGACCTGGGCGGTCCGCTGTTCTGGCGGCCGCCCAAACTTGGGCACGGGATGTCTGCTGTTAAAGAACTGAGTATCGCTATTATCGGTGCCGGGTTTGGCGGTATCGCGATGGGGATTGCGTTAAAAAACGCTGGTCACAAAAATTTTCAAATTTTTGAGAAATCGGCAACACTTGGAGGGGTATGGAGAGACAATATCTATCCGGGTGTGGCCTGCGATGTCCCCTCAGTCCTGTATTCTTTTTCATATGAACAAGACTTCCCATGGAGTAAACGATACGCACCAGGGGCAGAGATTCAGCAATATCTGGAACATTGTGCCGACAAATATGGTATATCTCAGCACATTTTATACGAACATGAACTGAAATCTGCTGAATTTTCAGATGAAAAAAATAGTTGGCGGCTAAGTTTCCGAAAAAGAAAGTCTGTCGATTCCAATATTGTGATCTCAGCAATGGGCCTTTTTAACAGAGCCTACCTACCCAAGTTGGAAGGTGCAGCCTCCTTCCAGGGGCCGAGTTTTCATTCCTCAAATTGGAACCAAAAACTTGATTTGAAGGGCAAGCATATCGCTGTCGTCGGGACTGGGGCCAGTGCAATTCAGTTCGTTCCTGAGATTGCGCCAATCGCTGGTTCTCTCCTGGTTTTCCAGCGATCGGCACAATATGTAACCCCGAAAATAGCAGCTCGGGGCTCAGATATATTTGATACCACCGTGCCCTTGGCAGAGCGTCAGAGGGAACGACAAGAAATATACCAGGAAATGGTCAATAACTCTGATAGGCGCTATTCACTCAAAAAAACTCAGGATGCGCAGAATGGATTCACAAACTACTTAAAATCAGTGATTAAAGACCCTGATTTTCTCGCCAAAGTAACGCCACGCTATCCCTTTGGGTGCAAAAGAGTCTTAAGATCTGATGATTGGTATCCCGCGTTATTGCGAGAAAATGTGGCACTGATCCCAGAAGAGGTCACAAAAATCCTTCCTTCCGGTTTAGTCGCTGGGGATAAGACTTACAAAGGTATAGAAGTCATCATCTACAACACTGGTTTCCGGACTACCGAATATTTAGCCCCTGTCGATATAACGGGGGCGGAGGGCATTTCCTTGAGAGATCAATGGAGTGCGGGTGCAGAGGCTTTCCTCGGCATAGCAATTTCTGGCTTTCCGAACTTCTTCATTATGTACGGTCCAAATACAAATCTCTCAGGAAGTATCATTCATATGCTTGAATGTCAGGCCAATTATATTCTCCAAGCAATCACAAAAATTGGAGAGAGAAGAGCTGTTTCTGTGATGGTCCGTAAAGATAGACAAGATATATTCAACGCGACTATACAAAAACGAATCTCGGAGAGCACGATGACTGCAAACAACTGCTTGAGTTACTTCCAAACTGAGACTGGAAAAGTCGTCACACAATGGCCAGGGTCGACAGAAGATTACACCGAGGCAACAAAGAATTTTGACCAAGATGATTTCATCTGGGCCTAGAACGGAGCACCTATGGCAGGGCCACTAGCAGGAATAAAGGTTCTCGATCTGTCCTCAGTGGTGTTTGGGCCATTTTGTACCCAACAGTTAGGCGATCTCGGAGCCGATATCATTAAGGTTGAGGCGCCCCAGGGCGACACGACGCGAACAACGGGACCCCGGAAATCCTCTCATATGGCCGCATTATTTATGGGGCTCAACCGCAACAAACGGTCTTTAGTCCTAGACCTAAAAACAAGCCTTGGTAAAGACGCACTTTGGCGTCTCGTCGACGAAGCCGATGTTTTCGTCCATTCAATACGGCCGCAGAAAATAGCAAAATTGGGCTTCGGACACGAAGATGTTTTATCCAAAAATTCGCGAATTATCTATGCCGGATTGCATGGCTATAGATCTGACGGGCCATATGCGGGTCAACCGGCCTACGACGATGTGATACAGGGACAAAGTGGAACTGCAGCGCTGATGGCCCGTTTGATAGGCGAACCGCGCTATACTCCGACCATAATAGCAGACAAAACAGTTGGGCTCTACGCTTCGAACGCCATCACTGCGGCTTTGTTTCACCGAGAAAGGACTGGGGTCGGTCAGTTTGTTGAAATACCAATGCTCGAATGTATGACTGCATTCAATATGGTGGAGCATCTCTTCGCCGCGACTTTCGACCCACCTATTGCCGGCGGCATGGGATACACACGCGTCCTCGCCCCCTGGCGCCGACCTTATAAAACCATGGATGGCTATATCTGTATGCTGGCTTACACGGATCCTCAATGGGAGAGTTTTTGGTCCGAAGTGGGCATGCCTGAGATGAAACATGACCCCAGGTTCGACACTTTAGGGTCAAGGTCCGATAATATAAATGAACTCTACCAAATTGCGGGTGAATTGATGATCAGTCGACTTACGAGCGACTGGATCAAAACTCTGAACAAGCTTGAGATTCCTTGCGCTCAGATTACGGAGATAGAAGACCTGCCCCGCGATCCCCATTTATCCGCGATAAATTTCTTCGCCCATTATACTCATCCCACCGAAGGAAATGTGGTTCTACCGGATATTCCCGTTCGCTTCCAGAAAACAGAGGGCTCAATAAGTCGTCTCCAACCGAACCTTGGAGAACATAGCGCAGAAATACTTGCGGAGGTCGGGTTTTCAGAAGGTGAAATTTCGGAGATGGTGCAGACAGGAGTTACGGCGGACCCTTTTAAGGAAGACTAACCAGGAATGATTTCACGTGTCTAAAACTCTTAAAACCCTTGGGATCGGTCTCTACTGGGATCAGCTCAAAGAGGGTGATCGGTTCAGAACACTTAATCGGACAATTACAGAGCCGGATATCGTAAATTTTATTGGTGTCACCGGAATGGTTGAAACACTTTTTACTGATCTGTCTTTCACAGAGGACCATGGTGTTATAAACGGCCGCGTGGTCCCCGCAGCCTGTACCTACACGATTATCGAAGGTCTCCTTTGCCAATCAACAATGCAAACGACTGGCCTAGCATTGCTAGAGGTAGAGAAAAAAATACTCAAACCCGTCTTTGCAGGCGATACTGTCCACGCCGAGGTGACAGTCACAGGAGTTAGGGCAACCAGTAAAGGTAATCGCGGCATCGTGACAACGCAGAATGATGTTAAAAATCAGAATGATGAAATCGTGATTACTTATCGGGCGGTGCGAATGATGGCAGGGATGCCCAAGGATATTGCTCAATGAGAGGGCTCCGAGGCAGGGCTGCCATTGTTACTGGGGCCAGTTCGGGTATTGGAAGTGAAATAGCCAAGCGCCTAGCATCGGAGGGATGTATAGTCGGAATTTTCGATATTAATCTGGAAAAAGGTACAAAAGTCTCGGATCAAATCAGTGCTGAAGGGGGACGCGCACATTTCTATGAGACTGATATTACAGTTCGCGAGAGCGTCAATTCATCACTTGCCGCCTTTGAAATGGACCATGGACACCCGCAAATCCTCGTAAATAATGCTGGTTGGGATTTACCTATTCCCTTCGTTGAAACCGATCGAGCATTCTGGGACAAAGTCATAGACATCAATCTTTACGGCCCCCTTAATATGCATCACGCCGTGCTCCCCCGAATGATCGAGGCTGGTATAGGCCGGGTTATCAATATTGCATCGGATGCCGGTCGTGTTGGATCTTCTGGGGAAGCAGTCTATTCGGCCTGCAAAGGAGGAATCATCGCTTTCTCAAAAACTCTTGCAAGAGAATCTGCGAAAAGCGGAGTTCAAATTAATTGTGTGTGTCCGGGCCCTACCGATACCCCTTTGTTTGAAGAATTCAAAACGGCATCTGGTGATGGCGCACGGATCGCTGAGGGTTTGGCACGTGCTATTCCGATGAAACGAATTGGTGTTCCCGAAGATTACGCCGGAATAGTCGCATTTTTAGCGAGCGATGATGCGAGCTATATCACGGGCCAGACCATTTCTGTCTCTGGCGGTCTTACAATGAGTGGCTAGAAAAATGACCGATTACACGGATATATTGTACGAGGTCCGGAACGGGGCAGGGTGGATTACAATTAATAGGCCAGAGGTCTATAATGCATTTCGAGCTGAAACCTGTGAGGAGCTAATTCACGCACTTCATAAAGCTGGCTGGGACCCAGAAATTGGCGCGATTGTTCTTGCAGGATCCGGCGACAAAGCATTCTGCACAGGAGGGGATCAATCTGCTCATGAGGGTTCCTACGGGGGCCGCGGCACGATTGGGCTGCCCGTTGAAGATCTTCAAAGCGCGATCCGGGATGTCCCTAAGCCGGTAATCGCCCGAGTCCAGGGCTATGCGATTGGTGGTGGAAACGTTTTAGCGACCCTTTGTGATCTGACCATTGCGTCTGAACAAGCTGTTTTCGGACAGGTGGGGCCGAAAGTTGGCTCGGTGGATCCTGGGTGGGGAACCGCTTATCTGGCTCGGATTGTAGGGGAGAAAAAAGCCCGTGAAATTTGGTACCTCTGTCGACGTTATACAGCCAAAGAGGCCCTCGAAATGGGTTTGGTTAACGCCGTGGTCAAGAACGAAGAGCTCGATGCCGAAATTGAACGTTGGGTCGCAGAAATTATGAATAAAAGCCCGACTGCTATAGCAATTGCCAAAAGGTCCTTTAATGCGGACTCCGAAAATATTCGTGCAATAGGCCAACTTGGCTTCGAAGCATTGAGCCTATTTTACGAAACGGATGAGTCAAAGGAGGGCGTAAATGCCTTTCGAGAGAAGCGCAATCCTGACTTTCGCAAGTATCTAAAGAGAAAAAATTGACTCCCCGAGAACTCCTCTCTCTTGCAGAAGGACCCGATGTCGCTCGATTGTTTGAGCAGGCATCGGCGCTGCGAGACCGTGGGCATGGGCATATAATTACCTACTCGCGAAAAGTATTCATTCCGTTGACCCGCCTTTGTCGAGACGTCTGCGAGTACTGCACTTTCGCACACCCTCCCCGAAAGGGTGTATTTCCCTTTTTGCGACCGGAAGAGATTTTGGAAATAGCTCAAAAAGGCAAGTCCAGCGGCTGTCGAGAAGCTCTCTTTACTCTTGGAGACAAACCGGAACTTCGTTATGCGGCGGCTCGACAGGCACTTACCGAGCTGGGCTACAAAACGACCATTTCATATCTCACAGATATGTGCCGGCTCGTTTTCGAGAGAACCGGTCTGCTGCCTCATTCGAACCCGGGAGTATTGACTTTCGAAGAGCTAAAAGAACTTAGGGAGGTGACAGTAAGCCAGGGGCTTATGCTTGAGAATGTATCTCCCAGACTCAGCGAAAAAGGCCAGCCACACTTCGGCTCACCCGATAAAAACCCGAAACTCCGATTAGAAACTATAGAAAATGCGGGTCGACAAAATATTCCTTTTACCACCGGGATCCTTATCGGGATTGGGGAAACATGGGTCGAACGAATTGAGTCCTTGATTGCAATCCAAAAACTTCATCAACAATACGATCATATCCAGGAAGTGATTATTCAGAATTTTCGCGCCAAAGTGCGCACAAAGATGGCCCTGGCACAGGAACCCGACCTTGATGACCTTATGCGGGTTATCGCGATTGCCCGAATCATCTTTGGCCCGGGGATGAATATCCAAGCCCCGCCAAATTTAAGTCCAGATGATTATCAAATGCTCGTTAACGCAGGGATTAATGATTGGGGTGGGATATCACCAGTAACGACAGACCACGTTAATCCTGAAGCCCCATGGCCCGACCTCGTCATGCTTTCACAAAAGACGTCTAACTCGGGCAAGAGACTGGTTGAAAGATTAGCAATTTATCCAAAATTCGCTTTGATGCCTAAAAAATGGCTTGGTTCTCTCTTGGAGAGAGCCGTTACTCAATCGGTCGACTCTGCTGGACTTCCTCGTATTGACAATTGGTCACCTGGGCTCACGGTTCAAATCCCGCAAAAAGAAAGCGAAGATTTTGCTGCGGATCCTGAGGTCTTAACAGCACTAGCCCGAATAGGTTCTGGCACTAAGCCGATCTTGGATGACATTGTTTCGCTGTTTAAAGCCAGAGGGACTGACATTGATCGGGTCACATCTGCGGCAGACAATTTGAGAAAACAGGTTTCCGGTCACACTGTCTCTTATGTTGTTACTCGGAATATAAACTACACAAATATCTGCTCCTACGCCTGCAATTTTTGCGCATTTTCGAAAGGCCGACGGTCCGAAGATTTAGGAAGCAAACCTTATCTGCTCGAGTTGGAAGAAATAGGTCATCGTGCTTTGGAGGCATGGGATAGAGGTGCAACCGAGGTCTGCATGCAAGGGGGTATCCACCCCAGGTTCACGGGCGATACTTACTTGCGAATATGCGATGCAGTTAAATCCGCATGCCCCGATATTCACATTCATGCCTTTTCCCCGTTGGAATTATCTCACGGAGCAAAAACCCAGAATATTTCGATCTCTCAATTTATAAATCTCCTCAAAGCCGCCGGCTTAGGATCGGTTCCAGGAACCGCCGCAGAAATTCTCGACGATGAAATTAGGCAACAGATATGTCCTGATAAAATTTCGAGCCGTGAATGGCTTGATATTGTGGAGGCAGTTCACCTAGAAGGAGTCCGCACAACCGCTACAATTATGTTCGGTCATTTAGAAACACCCAAAAATTGGGCGAAACACCTATTGTTACTGAGGGATCTTCAGACGAGAACGGGCGGGTTTACTGAGTTCGTTCCTCTTCCATTTGTTCATATGGAAGCCCCGATATATGCGAGAGGAAACGCGCGGCGAGGACCAACTTTCCGGGAGGCCATTTTGATGCACGCTGTCTCAAGACTTGTCCTGCATCCATACTTCAAAAATATCCAAACAAGTTGGGTAAAGATGGGGCGCGAGGGTGCAAAAGAATGCTTAAAGGCCGGTGCGAACGATTTGGGGGGAACACTTATGAATGAGTCGATAACCCGGGCGGCGGGAACGCGGCACGGTCAAGAATTTGCGCCGACAGATATGGTAACTCTGATCAATGATATTGGCCGGACACCTCGAATGCGAAACACATTGTACGGAGAGACCACCGAAGAGAGGCAAGTGCAAGCTCTAAGAAATTTACCTTCGGCCCACTTTTCTGGGGTTCCCGATACGACCAATTTTGTGGTTAGATCTGAGTAGATTGATAGTCATATGAATGAAAGTTTCCCCGTCATCGGTGTCCTCGGTGGAACAGGTCATGAAGGATATGGTCTCGCTCTTCGTTGGGCGAAAGCTGGTTACAAAGTAATTATCGGGTCACGTGACGAGACTAAAGCTTGGACTGCCGCAAACCAGATCAATACCGTGTTATCTCCTTCGAAACCAGCAGTCGGGGCTAGTAACAAAACAGCCGCGACTGATTGCGGAATAGCGGTGCTGGCAGTGCCTTCCCGGGCACAGATCAAAGTTACCGATGAGGTGCAAAATGAGCTAATCGGGAAGATCTTGATCGATGTTACAGTGCCCCTCGTACCCCCGAAGGTTTTGCGAGTTCAATTGCCAGAAAGTGGTTCCGCTGTTGCAGCTCTTCAGAGTTTCCTGGGTGATCAAATCCACGTCGTTTCCGCATTCCAAAACATTGCAGCAAATCATCTGGCAGATCTCTCCAAAGAGATTGATTGCGATGTGCTCGTGTGCGGTAACAAAAAATCTGCCCGGGAAGAGGTCATTAAACTAGCAAATGCTGCGGGAATGCGAGCATGGCATGCAGGTCCAATCGAAAATAGCGCGGCGGCAGAGGCAATGACATCTATTCTTTTATTCATTAACCGCAATTACGAAATTGATGGATCTGGGCTTCGTATCACCGGCGATAAAACGCTATAGCTCCGATGGTGACAACCACATCCCCCTACAGGGCCCCCAAAGCACTTAGTATATTTGGTATCTCAGAAATTCCTGAGATTTTTCCAGGTGACGATCTCGCAGAAGTTATAGTGCGGGCGCTTCAGAAAATGGGAGACAGGATCAAGGACGATGACATTTTAGTCATAGCACAAAAGATCGTCTCAAAGTCAGAAGGCCGGCAAGTACATCTCTCGTCGGTTACTCCTAGCTCTCGGGCGATTGACCTTGGCGAAAAAACAGAAAAGGATCCTCGGCTGGTAGAACTCATCCTAAAGGAGTCAAATGCTCTTGTAGCATACAGATCTGGAGTTCTAATCGTAGAGCACAAATCGGGAATTGTTCTTGCCAACGCAGGTATTGATCGATCAAACGTTCCGGAGGGATGCCAGGACGACACAGTCCTTTTGCTCCCTGAGGACGCGGATCAATCTGCTGCTTCGATTCGGAAAAAGCTAGGATCTAAAGTCGGAGTCATTATAAACGACAGCGTGGGCCGGGCCTGGAGGCTTGGGACCATCGGTACTGCAATCGGAGCAAGTGGTCTCTCAACACTCGTCAATCTCAATGGAAATCCCGACAGGAATGCCCGAGCTTTGCAGTCTACCTTGATCGCGCTTGCAGATGAGTTGGCGGCGGCGGCATCAATTGTAATGGGGCAAGCGGCAGAAGGCATTCCAGTTGTGGTCATTCGAGGCATGGAGAAAAGTGACCTGAAAGGCACCGCCCGCCAAATCATCCGTCCGCATCAAATGGATCTATTCCGATGATATTGACGCTGGCAGGCGGGGTTGGCGGGGCTAAATTAGCAAATGGATTTGCCAAGGTCTGTAGTCCCGACGACCTATTAATCGGAGTCAATATCGGAGATGATTTCATTCATTTTGGACTTCATATTTCGCCAGACCTGGACTCAGTAATGTATAGGCTTGCCGGACTTAACGACCAGGAGAGAGGATGGGGCCTTGCCGATGAAAGTTGGAATTTCATGCGAAGCATCGCGCGCCTTGGGGGCCCAGAATGGTTTAATCTGGGAGATCATGACTTAGCGACTCACATGGAGCGAACCCGATTATTAGGGTTAGGAAAAACACTGTCTGAAGTTACAGTCCACTTATCTCAAGCACTGGGGGTCAAACATCATATCGCACCAGTATCCAATGAAAAAATTAGGACGAAAGTGAAAACCGCCAATGGTGATCTCTCATTCCAGGATTATTTTGTTAGAATGAGATGCGAACCTGAGGTCCGAGGGTTTATCTACGAAGGTGCTGAGCACGCTCGACTGCTGCCAAGCATAGAAATCGCAGTTGCTTCGTCTAATTTGCAGGCGATCGTAATTTGCCCATCAAACCCCTTTGTCTCAATCGGGCCGATTCTGGCGATTCCAGCCCTTCGAGAACTGCTCATTACACGGACGGCGCCTTGCATCGCCGTAAGCCCAATTATTGAAGGCAAGGCAGTGAAAGGCCCAGCAGCAAAAATGATGCGAGAGCTGGGGCTTCGATCGAGCTCTTATACGATTGCCAGATATTACAAGGGCCTCATTGATGGCCTGGTGATAGACCGTGCTGATGAAAATGAACAAGGCCGGATCTCTAAAGAAGGTATTCAAACCCTTGTGACTGGCACCTTGATGCCGGACAGTCAAGCGGAGGAGGCACTAGCCAGGCGGGTCTTGGCGTTTTCCTCGAAGCTTCGTTCATGACCCCTTTCGTCCTCATCCCTGTCAAATCGCTCCATAACGCGAAATCAAGACTCTCAAAAATTTTATCTCAGAGGGAACGTGAGAGGATCGCCCTTAAACTATTTAGGGGAGTCTTGGATGCCACGCTAAGGGTGGTGGAACCAGAAAAAATTGTGATTGTGACGGATGATAGTGAAATTCTATCACTCGCCGAGCAGCGATGTACCCAGCATTACAAAGGTACTCGGGCACTAGGACTTAACGCGGCGCTCCGAGCTGCCATACCCAGCTCTGCGCAAGCAGTTCTGGTACTGCACGCTGACTTACCGCTACTAAAATCCGACGATATCCTCTCTATGATTCAGGTCGGTGAGCGAAATCGAGTCGTTATCGCGCCGGACCGCCACGCGGTGGGAACAAATGCTCTCTTCCTAAAACCCCCGGACCTGATTAAGTTCAGCTTTGGAGAAAAAAGCTTTACCATCCATGAATCCCTGGCAAAGAGCGCAGGAACTAGATCAAAGGTCATAATGCGAACAGGTCTCTCATTCGACTTAGATACCGAAGATGATTTCAGGGATCTTAAACAGATTACAAATTTCTAAACTGACAGTTCTTCCCTAATTCTCCTGAGCTCGTCCATTTGTTCCCGGTCGTTGGCCCCAGTGAAACGGGCACAAATATGTGTAGCCCCATTTTCCGAGAAATCCTTTAGCCACCCAATGACCTCCTCTCGGCTCCCACTGAAGCAATATTGTTGCTGCCGTATTAATTCTGCGGGCTGCATATAATAGCCCTCTAAATAATTATTGAGCTCGGAATTTGCGGCAGCGCGGTCACTATTCACCGACATTGTGCAATAAACGGCTCCTGTGATTTGATCCGGATCTCGTCCCGCCTCCTCAGCATGCTCTCTCACTTGCTTCCATTTTTGTCCCCATTCAGCAGGGGTGCCAGCTCCCGACGGGAACCAGCCATCGAAATAGCGACCCGCGCGTACGAGCGCTGACGGAACACCACCGCCGCCCCACAGTTTTGGCCCCCCCGGAGTAAATGATTTCGGAGCCAAGGTACCAGCCTTGACCGTCCATAAACCATCCCAATCGGTCGATTCTCCGGTCCAAAGTTTTCGGCACAGATGAATTTGATCAATCATCCGCCTAATCCTCTTTTCAAAGGGGACACCTGCCGCTTCAAACTCCGCTCTGATCGGTGGAATATCCCTTGCCGTACCCCACCCCATAATCATGCGACCTTTGGATATCTGGTCTAAGGTTGCCGCTTGGTGGGCCAAAAGCACTGGATTACGCAGCATTGGTAAAAGGACCGCTGTCCCCATTTTTACGGATTTTGTCCGACCAGCTATAGCTGCCATCAGAGTAATTGGATCGTGCCTTGGTTTTGCTAAAAGTGAATCTCCTATCCAAACCGCATCAAGGCCAATATCGTCCGCATGGTCGGCCAACTCCAAGATCTCTGCAGTCTCATGAATCCCGACGACAATCCGTTCGCGGGTGGGCAATAAATATCCTACTTCTACACTCATGAGTTTTCTAAACCTCTAGCTTAAAAATAAAAGGGGAGCCAAACATATTGACCCCCCAGAAAATTAGAAAATCCTATAAAGTTAGACAGACGTCCGAACCTTACCCGGCGCTGATTTTAGGGCATCAGAGCACGCATCTACATATTTCTGATCTGGCGGAAGGACAACAGCTACAGATCGTACCTTCTGATGCTCAGGATCCCGCCCAATCGGCATTTCCCCCTTATCACGCAGTGCAATTGCTGCTTTCCGCAGTATATTCCGGGCCATGATAATACCGTTATCAGTGCTAACCAAATTCTCGCGGGTTCGATCACAGATCGGCCCCATTGACTCTTGCAAGCTCGCATCCTGCATGGCGATCCCTTTCACCCCGGAGAAGAGCTCTCCGCGCCTTTGTGCATCTCTATCGATTAAGTAATCGTTCTCGCGATTCTGCTTCGGTATAAAAGTCCCTGGAACATATTCGTTATGGATGCCATGACCATCCTCGCAGGCCTTCCTCTCCTTGTCTGACAAAGGACGAGTCGGATGATAATCGTATGACCACGCCCAACAGTTCTCATCGTCAATCGGGACCCAGAAGTGCCCATGCTGCGGATGATCAGCGCGCGGCGGGATCATAGTGAAGGTGGGAACGACAAACTGAGTGATACGCCAATAATAGTTGCCCTCTTCAGCGTTGCGCCGGGCTCCAATGTATAACCCTCCTTCGGAGGGCTCCACCTCAAAGATCGGCTTAAAATCGTTTAGATTGTATTCGTTTCCCTTGGAGCCTTCGAAAAGGGGATCTGTGTTTAGCCCCGTCCCGTGTAAAAAGGAGACATGGCTCGAGTCAATCCCTCCCTCCATAGCTTGGAGCCAATTGGAATATTGAAGCCGCTTGGACGTAAAGGTTTGCTCAGGCGCAACCCGACAGAATTCCCATTGCGGTTCCGGCGGGGTGGTTTCGGGATCTCCCATGTAAGTCCAAAGGACGTCACCCACTTTAATTAGAGGATATGCCGTCAGCTTTATCGTTTTAGCATAACCACTTTCATCAGGCTCCGACGGAACATCAACGCATTGTCCGGTATAGTCATACTTCCACCCGTGATACGGACATCGAAGGCCGCTTTCCTCATTACGACCAAACCATAGAGAGACCCTACGATGGGCACAAAACTCCTCGACAAGACCATAATTCCCATCAGTGTCACGAAAAGCGACCATCTCTTCGCCAAGAAGTTTAACCCTCACCGGGGGGCAATCGTTTTCCGGTAATTCCCAAGCCAGCAACGCCGGCAACCAATACTGGCGGAATAACTCACCCATCGGGGTACCCTTATCGGTCTGAGTGAGTAGGTCGTTAACTTCTTTCCGCAACATGTTTTTCTCCTTAAAATCCCAAATGACTCCAAATCACGCTCGGAAGGCTGGACATCTATCCCACCCGCAGGACCACAGGGCTTTCAAAATTTTCTCAGTGATTCCCGGGTAAACTAAGAAATTGCGTAAACTCCGTCAATAAGGAGGATGCGATGCATTCCATCTTGCGCACCGAGTAAATTGCCACGTTGACAAGATGAAATAGAGGCAGCGACTATCAGAAGTCTAAGAGGGGACCTAAAAGAGAGAACAATGCCTTTTATAAAAACAGACGGGATAGACACACACTATAATATTATGGGTAGTGGGCAGCCTATCCTCATGTACGCTCCCGGTGGATTTGACGCTCGGATTGAAAAATGGACAGATCTTGGAATTTATAAAAAAATAAAACTTCTTCAACACCTACCCTCAAAGTTCCAATGTATTCTTTTTGATCGACGCGAGAATGGAAAAAGTGGAGGGAGGGTAGAACGTATCACTTGGAACCATTTTGTGACCCAAGGGATAGCTTTATTAGACGCACTGGGGATCGACAAAGCGCATCTGATGGGAGGATGTATGGGGTGCAGCCCTGTGATGGCTTTCGGAGTCGCATATCCCGAACGAACACTTTCGATGGTTCATTACTGGCCGGTGGGAGGTGCCAAATACAGGATCTCAAGTCACCAAAGGTTCGCGCGGCACCTAGCCTTCGTGGAAGAAAAGGGATTAGAAGCCGTGGTAGATCTTGTAAAATCACATGATAAAAATTTTTCATCTGACCCTAGGGGTGGCCCTTGGGCTCAGCCTATTCGGAATTCGGAGGTATTCGCCGAAGAATATGCCGCCATCGATAATAGAAGTTACCGACTGACCGTTTCAGCGATGTATCGCGGCCTGTTCGACCGAGACACCTCACCCGGCGCAGAACCCGAAGACCTTATGAGACTGGACATTCCCACCCTAATTGTCCCCGGCGATGACGAATTTCATGCAACTTCTGCGGCACGCTATCTCCACGAGTGCCTCTCGGGCTCGACGTTTTGGGACATGCCAGTTGAGGACCAAAATGAGGAAAATGCTGTTGAAACCGTCACCAAGTTCTTGGAGGGCATCGCCTAAGAATACACTAGAGAGATTAGTTCAGAGTCATTTCTAGACGGCAAAACCTAGCTCTATTAGCAGCAATCAAGCTCTCCTGTATCTTCAAGCGATGGCAAGAGCCATCGGAGAGGAATTTCATTTTCAGTGACTTCTGCAACCGGCTTAAAAACTTTTAACCGGTAACGAATGTCGTTCTTAAAGAAAATTACGTTGGTTTCTAGGCGGGGGAACCCCGGTTTGTCAGCTCGATCTTGAGATACAAGCACAATCTCTTGATTTCCGACTCCATAACGTGAGCGAACCAGCGCTTCCACCCGATAAATATCAGAGAGTGTATTACGTTCAGGTGCTAGCCGATGGAACATCAGGTTCCCAAATTAAATGAAAGCCTTGCCCGAAATTTGGCCCTTTGCTACACCATGGTCAACTCAAATTAGGGAGAAATATCGTGGCCGAGAAAGTAAATGCCGCCGTCCGCACGGCCCCTCAAACAACAGAATTCCGGGAATATGACATGCCAGATATTCCCGATGAGGCGGCTTTGCTCAAGGTAGAAGTAGCGGGGATTTGCGGCACTGACGTAAAATTTTATTCAAAGCCCCCATTTGAAGGTCCCGTGGTAATGGGTCATGAGAACATTGGCTACATTGCTAAGGCAGGAAAGGTTTTTAAAGAACGCAGGGGCCTCAAAGAGGGAGACCTGGTTTTTGTGGAACATTACGTGGGATGTATGAGCTGCGAGCATTGCCATCGTGGCGACTATAGGCTGTGTATGTTCACAGATTGGAGAAAATTCCCGGAGGGCCTCCGCTTTGGCTATACGCTCGCAGAAAGAGCCCCTCACCTTTTTGGCGGTTTCGCAGAATATATGTATCTGCCATGGAATTCTGTGATCCACAAAGTGCCCCAAGGGCTTAATCCTGAAATTGCAGGAGTAGTTACGCCTATGGCTAACGGTATCCAGTGGGCCCTTTTCGATTGCGAAGTTGGATATGATAGTAAGGTATTGATCCAGGGACCTGGTCAGCAGGGGTTGTGCAATACCGTCGCCTCTCATCAAGCCGGTGCCTCCCTTATAATCGTAACGGGTACCTCAAAAGATAAAAAGCGGCTCGAAGTCGCGAAAAAGATGGGTGCTGACTACACAATTGTGGTGGACGAAGAGGACCCTCTGGAAAGAATTATGGAAATAACCAACGGAGAGGGCATTGATGTCTCTTTAGATTGCACTGCAGGGGCCGGGACGATACCGACCCTTCTAGGGGTGGAAGCCCTGAAACGCAAAGGCGGCACCCTGCAATTTCAAGGAGAGGACGTTCCTGAATTTCCGAATTTCCCGATGGGAAAAGTCGGCAACAAATACATCACCATTAAAGCTGCAAGGGGTCATAATTTTGAAAGCTGCGAGCTTGCTCTCAAACAACTCAACTCGGATCGATACCCTTTTGAGCTGATGACAACTCACAAGTTCGGTTTGCGGGATGTGCATGAGGCTATTAATGCTGTAGGAGGCAGCGGAGACTGTATACATGTTTCCTTGATGCCCTGGGAATAGAACTCAGGTCGCAGCTGTTGCAGCCCCCCAATCAGGGTCAAAAAACAAAGATCCCCGTCACAGTAGTGACGGGGTTTCTGGGGGCAGGAAAATCTACCCTCCTCAATAATATATTGGCTCAAACCTCCTCAAATCGATTTGCCATAATCGTCAATGAATTTGGTGACATCGGTATAGATGGAGAGTTACTAAATATTGGAGACGAAGAACTCATAGAGCTCTCTTCAGGGTGCATCTGTTGTGTAGTTCGGGGAGACCTCATCCGAGGGCTGCGAGATCTTCTTAACCGGAATTCTGATCTCGACGGTATTATTATTGAAACGACGGGCCTTGCGAATCCAAGCCCCGTTATCCAGACTTTGATGATTGACCAGGTAATCGGCGCGCAATGCCGATTGGACTCCATCATATGCGTTGTTGATGCCGTAAACATAGAATCCCAGCTCGCCCATTCGAAGGATGCCTCAGAACAAATAACCTTCTCTGATCACATCATCATCAACAAAAGTGCGGAGACCAGTCTGGGTGTAAACAAAATCGAGGCCATTGTTAAAGAACTCAACCCATTTGCGCGAATAACCAAAACCAATCGGTCAAAAATATCGATAGACCGGATTCTCAATCAGTGGAGCTTTGATCTCGCAAAAGTAGAGTTGGAATTCCTCGATCTTGAAACACAAAAAGATGGACATTTGGATCAAACAGACCACAACCATATTGACGAAAATGGAATAACAAGCCTGACGTTGACCTCTGCTAATGACCTGGATCTTGAGAGGCTTGAGAATTGGTTGCAAGACGTTCTCACCAGGTGGGGCTACAATATCCTTCGAACGAAGGGGATTATTTCAATAAAAGACGAGGATCGTAAACTCGTTGTCCAGGCGGTTAACATGCTGATGGAAGGGGATTTTGGCAGCCATTGGGAAGATAAAAACAGAACATCCAAATTGGTCTTCATCGGCCGCAACTTAGAAATAGAAGCACTAACGAAAGGATTTAAATTGTGTGACGCAAAAAGCCATTCTTCGGATTAAGATGACGGGCCCTTATTTTAGCGCTAGTAAAAGCAAAGAATAACCACCAAGGCTGAGGCTTAAATGGCTACGATAACGCTATGCAATAAAGATGATGTGCCCGAAGACGAGGGAATCCGGGTCGAAATTGGTGATCTGTCGGTAGCCGTATTCCATGTGGAGGGTAACTATTATGTCATGGATGATCTCTGCAGCCATGGTCCTGGCTCATTATCCGAGGGCTTTCTTGATGGATATGAGATAGAGTGTGATTTCCATAGTGGGGCTTTTGATATTCGAACGGGAGCAGTAATGCGTCCACCATGCATGATTCCTCAAAAGACCTACAAAGTGCTAGACCATCCAGATCATGTAATTATCGAACTTGAAAGTGAGTAATTTCTCAAGAAAAGGATCTAAACAATGACCCGTATCCCCCCATTAGCGCGAGACGAGATGGAAAAAGATCAGCAGGCAATCCTTGATCGAATAGCAGGTGATAACGGACGCATAGGGTTTGGGCCAGCAATCGGATATGCATACTCGGCCTTTGTTTGGGACCTACATAATGTCTCAAGTAAACACCTTTTGGATTGTGCTCTAACAAATGCACAAGTTCGGATCATATCATTACTGACAGTGAAACATTGGAAAGCTCCTTACCCCTGGAGCGCGCAATCAAAAACGGCCTTAGGAGCGGGTCTCTCCATCGACATAGTAGAATCGATAAACAAAGGATTTGTGCCAACCTTTGGTTCAGAGGAAGACGCGGCAGTCTATCGTACGGCGAAAG
>JAYQSM010000005.1:0-346140 GCA_038146885.1 Rhodospirillaceae bacterium
GGAGATTGGCATCAGGGCGGTGGTTGCCCTCCAATACGCGGACATAAGAGGGCTTAACACTATCCCTTTTTGGAAGGATGTATTTCCAATAGAAATGCACAAAAACCTCTCCACCGCGGCTGAACCCGACCCTGACGTAGACCAGCTTGGTCACTTTGTTGAAAGATGGCTCAAGTCGAGTAATACAAGCTCCCGCATTTCTTGGGCTCTAGGTCCGAGCGCCCCCGAGCGCTGCTCAACAGACCTCATAGAGAGGACGGTAGCTTTGGCAGATGAATTCAATTTGCCGATTTTTTCCCATATATACGAAAGCAAGGGAATGGCCTTGCAAGCCAGAATGGAGTATCCAGCTCATGGAGGTTCGCTTATACGGAGGCTGGAGGCAGAGGGCTTGTTAGGTCCTCGCTTAAATCTCGCTCACTCCGTGTGGTTGCTGCAGGATGAGATCGAAATTCTCGCCAAAACAGGGACAAAAGTTGTCATAAACCCCCTCTCAAACCTCAAGCTCAAGTCAGGTATCCCACCTATCCGAGCACTAGAACAGGCGGGGGTTAGTCTGGCTCTTGGCTGTGATAATTGTTCGTGCTCCGACGCACAAAATATGTTCCAGGCAATGAAACTTTTTTGTCTGATGGTCGCGATAAGTCACGAAAAGGCGGGGCGGGAACAATCGCCCCACGCTCTAAAAGCTGCCACGGAAGGAGGCGCGAGAGCCGTACTAATGGATAAAAAAATCGGAAAATTAGTGGCTGGAATGAAGGCAGATATTACATTGATCAATCTTGAGGACCCTTCCTATATCCCACTCAATTCGGCACAACGGCAACTTGTATATACTGAGGGCGGTCGTGGAGTTCACACCGTCATTGTTGATGGAAAAATTGTTATACAAAACGGGAAACTTCAGACGATGGATGAGGCAGCACTTTTCCAAGAAGTGAGAGACGTTATCCCAAATTTCCAGACAGATTTCAGGGAAATTGAAATGCGAGTCAAAGCCATGTCCCCTTGGCTTGACGAGGCCCACAGGAGAATATGGGAGACTAATACAGGTGGAGATCGTCTCTTTAAAGACCCCTTGGATCGGGATCCTCCGGGTTTTTAAAACCTCCCCTTAGGAATAACAGCACCCCAACCTCTAAAAAATATTCAGAGCCGGGCACGTCACATTGACGTTTGGTTATTTTATGTCTGGGCAAGACCAGGGCCCTAGGAGAGCCATTCCTCCAATTTTATACGATTCCAAACATCGGAGGGAGGCCGGATAGGCTCTTCGAACGCCCTTTCTACCGGCCGTGTAGCATCCATAATAATTTTGGTGTTCATTGGTCCTTTCTGATCACGGACCTCTCCATAAGAGGACGGGTTCAAATGTGAACCCAAGGCATTCGGGATCATGGTTAGATCACGATCTGCTTCCATACATGTATTAACAGCCCAAAGAACACGCGCGTCGTCATAAATGTCGACATCATGATCGACGACAATCGCCATCTTAATGTTGGGATTAGACGCAATCGCGGCAAGCCCTGCAGACTTGCCCTGACCGGCCACCTTTTTTTCAATCGAAACGTAGGTCATAAATCGGCACGACCCCGCAACTGGGACAGAGACCGCATGGACCGAGGGTACCAGCCTTTTGACTCCATCAAAAATGCAGCTCTCCAAAGAGAGTGCATTCGCCAAGTTATGTTCCTGATGAGCGGGATCCAGATCATGAAAAATCGCATCCTTGCGATGGGTTATAGATGTTATGTGCATTAGCCCCACCGGGTCCTTCGAGGGCCCATAATAATTGGTAAATTCTGCAAATGGCCCATCCGATGTCTCATTTTCAGGGTCAAGAAAACCCTCTATCACAATTTCTGCGCAGGCCGGCACCGGCAAATCCACAGTTTCAGCCCCCGTAACCAAAAGAGGCTCATTCATTAACCCGCCCATAATGTCCAGCTCAGAGATTTCAATTGACCCCTCCGCTAAGGATCCAATCAAGGCAGCCGGGTGATGTCCAATAAACAAAACGGCCTCTAGTTTTTGTTTCAGTTCGGCAGATCGACGATATATGTGCGCGGCGTGATGGGCTGGGTTGAACATACAAGCAAGCGAGTTCTTACTCTTCACCTCATGCCGATACATACCCGTATTGATAACCCCAGAGTCAGGATCACGCAAAACTAGGACACCACACGTTATATACTTTCCTGAATCTCCTTCAGAATGATGAATTATAGGCAGTTGCTCCAAATCAACTGCCGAACCCTCTACCACGACCTGTTTTACCGGTGCCTCTGATTTTTCGATCTCTCTGGGTTTCAGAGGCTGAGCAGATCGCGCTCTAAAGGCTTCGAGGACCTGGAAACGAGAACCACCCGGCTGGACTCCCATCGCGAGACCCAGAAGGTCATAGCTTCCAAACAAATTCGAAACCAAGGTCATTTCTGATCCACTGACATTCTCGAATCTCAGAAGAGGGAAACGACCCTCTGAGGCTAATTTTTGCTGGATCACACAGGATTCAAAAATGGGGCTAATCGGCCGTTCAACAGACTGAAAAAATGTCGCTCCGAGTTGCCTCGCTTCCGCAGAAAATGTGCGTAGATCTTTTTGGCTCTCCATTTTATTTCGCCCTTCCCCTTTTTGCCGAAAAGTTACAGGTATCCGTTCCAGAATTGCTGCGCATATTTCTATGGATTTATTCTCTAAAAACCAAGGGACACTTTGCTTATTCCTTCCTTTCAGATTGTTATCCTTACTCGACTTTGTTTTGTTTCGTGGCGGCTCTGGAAGAAGGTGCTAATTTATGGTTGCATTAGAAAATAAAATTTGGGGTGAGCTATGGATCCAAGAATATTCCTGTACTTGTTTACGGCGCTGTTTTTATTGGCTGAACCCGCCTTGGCGCATCATCCAATGGGCGGGATTTCTCCTCAAAACAGCTGGCAAGGATTGCTCTCCGGGATTGGCCACCCAATAATCGGCCTTGATCATTTCGCCTTTATTATTCTCGTTGGGTTGTCGGCGTCCTATTTTGGAAAAGTAAAAAGCATCCCGCTTATATTTATCTGCTCCACCGTAGCTGGATGTCTTCTCAAGTTTTTTGGAATCGGCTTGCCGGTTGCTGAATTTGTGATCACCGGATCTGTGATCCTGGTCGGCACAATGATTGCGTCGGGGAGACTATTCTCTTCAAATCTCCAGTGTTTCATTTTTGGAACTACCGGTCTTTTTCACGGCTGGGCCTACGGCGAGTCAATTCTCGGATCGGAGCTTACTCCAATGATTTCCTATCTAATCGGATTCGGATTAACTCAATATCTCGTTGCAGTTGGCGTTGGCTTTATTGCGATCGCAATGTGGAGGACGCATAAAAACCATCAAATGCTCCCAAGATTGGCGGGCGCAGTTTGCTTAGGTATTGGATCTGCCCTCTTTATTGAGCAAATTGAGGCGATGGTCTTCTAGTTCCGCCCCTGGGCATTTTACCAGCTGTTCAATCAAATATACCGATTGGTGCGGGCGGCCGGACTTGAACCGGCACGATCTTATCGATCGAGGGATTTTAAGTCCCTTGTGTCTACCAATTCCACCACGCCCGCTCTGAGTAAGCGCTCTTGGAGATGAAACCGAAACTTATGCTTTTTGACGGGAACGAACAAGGGCCAGTATAGTTATATATCTTTGATACTTATCAGCGAATTTCCCAAAAAAAATGGCAGCCCAAACGGGCTGCCAAAAAAAATTCCTGGACCGTTTACGAATGCAAAATGTGCCCAACCCGATCTTCTTCCGTTAAATCAAGATTAAAAAGGCCTAGAGCATTGTCCCATGTATATTTCCGAATCTTATCTTCACCAAGACCTTTGAGATGCCGAGACATCACCTGCCGCGAATGGGGAAAAGTCATATTGAAATGTGGATAATCGTTGGACCACATACAATTCTTCTCTCCCCACCAATCGAGAAAACGGGTGCCAACATAATCTTCTAAAAAGGTCCCATAGACATGTTCGGCAAAAATTTCGCTGGGCTTCCGCGTTATGGGAACCGGATAAGAATTCCGGTGCCTCTCAAAATAGTAATCCCATTGCTGCAAGAGAAAGGGTATCCAGCCAATTTCGCTCTCTGCCAAAAGCAGCTTCAAATTTGGGTGACGCTCAAAATAGCCGTAGAAAATAAAATCAAACAGCGTGTTGGCAGAGTCATGGGTCTTGATGTTGGTAGACTCCTTGATACCCTCGACACTCTGGGTGTGTCCATTTTTTATATAGCTATGACCAGTAAGAATATGACAGATCACCGGCTGATCTGCCTCAGCACATGCCGCTATAAGAGGATCATAATGTTCGGTGTTGCTAAAAGGTAGAGCAGGGTCCGGAACTTGCCAAATCAACGCCCCCCTCATCCCTTTATCTAGGGAACGCTGCATCTCTTTGATCGCCCCAGGAATGTCGTAGACCGAAATCAGCGGAACACCAATCAATCGCCTGTGGTCCGCCGAGGTCCAATCATGTAACCAATCATTATATAATTTAAAGGACTCTTCCTGTGTTTCGACATCGTCCACACAGTAGAGTGCCATCCCATAATTCGGGAATATAATCTCCGCAGCGATACCATCGTTGTCCTGGTCCTGCAGACGCAAATCGGCACTCAATGCCCCCGGAGGAGAGTTTCTAAATGGAACTTTCGGCAAATTTTCTTGCAGTCTTTGCGGAAGCTCCTCCCAAAGTTCATCTGGCTCCATGACATGAGAGTCTGTTGAAATCATACGAGGCATAGTCGCCAATTCGTCATTGCTCAGATGCTCACCTTCAACCGTTCGTCGTGGGAAGGTCGCCGCCTGCTCCGCTGACATCCCAGCAAACTTTGTCGCATCAACAGGTAAAACAGCCATATCACTCTCCCTAATAAATTGCGGTTCCCTTGGTTAAATCTCGCGCGAAGACCAAACCTATTTCACAGCCTAACTTCCTTAATTGTGCCTTTAAAAACAAAAAGACACAATCTTAAGGTGAACCGAAACTTCTGATCTCTTGCAGGCAGTGCAGGATGTTTCAAAATAAAATCCGGACGGGGATAAACTTTAATTATTCCGAAGAATTTTATCTTTTCGTTGATGGCAGATGACTGAATACGAAAAGAGAAGTTTCTGGTTTCGGTCAGTTGATTGCTTTATCAGCTTCCAAAATATTTCTGATTTCAAGAGTTCTAGGGGCCAACCAAATCCAAACCGCAACGCAGAAAAATCCACCCACAGCCACAGCGAACCTGATCCCAATGAGCTCTGCCATAGCTCCCATGAGCAATGCCCCGAGAGCCGGTGCCCCTCTATGGATCATGCCATATAGGCTCATTACCCGTCCGCGAACCGACTCATCCACGGCGTGCTGCATCAGAGTTTGAGTGGTGGTGCCTCCGCAAATTCCAGTTACGCCCAATAGAAACACGGACACGAGAGCCAGGGGAAACCAATCAGTTGCGACAAAAGAAAACACGGCCACAGCGGTAACTGCAAGGGCACTTATTGTAATGACTGTCAAACCTTCTACTCGCCCACGTGCTGTAAGCCAAATCGCTGCCAGCAATCCGCCTGCCCCTGCGGTAGCAGTCAAATACCCGAGACCTACTTTACCGACTTTAAACACGTGATCTGCAAATTCAGGCATGAGTTCGAGCAATGATTTGCCGCCAATCGCCATAGCTGTTAACAATACGAGCATCGGACCAATGCCCGGATGCTTCGTCGCATAGCGAATTCCATCCGCCGCTTGAATAAAAATGCCAACCCCAGTCCTCGGGCGGCGATCATCCCTCACAGGCCGGACAAAAATTAAGGCAACAATAAAAAATATATAGGTCACGGCATTAAATAAAAATGCTTCACCTAAACCCCAAATAGCAATCATCCAACCACCCATTGCCGGTCCGATAACTCGGGCGAGATTGAAAATAGCAGAATTGAGGGCAACCGCTGATGGGACGTCGTCTCTAACAACAAGATTTGGCACTACGGAGAGGCGGGCCGCTGTATTGACAGACCAGACGACACCAAGAAAGGCAGACCAGGCAACGAGCCAATAAACATCTCGATACTCCGAAAATTGACCCGAAAGAGCCATCCAACCGAGAACAGAGGATTGCACCAAGCCACATATTTGGCTGAAAGTTGTCAAACGCAATCGATCATAACGCTCTGCCAAAACTCCTGCGAAGGGTGTGAGAATCAGGGTTGGGACAAGCTCTGCAAATGCAACAGCACCAACCCAGAAACTAGAGCCAGTCAAATCCCAGGCAAGCCACGCAGCAGCCAGTTTATGCGCCCACATTCCAAAAAGTGAAATCGTACTGCCTGCGGTATAAAGACCATAATTCTTTTGAAGAACCACTTTAAAGGAGCTGGGTTTTTCAGATTTCCGAACCATAAAATAATCGCATAGTGATGTGCTCCCTTTATCTCATGAGACGGGGAGTCGCAAAATCCTCTACGGACGCACCAGCTCTAATGCAGCAGCTATTTGTCGTCGCCGGGGCCAAGACCACACAAGCACTGGGATACAAACAATAAGGCAGACGGATATCAGCGCAAATTGTGTTCCGATGATCTCGGCTGCGGCACCCATGCCAAGCGCACCTAGAGCTGGCCCCCCTCGATGGAGCATCCCAAATATAGACATAACCCTGCCACGAAGATGACCATCCACCGCATTTTGCATCAAGGTCTGTGTACCTGTACCCGATAGTGTAACTGCCGCCCCACCAAAGAATGAGCCAACAAGCCCCAGCCAAAAAATATTTGTGCCGCACATTATGACCAGACCACCGGCGCCAAGAGCCATGGAAGCCAGTGTTAGCACGGTTAGCCCCTCCATACGTCCCCGTATTGCTAACCATATCGCACAGGTGACTGCGCCCGCGCCTCCGGCCGCTGCTAAATGAGCAAAACCGTCCACGCCAGCACCGAAAACCTCATCTGAAACAGCCGGCAATAAATCAAAAAAAGATTTCACACCGATTGCGACAGCTGACAAGACAAGCAAAATAGGACCTATCCCTGGATGTCTGGAAGCGGCTCTTACGCCCTCGACGGTTTGGCTAATGACGTTTCCACCTCCGCCCCGAATATTCTCATCGCGCAAAAGTCTGACGACAGATAGACAAACAACAAAGACCATAAAAACGCAGCCATTGATAAAGAACGCCGTGCCACTATCCCAAGTAGCTATAATCCAAGCAGCAAGCATTGGGCCAACTACTCGAGCCGAGTTAAATATAACAGCGTCATTTGCCACGGCAGAGGGAACATATCGGGGTTCCATTAACAGAGGCACCATTGACAAGCGTGCCGCGGTGGCAAAAGCCATAACCACCCCGAGAAATAGTGAAAGCCAAAATAACCACCAAACATCATCGGGCTCTTTCAAATGCCCATTAAAGGCCATCCAGGCTAGAATAAACGCCTGACATCCCGCCAGAAATATGCTGATACGGGACATCCAAAGCCGATTAGTCCTGTCAGCAATGGCGCCTGCAAGAGGAGTGATCAAGACAGTTGGAAAAAGGTCGGCAAAAGCAATAAGGCCCAACCAGAGCTCCGAGCGGGTCAATTCCCATGCTAACCAGCCCACGGCAATTCTCTGAGCCCACATACCAAATAGAGAGATCGCGGCTCCAGACATGTACCAAGCAAAATTCCGCTGGGTCCACGCACCTAAAGCGTTCCCAATGCCACTATTGTTCATCACTCATCGATCTTCGACGTTTTCTAGCGCGCATGCGACGGTGTGCCGTCTGACAAAAAACCAGGCAAATGCCAAAAGAGAAATTATCACCCCCAACAACAAGGCGTTATTAATCCCAAATGTCTCTGCTAACCCCCCAATAACAAGCGCCCCAAGCGCTGGCCCTCCTCTGTAAATCATCCCGTATAAGCTCATAACCCGACCACGGTAGGCACCGTCGACAGCGTTTTGCATTAAAGTCTGAGTACCTGTTCCAGCAATCACAATTGCAGCCCCCAGAAAAAATCCAGCAATGAGCCCGAGCGGATACCAATTCATTTGCGATAACAGGAGAGTTGCCGCAACACCGGTTAAAACTCCTCCAACCAAAATTATCCGCGTCAAACCTGAGAAAGATCCTCGTTGAGCTAGCCAGAAAGCCGCAAAAACTGCTCCAACTGCCGTTGATGACATTAGCCAGCCGAATTCTATTGGGCCGCCTTGAAATACCTTTTCAGTTATCCCTGACAGAAGGTCAAGTACGGGCTTGATACCGATCGAAACCGCAACGATCAGAACAAGAATTGGACCGATACCCTTGTGTCTGAACGCGTATTTAAGGCCGTCCTTCAGTTGTGAAGCCATGCTAGATTTGGCTCTGTCGACTTGTTCGTCTCGCACCATTTTGGAGTGGATCAGGCAATAAAGAAAGAAGGCGAAAGTTAAGCCGTTGATCAAAAACGATAGACCGGGTCCAACTTTGGCAAAAAGAAAACCGGCTATCGAAGGCCCCAAAAATCGGGCAACATTAAACATCACACTATCTAGGGCGACTGCCGACGGGACATCAGCATGTTCTACGAGGTTGGGAACCAAGGAGAGCCTTGCTGCTGTATTAAATGCCCATATAACTCCAACCGCCAGGGTAAGACTGAAAAGTGCCCAGTAACTAAGCAGATTCAAAAAAGCTAATGCAGCCAGAATAAAGGCTTGAAACATCCCTAGGGCTTGGGTGTTAAACATCATTTTCTGACGATTGACTCGATCTGCAAGAACACCAGCAAAGGGGCCTAGCAGGACCGCAGGCAATAAATCGGCAACAACGATGACACTGAGCCAAAAAAATGATTCCGTAAGAGACCAGGCCAACCAACTGACTGTGGTCCTTTGAGCCCAAATCCCCACCAAGGCAACCGACGAGCCTCCAATGTACCAGGCATAGCTCGATTGATTCAGAACCGCCCCTATACTGCTCAAACCCGTGTTAATGGCCATTCCTGCGTTTAATCACTACCCAACGCCATTTTCAACAAATCGGGCCATCAGATACATTGAAAGGCAAGCAAGGGCAAAGCCCCCATTCATCGGCCAAAATCCTTTTTTTCGTTCTTCCTCCGACAACCTTTTATTGAACATCCGCTTCAATCCGATAAATGCGAGCCAGAGCCCGCAGCCCAGACCGATCCCTAGGACAATCGGTTGAAAGCCCATCAAACCTCCTCTGGTTCCGCAGAACCCTGAGACTTCTCTGGATCCTCATCAACGGGGGACCCTCCAAGTTCCCTAAGAATTTGCATCAATTCGGTATGCGCTTCCTCAAGGAGGAACTCGTCTGTACCGCGGAGGACGAGAGAGACTCGAAAGCCTTGGCCCTGCCTCATTTGCGGATAGGACCCAATGTCAAGCGTCGGAAAACGGTCTTGGAGGTCCGCCAAGGGGTCAGCAATCGTTCCCTCCCCTAAATCTACCGCTATGCCTCTAGATTTTACTTTTTCGCCACCTTGAAGATGGCGCTTAGCCTCTTCAAACATCATTTGCATGATCTTTGGCACACCCGCCATAACGAATACGTTCCCCAGCTTGTACCCTGGTGCAACGCTAATTTCATTCTTTAAAAGCTCTGCCCCAACAGGAAAAGTAGCCATCCGTAATCGGGCGTCATTCATCACTTCACCTCTGGCCTCTACCCGTTTTGTTAATAAATCCGCCGTTTCTGCATCAATAAATGTCCCAACGCCAAAAGCCGCAGCAACACATTCTGTTGTTATATCATCGTGAGTGGGGCCAATCCCACCGGTTGTAAAAACATAATCGAAATCGCCTCTGACTTTGTTGATGGTGTCGATGATCGTTTGACGGACATCCGGAATCACATAGGCAGCCCGCATTCGAATACCCATGTCATTTAAACTCTTTGCGATAAAAGACAGATTTTTATCCTGAGTCCGGCCAGAGAGAAGCTCGTTACCAATGAGTATCAAACAAGCCGTAAAAACGTTTTTCTGAGACATATCGTGCGCCTAAATTTTTTAACTGTATAGCGTAGGGCTGCCAAACGGACTAGTGCCCGTATAGTTGGTTCCAAGGTTATCAATCAGGTGATCCATAGCCAAGGTTCGTATCTAATCAGGGAAAACTGGAGACCCCCAATTATAAAAAAAAACTTAAGTCGGAGAGACGTTGATTTTGAAAGTTATTTATAAAGGTTGCCGACCCAGAGCTAGATTTCTCCTCCTGTTCAAGCACTTTGAGGAACCAAGCTGACCGGTGTTAAGTATCCACCGAAGATTCTCCAATTGGATTTAGGGTTCACTCAAACAAACAGGTCGCCTCTCCAAAGTCGATTTCTCTTATTCCTTGCTGCGGTCCCAAATACATGCGATTGAAGTGGAGGTTTAGAGTAAGTTCAATGTACGTATGATGGCTCCTTCTGGCGAAACGTCCTCTTCACAATATCTTGTCCATGATGAAGATGGTTTTTCGGGCATGCGAAAAGCAGGTCGATTTGCAGCTGAACTTTTGGATTACATCACGCCATTTGTTCAGCCCGGGATTTCCACAGACGAAATCGACGAACTTTGTTATAAGTACACCATTGAACGTGGAGCAATTCCTGCGCCTCTGAATTACAAGGGTTTTCCAAAGTCAATTTGCACCTCTGTAAACCATGTCGTTTGTCACGGAATTCCCGGAGATCGCGTTCTAGAAGAGGGAGATATCGTGAACATCGATGTCACCCCGATCGTGGATGGCTGGCATGGTGACTCCAGTCGTATGTTTCCTGTAGGCAAAGTAAGTAAAAAGGCCGAAAGGCTAATCCAAGCGACATATGATAGCCTGATGCGCGCAATAGAGATCGTGCGACCAGGCGCAACGCTTGGAGATATCGGCTACGCCATCCAATCATATATTGAACCGATGCGATTTTCTGTTGTCAGGGACTTCTGTGGGCACGGATTGGGCCAAGTTTTTCATACGCCACCGAGCGTTCTCCATTTTGGTAACCAGGGAGAGGGGCCTAGAATCGTCGAGGGAATGTTTTTTACCATCGAGCCAATGATCAATGCGGGCAAACCCGAGTGTAAAATTCTTGGGGATGGCTGGACCGCTGTGACACGCGACAAATCGCTATCTGCGCAATTCGAACATTCTTTGGGAGTTACGGCAGACGGATGCGAAATTTTTACACTGTCTCCTCAAGGCCTAAACTGCCCTCCATACAGATACTAACCTCTTCGGGGCGCACAAAATCTAAACAAAATGCTCGGCTCAATTTTAGGGTTGAGGCCCGAAATGGATCGATAAAGCCTCAAAATCTAAGCTGTCAAGAAATTCAGCAACTCCACCCCGCCGCGCCAGGTCATTTCAAAGGCAACATAGACAATTAAAAGAAGTCCGAGATAACCAATCCAGCGGTATCGCTCTAACAACCGGGCAATCACGCCCGCGCCGACTCCCATTAGTATCACGGATAGAGCGAGCCCAATCACCAGAACTGTCATATCGTCTTTTGCCACGCCAGCCACAGCCAAGACGTTATCGAGAGACATGGAAATATCGGCAATTGCGACCTGAAAAATGGCCGCCGAAACGGTTTGACGCCGCCCCGACTCTGATCGGTTCCCACTCTGGGAACCGCTCCCTGAATGCTCCCGCAATTCGGTATATAGCTTCCAGCAAACCCAAAGAAGTAGCACGCCACCAGCAAAAGTAAGACCGACTATTCCAAGTAATTGCATCGTGACAGCCGCAAATATGATCCGCAAAACCACTGCCAACCCGACACCGAGAAAAATTACTTTTTTACGAAACTTTGGTTCTACTGAGGCCGCCGCTATCCCCACCACAATTGCGTTATCGCCGGCAAGGACCAAATCGATCAAAATAACCTGCGCGACTGCCAAGAAGTCAATATTTAAAAGATAGTCAAACATATAGTGATACTCGGTTCAGCTAGACCATTCGGTTTCAGTCTTGGAAGTAAACATAACACACATACCTTTTGTAATCGGAATACTATCGGGACGGGACTTTTTATAATAGCTTCAGCAGTAGAAGGTTTTGGCCAAGCCGCCAAGCCATGGAGGAGATTCCTCTAACTATTGTTTCCATTAATTAATCAAGTGCGCGTAATGTCGGAAGATTGGGCTAGCTATTATCAGAAAACCGGACAAGGGCCTCCTCGTCAGACCCTAATTAGGGCCCTTGAACTCTTTGAAACCGAGCGGACCGATCCGTCCGGTAATTTTGCTATCGATTTGGGCAGTGGAAATGGGCGCGATACCATTGAATTGTTACGGCAAGGATGGACTGTAACGGCGATTGATGCAGAAAGGTCTGCCCTTGATGGTCTAATGAACCGCTCAGATTTACCGAGCAACCCAAATTTAAAGACAATCCAGGCTCGTTTTGAGGATATCGATTTTCCGTATCCAGTTGATCTTGTGAACTCCAGTTTTGCCCTTCCACTTGTGCCACCAGAGAGATTTCCGGATCTTTGGGACAAAATCTTATTTTCACTCAGACCTGGAGGACGTATCTCCTGCCAATTATATGGTAACAAAGATAGTTGGGTGGGGAATTCAACCATCACCTTTTTCAATCGTGACGGGATCAAGGCACTTCTAAACCCTCTAGAAACAGAATTCTTCCGCGAGGAGGAAGATGACGGACCGACACCAAGAGGACAAAAAAAACACTGGCATATCTTTCATATTGTTGCGAGAAAGGCATAGTCGTAAGAAGATCCGGAGGTCCCGGGAGGCAGACTAAATGCGACCATGAATTCTGGTTTCCCGACCCTAAAATTTGCCTTTAATGGATAAACTTGTCTCAGAAGGGTGGACAATCCAAGTCAGAAATATTCGGGAAGAGCAAGCCCGAGATTTTTCCTTACACGATCAATCACAGCCGTCTCAAGAGACGGCCTCTGAAATTTCTCACCCGTCACAGCCTCAAAAAGGGCGATATATCTGGAACTGAACTCCAGCAGAGTCTCTTCAGGTATAACGGGGATTGGTTCTTTATAAGGATCACACCTTTCAGTAATCCATAAACGCAAGAATTCTTTGTCAAGGCTCTCCGGCTCTAGTCCATCTTTGAACAGACTTTCGTAGGAGGAAGATCGCCAATAGCGGCTTGAGTCCGGAGTATGAATTTCATCCGCTACTACCAAACCACCATTGTCATCCATTCCAAATTCATACTTGGTGTCAACTAGAATCAACCCATTTTGCGCAGCGATTTCCTGCCCCCTGCGAAACAGACTTAGGCTGACCTCGGAAACTTGATTCCATATAGCTGTGGTGAGGAGCCCAAGCTCTAAAATTTCATCAGGCGTGACAGGGGCATCGTGCCCTCCCAGAGCTGCTTTTGTTGTCGGCGTCAGTATAGTATTCGGCAGTTTACTGTTCTTGACCAGACCTTCCGGGAAGTCAATTCCGTAAAGCATACGCTTACCTGCCTTGTACATCGGCCAGATACTGGTCTCAGTGGAACCCGTCATGTAATCGCGGACGACAATCTCCACTGGCAGCATGGTCAATCTCTTTGCGATAACAACATTAGGATCCGGATAGGCAATTACGTGATTGGGACAAATATCTGCGGTTGCCTCAAACCAAAATCTGGCAGTCTGGTTCAAAACCTGCCCTTTGTAAGGTACCGAAGCCAATATCTGGTCAAACGCCGACTGGCGGTCGGTCGCAATCATAACCCGCCGCCCATCAGGTAAGTCATATGAATCCCTGACCTTCCCTGAACAAAACTCAGGTAACTCCGCCAAAAAGGCATTCGATAAACAGCGTTCTTGTAGTCCTGACATTCCGATCAACTTATCGATTCTGAGCTCTTAAACATACCGAATTCTTTTTTTCGTTCCAATCTCGTCATACATCTGCAAGACAGAGGTTACGCCCAGAATTTCCTAAAAGATCAGACTAAAACATGCAACAATTACTGATTGGATATTTGCCGTGACGACAGCAGTGCAATACAAAGATTAAAAATCTGAGGCTTATTGGCCTCGGAACAACTTATGAGCATTGCTATCCATCGCTAAATCAAGATTGGTGTGATTTTGTCCGTACCTCGTTCTAGCATTCCGCCCAAGGAACGCCACACATTACAGCTAATTTTGCCATTTCTGTGGCCAGCCGACGACGGGATGATGAAACTGAAACTCTGTGCATCGTTTGGGGTCGTCCTAGCCATGGCCGGACTAAACTCGTCATTCCCGATGCTGTTCGCTCTGGTTATTGATACTCTCAATGAGAAATCTAGCCAAAGCATGGGCGGAACGGTGAGTCTCGGGGTATTGGGCCTTCTCGTAACGTATGGTGCGGCGCACTGGCTTAGTCGTTGTTTTAGCGAAATTCGTTGGACCCTATACGGCAGGATCGAACAACCTGTGCGCCGAAAAGTTAATATGGTTGTTTTTGATCATCTTCATAATCTCTCTCTACGTTTTCACCTAGGAAAAAGAACAGGATCACTAAGCCGGATAATTGATAACGGGAGCCGGGCCATCGAAGACCTCTTATTTGATGTTGTGTTCCTGATTCTGCCTTTCGTGATCGAGATCATTTTAGTCACGAATGTTCTCTTCGTTGTTTTTGACGGTATCTTTGCCATCATTATGCTTGGAACTCTTGGTGCTTATTTAACGGCTCTTATTATCGGATCTGAATGGCTACGTAGGCATCAAAGGAGAGCAGTGGCTGTGGGCACAGAAGCCCATGGTAAAGCAATCGATAGTCTCCTGAATTTTGAAACAATTAAATATTCTGGGAACGAGTCATTCGTTTCCAGGCGATACGATAGTGCGCTGGCAGAGGTCCAGACCATGACCATTAAGGCTCTGACTTGGCGCAGTCTAACAGGACTTTTAAATGTAAGCATTCTGGGTATTGGGATCACCCTGATGGTTGTCACCGCTGGTGATCGGGTCCTAGAGGGCGCCATGACGCTCGGGGCCCTTGTCGCAGTCAACCAGTATCTTCTGCAACTTATTAGACCTCTTGACCGGCTCGGGCACCTATATCGGGCAATAAAGAAAGCTCTTGTTGACCTGGAACAAATGATGTCTCTTTTATCAATCGCACCAGAAATTACAGACGCCCCTGCAGCGGCGCCATTGCCCGAGGGATATGGCGAGATCCTCTTCGAGGATGTCTGCTTTGCCTACGATAAACGGCGCCCCGTTCTCCACAATGTTTCTTTCAAAGTGCCTCCAGGAAAGACGGTCGCGCTCGTTGGGCCGTCAGGGGCAGGGAAATCAACTATTGGCCGTTTGCTGTTTAGATTCTACGAAACATCATCCGGCAAAATCCTTATTGACGGAGCGGAAGTCAATCAATCCAAACAAAATTCCCTTCGGGCCGCTATAGCAGTCGTGCCGCAGGATAGTGTTCTATTCAATGAGAGCCTCCAATATAATATCGGTTTTGGGCGTCCCGGTTGTACGGTTACAGAAATAAAACAAGCTGCAAAACTGGCCCAAATCGATGGATTTATAAATCAATTACCTGATGGTTATAATTCCTTAGTTGGTGAGCGAGGTCTTAAGCTCTCAGGCGGTGAGAAACAACGAGTAGCTATTGCACGCGCAATCTTAAAAAAACCTCGTATATTTCTTTTTGATGAAGCGACTTCCTCTCTGGACTCTCAAACAGAGAATGCAATCCAAAGAAATTTACAAAAGATATCGCAGGGAACCACAACGGTAATTATCGCGCATAGACTTTCGACTATCGTGCATGCGGATGAAATCTTATTTTTTGAGAATGGCCGAATTATAGAACGAGGGACTCATACTCAATTGTTAGCGACCGGGGGAGCCTATGCAGCGATGTGGAAACGCCAATTAGATGCCCGTGAGCCGAAACCAGCCCTCGCCGCATATGCAGATTAGTCAAAAGACAGAGCACATATCCCCCTAAGGGTGAACCTTTTCATCCATTAAAGTTGACACTCCTATCCAATCGCCGCTACGGAGTGAATGAAGAAATTGAGCAAAGGTCGACAGAATGATACCGCGTTACTCCCGCCCGGAAATGGCTGCCATCTGGGAACCAGAAAATAAATTTCGCATTTGGTTCGAGATTGAAGCGCATGCCTGCGATGCACAAGCGAAGCTCGGTGTCATCCCAGCGGCAGCGGCCGCCGCTGTTTGGGAGAAGGGATCTTGGGAGATCAACCGCATTGATGAGATAGAACGCGAAACCAAACACGATGTCATCGCCTTTTTGACCAATGTAGCAGAGCATGTAGGAGCTGATGCACGATTCGTTCATCAAGGAATGACGTCGTCTGATGTGCTGGATACCTGTCTCTCAGTCCAGCTAACCCAGGCAGCCGATTTACTTTTGGCCGACATTGACCATTTGATGAATGCTCTTAAGAGAAGAGCGATAGAGCATAAAAATAGTGTGTGCATCGGGCGGAGCCACGGTATCCACGCAGAACCGACCACTCTGGGGGTTAAACTAGCCGGTCATTACGCTGAATTTGCCCGCAACCGGGAGAGAATGGAAGTGGCGCGTAAGGAGATCGCAACATGCGCGATTTCGGGAGCCGTTGGGACCTTCGCAAACATCGACCCCTATGTAGAGGAGTACGTGGCTGAGAAACTGGGCCTTAAAGCAGAACCAATATCAACGCAAGTGATCCCACGCGACCGGCATGCTGCTTTTTTCGCAACACTCGGTGTTATCGCAAGTGGCCTTGAGAGGCTTGCTGTCGAAATACGCCACATGCAAAGAACGGAGCTGAGAGAAGCAGAAGAATATTTTTCACCGGGCCAAAAAGGTTCGAGTGCGATGCCTCATAAGAGGAACCCGGTTCTAACAGAGAATATTACCGGATTGGCGAGGCTCGTCAGGGCTTCGGTCATACCGGCGATGGAAAATGTGGCATTGTGGCATGAACGAGATATTTCACATTCATCCGTGGAGAGAATGATAGCTCCCGACTCAACAGTGACACTTGATTTTGCTCTGGCGAGAATGACCGGTGTTATCGAAAAGCTCTTAATTTACCCAGACATGATGGTCAAAAACCTAAACTCCCTTGGCGGACTGGTATTTTCACAGCGAGTCTTACTTGGACTTACCCAAGCGGGAATGAGCAGAGAACATGCGTATTCCGCCGTTCAGCGCAACGCCATGAAGGTCTGGGAAACGGGGGCGGATTTTTTGACCGAGCTAAAGTCAGATGAAGAAGTTATCTCCTGCATCACGCCCGAGGGTTTGAATGATTTATTCGATATGAAATACCACACAGCCCAGGTAGAGACAATTTTTGAGCGGGTCTTTAGTTCATAAGTCGACAAGCATTCCCCAGTCCCGCTTTTTATTTCGCAGGATCCATGATGGAATGAGTCGACACGTCGAAAAAGTATGACGAATGCTGTCGTACCAAAGCTTCGACATAAAGGAATATTTCAATTGGGGCGTCATGGGAACCACATAAGATGCCCCACCAAATTAGGAGGTAAAAATGCCCTTTGCAAAAGTGCGTGGCCTAAATATTCGCTATGAAATTGTCGGAACCGAAGGCCCTTGGATGGCACTCACCACGGGTGGGAGACGTCCCTACGACGAGTTTATGCCCCTGGCAGAAAAAATCGCCTTAAAAGGTTTTCGTGTCGTTCTGCACGACCGAAGGAACACCGGAGCCAGCGACCTCCTCTTGGAAGCAACCGAAACAGAAGAGCACACATGGGCTGACGATCTGCGTGAACTCCTGGATCAGCTGAGCGCACTGCCTGCTTTTATAAGTGGATCTAGCTCGGGTGCTCGGACCTCGATGTTATTTGCAATCAAACACCCTTCAGACACCCGAGGTTTATTGCTAATCCGCCCAACCGGTGGTGATTTTGCGGCAAAACGCCTACCCGATTTGTACTATGATCAATTCATTCGCGCCGCGAAGGAAAATGGCATGGCAGGGGTCTGCGCGACAGAGGCTTACAAAGGTCGGATCGCCCTAAACCCCGAGCACGAGGCAACCTTGATGGCTATGGATCCCCAACACTTTATAGATGTCATGGCAGGTCTCAGGTCGCTTTTCGTTGCCGGGGGCGGATTACCAGTTATGGGTGTTACAGACGAAGAGCTAGCAACCATCTCGGCTCCTACGATAATTATTCCAGGCAATGATAACACTCATGCATCTATTAATGGTCGAATAGTGCATGAACGAATCAAGGGCAGTCAGCTGCATCAGCTGCCGATTGAAGATCAAGATGTGCCGATAATCGAATGGGCCAGCTGGATTGAGCATGAAGAAGAAATCGTTGATGTGTTTACAAACTTCATGGGAAATATTGTCGCAGAGGAATGAGGCAACGCACCCGGCCATGGGAAGAGATTAGTTAGCTCTAAGCCCAAACACCGTTCGCTATTGTGAAAGCCTTTCCGAGTATATTAAACGCCAATCAATTGCCGCTTGCTTGGTACCGGCTCTGTTTGACTTTAGAGGTTTTTCTTTTTCTTTTTTTCCTTGAAGGGGTTTTCTTCGCAGAAGGATTTTCTTCAGTCATCTCAGACAAAGAATACGCATCAGGGACAGCGTCAAGTTCTGGGATCTTATCCCCAATTAATTTTTCGATACTTCTCAAGTAATGAAGCTCGCTAGGATCGCACAGGGAAATTGCTCGGCCAACCGCTCCCGCTCTTGCAGTCCGTCCGATACGGTGGACATAAGACTCCGGCTCATTAGGTAGTTCATAATTTATTACATGAGTGATTTCTCTAACGTCTATCCCTCTAGCGGCAATATCCGTCGCAACCAACACCCTTATTTCGCTCCTTTTGAAGCGTTCCAGAGCCTTTTGACGTGCATTCTGCGATTTGTTTCCGTTAATGGCATCTGCGCTGATACCAGCCTTACATAGTTGCTCAGCAATTCTGTTTGTTCTGTGCTTCATTCTTGCAAAGACAATGACGCGCTCACACGCTGGATCAGAAAGAATATTTTCTAATTGGGTCCGCTTCTCAGCAGTAGGAAGAAAACACACATATTGTTCTATTTTTTCAACGGGCTTCGATTGTTGAGCAACTTCAACACGAACTGGTTTGAAAAGGATATCTGAGGCTAAGCGATCTATTTCCTTGGGCATAGTCGCCGAAAACATCAGAGACTGGCGTTTTTCAGGAAGAACCGGCAATATTTTTCTAATATCCTTGATAAATCCCATGTCCAGCATCCGATCTGCTTCATCCAGGACAAAGAATCGCACGGCAGACAATGTCAGATGACCTTGAGACTTAAGATCAAGTAGCCGTCCGGGAGTGGCCACGACGATATGAGCGCCTCGCCCAAGCGCCTCCACTTGTCGCGCCTGACTTACCCCACCAAAGATAGTGGTATGTCGAATAGGAAGCCCTCTCTTGTAGGCTTCAATCTCTGAACCAATTTGAATTACCAGCTCTCTCGTCGGCGCAAGAATTAAGGCAACAGGCTGTTTAGGCCGAGGCCGGAATTTCAATTCAGAGACCATTTGTAATATGGGAAGAGAGAAAGCCCCGGTCTTACCAGTTCCCGTCTGAGCAAGACCGAGAAGATCTCGGCCTTGGAGTAACAATGGGATCGCCTCCTGTTGTATCGGGGTCGGATATGTATGCCTCCGCCTAGAAAGACATTGGCAAAGGATTTCCGAAAGGCCGAGATCCCCAAATCGTTTTTTACTCAAATTATTTCCTTAAAAATCCCGCTTTTCAGCAGGTTCTAAAAATTAGGGCAGCTGGTGAGTTTTCTGACCTGGATCAGAGAGATTTTATACCTGGAGAGATCCCAACTGTTAGAAGCCCATTTCCTTTAAGCGAATTCTATTTTTCTCACCTTCATGCTCTGCTTTACATTACTCGTCAAGCCAGAGCCATCCTACCATTCGCCCGAATTTTTCATTGAACTCCATGGTTCACAAGCAGGGAGAGGATCACCTCTTTGCAATAACTCAATCGATATTCCGTCAGGAGATCTTACAAAAGCCATATGGCCATCCCTCGGGGGTCGATTAATGACAGTACCCGCCTCCATTAGGCGCTCACAAATCGCATAAATATCTTCCACCCGATATGCCAAATGCCCAAAATTTCTTCCACCGGAGTAGTTTTCTGGATCCCAGTTAAAAGTCAGCTCAACCGTTGGCCTTCGGTTTTTCTTGGCTGAGTCCACATCGTTCTCAGCAGCCAGAAACACAAGAGTAAAACGCCCTTTCTCGTTTTCCACCCGACGAATTTCTACGAGGCCAAGCTGGTTACAATAGAAATCCAGAGATTTTTCAAGATCACTGACCCTCACCATTGTATGGAGATATTCCATTCATCTTTCCTTCAAAAAAATTTTTCAGTTAAAGAGAATAGAGCCGCTTTGGATTTGGTCCAAGAATTCTGTCCACACTCTGCGGATTGATACCAGCGCTATCTTTGAGCAACCGAAGGGCTTCAATCTGCGCGGATGTATCGGTGTGCCCATAGTCGGTCCCAATAATCAAATTAGTATCCCCCACCCTGTCGATAATCGCCGGAATATTATCTGTCAGCTCGAGAGTTACAAATATGTTGTTCTCTCGAAGAGGATCGTCAGAGAGTTTTTTTCCTTTTCGAGCGAGTCGTTTTTCAACATCTCCGAGGACGTACGGGATCCAGGCAGCTGAGGCTTCAATAAAGGCCCAGCGAAGATCAGGATATTTTGAGGGGATTTCGTTTTCCAACATCCAATGAAATGTTGAAATCATTGCGAGCTTAAACCTGCCGAAATTATGTCCTTCATGGAATAAATTGTCACTCGGGCTCCCATTCCCAGAATGGATACTTATCGCCAAATCTTGGTTGGAGGCCGCGCGAAACAGGGGATCAAAATACGGTTCCCCTAAATAGCGATTGCACTCAAATGGACGCATGAAAACACAACATGCTCCGTGCGATTTTGCAAAAGCCATTTCCTCTTCCACTAAATGCATCGCCGAGGTTGGAACGCACGCAGCCCATCTCAACCTTCCCTTTGATAAAGTCCATATGTCAGCCAACCACTTGTTATAGGCTTTGTATTGGGCAACTTCCTGAGCAGTATCCCTTGCGGTCGGCACAAGGAAAATCGTGGGATAAAGTACTTGGGCATCAATCTGCAATCGATCCATATGGTCCAGTCTCGCCTGGACGTCACCCATTTCACGTGATGCTTCATCCATCGTGGTATCAGCGTTGTCCTTAGGCTGAATATGGCTCCCGCTAAACCAATAATGACTAGACTTTGATGGACCAGACTGCGGACTATCGCCCCCACTTACTTTATTGAGGGTTAGAGGAGCAAAATGTTTTTCATCATTACCAAGGTAACTCCACGTCTTTGCTGACTCGATAACGTGAGCGTCGGCATCTATCGTTTTCATATTTTCTCCTCGTTTTACAAAAAGTTAACGCCCAAATAACGCGCAAACCAAGAATCAACGAAAATTTAATTTATACAGTCGACTGGAAATGTGCAGGTGGACAAACACATCCCTCAGATATTAAAGCCCTGAACCTGCCGGGAACACCTCCAGAAATTCGGAAACGGACGATGTGATACACCCAAGAGCAATAAAATATTTTTAGTTGCAGGTAATTAACAAGGTACTCCTTTACAACCCCCCAGAGCAAAAGCCATAACATAGTCATGTGTACCATAGTGATCCTGCGCCGTCCGGACCATCAGTGGCCTCTCCTGGTCGCATCAAACCGTGATGAAAAAACTAACAGGCCCTGGAGATCACCTGGCAGGCATTGGCAGGATCGTCCAGAGGTTGTTGCAGGAATAGACGAATTGGGCAATGGAACCTGGCTTGGTGTAAATGATTACGGCGTTATGGCCGCTGTAACCAATCGAAAAAATACTTTGGGAAATGATCCGAGACTGAGAAGCAGAGGGGAGCTTGTCTTAGAAGCGCTTGACCACCCCGATGCCCTGGATGCTATCGATGCGATCCTTGATGTGGAACCGGCTGCATACCGCGGTTTTAACTTCCTTGTCGCCGACAACCGAGACGCTTGGTGGGTCAGGAGCACCGGACCAGATGCCGCAAAAGTGGAAGCTTTTGAAATACCTGAAGGGATATCGATAATTACCTCTGGGGGGGCCAATGAGTTGAATTCCGCCAGAACCCGCTTCTATTTGCCGAAGTTTGAACGGGCGACTATCCCAAATCCTGAGAAGGGGGACTGGTCATCCTGGGAGGAATTGTTGCAATCAACAGACATAGAGGCAGGGGCAGGCTCCGAAGAGGCAATGCTTATCAGTCCCAGGGATGGTTATGGAACAGTATCTTCGAGTCTGATAGCTTTGGGCACTCCCTTTACTGGCACTCCCAAGGTTATATGGCGTTTTTCCGGCGAACCTGGCCGACCGGGGTCCTTCCAAGACATCGATCTCGGAGCAAGAATTTGAGCATTCCCCTCCGGGGGAAAAACACAGATTAAGCAGAGAAAAAACTTTTTACAGGAAGTTATTAGACCGAAAACAAACTTGGGTTGGCTGTTCCCGAGAGCACTGTTTTCGTATCTCTAATTAACTTGTAAAACATCAATGACAGACCAATCGGTCCTCGCATGTAAGGGATTTCATCTTAAAACGATTCGCATGATAGTGTGACGTCCACGTATTACTGGTAGAGTTACTTTGAAAATTCAGGTTCATATTACGTTAAAACTTGGTGTACTCGATCCGCAAGGAAAAGCAATTGAAAGAACACTTGGAAATCTCGGGTTTGAGGGAGTACATGAAGTTCGTCAAGGTAAGTTCATTGAAATAGACATCGCGGAGACCAACCCAGAATTGGCGAAGGAAGCCGCAGACCAAATGTGTCGTAAACTTCTCGCTAATACGGTAATAGAGGACTATCGGATAGATATTGGGCGATGAGATCCTCGGTAATCGTTTTTCCTGGATCGAATTGCGATCGTGACGTGCAGGTTGCGTTGCACAAAAGTTTTGGCCAGCCGCCGGTGATGGTCTGGCATGGAGACACAGAGCTACCTGGAACTGATCTGATCGTAGTACCAGGCGGATTTTCCTATGGAGATTACTTACGACCAGGTTGTATGGCGGCACAATCGCCAGCCATCAAGGAAGTCGTAAACATGGCGAAGTGTGGAGTGCCAGTTCTGGGAATTTGCAACGGTTTCCAAATTTTGTGTGAAACCGGTCTCCTACCTGGGGCTCTCATGCGGAATCAAGGTCTCAAATTCGTATGCCGAGACGTAAATTTGAGAGTGGAGAATGCAGAAACAGCGTTTACACGGGGCTATGCACAGGGTCAGACTCTGCGAATTCCCATAGCCCACCACGACGGAAACTATACAGCCGACATCGAAACCCTAAAAATTTTAAAAACTGAAAACCTGATCGCCTTTCGCTACTGCGACGAACAAGGAAAAACTTCCAGTGAGTCAAATCCCAATGGGTCCGATGAAAACATCGCGGGGATCTTAAACCATTCTAGGAATGTACTTGGGATGATGCCACACCCTGAGCGACTTGCAGACCCTACGCTAGGAGGAACAGATGGTCGTATTATGTTTGACAGTTTGGCCACTGAACTCACCTCATGACGACTCGCGATAAAATCACCCCCGACCTGGTTTCGGAGCACGGAATCACAGAAGAGGAATATTCTACTCTACTAGAGATCATGGGGCGTGAGCCTAATATCGTGGAGTTGGGCATTTTTTCTGTCATGTGGAGTGAACACTGCTCCTACAAATCATCCCGCTATTGGTTAAAGCTCCTACCAACAGAAGCACCCTGGGTCATTCAGGGGCCCGGAGAAAATGCTGGGGTCATAGATATAGGTGACGGACAGGCTGCAATTTTTAAAATGGAAAGTCATAACCATCCCTCATTTATTGAACCCTACCAGGGGGCAGCTACCGGCGTCGGAGGCATTCTAAGGGATGTATTTACTATGGGGGCGCGTCCCATAGCAAACATGAATTCGTTGAGATTTGGACATCCAGATGATCCAAAAACCCGTCATCTGGTCTCTGGAGTGGTGGCAGGGATTGGAGGCTATGGAAATTGCGTAGGAGTACCCACCGTGGGAGGGGAATGTAATTTTCATCATGCTTTTGACGGCAACATACTCGTAAATGCAATGACGGTCGGGTTAGCGGATGCCGATCGTATTTTCTATTCAGCAGCGGCAGGCGTCGGAAACAAAGTTGTATACGTCGGATCTAAAACCGGACGTGATGGTATTCATGGTGCAACCATGGCATCAGCGGAATTCAATGAAGACTCAGAAGACAAACGGCCAACCGTCCAAGTGGGAGATCCCTTCACAGAAAAACTCCTAATTGAGGCTTGTCTGGAATTGATGTCTACCGATGCAATTATTGCTATTCAGGATATGGGTGCTGCGGGGCTGACATCATCGTCGGTTGAAATGGCCTCTAAAGGTGGTGTCGGGATTGAACTGAATATGGATCAAATCCCTGTCCGAGAGACAGGAATGACACCCTATGAAATAATGCTCTCAGAGAGCCAAGAACGGATGCTGATGGTTCTTAAACCAGGTCGAGAAGATCTAGCACAGGCTATTTTTGAGAAGTGGGATCTAGATTTTGCGATCATTGGAGAGGTTACCGACACCGAGAGATTGGTATTAAAAAAAGGCAGCAAGGTAGTATGCGATATTCCTGTTCCTCCTCTTGTCTCAGAAGCCCCAATATATCAAAGGCCTTTCGAGCCACCCCAAGCACCGCGACCTATTCCTTCGGTTAAAAGTGCAGAAACAATTCCGGTTCGCACCGCATTATTAACACTTATGGGTTCACCAGATTTGTGCTCCAGACGTTGGATATGGGAGCAATATGATCACATGGTGATGGCCGATACGGTTCAAAGGCCTGGCGGGGATTCAGCGGTGGTGCGGGTCCACACAACGAATAAGGGGCTCGCCATCACAACAGATTGCACTCCGAGGTACTGTTTTGCAGACCCTTACTTGGGAGGAAAGCAGGCCGTAGCAGAAGCTTGGCGTAACCTTACGGCTGTCGGAGCCCAACCGCTGGCCATTACAGATAATTTAAACTTCGGTAATCCGGAGCGACCCGAGGTCATGGGCCAACTCATCGGATGTATAGAAGGAATGGCTGAGGCATGCAAAGAACTCAATTTTCCAGTCGTTTCAGGAAATGTTTCTCTGTACAATGAGACAAACGGGGCCGCGATCATGCCGACACCAGCCATTGGGGGGGTAGGGCTGATAAAAGATCTTACTCTAATGATGCGCATCGCATTGTCACCAAACAATGATATATTCTTAGTAGGAGAGACGTTAGGTCACATTGGAGCCTCCTTATGGCTAAAGGAAATTGGAGGGTGCGAAGCTGGCTCACCGCCTCCAGTCGACTTATCCGCCGAGAGGTCTAACGGCAACTTTGTCCGAGAATGCATAAGAGAAGGACTGGTCTCGGCGTGTCACGATATATCGGACGGGGGAGTGCTTGTCGCACTGTCCGAAATGGCGTTGGCTGGCAATTGCGGTGCTGAGATTCTGATGAAAAATATCGACATTCCCTTGGCCTATTTCTGCTTTGGCGAAGATCAGGGGCGGTATCTGCTGGCTTCGAATGCTGGAGGCGAACTGAAAGCTCTGGCCCAAGCACGTGGGATACCACTCACACATCTGGGAACATCGGGTGGCGACGCATTGACTGTGAACGGCGAGCAACCTATATGTCTGAAGGAGTTGAGAAACTTCCATGAGGAATGGTTTCCAAATTATATGGCCAGTTAAATAACCTAAAAAATGGGTAAATATTATGCCGATGGATCCAGGAGAAATTAAGCGCCTGATTAAAGAAAAAATACCGGATGCTGAAATAACCTTGGAGGATCTGGTGGGCGATAGCGATCATTGGTCAGCGCAAATTGTTTCGGCTGAATTCGCAGGGAAGACTAGGGTGCAACAGCATCAACTTGTTTATCAAGCTCTTCGGGGGCGAATGGGTGGCGAGTTGCATGCTCTCGCGCTCCACACTTCGGCGCCGAACAAATAACTTATAAATCCTAGGACAAAACTATGAATGACAAACCCGTGTTTCAAAGAATCCAAAATGAAATTAACGAAACTGATGTGGTACTCTTCATGAAGGGCTCACCGGTTTTTCCGCAATGTGGATTTTCAGCGACTGTGGTTCAAGTACTCACGTTTATGGGCATCAAATTCAAGGGAATTGACGTGCTCTCAGACCCTGAGATTAGAGAGGGGATCAAGGAATTCTCCTCCTGGCCGACTATCCCGCAGCTCTATGTTAAAGGCGAATTCGTAGGTGGCTGCGATATAGTTCGTGAAATGGCAGAGCAAGGAGAAATTATCGAGTTTTTTACTGACAAAGGCATAGAAGTAAATATCCAAAGTCAAGAAGCTGGATAAATCGACTATTTTTTATTGGTTACTAGTTATTTGTTTAATAGGCGGGAATATTCCCGCCTTTTTTGTTAAGGATTATTGAATTAGACTCTGGTAGAGAATCTATCAGGGAGCTGCACTATGCCACTTGTTCAAACTAAAGGGCTCGCCCATTTCACTATTCCTGTCACTGATACAGAAAGATCGATGAAATTTTATGAAGAGATCCTTGGCATGAAACCCATCCAAGTAAACCATAAACGGGGAATGGTTTTCATGGACTCAGGGGGAGACTGTGTCATCCTGACCAAAACCCAGAACCCGATTATGCAAGCCGGAGAACAAGATATCCATCACGCCTGGGTTGTTGACCACGAAGATTATGAGCGTGCACTGAATGAGCTCAGAAATAGAGACGATATCAAATTTCATTTTGATGAGGACAGACAGGGTGGCGCCGTAAATGGCCCTCGAGCATATTTTGAAGACCCTGATGGTAACGTTCTCGAAATAATCGATTTGACGAGCTACAAGGGAGATTAATAATGCATCCTCCCAAAATTTTGGGCATGGCCCACTTCTCTATTGCTGTGAGCGACGTTTTGAAAAGTCGTGATTTTTATTGTGATATTGTAGGTTGCCGTCACATCCAGACCACCCCAAATGGTAACATGTCATTTATTGATGCCGGAGGAGATTGCCTTATATTATGCCGGCGGGACCCACCAATAAACCCGGAGTTGGATGATCACAACGGCGTTCACCACTCATTCATGGTGGCCAGTACGGAGGCATATGAAGCCGCGAGAGAAAACCTGAAGGCAAACGGAATCGAGATCTTCTTCGAAGAAGATCGTCAGGGGGGGGTAGTTAATGGGCCCCGATTCTATTTCAGGGACCCTGACGGAACAGTGCTCGAATATATAGACCTAACAAGTTACTCTGGAAGCCATTAGGTTTAGAAATTCTCGAGAAAACCTAAAGCCCCAATATCCTTAAGCTTCGTCGGGACATGTAATATGCCTGACGGACCAAAGTGGTTCTCTCTAGGATGCGGAATCGTCGCGAGCTAAATATCCCGAGATGGGGCGGAATCTTTGAGTACGTCTCCTGATTATCGTGAATAAAACTCGATAACGAGATTGGGTTCCATCAGGACTGGATAAGGCACATCCGCGAGCCCAGGAGTCCGAATAAAGCTACCCTTCATAGAGCTATGGTCGACTTGAATGTATTCAGGCACATCGCGTTCCACCGAGTCCACAGACTCAAGAACCATTGGTATTTGCCGAGACCTCTCTCGTATTTCGATGATATCGCCTTCTTTCAAACGATAGGAAGGAATATTTACTCTTTTCCCGTTAACCATTACGTGACCGTGATTGATAAATTGCCGGGCCGCAAAAACTGTTGGAACAAATTTCATCCGGTAAACAACAGCGTCTAATCGACGTTCCAATAAACCAATGATATTTTCCGATGTATCGCCTTTTCGTCGAACGGCCTCCTCGTAGGTACGACGGAACTGCTTCTCAGTAATATTTCCGTAATAACCTTTGAGTCGTTGTTTAGCGGCAAGCTGGATACCAAAATCGGACGGCTTCCGACGACGGGCCTGACCATGCTCACCCGGTCGGTATTCGCGAATATTAAAGGGAGACTTCGGCCGACCCCAAAGATTACACATAAGGCGACGATTAATTTTATACTTAGCGGCTTGGCGTTTGCTCATTTTTTATTCCATTTTTGTTGTCCCGATAGTCCGACCCGGAAAACCGGCGGCGGGACGGACGGAAACGTGTCCGGTGTCCGCATTCTCGGGAATGGCCGGACTATATGGATTACGCTGATAAAGTCAATTCCATACTGCGCAGTTAAAAAGTGCAAAAACACTCCCTCAAGAGCCCTTTTTCAGCAAACAACTCTTTGGACAGGACTCAATTGATTTCCAATGCGGGCAAAGGCTCTCTTCCCAAAATCATATCAGCTCCTTTTTCGCCAATCATGAGCGCACAGGCATTGGTGTGAGCGGAAACCAAGTCTGGCATGGCTGAAGCATCCACAACCCGAAGATTCTCGGCTCCAATGACCCGCAAATTGGAGTCTAATACAGCCCCTTCACCCTCACCCATGGGACAAGTCGCCACCGGATGCTCAACAGTACGGCATGTGTTCCTTAAATATTCATCGATCTCATCATCAGTTCTTATTTTGGAGCCGGGGAGAACTTCCTCTCCACGATATAAATCCATAGCCTGCTGCATGCCGACTTCCCGGCCTATTTTAAAACCGTTTCTGAGAGTAGGGAGGTCATCAGGATGGGAGAAAAAATTAAAAAAGATTCTCACCTTGTCACTCGGGTTACTCGATCTAAGTTTTATTTCCCCCCTACTTTTGGGATGTAGAAGCGCCGGTCGAATAGCATAACCATCGACATATTTTTTCTTTAAACCGGGAAACCAGAGATGGGCATTCAGAGGTGCTCCTCGAAACATATACTCAATATCCGGCACCTCTAGCTCCTCTGACGTTTTGATGAAGGCATGCATGCCCCCAGGGAGCACTGTGGCCGGTCCACTCCGGAAGAAATAGCCGCGCACCATGGAGATCATCATACGATCAAAACGCATTTCCTCCCTAAATTGGCTCGGATTGTCATCTGGTCTGGACCAAGCGATAGAAGTCGCAAGATGGTCTTGTAAATTTTTTCCAACGGGGAGATCTATTATAGTCTCAATACCAATATCTTTGAGATGATCGCCAGGTCCAATGCCTGATAGCATTAGAATTTGCGGAGAATTTATGCTACCCCCCGCGAGGATCACTTCACCATCTGCGAAAGCATTCTTTGTCTGACCTCCTTGGATATATTCAACGCCAATTGCCCTATGGCCCTCCATAAGCACTCTCGAGGTCAACGCACCTGTTTCTATAGTTAAATTCGATCTTCCCTCCGCTGGGCGAAGGTGGGCATTAGCGGAGGAGGATCTGCGACCATCCCGAATTGTATATTGGCTACGGCTGAACCCTATGGGATCCGGACCATTATAATCATCAGTGACAGTCCATCCAGCCTGTTCTGCCGCCTTCAGCCAGGCCTCGTACAGCGGATCTACGGTTTTGCCATACTGTGTCCCGACAGGTCCGTCTCCGCCTCGGCGCGATGTTTCTCCGAGTTCCCAAGACTCCGCCTTTTTAAAGTAAGGTAGAACTTCGGAGAACGACCAACCCTTTGCCCCATTCCTTGCCCAACGATCAAAATCTCCTGGGTGCCCCCTAGTGTAGGCCATATGATTAATTGAGCTCGACCCACCAAGCACCTTTCCGCGCTTTACCTCAAGACGACGACCATTAAATCCGGGGATAGGCTCGGACTCATAATGCCAATCATGTAATTTCCATTCCTGCATTTTCTGAAATGCCAGCGGAACATGAATAAGGGGATCAGTATCTTTCCCTCCCGCTTCGAGGAGCAGGACCTTATGGGCACCATCCTCGCTTAAGCGATCGGCGAGCGTGCAGCCCGCTGATCCAGCCCCAACAATTACAAAGTCGTATTTATCTGTTGTCATTTCTAGCCTTTCTCCGCCTACTTTCTCCCTGAGGCTGATGCTTCTTTTCCGCAAGCGCAACAATCACGCCCCGCAAGGTTCGAACTTCCTGATCGGTCAACTTGATCCTGTTAAAGATATTTCGGATATTCCTGACCATACGTGGCCTTTTTTCAGGGACGCGAAGAAATCCAGACTTATCAAGTTCATCTTCCAAATGCCGGTAAAAGGCGATTATATCCTGTTGAGAAGCTAATTCTCCACCGTAACCCTTCCGAAAAAGATTTTCAGGAGTGTCGACCTGTCCCGATAATCGCCATTCATAACCCAGGAGCAAAACAGTTTGCGCCAAATTAATCGATGAAAATGCTGGATTGGTTGGGACATTAACGAGGGTATCTGCAAGTGCCAAATCATCGTTATTAAGACCCACACGCTCTGGCCCAAATAAAATTCCAGCCCTCTGATTTAATATATTTACCGCATTTCGAATATCGTCAGACCATTCCCTTGGAGACTGCACATGCTTAACCATATCTCTTAGTCTCGCAGTGGTTGCTGACAGCCGCTGTAGATCAGCTACAGCGCCCTCCGTATTTTGATAATGCTGTGCATTTTCAAGAACGAAGTGAGCGCCGGAAGATGCATTTATCGCCTTCGCGCTGGGCCAATCAAATTGGCACCGAACCAATCGAAGCTCTGTCAAACCAAAATTAAGCATGGCGCGAGCCGCCATTCCTACATTCTCAGGAAGCGATGGTTCAACTAACACAACCACAGGTGCCGGTTCAGTTGTTAGCTGGCTCACCCGCCGTTTTGTAGGCTTTTGATCAGGCATAAAAAATAGGCTTCTACCCCCCCACATTGAGTAGCCGATAGGTAATGGCATCATGCAGTGCATTAAAGGATGCATCTATTACGTTTGCTGACACTCCTACGGTGGACCAACTATTGCCCAGGCTATCTTGGCTCTCTATCAGTACACGGGTAATCGCTTCTGTGCCCGCTCCTGGAGTTAAAATCCTTACCTTGTAATCGACGAGGCGCATATCATCGAGAGCGGGGTAAACAGCAGTTAACGCCTTTCGGAGAGCATTATCTAGGGCATTAACTGGGCCATTGCCCTCGGCGACTTCAAGCATTCTTTTGTCTTGAACCACTAGCTTTATAGTCGCCTCCGATAAAGTAATGAGTTCCCCCCGCGCATTCCAGCGACGCTCATCGGTGACCTTAAAACTCTGAAGTTGGAAATACTCGGGCACGCTCTCAAGTACCCGACGGGCTAGCAACTCAAAGCTGGCCTCGGCCCCATCATAAGCGTAACCCTGATTTTCTCTCTCCTTAACGTCGTTAAGCAATTTATTTACCTGAGGATTGGAATGATCAATTTCCATACCAATTTCTCGGAAACGAGCCAAAACGTTGGAGCGCCCCGCCTGATCGGAGACCAAAATATGTCGGCTATTTCCAACTTTTTCAGGTTCAATGTGTTCATAAGTTCTTGGATCTTTTTCAATCGCCGAGACATGCAAGCCGCCCTTATGCGAGAATGCCCTCTCGCCAACATAGGCTGCACCCGTATCGGGATGTTTATTGAGACGCTCATCCAAAAATCGTGACAAGGACGTTAACTTTGCAAGATCCTCTTCATCCATCGCGGTCTGGTAACCCATCTTAAGAACTAGAGAGGGAATAATTGATATCAGGTTGGCGTTACCGCATCTTTCACCAAGCCCGTTGAGTGTTCCCTGAACCTGCCTAACGCCGGCCCGCACTGCAGCCAGAGAATTGGCGACCGCGTTCTCGGTGTCATTGTGACAATGAATTCCGAGACTAGAGCCAGGAATTTCACTGGTAACGGCCTCTACGATCCTCTCTACTTCGTCGGGCAACGTGCCCCCATTCGTATCACACAGGACTACCCATCTCGCACCCGCATCGTATGCCGCGGTGATACACGAGAGTGAAAAATCTGGATTTGACTTGAAGCCATCAAAAAAATGCTCAGCATCGAAAACCGTTTCCCCAACCGACCGAACTGCGTGGGAGACCGAGTCATGTATCATGGAAACATTTTCATGCATGTCGACACCAAGGGCCACTTGTGCATGAAAATCCCATGTCTTACCCACCAGGCACACTACATCGCACCCACTGCTCAAAATCGCTGTGAGCCCGGGATCGTTTTCCGCAGACCGTCCAGCCCTCCGTGTCATTCCAAAAGCCGTTAGACGAGATCGCTCAAACTTGGGTGGACGATCAAAGAAGGCGTCATCCGTCGGGTTTGCTCCAGGCCACCCTCCTTCGATATAATCCACACCAATCTTATCGAGTTCTCGAGCAACGGCTGCCTTATCGGCTGCGGTAAAATCCACCCCCTGGGTTTGCGCTCCGTCCCTGAGGGTGGAGTCGTATATAAAAACTCTATTATCAGCCATCCAATCAGCCCCGTTTCCACCGCGTGCCATGCGGACCATCCTCCAGATGGATATTTTCTGCGGCTAACACATCTCTTATCTCATCTGCCTTCTGAAAATCCCGTTCCGCTCGGGCCTTGTTTCGCCGGTCAATCAAATCTTCAATCTTGGAATCATCGAACAGGCCAACTTGTGAGACAGAACCAGATCTAAACCAAATTTCAGGATCAACTTGCAACAGCCCTAGCAGACTGGCGCTGGCCCGCAAGCGACCCCTGACCTCCCTTTTTAAATCTGAGTCTTCTGAAACCTGATAGATAGAACTTGCTAAAGAATGAAGCTTACTGAGGGCTTCTGGCGTATTAAGATCATTCTCCAAAGCAGATTGGACATCCCGGTCAGGTCCGAAATGGTTTTGATCGCGGATATCATCAGAACTTTCTGTCCTAAGTGCTCCGTACAACCGATCGAGCTCTGATTTAGCTTCAGAAAGCGCTTTTAAAGAAAAATTAAGAGGCTGCCTGTAGTGCGCTTTTAATAAAGCCAACCTGATCGTCTCACCGTGCCAACCCTCCTTGAGAAGCTGCCTTACAGTGTAAAAATTTCCCAATGACTTTGACATCTTTTCGCCGTCGACTGTCAGATAACCATTATGCATCCAGTATCTGACAAAAGGCATACCATCGTGGGCACACACTGATTGGGCGATTTCATTTTCGTGGTGAGGAAAAATCAGATCCTGTCCGCCGCCGTGAATATCAAACGTCAGCCCGAGATGTTTTTTGCTCATCGCTGAACATTCGAGATGCCACCCTGGCCTTCCATAGCCCCAAGGGCTATCCCATCCGGGCTGCCCATCGACAGAGGGCTTCCAGAGAATAAAGTCAGCTGGATCCCTTTTATAGGGTGCAACTTCAACCCGGGCGCCAGCGATAAGCTCCTCCCGGGAATGGCCTGATAGGGATCCGTAGCTCTCCATCTCTGAAACAGAAAATAATACATGCCCCGCCTCCAAATAGGCAAAGCCTCGAACCATCAGTTGATCAATCATCGCAACCATCTCGGGTATGTGATCTGTCGCCCGTGGCTCTTTGTCCGGACCTGAGTCATTCAGCGCTTGCATGTCTTCATGGAATTGCCTCGAATACCGTGCACTAACACTAAAAATATCCTCATGAGTCTGCCGCGCTGCCTCAATAATTTTATCATCAACGTCGGTAATATTTCTGACATAAGTGACCTTTGGGTACAGCCGACGCAATAACTTAGCCAAAGTATCGAAGACTACTACGGGGCGTGCATTCCCTATGTGTGCGGAGTCGTAGACCGTTGGCCCACACACATACATGCGCACGTGGCGATCATCCAATGGAATGAATGTCTCTTTCTTTCGAGTTAGAGAGTTATGAAGTTGTAGTGCCATCTTCCAGTTTCTCTGAGAATCCATCGGTAATTGGATAGCGGCGATCTCTCCCGAATGAACGCTCGCTAATTTTAACCCCAGGAGGAGCCTGCCGACGTTTATACTCTGCAACCAGGAGCATCCGCCAAATACGCTGAACCAGCTCACTGTCAAACCCTGCTTCCGTTGTGGCGCGGACCCCCATGTCACGCTCAACAAGGCAGGTTAGTATTTCATCCAAAATCTCATAGGGCGGAAGCGTATCTTGATCTGTCTGATCATGTTTTAGCTCTGCGGAAGGCGGCTTGGTGATTATCCGGTCCGGCATGACAGCCCCTTTTGGACCGAGAGCACCCTCAGGAAATTCACGATTACGCCAGCGGCATAGGTCAAACACCATAGTTTTGTAAACATCTTTCAAAACGGAATAACCGCCGCACATATCCCCATAGAGTGTCGCATATCCGACTGACATTTCCGACTTGTTTCCTGTTGACACCACCATCGCACCAGTTTTGTTCGACAAGGCCATTAATGTGAGCCCTCTCGAACGAGCCTGAATATTTTCTTCCGTCGTGTCCGGGGGCACACTGCCAAATAATGGCCTTGTCATCTCCTCAAATGCCTCCATCGCCGGATTAATACTCACCTCTTCTAGCTGCACACCTAACAAGCGAGCACATCCAGCAGCATCCTCTAAACTTTCGACAGAGGTATACGGGGAGGGCATCATTACACAATTTACGCGTTCTGGACCGAGGGCATCTGTTGCGACCGCAGCTGTAATCGCAGAGTCTATGCCCCCCGAAAGACCAATCAGCACCCCTGGAAATCGGTTTTTTTCAACATAATCACGTAAACCGAGCATCATTGCCGAATAAACGCTTCCAAGACGATCCTTCTGAGGTGCAACAGGGCCATTCACGCACTGCCAACCATCATCGCCGGATTTCCAGTCAGTGATACATAAATCTTCCATCCAGTCGCAACATCTTGCTTTAAGAATGCGGTCTGATGCTAGAACAAAGGAACCGCCATCAAAGACAAGCTCGTCCTGGCCACCGACTTGGTTAACATAAATCAGCGGCAAACTGCTCTCACCCACCCGCGATGTTGCGTAATTCAGGCGTTGATCCCACTTTTCGATTGAATATGGGGAGCCATTTAAAACGACCAAAATCTCTGCACCCGACTCATGCAGACATTCTGTAACGTCTGGCCTCCACATATCCTCGCACACCATGACTCCCAGTCTTACGCCCCTGAAACTTATTGGTCCCGGCAGGGAGCCTCGCTTAAAAACTCTCTTTTCGTCAAAAACACCGTAATTCGGTAAATCATGTTTGTATCTAATACTTTTAATTTCCCCACCATCCAGCAGAATAGCAGCATTAAACAGATCTCCATTGTCAGGCCAAATTGATCCAAGAAGAAGCGCTGGTCCTCCATCACCGGTCTCCGCAGCGAGTCTCTCCACTTCCCTTACAGCGCTCTCCTGAAAAGATCGCCTCAAAACCAGGTCCTCCGGTGGGTATCCAGGAATGACTAATTCGCTTGTAATAACCAAATCCGCACCAGAGTCCGCAGCGCGCGCCCTTACTTGACGCACCTTTTCTGCGTTACCGGTCACATTCCCGACAACTGGGTTAAGTTGCGCCATTGCAATGGAAATACGATCAGTCATCTTCTGCAAAACCTACGCAACCAGCGTTTTGGATTTATTAGCCATATAATCAGTATTATCCATCGGCCAACTTTGAGCCAGACTTACTGGCCCCGCGATGCCGCTGCAATGTCTCAGCGATAAGGAAAGCGAGCTCGAGCGACTGATCAGCATTTAGGCGAGGATCACAATGCGTGTGATAACGATCTGCAAGAACGTCGTCAGTGATCGCCTGCGCCCCTCCGACGCACTCAGTAACATTTTGACCGGTCAGCTCTAAGTGAATACCCCCGAGATAAGTTCCTTCCGCGCGGTGCACCTCAAAACAACGCTCCACCTCATCTCGGATCCTATCGAATGGGCGCGTTTTAAAACCACTAGCAGACTTTACCGTATTTCCATGCATCGGATCACACGACCAAACAACTGAACGTCCCTCAGCTTGGACTGACCTAATCAAAGGCGGGAGTTTTTCTTCGACCATGTCGCTACCCATCCGCGTTATTATAGTGATTTTTCCAGGAATGTTTTCGGGGTTAAGTGCATCAATTACCCTGAGCAGCCCAGAACCATCTTGGGTTGGACCCGCTTTGCATCCCAGAGGATTTCCGATGCCTCGCAAAAATTCAATGTGGGCTTCGTTCGGATCCCGAGTTCGGTCACCGACCCATAACATATGCGCAGATGTGTCGTACCAATCTCCCGTCGTACTATCTATCCGCGTCATAACCTCTTCAAAGTTCGGAAGAAGCGCCTCATGCGAGGTATAAAAGTCTGTTTCTCGAAGCTGAGGTGCGCTGTCCGACGTCAGTCCACAAGCTTCCATAAATGCCAGACTCTCTCCAATTCGATTAGCAAGATCACGATACCGCTCTCCCGCAGCGCTGTTCTCTAAAAAACCTAATGTCCAGCGATGTATTTGATTCAGATCAGCATATCCTCCTTGGGCAAACGCTCGCAGAAGGTTTAGGGTCGCAGCAGATTGGTTATAGCCTTTTATCATTCTTTCTGGATTCGGTGTCCGAGACTGCGCCGAGAATTCGATGCCATTCACGGAGTCGCCCCGATAACTTGGTAACTCATCTAGACCTTGCTTTTCAGTTGGCTCCGACCGGGGCTTGGCGAACTGACCCGCAAGTCGGCCCACTTTTATGACAGGTCGAGCGGCAGCAAACGTAAGAACAACCGCCATCTGCAAAATGAGACGAAAAGTATCTCTGATATTATCAGGATGAAATTCTGCAAAACTCTCGGCACAGTCTCCGCCTTGAAGAAGAAAAGCACGACCAGCAGCGACGTCTGCGAGCCCCTCCCGAAGCCGACGCGCCTCCCCAGCAAAAACGAGGGGCGGATATGTCCTCAGTTCTGCTTCTACCGAAGCCAACACATCCTGATCCGGATATTCAGGAACCTGGCGAATATCTTTCGACCGCCAACTGTTAGGAGACCAATCTGGAATCATCAGTTATTTCTTCCGTTCAAGCAATGTCCAATGGCTTTAGCGGGGATGCCATCCACCTTTCAAAAACCGATGGTCTTACGCTGTTTAAACCCCTGATTCTAGTGAAATGTGATTTTTTTTGAAAGTTATCATTGGAATGATTGCCACTCGATATCGTAGCCCAATCCAAATTTACCTGCTAGCATTTGAGGTTCAGAGCCTGTTCAGGATGAGTAGAGGTAAAAATAGGGAGGAAATAATGCGTATTTGCAAAAAGATGTTTGCGATTGCAACCATCTCAGCAGTCTTTGTCCCAGGATTAGGGGTGGCTGCAGATTTCTATAAAGATAAGGTTGTTACTGCAATTTTGGGCGCAGGCCCCGGTGGGGGTTATGATCTTTATGCCCGCACGGTGATGAAACACCTTGTCAATCATATTCCGGGCAAACCGCAATTTATCATGCAGTTTATGCCCGGAGCCGGAGGACAGAAAGCTGCGCAATATTTTTACAATGTCGCCGGTAAAGACGGGACAAAAGTCGCAAAATTGTCAAACATGCTCCCGGCATTCCAGGTCCTTCGGAGCGGCGTCAAATTTGATGTACGCAAACTTAATTATATTGGTCGAGCCGCATCAATGCAGTATGTAACAATGGTTTGGCACTCAACAGGAGTAAAAAGCTTAGAGGATGCGCAAAAGGCAAAAAAACCAATAATCTTTGGCTCATCGGGGAAAAGCCAATCTAACTACATAGTACCCGCAGTAATGGCTAATCTCCTTGGACTAAACGTCAAGGTCATCGCTGGATATGACGGCACAGCCGCTATTAACAAAGCACTCGAGCAGGGGAGGTTACTGGAAGGGCCGGAGCTTGGTCCAGCTGGATTTCGGCTGGCCGACGACTCCTGAACGAAAAAAAGATCGTCGCTATTGCACAGTCGGGATTGGAAAAAGCCACTAATATTAAAAATGGATATGGGCAACCCACCCCTCTTCTTTTAGATTTGGCGAAGAACGATGAGGAAAGAGCGATATTGAAGCTTCTGGCTGCGGATGCCGCAATCGGCCGAAACTTTTCGGTACCGCCGGGAACTCCAGCCTCCCGTGTCAAACAACTCTGCCGCGCATTCGATGCCACAATGAAAGACCCTGACTTCCTCGACGAGGCAAAAAAACGCAAACTTATTGTCGAACCCAAGACGTGCGAATGGTTGCAAGAAACAGCGACTGCAGTCGTCAACACTCCGGCGCCGCTAGTGCAGAAAGCAAAGGCGCTACTCGGCTGGAAATAACCGGCTTGCTTTAAAGGAAAAAGACCATGCTAAAAACAATGATCAAATCTGTGTCTGCGTTATTGGTGCTCTCATTTTTGGCAACCACGGGGGCGAGGCTCGGGGTTGCAGGCCCGCTCGAACTTGTTATCGGAACAGGCGGCACCTCAAGTGCAGCTTTTATTGCCGGTAACGGCATTTCCATTGCCTCTGTTTTGCACGCTAAGGGGATAAAAATTTACAATTACGGAACAAAAGGAGACAAAGACAATATCAAGCGCCTAACGAAGAAGAAACGTGCCATAAACCTGGCTTTAGTCTCCCCGAAAGGTATTGCCAAGGCTAGCGAGAAGGAAAAAAAGGGTATGAGTGGCCTTCTCGCCCTTGGAAATGACAAAGGAGACACAATTCTCTTGGTGGTCCGCAACAAAGCGCCGAAGGGAGTTTCCAAACAGGATTACAATAAAGCTATTGCGGAAGTCGTCCGTCTTTTAAAAGATGCCCGAGCCGCCAAAGTAATTAGAGCGGAATGGAAGGCCCTCTCAGTGTCATCCGGGGATGCGGCCTTTAAAGCGGCGGGCCTAAGGCGACATAAAGCCGCCATGTAGCCAATCCAAAAATTATTTTAGGCCGCCGCTTCTTTTCGGCGGCTTTTTTTTGTGCATATTCTCGAAAAGATCAGAAAATGATCTTTCAGCTATAGAAAAAATTGGAGATTGTGATGCGGCTCTTGGCTTTCAATAAAAATGGATCTCAACATATTGGGGTCCTCACCGGTGAGGAAGTAATTGATTTAAGCATTGCCGCCCCCTCGCTCCCCAAGGAATTGGTGGAAATCATTGAAGGTGGAGAACATACTTTGAAACAAATCCGAGAGGCCATCACGTCCGAGAGTGCAGCCTCCCGCATTGCGATAACAGACATAGACTGGCTCCCGCCAACCCGAAAAGCAGGAAAGATTATTTGCTTGGGATTGAATTATGCAGCGCATGCCGCAGAAGGTGGGCATGACCGTCCCGAATATCCGTCCTTTTTTATGCGAGGAAACTCCTCTCTGGTAGCTCATGAGAAACCGATTTTGCGTCCTTTGGCATCTGAAACGCTTGACTATGAAGCGGAACTTGTAGCCATCGTCGGCAAAAGAGCAAAACACATCAAACAAGACGATGCATTAGATTATATTTGGGGATATTCTGTGTTTAACGAGGCTAGTATTCGCCAATATCAGCGAAAGACAGCCCAATGGACCATCGGAAAAAATTTCGACAACACCGGAGGCTTCGGGCCAATTGTTGTAACAGCTGATGAGCTCCCGCCCGGTGCCGATGGATTAAAAATTCAGACACGATTAAACGGCGAGGTTCTGCAAGACGCAACGACCGACATGATGCTCTTTAACGTCAAGGAAACGGTCGAACTGCTTACTGAGTGTCTGACATTAGAACCAGGCGATCTCATTGTGATGGGGACACCATCGGGTGTTGGGCACGCAAGAAAACCACCTCTCTGGATGAAAGCCGGAGACACTTGCGAGATTGAGATCGAGAAGATCGGGATTCTAAGAAACCCGATAGAAAACGAAGTGCTCTAATTCTATCTGGATTGAAAAATGAATGATATCGCAATCAAAGAGGCCATAGAAGCCGTTGAAGCTCTGAGAAAAAAGATAACCTCTCTTGAGGATGATGCATTAGACCTTCTTTTTAGAGAAGCCCGAACTCATAATGGCTGGTCGGATAAGCCAGTTACCGACGAGCAAATACAGCTTCTTTATCAACTTACCATCAGCGGGCCAACAACGGCGAATAGTCAGCCGTCACGATTTATTTTTTGTAGGACCCCTGAAGCAAAAGAACGCCTACTTCCCTGTCTGGCGCCAGGCAATGTGGAGAAAACGCGAGCAGCACCAGTGACCGTCATCATCGGTTATGACTCCGCATTTTGGGAGCATTTGCCGCGGATGTTCCCTCATAAAGATATGACCGGAATGTATCGAAACAATGCTAGTTTTGTGGAAGTCAATGGACTCAGGAATAGTTCGCTTCAGGGCGCATATCTAATCGTCGCAGCACGAGCAATGGGACTGGATATTGGCGCGATGTCCGGCTTTAACCATGATGCCATCGACGAAGAGTTTTTTTCGGGTACAACCATCAAATCCAACTTTTTATGCAATATTGGATACGGTGACACCAAAGCTCTCTATAACAAGCTTCCTCGTTTTGATTTCGACGAAATTTGTGAAGTAATCTAAGAGCCAGGTCAGACGGGCGTTCGCATCGTAACGAATTCCTCTGCCGCCGTCGGGTGAATCCCGACTGTGGCGTCGAACTGTGCCTTGGTAGCACCTGCCTTTAGGGCAACGGCAAAACCTTGAATGATCTCGCCTGAGTCTGCACCTACCATATGAACACCAACCACGCGATCAGAGCCTTTGTCGACAATCAGCTTCATTAAGCTCTGTTCATCTCTGCCTGTAAGGGTATGTTTCAGTGGGCGGAACGTTGATCGATAGATCGCCACATCTCCGAATTTTGAACGTGCCTGCGCTTCCGTTAAACCAACGGTACCAATATTTGGGTTCGAGAAGACAGCGGTGGCAATATCGCTGTAATCCATCCGATAGTCCTTTCCATCAAATAAGTTGGCCGAAAGCACCATGGCCTCGGCAATCGCGACCGGGGTTAGCTGAAACCTGTCAATAATATCTCCAACGGCATAGATGTTCGGAACGCTTGTCTGAAAAGTCTCATTTACGACTACCGAGCCTGCCTCAGTTACCTCAATCCCAGCGTCCTCAAGACCAAGGTTTTTTGTGTTCGGTACGCGCCCAGTAGCATACAAGATGACGTCTGCTCGGATTGTGCTTTTATCCGTCAGGGTCGCGACCAATTCGCCCTCGGTTTTTTCGACAGACACTATGTTGGTGTTGAAACGCAGATCTACGCCTTGTTTGCGCATCTGATCACCAAGATGTTGACGGACATCTTCGTCAAATCCACGTAAAAAAAGGTCACCTCGGTATAATTGAGTAACCTTTGATCCATATCCATGAAAAATACCCGCGAATTCAACAGCAATGTACCCACCACCAACAATCAGCACACGTCTCGGCAACTCATCCAGATAGAATGCTTCATTGGACGTTATGACATGCTCATTTCCTGGGAATTCCGGGATGGAAGGCCACCCACCGGTAGCGATTAATATCTTGTCCGCCGTGACCAACGTTCCACCAACGTCCAAAGTATGATTATCTTTAATTGTCGCTCGGGCTTCGTGAATCGTAACATTGTTGTTTTTAAGGATAGTTCGATATATCTCGTTGAGACGCTCTATTTCAGAGTTTTTATTCGATACGAGCGTTGGCCAATCCAAATCTTTGTCGTGAACCCTCCAGCCATAAGCGGCGGAATCCTCAAAATCTTGACCGTAATGACTTCCATAGGAGAACAACTTTTTGGGAATACAACCCACGTTCACGCAAGTCCCGCCGAGATAACGCTCTTCAGCCACCCCAACTCTTGCCCCATAGGCCGCGCTCATTCTCGAGGCACGGACTCCTCCTGACCCCGCGCCAATGGTGAAGAGGTCGTAATCATATTTGGCCATTTGAATTTCCTAACTTTTTACAGAGCCGATCAACATCCTGATCAATGTTCTAAAATCTAATTTCTTATTTGCTGAAGAGCTTTATGACGCAAAAACAAATCTGGCCGCCCTTGGGGGTCGTCATGACCCGACGTCGGAATATCTTTCCGAATGATTGTTAGCTATCAATACCACCGATCAGGGCGTATTTTATCTCAAGGAAGTCATCAATCCCGTATTTCGATCCCTCGCGTCCAATCCCAGACTCTTTTACCCCACCGAAGGGGGCAACCTCGGTCGATATTATCCCCTCATTAATTCCAACGATCCCATATTCCAGACCTTCCATTACGCGCCAGATCCTTCCGATGTCCCGACTGTAGAAATAAGAGGCCAACCCAAACTCTGTGTCATTCGCCATAGAAATGGCCTCTTCCTCAGTTTTAAACGGAAACAAGGGTGCCACTGGGCCAAATGTTTCCTCTTTTGCAACCTTCATGTGGGAAGACACTTGAGTAACCACGGTGGGTTCAAAGAAAGTACCCCCAAGCGCATGACGCTTACCTCCTGTGGCGATGGAACCACCCTTGGCCAACGCATCTTCGATGTGTTCCTCTACCTTTTCAACAGCCGCCATATCTATGAGAGGCCCCTGCTGGGTTTCCCCTTTGAGTCCATCTCCAACGACCATCGCCTCAACCGCCGCGACTAATTTTGTCGCAAAAGCATCATAGACACCCTCTTGGACATAGATCCGATTGGCACAGACACAAGTCTGCCCTGTATTTCGGAACTTTGACGCCATCGCGCCAGCAACAGCCGCATCGAGATCTGCGTCGTCGAAAACTATAAAGGGTGCGTTTCCACCAAGCTCCATCGAGACCTTTTTTACGGTCCCCGCACATTGCTCCATCAACACTTTTCCAATTTCTGTTGAACCCGTGAAAGTCAACTTCCGGACAATGGGGTTTCGCGTGATCTCACCCCCCACTTCGCCCGCACCTCCAGTCACCACATTGAAAACTCCCTTCGGCATGCCCGCTCTTTCAGCGAGTTCCGCCTGAGCTAGTGCCGAAAATGGTGTCGCAGAGGCTGGCTTCAGAACCATGGTGCAACCGGCGGCAAGGGCAGGTCCTGATTTCCGAGTAATCATGGCATGCGGGAAATTCCATGGCGTAATTGCAGCAACAACACCTATCGGCTCCTTTGTCACCAAGACCCTTTTTCCAGGAGCAAATGTCGGTATAACATCCCCATAGACACGCTTACCCTCCTCCGCGAACCATTCTAGAAAAGATGCTGCGTAAAGTATTTCACCCTTTGACTCGGCAAGAGGTTTCCCCTGCTCGGCTGTCATCAATACTGCCAAATCATCCTGATGCTCGAGCATTAGCTCATACCACCGGCGCAGAATAGCAGCCCTCTCCTTCGCAGTTTTCGATCGCCACCCAGGTAACGCCTGATTGGCCGCCTCAATGGCCTGTTGCGTCTCCGCTGACCCCATTTTTGGCACTGTCCCTATGACGTCACCGGAGGCTTTATTGGTAACTTCAATCACCTCCCCAGAATTCGCATCGAGCCACTCGCCATTTATGTGGCACTGTTCTCTCATGAGACTGATATCGGATAATGGAAAGCTTAAGTCGCGGGGCATGGTTTTCCTCCTGAATTTGGCCACAGACGATAACGGCAGCCGGATTGGAAGCCTAAACCGTAATATAGAGCGCAAAATCTAAGTTGTTAAGACAGCTCCAATCCGTCAGGCCGGCTTTTCCACAAACTCCAGCTTGCCGCTCAGCTTTTTACCGACCCGCACTGACCAAAGGCCGACCAATAGACAAGCGAATGCACCTACGCCGACTGTAAACTGAAGGCCAAAATACTCAGCGAAAGCCCCTTCAATCCAAGCACCCAGGGCAGGAAGACCCCAAGACAACATCACGAAAAGGCTCATAACTCGCGCTCGGACCGCCGCGTCGACCGTATTTTGGATCAAAGTTTGTGATCCGACCCCTGTAATGAGCATAGCAAGCCCGACAACGAACAGAAAAACCGAACCGAGGAACAGATTATCAGTCATAGTGAATAAAATTAGTGCGGCCGATTGGATGGCAACGGCCCAAGTGACGAGGTTTGTGAGTCCTGCGGTCTGCCCTCGTCTCGCGAGCGATAGAGCTCCGACAAGACCTCCGGCTCCAATTGATGACAAGATGATTGCCATTCCGTCGGATTGCATTCCAAAGACTTTATCCGCAAAGCCAGGTGCGAGTTCCATAAAGGGTCGAACAAGGAATCCAGTTAGCGCCAGCAAAGCAAGGAGGAAGCGAATTCCAATATCGTTCCAAGCGTAAGTGACCCCGTCCCACATATCCCTCATTAGGGCAAACGACAACTTTCCTTGGCCGCCTGCGTTACCCGATTCGGTGCGGATAAAAAACAGCGCCACATAGAATTGGACAAAAGTGAGCGCCGCTATGGCAAAAACCCAACCGGCATTTAAAAATAGCAGGAGACTGCCTCCAATCGCGGGCCCAACAACTCGGGACGCATTAAACTGGGCCGAATTCAACCCAATGGCTGCGGATAGGTCTTCCTTCGGAACGAGGGCATTAACAATGGAAACACGAGGAGGAGTCGAAATCGCCTCATTACAGCCGTGAAGAATTGTGATCCCAAGCAGAACCCAGATATCTATCCAGTCACCCAAAATCAAAACAGACAGCAAGATCGCGAGCAGTAATCCAAACAATTGGGTAGCGCGAATAACCCTCATATAACCGATGCGGTCAGAAAGTGCTCCTGCAAACATTGAGAGGAGGACCATGGGAAAAATATCGGCAAATGCGATAATGCCTAGCCACTCATAGGAGCCGGTCAACTGCCACGTAAACCAGGCTGCAGAGGACCGATAAATCCATCGGCCAATGGTACAAATGAGGTTGGTGATAAAATAAAGCCGATATTGCTGATGCGACAGCGCGACACCAATCCCGCCAAAAATTTTATTTCCCGACATGAATTAGTTTGCTTCGCCGAACCGAAGTTCAGCGGCAAGCCGTTTTAAAACCTCGAGGGAGGAACGATCGGGGTCGATCGTCTCCCGCCTTTCCGAGCCCAAGGATGTCTCATCAAGGATTTTAAATATTTCGGCAGCCGCTTCGTGAAATCCCTTCGGCAGACCTATACCCTGATAGGTTTCCGCGACTTCTTCCATTTCCCCCACATAGCGACCCGCCAAAGAGGGCAACCTATTTAGGGCTTCATCAATTTTTTCAACCGTTCCAGCCTGAGCCGATGGTAAACGATCTCTCAGTATTTCAGTAAAACCATAGTACTCGGCCGCCAACATGACGGCCGTATAAAGGGCAAAGGCGCCCTTGTTCCAGGCCCCATTGCAAATCTTAATTGCGGATCCACGCCCAATTTGGGGTCCTAAGTCGACAAACTGAATGCCATGTCCGTCGATTAATTCAAGCGCTTTTGCTTCAGGCCCCGAGGCGAAAAAAGTCGGAAAATTCTCTTTTCGCGTGGGCGTCCCACCAATGATGCCAACGTCTATAAACGAACCTCCGGCGCCAACAATGATCTCATTCATCTGCGCGGCCGTATCCGGTGATGTCGCGTTGCAGTCGGCAAATACTTTGGCACAACCGAGTTGCTTGATCGTGGCCCCCACGATTTGGGCTGTTTCCATTGCCTTACCAGGATCAAGTATCGATAGAACGATATCCGCCTCTTCAACCGCCTGTTTGATAGAGACTGAATCCTCAATGCCGATCTCTAGAGATCTCCTCTTTGTAAAATCAGATCTGCCCTCAAGAGGCGCGATTACGCGAAATCCTCCCTGGATGAGGAATCTCGCGATACTGCTCCCCATATTCCCGGGGCTGATGATAGCAATCGTTTTAGTCATGACCTTTTCACAAAATCATAATCCTTAAGACCCAAGCCGTCATCGGAGCGCCACTTAAAAAATTTTCGGAAACAAAAGCCAGAAAACGAGTGCCAAATGTTAAAAAGGACCATTGGACCTAAGATGCTCAAGAAAATTAACCCGCAGACAACAGGCAAATGATAACCGACGGTCTTGCCCTGACAACGGATTGTAAAGAAATAGCCACCCGCCCTCTCAGGCGGGTGGCACACTTCATGAAATAAAGACCCGTCTTTAAATAAACTGTGGTGTGGATCAAGATTTGTACAACTTCTTAATCCGGTTGATGCAAAATACCCGCGTCGGCGTAAATGACCAAAAGCCAACTGGGGAACCCCACATCGCTGGTTCCACGTAGAGTAGACGTGTCGCGAAATAACTTGCAATTCACATGCCAATTTTCTTTTAGAACACCAATTTCATAAAGTTTCGGCATGTAGACCCCTCCGACGGAAGCGAATTAAGACGTACCCCGCAACGTGGCACGCAAAATGCATAACGTTTCTTGAATGCGTGCACTCACAAACTTGAATGAGAAAGTAAAATGACAACTGCCAATAAAAACCGATTCTATAAAAGATATTTGCCAATCGTGGTGGCCTGCTCCTTAGCCCTGCCCGCCTGCGTGCCGGCTGAGTTTCTGCAGACGACCTTTAACGCCAATGACACCGTCAAACCCACAGCAAAACCAACGGTAGACCGCGATTTGATCAGGCAGGCATCTGCGCTTGCCGTTGCTGAGACCCGCTCTCTGGCCATAAAAAATGAAATTCCGACAATCACTGCCGTAGGCTATGCAGCGATGTCAACGCAGCCCTCAAAGAATAAATCTGAGCGGCGCTTAATGGCGATCAGAGCGGCTAGAATTTTGGCTTTAAGACAGCTGACCGAACAAGTTCATGGCATCAAAATAGATGGTGATGCGACTGTTTTGGATGCCGTGGTCCAGAGCGACACGGTCAGGACACGAGTCAGTGGAATTATACGGGGGGCCCGAACCACTCGGGTAAGCCCAGTTGGTACCGATAACTATGAGGTTGCAATGGAATTAGATCGCACCACGCTGCGGAATATCGTTGAAGAAGCCCTGAAGGTTCAGTAGTTATCAGTCGCATCCAATGTCGCTCCTTCCTCTTTTCCGCTTTATAATTCTTGCCTTTTCGTTCACGAACTTGAGTATTTCCGCAAGTTTGGCTGCTGCGACTCACAAGGGCAACGGATTTGCGAGAATTATCGGGGCAGACACAAATACGGCACGGGAAACAGCTCTTAAATCCGCATTATTCGACGCCTCAACGAAATATAAGACAAATATTTTAGGTATCACTTCGACCTCGCGCGGAACCATTAGACGAGATGACACCCTACTTTATTCCAGCGCGAAGCTCGTAAAATACGATGTGGTTGATGAAAAAAGGGACAAACACTTTATTCGGGTCTCTGTCTTGGCAACATTTTCTGAGGCTTTTAGAAAAGTTAAGTGCGCGGCAGAAAGGCCTCCAAACGCTGTCAAAATTCACTATCCCAGTTTTACCTTCCGGAATTTCACAAAGGATGAAGAATTCTATATCGAGGACAACGTGAGGAGCGCCTTTCAAATCTTCAAAAAAAGCATCTCAAAAAGAATAATAATGCCCAGTTTAGCAATCCAATTTTCGAGTGCTCCCAGTCGACCGAGTGCAGGACGAGGGGTCTACGAAGAATATTTGTATGGTTTTTCAAATTCGAGAGATAACAACTGGAACAACATTTATCCGAGTTTTGAATTTGATAAGGTCGATAAGACGTTTTATTCCAACATCAACTTGAAATATAATGTTCGCTATCAAGGTGAATTGTTCGGATCGAATATGACCTCTTCAGGGTCGGTCGACTTCACTCAGAACATTAATTCTCCAAACCGTGTTGCGAATGTCTTCACCAACTCGGCCCTTGAAACAAGAGAATTGAAAATCCCCTTCGACCAAATCCTGAATTTAGAACAGCTAAGGAGACCTCAACCCCGCCGTTGCAGGCCGCTCACCGCACAACTGGAAAATTCTAAGGGTCTGTATTTTGTCCGATTAGGGGCGGCAAATGGCATTACAGACAATGACCTGGGGTGGCTCGAGACAGAAAATGGTGTCGGTGAAATCCTTCTCATTGAGAGAATTGAAAAGAACAGAACAGTCTTCAAAGACATTGTGAGAAATAAGATCAAAATTACCGGTAATCCCATAGTAAAGATGGTTCGTTATGAATAGAAAAATTGCAGTCCTATCCCTGAGTTTGTCTTTAATCCCTATTTCTGCAGTCACGGCCCTGGCTGAAGAGATTTTATATTCACGTTCTCATGGGTACACATTGAAAATGAACGGCGAACAATACAAAGTTCGAAAGGGTGACACGCTGTTCAGGATAATACGCCAAAAACTCAATATTAATAAGGACTTAAAAACCGTCGCCCAGGAAATCGTCTTAAAAAACCCCAAAAGTTTTCCCACAAAAAACAGAAACTTCATGCTCAGCGGAACAACCCTGGATCTAACGGACGTGACAGGATCTGAAAATCATATGAGAAACCGAAATGAAATATTTTTCATACGGTAGAATAACTCCTCTCTTTTTTTTCTTTTTTGTCACAGCCTCATTTGCCGGAGTCCCTGGGTCCGATTTGGTCTCATTGATAAAAAAAACTGCTGAAAGAGAGGGACTACATGTCATTCCTCAGACATCAAAGATACGGATCTGGCCTCTGTGCGACGGAAAACTGACCGCAAGTCCACTCAATAGCCAATGGGAAACCGTTGGTGTGGAATGCTGGGATGAAAAGGGGCTCGCCTGGAACGCGGCTATACGCACCAAAATAGTGGGAACACTTCGGCAGCTGAATTCAAACGCAACGTCTGCGTGGCAAAAGCAGAACCCTCAATTTGCCGATTTGGAGCCCGGGGAGATCGGAACAAAAACCTCCCAACACGACTACTGGGCGCGCGTGAGATCTCTAAATCCACCCACCCAAAATAGAAAACCGAAAAAAGTTTCCGGAGCTCTCAAGGCAGAACGTGGAACGAGACAACCTCGCTATTGGGAGCTGGTGAGATCCCTGAACCCCGAGCGCCACGAGATTGCCAATGAAAAAAATTCCCGAGACAAGGGGCACGCAAAATTCGTCCAAGTGGTTAAATTCAGAATACCGCTGAGAGCGAACACAATTATCCGAGAAACCGACCTTTACATTTCCAAAGCCCCTCAGAGAGCCTCTCAACTCAGTTTCCAGAAAAAAAGCGATATTATTGGTCGTAAAACCCGGTCTCACGTTGGCGCGAACATCGTTGTTGCCCCGAGACACCTACTGACGCGATGGGACATCTACAAAGGTGATAGTCTGACAATTTTCAAGACAGTTGGACCCATCAGAATATCTGCCAGCGGAATTGCTTTGAGCCATGCCCAAGTTGGCGGGCGCATCGCTGTAAAAAATAATGTATCGGGACGGGTTCTCACGGGTATCGTAGAAAAACAAAAAAAAGTTCGAATTTTTACTAAACAACCTCTGTAAACGGTCGTAAGAGTATTGTCAGCCATCAATTTCGGTGGGACTGACATACGTAAATGACCAAACGCGCACATTTTTGCGCAATGAAGTGGAGAAAATTATGGTTGATCCGGTTCAAAATCTCCCCGGGACAATCACTTCGGCTAATATACCTAGTCGTAGCGACAATGCGCCGGCGAATGTTTCTCATAGTTCAGTGGATAACAGCTCGTCGCCAGCGGGGACGTCTGCACCAGTGCCAGCAAGCCCAGCCAGTTCGGAAGGCGGACTTCAGTTATCTGATGCAGCAAAGCGGGTTGTAGAGAGCATGGCTGATGCACCACCACCAGTTGACGTAGAGGCTGTCCAACAAATTAAAGAAGCTATTCGCAACAATGAATATCCTTTGGATTATGATAAAGTTGCGGAAAAGCTGATGGAAAACGTTCAGCAACTCTCTGATTAGTGAAAAGAGAATATAGCGGGTCTTTCTCGCTCAAAATTCTTCTCGCTCGCTGGTTCTAAAATTTTCTGATGTTCAACGGATGTTGAGCACTACTTTACTGCGTCCGCATTTTGGCTAGATAATGGGAAGGTATGGATGAACTAGCCACATGAATATGATTGATTATTTCGCCAATAACGCCCTGTTAGCGCCTATACCCGTTGCCCTTCTGATTGCGGGTGGTCTTACCTTGCTTATCATTTTTTTCTGGCTGATACCTTTGGAACGAAAAATAAATAGGCTCAAAGAAGAGATGGCCACTTTGGGACGTTCAGCCCTCCCCCAGGCATCCACAATGGACACGATCCAGTCGAAAAACGAAAATCCGACGCGGTTCACACATCTCTATCAGCAAACTCTTGAACAGGGTGACACGAAAACAAGTGAAGGCGCCAACTTACCCCTTGAGCCCGAAGAAAAACCTGGGACAATGAACCGAGTAAATGAAGGTATTGCGCAGCAAAGCCTCAAGAGAAGAATAAGAAGACTAGAAAAATCATAGCGTTTTAGAGGGGGAACACACTGTGAGTTACAACCTGGTACCAGTTCATCAAAGTACATCTCTCCCCGTACCCTATGAAAAAATATTTGACCCGTCCGAGGATTTTTCGGAACGCGATGCAACAGAGATTATGCTCTGCCTTCCAGAGGTATTGGGTCGCGTGCTTGCTACGTGTTGGCTAAACCCGAGAGTCCTCAAATACCTTGAGTTACATGGGCAGGTTGGGCTCCAGAATTTGGGATTAAAATTGCCATCCTCAATCTCTGTAGAATTCTCGACCTCCTCGACAAACCGGCCCCAAGTTACCGTCTATGAAGCGGGTGCGGACCCCAAATATCATGCAAATTTGTTTGATTTAAAACTGGCCTTAATGGCAACCTCGTAAAGAGAACCCAAGATTCGAGGCAGAGAGCAAATGTGGGCTTTGAGATTTAGAACCTTTCTCTATCCCCTCATGGGCTTGCCCTTCTTGTTGATGGCCATCAGTACGCCCGCCCGTAGTCTCTCAAACCTCGAAGACGGGTTCCCGCTCGGTAAAACGGGATGGGTCTATGCCAATAATAGCGAACAGTATGGAAAATCTTTTGAGAGAGACAACAAGAAAGCAAGCCGCACCGCGATCATCCTTGCAGGCGGCCATCAAATTGTTCCATTAGAAACCGGCGACCACCGAAAAAATGGCCAAAGTGGAGGGTCCGCAATGGCTGCAGGTGGTTCAAAAGCCGCTGATGAACATAATGTGGAGAAAAAGAAAAACCTCCAAACCTTCAAAGACGTCGGTAAAATCTACAAAGCAAAACAGTATCGAAAAGCTTTCGCTGGGTACTTAGTTCTCGCCTCTGACAAAGACTTCCCTCAGGCACAGTTTAATCTGGCCGTCATGCTCAAACTTGGCCAGGGCACTTTGCAAGATTATGCTGAAGCGTATAAGTGGTGTGTCTTGGCCGAGCTCAACGGCCTCAAAAAGGCCACCAAATATCTCGAAACTTTGACCGATCTCCTCACAGAAAAGCGTCTAGAGGCGCTGCACAAAGACATCGCGAAGCTCCTCGAGGAAAAAATTTACAAAGGATCGCGGAAACACATCCAACAACTCGCAACGTGGCTGCTCAGAGAACCCTTTGACACTGACAAAAACAGGGATCTGGCCCTCGTGTGGGCCATTGTTGGAAGCGCACTGGAAATCCCAGGCTCGGTTAAGATAAAAACCAAGTTGATCGAAGACCGCAATCCGGAACAACTGGAGAAAATACAAAAAAATGCCAAGAAAATCTTCTTGGAACCAAAATTCCAAAAGGCTTTTGGAAGTTCCTAGCCTAGGCTATCAATAAACGACACTTCTTGCTCAACGGCGTCTGCGACCCATTTGAGACCCTCCACAGATCGCAAAGACCACCCTTCAGGCGCGAGCAACTTCGGATTAGACCGCAACCGAAAGGCAAATGTTCGAAAAAGCTTCTCGGCATCCTCATCCAAGGCCTCCAGTTTGACACCCTCAACATCGTTTTTTCCGAATAACCCCTTCCCTTTTCTCGGACTGCCGTCCCTCTCGAAAAGGGCTGTATTATAGGTAAACGCATTACAGACTTGGATCACGTCGACTCCCTCGACGGTCCCAAGAAACCGAACAATCGCTTCCGCACCGGCCGCCAATTTTGACGCATCAAGATCCGGAAATGTCTGCTCCGCCTTTGACGCGTATTTTTTGGCGAAGGCGCTTATGTCGAGCTCACTCGTGACGTAGTTCTTACAGATCTCGTTGCATATGATTGCATAGATCCAAGCAGGGCAATACATCATCTCCTCCCAGTCTCAGATTTACGCCTATAATAATCTCCGCTCAAAAATCCACAACCCTTTACGTCGTTTGAGGGCCTTTGACCAATTAAGGACCTTTTCTGAGAATTTGACTCTCCGAAGCAAAAAAGACAATCTATTCTCCGTCTACTGTTAAACGACCAAAAAGTTTATTTGTTTAGTCGTTTAAAAACAAAAATTGAGGGCTTGGGGGAGAAATTGAGATGAGAATATCAGATCTTTCGCATGCAAGTTTAAAGGCTGCGGAGGCAGCACGGAAAGCTACCGCCGAAATCAATGTGGCACAGACGCGAATATCCACAGGTCTGAGGGTCAATAGCGCCGCGGACGACCCAGGATCGATTGGTGCCGCAAGTCGGCTTACAGGAGAAATCCAAAAATTCGTTCAGAACTCAACCTCAAACCTCTTCTCTCAGAAAATGCTCGAGGCGGCCGATCTTGCCCACCAAAATGTGGTGACCATGCTGGACTCAATGCTCTCAAGCGCCAACAACTCTCTTTCGGCCTCCGCGACGAAATCATCACGGGAGAGCAATCAGAAGGTCGTGTCTGGTCTCAAGACGTCGGTTGATAGCGCCGCTCGCAAGACAAGTTTTAATGGTAAGAACCTGACAGACGGCAGTTTCGCAAATCAGCGTATCGGCGGGGGTACGGGGGATTCCGTGGTCCAATTTTCTATTGCCTCAATAGAGACGGGTAAAATCGGAACCCATACTGTGACGCTTGCCGCCAAAGCCGCCGATGACGCCGCGAGTGCTACAGCCAACGGCGCCTTTAATGTTGTAGGGACCAGCACGGCTGGGGTTGATTATGCCGGGGGTGACAGTGCCGAGACCATTGCCGGGCTTATCAATGCCGTGACAGACCAGACAGGCGTGACCGCAATGGCTGAGACCAAAGCGAAGCTCCGGTCTCTTTCCGACGCCGGCACCGTGAGTTTCACCCTTAACGGTGTCGCAAGCGGTAACGTGACCGTTACCTCCACATCCGATCTCTCGCCCATCACCACAGCCATAAATGCCATGAGTGCGACCACCGGGATCTATGCTGAGACATCGGCTGATAAAACTTATATTTCTCTTAGCTCATCGACGGGCAAAAATATCGCTTTCACGCTCTTTGATAATGATAATGCGGGAGCAGACAGCATTGTATTGGCCGCGCTCAATCGTGCCGGAACAGAAATTAATACGGAGACAATCAATAACACCAACGGGGGAGCATCTGCCAAGATGGCTGTCAGAGGCTATGTTGTGATGAATTCCGATCGTGCCTTTAGCTACGCAATGACGCAGGCGTCTGGGACTGATTTTAGCTCTGCGAACAGCAGTTTCCGGGGTCTGAGTGACATTGATATTTCAACGGAAGTTGGGGCTGCAGAAGCAAAAGAAACGATTGCCTCCGCCCGTGAAATGATCAGCAACGCCCGAACCGAAATTGGGGGCGTCATCAATCGCCTGAAATTTGCGGAGGATTACAACCAGGGACAGCGCATCGCTCTCACAAGCGCCCGCGGGAATATGGTTGATGCCGACATTGCACAGGAGTCCGCCAATTTGGCGCGCTCGTCCATTATTCTCGAAACATCAATGGCGATTATGGCGCAAGCGAATGTTCGAAAAGAATTGCTGCTTAATCTTTTGAACTCATCTTGGGGTTCAAGAGGCTTTTAAGCGGCGGGGGCAACCTCTGGAATCTGAGACCAAGCCTCTGCTATATCCGTCAAGAGCTCAACGGACTGCTTGAGTTTTGCCGCGCCATCTTTGGTATCTAAAATCGACTGCCGGCAAAATTCATAGACCGTGAAAAGGTTTTCGGCAATTTTGCCACCCTTTTCAAAGTTAAGGCTATTTTGAAGTGTGTATATGATTGCCAACGCCTTCGACACAGAATTTGTGTATTTCTGGGAGTTCGAGCTTTCCACGATTAGGATCACATTAAGGTTCTTAATAAGCTCTTTGAGAAGGATTTGGATAATCGCCTGCGGATCATCTGGGATCGAAGATCCGTTATTTTGGTTATCTACGTAACTCTTCAAATACGCGTTCATGTCCAAGCCCCGCTTATTTTCTTCATTATTCCTTTACGACCAAAGAAGCGAAATATTTAGCACTTTCCTTACAACAATTTTCTAATTTACCGGGAAGAAGGCCCTACCCCTTAAAAAATGGCACCTTTATTGCAGTATTTATAAAAAAATACTGCATCGTCGGAAATTTACTTGAAATGCCGGTCGACGGAAAACACAGAAGACCACATGAATGAACTTACTGAAATAAATAAGTGGTCGAAGAAATGGGATAATATATGCAAATTTTTGACCTCTTCGAATTTAACACAAAAATTGAATTAATGGATATTGGCGCAGCCGCAATCGCGGAAGTACCAATCTACAAGACACTGTTAGAAAAAGATTTAGCTCATCTAACTGCGTTTGACGGTGATGAACGACAAATTGGGAAGATTAAAGATCTCTACGGTCCCCAAAACGTGTCTATCCACAATAAATTCGTTTTTGATGGGAAAAAACATAAATTACACGTTTGCGATCCCGCTAGTGGCATGACCTCTTTATTTAAGCCGAAGGAAAAGGCGCTACTCTTTTTCAACGGATTCCAAAGGTTCGGGGCCGTCGAAAAAGTCGAAGACATTCCAACCACTCGTTTAGACGATATCGAAAATCTCAATTTACCCCATTTTTTGAAGATGGATGTGCAGGGTGCCGAGCTTGGAATCTTGGAAAACGGAAAAATAGCGCTGGGCCAGTGCTTGGCGATGCAATTAGAAGTTTCCTACATTGCTCTTTATGAGGGACAGCCCTCTTTTGGGGATATAGATGTTCACATGCGATCGAACGGATTTGTCCCTCACTGCTTTCTGGATCTCAAGCGATGGTCAATCGCGCCGACAATCTTTGACAACAATTTTCGAATTCCAGGAAATCAACTTCTGGAATCCGATATAGTTTATATCAAAGATCCCCTCGAATTAGCTTGCCTGGATGAGGCCCAAATTCAGACCCTGGTTATTCTGTCCCATTATTGTTTTAGAAGTGTTGATTTATGCATTTGGCTTCTATTGGAACTTGAGCGACGAAATTTAATAAAATCCGAGGGCCATAAACATTATCTTGAACATGTGAATTCATTTTCATAGCAACCAAAAGAATTATTTTATGCAACTCTGACACAATTCTTAGTTATGGATCGCGTCGAGGTTGCACTTTAGCGAACTACTTTATTTCTAATAACGAACCCAATGGCGACGATTTCGATTGACAGTGCTCTCTTAAAGGCGAGATCCCATACAAGGAAAGGGGAATTGGATCAGGCTCGGTCTATGCTCCAAGAAATTCTTAACACCTTTCCGAATAATAAAAGGGCGAGGAGGGAATTAGAAAAACTTAGGACACCCGAATACCCGGAAGATCTAAAAAGAAATCCATCACAGGAACAACTGGATAAATTAGCCGGGCTCTACAACACCGGACATATGACGGAAACTGCGGATGAAGCCCAAAAACTTACCCATCAGTTTCCACACTCATTTATACTTTTTAATATTCTTGGCGCCGCAAAAATGGCTTTAGGCATTAGCAATACTGCCGAAGTTGCCTTCCGCAAGGCATCGAATATCAATCCCGATTTCCCCGATGCACACAACAATCTGGGTAACGCCCTAAAAGCCCAGGGCAAACTCAACGAGGCCATCTCATCCTACAGACGCGCCATCCAGCTTAAACCAAATTACATCGAGGCTCTAAATAATTTCGGCAATGTTTTATTAATTCAAGGAAAAACTGATCAAGCAGCACTCGCCTATAAAAAAGCATTGTCACTAAATCCTAATATTCCAGAGGTTCATTTTAATTTGGGAAACACCCTGAAAGGACAAAAGAAGTTTGAAGCCGCAATCGCATCCTACCACCGCGCAGTTGAACTCAACCCCCATTACTCGGAGGCCTATTTTAATATTGGATTTATTCTCAACGAACAAAAAAAATATGATGAGGCGATTTTTGCTTACAAACAGGCGATTGCGATTGATCCCGGATACTCCGAAGCTATCAACAATATAGGTCTGATACTTCAGGATCAGAAAAAAAATTCTGAAGCCATCGACTTTTTCGATCAAGCCATCCAACTTAATCCTTCCGACTCACAATTATTCTTCAACTTGGGAAACACCCTGTACTCGCTGGGGAGGATCGAAGAGACCATAGACGCATACAAAAGCGCTATAAGGATAAGGCCAACCTATCACGAGGCCTATAACAATTTAGGGAGCCTCCTACAACAAACAGGCCGACTAGATGAAGCGATTCGTGCACATGCGCAAGCCATTCAAATTTTTTCCGATTTTGCCGAGGCTCACTACAACATGGGCAACGCTTTCAATAAACTAGGCCAAATTGACAATGCGATTATCTCATATAAACGGGCCATCAATATCAAGCCGCACTATGCCCAAGCTTTCCATAATCTGGCTATGATGTACCAACAAATAAGCAGGCATCCAGAGTCCATTTCGGCTTATAGAGAGGCTCTTTCAATAAATCCCGATTACGCTTCCGCAGAAATTCAACTGTTGCATCAACAACAATATATTTGTGATTTTACCATCGCTGAGAAACTTCCCGAAGCGGCTTCTAGGCTTGGTATTACAACAGATCCAGTCCCTCCATTCCCCGCTCTTTCTTGGGTTGATAATGCAGAGAGCCATCTAACGAGAACAAAAATTTGGTCATCGCATATCTATAAATATAGACCGTCATCCCTCATCAAACGGCCCGAGAAGCGTCCAGAACGGCTCAAAATTGGCTACTTCAGCGCAGATTTTCATAATCACGCGACAATGTATCTTATGGCTGGATTGCTTCGAGAGCATGATCGGAAACAATTTGAAGTATATGCCTACAGCTATGGTCTTAATAAATCAGGCGAATGGCGTAACCGTGCCAAACGAAATATTGACCGGTTTTTTGATGTGACCGAGCTAACAGACCTCCAAGTAAAAGATCTTGTTCGGGGGCACAATCTAGACATAGCGATCGATCTCAAGGGCCATACAATGCACTCCCGTTCTGAAATTTTCCAATACCGCTTAGCGCCCATACAAATCAATTATCTTGGATACCCGGGTTCCATGGGGGCGGACTTTATTGACTATATCGTCGCCGATCCTGTCGTTATTCCGGAACATCAACGTCAATATTACTCTGAAAAAATCATCTACCTCCCGCATACCTATCAGCCAAACGATAACACACGTGAAATCGCAGAGACGAATACAAGCAGAAGCGATGCGGGACTACCCAATGATGCCTTTGTATTTTGTTGCTTCAACAACAGCTATAAAATCACCCCCTGTGAGTTCGATATCTGGATGCGTATTTTAGAAAAAGTAGCGGGAAGCGTCCTGTGGCTTTTAAAATCAAATCAGTGGGCAGAGCAGACCTTGTTAAAAGAGGCTCAGAAACGTGGCATCGATCCATCGAGACTCATCTTCGCTCCACACCTACCCCACAAGGAGCATCTCGGACGCCACAAACATGCTGACCTGTTCATCGACACCTTCAATTGTAATGCCCACACAACTGCAAGCGACGCGCTTTGGGGAGGATTGCCAGTCGTCACCAAAAAAGGACAGCAATTTGCTGCACGGGTTGGTGCAAGCTTACTGAATGCAGCAGGGCTAAATGAGTTGATTACAAGCACAGAGATAGAATACGAAGAGTTAATCTTGGAACTCGCGGCAAACCCAGAAAAGTTAGCATCTATAAAAGAAAAACTGGGAGAAAACCGAGAAAAAAAACCACTCTTTAGTACAAGCCGCTACACCAAAAACTTCGAACAAGGGCTCTTAGAGGCCTACACAATCTACTCCGAAGGACAGCCCCCAAAACATATCTTTGTGAAAGACCAAAACATCGATCCTCAGATCGATTTCATAAATAAGTCAGTCATCAAAGAATTCTCCTCTGGTTCTGAGCAACCTTATTTTGACTGAATTTAAAAAAAAAAGACAGGTGGAGGGGGCTTGGTCTACTCCTCACACCTGTCTTTTACCTCAAAACATTAGCCCTGGAGTAAAGTCAGAACTGTTTGTTTGGAGGCATTTGCTTGAGCCAACATGGCTGTAGCCGCCTGGCTCAATATTTGAGAACGAACTAAATTACTCGTCTCCGCTGCAAAATCCGCATCTTGGATACGACCCTGAGACGCCTTAGTGTTTATTTGGACAGACTGTAGGTTTGAAATGGTATGGTCTATCCTGTTAGCTAAGGCACCGAGGTTAGCTCTCTGGTTGTTGATCTTACCCAACGCACCATCGATGACATTGAGGGCAGTCTCTGCTCCCGAACGTGTCGACACATCAACTGTCGAAACCGTGGTCAAAGAGGCATTAACCGTCGAGGTTCCATTAGTAACACCAACCCCGACGAACTCACCATCAGATCGCAGAGTACCATGGGTGGCATCGCTCCAGCCGTTAGCATCATTGGTGGTAACCGAGACGTTAAAAGCATCGTAAGAGGAAAGTGTTACCTGACCAGTCACAACAGCCGACTTGGCATCACCGGCATTCGCCGTAGTTCCTGCAGTATTGAACAGCTTCGTATCCAGATCTGCAGGGTTAGCCGCTTTAGCTTCCTTTGCCGTTGCACCATTGCGATCTAAAGCTGTTAACATTATGAACGTCGCCGTTGATGCAGATCCCAACGTAATTGTTACGTCATCACCATCGGCATCTACCAACTCTAGCGCAGAGTTCGATCCACCATAGAGGCTAGCGGTAACGCCAGTGGTTCCACTTTTTGCATTGATGGCGTCCATCAAATCACGCAAATCAGTTTTATCTCCAATAGCGACGGTAGCCGTTGAAGTTCCGTTAATGGAAAGTGAAACTGCTTCAGCTGTGCTAAGACCACTTAACTTGAGCTTCGTAACCGCTTCGGCGGTAACACCTGTAGAACCCGTGGAGGAGTTTATATCCGCTGCAAATTCTTTTGCGGAATCACCCGCTGCCGTTGAGAAGGTCGTTGTACCCTCCGCACCCACAACTGTGTAATCGTCAACAAGAATACCACCACCAGCAGTCGTGCTGAGCTGAACGTTAGTGTTGAGCTCATAGTTACCCAGCACTGAGGAGGCAACACTGTCCAAAGACAGCGATATGTTTTGACCGGCTTCCGCACCAATCTGAAACTTTTTAGCGAGGAACGTTCCATCAAGAACCGACATACCGTTCCAAGTCGTCTGGCTTGAGATCCGATCCATTTCAGCAATCAACTGATTCATCTCGGTCTGAAGCCCAACGCGGTCGCTGGCCACATTGGTGTCGTTCGACGCTTGAATTGAAATCTCACGCATCCGTTGCAGGATATTCGAAATCTCATCCTGAGCCCCTTCCGCCGTATTCATAAGCGCTTGGGCATCCGCAGCATTCCGCATTGCCATACCGATCCCTTTAACTTGAGACTCCATGCGGCTTGCAATCGCGAGCCCCGCGGCATCGTCCTTGGCTGCGTTAATCCGTTTACCTGTCGACAACCGCTCCATCGCGGTGTCCATCTCGGCATTCGTGCGCGCCTGAGCTGCTTGAGCAACCAAGGACGCGCTATTAGTACTAATTGTGAGGGCCATTTAAATTCTCCATTAGCCTATAGCATTAAGAGATGATTTAGAGATTTAGGTCATTCATTGGTCATTTAATCTTTTAATCAACTCGCAATATTTAACGACCAAAAATTATTTTTATTTAGAAAAAAGATTTTTATTTTATTATTTACAAATAATATAAATTGAACCCCGGTGGAATATTTCCACCGGGGTATCTACTCTACCGGAACATTTTCTTATAGAGACAAGTGATCAGATTTTGGTCTACTCCTCACACCTGTCTTTTACCTCAAAACATTAGCCCTGGAGTAAAGTCAGAACTGTTTGTTTGGAGGCATTTGCTTGAGCCAACATGGCTGTAGCCGCCTGGCTCAATATTTGAGAACGAACTAAATTACTCGTCTCCGCTGCAAAATCCGCATCTTGGATACGACCCTGAGACGCTTGCACATTGACCTTGATATTCTGGAGATTATTCATCGTATAAGTGATACGATTCGCCAAAGCTCCCAATTTTGCCCTCTGATTGTTGATCTTATCTAACGCACCATCGATGACATTGAGGGCAGTCTCTGCTCCCGAACGTGTCGACACATCAACTGTCGAAACCGTGGTCAAAGAGGCGTTAACCGTCGAGAGTCCATTAGTAACACCAACCCCGACGAACTCACCATCAGATCGCAGAGTACCATGGGTGGCATCGCTCCAGCCGTTAGCATCATTGGTGGTAACCGAGACGTTAAAAGCATCGTAAGAGGAAAGTGTTACCTGACCAGTCACAACAGCCGACTTGGCATCACCGGCATTCGCCGTAGTTCCTGCAGTATTGAACAGCTTCGTATCCAGATCTGCAGGGTTAGCCGCTTTAGCTTCCTTTGCCGTTGCACCATTGCGATCTAAAGCTGTTAACATTATGAACGTCGCCGTTGATGCAGATCCCAACGTAATTGTTACGTCATCACCATCGGCATCTACCAACTCTAGCGCAGAGTTCGATCCACCATAGAGGCTAGCGGTAACGCCAGTGGTTCCACTTTTTGCATTGATGGCGTCCATCAAATCACGCAAATCAGTTTTATCTCCAATAGCGACAGTAGCCGTTGAAGTTCCGTTAATGGAAAGTGAAACTGCTTCAGCTGTGCTAAGACCACTTAACTTGAGCTTCGTAACCGCTTCGGCGGTAACACCTGTAGAACCCGTGGAGGAGTTTATATCCGCTGCAAATTCTTTTGCGGAATCACCCGCTGCCGTTGAGAAGGTCGTTGTACCCTCCGCACCCACAACTGTGTAATCGTCAACAAGAATACCACCACCAGCAGTCGTGCTGAGCTGAACGTTAGTGTTGAGCTCATAGTTACCCAGCACTGAGGAGGCAACACTGTCCAAAGACAGCGATATGTTTTGACCGGCTTCCGCACCAATCTGAAACTTTTTAGCGAGGAACGTTCCATCAAGAACCGACATACCGTTCCAAGTCGTCTGGCTTGAGATCCGATCCATTTCAGCAATCAACTGATTGATCTCGGTCTGAAGATTAACGCGGTCGCTGGCCACATTGGTGTCGTTCGACGCTTGAATTGAAATCTCACGCATCCGTTGCAGGATATTCGAAATCTCATCCTGAGCCCCTTCCGCCGTATTCATCAAAGCCTGCGCATCGGCGGAATTTTTAATCGCCATTTCGAGGCCTCGAATTTGAGCTTCCATGCGGGTTGAGATCGCAAGACCAGCCGCATCGTCATGAGCAGCATTAATGCGTTTGCCTGAGGATAACCGCTCCATCGCGGTGTCCATGGCATCGGTGGTACGGGCCTGTGCTGACTGAGCGTACAGGGCCGCATTATTTGTATTAACTGAAAGAACCATTTAAATTCTCCATTTTGTTCAAAATTTATTTGAGCGCTGTAAACGGTCTAATGGACCTGTCACTCGTTTAACCATCACCGGAAATACATTGGCGATCGCAATTGAGAACGACCAAAGAGAAAAATTATTTAGCAAGAAAAATTGGGGGAGAATGTTACAATCCGATATAAATCGCGATCGCAAGCCCGGAAACCGCTAATTTATTAAGGATGAGAAAATGTGCCCTTCCCTCTTCAGCGCCTACCTCCTGGTCATGTCTTCAGCCTCAGGCATCGCCTGCGTGCCGATGGACACTATGGCGACCTGCCAAAAAGCGATCTCGGATTTTTCCGCTAATTTTGTGGAGACCCGAAGGAATAGCGCTCCTAAACCTCTGACAGAATTAAAGGGGACGGGTTATACGATCATCACGCCCAAAAAACCCCAGCAACTGGGAGAGAACAAAAAACCGGAATTTTCGCTTACCTGCGTAAGGGCAAAAAAAACAGGCTAGTTCTTATTTGTGACGAAACGAACGGCCTGTTCCTGCGAATTCAGGAAGCGCGAAAAAAACTGCCCGGTAAAGAAATTAACCGTCCAGCTTCGACTGGGGTCGAAATAGTTTTTGGTCGCCGTCCAGTAGGGACCCGGATACGTATTCGGGAAAATTTCTTGATCAATCTGTGGGTAGCCCGGTTTATTTTGAATGAGACCCGAGAGTTCTTCTCGCGTTGGCAATCGCCACGTCTTTCCATCAACCTTGGAGAGTTTTGAGGCAATCGAGAGAGCATCCTCTAAGCTCAATTTTTTAATATCCCCTTTACAGGTCTCATCGACCCACGCCTGACCAAAACTACACCGCCTCCAATAGAGGTTTTGCTCCACATCATAGGCAAATTTTCCATCTTTTAGGATGATTTGGGTTGGCTGGGCCCGGGTCTCGCCTCCCAACAGGGCGCAGACACAAATAACCACATAAATAAATCTCATTGCGCCCTCCGATACTTACCCACGATGTTAACGAATACTGTAACAATCCGCTTCAAAAATCGATCGAAACGTTTTACTAAAGGTCTTAGAGAATACCTTGCAAGTTTCGAGCCACGATAATGGCATATGAATTGCAAGATTGAGCGGTAAACCGGTTTCTACTGAAAGACGCGTAGAGGATTAATATGGATCTCGCTTCACTAATTGGGCTTATTGGCGCTTCCGGCATGATCGCCGGGGCCATGATAACAGGGGGGGGCCTTGGTCCCTTCATAGACACACCCTCACTCCTGATTGTAGGAGGCGGTACGTTTTTCGCTGTGATGTATACCGCCCCTCTCCCCGTTTTTTTGGGTTCTTTCGGTGCGATGTCCAAAGCCTTTCTGCCGCCCGTCAAAAAGAAACCGGAGATGATTGAACGGATGGTCGAGCTCGCCGGCATCGCTCGGAAAGATGGAATGATGGCGCTTGACGGGCAAGAATGTCCCGACAAATTTTTTGAAAAAGGCTTACAACTTCTCGTGGACGGCGCGGATGAGTCAAAACTCGTCGACCAAATGAAAAAAGAACTCAAAGCGATGCAATCTCGCCATGAGGCCAATCAAAACTGTATTAAGGCTTGGGTTGATTTGGCACCTGCTATGGGAATGATCGGCACACTCATTGGGCTCGTTCTGATGTTGGGGAATATGTCAGACCCAAAGGCGATTGGCCCGGCGATGGCCGTTGCGCTTTTAACAACGCTATACGGCGCCTTTTTCGCAAACGTGCTCTTCGCACCCATCGTCACCAAACTTGAGGGCTACACCGCGGATGAAGTCTTGTATCGGGAAATGGTCATTGAAGGCCTCCAGGGGATTGCCCGAGGCGAGTCTCCGAGGAATATTCAAGATGCTCTTGTAAGCAATCTGCCACCCAAATTACAAGCAACGATGGCTGGCTAGAGACTGGGCTCATCTTATGGCAGGAAAAAAGGATAAGGCTCCAGAGCCCGAAGAGAAAGAAGAAGAAAAGGAGTGCCCGAAATGCCCTCCCCCTGGGGCACCTGCGTGGATGGCAACCTTTGCCGACATGGCGACACTTCTGATGGCCTTCTTTGTCTTGATCCTCTCTTTTGCCGAGATGAATGTCCCAAAATTTAAACAGATCAGTGGATCGATGAAGGATGCCTTCGGCGTTCAACGGCTTGTCCCGGTTGTCGAACAGCCCAAGGGAACGACCGTCCTAAGCCTTAACTTTTCGCCATCGCCAAGCCAGTCTCTGACCAATCAGGTCACCTCGGATACCCAAGACGAGAGCAAAAAAGAGCTCAAAACGCCGACCGACAACGACCAGAGCCAGGGATCAGACAAACTGCAAGAAGGCGAAAAAGATCGCGAGGGTTTAGGCGGAGAAAGCCAAGATGGCAAAACTGCCCAACAGGCTGCCAATGAAAAACTCGCCCAGGCTTTGGCCGAAATTGCCGGCGAGACCAATATCGAAGTCCGAATGGTGAATGGTCAGGTCGCTGTCGACATGAAAGCTGCTCAAAGCTCACCACAAGAAATGGTAGAGAAACTCAAACGAATAGCCAATGCCATACAAATTGCAGAAATAGCCACGAACCAGAAGACAGATGAAATCCTCTTTGCCGGTGTCAGCTCGAACGTTGCCAAACTGATATCGGCTGTCTCCAAAATAGAAAACCAACAAGGAGGCAAAGAGGGAAGCCAAGACAAGGAATCGGAGACCGGAACCAACAAAGCGGCAGACAAGAAAGCCAAAGAGGCCGCAGACAAGTTAAAGGTCGCCCTCTCCGAAAAAATTGGAAGTGGATCCGTGCAAGTTGAAAAGAGAGATGGAAAGGTTTTCGTCACTCTCGGCGCTGGCGGCGCCTTCCAATCTGGGAGTGCGGAACTCACTCCGGCGGCGCGTGCGTTGATCGCCAAGCTGAGTAAGGACGCCATTGATAAGAACAGCACGCTTACAATCACGGGTCACACCGACAACGTCCCCATTGCAAACTTCAAATTTGCGGACAACTGGGAGCTTGCAGCCGCGCGGGCATCCAGCGTAGCCCGGTCTGTCCAAAGTGCTGGGATCATCGGGGGAGACCGGATCAAGATTGTAAGCCAGGGTGAAAACAGCCCTGTCGCCGATAACAATACCCCCGCGGGCCGCGAGAAAAATCGACGGATAGAGATAGAGATAGACTACAAAAAATGACTTTAACCTTGTACGGTGTCTGAGATGAGAAAAACGGCCCCCGTCTTACTATGCCTCTTAATTCTTTTATCGGGGTGCGACGAATTCACAAGGTTCAAACAAGAAAAGATGGAATGCCAAACGAATTTATTCGGGCCCGTCGACCTCATCATTAAAAAGAAAAAAGTTGGATCGGAACTTCGGGCCACAGGTCCGGCTCTGGACAAAAAACTCACCATTATCGCTCAGGACAAAAACTGGCTGTCAGCCGAGTCAGATGATATTTCGGCGGAGATTAACTTTGAGAAAAAACGGGTTACCTTGCGGTTAAACAACAAGATTGAGTCCGTTTATTGCAAATACCACAATTTTAAGATGTGACGTTTATTTAATTGGAGATGAGAAAAGGTGATCAAGGTCACCGCTTTCAAATTCGAGTTTCAGGGCTTCCAATGTTGTCACCAGCTCTTCGTTGTTGGCCACTTCCATTCCATTAAAGTCGTCAACCAGCTTCAAAGGCTTGCCACGATATTTGACCGAGACGATCAGCGTGTTGCGGTCACTCTCGTACCACCATGGCTTTAGGTTTTTGTAGACCCGGGTTTTCTTCACTTCTCCGTCAACGCTTGTGGTCCATTTGAAGCTTGCCGGCCGATAGGATGGGTTCTTCGCAAGCGCAATTTGATCCGAAATGCCATCACACACGGTCTTTCGTTTCCGTTTAATGACGTCACTGTTTTTCTTGGGGTCGAAGACCACGAATTTCGCCTCGTTTAGAATACTCATCGACTGATATTTTGATTTATTGGAATGAAAACTGTTTTAAGACGTCTCGTCGTCCTTGTTGTAGTAGGCCTTCCCCTGGATGGAGATGGCACCAAAATCATTTACGAAATTAGGAATATTGAGAATTGCCTCCCGCAGGGCCGCCTCTAACTTTTCTTCTGCCGCCTCAAGACTATCCGCATCCACATCAATACGACCATCAACGATCCAATGAACCTGAATTTGCAACTTCTATCTCCGGTTTAATTCTATGCTCTCTTATTATGCATAGACTCTGTTGTCATTGATAATTAATTCTTTTTCCTGATCAGGACATATTCGAGGAGCTTCTTTAAGACAGCCGCCAAGGCCAGTGCCGATATAAAATAAATCGAAATTTCTTTGGGGCTCAAGCCGCGGAACGCATTGAGCAGGTCCTCATTCAGAAGAACGAGTATGACCAGGAAAAGAATCATCAGCAGAAAGATTCTAGAATAAAAGCAGATCCTACAGGTTTTCATCTTTCCTCTTCATAACCTTCGATGACAGTGTACTGCGCCTTAAATTGAGGAGCTTAGCCGCTTTTGAAACATTCCCGTTAGACATCTGAAGGGCCTGATCAACCATCTCCTTTTCAACCTTGCTTATTAGAGCTTGAAAATCGAGAGGGGCGTGCTCTCCGATATCGAGGAAAAGACCCCTTACGAAATCTTCTATAGGATCGGTCTCTGCGACACCGTTTTGCCCATTAAATTCCGTTGCGGCCAAGAAATCGTCGAAAGTTGAGACCGGTTCCGTATCGTCCGTGTCTCGGCCTATTTCGTCTCCCTCCAACTCAATTTTCGGCAACAGTGTCTCTGAGAGATCCGACCGCGATACCGTTTTTCCAGCAAAATAGATTAATGCCCGCTCAGCGACATTTCTGAGCTCTCGAATGTTACCCGGCCAGCTATACGCCTTTAATCCATCCCAAAAATCGGAGGTGAACGTTATATCCACAGCCCCAGAATTCCGTTGATTGTAATTGGAGAGAAACAGTTGAAAATATTCTGGCACATCTTCTGCGCGCTGCCTCAAGGGCGGCACCTCGAGCACGATCGTATTAATCCGATAGAGAAGATCCTCGCGGAATTTCCCAATGCTCACCGCATTCCCGAGATCTTTATGACTGGCCGCGACCAACCTAAAATCCGCCGAAATTTCTTCTTTTCCGCCAATTCTAAAAAAACGCTGGGTTTCGATGACCCGAAGAAGCTTGACTTGCACCTCCAAGGGTAAGTCCCCAATCTCATCCAAAAATAGAGTACCGTTGTGCGATCTCTCGATATAGCCAACGTGTCTTCGCTCGGCTCCAGAAAAGGCCCCTCGCTCATAACCAAACAACTCAGCTTCAACCAAATTTTCCGGAATGGCGCCGCAATTTATGGCCACGGGTTCACCTTTTCTTCCAGACAAACTGTGGATCCCTCGCGCGGCATACTCCTTTCCTGCCCCTGTGGGGCCCCCGATAAGAATGGGGACATCAGAGGGGGCAACCTGCGCAATCCGCGCCCTAAGATTGGTCGCTGGCTCGGAAACCCCAATTACATATTGGCCAAGGATTTTTTCTAGGTCACTCACTTTGCCATCATGCCAAAATTTCTTCGCACTTAATCCTCTACCGACCTGGCCTGCACCGCCTGAAAAAGATCACCCTCGGTCACCGCACCAACAAAGCTCCCGTCTCGCCGAACGATTGGAATGCTCTCCCCCACAAAGTCGCTGGCCAAGGTCACAGCCTCCAATAGATTTTGGTCTTCATAGAAGACCAAATCATCTTCTTCAGAAAAGTAAGATGGCTTCAGTAAATTAACCAAGTTAATTTTTTTGACCAGGTTCTGACGCTCATCGAGAAGGTAACCTTCCGTGACGCCCGCTTCTTTCATTTTTTCAATAAGTGCCTCTGTGCTTGTATCTTCGGGCACTGAACAGCAATCCGATCTGGGAATCTCGCCCACGGATACCAAACTCAGTTGGAAGTTTTTCATACCAACGGAGAGATCAAATCCGCGCCCTAAAAGTTGCATTTCAAAGAATGAGGCATTGGATAAAAGTCTATACGTGATCATAGAGACAACGACGCAAAGCATGGCAACGGTTGAAGCCCCAAAATTTTGTGACATTTCCAAGATGAGGATAACTGTTGCAATCGGCCCGCCAATCGTTGGCGCGACAACAGCGCCCAAACCGCATATCGCAAAGAGCGGAACCAAATCATTGCCGAGCGAGAAGGCATTCGAGATGACCGTCCCAAGGAGAGCTCCCATGGATACCCCCAAGAAAAGAGCCGGGGAAAACACACCGCCGAACAACCCAAAGCCGATGGAAATCGGGGTTAAAACAAACTTTGCAATTAAAATGGCCAAAAGAATCCAAACACTCAACTGGTTGGTCAGAACATTTGAAATTGTCTCTACCCCCAGTCCCAATACTTGCGGAATGTAGACCCCTACCAAAATAATCGGCAAAATTGCAACGAATGGGCGCCATTGCAAGGGGATGCCAGACCCCGCTGCGATTTTATTGGTCGCCATCAGAGACCTTGAGTAGGCATAGGCAAGCACACCGCCCAACAGACCTACAAGAATCACGATCATCATATAGACAGGATTAATATTAAAGCTTTTTTCGATATTAATAATGTTTTCGTTTCCAAATAGATAATTCGTTGTAATGAAGGAGGATGCTGAACTTATAGCCAGGGGGGCAAAATACTTTAGGCTAAAATTTCTCAATATGACTTCTTGAGAAAAAATAATGCCGCCGATTGGCGCACCAAAGGCGGATGCAATGGCGGCGGAAACAGACGATCCCATAAGCAGTCTGTAATTTATACTTCCGATATTTTCCAGCCGTCGCAGAAACGAAGCAATAGTCGCCGAAAGATGGACCAAAGGCCCATACTGACCGACTGGGGCTCCCGCGCAGAGCGACGTGGACGAGACGAGACCGGTCAGTATCCCCGCTTTAATCTGTATCGGACTTTTTTCGTCAATACTTGCCAATATGACATCCGCCGGCCCATGAAATCGATCAACCTTACCGAGCCGGACTAAGACACTGATCAGGAGAGCCGCAGCGATCAACGCAATAGAAATTTTTGTAGCGGCATCCCAACCCACGAAGCCGATATTCTGATAATCCACAGAAGACCGGACGAATTCTGCAGAAAAGATCGCAATTTCAGTAAAATAATGAGACAGAATGCCCACAATGGAACCAATAATCGAAAAAATGATTATTTGATTCACGAGAATATCAAGAGTTCTTTTCATACACCCAAACTCCCTCTACTTGATTAATTTCTGGCTCCCAATATTTACTCGAAACGGCTCACGCGTCCTGCTTTTCTATATCTTTCCCGTCCCCCTCCTGGGAGCCGGCCACTTCGTCCCCGGCATCGGTCTCATTGAGGCCATTTTGATTAGCCTCTCCAAGGTCTTCGTCGGACTGGGCTTTGGCTTCCACCGTCTCTCCAGCCGATGGATTTGGATTTTCAACAACCTCCGCCTTCCCGGTCTCGATTAATTCGTTAAGTTGCCGCCGAGGAACACAGACGATCATGCCCTTAGAGAATTTTGTGCCCAAAACCTCAACGTCTTGCGTGATAGAGACTGTCACAAGTTGGCTGTCATCCTCTGGCCCCTCATCTGATCCTTGAGTCCTACTCTCGCCAACGATCTCGGGCTCAACATTTTCAACGCCATCAGTGACCTCATTGGGGCCACCTGTCACTAGATCATTGAGAACAAGGTCTTTCTGGCTATAAATACCATTTCTCAGCGCTGAAATTCGAGCTAGGAGTACCCTGAGCCTGACCCTCAAGATTGCCTGCTTGATAACCTTCGTCTTGGCTTCGGCAAAATAAGACACGAGGATGCCATAAGCATCCTCCAGGCTTTTTTCTGCGACGGATGCATAAATCTTTTCTGCCGTCTCATTCACATCTCTCGAAGAAAAATTCTTTGTTGTCGCCATATTCGAACCTTTTATGAAAATTTGGCACGCAGATTGCAAATCTCTTTGTGAAATAAATTATAGACCATTGGATATCATGCAAGTCTTTAAGAACGCCCTACAGCTACACTCAGATACGCTAGCCATACGGGAACAACGCTCGAAATTGATCGCCGGTAACATTGCCAATGCATCCACTCCAGAATTCAAGGCGAGAGACATTAGTTTTAAAGATGCCATCACCCGCGCAATTGAAGAAGACAAACCCGTTCTTAAGACCCATAGCAAACACTTTGATTTGCAGGATAACAACTACGAAGTTGGTTACCGTCAGCCCGTGCAGGCATCAGAAGATGGCAACACCGTTGAAATGCCTGTCGAGCAAGTCCAGTTTTCGGAGAATGTAACCCGCTATCAAATTTCCCTCTCTCTTCTCAATAAGAAGATCAATGGTCTCATGACAGCGATTAAAGGTGAGTGAGCATGATAGATCAAATAAAAAATGTTTTTGATATTGCTGCTCGTAGCCTCTCGGCCCAGCAGGTCCGCCTCAACACCATAGCGAGTAACATTGCCAACGCGCACACGAAGGTCGGTGACCCCAAGAATGCGTACCGTCCTCTAAAACCGATCTTCGAAGCGGTCATGACCGACGAACAGGGGCAAGACGGCTTGGCAACGGTGGCTGTCGCCGAGGTTGTCGCGCTCAATAGAGCTCCAACCAAAATTTATGAGCCGGCCAACCCCGCGGCCGATAAGGACGGTTTTGTTTATGAGTCTCCCGTCGATCAGGAGGAAGAGTTGGTCGAGATGCTCGACGCAAGTCGGGCCTATCAAAATAATTTGGAAGTCATCTCCACCATGAGAACACTCATGGTGCGAACAATCGATATTGGTAAGTAATTTTTAAAAAATTTATTTTATTTTAGGACGTAACCATGAGTGAAATATCTAATTCCCAGCAAGCTCAGACCGCTTTATTCCAGAAATTGGGAATAAAAACTCTCGCGGAAAAAAATCGCGCGACCTCACAGACACTTGGCCAAGAAGATTTTTTGAGGCTCATGACCTCTCAGCTTCAAAACCAAGATCCTTTCGCACCAATGGAAAACGGCGATTTTATTGCTCAGATGGCACAGTTCTCGAGTGTCACTGGGATTAACCGGATGAGTGAGTCGCTTGATAAGATGAGCGGTCAATTCGAGAAAATGCGGATTGCAATGGCAACCGATATTCTTGGCCACTCGGTTCTCGCCCCTGGAAATGTGGGGACCGCCGACCGAAATGGTGAACTTCATGGTGTCTTGGACTTACCCAAAACCTCTGTGAGCACACTGATCAATCTATCCGATGCGTCTACGGGTGAGCTCCTGCACACAATAGATCTTGGGGCGCAGGCCTCAGGTCTCGTCGGCTTTTCCTGGACAGATCTCCCCGAGGGATATCGTTCGGGTGACAAGCCCATACTGATTTCCGCCATGGTCAACTTTGGAACTGGCCCTGAAAACATCCAACCTTCGGTATTCGCGAGGGTCTTAGGGACAGAGATCAAAGATGACCAGCTGATTTTTGATCTGGAGAATAATGGATCTGTGAACTCAGAAAACATTCTCCGCTTCCGAATGTAATTTTTATTAGTCAATACTCTAGCAACAGGATTATACGATGTCGTTTTATACAGCCCTTACAGGTCTTAACGGTTCTCAGGCAGACATTGCTGCTACTTCCAACAATATCGCGAACGTCGGAACGACGGGCTTCAAAAGGAGCCGGGCAGAATTTGGTGACATCTTCGCGACATCGCCATTGCAGAACTCTTCATCGTCAATTGGTTCAGGCTCCATTCTAAAGGGGGTTAAGCAGCAATTTACCCAAGGGAACATCGCGGCATCGCTTAACGCGCTTGACCTTGCCATTTCTGGTCAGGGTTTCTTCGCATTGAAGCCATCGTTGACATCGAGCCAGGTTGTTTACACACGAAACGGCTCTTTTAACGTCGACAACAATCGGAACGTGGTCGACTCAACGGGCCAGTTCCTCCTCACCTACCCGGTGAACGATGACGGATCTGTGACATCGAAAGATATTAGTGACGCGGTGCCCTTACAGCTTCCGGTCACATCGGGTGAACCAAGGGCTACGAGTAATATCGACCTTGCTGTAAACTTGGACGCGGGCTCTCCTGTTGTGTCCGATAATCCAAAGTTTGCAGACGGATATCAGTTCAATCCGAATGATCCGGATAGTTTCACCAACTCAACGTCGCTTACCATCTTCGACGATTTGGGTAACCCTACGATCGCAACTGTTTATTTTATCAAGACCAAAGCGGCGGATGCAGCCGATCCCACGAACAAATACGACACCCGTCTTGTCATTGATGGCGTCGTGGTTGATCCCGACCTGGTTCCTGCAGTCGATGATACCGGGAGAAAACTCTTTATCGACCGATTTGGTCGGGAGACTATTGTATCTGAGATTCCGGATGATAACTACTTCGCTGAGGGAAAAGGATCGCCTCTCTATCGTCTCGATGACTTAAACCAAAAGGTCCCCTCGCAACCAGCCAGATTGGAAGGTGCCCCAAGTTCCTTCGACTTCGGTGAGGAAGGAAACAAGCTGATCGAGATCACGAATGATCCGATGAAGTTTAAAGCCACCCGAGAAGCTGGTAACAATGAAAGCTCTATTTTCTGGGGCAAGGACTTCCTGCTTGTTAATGTTGATGATGGGGACGTTCCGGTTAGTGTTGACTTAAAGCCGGGACTTTACAACGCCACTCAGCTTGCTGCCGAAGTCGAACGCGCCATTAACGATGCCTACGGCGACGATAAAAAGCTCCAGGTCCAGTCAAACGTCGATGATATCCTTACAATCGACCTCTTCAACTTAAACGCAGACGGCTCTTTCAGCGGCCTCTCGACACCAGTCTCGGTTGACCTTCTTCAGCCAACCTATGTGTCCGCCCAACAGGGTATTGATACAACAGGAGCGTCTCCGGACTTTACGCGATCTGAGTTCCTCGCTCACGCTCAAGTCAGGATCAACGCCGCCCTCAACGACTACGTCATAACCGATGGAAACGTCCTCGGCGTCGAAAACCAACTCTTCGCGAGAACGTCTACCGCGGCCTTGACTTCGGTGTTCGAAAATACGGAAGTTGTGGGTTTTGATTACTATAGTTCTGCCAATGCAAATGGCACGGGAGCGACGGCCGAAGCACTGCATCTGGTTCATTCCTTCAATGGAAAAATCCCAAGCTTGGATGTCTACACAGAGAAAGCGACTTTGGCTGGTAATATCGCCTACACCTCCTCGAACAATACGCTTGTAATAACGGTCCCAGCCAATGATATTGGAAAATATGAGGCGGGAGAGGTGGTTAGATTAGCCGGGAACTTCACAAGCTCTGCTTATGACAGCCTCTTGAATGGCCGGGAACTCACCGTCTTCGAGGTAGACAACGCCAATAACCAAATCAAGATCACGCTTGCCGGGCAAAGTTTTTCAGACTCAGATTTCACTTTGGGTTTAAACAACGGCTATAGCGAAGCCCATATTTTAAGTTCAAAGTCTTCTAAGGTAGAAGCTTTCTTCGAAGGTGCAGATCTGCGACCCGATGGAAGCGTTGAGAGCTTCAATAGCAAAAAAATTGTCTTGAGGGAGACAGCCGCCGCTGTCCACGCCTACAAGCATGGAGACGTGAGAGACGCAAACAATAATGCGACAGGTATTTTCACGAACTTCACCACCGAAAGTCTCGCCGGCGCGGGAGTAGACTCGCTCAATCTTCTTGGCTTCGAGGACGCAAATAATGCATCCGCAGTGTCTGCAACCACGGTATGGGTGGATGAGAAGAACCCGCCGATTACGATGGATTATGATGCGGTTAATCAGCGTTTTGAGTTTCATGTTAATCACACAGCGATTGGACCGGGTACGGATTCGAACTTTCGAGCCTTTAAAATCTCTGGAAACTCGACAGCCACATCGACCAATAATTTAGGGATCCAGGATGCCGCATCTGCTCGCCAAGAGGTGATAAGCAGCACGGCGGTCATTTATGGGCAATCCTTTGTGGCTGACGGTGGAGACCTTCAGCTCAATGCGAAGCGGTTTGGTGTCAATGTCGATTATAACTCAGACACCGGAACCTTCGTTTTTGCGAGTGGTACAACAGGCGAGGCTATCCCCGCTGACGGCGCTTTGGGCGTTGATGCCGAGCAAAAGGCATCAAACATCCAGGTCGGTCGGTATGCCATCTCGGCGACCGACGGCTCAGTTGTGAACACGGACTTCGATACGGCGGATAGAGCCCTGGCGAGTGGTGTCAATGACGTCATGGGCGTTGGTCAGAATAAGACAGATGTCATCTTCCAAGCCGGACGGGGTCTTGCCTCTCAGCCTGCACGGGCCATTGGCGCTCCTGCGACAGAAGCACTGGGTGAGGTCTTCAACCTCTCTTCCACGGGTGGGGCAAACGTCTTTAACGTCTCCGTGAACGGTATCTCTGGTATCATTGAAGTGCCCGCGGGTAACTATGTTGGTTCTACGCTCGCAGCGGAACTCGAACGCCGTATCAACCAAATTGTTGATGGGTCCACGGGACAGGTCGTGGGTGGTGTGACTGTTTCATATCAGTCGGCAACCAATAACTTTCTGTTTGAAACCGCAACGACCGGAAACCAATCAACCATTAAGGTAAAGGGATCCGCACGTCTCGGTCTGGATGATGTTCCACTCGGCGTCGGTACCGTCCCAGAAATTACAAACCTTGTTCAAGCGACGAATGCCGCCGGTGTTCCGCTTTACGTCAATGCCAATGGGGACATTGTGGAATCGCCGCCTGCGAACTTGGTGACGGATTACTATCCGCTCTATCTTGATGAAGGTGAACTCACCTTTGATAAAACGGGTGCCATTGTGAGCCCGTTGAACAAGGTCCATTACGAGCAACAAGCGGCCGGCTTCTCGATCTCCTTGGACGTCGACTACAGTGCCTCTACTCAGCTTGCACAACCGTTTGCCGTTAATAACTTGGTCCAAAACGGTTTTACATCCGGTCGATTGGACGGGTTGGATATCGATGCAACAGGTCTTCTGCGAGCGAATTACACCAACGGTGAAAACAAACCACTAGGTAAGATCGTGCTTGCGAACTTTAACAACCAAAACGGTTTGAAGCAGATCGGTAACGCAACCTTCGTTGAAACCGCAACATCCGGTACCCCGACCTTCGGTGAAGCCGGTGCTGAAGGCTTTGGTAGTATTCAGTCGGGTTCTCTCGAGAGGTCAAACGTGGACATCACCGAGGAGCTCGTAAACCTTATCACCGCCCAACGGAACTTCCAGGCATCCTCAAAGGCGATTGAAACATCAACACAACTTACTCAAACAATCATTAATATTCGGACCTAATAACGGCCGTGGGACTTTATAGAAACAAAGGATAGTGAAATATGGATAAGTCCATTTATGTCGCCCTCAACGCGATGCAGTCACTTCAAGTCGACATGAGGTCCCACGCCCAAAACCTGGCCAATATTAGTGTTCCTGGCTACAAAACCGACCTTAGATCCTACAGAGGATCAACATATCTCGAGACTGAAAACACCCTGACGACCCGCGCCTACCAGAGGGCCATCTCAAATAATCAATTTGACGCAACTGGGGGAACCCAAAAAAGAACCGACCGGCCTCTGGACGTCGCGATTTTAGGCGACGGCTACTTCTTTATTTCTGATAATAAGAACAATCAATACTTAAGTCGGCGCGGCGATTTTCAGCTGTCGAAGTCAAAAGAATTAGGTGAAACTCAATCCTATTTAGTTGACGGCGCAGGAGCAAAAATTCTTGATAATCAGCTCAAGCCGATCGTTCTACCCAACTATTCCCATATCGTTATTAGTGAATTGGGAGAAATTTTTGTAGAACTGCCAGAGGCCGAGAATGGCGAAAGAACCAAGGTCGCAGTCATAGGGACGGTGAAAGATCCCAAAATACGGCTGCAAAAAAGCCTCACCGGGGCAATCGAGCCTTTGCCAGGGACGAAGCTCCCCCAACCAGATCAGGGAGCAAAACTATCCCAAGCCTTCTTGGAGGGCTCAAATGTCTCCTCTATAAATGAATTGGTCTACACACTGGACAATCAACGCCGGATTGAGATGGTCACTAAGTTTGTAAAGACAGCTAAAGAGATTGATGAGAGCGGTGCAAAACTGATGCGCCCCGCCAATTAATATCTAAATAACCGGGTTTTCCGGCCGTAATCTATTTACAAAGAGTCGAGAAATGTCGGGCACAGAAATCCTATCCTCTCTCAATAAAACCAATGGTTCTGGCATTGATATCGCATCTCTGGTCAAGAATTTGGTGGCCGTTGAAACCGAGGTAGAGCAATCGACGATTACCAAAGACAAAGAAGCGATCGAGACGAAAATCTCAGAACTTGGAAAATTGAGCTCCCAACTTTCAAACCTTAACGGCAGACTTGATACCTATAGCTTAGCCGCCAAAGTTGGTCTCACAAATTCACACCCGGCGAACCTTGATTTTGCCATTACCAATCAAAATTTACTCCCCGAGAGTCAATTCAATATCAATGTCAGTCAACTTGCTAAAAATCAGATTATTCACATTGACTTCGGCGATGGTATTACCTCCGCTTCTCCCTTAGGCACAGGAAATATAGAGATCACATTTGGTGCCTGGTCCGGTACAAACTCGCAAACCTTCACGTCGAATGGAAGAACCGTCTCCCTGAGCATCGCGAGCGGTCAGAACACACTTGCAGAGGTTGTCGCGCAGCTAAACTCTGTGGAGGGTCTTCAAGCAAGCCTGGTCTCGAGCGGCACAACTAATTCATTAATCATTCGATCCGAGCCCGGCAAGAATTCTGGTTTTAGAATGTCTAATGACGTTGTTGATCAAGCAACAGCCCTGGCCGGGGTTAAATTCGATGTGTCTGGGGAGAATAGTTCTGATCTTTCGAAACTGACTCAGGCTGCTCAGAACGCCCTCATCAATATCGATGGTGTCGCAATCGAAAGCGCGGATAATGTGATTGAGAACGCGATCTCAGGCACCGAAATGTCTCTTTTGAAAGTGATGGCAGGCGACGAAAACGCGACAATCTCATTTTCGGATGATCGGACAGAATTGAAGGCCAGTGTAAGAGCACTCGTCGAGGAGTTAAACGGGCTGAAATCTGATCTCAAAGACCTTACCAGCCGCGGCGCAAATGGAGCCGAAAGCGGCCCACTGGCCGGTGACATCCGGGCAACACAAATCCTACGTCAACTCGAGAAGGTGACCACAACAGCCATCGAAGGATTTGGAGAACCTGTCTATCTGTCCCAGCTAGGGTTCCGGACCGAATTAGATGGGTTGCTATCAATTGACGAGGCCGCTTTCGACAAGGCTATGGAAAATGATGGTATTCGCAATAATTTTCGAGACATTATTTTCGGCGTAGGGATTAATACTAATTCATCAGGTTTTAGTGGCGTGTTCTCAGGCGATAAGAAACCCACTGCGGGGAGTTATGACTTTCAGATCGGGGCAATAAGCAACAGCCGCTATGAAGTGACCCTCGGCAATCAAACCTACACATCAGATGTAAACTCAGAGGGCGGTATCGAATTGCGACCGACAGGATCACCTTTTGATGGTTTAACGTTTTCTCTCTCGGGAACTCTATTAAGCGCTCAGGCCTCAGGAACCTTTTCCGTAGGGGTCGGATTTATACCCAATTTTAAAAGCTATCTGGGTGGCTTATTAGGGCCCAACGGCGAGATTGCAAAGCACACAGGCACCTACGAAGAAAACCTCGTCGACCTGGAGACACGAGAGCAGAGTATATCGGAAAAGCAGCAGACACTTACTGACCGATACAATCTAGAGTTTGGTAAAATGGAAACCGCCATATCTGGCCTCAAGAGGCAAGGTGAATACATTACCTCCCTGATGGATATGTGGAAAAACTATAATAAATAATCTTTCTGAGCCGGATCTTTGGGCATATTTTGTTCCTTGTAATCGCGAGCTTCTGGGCTTGGATACATAAAATCTAATTCAATTCGTTCCTTCAACAGCGACAATTGAAGATACTCTTCCGAATAGCCCGCCAGTCTCATATAGGGTCTGTACCCCTGCCTTAAGAGGAACATATCCACAAATTTTTTCTGTTCTCGCCAGACCGAATAGGAGAACGCGCAATAGACCAAGACAAACAACCAGAAATTAATGATTGCACAGACAATATAAACCATAATGCAGCCAATCATGCCCTCAACGTATCGCTGACTTAACATCCAGAGCGGCGGAAATATGAGAGCCAGGACTGATGGAGTGTTATCTCTGATCTCACATTTGTTATTTCGATTGATATACACTGAGTACGGTCGACATCCGCTTTTTCCAATCAATCCTTCCCGATCGATAATTTCTTTGCATTCGGCAACAGCATCAGGGGTGGCCATTTCCGCCTCTATGCCCAGGTAACCAGTCAGAAAAACGGAAAACAACACTCCATTCCGAATATAGGTAACAAGCGTCTCTTGTTCTTTCCGGATTCTGATGCCAGTCAATAGGTCACTGAGGCTATGACGATTAATGCGCCCATCAATCGCAACGATCACGTCACCTCTTTTTAAACCGTTCAGGTAGGCGGAGCCGGTGCCACTTAAGGTTGTGACTTTGAAGAACCGAACCTCATCGATGGCAGAGGGAGCACTGTCTTCATCGACCGCCGCTTTTAATTCCGTGTCTTCGGCCATGGATTCTGCAACAATCAGACTTTCTAAACTTTATCGAGAAAATTTAATTTGGTTTGCTGCATCGTCAATCTTTGCTGCCTGCAATTTCTTGATCAGAGCCATTTCCCTTCGGAATTCAGAATTGAAGGCTCTGAGTTTCTTTGCCATTTGATTCAGTTCAGCTCTCATTTTAGAGGCGGAACTCACCGATGACTTATTACTCGCTGTCAATGCTTGCAAAGAACCCTCAAGTTCTGCAATTTTGGCAAGCGTCATCTCAGTCATTTTTCCATTTGCAGTCTTCAAAGACTCTTGTGTCTCAGCGAGTAAACCCTTTAACGCCGAGAGTTCAGTGTTAAGGTTAGACACGTCTGCCAAAGATTGTTCCATACTCCCGGTCATCTTCCCCATGGTACCGGTAAGAGCACTCATACTCTTTTTGATGACGTCTGTCTGCGATGCCAATTTGTCAAACTGATTGGCTTTTTGGAAAGCCGTTATTTTCTCAGTGAACACTTTTAATAATTTCAAATTGCTTTGAGTGACGACATTCAAATCCGCGGTCGTCCGCCAGAACAACCCGGCCACGATCAACAACGAAATCAGTGAAATGCTGACAGAGCCGACTAAACCATACAGACTAAGGCGGTAAATCTTATCGGTTTTCTCTGCAGCAACCCTAAATTTCTCCTGAGCTTCTGAAAATTCAGTCGTGATATCCATAGCAGCCTCCGCGGCGTCCAAGCTCAATTTGATACTCTCAGCGAGCTGGTCTTGTTTGTTTGGAACTTTAGAATTCATTTTCCCTGTCCCGACCTCATAATTTTAATAAAAAACGTCAAAGCTTAGTTTCGAAAAACCGACAGTCCCTTTGAGATTCCTTCTTCACGATCAGCGAAGGCATAAAGGGCCCCTTGAAACCAAATCTTTCACAGATCCATGGCAGCTTGGCTTCATGAGATGACTTCAAATATCTGCAATCAAAACAAATATTTTTCTTTCTGTTCTCAGTTTTTGCTCCCATTTCCAACAATTTTCTCAAATATTGCCGCAATTTTATAACGAATACTTCCCAAAAAACAGAAAATAGAAAAGACAAACATGAGTATTGATTTCAAGTGTTCACCGCTTCTAAAATATTCCATCCCGTACAAGAACCAAAATATTCCAACCCCTGCGAAACACGCCGTGCTTATTAACTCACCTAAGCTCTGTTTTCTCTCTTTCATAAAAAAATTATATTTATATATTCTTACCTGTCTCATCAAAAATCATTTCCCGAGGTATCTCCAATTCGGGGAAGGCAACCTCTTCGTTGCGCTCTAACCGATAGACAAAAGCCAGAACGGCTGCGATCGCAATATACAGTTCACTTGCAATTTCTTTGCCAATTTGGCCCGAGAAAAAAAGTGCCCGCGCTAAAAAGGCGTGCTCAATAATCTGGATACCTTCCCTCTCTCCAATTTCCAGGATGCTCCGGGCCAAATGCCCTCTCCCCATCGCAAGGATAACCGGTGTCGGCGTGCTGGCGTCATATTTCAGCGCCACGGCAAAGTGAATTGGATTTCTGATGATGACACGCGCTTCCGGGACATCTTTTAGTGCAGCACGAGCCTCTCTGCCCTCCTCTGCAATGGACCTCTGCATCGAGCGAATCCGAGAACGAACCTCAGGTGAACCCTCTGTTTGCTTGAGTTCATCTCGGACCTCCTGGGTGGTCATTTTGAGTTGTTCCAACCACTGGTGCCGCTGCCAAACAAAGTCGATAATTGCGATCACTGCAAGTATTATAGAGAGAAGTCCAATCAACTTAAAAATAACAAATGTATTAAATTTAACGGATGATAGTATAGACATAAATGGAGTTGTTTTAATACTATCGATTGATAAATAAATTAACAATCCAGCCAAAGAAATAAGAAATATAACCTTTGCCATCGCCTTTGCCAGTTCTACAAAGGCTTTTACCCCAAACATCCTTTTAAATCCCTGGACAAGGCTAATTCTGCTTGCCTTAAAATTTAACGCCTTCGTCGCAAAATTTATTTCCCGAAAAACTATGAACTGTGTCATTAATGTGACAATAAACGGTAAAATAACGACAAGAGATAAAATGAAGAGAAAAGAAACGAATTCGATATCTCTTAAATATTGAATGGAAACAATTTCCTCTACTTTTTGATCCCATAAGAAATATTGGGTAAATTTATTTAGAATATTACTACTATTAAAATAAATAAAGATTCCCATAAAAATCAATGAAACCATTGATGAAAGAACAAAAACCTCCTTTGAGGTCATCACTTGTCCTTCTTTCTTCGCATCTTCTATTCGTTTTGGAGTGGCATCGAAAATCTTATCTTGGCCATCGGAGTTTTCTGCCATCCCTTAACCCCTCGCAAAAAGAGTGGCTAACAGTTTAAGAGAATCAGTAATCAGGTCTCTGAAAGACCAACCCAATGTATCCGCCATGACATAGAGGAGGACAAAAATCGAAATCAAAGTAATCGGGAAACCAAAGGAAAAGAGGTTAAGCTGAGGCGCTGACCTTGTAACAATACCGATGGTTAAATTAATCAGGAAGATTGTAAAAACAAATGGCAACGCAATCTTGAGTGCCCAAGAATACATCTGTTTTCCTGCACCGAAGACCAATTGCGATGTCTCAGAAATTTGATCGGAACCTCCGATCGGGACGACCGCGTATGTATCTTTTAAGATCGATATCACGGCAACGTGGCCATTAAGCGTAAGAAAAATCGTAATGAGGAATAAACTAAAGAATTGACTTAGCACTGGCGATTGCGCTGTTGTGTTTGGATCGATTTGTGCAGCAAAGCCGAGACCGCAGGTGGCCGCAATTACCTCGGCCGCCAGCGCCGCAGCGGCGAACACGACGGTTAACACCAACCCCAGAGCCAATCCAATCACGATTTCGTTCAAAACAAAGAGTATGAATTGGCTCTCACTGAGGCCCTGTAGGACTTGGATATTTATATTAGGCATAAATAAAAAGGCGACTGCCAATATTGTGACCAATTTAATCTGGCCCGGTATTGACATCGAACCATACAGCGGGGCTGCAATAAAAAAGGCGCCTATTCTCAAAGAAGACACCAGCAACGTCAAAAACCATTCAAAGGCATTCGGAAACGCTGCCGAAGTTATAGTGACGGGGATCTCCAAGATACCTACCTTATATTCGCAATCTCTTGGAATATTCCCGAAAAATATTCAGTCAAACCAGACATCATATAGCCTGAAAAAATAGCCAAAAACACGAGCACCAAAAGGATTTTAGGCACAAAACTGAGTGTCATCTCGTTTATTGATGTCGCTGCCTGCAAAATACCAATCGCCAATCCAATCAGAAGTGCGACAAGAAGCAAAGGACCTGCAATGAGGACAATGGTCCAGAAGGCATCCTTGAGTTGGGCAATGTTGCCGTCGAATTCTAACCCCATAGCCTAACCATAACTTTGAATGATTGAACCCACCGTCATTGTCCAGCCATCGACCAACACGAATAGTAACAGTTTAAATGGCAAGGAAATAAGCATCGGGCTAAGCATCATCATACCAAGGGACATCAGTGTCGACGCTATGATCATATCGATAACCAAAAACGGCAAATAAATCAAAAAACCAATTTGGAACGCTGTTTTTAATTCCGAGGTAATGAATGCGGGTAACAGTATGGACCAGGGGACCGAGGCTTCATCCTGGAATTTCTGCCCTCCATTCATATCCGAGAATGCAAGCAGATCTTTCTCGCGCGTGTTCCGAACCATAAAAGTTTTCATACTGGAGGCTGCTCGGCCAAAAGCTTCTTCAATATTGATCGTTTTTTCGGAATAAGGTTTGTAAGCCTCATCATAAATTTTAGTGAATGTCGGAGCCATCACGAAGAACGTTATAAAGAGAGCGAGCGCGACCAGAATTTGGTTGGGGGGGGTTTGCTGGGTACCCAAAGCGGTTCTGAGGATCGATAGAACAATGATAATCCGCGCAAAGGCCGTCATGCCCAAAAGTATCGAGGGCAAGACCGTTAAAGCGGTCATAAATAATAAGATTTTAAGAGAAACCGTGTACTCCTGCGCCCCATTTTGTCCGTCTTCAATGGACAAAAAAGGTATTCCGGACAAGGCCTGCGCTGCGACCTCAAGGGGACATAGGCATAAGAAAAGAAACAGTACTCGAGAGAATAAAGTTAAGCGCATTTAAGATTTTCTATTCGATTCTATGAATACAGTTGTGACCACTCTTAGACGTCAGTAATAGATATTCCTTTTCGGAGATACTCACCAACGTCAATCTACAATTTAAATCGATCCGCGTGCTTTCCTTTACTCTTATTTCGCCATTCATTCGATGCGTCATGCTTCTAATGAGATCAGATTTCTTTCTAATGAAATAGAGACATCCAAGCAGAACACTAATGAAAATTAATACCGTGACGACCTGGTAGCCAATTTCCATCAGATGGACTGCGCTATTTTTTCGGGCTCGGAAATATCGACAAACCTTATGCCAAATTTGTCGCCAACCATCACAATCTCCCCTTTTGCGATGCTGGCTCCGTTGACGATAATCTCGAGAGGATCTCCTGCCATCCGATCTAATTCAATGACCGAACCCTCGTTCAAGAGGAGCAGGTCCTTGATAGTCATCTTTGCGCGCCCGACCTCCACAGAAAGCTGAACTTCAATGCTCTGCAACATATTTAGTTTTTCTGCACTCGTGACCTTTGCAGCCGAATGCGTGCTATCACTAGCCCTGCCCTTGTCTTCAATCGCAGCGGCTCCGCCTTCTGCCTGAGAAAGCTTTTCTTCTCCAGTTTCATCAACCATCTGACTACCTAAATCCTTATATTATCAAGCGTCGCTTCTTTTCGGTCGGACAATTAATTTCTCGGTGACGCTAACGGCTCGACACCCATCAACTTCACCCATGTCGCCCCGAAAATAAGTTCTGTTGGAGATCTTTAATCTCAGATCGTCCGGCGGCGCGATTACCATTGTGCCGCCTTCCAAAAGATCTGTGAGCTTCGAAATTTGAATTTTTGACTCAACTAAGACTGCCGACATCGTTATTGGAATCTCGCTGACCGCCGCTTGAAGTTTCTCTGTCCAGCTCAAATCGCTCTCGCCGACATCCGTTTGGACCTGGCTCCGAAGTTTCGAAGCAATGGGCTTGAGTGTCTGTATGGGGTAGAGAACATCCAAATTCAGCGGATCTAGATCTGGTAGAGATATTTCAAAACGACAAACAACGACGCTCTCCTGTCCATCCACAAACGACGCAAATTGTGGATTCTCTTCATAAGCCGTGTCCGAAAAAGTTGTTGGAGTTAGTTCTTGCCACGCCCTGACAAGGGTCTTTTTTATATCCTCTGTCAGGATTTCGAGAATCCGGCGCTCGGTCCCCGTAAATTCCGTTGCTAGTTTTGTCGGTCGTTTGAGGGCTCCGCCGTAATAAGTATCTGTCGCCATTGAAATTAAATCAGGCGGCATCACGATCATTATCGCTCCTCGGAGTTCTTCAACCCGGGTGGTAGACAGACTCATGAAGCGGCCGATTGTTTGGCAATAGTCTCCATACGTTTTTACGGTCGGGACCGCACAATTTATCCGCGGTTGTATGTGCAACATGGGCTGAAAAATAACCCGAACGAGGCGCGAGAATTTCTCATTGATAATACGTAACGCATGAAAGTCACCCAGTAGAGAGAGGTCATCATCACCAAATCTAAACTCGCTGACCGGGCCGATATGTTCAATACTTGCCCGATTATTGGCACTCGTGTCCTTCTCTGCCCCTTGCAGCAGGGCTTCAACTTCATCTTCCGAGAGACTTCTGGCTGATTCGACCAACTTAAAACCTACTGCATTACAAAGCCCGTCAGGTGCACGGCTTCCACACCCCCGAAACCCTCAAGCTCTTTTAACTTGGTATTTATCATCACTTTTATTGCTTCAGCGACAGCATCTCTACCCGAACGCCCCATCACCTCCGCCTCAGAGAAGTCACTAAGAACACCAAGGACACCGGCCTTTAGAGATGTCTGATGTGCCTCAACATTTTTTATTACCTCTTCGTCATAACGGGTACTGATACCGATTTCTACCTGGAGGAATTTTGTTGAACCCTTCAAGTTCGTGGTCATGTTCCCAGGCATTTGGAAATACAGTGTCTTGTAAACCTTTTCTTTGACACTCGGTTTGGAAATCTTTTTAGGACCGCACTCTTTTTTGCCTTCGGCATTCTCTACGCAATCTTCTTCCTTGGCTTTCTCACCTTTTGTCTCGCCTGCGGATTTCCTCTTTTCCGCTTGGACATCCGATATTACTTTCTCCACCTCTTCAGGGGTGTTAGTGGGCGCAGAAAAAACGAAATATCCTACCCCTAAACCAATTACCAATAAAAGGAGACCACTAACCCCGATAAGCGCGTAAAGTAGAATGCCGCCTTTTTTCTTCTCATCCTTTTCTACTTCTTCATCATCCGCCATTTTCAAAATCCTCAAGCGTAAATTATTATTTTATTAGTATCTTTATAAAATATTTCTTGGTTAATAGTTTTCTGTTCCTCATCGCCAAAGAGGTCACCACTGTTGAGGTCACCGCTGCTCTTTTGGTTATGGTTTCCACGGTCGCCGTTACTTGAATCCTGTAACAAATTCGCCGGCTCCCCATTCAATATCTTAAAGGCCTCCAACTTTACCCCTGAGTCGGCAAGGAGCATAGCAAGCTTGGATCCCGAATCACTTATTAATTTGTGGGCTGATCGGGTTTGGGTCGTGATCGAAATTTCTATTTTTTCACCAACCTTTTTCAGGTGGATATTCAGTGCGCCCAACGAGGCCGGATGCAGCTGAAGATTTATATTGTTTGTTCTACCGTGAACTATGTTGAAGTGTAATTGCTGAACAATCCTCTGCCCCCAGGTCTGTTCAGTCGTCGGTATTGGGTCAGATTTAGAGACATCGGACCCCGGTATCGAACCAGAATTGGCAAGATTAAATTGAATACTGGAAGACGATATTTTTTGGGTCTCTGGGTTCAAGTGGGTCGATAGTTTCCGCTCCGACACCCGAGGCTGTCCAGCCACAAAAGTCTTTGGTCGAGGAGGAGCATCGCGTAGCCAGAACAGCTCATCGCTCTCCAGAGTGGGACTCTCAACTGCTCTGGTTTTAGTCTCTATGGCCTCTGGCGCTCCAGCCAACCGATTTTTATGACTGGCACCAATGAGGGCTTCCCTTAGTTTCGGGAAAGTCGGCGCCGGAGGAAGGTCAGGTTTAATGACACCCGGGCCCGGTATTTCTTGCCACTGTCCACCGTGATTTCCGACACCGGTATTTGATTGCAAATGTCCTAAAACTGAAACGGAGGCAGGCTGTGTCTCATTTTTAGAAATAACCCCTGCTTTAAGTTGGGCGTCGTTCACCACGGATCTCAGTTCGCGACCTTTCATAACCTGAGCATCGCGTACAACCTCTCCGTTCTCAGCAACCACGCTCGTCGTCGCTCGGATCGCAACAGGAGCCGGCGGACCAACAAAGTCTTCGACCATCTCTCCGTTCTCAGCAACCACGCTCGTCGTCGCTCGGATCGCAACAGGAGCCGGCGGACCAACAAAGTCTTCGACCATCTCTCCGTTCTCAGCAACCACGCTCGTCGTCGCTCGGATCGCAACAGGAGCCGGCGGACCAACAAAGTCTTCGACCATCTCTCCGTTCTCAGCAACCACGCTCGTCGTCGCTCGGATCGCAACAGGAGCCGGCGGACCAACAAAGTCTTCGACCATCTCTCCGTTCTCAGAAACCACGCTCGTCGTCGCTCGGATCGCAACAGGAGCCGGCGGACCAACAAAGTCTTCGACCATCTCTCCGTTCTCGGAAACCACGCTCGTCGTCGCTCGGACCGCAACAGGAGCCGGCGGACCAACAAAGTCTTCGACCATCTCTCCGTTCTCAGCAACCACGCTCGTCGTCGCTCGGATCGCAACAGGAGCCGGCGGACCAACAAAGTCTTCGACCATCTCTCCGTTCTCGGAAACCACGCTCGTCGTCGCTCGGACCGCAACAGGAGCCGGCGGACCAACAAAGTCTTCGACCATCTCTCCGTTCTCGGAAACCACGCTCGTCGCCGCTCGGACCACAACAGGAGCCGGCGGACCAACAAAGTCTTCGACCATCTCTCCGTTCTCAGCAACCACGCTCGTCGTCGCTCGGATCGCAACAGGAGCCGGCGGACCAACAAAGTCTTCGACCATCTCTCCGTTCTCAGCAACCACGCTCGTCGTCGCTCGGATCGCAACAGGAGCCGGCGGACCAACAAAGTCTTCGACCATCTCCGATTGAACTAAACCGATAGTTCTTGTTTCCAGAACCCCAGAGTAAAAAGACCAGTCCAGTTCATCACTCATTCCCTTTTCACTGGATGGACGCGATTGAACACCGCTTCTCTCTTCCACGTCCGATGACAGACGGAATGGCGCGGCCTCTGCATCTACCAGGCTAGCTTCACTGACCGGCAACCCAACTCGGTCGTCGCCCTGCTCTTTGCTAACGCCCAAACCAAATAATTGCGAAATGGCTTTGAAAAGGCCGGGCTTCCCCGTGCCTTCAATTCCTGAGGTCCCCGAGCTTTGTGGTGTATTCGAAGCCAACAAGGCTTCCGAAGCGATTTTCATTTATATTTCCTTACGAGCTCATTCACCCGTCAGGATGCATTTTTCATGCCAGTTACGGTTAGTTTTGTAGACTTATCGTAGCTTGAAGGGCTTGAAGCTGTTTCACTTTATCCAGCAATAAATTCTCTCGATATTTAAAATTACCAATTTTATTGTATAAATTAGAAATTTCTTTTTCTATGAAATCTACTCGATTTATCGATATTTCTAAATTTTCATGAAGTATAGATGTATATTTTATCCGTTTTTGGATTAGATAACCATTACCTATATTTTCATTTTTTATTTTTTTTATTTCACTTTCTATCTTTTCAATTATTTTTTTTAATTGATCCATATCATTTTGGAGTTCCACGAGTCTAATCCTCGCTTGGTTTTGTTCAAACCCAACTTTACGGATAAGAGAACTCAAGGTGACAATTTTTTTATTGGTCCTAGGCATTCATGACCCCTGTCAACCCAACTACTGCATTAGAGATATTACATTTCTCTTCGGGTCCTTGATTGATGAACTCAACCATTCTCTGGTGGAGGTTTATGGCCCTATCCAGATCTTTATCGCTTCCTTCTTTATAACCACCCAGAAGAAGAAGATCTCTATTCTCCTGATAGATAGAATAGTATTTTCTGAATTCACGAATTTTGCTCTGCTGTTCAGCACTTGTGACATCTGACAACACCCGACTTATGGATGCGGATACATCGATAGCCGGGTAAATGCCAAGCTCTGCGAGTGACCTGGATAGAATAATATGACCGTCCAGAATAGCTCGCGCGGAGTCAACGACCGGGTCATTCATATCATCGCCATCCGCTAAAACGGTATAGATTCCAGTCGTGACCCCGCCTCCCATTTTGCCCGGCCCGACCCGTTCAATCAGTTCGGGAATCAATGCCACTGCAGAAGGAGGATACCCTTTGACCGATGGGTTCTCTCCAAGAGCCAGGCCAATTTCTCGACGCGCATGGGCCACTCGTGTCAATGAGTCCATAATCAGCAGCGTGTTTTTTCCTTTCGAGCGGAAATACTCGGATATGGCAGTACATAAATGAGCGGCGCGAATACGACGTAAGGGCGAGCTACCAGCCGGCTCAGCAATGATACACAATCGTGATTTCATTTCCGGGGTCAGTGTTTTTCGAATAAAGTCTCCGATCTCTCGTGATCGCTCCCCAATCAAACCAACAATTATGACATCTGATTCTGAATGACGGGTGATCATCTGAAGCAAGATACTTTTACCGACACCGGAGCCAGCAACGATCCCTAACCTCTGGCCACGCCCGATTGTCAGTAGGCCATTGAGAGCTCTCACTCCCGTATCAAATGGTTCGGATACTGGGGCTCGTTCCAAGGGATTTAAGATTTCTCCTCGCAAGGAAAGCGGCTCAGAGAAAATAGGAACCGCTCCGCTATCCAGTGGTGTTAAAAGCGAGTCAAATGCTCTACCCAGACAACTTTGATCAATTTTTTCGGATGCAGCTGTATCCACAAGCTCCACCCTTGCTCCTGCCACAAACTTTGCTCCCGATGAATATGGAACCAGTTTGTTTGACCCGTCTCCAAACCCAATCAATTCAGCGAAAATCATTGAACCATTGTCATCGGAAACCTTGCAGAGAGCCCCTACCGGTGCAGGAAATCCATCACACGTGACCACCAAACCATCATAACTCCTTACAACTCCGGAAATACTCGAGTGCCGATGGAGTGAGGAGCGTGTAATCTCATCAAAAATGTTGTCGGCCGATAGCATTGTTTTAATCTTGATAATTAATATTGCCCACCTGGATGACTATCGAACCCCGCTCCAAATCATCACGTGGCGCGAATTCGAATTGATCACTTCGATACAAATCACAATATTCTTCGATTAAAGCAAAATCTTTACTGTTAATTTGTATAACTTTTTTTTCAGTAAGATAGGAGAAACGATCGACTTTGCTTTTAATTTTTTCATAAAATTTTTCCGGCATCTCATCGATGCAAAAGCCAATATACTCAGATGTTTCCTCAGCAATTGACCTCACAATGAATTCTTTTATGTATTCCTTATTAAAAACATCCGACTGCTCTGTGGCCTTTAAAATTTTATTTAGGCTATCCACCGTGGCGGCTATGTCTGCTTCGGAGGCACTCTCCGCGGCCGCAAATCCAGCGGAGTAGCCTTCTTGGTAAGCCTCTTGTCGGATTTCTTCGCTCTGCTCGACGTCAGCCCTATTCTCGTCAGCTTCAGAGACTGTCTCGTATCTCGCATTCCCCTGACTCATTTGGCGCTGCCTGCCCCTCGGAGCCCAAAAAATTCTCTGGGATATGATCGACCTCTGCATCTGAGTCTTCTAAATTAGGATCTGCTGAGGTCACCTCTTCTGGACTTTGATACACCACATTTTTCTTCGCGAAATCAGCAAGGGTTAAAGGCCTGAAACCAAACGGCGCTGCGTTCTCCTTAATCGGGCGCCTTTCAAAAGCGCTATTGCCCCTACTTGTAAGCAGTTCCAGAAATTTTTCCGTATGCTTTTGCGCTAACATCTAAACCATTTCCTCGCCACCGCGACCTGCTAATACGATTGCACCCTCGTCGGACAACCGCCTTGCCACAGCCACGATGCGTTTTTGGGCCTCTTGGACTTCCGAAAGTCTTACAGGTCCTAAAGCCTCCATCTCATCCTTCAAATTGGCAGCCGCCCTCTCGGACATACAGGAGTATAGTTTATTTTGGAGCTCTTCATCCGCACCCTTCATTGCCAAACAAAGGTCCTCAACTTCTACAGATCGGAGTAATACCTGCAGCGCCTTATCATCCGACATACCGAGATTATCAAAAACAAACATGTTATCTTGGATGGCCGCCATCAGATCTTTATCATTCTTGCGAATGGTCCCAAGTATCCTTTTTTCCATTGCCTCCTTGGTGAAGTTCATAATCTTGGCAGCAGCCTTTACGCCTCCTACTTGTGTCGAACGCAAATTTGTGTTGGCCTTGAACTTCAATTGAAGAACACTCTCCAACTCTTTGATAGCGGAAGGGTCCACTGTCTCAAGGGTCGCAATACGCTGTATGACCTCAGCTTGAAGGTCCTCTTCCAGCAGCAGCAGCACGTCTGCCGCCAATCCAACATCCAAATAACTCATTACCAATGCCACGATCTGAGGATGCTCATCCTGAATGAGTTCTGCGATAGAACGGGCGTCCATCCAATCGAGAATTTCGATGGGTTTTTCACTGCTTGAGGGCGTAATACGGCTGAGGACTGACTGTGCTTTATCCTCTCCTAGCGCCCTTTCCATAACATTACGGATGTAATTACCGGCTCCCAGCCCGAGACTTGTCTGCTGCTTGATAACATCCAAAAACTCGTCCAACACCATATTAACGATCGCCTGATTTACGCCCTGCACCGAATACATAGCTGCCCCGAGGGTCTGGACCTCCTGCGGGCTCAGAGATTTCATAACCGCTGCCCCCTCTTCTTCTCCGAGCAGCATCATCAGAATAGCTGACTTTTCAGTGCCAGTTAGAGCCTTAAACCTCTCCTCGCTTTCTGTATCCGCTCGGGATTTTTCTGTTTCCGCTACTTCAGGTTCGGCCATTCCCTATCTCCCTCAAATAGATATCTGAGTTTTTTTTGTCTATTGCGCGTTGAGATCTTTTTGGATCATACCCTTAAACACATTAGACACTCGACCAGCTTCATCCGCTACAATCATTCGGATTACAGCTACCTTATCATCATAAGTATTAGCAGTATCGAGCATCTCCGCTGAAATTCCGGAACGCGTCGGTTTAAGTTTATTCTTGATATCCTCTAGAGATTCCCCTGGTTTTACCTCCAAGGATTGCAGTTCTTCATCAGCCTGAACTAACTCTGCCTGCGCTTGCTGAAGAGTTTGATCGGCTTTGGATGAGAACACGATACGATTTACAAGAGGTTTCACCACACCCAACGCCAAGACACACATAATCAAAAAAGTCATGAAGTTGATCGCTAAATCTTTGACCCACGGTTCTTGATACCATTCGATTTTGATCGCCTCTGGAATCATATCGATAAAAGGTCTCTCCAAGATGACCAGAGTGTCTCCCCGTTTTAGGTCGAGACCGAGGGCCGATACCACCAACTTTTCCAAAACTGCGATTTCTTTTGCACTATCCTGGGCCACGGGAGCCCCCTCGACGGGCGGCAGAGCAGCCGTTTTCTTCATCAAAATAGCGACGTTGATTTTCTTTATTTCCGCAAGAGGCGTTTCTTCTTTGAAGATTGTCCGCGACAGATCATAGTTTCTGACAACATTCTTTCGAGTAGTTACGTTCTGATCGCCCTCACTAGACTGTGCAGTCGAATTCGTAACCGCCGCGGTCTCAGGTTGGGCCTGGGCTGACTCGGCAGGTGGTGTGTTGCTTACCGAACCTGGTACACCAATTGCTTTTTTTCGCGAGGTTTTTTCATCCATCAATTTTTCGCTGCGAATAGCAGAGCCCTTTGGATCATAAGTCTCGAGCGATTTTGATTTTTTTGTAAAATCGAGATTTACACTTACCTGGACGTTGACATTGCCTGCACCCACCAACGGGGAAAGAAGAGACTCAATTCTGCTTCTATAGACGTTCTCTACCTTAATCTTGTGACCAAACTGTTTATCGGTAAGTCGACTAGCCTGATCCAATTCGTTGTTCGAAAGCAGGCGACCAATCTGATCGATCACCGCAACATTCTCACGAGCCAAATTCGGGATTGAAGAGGAAACCAAGTTGACAATTGCAGAAATTTGATCAGAAGTCAGAGTTCTCCCCCTGGCTAAATTTACGAAAACAGAGGCTTTAGGCGGGAGAGAATTTCGAGCAAAAACAGAACGCTCTGGTATCGCAAGATGCACTCGAGCACTCTTGATGACGTCTATATTAGAGATTGACTTCGCAAGCTCAACTTCCTGTGTCTGCTTCAGTTTTATCGACTCTAAAGACCGACTTGCACCCATCGGCAAGTCTTTCAATCCGTTGTATCCATCTGCAACAGTCTGAGGCAAACCTTGGGCAGCCAGGCCCATTCTTGCGGAGTGATAATCGTCGACCGGAACAGTCACCTCTCCGGTGACCGGGTCCACGGCGACATCGACACCCTGATTCCTCAGGGCCTCGATGACTTTTGCTTTTTCCGCCTCGGGAAGAGATCCATAAAGCGACGTGCGTTCAGGCGTCTGGATAGAGAAATATATCAGCAAACCAAGGGGAAGAAGAAACATGGCAGCCATTGTCGGCAGCGCCCTCTGAACACTGGGCTGACGAACAAAAGAATTAAAGTTTTTTACCTGCGCAAACACCCCGGATAGAGGACCGCCAGACTGGTTTATGATCAGATCGTTAGTTGCAGTAGCCATTTTGAGTTGCCAAATTTTGAAGTTGAACCGCGGTTCTAGACCGGCATGTTAATGATGTCTCTGTACGCACTTAGGACTTTGTTCCGAACGTTAAGAACCATATTAAAACCCAAGGAAGAGACCTGCTGTGCGACCATAACTTTAGCAATACTGCTCTCCTCCCCAATCTCGTAGGATTGGGCAATCCGTTGCGCGCTCAATTGGTCCTCTGACACCTTATCTAAAACGCTCTTGAGGTCATCGATGAACTCTCCACCCGAGTTCTTTTCGGCGATGTCTCTGACATCATTATTTAGAGACAAATTATTTATCGATGACCTAATTTGTTCCAAGCTCGCGATCTTATCCATTTTTCAAATCCTAAACTCTTATCTCTGTGAATTGTTTTTCAGCGCGAAGGACCATTTTATCGACCAATGGCTGAGAATTTATGAGGATATCATCCTCATCGACCACATTATCAGTCGCTAGGACGGTAGCTCTCTGGATTACGTTTTCCAGTTCACGAACATTTCCGGGCCAGTCGTGGGATCGCAGTCGCTCCGCCGCAGCCCTCGTCAAAAATGGAAGGTCCTGACAGTCTTGATTGTGCCGCAGCATCATATGGGCACTAAGAGGTATTATGTCGTCTTTTCTCTCTGAAAGAGGAAGGGTAACCAAAGGAAAGACATTTAGTCTGTAATACAAGTCCTCTCGGAACCGCCCCTCCTTAACCTCGGTTTCCATATTACGATTGGAGGTTGCCAAAACGCGAACATCGCAAGGGATTGGGTCCGTGCCTCCTACAGGAGTAACAGCTCTTTCTTGAAGCATGCGAAGCAATTTTGCTTGCAGAGAAAGTGGCATTTCGGAGATTTCATCTAACAATAAAGTCCCCTTATCGGCAGCCCGAAAAATACCCTTGCTATGCGATGCCGCCCCTGTAAATGCTCCTTTCACATGACCGAATAGCATAGCCTCGAGCATATGATCGGGGATCGCAGCACAATTAAGTGCAACAAATTTCTCATCTTTGCGACGAGATTGACCATGAAGAAAATTCGATAAGACCTCTTTCCCAGTGCCAGTAGGCCCGTTTATGAATACCCCCACATCAGATTGCGCAACCCTCGCAGCAACTTGGTACAATTGCACCGAGGCTATATCTTGAACAACACAATCATCTTCACCGGAGACCAAACTCGACACCAAACTACGAAGAAATTCTGGGCAATACTTTTCTGAACTAAAATCCGCCTCTAAGACCTGTACTCTGCCGTTCTTTTGACTTTCCAATTTGGGGACTCCCGTAACTGATTTGACCATCACCAGTCTTTGAATACCCTTGCCAACCGCCTCTTGTATCATAAGGGCTTCAGCTTTTTTAGGGTCATGGGTGTCTTCGGCAATTCCGCATAGAAGCGTCGCCTGGTCTCTAGAATGTTCCCTCTCGAGCGCATCAATTGAAGTCACCTGGCTCTCAACTCTTCTTAACTTTAGGGCTTCAGCAACTTCGTCGGCGATGGGCAGGGACGATCCGTCAATGTAAATCATGTTTACCTCTCATGTTCAGAGAGGGTAAAGCAAGGACCGTGCCAACAGCTAAAAAATTTCCTATCGACGTTTCTAAAAGGCCAGCCAGCGTTAAAAACTCTTGGTCATTCGGTCTAAACTGACGATAGAGCTCTGATCAGGAGCCTGACTAGATTTCCTAGACTAGTTTATTCAAAGGCATATCTTGACAATTCTGACGATTTTTCGTCAATTATTGCTGCCTAATAATGGAATTACGTCACTTTGGCGGGAGATCGTCATAAGACTGCGATGAAGAAGTGGTATAGCAGCCACCATCATGATCTTTGCCTAAGAATATTTTTGATCAAACTGGATTGAAACTCGCTATCAATATCGAATTTCTCCCGCATCGAGTCGATAATTTCCATCTCGTCATCTGTAATCACGCCATCCTCAAGGGCTTGTCGAACCTCTTCTTCAAAAATTAACTGCCTTTGATTTATCTGTCTCGAGAAAGCTGTTGCGACGATCCCAGAAAGAAGCGCCACTACGCAAATCCCGGTCAAAGCTGTAAAAATTGCGATCACTTTTCCGAGAGAAGTCTGCGGCGTGACATCACCATAGCCGACTGTAGTCAGCGTAATGACCGACCAGTAAATGGCATCGGGAATAGAACCAAATTTTTCCGGCTGGACGGCACTTTCGGCGAAGTACAATAAAGTGGAATTCAATAGAATAGCCACGGCGAAGATATATAATGTCGCCAAAAAAGGTTTGCGTTCAACGTAGACTGCCTGGAATAAATCTTCTATCGCAGAATTATAGTGAGAAATTTTTAAGATTCTGATAAGTCGAAAAGTCCTTAATATTCGGAGATCCAAACCGGGTAATAATATTTGGAGATAAAATGGAAGTATCGCCAAAAGATCAATAATACCATAGAAACTAAATATATATTTCAGTCTTCCACTCTTTATTTTTCCATTTCTTATATAAGACTGACTCGACCAAATCCGTAATACATATTCAATTGAGAAAATACTTACAAAAAATATTTCAAAAACAAGGAATATTTTTTCATTGCCGTCGTAAATCATGTTTATAGACTCGGCGATAACTACGCAAATATTTAAGATTATTAGTATGATAAGGAAATAATCGCATTTCTTACTGATAGAGTCGGTCCCGTCATTTTTTTCCAAAACTTCGAACAAACGCAATTTCAGAGTTTCGTAGTTTTTAAATGAGATCATTATAGCCTCCCCCGCAGTTCAAATCTTTTTGGCATATCCCTTGCATACTCGTATCCAAACCGTGTGAATGGATTTCAACAGATGGAAGCGTTATACAGTATTCCGGGCCTTGGCCGCCTTAACGGATTGTTCAAAAACACAGTCCTCCCACTGGGTATATTGGCCGTTGTCATCTTAATGGTCATCCCGCTACCGCCGATAGCTTTAGATGTGTTTTTTGCAACCAACATCATGATCGGCTTGCTGGTTCTCATGTTGGCATTACACACATTTCGACCACTCGACTTTTCCAGTTTCCCGACGATCCTACTCGTAGCAACCGTTCTTCGCCTAGCATTAAATGTGGCCTCAACACGCGTTGTGTTGAGCGAAGGACAAAATGGACCCGGAGCAGCCGGCCGAGTTATCGAAGCTTTCGGCGAATTTGTTATTGGAGGAAACTTTGTTGTGGGGATTTTTGTCTTCACGATCCTTATAATAATCAATTTAATAGTCATCACCAAAGGTGCGGGACGTGTCTCAGAGGTGTCTGCTCGATTTACTTTGGACTCCATGCCTGGAAAACAAATGGCAATCGATGCCGACATCAATGCTGGGGTCCTTACCCCTGAGGAGGCCCTAAAGAAAAGGGAGGAACTGGGCAAAGAGACCGATTTCTACAGCGCGATGGATGGTGCCACAAAATTTGTTAAGGGCGACGCGATCGCAGCGGTATTAATTCTTGCAATTAATATTATTGGAGGGCTGGCAATCGGTATTGGGCAACATGGGTTGCCTGTATCAGTAGCAGCGGAAACATATATTTTATTATCTATCGGAGACGGCTTAGCAGCGGCAATTCCCTCACTACTGCTCTCAATTGGGACTGCAATAATCGTCACACGAGTTTCCGCAGGCAGGGATATGGCGGAGCAAGTCGCTGACGAAATTTCGATTTCGAGAGCCTGGTTCCCTGTCGCCGGAGTCTTAGGCTTACTCGGGCTGATCCCCGGGATGCCTAATATCCTATTTTTCAGTTTTGGCATTGGAGCCGGCATTGTGGGGCTCATTTTGGCGAACCGGGCTCGCCAACAGCCTCTAGATCTCGACGCAAAAACCTTAGCCGTAGAGGATCCCAAGGACGAGCGCACCGTAGAGATTGGCGATATCGCAGACAACGCGGCAATATCAGTGATACTGAGCTTCAGCCTTCTGGATCTTATAAGTGGAGAAGATGGTGCGCCATTGGCCACCCGCATAGCCACTGTCAGGAAAGAACTTTCCAAGGAAATCGGGTTCGTTATACCCCAGGTTCGGATTACGGACGACCTCTCACTACCTCAGGACAAATACAGGATAAAAATAGGACAAATCATTCTTGGAGAAGATACGGTTTATTTAGGCAAAAAATTAGCTTTACCCTCCCCTGAGTCAGCTGAAAAACTGAGCGGCATAAGCGTTAAGGATCCAGCCTTTGGCATGGAGTCAACTTGGATCGACTCCGACCAACAGGTTGAAGCAGAAGCGGATAATCACGTGGTCGTTGATCCAGATGCCATTATAGCCACGCACCTAAGCTCCATAATAAAAAACAACGCGTTTGAAATATTGGGCCAAGATGATGTGCAGATCCTTCTTGATAACCTCGCCAAGAGCGCCCCTAATTTGGTGGAGTCGATAATCCCCAAAATCATAACCCTGACAAATCTCACGAGCGTTCTTAAGAAACTATTACAAGATCGGATACCAATTACCGATCTTCGAAAAATTTTGGAACATATTTCTAATGTTCAATCTAAAGGGCTTTCCAACGAGGAAATCGCCGAGACTCTCAGGCCATCCCTTGTCGAATTACTCATCCAGCAAATTGTTCCAGTAAACGAGGCACTTCCTGTCATCGTCTTTGACTCAGAAATAGAGCAGTTGCTGATATCGGCTGCAAACCAATTTGATGCAGACGTTCTGATGCTCGACTCAAATATGGCCGAGGGCATTGTAACAGAAGTCAATAATGCTCTCGAAATTCAAGCCAACCGGGGTAGAAAAGGTGTTGTAGTCACTCATGCTGCCGTAAGAAAGAAATTGATGAATTTCCTAGGAATACATATAAATGACGTCATTGTTCTTGGCGTCAATGAAATTCCCTATCGGAGACAGCTAGAGGTCATCGCGACGATTGGGAATAAAGAAAATAGTCCCGAACAAGAATAACCACTAGGGTGACGATATGACCATGAAAACTTTCACGTCTACCAACACCGAGGAAGCCCTAGAAAAGGTTGCAAGGGAATTTGGAGAGGATGCCTATATTATAAAGACGGAGAAAGTCGATGGACTCGTTACCGTCACCGCAAGCAATACAGCCCCCTCACCTGTTGAGAGAGAGACTAGTAAAACTGACGCTCCTTTGAATTCTGGTAAACCGCGAGCATCACATGGCAGTTTTCATTCTGTTATCTCGAGCCGTCATTTATCCGCTACGTTAATCTTTGGGCAACCTGGCTGCGGAAAGACCAGCTTCACATATAAATTTTTGCTTGACCGCCAAGACTCTGAAATCCATTACCTGAGAGATGGCCAAAATAATCTCCTAGCTAACTCTAACTCTGCCGTTGCCGCCGGGTTGCTGGAATGCAATTTTTCATACCATCCAATAGAGACGAATATGACAACGATCGGGACGCCTATTATCGAGTCAGATCTGGGCCCCGATCCTGCAAAAAGCATTAGGACATATCGGGAAATTGCAGAAAACTACTCGGACCTAAATATTTTTTATCTCATTGATTCCTTTGAAGGCTTCCGATTAGACATCTTGGAAAATCTCAAGGATATCGGCAGTAATATATTTATTATTTACAACAAAAAGGACCCGGTAAATCGAAATTATTTAAAAAAGGACTTCGTGAATTTGATTTCTGCATGCTTTCACAAACCAGACCAGGAGTTCAGCATCGCAATTGACAGGCAGGAAATAGAAGATCTCCTCGTAACAATTAATACCGAGCAGCAATGAAAAATTCCTTAGCGATATTGAGTGGAAAGGGAGGAGCGGGAAAAACGCTTCTTGCAACCAATCTGGCCACTGCTTTTTCTGAGAGGAAAGGCAGAACCCTGCTTGTTGACGCTGACTTTGGCCTCCCCAACACTCACATAATGTTGGGTATCAATCCGTCCAAAACTCTGGAGAATTACATCGAAGGCAAGAACACTTTCTCAGAGATAATTTGTGAAATATCCCCTGCCCTCTCCGTAGTCGCTGGCAAGAGTGGAAGCTCTGACCTGGTAGATCTATCAGCTGAAAATGGTGAAAAAATTTGGCATGGAATCCAGAGTATAAGAGAGGAGTTCGACTATATTATCATCGATAATTCAGCAGGGGCCGAAAATCATACGATGTCCCTAAGTTGCTTGGAGTCCCGTTTACTGATTTCACTGATTGATTTGCCGACCAATTTTCTGGACGCTTACTCCACAATCAAAATTGCCCATCAAGAACATAATGTGAATGACTTTTTAATTTGCATTAACCAATGCAACTCGTTTGGAAACGCGCAAAAGGTTTTCAAGAAATTTTCTGAAATAACGAATAGATTTTTAAATGTTTCGATGAAATTGGTCGGATTTCTGCCACACTCGGGAGCAATCGAGTCAAGCATTGGTCAACGAACCCCTTTTTACAAAAACAAAAAAAATTCGGAATATGCGTTGATAGACAATATTGTAGAGAAAATAGAAGCCGCAGTATCCCAGACATGACTATCCAAGGGTATCAAAACAGTCGTCTCGACAAGGAAAATCTAATCAATGGCAATATTGATCTCGTCAGGAGAATTGCCTATCGGATCCATGGACGTGTGGGGCAATATGCGGAGGTCGAAGACCTAATACAATACGGCGTTATAGGTTTGATCGAAGCAGCCAATAACTTCACCAACATAAAGGACGGAACCTTTGCCAACTATGCCTCAGTGCGTATCAAAGGAGAGATCCTTGACCACCTGCGCAGATCATCCACTCTTTCGCGCCAAAATATCAAGAGAAGGAAACAAATAGAGGCGTCACGAGAGAAGCTGAGACAAATGCTGGGTCGGGAACCCAACCCAGAAGAATTGGCCAAACAGCTTGATATATCACCACGAGAATTACTCAAGTGGGAGGGGCAAATTGCCCAGGGCAACGTTCAAAGTATTGAAGATTTTTTCCATGAGACCTCGACGCTATTTTCATCCAACGATGAAGGACAAGACTCAATCCTGGATAGTAAATTACGAGTGCAGATCTTATCGGAAAAGCTCAGGGAGCTTGATAAAAATCAAGCTCTGGTTTTGCAGCTCTATTTTGTTGAAGAACTTAACACTTATGAAATTGCTGAAGTTATGGAATTAACTCCCGGACGTATATCCCAGATCAAATCTCTTGCGTTTAAAGCTCTGAGAGAGAAACTTGGTGATGATTTTTAATGTTGCCAAGAGAGTTCCAAGAAATAAATGTCATGCGATCGCAAGTTTTGAGTGCGCAATACGAAATTTCAATTCTAAGTGCCCAGGAGACATTTTTTCTAAAATCTAGACTGATCAATATCAGCGCCGGTCATCTTGAGATTTACCTCATCCCTGCGGATGAAAAGGGAACTTCAGAAAAAAACCAAATTGTCATCCGCCCTGATGACACAACTATCAGAGCCAATTTAAGACTGGACCCGAAAGTTTTCACCCGGGTCCGAAATAGTTTTAATTCTGTTAGACATTCAAACATTATTGCAGAAGCAAAACTCGATACTTGTCTAACCCTTTCAGAGCAGGGGGACTTGATCATCGAGGAGCCCGTGAGGGCCAATATACTCGATTTCACGCTAACGCGGACGTTTACTTAAGCCACCGCCCAGTCATATCATTGTGGGTCTGAAGCATTTTGGCATTAGCGGAGAATGACTGTTGCACAGCCAACATTCTCGTCAATTCCTTAACAATATCGGAAGTCGAATTTTCCAAGGCGCCAGATTGCAAATTTCCATAACCCAATGAGCCTGGATTGCCGATCTTAGCAGCTCCGGACTCAAAACTCGCCGTAAAATCGCCACCTCCTTCGGGTCTAAGCGCCCCCGGGTTTTCAAAAGTAGCCAGGGCTATGCGGGCAAGCTCGAGGGGTTTTTGGCCCTCAAACACAGCTATGACCGTTCCATTCTCACTAACATTCAAGTTAAACAGCGCCGCGCCTTGATATTTTTGAGGGATCTGAATGGGCTTACCATTAACATCCCGTAAAAATAACCCCGAGCTATTGACGATAAAGCCCTGTCCATCGAGTGAAAAACTTCCGTCGCGAGTATATTTGGCCGTTGTGGCCTTATCATCACTGACAACGAAATAGCCAGCGCCTTTGATAGCCAAATCCATGACATTACCTGTAAGAGTAAGATTTCCCTGACGTTCGTGACGAACTTTGACGCTCGCTAACTTGGCCCCTTCACCAACTCTTCGTTGAGGCTCTCCACCTTCCTGATAAACATCCTGGAAACTCAACCCTGATGTTTTAAATCCATAACTCTTCGCATTAGCAACATTATTGGAAATCAGATCTAGTGCCTTCATCGCAACACTTATTCCACTGAGAATTGTTCCAATCATGCTTTACCCTCTCCTAAAAAACACAAATAAAATTAAAATTCCTAGAATTTTTTCAAATTTCTGGTGAACTTTTCAAAATATGGCTTATGAAAGATCGGTTTTCTGGAATGAAAAAACTTAACCGATTTTTCCCAAGATTTTGTTTTGTTATAGGTCGATCTCAAAATAAAAGCTGCATAATGAATATTGGTGTTTGGGTCGAGCATTTCTCTTAACGACGCGAATTTATCTCCGTGCCAATATTTATTGATTTGCATGCAACCCACATCAATATTCTTGATTTCCAGAACAGAGAGATAGCGAATTGCATCTCTCTTATCCCGAAAATACATTGAGTTGCCATCGACGTTGAGCGACCAGCTCCTAAGTTTGCCAAAAGCCCCAATTCCGACCTCTGTTTCAGAAATAGCGCGAAGATACCCCTTGGGAATTCCATATATTTTTTCTGCGCGCGCAAAATTCGGTTCGCATTCGGCATGAGCACTCAGAGCGACAAATATCAGTGGTAAAATAAAAAGAAATTTTGTCATCTGATAAAATCAAACAATGTCGTTTGCGTTATATTTGTATAGGTCTGTCGCGCGACATCCCGATTGACGAGCAGAGATTGCAATTCGGTAATCAATTTTTCGAGGTCTGCTGCCGCAATATCCGAGAAGGAAATTTGAAGGATATCTCTCAAGTTTTCATTCGTTCTAATGGAACTATCGACCTGGTTAACCAAGGCACCCAACGTCGCTTGTTTCAAAGCTATATTCTCATGAGCGGAATTAATCAGTGCCAGATTTTTGTTAACTCGCCTTAATCCATTGATCACACGCTGCTCATTTCCATCTTCTCCGATGCAGAGAATCTGATTTTCATTGTTACCAAATTCAGTGCCATCGGAAAAATTTTTAATTTCGAGATGATCTCCCGCATTACTCAGAACGATTCCCTGCCCGCTTTGATCCTTACCCGCTGTAATGCCTGTCACTGCTGTCAAGTTATTAAGCGCCTGGATGGCATCACTAATCCCATTATTTGTGGTCGAAAACTCAACCTTCACTTCTCCAAAATCGCCAACTAAATCGAATGAAAACTGATTTACTCTATCGGTGCTCTGGATCTTGATCAGGTAAGACCCTGGCTCTTCTATTACTGCTGAACTCTGAAATTCGGTGGAGGTCTCAAGTGAGGAAATAAGATTATCGAGGATATCAAAGTAGCTGACTCGCTTTCCATTCGGCATTTCGGAATAAAAAATTTCGGCACCACTCAAACTATCAGCCACCGTTGTATTCGCCGTAGATCGGACATAGCTTCTTTGGTTATTACCTTGATACCCAATCGACCCATCGGTTTTCTGAAAAAAGGGGTTTTCCTCTCCCGTAGAGCCGGAAAAAAGCGGTTTGCCCTGTGAGTCTTTTGCATTAGCAAGAGAAAGAAGCTCATTCCGAAGTTCCACAACCTCGGCCTGGATCATTCGCTTATCACTGTCAGAGTAGGTATCGTTGGCACCTTGTATGGCCAGTTCCGTCACTCGCGTTAGCACGTTAGAAACACTGGAAAGAACGGTATCCGCGGCACCTAGGCGGGTATTCGCCGTATTCAAATTTGAAAGGAAAACATTGGTTTTTTGGATCCTTTCATCAAGCGCAGACACCTTAATGGCTTTTTCTGGATCCTCAGACGCTTCCGAAATTGATTTTCCTGATGCAATTTTTGCCTGATTCTGTTCTATTTTTGAGGCGATACTACTGAAATTATCCAGTTGCCTTTCCGTGAACAATCTAGTGGAAATAGCCATTTAATCAGTACCTATATCTTCACGATCGTATCAAACATGTCTCTTGCAGTTTGCAATAACCGTGCCGCGGCCTGATAAGACTGTTGCTGTTGAATAAGGTTCGCTGCTTCGGTATCTAAATTTACGCCCGATTTTTCATCAACCTTCTCTTTCGCAGCCTCTAACTGAGCGGTAACGCTTTGCAGCTCAATTCGGTTTGCCGATAATTTTGAACCCACATCTACCAAGTAGTTGCGATATGAGTCTTGATAGCTCTGCCGATAATCATTAGAAGCGCCGAGTTGTGCGAGAAGATCCAAATTGTAACCATTAAGTTCCAATTTTTTATTGGAGGAAATTATGAATTCATCTCCTTCCTCCATTCGCCCGGAGACATTTACCGAGTAGTCATAAATATTAACTGGCTGCCCCTCATTCATTTTTCTCTCTGCTAATAGTTGGCCTGTAGCCTGATCAAAAATACCGATTCTTCCGGACCGTGCATCGAGCAATCTCAGACCCAAGTCGGGTAGATCCTCGAGCTCTTCTGATACATCTCTGATGTTATGACTAACGGATATTTTTTTTGCTCCACCATTTGCAACGAGCAAAATGAGATCTTCATTTGGAATGTCTTTTAGGGAGATTATATTATTGTTTTGATCTCTCTGTGACGTTATTGCGAGATCGCTTGGCTCCCCGTTGACGGACCGAACCACGATCTTATTGCCATCGAGAAACACTTCTTCTCTTGAGGTATCAAATCCCATTGCTGCGGCCGAGACCCCCCCAATGACAGTCAGGGAGGCATTTATGTTATTATTTTTAATCGTAATTTTTGACAATGTATCGGTGGTTGCTGCCCCATTCGAAAAAGCCGCAGTAATGGACGCATCTGTCGAGGAAAGTTGGTAAGATCCATCAACCAATCGTTCTAAAGTAATGGTCACCGTTGTTTGATCACTGATTTTTACGGATGTTGTTAGGCTTTCGCCGACATTCAAACCCTTCGGGATGTTACCTGTTAGAGAGTTTGTCCAGCTATTAAACCCAAATTGGGCTTCTCCGTTATTTAAAATAGGCACCAAAGCCGATCCGGATACGCTTCCTTCCGGGACGCTAATCGATAATTTGTATCCCTGATTTGATGCTGTTAAAGCGACTAGGAATTGGTGACTATCTAAACCCTCGACCTTCAGTTCTCCCGCAACATAACGTAAAGTGTAATCTTCTCCTGCGTAAGAAAATTTCATCTGTGCCCCCTCGGCGGGCAGGGAAATGAAGTAGTCGGACTCCACCTTGGGAATTGGAGCGCCTGTCCGCACCTCAGATAGAAGTGCCTTCGCCATCTCTGCTCCGCTTCCCGTTTCAAGCGAGGAGGAGCGCTTTAGGATGGTTTCGATAGTTCCATCGGCTTTATTGATGGCCAGAGTGACGGTATGACCGCCATGGTGCAGGAGCGTTGAAGAATCCGCACTAGAATTGCCATCTATTGCCTGGAAATCCTGTATTTCGAATATTGCAGTATCACCAGCGTCTCTGAATTCTCGGCCAACTGATGTGGAAAGATACTTACTCGAAGTGCTATTTAGGGTTGTACCTTGAGAGCTTGCAATGGACACGGTCTCTGCGGACTGAACCCTGACCAGCCCCGAAAAAACAAGCCAATTTGTGGTGGCTGGGGTCATACTATAAGAGTTTCCGACATCCCCGAAATCGAAATCGAGACCCTGCACTGTTATGTTACCGTTTGTAATATTTGACAGGCGAATATCGCTACCGTCCGCTGCCGTCAAGACCAGTCTTTTTGAGTCAGCACTCGCTTCAGCATAAATTCCTGTTGACGGTGACATCGCATTAATCGCGTCGACTAATCCGGATACACCAGTAATGGAATTGTACTCAGCCTCAATTAAAATTGGATCTGCATTCTTGCCCAAGAGGTCGAAAGACAGGGGATTCCCAGTGACCGTATCGACTTCGATTTGTATTTTATTTTGTGCCGAAAATTGAAGGCCCTTCTCGCTCAGTTCGGTGTTAAGAACTTCAGCAACTGTTCCGGCAGAAGCATTAGAGGGGATCTTGATGGTTTCCGATAATCCCAAAGACACAGAGGAAACCGTGATCGTTTGCTCATCGAAGAAATTATTTAAATGGGCCTGAGAATTTACAAGTGGAGACCCACTAATTCCATTGGCCCCTCCCACAACACCAAAACTCAATGAGTGACTTGGGTTTGAAAGGACTGTGTTTGCAGTAAGCCCTCTGTAGCCATCTCCCTCTGGCGCACTCAAAAATGCCGCATTGTAGACAGCAAATTCAGAGAACCCATTCTCAGCTGTGATAAGGCTACTTATTTCAGAGGCACCGAGCGCTTTGCCCGCAACCTGGCGTCCCTCTCGGGTAAATACATAAATATCTGAAGCGTCGGCAGCAGCAGAAATACCACCGATTTTTGACAGACCGTCAACCAAAACGGAACCCGAGTTAATTTCTTTGAAAGAGCTGGAGAACTTTAGCGTGTCTCCGTCACCGACCCCCAAAACCCCTAAAGTAACGGAGTCAAATGATTGACCGAGATTATTCTGAAAACGGATAAGTCCAGAATTGAAATAATTAGCAATATCTGCCGCTCCACCGATGTTTAAGTCGTTCGCCCCTGCAGGGATACTTAAGGTATAAGCGATGCCATCTATCGAAAGTTCAATTCTTGAAATATTCTCAAATTTATCTGACGAAAAGGTAATTTCCGACTGGGCTGCATTGCTGCTGATTGTGATATCTGCAACTATTTTTGGGATTACCCCAATGGCACCCCCTCTCAAAAATGCCTTTGAGGCAATAGGACTCAGATTGTTCGGAAAAATTTCCGTAATCGGTTGCTGTTTATTGTCTGGGCTCGTACCGGCCATGATTTTGGCAACCGCTGTTCCAGTATTCATGGAAGATGCGTCTATTATTAAGGAGGAGGTTGCAGCCAAACTCCGCGGATCACTTAGCAGAAAGATCAAATTTTCTGCATCGCCAGAAGACCGCGACAGAATAAAACTATCACCACTCTTAGCTCTACCTGTTAATTGAATGTTAAACCCATCAATACTTATCTCCTGTCGGCCAGAGCCCAATACCCTCCCCTGATAATAGGCAGTCCAAAGATCGGATGCCCCGTCGTATTTAAAATGGATATCTTGGTATTTATCCGAAAATCCGTCTTTCTTGGAGATTTCGACTTTGACTTTTTCGGTATCGAAGTTAATTCCTGTTACGTCATGCTGACTGGATGAAAAGAGAGGCTTCCCCCTTTCACCATTTAGGTCCATCCCCTGTTCATGCTGATAATTCAATTCATCAACAAACCGTCTTGCGAGGGCGTCGAGTTCTTTTTCGGTCTTTCTGAGAACGTCAACGCTATCACTGATCCCCCGCAGCAGGCCCGCGTCAAAACCGGTAAGCGGCTGGGTCTCATTGATTGCGAAAGAAATTGTCCCTTCTCGGAGCGTATAGGATAGGGAGCTGCTTTTCTCTCCATCAACAATGGTTGCACCAACAGCGTCAAAACCTAGATCGACGCGAACCTCGCCGGTTTCTCTAATCGTTATACTAACCCCGGCTATTTCCGCTAAATCAATCAATAGTTGATCCCTAATATCTAGGAGAGAAGGGGACGCGCCCTTACTAGAGAATGAAGCAGAAATATCCTTATTGATCTTTGCCAGTTGCGAGGACAATTCATTGATCCGATTGACTGTAAACTGAGCCTCCTGATCAATTTGTGCTTCCAGAAAATTAAGGGACTCGCTGGTTCGCGCGAAAGCGGAAGCAACCTCGCTACCGAACGCAATAGCCGCGACACGGTTTGCCTCAGATCCGGGCTCCGCCGCCACAGCGGAAAGACGGGTAAAAAAGGCATTTATCGAGTCGATTAAATTTCCATCTGGCAACAGGTAGTTTTCCAGTCGCTCTAAATTGGCCACGAAGGCTTGAGAAGATTGAAACTTGGACCCAATCTTACGCAGCTGAGCGGCTAGGACTTCGTCATATGCCCGTCGAACTTGGTCAACTTTAACCCCAAGTCCCACCGAAGCACCTTTGGCGGCAAGTCCATCGTTTTTTGCACTCACCTCATCAAGTTTTGCTTCCCTGCGGGTATATCCCTCCGTATCGACATTCGCAATATTTTGGCTGGTGCTTGAGAGAGCTTCCTTGTGAGCCCTAACCGCACTGCTTGCTATGTCGTAGATACTTGGCATTTACTTCTGAAAATTACAGATATTTCTTGAATTGATTGATAATAGACCGAGAAATCTCTGAACTATTTCTTTTTGAAATTATTTCGGAGAAATTCTTATCCAGCATCTGCCCGAAGACCCGATCCTCGCCTGTAAGACTCTCAGACAATTTTGTTTGACGCGAATTCTTTAAAATTAATTCGTAAAAATAGGCTTCAAAAGACTCTGCCACTGCCGTCAGGGCCGCAAGATCCTTTTGCTTACGATCCGACGGGCTCGGGTCGACTCTTAAGGGGTCTCGTCCCAAAACTGTGTCAGTTATTTTGAGCAAAATCGGCTCCCATCAAATGATAATAAGCTCAGCTTTAAGAGCCCCTGCTGCTTTTAGGGCCTCCAAAATGGCGACTAGATCACTTGGCTTAGCTCCGATGTCATTGATCGCTTGGACGATCTCATTGAGCTCAACCGTTCTATTAAAAACAAACGCTCTTACGGGTTCTTCGCCAGCAGTGATTTTTGATCTCGGGGTAGTTATTGCCGGCCCCGGCGTATTAACAACATTCCCATCTGCAGTCGTAGTAGTAGCCCCTGTAGGGGTGACCTCAGGCTTCTCATCAATTTTGACGGTTAGGTTTCCATGCGTAACCGCCGCCGGAGTAATCCGGACATTGCCACCAATAACAACCGTCCCCGTCCTGGAATTGATTATTACTTTTGCAGGCGGGATGGTCGGCGGAAGAGGTATTTCTTCAATTAAACTAGTAAATGAGACCCGCTGACCAGGATCCACTGGGGCCTTGACCCGGATGGAAGTCGCATCAATTGGCGTCGCTATGCCACCGCCCAGACGCGCATTGATTGCGCCAGCCACTTTATTTGCGACCGTAAAGTCTCCTGAATGCAAATTCAAAATTAGGTTTTTGGCCGTAAGGAAAGGGGTTTCTACCCGGCGTTCGACAGTCGCACCCCTCGGAATTCTGCCAACTGTGGGCACGTTTACGATGAGAGAAGATCCATCTGCGCCACTGACACCCAGTCCACCCACCGCCAAATTCCCCTGGGCAACAGCATAGGTTTCTCCATCCGCACCGCGCAAAGCTGACATCAGGAGTGTTCCTCCTTTCAATGACGCCGCGGGCCCCAGGGCTGATACAACAACATCGATGGTTTGGCCTGGTTTAATGAAAGGTGGCAATTCAGCCGTTACCGTGACGGCTGCGATATTTTTTGCATCAATATCATCTAGATTTGCTTGTATCCCGAATCTCGAGACAACTGACCTGAGAGCTTGTTTCGTGAGATTTATATCACCATCTCCGGTCCCAGTGAGACCGGTAACGAGGCCGAAACCCACCAGTTGGTTTGACCGAACCCCAGCCACTCCGGCAACGTCCTTTATCCTTTCTGCGTAAGCGGCGGACCATCCCAACAGAACCAGAACGAATGTTAGAAATAAGAATGGATTGAAATTAAAGCGGCGACAAATCATCTACCAACTCCGTCAACCAACCCTTTTTCGCCGCGCTTTCGTCGACATAATAAATGCTGGCATTAGCCAGGTATTTAGAGTCTATAACATTATCCTGATCGATGAACTCAGGCCGCGCAACGCCAACGACCCGAATGTATTCGGTGCCAGACGTAAGGGTAAGTTTTTTCTGTCCAACCAACTTTAGGTTCCCGTTCTCAAAGCGTTTTACAATAATTGTTGCCAGTTCCCCCGACAGGGTATTAGCAAGCTGAGAGGAGCCAGACCCAGTAAAAGATCGCTCACCGGCCATTCCATTTAAGAGGTTAAGAGTGGCTGCACCCCTTTTAATAAAAGATGGAATACGAGCGGTGGTAGGCGGACCGGAGGCCCCCAAATCAGGCAATCCGACAGTTAAATCAGATTTTTTAGCTGATGACAGCGACTGGTTCTTTGTAGCCGAATTAGATTCGTTGAGCTTGACCCGAACAATATCGCCAACTTTGAACAACTGTGATCCGGTACCTACAAGCAACCCAGCAGTCTGCGCTTTTTGGGAGAAAATAGCGCCTGTCGGCACCTTCGCCTCTGCGACCCGGGTCTCTACTCTCTGCAAAAGATTATCGATTTTCGGCTCGAAATTCTTTCCCTCTTGCTGCGCCACATACGAGCTACAAGAAGAGAGGCCCAAAAGACATAAAAGGCAGATGAACTTCAGAGACTTAGAGTATTGGTAAAGCATATTACAAGTTCTGATTAATGTATCTCAACATTTCGTCTGTCGCAGTAATGGCCTTGGAACTGACTTCATACGCCCTTTGCGTCTCGATCATATCAACGAGTTCCTGCACAACTTTCACATTCGAGTTTTCAAGAGACCCCTGGATCAACTTACCAGCACCATTTTGCATCGGATTGTTGAGGTTAGCGGCGCCGCTGACATTCGTCTCGACCATAAAATTGCTACCCACTGGAGCTAAGCCAGCGGGATTCATAAAGGTCGCAAGTTGAATATTACCGACGTTGGTAGGGGTGTTTTGGCCTGGCAAAGTTACGGTTACGGCCCCATTCCCACCAATGGAAATGTTTGTCACATTCGGAGGAAGGGTTATCTGGGGTTGAAGAACATAACCATCTGCAGTGCAGAGTATGCCCTCTGCATTTCGGGAAAACGAACCATCTCTCGAATAACCAAATTGCCCATTCGGCAGTATTATTTGAAAGAAGCCAGCTCCAGATATGGCAAGGTCCAGGGCGTTGTCGGTCGTATTTATGGCGCCCTGCGAGAATAATTTCTCAGTTGAAACTACCCTGGTTCCAGTACCTACATTCAAACCACTGGTCGCTTCGGTTCCCTCAGATGTCTGAGCCCCGGCCATTTTCTTCACTTGATACACAAGTGTTTCGAAGTTAACGCGGTCTTTTTTAAAACCTGTTGTGTTAACGTTCGCAAGATTATTTGCTATCACCTGCATCTTTAGCTGTTGTGCTTCGACACCAGTTTTCGCTACGTGCATTGCTGCATTTGACATCGGACTGAGGGCCCCTTTCTGTTATTCGAAAGTTTCTATGCATTTTCCATGCCACTAATCACTTTCAAAATATGCGATAATCTATGCTCGGCATGATTTGATCTCACTCGCATCGTTGTTCTGAGCGACCAAATTGGGAGGGATTGCGTTGGCTTCGAAGTTTCCAGAACCCAGAAATAAACCACTTTAATAGGAATTTGTTAGTCAATTTAGAGAATGCCTCTAGAAGTTTCTGGCCTTTATCTCGCAAACGAAAACAGCTTCAGATATCTGAGCCACTGGTCGACAAATCTGATAGCGAAGTTTCTATTCATTGAACAAACTTCCTATAGCTCAAGCCTTCTGACTTCAGTCAGTAGATCGGATATAATAAAAACATTGATATTCAGTGTATGGCGTGATCCGCAAACCCTTAGTGCGGTTCGCAACTGCGAAGCAAAGATGGGCGCTAATTTCCTGTTCAGGATTGCCCCTCAATGGAATTATTCTACGGTCACTGATTTTGCAAGGTTTCTGGGTTGATCAACATCCGTATTTCTTTGTACCGCCGCATAATAAGCAAGCAATTGAACAGGAATCGTATAAACAATCGGTGTGATCATCGCGTCGGTTTCAGGCACTTCAAATGCGACCTCGACAAAGTCACGAAGTTTTTCAAGCCCTTTCCGGTCCGCAAACAAAATTATTCGACCGCCCCTAGCCGCAACTTCCTGAATATTTGAAGCTGTCTTTTCAAATAATGCATCAGATGGAGCAATCACAATGACGGGTACTTCATCGTCTACCAAAGCAATCGGACCATGTTTCAATTCACCAGCCGCATAACCCTCCGCATGGATATAACTAATTTCTTTGAGCTTAAGGGCCCCTTCCAACGCAACCGGATAACTGGGGCCCCTACCGAGATATAGGACATCATTCGCCGGTGCAACGACCTTAGCGATTTCGGAGAGTGAGCTGCTCTTCCCAAGAACCAGGTTTACTGCCGAAGGCACCTGGACTAGCGCATCACATAAATCGGACGCTTGGTCCACAGTTATTTTTTTTCTTTCGAGCGCTATGAATATTGCAAAACAAGCCAGTGCAATCAGCTGAGTGGTAAATGCCTTAGTAGATGCAACACCTATTTCAGGACCGGCGTGAGTTAACAGTACCGCGTCTGATTCTCTGGCTATTGAGCTTTCCTCGACATTTACGACAGCAAGTATTTGCTGACCTTGTTTCTTCGCATAACGCAACGCCGCAAGGGTATCAGCGGTCTCGCCTGACTGCGAAATGACGATTGTCAGGCCTCCCGGTTCCATCTCGATTTCCCGATAACGAAACTCAGATCCAAGGTCACATTCTACAGGGATTTTTGCGTATTTTTCGATCCAATTCTTTGCAATCAGGCCAGCATAAAAAGAAGTGCCACAGGCAATCACTGTTACCCGAGAGAGCCTTGAAAGATCGAGGTCCATCCAAGACAATTCTACAGTCCTTTGCACAGGGTTGAGCAGGCTGGCCAAAGCGTCACCAATGACAGACGGCTGCTCGTAGATTTCCTTGAGCATAAAATGCGCGAACTCGCCCTTGCTTGAGGTATATCCTGATGAGGCAATTGGCCTGACCTCACGATCCACCTGCACATTCTCCGAATTAAAAATCTGTGCTCCTTCCGGTGTGAGCTCTACCCAATCGTCCTCCTCCAAATAGGAAACAGTCTCTGTAAACGGCGCTAAGGCTAAGGCATCGGACCCAAGAAACATCTGTTTTGTGCCATAGCCAATGGCCAACGGACAACCTCGTCTCGCTCCAATAATTAAATTGTCACAGCCGGCGAACATTATGGCCAAAGCAAAGGCTCCCTGAAGCTTTCTCAGAGCCAATACCACCGCCTCTCTGGGCGGCTTTCCCGCATCTATAAGAGTACTAATCAAATGGACGATAACCTCTGTGTCTGTTTCGGTGCTAAAAAGGCGACCACTGGCTTCCAATTCCGCCCGTAAATCGATGTAATTTTCGATAATGCCATTGTGGACCAGAACCACCCGCCCGTCGGAATGCGGATGGGCATTTTTTTCGCTCGGCCTCCCGTGGGTTGCCCAACGAGTGTGACCGATCCCAGCAAGCCCTCCTAGCGGCTCTGAGTCTGCAAGAGCTGCTAAGTTTGCAATTTTACCATTTGCCCGAAGCCGATTTATCTGTCCGTTAGTGACGGTCGCGACGCCCGCTGAGTCGTATCCGCGATATTCGAGACGTCGGAGCCCTTCAATTAACTTAGGTAAGGCTTGTTCCCTTCCAGTGACTCCAATAATCCCGCACATAACGTTTCAATCCAAGTCCCTTTGGTCCTTATCCGCGGGAACCGTCTTAGATTTCCTTTTCCGAAAATCGGCGGCCCATCCCTCGCGCACAATTTCTTTGGCTCTTGTCAAACCCAGGGCATCAGCAGGCAAGTCACGGGTGAGTGTGGATCCTGCCCCTACGATCGCCCTATCTCCTATCTTCACTGGAGCCACTATGGCCGTATTCGATCCGATGAAGGCCTGTGCACCAATTTCAGTCTTTTCTTTTGAAAAACCATTGTAGTTACAGGTAATCGTTCCCGCCCCAATATTTGTATCATAGCCCACAACACTGTCCCCTATATAGGACAAGTGATTGACCTTCACACCACTATCGAGTTTGGCCTCTTTAATCTCCACATAATTTCCAATATGGACGCCATCTCCAAGGTTAGTCCCGGGCCTCAATCTGGCAAAGGGACCTATTATCGCCCCTTCGCCAATCCTGGCTCCCTCAATATGGCAGAAGGGACGGATCTCAACATTATTGCCGATGGAGACACCGGGCCCAAACCAGACGTGCGGGCCGACTGTGATGTCTCGCCCCAATATGGTATCAGCACTAAACCAGACCGATGAGGGGTCGATCAGTGTAACTCCACGTCGCATGGCATCGGAACGCAACCGATCTTGCATAGAGGCTTCAGCAATTGCCAATTCAGCGCGAGTATTCACTCCCATAACCTCAAGGGGATTATCGGCCTCTATGGCTTTACAGCCCCACCCTTTCGAGATTGCAATTGAGATTGCATCGGTCAGATAATACTCCCCCTTGGAATTATCATTTCCGATTTCCTGCAAAATCTCCTGAAGACGATTGGCATCAAACGCCATAATTCCCGCATTGCAAAATCCTATGGTAAGAATTTCTGGGGATGCCTCTTTGGCCTCAATAATCCCTGTTAAGTCCCCATTAGAATTGATAATTAAGCGGCCATATTCGCCAGGCTCATCTGGATAAAAACCAAGCACCACTGCGGCGGGGTCGCTAGGATCACGACGGGCCTCAAGAAGCCTTTTCATGGTTTCCGATGTAAGCAACGGGGTATCACCAAAAAGTACTAGGACGTCGTCAATTTCTGCGCTGACTTCATTTATGGCTGCCAAAACAGCGTCGCCAGTTCCACGCGGAGGGTCTTGTATAACTGCGGGATAGGGAGCGACGTAATCGGCGACTTCCAACTGTTCAGGCGATATTACGACTTTGGACTCACGGACCTCGATATCGTTTAAAGCCGCCAAGACATGGCCAATCATAGGAATACCCGCCAAGGTATGAAGAACCTTCGGACGAGCCGAATTCATCCTTGTACCTTTTCCCGCGGCTAGAATAATTGCCGCTATCCGACGACTACCCATAACAATAACCAAGCGCCAATAAGTCGATTCCTTTGACCCTACACCGCTTAACGAACAGCCGACACAGCGTCTATGCTTTTTTGATCACTAAAAATAACAAAATATTACAGAGGCTTACTATCTTTTATTTTTCATCTCGGTCAATTTTCCTGCCTTGTTCAGGGTTGCACTGGCTAAATGTGCAATCAACCAACCATAGTCCGTCTCAAACTCGAGCTTCACCAGGAAAGGCTGAAACTCTCTGAAAGGCTTGGCAACCCAAGCAAAAATTTCCCTTTTTGGTCTTGGATCTGACTGTGATCGGAGTCTATACCCACCCAACTTCTCGATTGAAACCTGGCATTTAAAGGCATTGCCCGTATAAGACGAATAGCGGGTTTCCTTCAAATCATCGGTCCCTTGTTTTTTTAAGCCCAAGACATACGACCTGATCCCATCAAAAACCCGTTCTACCGCTTCACAACCATTTGAACTGGAGCTGGCCCGTGATAAATTAATCACAGCGGTCAGCGGATCTACTGTGTTGTATTTCATGGCCCGTGTAACAGGCGTCCGTCCCTTCCCATCTTTAGCGGGCAGCCTTTGGACTTTCTCCGGAAAGAATAGACCATTGTAGTCCACGCTCAGGCTCCGTTTTTTGTCTTTCCAAATGCTATTGGATCCAGCTCTGGTAGGCCTGGCCTTTCCATTAATAAATTTACCCTGTGAAAATGAAGACCATTTCCACAGGAAAAATATCTTCACCAGTTCAGAGGATCGAATCTCAGCTGAATATTTGTAATCTTTTTCTGATTCCACGGATACAAAACTGACGTCCAAGGCCTTTAAGCCGCCGACATAGACACTGTAGCCAAGCTTGAGAGATGTGGGCTGCAATGCTAGAGCGGGAGCACTCAGAGTTGCAAAACTCATAAATAACAGGGATACAAATCTCATAATGGAGCAGGTAGACGAAATTGAAGTCTTAAACAAGGCCCCGCTTGACTGTTTCTCTCGCCTCCCTCATAACGCAAGGCGCCGGAAATACGGTCTTTATCAGGGCGCGTAGCTCAGCGGGAGAGCACTGCCTTCACACGGCAGGGGTCACTGGTTCAATCCCAGTCGCGCCCACCATGAAATTCCTTATTTATTTCAGTTTGTTAGACACGATTTCAGATGCTTCTATCAATCCAGGTGGTCTGCCAGTTTGTACACTCCTCTACCGCCAAAAAGTGATCCTTTTTGGAAGGATAAAAAAGATGTCAACATGTTGATGGCCGCACGAAAGCACTGTGCCCAGAAGGCCAGGGAATTATCGACGTGTGGTGACCCCTTTTGTGCGAAGTACCCCAAGCCGATGCCCATGCCGCCGATGCCCTCGCCGCCGGGGCCCTATAGGTAGGAGATGGTATGATACTACCAGCCAGGATTAAGGATGATTGAATAGTTGGAACTAAAAGAGGGGCATGATGGCAAGACTTGAGGCGTGTCCCACCTGCTCAAATCCCAAATTTCTACTTTAGTTTGATACTAGTTATCACCATATCTCTATTAATCGTGAAGATTATCTGATCACCTTTATTCATTCCTCGAAGCATGTCCGCTTTCATGACCCTGAATTCCATCGTCATTGGCGGCATCTCTTTACCTATGGGCCCATGCTTGATTGTGAGCTTATTCTGCTCTTGATTTATACGTCGTATGACGCCTTCCCCTTGCATATTCCCGTGTTCTGACCCTTGGGAAGAGTGAGTGTCAGTATTGTGATGCTGATGAGCTTTACTACCAGTGGCGAAAACCTGGGAATTAATAACTAAAAATGCGAGTGAGATAAGAGGCAGATATGCGAGCTTTTTCATCGGTTTTTCCTTAAATTTGTGAGTTAGTTACCAAGCTTTTTCTTTGGCTTGACTGCTGAATATAAGACGGGCTTATCAGGTCGATTGGTAGTCGGCATTATACCGTCTCCAACTTTTGACCTTGAGCTAATTGTGGGGAGCGGGCCCTTATATTCATATGCTTGCCCCCCCACCGGATGTTTATACCAACCTGGATCACTATAGTCCCCGACCGGTAAGTTTTTTCGGACTTTCAATAAGCTAAACATGCCGCCCATCTCGACAGACCCGTGAGGCCCTTTCCCAGTCATCATAGGAATTGTATTTTCGGGAAGCGGCATTGTCATTTCCGCCATGTCTGCCATCCCTCTTTCACCCATGACCATATATTCAGGAACCAACTTTTGTATTTTCTCGGTGATTCCCCTGTGATCTACCCCTATCAGAGTAGGAACATCGTGCCCCATCGCATTCATGGTGTGATGGCTTTTGTGACAGTGGATCGCCCAATCGCCCTCTTCATCCGCGATAAATTCGAGCTGCCGCATCTGACCTACAGCTATATCAGTTGTAACTTCGGGCCATCTGCTCTCAGGGCGCGTCGGCCCCCCATCAGTCCCAGATACCTCAAATTCTATTCCATGAATGTGGATCGGATGATTTGTCATGGTAAGATTACCAACGCGAATTCTTACCCGGTCGTTTTTGCGAGCCACCAGAGGAGAAATTCCGGGGAATACCCGGCTGTTCCAAGCCCATAGATTAAAATCCAACATAGTCATAATTCTAGGGGTCGCTGCCCCTGGAACGATGTCGAACGCATTTAAAAGAATGCAGAAATCTCGGTCGACTTCCCTAATCCATGGGTGTTTCTCTTTCGGATGAGTTACCCAAAAGCCCATCATGCCCATTGCCATTTGGGTCATCTCATCCGCGTGCGGATGGTACATGAAAGTACCAGGACGTTTTGCCTGGAATTCATAAACAAAGGTTTTTCCGGGATTTATAGGTTCCTGGTTAAGACCTGATACACCATCCATCCCGTTAGGAAGTCGCTGTCCGTGCCAATGTATACTTGTGTGTTCTGGCAATTTATTGGTGACAAAGATACGCACCTTGTCCCCTTCCACGACCTCAATTGTAGGGCCTGGGCTTTGCCCGTTATATCCCCAAAGGTTTGCCTTCATACCGGGCCCTAATTCGCGAATTACGGGTTCCGCTACCAAATGAAATTCTTTCACTCCACTCTTCATTCGCCATGGCAAGGTCCAGCCATTCAGCGTAACCACCGGGTTATATGGCCGCCCATTTCCTGGGTAGTGGGGTCCAATAGTGTCTGCAGACGTCTGAGTAATTAGCTCAGGTAGCCCAGCCAAAGAGTTTTTAGAAACGGTACTTGCTGCGATAGCTCCTACTGCCAAGCCTGCCGCACGAAAAAAATTGCGTCTTGTCGTCATTACAATTCTCCTAATGTCCAGCACTTCGAGATGGCGCAGAGGTCTCAATCTGTTTCTCAACCGCATCCAATGGGCGTCCCATTAGCGAACCATTAAGTGATATTTGCGAATTAATAGCATTTACCTTTGCATCAATTGCTCGAAGCTCCGCCGCTGCTTTCTCCCTGCCAATGGACAATAATTCGAAGACGCCAATGATCATCCCATTATAATTGTAAGTTGCTTCTTCCAATAAGGACTCCTGCATCGGAATGACCTGGTCTTGATAATGACGGGCAATATCGAAGGCGGTCCGATATTGAATGTATTTTCGTCTCAAATCTGAACCAGCAGCAATTAGCGCAGATTTATACTTCTGATGTTTAGCTAAAAGTTCTGCTTGTAGCGCATCTCGTTGTAAGTTGCCCCAATCGAATATCGGTACCCTTAGCTCAATCTCAAACCCCTTCTTGTAAGAGACTGCGCTGTTATCACTGCTTCTGTCGCGACGGCGCCCAAATTCGATGTCAGTGTAGGAGGAAATCTCATCTACACCCATCCGCTTCAAAGAAACTTCATAGTCGAGCCGGGCTAACTGTACGTCGAAACGCGTCTTAATCTGGCTAGAGAAACTATCGATCGATATTGGTTTCTCTGGCAGCTTTGGTATCCTTGTTGGCAATTTGAGTTTTTTACTCTCAGTCAATGAGAGCCCTATTAGCTGAGCTAAATTCTCTAATGTGACAAGCTTTCGTTGCTTGGCTTGTGCCAGTCTAATCGTAGACCCCGAGAGAAATAATTGTTCTCTTATCCGCTCAGCGGTATTGAAATTACCAGTCTGTTTCATACGCTTCGCGAGCTCGGCGCTCGCTGTGTTTGCCGTAAATTCCGCCTGTAAAATTCTAAACTTTTCTTCTGCGGCAACTGCCTCCAGCCAGGCTAATCTGACTTCATTTATGGCGGCGAACACGTCTGCTGCCAGACTAATTTTCGATCGATTGACCTGGATTTCAGCGGTCTCAGTTCGGGATGGCAGTGTCAAGAGATCCAGCAAGCCAAAGGTGATAATCTTTCCGTACTCCGTTTCAGAACCTTTAACCATTCGCTCAAATGAGAAGATTGGGTTGGCAAGTCTGCCGGACTGCGCAGCCAGAGCTCCGCGGCGCCAATTATCAAAAAGTATCGCCTGAAATGCTGGGCTTTTAGTCAGCATCAACTCTACCGCTTTGCTTTCGTTTATTTCTTTTGCGAGTAACTGCTTCGCGCGATTATCTAAAAGATCTCTTTTTTCTCTATCGAGCACGAGAGCAGCCTCTCCCGAAAAGACTACGCCCGGCATTTTATTCACGCCGTCTATACTAGTTTTCATGTCAAAGGTACTGCAGCTAACGAGAAAGGGACTTAAAATCAAAATATAAATTATTGCCCTCATTTTGTATGAGCCCCATGTACCGTTTTCTGATGATTGGAGGGAGCAGTTGGGTTTAGTTTCAAGTAAGGCTCTCTCGAATAAACCCTCCAACCCCCAATCCGGCCAACTAAATCATTTACTGACCGCCAATTGAGACGTTTCTCAGGCTTCCATGGTTTATAAATCTCGAATGCTGACTCATAATTATCTTTTATTTTTGGAATCTCAGCCGAGGATACTGAACCTGTGCTCACAAGAAATAAGAAGATGATAGAAAAAAACTTTACGCGAGTTATAGTGGGCATATTTTTTGGTTAACCTTCTCTGGACTTTTAACCGATAGGTGTAATCTCAATGTATCAAAAATCAATGAAAAAAAAATTATTGCGATCTTTATTGCTACTGCCTGCTTTGTTCGCATCCCTGGCCCTGGCACACAGCGGTGTAAAGGACAGGAATGTAATGGCTAGGATGATGCTCATGTCCAATATGGCATCGAATATGAAAGTCATTGGTAAGATGGCGAAAGCTACCGCTCAATTTGATAAAGATCAGGCTGAGGGAGCCTTGCTGGAAATTGCAAGGCTCGCAAAAGAGACTCCCGCTGCTTTTGAGAAACAAGCCACGGACCCAAAGTCAGAAGCCAAAGCCGAGATCTGGACCGAATTTGATGATTTCAAAACCATTTCAGAAACATTGAGGTCTGATGCTACGAGCCTAGCGGGCTCACTATCAACGGCCCAAGATTTACGGCCTGCTCTGATTAAGCTCTCCCAATCTTGTAAAGGCTGCCATTCCAGATATCGAGAATAGTTAGATTTTGTCCTCACTTTACTAATTAGGCAGCAGTATTGCGGGGCGTTATTTCTGATACAAATTTATGTGAAGGTGTTCTCGTGAGCCTGGTTTAGTCTGGTAGAGAGAGAAATTTTTTGTCTGTTTCACATAGAAACTGTTACGGAAAAAATGCTAACGACGGCTAATCCTCATAACCGCAGATGATCTAGGAGACTAATATTGCATTCTATATCTCGCAGAAAAGCAGTGACCCTAATGCTGGGTGGTGCAATCATTTTAAAAACGCTCAAGGCTCGAGCGGTCATGGCCGCAGGCTTTGATGGAAAGGTATTTAAATCACCTACATGCGGATGTTGTACTGTCTGGGTAAAACAGCTGAAGCAGGCTGGTATTGATTTACAGATAATGGATTTAGAGTCTCTCGAAATTATTAAAAGGTTGTTTCAGGTGCCCGAGCAACTCCAATCCTGTCACTCGGCAATAATTGATGGTTATGTTATCGAGGGTCATGTTCCGATAACAGAAATAAAAAGATTATTGAACGAAAAACCTAAGGCAATTGGAATTGCAGTACCTGGTATGCCCATAGGGTCTCCAGGAATGGAACAAGGCAACGCCAAAGAAGCCTACGATGTCATTATTTTTCAGAACGGCGCGCAAAGTGTGTATGCCAAATACTAGTTCCCGTTCGAACTAAATAGCTAAAGAGGAGCTATTTCTCTATCAATCAGGCAACAAAAAAGACCGCATTGTGCGGTCTGTTGGGTATCGGGTGAGGGAGAGGCTCGTCGCCCACGAAGTTGGGGAGCGAAACTATGTTATTTATCAGGCTTCAGATAACACTTATCTCCACGCTTTTTCGATATCGATTTACGATCAGGCTGTTATAGCCAAAACACAGCTTCCTTGTTCCTTGAGCAGACTAAGGTCTCAGAACAACAGGATCCGAATTTCCTTCCTCGTCTTTGCGTTGGTCAGATTTTTTCTGCTTTTCTTCTTGGCGTTGTGCCTTTTTAAAAGCACGTTTCTTTTCTTACTCGCGCCGCTCCACATTGTAATTGGTTTTTCTAGCCAATTTGCACCTCGCAGACGTTCAGAAAGTCTTGAGTTTTAACCCGGTTTCTTGGCCACTCAGAAATGCTCACACTTTCGAGAGGCTCGTAGCCTGGGTCTTGCCCTTCTGACCGGGTTTCAATTCAAATTGAACTTTCTGTCCTTCCAATAGGGTATCAAGACCTGCTCTTTCAACGTCACTGATGTGAATAAACACATCTTCTCCGCCATCTTCTTGCTCTATGAATCCAAAACCTTTGTTTTTGTTGAACCATTTAACCCTGCCTTTAGCCATGTTCTTTCCTTCCACGACAAATTAGCAGCCGAAGAGCTGCGATTATTACAATGATGCGATGTCGAAGAAGAAATCAGTATAACGGCCAAAAAGGCCGCTCAATCGAAGACGGCTGCGAGAGCGCTCGGGAACAATACGCTGAAAGCTGAAAAGAACAAGCAAAAATCTGAAAAACCCTTTTTATAGGAACAAAATGTCCATGAGCTGCCTCTCAGGCAGATAATGCAATCTTGTCTTTTTCTTCAACACGGGTTTTGAGATCGTCTAGAACTTCTTCCAAATGCATGACATCTGCATATTTGTGGTGCATGTCAAATAGATTTACTTTGTGAGTTAATTCACTTCGATCAAAGCAGCATTCCTCGACCACCGAGACATGTTTACCCAACATATGTGCCTCTAAAACACTGGCTCGGACGCAACCGGAGGTGCTCTCTCCACATACGATCAGGCTATCAATACGCCTCTGATTAAGGTGCGCGATTAGTGGGGTTCCAAAAAATGCGCTGGGTCGTTCTTTTCTAAACACGACGTCCTCCGGCTCAGGGGCGAAAGCCTCATGAATTTCGCAATCGTGGGCCACCATTGGCAAATGAACTCGCCGAGTCGAATTTACCCTGTGAGGATTAAATTGGGCAGTAACGTAAAATATCGGAACATTAGCCGCACGGCACCCTGAGATCAGTCTTTTCGTTGGCTCGATGGCATCATGAGCATAAATTCCGCAACTATTCGGAAAGTCTGGCTCTAGCTCATGGGGATATTTGGCGCCTCCCTTATACACCAGATTGTAAAGGTCTATTACTAGGAGCCCAACATTCTCCCCTACATAGGTTTCGCGGGCATAGGGTGCATAAGTTCTTATATCTTCGTCACTAACGACGTCAGCCCAGCAATGATTTTCAAAGTCTGTTTTAGAGGCCATACTGGTTCTCCTATACTGTTTTTATTTACGTATTCGACGTTCTACTTTAGTGGACTTCCGGTGGGCAAATTGTAAACGGGATCAATAGCTTCAAGCCGCGGCAGAACCTCATTTATCGAAACCACGTCAGCGTATTTTGCGTGCATATCGCATAAGTTAACAGCGTGGGATGCCTGGGATCGATCGAAACACGCTTCTTCAACAATTGTACAGCGAAGATTGTTGCTAAAAGCGTCTAGAACCGAGGCTCTTACACACCCAGAAGTTGTCGTTCCAGTGACAATCAAAGAGTCCGCACCAAGGTCGTTTAAGAAAGCCATCAAGGGCGTACCGAAAAACGCACTGGGCTTCAACTTCCGGATCACAATATCTCGAGGGCCTGGCGCAATTTCATCCATAATATCATTGCCATCACGATTAAACCCATCTGCTTTGGGGCTATTAACATCCTCATCAGTTCTTGCGTTTTTCCAGGCCCATCCCCCCGCATCCCATCCATCGTCACGAACTATCCCCGTGGTGTAGATGACTGGAATACCTTTGTCATGGCACTTATCTCGCAGGGACTTTATGTGGGGTAAAGAATTCCAGGCATCTTCACCGCATGAATTGTGGAAACGTTTTATTGACTCCAATATTGGCTCCCGTTTGTCGCCACAGAAATTATAACTGACATCAATAATTAAAAGCGCCGGTCGCTTTCCCATACCTGCGATCGCTCCGAACCCCCCTTGAGAAAAAACTTGTTTATCTCTCTCAGTTAAAAAGTCATCCCAACAAGCTTTGTTCATCCTTTCAGCTCCCGATAGCCGTTCCGCTCGGCAAGTTATAATTTGCCTGGACACCATCGATGTAGGCCATGGCTTCGTCAGCCGGCACCACGTCAGCGTATTTTGCGTGCATATCGCATAAGTTAACAGCGTGGGATGCCTGGGATCGATCGAAACACGCTTCTTCAACAATTGTACAGCGAAGATTGTTGCTAAAAGCGTCTAGAACCGAGGCTCTTACACACCCAGAAGTTGTCGTTCCAGTGACAATCAAAGAGTCCGCACCAAGGTCGTTTAAGAAAGCCATCAAGGGCGTACCGAAAAACGCACTGGGCTTCAACTTCCGGATCACAATATCTCGAGGGCCTGGCGCAATTTCATCCATAATATCATTGCCATCACGGTTGGAATCCCTCTCATTAGGTGCGCCATTGTTTACATCTTCATTAGTTCTAGAAGATTTCCAGGCCCAGCTTCCCTTGTCCCATCCATCGTCGCGAACTATCCCCGTGGTGTAGATGACTGGAATACCTTTGTCATGGCACCCATCGATCAGTCTCCGTATTACCGGTAAAGCCGCCCAAGCTTCCTCGCCGCACGAGGTTCGCCACTTTTTAATTGATTCCAGAATCGGTTCTGCACGCTCACCGCAAAAATTGTAATTTACATCGATAATCAGAAGAGCCGGGCTTTTTCCTCCCCCTGCCTTTGCACCATAGCCTGAGGCATCAAATACTTGTTTATCTCTTTCAGTTAAAAATTTGTCCCAAATTCGTTCCGACATAACTTCTCTCCTCGTTAACCCATACCCTGTCCAGACCTCTTCAAGCGTGGATCAAAAATATCCCGCATTCCGTCTCCCAAGAGATTGATTCCTAACACGGTAAAAAAAATACATAACCCGGGAAATAGGGCGAGCCACCAAGAAGTGCTGATATACGTTCTACCATCGGCTAGCATACTCCCCCAGGTAGGAATTTCGGGAGGCACACCCAAGCCCAGAAAACTAAGGCTAGCTTCAGAGATGATTGCTGTCGCCATTGCAAAGGTTCCGATGACAATCGCAGCCTGCATCAAATTGGGCAGAATATGCTTTCCTATGATCCGAGAATTTGAGGCCCCCAGAGATCTAGCAGCGTCAACAAAATCGCGCGTTCTTAGGGATAATGCTTGCCCACGCGCAACGCGGCAATAAGGTATCCACCTTTGCGCTACAAGCGCAAAGATAAGAATCCCAAGCCCTTGCCCAAAAAAAGCCATGATAGCAATAGCCAGCAAAAGAGGGGGAAATGCCCAAACTACTTCCACAAGCTTTTGTATTCCAAAATCAATTCTCCCAGCAAAATATCCAGAAATTGCCCCAAGAGCGACCCCCACGACCCCCGAAATAATCACAACGGTCACAGCTATGACCAAAGAGATTCGAGCGCCAAAGAAAATCCTGCTTAATATGTCGCGCCCCACATGATCTGTCCCGAGGAAATGCTCTCCACCCCACCATCCGGGGGGTTGCAAAGCTTTGAGGAGGTTCTGTGCATTGGCGTCATAGGGCGCAATCCATGGTGCAAGCACACCCATAAAAACCAGAGCAAAAACAATCAGACCGCCTAATATAATTTTCGGTTTCAGCCATGGCCTAACCATTTTAAGTAAGCGCGATTGCTCTACTTCTGTAACCCGATCGCGAGACGTTATTGCGCTGCTATTTGTCAAATCTTATCCTCGGGTCAATAACGGCATAAAGAATGTCGATGACGAAATTGATAATCACAAAGGCCATTGTATATGTCAGTACCGTCCCAGTAATGAGGGGATAGTCTCTGGCCGTAATTGCTGAGATTAGTAGTGCTCCACTGCCAGGCCACGAAAAAACAGTCTCGACGATAATTGAACCGGATAGCAAGGTACCAAGCTCAAGGCCTACGACTGTAATAATAGGAACGAGCGCATTTCGAAAAACGTGCCGCCACAAAACGATGCGCTCCTTAAGCCCCTTAGCAAGAGCAGTGCGGACGTAATCCTCGTGCATAACCTCTAATACCGATGAGCGGGTCACCCGCATCAGAATACCCATCATATTGGTTCCCAGGGCTACAGCGGGCAAAATAATGTAGCTGAGGCCATCCATGAAGGCCTTCCAATTCCAACGAAGAATACTGTCCAGAAGATAAAAACCAGTTATCGGATCTACGGCTATGCCGTAGGTGTTGCGACCGGCTGATGGAAGCAAATTGAGCAGCCCTGAAACAACCAGAATGAGCATAATACCAAACCAGAAGTTTGGCATAGATATCCCGAAAAAACCGAAAATAGATCCCACGTTATCGGCCCAACTATTTGGTCTCGCGCCAGCCCAAACACCTAGGGGAAGGCCGAACAGAATGGCGATTAGGATTGAGACAAAGGCTAGCTCAATTGTAGCGGGCAACCTGTCCCCAATCATTGTAAGTACGGGATCCGCATATCGGAAGGATGTGCCCAGATCGCCCTGAATCGCAGCCCATAAAAACTTTAGATATTGAATATAAACGGGTTGATCTAAACCCCACCGTTTTCGTGCTTCCTCAACATCTTCCTTTGTCGCTTCATCAGATAACAACAAGTCCGCAGGATCACCAGGTGCTGCTTGGACCAGCATAAATACGAGCAATGATATCAGCACAATCACTGGAAGGGTGCCCAGCGACCGACGCAAAATATAGCTCAGCAATTGACTGTTCTCATTGACGCGCCAAAGTCTATAAAGGGGGGATCATCAAAATGATAGATCCAACCCCTTCAAGATTTAGCTGCCTCTCTTAATTGTTAACCGCGATATCAACCCCGAATATTCGGCCAGATGGCGTAGGGGTGTACTTAACGGTTTTTGATTGCCCATATAACAGCTTGTGCCTCCACATAAAGCATGCGGCTGCTTTTTCAGTAATTACAGAGAAAGCCTTGTTGAGCTTTTTCCGCCTTTCCGCGGGGTCAAATGTCTTCCTCTCGTCCTGGAGGGCAGCGTCAATGTCTTTATCAGAGACACCTATCCTAGGAGATCCCCCGGTCTCAAAATACTGCGAAAGGGCCACTGATGGATCAACCACAGATCCCCGTCCCATATAATAAAATGGAACACGGCCTTTTTGAACATTGGCCCAAAGGGTCGGCCATTCTGGAGTTCGGAGTTTTGCCTTGAGGCCTACGGCGTTAAGCATAGGAATCATTGACTCTGTAATTTGCTTGTCGTTGACGTAACGGCCAACTGGGGTCTGTAACTCCACCTCTGTTCCGGCCAGTCCAGCCTTCTTGATCAAAGCCCTGGCCTTTGCCGGGTCGTACGATATTCGCATTTTCTGGGCAGAAGAGGCATCATATCCATATTGCCCAGGTCCGATAGGACCATCAAGTCGCTCCGCCTGACCCCGAATAATGGCCTTTATAATCGCATCGCGATCAATGGCGTGACAGACTGCCTTCCGCAGCATCGGATTATCAAACGGTTTCTTTTTAGGCTGCATGGCTAAGAACATAATCTCAACTGAGCTTGTAGGAGCTAGCTCTACATTGGATGCGCTACTTATACGCGTGCTTAAATGTGGAGGTATGAACTGAGCGATTTGAACTTCGTTATTAATCAAAGCCGTAACTCGTTGCTCGGGCTCTCTCATTATGCGGAAGATCAAAGTATCTGGGTTACTTGGCTTTACGTCGGGATGCTTGTCGTTCTTTTCCAAAACAATCCGCTGCCCAATAACTATTTCCTTGAGCTTATATGGTCCCCATCCCCACGGGTACTTCCTGTCAGCAGTCTTCGATCCATGTTTGTCGTAGAGGTCTTTCCCTGTAATCATCACTCTATCGAATAGATATTCCAGCAAAGGCGCCGTCGGTTTTTTGGTAATAATTTGGACGGCGTACTTACCCAAGGCCTTTACTTCTTTGACATGCCTAACATTTTGCTTTTGTCGTGTTTGCGGATCTGTCTTCATTCGATTAATGGAATGAAGCACGTCGGCGGAGGTAAGTTCTCGGCCGTCTCCATGGCGTTTAAGCCCTTTTTTCAGACGAAAAGTCCAAATGTTTGGATTATTTTTGTCTACCGTCCAGCTTTCAGCCAGCATGCCAACATACTCGCCCTTACTAAAATCATATGTCCCTAAACAGCCGTAGACCTGGCACCATATGCCATAACCCATAGAAATAGAGTCTCCGTGCGGGTTGTAGCTCGAAACAGTCTCCGTCGCCCCTATGACAACTGTGCTTTTATTCTTAGCAAAGCCCGGCATTGCTGAAACTGAAAGGCCCAAGACTGCCGCCATAATTGCCCAGTTCTTCTGTCTGAATTTTTTATTTTTCATAATCCCCCCTGTTTGTTCTAAAGCTCCTAATTTGTCCCTGCTGAAAAATTGAAGCCTTTATGAATTCTCATTGTCTTGGCCACCGCCTGTCAACCCTCAGAGATCTAGTGGAAACTCCTAAGATTAGTGCTGCGACTAAGACCGAATTAAATTTTCATAGACCTTTCATCCACTGTCCCGCCTCTATTCAACCGAATTTAAGAGCTAAATCTCAGCGTCCTTTTCTGACCGCCAACTAACTAACCGTCATACCATCCGTTTATTATTGCTTCATGCCAAACGCTGACGACCACCGGTACACACCCAAGCGGCAAACCCTCTTCAGTACGCCAGTATGAGTGGACACCGGTCCCCAATTGAATAACCCCAAATTTCGGAGGCCTATCCAACTTGGCGTACTGCGACGATATGATTTCGTATTTGTCGGGCTGATGATCACGGCTGAATGCACAAATCCCATGCAATAATGGAGGCACGGGCTTAACTCCCTCTCCCTGCAAGGGAACACCATAATGCAAATATTCATTGACCAATGCTTCTGTTTCATCGGAACTAAGATCCTGAAATTTTGCGATCACGTGGGCTGCTTCAATCAAGCATGATGGAGTTCGATTATGATACCAGTTTTCTGCCTTGAATTGGGGGAAGCGTTTTGCTTCACCCCACAGCTCGAAAATCTCTTCCATAACCTGAGCGAGCCTAAAAAGTGGTTTCTTTCCCTCCTGCATTCCCAACTCTGCACCTCTGTATCTAGCCAATTCTCGCCAGGTCCGAACTAACACGTAGTTAAAAGGTGTGGGCCAATCGTGCCCTGTCATCTGATGAAAAAACTCACCAAAAGGAGAATTTTCGATACCGATAAGGCCCCTTACATTCTCACATCGTTGCATCAAAGTATGGACGAAGGGCCCGCCCGTGGAGTGCCCATGTACGTAAATTGAATATTCATCGGGCGGAAAGTGTCGTGCGCAGATATTCTGCATTGCTTCCACGATTGCTTTTGGCCAGGCCGCCAATCGAATATAAAAGTTGCTATCCGGCTTTGCTACTGCATAAGACCTCGATCCGTATATCTCTCTGTGAGCGTCGTCGGTCTGTATTTCATATTCATCGGGAGAAATGAATTCTCCTCTTTTCCAAATCGGGGTTCGCACCGTTCCGTCATCATGAATAGTATCATCGGGCCAGTTGTGTTCCGGATCATCAAAATAAAAACGCCCTGGGTAGGTCATCGAACAAACCTTGTATCCCCGTTTGCCCGAAAATGTTCTTGCTAACCTCTCTATCGACCGCCAGTCTGAAGCACCCCCATGGGTCATGAATACCGCTAACTTTTTCCCGTCGGGACCGATTGCAATGTCATCGCCATCAGGCTCATATAGGACGTTTCCGATATCCCAATCCAACCCATTGACGCGAATTCGAAATACATCCTCTTTCTCGCCAAAATTGATGTCCGGCTCGGCCAATATAGTATCAGATATTTTCACCATATCTGATTTGCTTATCCGCTCAGGCGGTTTCCAAGCCCTATCACCCACGATTTTCGCTTTCATCTAATGGTCGCCCATTCGTTGAATTGTTCTCGCCATTCAATTTCTGGTCTTTCGTTACCAAAGATTGGTGATGGGATTAATCAAACTGAAAAAAAGCCGGATCAAGAACTCCCATAAGAAACCCCCTTTATAAAACCATCAAGGCAAGCGTTGAAAGCCTCAGGGTGTTCGCGGTAAGTGAAATGACCAGACTGGTTAAATACATTCAATTGGACATTCCGCTCTCGCATGGCGATCAAGTCGTATAGTGCACGGCCCATTTCAATTGGTGCGGTGGGATCATTATATCCCCAAATAAGCTGCGTCGGCCGTTTCATTCCCTGATCCCTTATCCACGAGAATGTCTCCATCCGGTCGCGTGCAAGCCCCGGCAAAAATTTGGACAGGCGAAGTCCTTCGGCCTGCATTTTTCTTATAGCGACCTTTATATGTTGAAGTTGCCCTACCTCGACTAACTCGTTTACCCATTCATCGGTTACATGTGCGGAACTAAAAGAATAATGCTCCAATACCCAGCGTTGGCATTCAAACGAAAGAGGATCTCCCGGCGGATTGGCTAAAATAATTTCATTCAGGCCAACACCCGGAGCGCACGAATTGCTATCAACGATTGTACAAGTATTAGCGAGGTCAGGCCGCTCCAGAGTCATTCGGCAAACAAGGTATCCACCCCGCGAATGTCCGACTAAATGAGCATTTTTCAAACCCAGGCAATCCAATGTCTGACAGGAATGGCTGACAACAGAAGCCATCGTGTAGTCTTCATCCTTCAGAGGCGCCTCTGTATAGCCTTGCCCGATCTTATCGATCGCAAAAACATGATACGATTGCGCAAGCGTATCAAAATTTAAGCCCCAATCGAGCGAACAATCAGCTGCATCTGGCGCTCCAAAATTACCACCATGAAACAGGACCATTAAAGGACCCTGGCCCTTTTCATAATAAGCCGTTCTTATTCCGCCCACATCGATAAATTTTCGTCCTATCATTGTCATAGTTTCAGTTCCTAATTCCGCTTTCCTGGTCCAAATAAATGGCATGCCACCCCATGGTTCCCATGATAGGAGAGTTCGGGTTCAACTTCCGCGCAAATTTTTTCGGCAAAAGGACAACGTGGATGAAAGCTACAACCAGAAGGGGGATTGATAGGACTCGGCACATCTCCCTCCAATACCATCCGTTCTGATCGTCGAGATGGATCTGGAACAGGTACAGCGGACAGAAGGGCTCGAGTGTATGGATGTGCCCCTTCTAGATAAATCTTATCGGATGGCGCGATTTCTACAATCTTTCCAAGATACATCACTGCTACTCGCTTACTTACATGCTCTACCACCCTAAGATCATGGGATATAAAAAAATAAGTGAGTTTGAATTCGGCCTGAAGGTCTTGGAGAAGATTGAGAATTTGTGCCTGAATGGAAACATCTAGCGCGGACACCGCCTCATCGGCCACAATAAATTTTGCATTCACCGCCAGTGCTCTGGCAACCCCGATTCTTTGGCGCTGTCCACCAGAAAATTCATGGGGATATCGAGAATAATGTTCTTCCCGCAAGCCCACTTTTTCCAATAATTCTAGGACACGGACTCTCCGCTCCTCTCCCCGCGCCAAATTATGAATCTGAATACCTTCACCAATTATCTCTCCCACTCTCATTCGAGGATTAAGCGAAGCGTATGGGTCCTGGAAAATCATTTGCATGCGACGCCGGAAAGGTCGCATTTCTGATGGAGCCAACTCGGCGATATTTGTACCGTCGAAAAAAATCTTCCCAGAGGTGGGTTCAATTAATTTAACTATGCAGCGGCCTAGAGTAGATTTTCCGCATCCCGACTCCCCAACGAGCCCGAGGGTTTCACCGTCTTCAACATCCAAAGACACGCCATCGACCGCCTTCACGAAATCCTTCGGCCCACTAAAAACTGATCGACCAACCGGGAAAAATGCCTTCAAATCTCTGATTTCGATGAGTGCCATTTTCAGCTAACCCTTATGCAGGCCACCCAATGGCCTGGTTCAACTTCAACAAGTTCTGGCACTTTATCTGAGCATTCCGAGTTTGCAGACTGACAGCGAGTCCTGAACCTGCAACCGGCTGGCCAATCAAGAGGACTCGGAACAATCCCTGGGATCGTTTTTAGCCTTTCTGCCCTGTCATTTCCACCAGGCATGGAATTCATGAGGCCTACCGTGTAGGGGTGCAGGGGCTTCGAAAAGATTATTTCAGGTTTTGCGCGCTCAACAATCTTGCCAGCGTACATTACAGCGACCTCATCCGCTTGTTGCGCCACGACACCGAGATCGTGGGTTATCAAAAGCACCGCCATGCCTAGCTTTTCCTGAAGTTCCTCTATCAACTCCAAGATTTGTGCTTGAATGGTTACATCCAGAGCAGTGGTTGGCTCGTCTGCCATTAGAAGCTTGGGGTTACAACTCAGCGCCATCGCGATCATAACACGCTGCCTCATACCACCCGACAGTTGATGCGGATAATCAGTAACTCTTTTCTCTGGTTCAGCAATTTTGACCAGGCGCAGCATCTCAACTGCTCGATCTCTGGCTTCCTTTAAACCGACCCCCTGATGTAATCTCACGGCTTCAATAATTTGATCACCTACCGAAAAGACCGGATTTAGGGAAGTCATTGGCTCCTGAAAAATCATAGAGATTTCATTGCCTCTGATCTGCCGCATTCGCTCATCATCCAGATAAGCCAAATTCTCCCCGGCATACAGGACTTCTCCGCCAACTATTCGGCCGACTCCTTTTGACAACAACCGCATTATCGAGAGTGCTGTAACACTTTTTCCGCATCCAGACTCGCCCACTAAGCCCATGGTCTTCCCATTCTGAATATCGAAAGTGACGCCGTCCACAGCGCACACCTCCCCGTCACTCGTAAAAAATGACGTTCTGAGATTCCGAACTTGCAGCAATGCAGTCAAACCGATATCCCTTCGCTTAATCCCATTCAGCTAGAACATTTCACTTGCAAATCCTCGATTTGTATACCCACGGTGTCGACAAACTCCCCGGACGAGAGAATCGCGCCGGCCCAATTTACCCGTGGTCGGGTGCATCAGGCGGCTCGAAAAATCAGCTTTGATTAATGCCAAAATGATAATTCATTCGTCCAGAATAATAGTACGGAGTGCAATTTAGAGCCTCAACTCTGAAGCGGGGCGTACCCTGACCATGCTTGGATCTCTGCCGTCCAATGGACCCGAAACTTAGCCCCGGTATTGCTGAGGCGTCTTTTTTGATTGGTTAATAGAACCCCCCCCAATGGGGCTCGAAAAGTGATATACTTGGCTAGATCCAATGATGACCAAAAACTTAACCGTTAAACAACAAGCTTTCGTTGATGCGTTCCTTATTTCTGGGAATGCATCTTCCGCATATCGTTCGGCCTATAACGCTGAAAATATGAAAGCCGCTACCGTTCATTCTCGCGCACATGAACTCTTAAAACAAAGCAAGATTAGGGTGAGGCTTCAGCAACTGCGGTATGAAACCCGGCACGAGAACCAAATCACACTCGATGAAATTGCCCGTGGTCTTCGAAGAGCTATTGCAGGCGCACAAGAGTCTGGACAATGGTCTGCTGCCGTATCGGCATCCGTTGCATTGGCTAAACTCGGTGGTCTGATGTCGGAAAAAAGAGCCATTCAGATTAATGACAATGAGCATTTGGCCGCCGTCGTCGCCTTATCGAAGGTCTAAATTTTCTCCACTCCTGCTCCATTCTTCTCCAAATTTGCGGCTATTCCTCCTTCATGCGAGACTTCGGAGGTTCGAAACCGCAGGGATGAAGAAACATAAAAAATGGCAGAAAGACAGGAGTTGTCAGACCTTAAGCGATTAAAATTTGCCTATCGGGGCGCGTAGCTCAGCGGGAGAGCACTGCCTTCACACGGCAGGGGTCACTGGTTCAATCCCAGTCGCGCCCACCATGAAATTCCTTATTTATTCCAGTTTGTTAGACACGATTTCAGATGCTTCTATCTGTGATCATCGGACAGCAGAGAGACAATATGGTGCTAATGAGGAACAAGTCTGATCGTTTTGTGGCACCGTCTGTTGCAGTTGCGGCACTCGGCGTCCGCTAATGGATTTCTTCTAAATTAAAGACCCTCTTTCCTAATGGATTTGTAAATTTCAAGCTCTTCCCACAGTCTTTCTGCTAGGGAATTTGCATCATTTATTCGCGAAGAGAGCGCATTAATAATTGCTCTGCAAACAGGGTCGGCCTCCGAGATTTTCTTTTGAATAATAGAGGCATCAATAACCCTTAAAACTGTCGTCTCCATCGCTTCTGCTGACACCGAATGCTTGCCTCCTGAGTAGTGCGAAATCTCCCCCAAAAGCTGACCCTTAGTTAAAATACCAAGCTCGAGTCCTCGAGGAGAACTTATTCCTACGCTTCCCTCCTCTATAATATAGGCGAACGAACTATCGCTATTCCAGCGATATATTGTGTCTCCCTTATTGAAATACGCATGTGTTAATTGAGTGCTCATTTCGTCCCCCCCCAACTTAGTTGAACCTATTGAATGGTTTTTCCTTGCCTGCGTGACGTAGCTCTTCTGATTACAAGGGCCCAAGGGGCTTTTTTTAGATGACGGATCCTAAAAGATACCGAGTAATTTGTTATCCTGCTCCGTCAGCACGCAATCGGATATCCTCCTTTACCCAAGTATGAACAGAATCACATTCAGGACATGATATTTATTGGGGACCAATATCCAGCGCATCCAAATTAATCCACTCAAGATTCAGTCCGATATACATAGACCGACTCGTCTGGGGACAGGGAATATAGGGCTGAGACATCGTCTAACTCGCGATATATTCACGCATCGCCCGCGCTTCTTTGTTTAGATTGTCGAGACTGAACTTAACCACATCGCCTATGCTGATCATACCCGCCAACCTTCCGTCCTCAACCACAGGCAAGTGGCGGATGCGCCTTTTAGTCATGTGCTCAAGGACCCAATCCGCAGTATCATCCATGCGACAGGATTCAACATTTACTGTCATTATTTTATGAACTTTGGCATCTAGGATACCTTCCCCATACTCTACGATTGTGCGGACCACATCGCGCTCTGATAAAATCCCCGCGACCTCATGTCCATCCTGAGTAACAACAACAGCCCCGATTTTATTTCGAACCAGTTCTTCTGCTGCCTCTCGGACAAATGCATCGGACGCAACTGTGATAACATTATTTCCTTTACGGTAGAGAATATGCCTTATTGACATGAGCCTCCTCCTTTCTGAGATTAAAAGGGAGAAAGTCTGAGGTCCCGCGGGGGACCTTGGCCCCACGCGGGACTCGCGGCTTTTTTTGCCGTCTCGACCTAGAGGCCGAGGATATCACCCCATGCAAGAACATAGGGATTATTCATGGATTGAAATTGATACCTTTTACTCAACCGAAGTAATGATACAAATTGAGCTTAAAGGCCAAGGTCTCGTTACCAGACGAGACCGCCTAAAACCTTGGGTGGATCTGTACTCATGGCACCCTCCTGTTAACGGTCCAAACTCGACGGCCACATAGGCGTCCCATGTATAGAAGGGACGCTATCGTCCCCGGTTGCGCTCTTATCCGGGTGATGGCAATAACCCAGTGGCGCCCAGAGAGAGGTTCGAATGCGAACCGTCAGAAAAAGGATCGCTCCGTCCCGAAGTAGAGTCAAGAAAAACTTCTGGGAAACAAACCCGACTGTCAAGAATGGACCGAGCGGCTCATAGTTCGTTTAATTTATATAGACACTACTTTGGGATTTTCTAGCAAATAAAGGCAATGGGCAACCCATGCCTCCATCCCGGTGAAAAGCCAAACAAGAAAACTAACCTGCCAGTTGAACTGTGCCTGAACGCCTACAACGATAACTCAAGCCGCGCTCTTTCACCTTGAATGGCCGGGGTCAGGCCATTTCAGGTTGAAACTTACACAGGTGAAACTTTTCTGAATATTTTTGATAAAGGAAAAGAGACAACAAAAATTACGGCAAGCGCTGCAACTATTGTTGGCCCTGAGGGAGTATCAAACTGGAAAGAGGAATATATCCCTGCAACTACAGAAACCACCCCTATCAAGGACGCAATAACCGCCATCATCTCAGGTGATCTAGAAAGTTGGCGGGAAGCAGCTGGCGCTATGATTAACATGGAAGCTATCAACAAAATTCCTACAATTTTTATTGAAATTGCAATCATTATTGTCATTAAAAACATTAGTAGTATTTGGAGACGAGATACTGACACGTTCTCGGCTTGCGCCAGATCTTCATCAATAGTCATTAAAACAAGAGAAGACCAATTCAATATTAGAGTAAAAAGTATAAAACTACCGCCAATTACGAGCCACCAGATTTGGTCATCCCCGACGGTTAGGATATCTCCAAACAAGTAACCTTGAAGGTCAATTCTTTGCTCTAAAATACTTATTGTAACAACGCCAACGGAGAGTGCGGCATGGGCGAGAATCCCAAGGAGGGTATCTGTTGCGAATAGTTTTTTACGCTGTAGCCAAACCAATAGTAAGGCAAAAAAAGAACACAAAATTATAACCGACAAATTTAGATCAATTCCCAATGCTATTCCAAAGGCCACCCCTAATAGTGCGCTATGGGCTAAGGAGTCTCCAAAATAGGCCATCCGCCGCCAGACAACAAAACAGCCCATAATACCAGCAACAAGCGCAACAATTAGACCTGCCAATAGCCCTTTGAGAATAAAAGGTTCAGTGAGCATGGGAGTGATTATGTCCATGTTGATAAACCGCCATCATTTCAGCCATATCATTGCCAAAAAGTGTAATGAACTCTGGATCCTGGGTAACTACTTGTGGTTCTCCAGAGCAACAGACGTGATGGAACAAACAAACTACTTTTTTGGTTGTGGCCATAACCATATGAAGGTCATGCGACACCATAAGAATGCTCAGGGATCTCTCTTCATAGATTTCACTCAGAAGTTTATAGAATGCGAGCTGTCCTGATATGTCCAGATTTTGAGCGGGCTCATCCAATACCAGGATCTCGGGAGTACCTATCAAGCTTCTGGCCAAGAGAATTCTCTGGACTTCCCCTCCAGAGAGAATGTTCAGTGGTTTATGAAGCAGCCCCTCAATTTTTGTCTCAGTTGCAATCATTTTAAGTTCTTCAGGGGTTACTTTTTTCCTTAGCTGTAAGAACTGTATGGCTGATATCGGCATGGTTTGTTCGGAGAAAAATTTTTGAGGAACATAACCAATCTTCAGCGTGCTCTCCCGTTTTACCGTCCCCTCGTCAGGAGTAAAAAAACCCATTAGGCATTTTAATAGCATCGACTTACCACCCCCATTGGGCCCTAGGATCGTGACAAAATCCCGTGCCTCGATATCAAGTGATACGTTATCAAGAATCTTTTTGTTATCCCGACGTATGGTAAGATTTTCGGCGGATATCAGATTAGTCATCGATAGATAAGTCCGGAGGCTTTTCCTGGAGTGAGCTAAATAGCAATGTCTCTACAACTTAGGTTTTAAACACTAACAGAGAAAACAGTTAAAGTATCTTGGGTGTGTTTAATTTTAATTCCAATCCAAATTATCCAAGATAAATCAGCAAGGATTAGACGCTAACAAGTTGGCAGCATAGCCGTGCTGACGAGTCACGAACAAAATCCTAAAATTCGATGTTTTACGCAATCTTGGTGCCGATGCGATCCTTTCTCTCATTTTCTTCTTTTGATTGTTTATAGCCTATAGAAATATTGATGCCATTCTCGAATATATATCCCATAGAGATCTGTCCAATATAACCATCGTGGTTTTCATCGGCCTCGCCAGCATCGTTATTGATATGGGTGTGCGTTCCGCCGATATTCCAATTTTTATAATCTAAACTAAAACCTAAGGTTGTGTGGATACGGTTATGTGCGGTTTCTCCGCCGAGGTGGCCAATCGCCATTCTTTCAACGAACACCCGAGTTGCGGCATTTGCAGTGACTCTTTTTTCGTACGCAATCGATGTTGAAAAACGCGTTTCAGGACTCTCATTGCCTGACCCCGCAGCCTGTTTTGCGTAACCCAGCCGGTATGACAATCCCTCGACAAAATTATTATCAAGTGAAAAAAAATCCTGACCACCTAGTGAAACTGCATAAGAATTTAATCTTTCTGTGTTGGCCAATCCTCCGTCGGATTTACTTCTCCTCCCTCGGTTATGCAAGAGCGATCCGCTTAACAATGTGTCCTTGAAAAAGCTGGTCACATTAATTGAGTGTCGTCCGTAGTCCCCGGCATCATGGGCGAGCTTGGCTCCAATTCCTAGATGCTCTTTGAGCATGTACCCCTCAGCGACCTGATATCCGAAAAGGCCTGGCCAGGAATGGTAGTTGAATCCAAGCTCCGGATTAAATTTTCCGCCATAGATTTCGAGAGCTTTACTCCGGTAGGTTAAAGTTAGTGCCTCAAGAATGAGTGGGTGGGCGTCAAAGAATTGATCGCCCGTCCGCGCCGCCTCACCGCCATGGGCATGGCCCGCAGGTTCGCCCTCCAATTTAATAATAGAGTCGATTGAAAAATTCGGGTTAATACGATACCCCAATCCCAGGTGAGAATGGGAATAAGTTTGTTCAATTTCTTCAGATGCCTCTGGAGCTGAGTAGATGCTTTCATATAAAACACTTGTTTCCAGATGAGCGTAAAATCCGTTTCTTTCGGAATGCCCATGATGCGCGTGCCCTTCCGCAGTGACTGCCGGAAACGCCAAAGATGAAAACAGGGGAAGCGATAGCAGGAATTTTTTCATTTCTTTCTCTTTTTATGAAGCTATTTCTATAATCTAATGTTATGTTATGTTATAACATAACATTGTAGTAGATAGTAAAGTCGAGGAAAAATCCATGAGATTAAGTTTCTTATTCTCAAAAATTGCGATGGTAGCTCTTATTACCACTGTTATGAGCTCTACGAAGGTCCAAGCGAGCGAGATCGTTGCGACAATAAAACCGCTTCATTCTTTGCTGACAGCAGTGGTCGGAAACACAGCCAAACCATATCTGTTGGTTTCTGGGAATTCATCACCTCACGGTTTTGAATTTAAACCCTCTCAGGTCAGGGCTTTGAGCCGCGCAAAAATCGTCTTTTTTATCGACGAGGGCTTTGAAACTTTTATGGAAAAAGGTTTCAGGGCAATTCCCTCATCGGTTGCAAAAGTTGCGATTGCCGAGAGTGCAAGAGTGAAGTTTTTATCATTACGTAAAGGGGGAACCTGGGAAAAAGACAAAGGGCATGATCACGGCCATGCCCATGGTGATAGAGCACAGGACTTACACGTATGGCTTGATCCAAACAACGCAATCAAAATGGTTAAGGCGATTGTAAGAGAATTGACTAAAATTTATCCAGAAAACATCAATATATATAAAGCCAATGCCAAAAACCTGGTTTCCAATATTTCAAGTGTTGACCGTAGGATAGAGGCAAGCTTTTCGAATACCAAAAGACGCCCATTCATAGTTTTCCATGATGCCTACCAGTATTTTGAAAAAAGATTTGGTTTAAACGGTCTAGGATCAATAACCCTTGACCCGCATGATTTTCCATCACCAAAACGGTTGAGACAGATAAAGACCAAGCTGAAAACGACCGGAGCCGCGTGTATATTTAAAGAACCTCAGTTTTCAAACCGCCTGATTACAACCGTTACAGCAGGACACTCAATCAAAGTCATCTCGTTGGACCCGTTGGGATCCGCCTTAAAATCTGGCTCCGACCATTATTTGAAGCTCTTAACGTCTGTTCACAATAGTTTTAAAGAATGTTTTCAACCTTCCGAAGGATGACTTTCCAGCCGGGAATGGATCCTAAACATCAAAAAAAAAACTCGCCCTAGAAACTGTAGGTCATTTAGCCCAGTATCGAAGTAAGATTTTTTAAAGAAACCAATGTTGGAAACTCCTATGGTAAGCGCAACCTTTGATTACATTATTGTAGGCGCGGGCTCAGCGGGCTGCACGTTAGCAAACCGTCTAACCTCAAATCCAACTAACACGGTGCTTCTGCTCGAGGCCGGCGGGAAAGACCGAGACCCTTGGATTCACATTCCTCTGGGTTGGGGGCGGATTTTGCAGAGGCGGTCTCACGACTGGCAATATTTCGCGGAACCGTCTGCAACTATGGATGGCCGAGTTATCGAGTGCGCTCGCGGTAAGATTTTAGGTGGCTGTTCTAGCATAAACGCGATGGCCTACTACCACGGACACAATGAAGATTATGATCGCTGGGCCTCATTTGGGAACCCAGGCTGGACCTACGAAGAGTTGCTCCCATATTTCAAACGCTCAGAAAATTGGGAAGGAGGCCCCGATACTCATAGGGGAGCCGGGGGGGAGCTCACAACCATTTATTCGACGTTTCACGATCCCATATGTGAGGCATTTATCGACGCCGGCCGGGAATTACAAATCGGTTGGACCGATGACTATAACGGTGCGAACAAAGAGGGGTTTGCTCGGATACAAGCGACTATTCATAAAGGAAAAAGGTGGTCTGCCTCCCAAGCTTTTCTTCGGCCAATACTGCATCGAAGAAATTTGAAACTTGAAATCAACTCACTTGTTGAAAAAATTGAATTCAACGGCCTAAAGGCAACTGGAGTTACCTATAAAAAGGGAGAACAAACGGTCTCGGTTTACGCAAGTAGAGAAGTTATTTTGTCGGGCGGGTCGATAAACACACCCCAAGTACTAACGATATCTGGCGTGGGCGACGGGACTAAAATTAAGTCTTTGGGATTAAACGTCCTTAAAAATCTTCCGGGGGTAGGCAAAAATCTCATCGACCACACCTCAGCTTCGATTAATTACCGTCGAAAGGATCGCGGGACATTTCATCGGGGGCTGAGATTAGATAAAGTCGCGCTATCTCTCCTCAAAAGTTATCTTGGCTTTGGAGGGTTTGCCTCAGACTTACCGTTTGGCATCACCGCCTTCATAAAGACTCGTCCGTCCGAACCCATCCCCGATGCGCAACTGCTTTTCTGGATGGGTGCCACAAATACAGCTAAGCCCTATTTGCCACCTTTTATTAAATCGTTCGAAGATGCTTTCAATGTTCGCGTTATGCCAATGCGACCATCAAGTCGCGGACATGTAGAAGTGGTATCGAGCAACCCCAGTGATCCTCCCAAGATCCATCAGGCGTTTTTAGAAACAGAAGAAGAATGGAGAGTAATGTTAGACGGACTAAGGATCGCGAGGGATCTTGTTTCACAATTACCGATGAAACAGCACGCCGGGCCAGAGATCATCCCGGGTGACAACCAAGATAGTGATGAGGCCCTTAAATCACATGTCCGCAAAACAATGATTACAGTGCATCATCCGGTGGGAACTTGCAGGATGGGGCCTCAGAGTGATCCCACCGCCGTGTGTGATCACCAATTAAAAGTTCACGGGCTGAATGGTCTACGAATAGTTGATGCCTCTATCATGCCTGACCTCATTGGGGGGGCCACAAATGCTCCCACGATCATGATCGCTGAAAAGGCTGCAGATATGATCTTGTCTGGGGATTGATAGGGTTCTGACAAAATTCCAACTTAATTCTTGGTAAAATCTCGTATTACATCAAGTGCGAGACGCCTCTCCTCTTCGGTGCCAGTGACCTCGATTACAGGTTCATCTACGCCAGCTTCTATGTAGGCTTGGAGCTGGTCCCTGCACTCGTCTGGTGTGCCCGCCACAGAGAACTGCGGCACCGCCTCCGAGGGAATCAATCGCGCGGCCTCATCCAAGCGTCGCTGCTCTACCAATTCTTGGATCCTCACATGATCGATTGGGATATCAACGGACTTTATATTCGGGCCTTGAGCGGAGTTTCGGAAAAGAAAAGCCAATTTCAGCTTGTTTGCCTCAACGGCGGATACCCCATCTTCGGTGCAGGAGAAATAGACAAAACCCGCTTTTCGAACATCCACGTCCATACGTCCCGCCTGTGCAACTCCCTCATTCGCTAAGTCGGCACATTTTCGAGTATAGTTCAGCGAAAGCCCGCCTGAAAAAAGTACTCCATCCGCAATTCGTCCAGCGAGTTTCAAGACTTGCGGGCCTGTAGAGGCCACAAAAACCGGAATGTCTGATGGAGGTTTGAACGACATCCGAGCACCATCCAAATTCCAAATTGTTCCTTCCTGGTGGACGGATTCTCCAGACCAAAGCGCGCGTAAAGCCTCCACATATTCCCTAATTACTCTGACTGGTTTTTCAGGATGCGGCACTCCAGACTCTCGAAGATTGAGAAGATTACCCACTGAAACACAGATGCCCGCCCGCCCGGGAGCCAACTCATCCATTGTCGCAATTTGCATAGCGGTTGGCATTGGATGCCAGAGATAGGGCATCACGGCTGTTGGGATCACCATCACCCGTTTAGTCCGTGTTAAAAAAGCGCTACATGACACCGCGGCCTCACGATAACCGAGATGTTCCGCCATCCAAATGGTCTCCGCGCCGGCCTCCTCGGCCAATTCCGCCACTTCCACAGTTTCAGCAACATTATCAAACCCATCAAAACGCATACCCAATTTTACTGTCATCGTTTCTCCCTAAACCTCAATCTGCAAATGGGTGATCTTCAACATCAAATTAAGCTGACTCTGACTGTAATTCATTATCCCTTTTCCTCCGAGAAACTGCCGCTCACGAAAAACGCATAATTCTTTTCAGACAAAAACCCAACCACCTCTAATCTGTACTGGCCCCAACTAGGCGCCTCGGCAAAAAATCTTAGTCCCCCTCATGAACAAATTTATCGAGATCCGACGCGGGTATCTGAGAAAGACCCATTTTTTCTATCGTCAGACCATTTCTATTATAATCAACCCCCATCATTCGGGAGCAAAGATGAATGATCGAGTCTATTGTAGGAGTTTGAACACCAGCAAGATCACCAAAAGCAGCGAATGGCACCAGCCCATATCCGACATCCTCATGGATATACCTGTGGTTCAGGCTCGGAGGCGAGACTATGGATTTATTCGGCTCAGACTCATAACAGGCGCGAGATATATCCCCTGAGACCATTGCCTGCCGTGTTGTAAGTCCGGCTTGATAGAAATTTTCTAGAAAACTTGCCGAGGGTATTTTGAGGGCTCGTGTTATTTCCAGACGCTCACGGTCGACGTCCTCGATTATTTTTCCAACGGCCTGGGTTATCCCTTCTCGATAAAAAAGAAAGTTTCCGTCTGTTGCCTCAATCCATCCCGCATTCATCAACATACCGGGCGAATGAAATACCGCGTTAATATTGGTCATGCCTGTCTCCAAAACCGAGGAACGCAGCTCGACCTCTGGAAATAAAGGCTGCAAGAGATCATAAAGCTCTGTCGCGTGTTTCCCTGGAAAGCCAGCAAATTTAAGATTTTTCACATAGGAAAAGACGTCCACAGAGGCAGGCCCATTTTTGCGACAAATATAGGTCAGCGTCACGGCTTCACACGTTTTCACAGGAGACGTATAACCCGCCTGCCGAAGGCAATGAACAAAATGCAGCCCTCCGCATGTGTGCCCAGGATTTAGGAAAATAGGCACATCCCGGCTGAGGATCGGGGCAAGGAGACGAGCATAGTATTCATGCGCGACAGAGGGGACAACCAACATGATAAGATCAGCCCCATCGATTACCTCTACCAGATCAGTACTTATTAAAGATACTGGCACGAGCCCCTCTTGGACGCCGCTCACCTGGATCCCCCCTTGGCGAATAATAGGATCGAGGGTCTCTTGGCGTCTGGCATGAAGCCGCACACCGAAACCACGAATTCCCAGATCAGCCGCAGCTGCCAAACCTCCATGCCCTGCCCCGAGAATGGCAATTTCCTTTACGGTCATTTCCACCTGTGCCTTTGATCACTAACTGATGACGCTGTATCTTCTAGCCAATTTGTGGTGTCAGCAACCTTGGGAGATTTCTTAGGATGAAATTAGCGAACTGCGAGGTATTTCATGTTGCGGTCCCGACCCGACGCGATCATGGCTGGGCCACAAAGATGGCGACCCCTATCGGCTACCATGCCATCCTGAAGCTTGAGACTGATGATGGACTGGTGGGCTGGGGAGAGTCCCCTGCAGGCGAAACCTGGGGTGGAGCAGATGGGCGGCACTACGGAGAAACACCGGAAACCGTTCAGCATTTCGTCGAAAAACACCTCTTTCCCGCCATTGCTGATAGTTCCCCATTCCAGATTGCGAATATCCATTACAAAATGGACAGGGTTGTTAAGGGAAACCCTTACGCAAAGGCCCTTTTAGATATGGCAATTTATGATGTCGCGGGGAAGGCACTTGGTCTTCCAGTTTGCGAACTCTTGGGTGGAGATTTCCGGCCATCCATCGAAATTACCCACTCACTTGGAATTATGGACATTGATCGCTGTATCGAAGAAGCCAAGATTGCGGTTTCCGAGGGCGCTTTGACGCTCAAATGCAAAACCGGTCTTGACCCCGACCGAGACATTGAACTCGTGCGCAGAATACGGGAGGAGGTATCGGAAACTGTAAAAATTCGGGTCGATGCGAATGAGGGATACTCCTCAGTCAGCGAAGCTGTCCGAGTGACCAAGGCTCAGGAAGAATACGGCATCTTTCTTTGCGAGCAGCCCATGATGGGCACTGAGATGTTGGCAAGAGTGGCCGAGAGAGTTGATGTCCCAGTCATGGCTGATGAGTCTGCGTGGACAAGCCAGGATATAATTGAATTGAATCGGGCTCGGGCAGCAGAATGTTTTTCCTGTTATGTTACAAAGCCAGGTGGTCTTTATCGCGCAAAACAACAAGGAGACGTAGCAGCGGCACTCCACATGCAGTGCGATATTGGAGGTTCCGTAGAGCTTGGTATCGGAAATGCAGCAAACCTTCATCTCGGGGCTGCCCTGCCGAATGCCATACTACCCAGCGTTTGTCCGGTCTCGAAGCCCGCCGGGGGAAATGGGCCGAAGATCGCGGGCAATTATTATCTTGATGATATCATTGTGGAAACTTTTGAGTTCAAAGATGGCCATGTCTTTCGTCCTAAAGGAGCCGGCCTTGGGATCACGGTCGACGAACAAAAAATTAAGGATTATGCCGTCGGGAATAAATAAATGATTGGTGTTGAGCGACTTGAAAACCAAAAATCATGGGCTGTTCGGCTGATAGGTGGGTTTGCAAAACTATGCTTTTTTTCTCTCCTGTTTCTCCCTGCAACCGGCTCCTCTGAACCAATCTATCACGAGGTTTTTTACCCGGAAGCGCAAGCCCCAACCCCCGCGGTAATTTTACTTCATACAAGCGGTGGCTTCGCCACTGTCATTGACTCTGTCTCGAATTATACCAAGGCTGGCTACACTGTTGTGGCACCCGATTTTTTTAAACGTCACTCACTCACAAAAAGCAATCGATTTGAAACATGGACGACTTACCGCACCCAAATAGAGGCAGAGTTAATCGAAATCGTTGCTATGGCAAAAAAAAATAAAAGAATTGATGCCAGGAATATCTTTGCTGTGGGTTTCTCGAACGGGGGTTATTGGGCCACTTTTCTTGCAGCACGAAAGTACGTTAACGCCGCTGTATCTCACTATGGGGTTTGGGCTTGGCCAAAAAATGCGGGCTGGACCGGCTACCCGGTAAAATATTTATCCGAGGACAGCAATCCAGTTCTGGCCATACATGGGGCGCAGGACTCCATCCAAAAGGCTCGTTACGTTTTTCGCCTTTTAGATATGGCCGCCGAGAAAAGCCCAAAATTCCACAAGCATATTTTCCCTGAAGCCGGACACAGCTGGGACTGCGTCCCATGCCAATATGACGGATATGATGAGACTGTGGAACGACAAGCTTTGAAGCTGACGTTCGAGTTTTTAAGAGCGAACAAACGTTAGCAGTGGCCTCAAAAACTTCTCTAAATTTGACCACAGCTTAGGTGGAAACCGATCAAATGATAAAACTGGAATCAGAGTTAGAATTCTGACTAGAAGCATTGGGTCGATCGCGTGAATTCAGAGGCCCTCCCTGTCACGGAGAACCAGCCCAACTTCCCGTTCAGACAACAACTGCGGTCATAATACCCTGAGGAAATATATCCTCTGGGGTCACATGCTTGTGCGCGATGCCCTGTTGGTAAGTATAGAGGAGCATCTGTTCCCATGTCGCGCGATTTTCCTCAATACCGAAGGGAAATGGGTCTTTTCCAAATGTATTGCACATTCGCTCCCCATAGGCCGGGATCCAAGGCAATGGGTAGCGCGACACAGCAGGGTCAAGCATGCGCTGCACCGAGCGATTTTTGGATTCATTGAAAGCATTTAATAAATTACGCGCCACCCAGGGGTTTTCCTCAAGCACTTTCTTTTGCATTGCGATGATGTGCATGATCGGCCAAACACCGGTGTCTGCATAATATTTTTCTTCCATTTCAACATAATTTGGAAAGAGACGTGTCACGTCGGGATGGCCTTCAAGAAAGCACGTCGGAGGCCGAGCGATAATAGCACAATCTATCTCACCGGCTGCTAACAACTCTGAGAGTGATCGATCAGTGATACGCGTGATCTCGACGCCCTCTGGAAGGTTCAACTCAACCTTCTCCATTCGGCCAGGGGCATTGGCACCGGCCTGATACCAATGCACATCGGGCAGTTTTACTCCGCAGTCATTGTGCATCCAGCCCCTCATGTAAACGGCTGCCGAATGAGCCCACTCCGGAGACCCCACCCGCTTACCTTTCAGGTCTTCAACGGTTTTTATTCCCGAGTTCTTATTTATGTAGAAACTAGAAAATCGAAATAAGCGTGAACAAACAACTGGGAGCCCAATTATATCTGAGTCCTCTCGGGTGACCTGGGTCGAGAACTTTGCAAAGCTGAGTTCCGAAACATCCCACTCCCGGTTTGCCGTAAACCGAGCGAAGCACTCATGATGGCTTAGGATCGACCAACTGTGATCAATGCCCTGAGCCCTCACCTCCCCAGTGCGAAAATCACGAAAATGATCATAGTCCGTAGTTGCAATGCTTAACTTGATATTTTCTTGTCCCATAATCTAGATCCCCAGAAATCAGGTTGAAAAGCTTGCCGCCTGTGTAAAGCCAACAGCCGTATTGGTCAATTAGGAGGATTCCAAGTTCCAAAAATGCGAAATCTCCATGCAGACCGTCGTTTCTATTGTCCCGTTACAAATTACTTACTTGCGGCGTTCCCCAAATTACCGCATCGCAGCAAAGTTGTTGTATCGGTCACATCCGAGAGCAACAAGCAGCCAGTTTCTGTGACAGCCACCATATCCTTGTTCTGCATCCCAAACCCATGACCCGTCTCATAAATTAAGGGCTCGATGCCAAGCACCATTCCAGGCTTCAGCTCCCAATCCCCGACCCGCCCCAGATAGGGGTCTTCATGGAGGTGTTGACCTATTCCGTGGCCGACAAAAGAAATCGGAGGCATTTCGAGACTGCGTATCATCTCCAAATAGGCATCATAAAGTGAGCGCGAACTCGCTCCAGGCTTGATCAACCCGAGCAGTTCTTGGGTCGCATCCGACAAAACCCCCCATATCCGCTCTGCATGATCAGGAGGATCACCCACAGAAGCTGTCCGACAGACCCCTGCATGATACCCCTTGATAATTGAAAAGATCTCTACCCTGCAAATATCTCCAGCCTGCAAAACACGCTCTGTAGGCCCTACATTAGGCAGTCGGCTCCTCTCTCCCGTAGCAACGATCATAAATTTGAAGTCTTCTGCACCGCGGGTGTAAATCCCTCGTGTTAACGAAGCGGCGATATCCATTTCGGTCGAACCCTCATTGACAGAAGCAAGGGCTTCGCCGAGGCTGGCATCTGAAACACGGGAAAGTCTATGCAGAGACTTCAGTTCCCTCGGTGTTTTGATCATCCGGGCTTCATTGAAAAGCGTCTGAGCAGGAGTCAGTTCGACACCGACCAACTCCTTCTGAAGAATTTCTAAATCATGGCCGGAGATGTAATCCGTCTCGATCCCGATCCTGGCGTGCCCAAGACCAAGGTCACTCAACATCCTTGCGAAAACCTGCATGGAGTTGTCTGTAAACTCGCCCCAAGTAATAAGGGGGACCTCAGGCAAATTTTTCTCGACCGTGCTTTTTTCCATATCGACGGTAAAAGCAAAAACAGTCCCGTCGGATTTTATTACCAGGAGTGAATGACGCCACCTCAGAACGTGGTGGGACGGGACAACAAATCCAGCGACATAGGCAAAGTTTTCTGGGCTACAGGCCACGATGGCATCGAGCCCAGCGCCCCGTGCCGCATCCACAATCTTTGTCAGGACATCAGTATTCATATTTTACTTTCTGTAAATTAGAATCAATTACAGCCGCAACCTTTAAAACGTCGCTCACGAGCTAATTTGCGTTATCCTTGTTTCTCCATTAATGCCAAATATACCGCCACATAGGCTATTAAAACAGCTCCGTGTCCCGCGCTGGTAACATTAATAAATCTTTTCGAGATAACTATCGGGGTTAGCCGTGACACAAAAACCCGGACTATAATGTGAAACAATGGATGAAATTTTTTTGAAAAACATTTGGTATTTTGGGTTACCCAGTGGGGCCCTAAAATCTGGCCAAGTCGTTCATCGCCAAATTTCGGGAAAACCCCTAGTTTTTGGTCGTACGCAGTCAGGTCAACCGTTCGCCTTGCAAGACAACTGCCCCCATCGCGGCATTCCCCTGTCCGACGGTCGGATCTTAGGAGAAGAAATCGAATGTTGTTATCATGGTTGGCGGTTTTCGATTGACGGAGCCTGCGCGGAAATCCCTGCTCTCGTTCAAAGCGATCGCGTAGACCTCTCCAAAATCCAAGTTCCGCCTTATTCCATAAAAGAGCAACAAGGAATTATTTGGGTATGGCTCGGGGACGGCGACGGCTCTGAAACACCGATCCCCGAGGTACCTAATGTGGGACAAATGCAGCCGAAGATTGTTCATGAGCTTGAGTTCCCGGTAAATATCGACCATGCGGTCGTGGGACTAATCGACCCGGCGCACACTCCTCACATTCATGAAAGTTGGTTTTGGCGTAGACCTGATCATCGACAAGACAAAGAGAAGTCGTTTAAACCGAGTGAGTTGGGTTTCGAAATGAGCGCACACCGAGCGTCCAATAACTCGTCAATTTATAAATTGATCGGCGGGGAACCCGAGGTACAGATCTCTTTCGCTTTGCCGGGTGTCAGAATAGAAAGCATCCGAGCGGGGAGAAACTTTTACTGCGGAATGACCGCGTGCACACCGATTTCAGAGAATACGACAAACACCTCTCATTTTGATGTGGTGGTCAATGGGGTGGGCCGATATTCTCAAACCGGTAGTGAAAGGCTTTGCCAAGGTGTTTCTAAAGCAGGATCAATCCGCCTTTATTCGGCAATCTAAGGGCCTTGCATGGGATCCCCCCTTACGACTCTCGGGTCAACCAGACCAGCAAGCGAAATGGTATTATCAAATCAAAAATGAATGGGCACGTTCTGTCAGCCAAGGTCAGGCATTCAGGAACCCATTGAAAGAAGCCACGCTGAGATGGAGAACCTAAAAGGAGCGTCATCGATGCCTTGCTATGAATGGCACCCAGAACATCATTTAAAAAAGTTTTACTCGGTCCAAAACAAGAGGTTCTTAATCTTAGGCTGCACCGCAAATCCTAAGGTATCAGACGGGCACATTTCGTTTTTTACGCCACGGAATTAATAGCCTTCCATAATTTCTCCGGGGTGGCCGGCATCGAAATATCCCTGATTCCAAGGGGCAAAAGCGCGTCGTTAACAGCGTTCATCACGGCCGGAAGACCAGCAACTGTCGCCGTTTCACCAGCACCTTTCACTCCCAAAGGATTGGTCGGAGTTGGAACTGGATGTCGATCTAGCGAAAAATCGCAAAAATTATCAGCTCTTGGCATCGCATAGTCCATGAACGAGCCCGAGAGAATCTGCCCAGTTTGCTGATCGTAAGCCATATTCTCCATTAATGCCTGTCCCGCGGCTTGTGCGATCGACCCGTGCATCTGACCGTCCACCAACAACGGGTTTAACTCTACCCCGACATCGTGAACCGAATAGTAACGCTTTATCTCTGTCACGCCCGTATCTGGGTCAATCTGGACCTCACAAATATTCGCAGCATTCGGTACGTTCGCCACATCGGGCGACCACGTTGCTGTCTCGTAGAGACCAATCTCAATGTCAGCCGGTAACTTATTCGGCGTGAACGCCGTCTCTACCACCGAGGCCATCGAGACTTCTCTGTCGGTACCGGCTATCCGAAAAATACCATTTTCAAATTCGATATCATCGGCTGCCGCCTCAAGCAGGTGAGCCGCTATCTTTTTTGCTTTCTCTATTACCTTTTCGGCAGCCTTAAAAACAACCGTTCCGCCAATCGTGGCGCTCCGCGCAGCACCCGTTCCTGTACCCCATGAGAGGCGGCTCGTATCCCCTTCAACCACAGTAATTCGATCCGAGTCGACTCCCAACTTCTCGCTAACAATTTGTGTATATATTGTTTCATGGCTTTGCCCACCAGCAGTCGTACCGCACAAAATTGTCAAATCACCACCAGGATCAAACCTCAGCTCTGCGGTCTCCGGTGACGGACCTGCGCTCGGATCTACAGCTGTTGAAACTCCAATCCCGTAAAGCAAGCCGGCTGATCGAGCGGCCGATTGTCTCTGTTTTGCCCCTGCATAATCTGAAAAATGAATGCATTTTTCTAAAACCTTTCCAAACTCACCACAGTCATATGTCTCTCCAGTGGGAGACTTATAGGGCATTTTTTCAGCAGGGATCAGATTCCGACGTCTGAGCTCGGCGGGATCAATTCCCATTTCCGCAGCAGCAATATCGACCAAGCGTTCAATGACATATGCGGATGGTGCACCACCCGGTGCCCGATAGTTCGAGACAGGGACGGTATTGGTCAAAACGGCTCGTCCCACTCCGTGAACAGCCGGTGTCATATAAGGTCCGGACACCGCACTTGCTATTCCATTCGTTGAGAGAAATCCAATCATTGTGATGAAGGCTCCAACATTATTGTTGGAGACCAATCGGATACCCAAAAATTTTCCATTCTCATCCAGAGCCAATGTACCCTCTACATGCATATCACGAGCTTGATCATCGGCCAGATGCCCCTCTGAACGCTCGCACGTCCATTTAACGGGCCTTCCAAACCGTTTCGAAGCCCAAACGGCAAGGGGTATCTCGGGATACAGCCCCCCCTTCATCCCAAAGGATCCCCCAACATCTCCGGCAATTATTGTCATCCGGCTTTCCGGCATCTTAAAAATGTGCTTGCACATCATAGTTCGCCAGACATAGGGGCGCTGCAAACACGCATATACCGTATAGTGGTCTCTTCCCGAGTCATAAGATGCGTTAACGGCGCGCGGTTCCATTGAGTTGGCCGCAACGCGGTTAACCGGAAATATCCCTGTCACAACATGAGCAGCCTTGGCGATCGCAGCATCGACTGCATCAGAGTCTCCATGCTCGCGGTAGACAGGCTCGTTTTGTGTGCAATCCTCATAAATGTCTTCAACTTCGCCGCTGTTAGCCTTCGCCGTGGACACATTTACGGGAAGTGGCTCGTAATCGACAACGATCGCTTCAGCAGCGTCTTTGGCCTGATGGATCGTCTCAGCGACGACCATTGCAACCATGTGCCCCACATGTCGGACTTTACCCTGCGCTAATGCGGGCCGGTCGGGTCTGTACATCGGCGATCCATCCCGCCTCTGAAATGGCGAGATACCGCGCACGGGGCCCAGGCCGTCAGCCGCGTAATCGTCCCCTGTTAACACCCCTAAAACCCCAGGCATCTGCCTTGCATAATCCGCATCGATCGACTTGATCACGGCATGTGCGTAGGGGGACCGCAAGAAAATCGCAAACGCCTGATTTGAAAGCACCACGTCATCCGTATACCTACCTTGCCCCTTAAGAAGTCTGGGGGCTTCAAGCTGGCGAACGGGTTGGCTTATAGAATACCTGGGCATGGCCTTTTCCTTACGATTGGTCCTGAGAACGAAAGTTTATGTTGGCTTTGGGAAAGGGCAAGTCCAGTGAGGAATAAATCCTAAGTCTCCTTGCTAAAGTTCCGGAAAAACCAGGGGTTGGCAAGATAGGGTGCTCAGATAAAATCGCAGAAACTATTTTAAGGAGACCCTGAATGGCCACCATCGATGCCGACGCTCACGTATTAGAAACGCCTCGAACCTGGGAATATGTGCCAAATTCCTTGAAAAAATATACACCTTTCGTCGTAAATCAACAGACAGGTGAAACCTCTCTGGGCAGCAGTGGAAACGTCATTCGAGAGTATTGGGTTGTCGACAATAGACTTCATAACAAACAATTCAATGTGGGCTTGGATACTACTGAGGCCGCTCGGGAGATGACAGATATTCAAGCGAGGTTGGATCATATGCACGAACTGGAAATCGATATCCAGGTGCTATTCCCAACATTATTTTTACGCCCGCTTACCATGAACCCTGAAATCGATTATGCGATCTGCTACAGCTATAATCGTTGGTTGGCCGACATCAATAAAGCAGCCCCGCAGGAACTTCGATGGGTCGTATGTCCGCCGCTTCTAGCAATGGACAAAGTCAGGGACGAGCTTGTATTCGGGAAAGAGAATGGCGCCTGTGGGGTTTTTATTAGGGCAATGGAAACCGATAGAATGTTGTCTGACCCTTATTTTTACCCCTTCTACCAAATGGCCGAAGAGCTAGATTTGGCAATAGTTTTACATTCCGGAGTGGCAAGTTTTACAGTGCATGAAGCCTATCGGTCGGATCCGGGTTTCAACCGGTTTAAGTTATCGGGAGTGGGGGCCTTCCATGACCTGATATGGAACGACTTACCTGGCAAATTTCCGAAAATTCGGTGGGGCTTTGTTGAGCTAAGCGCGCAGTGGGTCCCTTATGCCCTCAACGATTTGGACCTCCGGCTTTCTCGGATGGGTCGGGGAATTTCTGAAGACCCTCTGGGCGACAATAACATTTTCGTCGCCTGCCAGGTCACGGATGATCTCGAATATATCCTGGACAGTGTCGGGGATGACAACATTGTTGTTGGAACCGATTATGGTCATAACGACACCTCCACAGAAATCCAGGCTTTACGCAAACTTCGGACTGACGGAAAAATCCCCTCAAAATCTGCCGATAAAATTTTAGATGACAATTCGAAACGCCTTTACGGACTCTGATAATCAAACGAATCCGTTTAATTTCTAAAAAAAACTATGGAAAACGCCTTCTATTCTTGTAAGGTGTGTTCAGTTAACTCAGACGGGAGCAACACATGAAAATAATGCATTCAGCAGTCGCCGGGATCGCGGCTGCCACAGTTTTTGGTCTAGCCGCCTCTGCAACTGCGGGTGGCCACAAGATGGATCTCAAAAGTCTATACCGAGGAAAGACAGTCACGATTTTAGTGGGCTACGGAGCGGGAGGAACCTATGGTCAGACCTCTCAGTTGCTCTCCGCTCATATTGGAAAAGCTATTCCCGGTAAGCCAAATGTCGTTGTCCAATATATGCCAGGGGCCGGTGGCATAAAAGCAGCCAACTACGCCGCCAACGTGATGCCAGGCAATGGTCTAAACTTATTTATGCCTCCGGAAATGACCTTGGTGACGGAAGCTCTGCGACCGAAAAAGGTTAAATTTAAGACCACAGACTTTTCATGGCTGGGTCGGGTTTTCGGTGGAAACCAGGTCATGGCTGCACGCAGAGATTCCGGGATTCTTAATGTTGACGATGCCAAGAAAAAATCGATACAGGTAGCGTCCACTGGCCAAGGATCACCAACATTCCTTGTTCCCGCAATGATGAACGGACTTCTTGGAACGAAATTCAAAATTGTAAAAGGCTATAAAGGTTCCGCTAATACAACCTTGTCCGTTGAGCAGGGCGAAACGATGGGAATGTCAAATAGCTGGGTCTCTTGGCAAAAAAATCGCGGTTCCTGGTTAAAGGGCGGCGATAAGTCCTTTCTCGTTTTACTCGCTCAAATAGGCTTCACAAAAGAGAAAGATCTGCCGAATTTGCCATTGTTAACCGAATTGGCTTCATCAAAGACCGACAAGGCTGCAGCGGCTCTGCTCTCGACCGCTTCCATCATCGGGCGTGGACTGGCTCTTCCCCCGAGTGCCAATAAAGGGCTGATTAAGCCGTTACGAGGGGCTTTCTGGAAGGCAGTTTCATCTGATGCCTTCAAGGCAGACACTAAGAAACGCAACCTGGTCTATGACCCAATAAAAGGGGAAGACATTCAAGCGATACTGGTCAAAACGCGAAACGACCTATCAGCAGAAGTTAAGGCAAAGGCCGTAAAGTCTGTATTTGGAAAATAGGTCTCACTTGCTTACTTAAAAAGGCGGCTTTCAGCCGCCTTTTTTTCTTGGGGAACGCGCAAGCTTTTAGCCTAACAATTACAATCCAGCAGACACCGCTACCATCTGCTAACCATAAGGTCGCTCATCTTTATACGTTTAAAAAAGTTTTTCGTGCCTATTGAAACGCTGCGTTCGGTAACCATCTTGAAGGGGCCCTAAATGCCGCCAACGAACGGCGGGAAACCCCGATCTCTCGGATAGGATCCTATAGAAGGGTTGTTACGCGAACTGAAATATAAATTCGCGCACCTAAATTGGATTTCACGCCAAACAATCATTCTTATCTTGGAGAAAACAAATGAAAGATTCCGCGTCTCGCCTCGCCTTGGGGCTGACAACCGCGCTTGTTGCCGTGTCCGTATCAACCAATTCCTTGGCCGATCAAGAAAAAGTTCCAGCCTACAAGGGCAAACAGGTGACAATAACCGTAGGCTTTGATGCAGGGGGCACTTACGGGCTTTATGCGCAGCTGTTTGCGAAATATCTAAAAGAGAGTGTACCCGGTAATCCGGCCGTCGTAGTCCAATATATGCCAGGCGCGGGCGGCATGAAGGCCAGCAATTATGCCTTTAATGTTATGCCGAAAAACGGTTTTAACCTCTTTGAACCGCCAGATACCGTCGTGATTACAAATCTACTTGAACCGAAAAAAGCCCGGTATGACGCTCGGCATTTCAAATGGTTGGGTACGGCGGTGCAGACAAATGCTGTTCTCGTGCTCCGCTCTGATACAAATGTCAAAACGCTTGAAGACCTCAGGAAAACTCGGGTCAACGTAGGGTCCACGGGCTCGGGCTCTCAAACATTCCTGATACCTGCCATGCTGAATGGTATGTTTGGCACAAAGATGAAAATCATTCAGGGATATGCGGGATCACAAAAGGCCATGCTTGCCATGGAAAAAAAGAGTTGGATGGCATCTCTCTGACCTGGGGCTCATGGAAAGCCACTCGGGGCGAGTGGTTTAAAAATGGATTCGCAACGCGCATCCTTCAAGTTGGGATCAATAAGGACCCCGATCTCGCCGATGTTCCAATCCTGTTGTCATTGGTAAAAGATGGTGAGATGAAAAAAATTGTGGGTTTCATGTCTTCCCTGGGTGCCGTGGGTAGAAGTCTCGTGTTTCCACCCAAAACCCCCAAAATGAACGTTGAATTAATGCGCGCGTCATTTCAGAAGGTCATTTTTAGCGACGTTTTCAAGAGAGACGCTAACAAGCGGCGACTGGATGTAAACCCGCTGTCGGGCGCGGAACTCGAGAAAATAGTCGGTCAAATGATGGACATTGATAAACCACTTGTTGAAAGGGCCCGCCAAATCATCATGGTTAAAGGACGAAAAGGCGTCTAAGGTTACTAAAAGGGGGATCAAGATCCCCCTTTTTCACTCCTGATAGCCATAGTCTCGCTTGGCCCCCTCCGGAGACACATAGCCCTCTCGGATATCCGCTCGGATAGCTTCTGGATCTCGTTTCTTGGGATCCCCGTAACCGCCTCCGCCCGCCTTATCAATATAAAACCCCTCACCGGCTTTCATTTCATAACGACCAGCCGCCGGAAGATCCGTTTCATCTCCATTAGCACCGATCCTGACAAATCGACTTTTCCGTCCGTCATTCCCACCCGCAGAACCTGTCGATGGAAACTTGGCCTTCTCGTAGCGGCGCACAACGAGGGCATCTTGCAAGAGTTCATATCGTCTCCGGAAAGCAAGCCCACCCCGGAACTCTCCGGGCCCACCCGAGTCAGCGATGACCGACATCTCTGTGACTCGACAGGGAAACTCCGATTCCAGGATTTCAATCGGTGTTATGTGGAGATTGGATAGATGTGTTGCTGTCATCGAACAGCCATCATGGCCCTGCCCTCCGCCATAGGCAGAACCGAAGATCTCATATTGCATGGTAGAATGTCCTTCTCTACCGCCTCCTTGCCAAGAAACAAGCAGCGAACCGGATGACCCCGATCCCGCAATCGCTCTCTCAGGGGCAAAATGCGCCATGGCATCGAGAATGACGTCTACCAAACGGAGGTTTGACTTCTGATAGCTCGAAACAGGAGCCGGGGGCGACGCATTGGTAACCGTATCGTCTGCGTATTTAATATCGACGACGTCCACCATCCCGCCATTAAATTGTAAATCTGGCCCTAAAGCGCCAACCAAACAATAAAACACACAGCATTCGACCATTGACGGCCGCAAGTTCACCGGCCCCCTTGCCTGAGGACCAGAATTCGAAAAATCGAAGGTAGCCCTGTCCCCCTTTACTTCTATCGTTACGGCAAACTTGACGGGCGTTTCCCGGTCCACCCCATCGTCATCCATATAACCTTCAGCAGAAGATGTGCCGTCGGGCAGAGCGGCAATGGCCGCACGAAGCTCCTCTCCCGCCCCTTTCAAAATTACATCAAACGCCGACATAATGGTCTCGCTGCCAAAACGGGAGGCATTCTCCTGCATTCGAAGGACCCCCATCTGGGTTGCCGCTACCTGGGCACCGATATCTCCTTTTACAAGATCCGGATGTCTTGAGTTTCCGAGGATCACCCGTTCTACGTCACTATCTTCTATCCCCGCCCTAACATATTTCATGGGAGGGAGGAGAAGGCCTTCATGATATAGCTCAGTCGAGTTCGCTGAGGTGCTGCCAGGGTTAGTGCCACCAATATCCGCTTTGTGAGCGATCGTACCACTCCAGGCGATTAGAACCCCATCGTGGAAAATTGGGGCCAAAAATCCCATGTCGGAAACATGGGGCATGCCCGCTTCATAGGGATGATTTGAAACAAACATATCGCCGTCACAAATTTCATCCTGCTCATAAATTTCAAATATCCTTTCGACAAAACGCCGATAGGCCAATCCATGAAAAAACATTGGGGGTGGAACAATCAACTTTCCCACCTTATCTAAAATTACGCAGCTAAAGTCCTTGGATTCTCTGATAATTGTTGAGTATCCCGAACGATAGAAATGGTAATGCATTTCGTCGACAAGACTTGCGACCTTATTTCTGAGAACCTGAACTGTAACAGGATCGATTGTGTTCGATGTTGACATATCAGACCCCCCCTCGGCTCAAAATTAAATTCCGGTACCCATCTATTTTTCCACTCCACCCCGGAGGCAACACAATCGTTGAATCAAATTGCTCGACAATTGCAGGCCCCTCAATAACCGTTCCAATCGGCAGCGCATCTCTCTCAAACACTGTTGCGTCCTGGCCGTTTTCGCTCTCAAAAAACACATGCCTCTGCCCTTTAACCGCCTCAGCCGGAGCTAGACAATCGGATGGCGTTCCCAGAAGAACGGGCTCGTATTTTGGGACGGCTACCCGGAGGCGGACACGATAACTCACAATTTCGACGGGGCGATCATCTGCCGCGTGGCCATGAATCTGAGCATGTTTCTCATCGAACCGAACTCGCGCTGACTTCATATCGCTATCGGTTAGACCACCATCAGCGCCAAGTCCCGACAATGATACCCTGAGTTCATATCCCTGCCCCGTGTAACGCACATCAAGTTCCCGTTCGAATCGTGCGCCCTCAGTATTTAGTCCCTCAGAAAGGAGCTCCGCATGGCCGCGTGCCTCCAGCGCGGAAAATATATCTTCCGCATGGCTCGGAGATACTTGTTCCATGGGTCTCAATTCTGATCTCACGTAGTCGTGAACAACATCGGTACAGAGGAGACCCATTGCGGAGAACGCTCCAGGCCTCGGCGGAACAAAAATCCGGTTCATTCCTAATTCATCAGCGACAGATGCCGCATGGACGGCTCCCGCTCCTCCGAAGGGCAGAAGCGTAAATTCCTGCGGATCCACTCCCCGCTTTGCTCCAAAAACTTTCACTTCATCAGCCATTCGCAGGTCGACAATCCGACGAATGCCGGAGGCCGCCTCCAGAACGGACATTCCGAGCGGCTTTCCAATATTTTCCGCGAGTGCCCTCTCCGCAGCACCCTTATCGAGCATCTGAGAACCCCCAAGAAAATATTCTGGATTTAAAAATCCTAGAGCGATATCTGCATCGGTTACAGTTGGATTTGTGCCGCCTTTGCCATAACAGACAGGCCCAGGATCTGCCCCTGCACTCCTTGGGCCAACACGTAAAAAGTTGCTGCGATCCACCCACGCGATAGATCCACCTCCCGCCGATATCGTAGTCATATCCAGCGCCGGGACTCCGAGCGGACGACGAGCTAATGTAACTTCGGTAACCTCGAGAGGAGAACCCCCTTCTATGAAGGCAATATCCGCCGAGGTGCCTCCCATATCGAGGGTAACGATGCCTTTCTTGGCGTCCTCACCAGCCAGATAAGCGCTTGCTTGAGCCCCAGCAGCAGGCCCGGAAAAAAGCGTATACACGGTCTTTCCACCCTGAACAGCAGCGGAAAAGGGCATAACACCGCCATTTGACTGCATTAAGAAACGTTGCTGGGTCGAGACGCCCCCTTCATCCAGACCGCGACCCAGATCATTGATATACCCGACCAGAACGGGCCCTAGGTAGGCATTTAACAAAGTGGTGGACATACGAGGCCATTCCCGTATGCGGGGCAGCACTTCAGAGGAGAGAGAAATGTGAGCCTCAGGAAATTCCCGGGCAATAATTTCCCGAGTCCGCTCCTCGTGGCTGGGGTTCGCATAAGAAAATAAATAAACCACCGCAATTGACGTGACCCCGAGCTCTTTGAGCGATCGGGTAGCGGCCACTACGTCGTCTTCATTTAATGGCTCAACTTCGTCGCCTTCCCAGCCAATCCGGCCGGAGATTTCTCGGGTCAAACTTTGCGGCGCAAGGTGTTCCGGCTTGTCATAGAAATAGTCGAAAGGGTTACCATCTCGACCTTGGGTCTGAATTTCTTGGATAGCCCGATACCCGGCGGTAATCAGCATACCCACCTTGGCGCCGCGCATTTCTAACAACGCATTCGTCGTGATGGTCGTGCCATGGGAAAAAAATTCTATTGCATCAGGAGGGGTCCCTTTTTTAATAAAATTTCTGACCCCATTCAGAACGCCAAGCGCCGGATTTTTGGGCGTACTCGAAACCTTCTCTACGGACACTTCCCCGGTGCTGGTATTGAGCAACACTAAATCTGTGTGTGTTCCCCCGACATCGACCCCAAGGCGAAATTGCGGATTATCTTGCATAGTAGTGTTTCAGTTTGATTAAATAAGCTGTGTGAACTAGTTAAATAGTCTTGTAATATTATTTGTACCAAGCGTCACCCTTCGACGATCCAGAACTCGATTTCGGAGGCAGTCTTTCTCTCAATGACATAAAGGAAGAAAAAATGAAAAACAAAACGCCAATAGCGGTGCTACCAGTGGCAGCAGCGCTTATGCTGGCCATTTCGGGACCCGCCGTCGCAAAATGCGATAAAGGGGAAATGGTTATTAAATTCAGCCATGTCACCAACGAAGATAAACACCCAAAGGGAATTGCTGCGAGTCTCTTAGCAAAGCGGGTCAACGCAGAAATGAACGGCAAGGCCTGCATGCAAGTGTTCGCCAACTCGACACTGTATGACGACAATAAAGTCCTAGAAGCGATGCTGTTAGGTAACGTCCAACTCGCCGCACCGTCCCTTTCTAAGTTTGAAAAGTTTACGAAAAAGTTTCGGCTCTTCGACTTACCGTTTATGTTCAAAAATATTGATGCTGTTGATAAATTTCAAAACTCGGCACCGGGACAAAAGTTGAAAGACTCCATGACCCGCAGGGGCCTAAAGGGGTTGGCTTTCTGGCATAACGGCATGAAACAAATGTCGGCCAATCGTCCCCTCATAAAACCAACAGATGCCAATGGATTAAAATTCCGGGTCCAAGCTTCCGAAGTCTTGGTTGCACAATTTAAAGCCCTTGGGGCAAACCCACAAAAAATGGCTTTTAAAGAAGTCTACGGCGCGCTCCAAACAAAAGTGGTAGACGGTCAGGAAAATACTTGGTCCAACATTTATGGTAAAAAGTTTTTCGAGGTGCAGGATGGCACAACGGAGACCAACCATGGAATCATCGATTACCTCGTGGTGACTTCGGTCGATTGGTGGAAAGGAATGCCCAAAGCAACGCGCAGTCAGTTTTCTAAAATTTTGACTGAGGTTACCAAGGACCGGAATGCAGCTTCCTATGCGGTCAACCAAGCAAACAAAAAAGCGATTATAAAGGCAGGTGGGAAAATCAGAACGCTCACGGACTCTCAACGGAGTGCCTGGGTCAAGGCACTTAAACCTGTCTGGGATAAGTTCGAGAAAGATGTTGGTGCAGATGCCATAGCCGACGCACAAGCGGCTAACGCGGGCAGCTAGGTCCAGATCTGAAATTGGCGGACGGGCGCTTAAAAGATGTTAGACAACCCACAAAAAAACGCCCGTTCGCCGCATTGTTCATTCTCTCTAGATAGGCTGGAAGAGAATTTAATAGCGGTCTTCCTGGGTTTGATGACAATAATCACTTTTGCGAATGTCATCGCCCGTTACGTTTTCAATGACAATCTCCTTTGGGCATTGCAAACGACTGTATTTTTGTTCGCCTGGATGGTCCTGTTGGGCGCTGGATACTGCGTGAAAAAATCATTGCACCTAGGCGTGGATATTCTGATCGAGAGATTACCCGCACGATCAAAAAAACCGATCGCCCTCCTCGCCGTGCTGGCATGCCTGGTGTTCTCAGTCCTCCTTCTAAAAGGTAGCTGGGACTACTGGTATCCTTTTGCAACAACACGGGCATTCTTGGAGGTTGATGATATTCCGATGCCTGAACTCTTCCAATTCATCTCCACTTGGATGAATGATGGAGAGAGGTATGAAAAAATTCCAAGATTCATCCCATATTCGGTTCTGCCAATAGCCATGGCCCTCATGACCTGGCGGTTCGTCGAGGCTGGTTGGAAAATTTATCGCGGGGAGCTCTCAGCTCTGATCGCAAGCCACGACGCGGAAACGGAGAAGTAAATGGAAGTTGCGTTTCTTTTCGGGATGGTAATCGGCCTTATGGCCATAGGGGTCCCGGTTGCAATTTCTCTCGGATTTTCGAGTATTGTGTTTCTTCTGGTTTATTCTGATGCATCTTTGGCGTCGGTCGCCCAGACACTTTTCTCTGCTTTCGATGGGCATTTTACCCTTCTTGCGATCCCATTTTTCATTCTAGCCTCAACCTTTATGTCCACCGGCGGCGTTGCCCGACGGATTATCCGTTTCGCTATTGCGATGGTCGGCCACTTTAGGGGAGGCATGGCGATCGCCTCAGTCGTCGCCTGTATGATGTTTGCGGCTTTATCGGGCTCCTCTCCGGCAACCGTTGTCGCAATCGGTTCCATTGTGATTGCCGGAATGCGGCAGGTGGGATACACGCGTGAATTCGCAGCCGGGGTTATTTGTAACGCTGGGACCCTAGGAATTCTTATCCCACCATCTATTGTGATGGTCGTCTATGCTGCCGCTACAGACGTTTCTGTGGGAAGGATGTTTTTGGGTGGTGTTATTCCGGGCCTCGTCGCTGGCCTAATGTTAATTGTCGGTATTTATATTGCTGCGCATGTCAAAAAATTACCATCACAGCCCTTCGCGGGTTGGAAAGAGCTTTTTGACGCGGCTCGGGGGGCGATATGGGGGCTTTTGCTCATTTTTATTATCCTCGGAGGTATTTACGGTGGCGTTTTTACGCCAACAGAGGCCGCCGCTGTTGCCGCCATATACGCCTTTTTCATAGCTAATTTTGTCTACCGTGACATGGGTCCCTTCGTTCAGCGGGACAGCACCCTGTGGTCAATTCCCTATAGGGCAATCTCGGTATTTTGGCATGACGACACACGAAAGACCCTGTTCGAGGCAGGAAAACTGACCGTCACGCTGATGTTTATCATTGCCAATGCGTTGATACTAAAACATGTCCTGACGGAGGAGCAAATCCCTCAGCATATTGCTCAAATGATGCTTAACGCTGGTTTTGGGCCAATAATGTTTTTGATTATCGTCAATCTTTTATTACTTCTGGGTGGCCAATTCATGGAGCCCAGCGGATTGTTGATCATTGTGGCGCCGCTTGTCTTTCCGATTGCCATTCAGCTTGGGATCGATCCTATTCACTTAGGGATCATCATGGTGGTGAATATGGAGATTGGAATGATCACTCCACCAGTGGGTCTAAATCTATTTGTAACAGCTGGTGTGGCGGGAATGTCTGTCCTCGGTGTCGTGCGCGCGGCATTACCCTGGGTGGGGATCATGTTTTTATTTCTCATCCTGGTCACATATGTCCCATGGATCTCGACTTTCCTACCCACCGCCCTAATGGGCCCTGAAATCATTACAAAATAAAAGAGAGGGCTTTCAGCCCTCTCTTTTTTACGCTCCAAGCAGCTGCCCAAGAAGTGTGCTAAGCGACATGCCTCTTACGCTGAAGGTAGGCTGCTGTCAGATGCTCGGCGCAGTAATGTCTCCCGGGCTGAGAAGTCTTACCGCAAATATTTAAGCCATGCCGACCTGGACCCTCCGAGGGCCATCTGCACATCCATGGCTTCACATCTGGGTGATTGATTGGTGGCGGTTCATAAACGATCGGAGCTTTTGGCTCTGGAATTGGTTCCGGGACAGTTTGGCCCCGTTGCAAATTTAAACGATGTGCTTTTCCAATTACTGCGTTCCGAGTAACCCCACCAAGTTTTGAGGCAATCTGTCGGGCGGACAATCCCTCCGCCCACAGCCTTGTAAGAATTTCAACTCTTTCATTTGTCCACTGCATCAGGCCACCCCTCCTAGATATCGTGCACCTTCTACCTAGTCATACTATATCTTGTCATTGTAAGGGAGCAAGACGAAGCAACAAAAAAACGGCCGATTTCTGTGGAAAAGTCGCCATTGTAACATCAAAAGATGCTATTTTCTGGATCTATAGAGGATTTTTTAATTGTTGAATAACCTCGGGGCTGTCATTCGCAACATTGTTTACTGCCGATCCAACCCGGTAAAATGCCATATTGTCATCGGGAAAGGCCCGTAATAGCGACCCAAGCGCCGCAGGCGTGCTAGAACAATCGAGCCAAGTTTTATAGGTCGTTTCGGGTAAAATAACCGGCATCCGTTGATGAATTGGGCGCAGTTTCCGATTGGCCGTAGTCGTTATTATCGAGAGAGTTTCGATCGTTTCGCCTTTTGACCAGTAACGGGTGTCCTCTGGCACAGACCACCTATCAAAGATTGCTGCGAAGGCAAATAAGTCACCTCCCTTGAGCCCTATTCTAAAAGCTTGTTTCTTTTCACCCTCAACCCGCCACTCGTAAAATCCATCACAAGGAACCAGGCACCGCCTTTGCTCAAAGGATTGACTGAAGCTAGGTTTTTGAGCGACCGTTTCCGCACGCGCGTTAATCATTCTAGACGCCATTGAGCTGTCTTTTGCCCAATTCGGGATGAGGCCCCAGTAGAGCTCAGATAGAATCCGTCGGCCGCCTTTGTCCAACCGAATTGCTGCAACTTTTTGGCTCGGAGCAATGTTAAATCGAGCCTGCAAATTTGGATGATTTTCAAAACCAAAAACGGCTTTCATCGCCTCCGGCGGTTTCGTCAGAGAGAAGCGACCACACATAACATCACTTCAAAAGCATTTCAAAATTGCTCGAACTTTTCCATTCGATAAGATGGTCGCCAAAGCTAGTTATCTTGTTCGAACCTTTCCTGGACCGATTGCTCAAAATTCAAAAGTTTTTGAACAGAGGGCTCTAGGGTGACTCTTTCGAAATGCGCCTGGCAATTCGAAAATCTCTCGATGTCCAATTTAAATTGTTGAGCCCGTCGGAAGCACCAGAAAAAATGCATGTCAGCAGGGATAAAACGATCAAAGAACCACCTCCGGCCGGCTAGCATATCATCCGCTATTTCGAAACTCTCGTAAATCGCGGCAGCGGAATTAGACACAATACCCTCAGCAGCCTCTGACATATCGACAACCTTCGCCGGATTATTAATTTGCCTTAAATAGGGATGGATGCCGCCAGAGCACCAACCATGAATAGAAAGCGCTTGAGCCCTATCCCATGGGTCGGCTGGCAAGAGATTTGCGGCAGGGAATTGTGAGTCAATCCAGCTAATGATCGCCAGATTTTCTGAAATTTTCTGACCATCAACTGTTAGAAGGGGCACCTTATGTTTAGGGTTAATCGAAAGATAATCCTTCGACATATGCTCAGATTTTCTAAAATTGAGAGGTATGGTCTCAAATTCGGCTTCCGCCTGAGTCAACGCAACATATGATACCATCGCACATGTAATCGGAGCGTAATAAAGTTTTATATCCACGGAGCCCTCCCAGAGTGCAGTTCATGTTATTCCATCCTGCGCAGTATAAAACGAGAGCCGTTTAGAGACCAGACCGGCCTCTTGCCCGAGCTAAGGCCCCATCATATTCTCGTAAGCTCAAAAGAGAGGAAGGAAGTTATGCCAAAAAGAGATCTCACAGGAAAAGTTTGCATCGTGACAGGGGCGGGAAGCGGCCTCGGTAAGGCCATGGCATTGGGTTTAGCGGAGTCGGGGGCTATCGTCGCTGGTTTTGACATCAATCTCGAAGCTGCCCAATCCACAGCAAATGAGACGAGCAGCGGCAAGATTAAACCCTTCCAGTGCGATATCACCTCTCAATCTGACGTCGAAGACTCGATCAACTCTGTAATCAGCACACTAGATGGCCTAAATGTGCTAATCAATTGCGCAGGTCTGGGAATGTCTTGGATCCGAAGGGATTACCTAACAAATAGGCTTAACTTCTGGGATACAGAACCCGAGAAGTGGCAGGCTGTTATGGACGTAAATGTTCGGGGTGCATTTCTTATGGCACGCACCGCGGCCCCCTATCTTATGAACCAAAATCAAGGGCGGATTGTGAATGTCACAACTAGCCTAAATACGATGATTCGAGGGGGGAATATGCCTTACGGACAATCCAAGGCATCACTGGAGGCAGCCACAGCCAGTTGGGCGGAGGATTTTGAGGTTGCAGGATCGGCTGTCACCGCAAATGTTCTGGTTCCTGGGGGAGCAGCCGATACCCCAATGGTTCCCCATGAGTCTCCCTACAACAGAGAGCAGCTTGTTAAGCCGGAGGCCATGGTCGCGCCCGCTATCTTTTTAGCATCGGACGATTCGAACGGGATAAATTCAATGCGCTTCCTCGGACGGCTCTGGGACCCCGGTGCCTCTGATGCCGAAAATATAGAAGCATCCGGTGCCGCCGCTGCTTGGCCAGAGCTTGCTGCAGCCGCTGGTTCAGGCCAACCAAAGGCACAGTAGGTTCTGAACGCCCAAACGGAAAAACTATCGTGATTATGTCTCCGACCCTCGAGGAAATGCTGCCCGAAATAATTCGACTTACGGATGAGGCCGGAGACAAAATCATGGACATCTTTCGGAGTGGGTTTGAAGTCCGAAATAAGGATGACAACTCACCTGTAACCGAGGCCGACGAGGCCTCGGAAAGAATTATCATTGAGGGTCTGAAGGCTCTAGCACCAGCCATCCCCATTGTTGCTGAGGAGTCAATGGCGGGCGGGGTTGAGGTGGATATCGGTTCAGGGACTTTTTGGCTTGTTGACCCCTTGGATGGCACACGAGAATTCATAAATAGGCGGGAAGAATTTACGGTTAATATTGCCCTAATAAAGGATAAGGTTCCGATCCTCGGGGTGGTTGGGGTGCCGGCTCGAGACTCTTTATACTATGGAACGATGAGTTCGGGCGCAAAAGCACGCAAAACGGGAAAACTCGCCAGCATTTCAGCAAGAAGACAACCGAATGAGGGTGCTGTCCTCCTAGCAAGTCGTTCACATGGGGACAAAAATCGTGTCAAAGATCTCCTCGAAACCTTGCCCGGTAGCCAAATGCAAATCTTGGGAAGTTCTCTCAAATTCTGTTTGTTGGCGGAAGGGGTGGGAGATATCTATCCACGTTTCGGCCACACAATGGAATGGGATACCGCGGCGGGAGATGCAGTCTTAAGGTCAGCCGGGGGAAGCGTTCGGCTGCTAGATGGGACACCACTCAAATATGGTAAGGAACATTTTCTAAATGCCGATTTTATCGCCCGCGGCCTCGACTGAAGAAATTGAGCAGGCCGCCGCACTTCTTCAGGCCGGACGTCTGGTCGCATTTCCAACAGAAACAGTCTATGGATTGGGGGCAGATGCCACCAATCCAGAAGCCGTGGCAACAATCTTTGAGGCCAAAGGGCGTCCCAAATTTAATCCGCTGATCATACATGTTCATAATTTTGATGCCGCGGAACCGATCATTCAAACTAATAAGTTGGCCCAAAAACTGGCCGAAGCATTCTGGCCAGGGCCTCTGACTCTCGTATTACCCCGAACACAGGAATGCAGAGTGTGCCACCTCGCGGGCGCCGGTCTCGACACCCTTGCTGTCCGAGTGCCGGCTCATCCCATAGCCCAGAAGTTGTTGGCCGCTACAACATTTCCAATTGCCGCACCAAGCGCAAACAAGTCCGGAAAAGTAAGTCCTACAACAGCTGAACACGTTTTAGAGGATTTTGGCGATCAAATCCCTAAGATCTTGAATGGGGGACCCTGTAAAGTCGGGGTCGAAAGCACAGTGGTAGACGTTACGGCCCCGCAGAAACCAATGATCCTTCGACAGGGAGGAGTTCCGGTGGAAGACATTGAAGCGATCTGCGGACCATTAGAAACCCTATCTCTGAATGAAACGAACCCGGGATCCCCTGGAATGATGCTGAAACATTATGCGACCAACGCCCCTTTGAAGCTTAATGCGGAAAAAGCATCCACAAACGAAGCCCTTCTAGCTTTTGGCCCATACTCAGAACCAACAAACAAAATGGTCCTGAACCTCAGCCAGCAGGCCAATCTAAAGGAGGCCGCGGCCAATTTATTCGATATGATGCGAAATCTGGATAAGATGAAACCCGCGGCAATTGCCGTTATGCCAATTCCTGAAAGCGGACTTGGAGCTGCAATCAATGACCGCCTTAGGCGTGCAGCAAAGCGGTGATTGCGTTCTCGGAGTAGGCGTTTAGGATGTTTCGAGAAAAATCAAACGACTAAACATCAGTCTCAATTGGGAATGACCAAAGATGGATGCCATAAACCTCGAAGGAGACTCTGACCTTCTTAAGAGTATTGAGAAGATCGTTGGAAGATCTGGCCTTTTAATTGATTCCAGAGATACAGCGCCGTACCTCATTGATCAGAAAAAAGAATATAATGGGCGCGCGGTTGCCATCGTCAAACCCAAAACTACGGAAGAACTCTCCAAAGTAGTGTCCCTCTGTTCTGAAAAGAGAATCCCGATTGTCCCACAAGGCGGCAATACGGGGCTTTGCGGCGGGGCAACTCCGGATAATTCAGGGAAAGCAATCGTTATTAGTTTGAGTCGAATGAATACGATTCGAGCAATCGATCCCCTCAATTATACCATAACAGTCGATGCCGGAGTCATTCTCGCCGATATTCAAAAAGCCGCGGATGATGCTGATCGCCTTTTTCCCCTGAGCCTCGGGGCCGAGGGGAGTTGCCAAATCGGGGGCAACTTGGCGACCAATGCAGGTGGCACCGGGGTATTGCGTTATGGAACGACCCGGGAGCTCGCACTTGGATTGGAGTTTGTCATGCCAAACGGGAAGATTTGGAATGGTATGACGGCCCTTAGAAAAGATAATACGGGATACGACCTGAAACACCTGTTCATGGGTTCCGAGGGAACGCTCGGCATTATTACCGGCGCGGTCTTGAAGCTTTTTCCTAAACCAAAGGACATCCAAACTGCTTTTGTCGCGATACGCGATTCGAATGCGGCCATAGACCTTCTGGCTCGGGCACGGTCCATCAGTGACGATCGGGTAACCGCTTTCGAATGGATCGCCCGACTGGGACTTGATTTTGTTCTCAAACACATTCCAGATACCAGAGATCCACTGAGCGAAAAATATTCCGAATATCTTTTGATTGAGATGGCCTCGGGCCATTCCGATGGAAACCTCAGAGAAAATTTTGAGAACATCCTAGAGAAAGCAATGGAAGATGGCCTCATACTGGATGCCGTGTTAGCGGAAAGTGAGGCACAGGCAAAAGATTTTTGGCGACTTCGGGAAACGATTCCCGAGGCACAGATGACCGAAGGTGCAACCATAAAACATGATATCTCCGTTCCGGTATCAAAAGTTCCAGAATTCTTAAGGGCAGCAGACTCCGCCATTAAAAAAGAGTTGCCCGGTATCCGCATATGCGCTTTTGGCCATGTTGGCGATGGTAATGTCCATTACAACGTAACGACACCTGAAAATATGGATCGCGAGGCTTTTTTTTCTCACGTCACCACCATCAATCGCACTGTGCATGATGAAGCCATCTCCCTAGGCGGAAGTATTAGCGCAGAACACGGAATAGGGGTTTCAAAGCGCCGTGAGCTTACCCATTACAAATCAGCGCAGGCGATCGAAATCATGCGCACTCTAAAAGCCGCTCTGGACCCGCAAGGTATTATGAATCCCGGCAAGGTCCTGTAAATAATTACGCTCCAGGCTTAAGCAAATATTGCCTCGGCCCAACTCTTTTTAAGAGGAAATCTGTTTACGAAAGCTTCTAATGTAAACGTAGCAATAGATTTTGAACGGATCAAAAACTATACGCTCATCATTGAACCGCTATCCTGGACCCAAGAGCCATTATTGAGGAAGAAATCTCATTTAATTTTTTGTATTTTGGGGCTTGCATTTAGTTCATTTTTAGGCGATTGAACGCGCTCCCAAATTGGGTATCCCTTTACTTTTAGAGTTGAGAAGACGTGATGGTAGAAAACATGTCTGGCGCTGCCCTCCCCGCTATAGAGGAAACACGAAAAGATTACTTCGTTGAAAGAGAGGGCGTTCTTTTTGCCGGCAGCCATGTGCTCGCTGATCTTTGGGGAGCGTGCAATTTAGCGGACCCCGGATATATGGAAAAAGCCCTCAGAGAAGCGGTCGAAGTCTGCGGTGCAACATTGTTGCACATCCATCTCCATCACTTTGGAGAAGAGCAAGGTGTGTCGGGGGTTGCGGTATTGGCGGAATCTCACATCAGCGTTCATACATGGCCCGAACGGGGATTTGCGGCATTTGATGTTTTCATGTGCGGGGCCTGTGATCCTGAAAAGGCCATACCGGTCCTTCGGAAATATTTTCTCCCGAAGACATTGAACTTTGAGCTGCACAAAAGAGGCATTGTAGATTGAACCGTAAGTGGTATTCGGAGAGTTTATACTCTGATTTTCAACAATCTTTTGAAATTGAGAATATTGTTTTTGAGGGAAGGACCAAATTCCAGGAAATGGTCATCTTTGAAAACAGACGCTTTGGGCGTGTCTTAGCACTGGACGGGGTGATTCAAACCACTGAGGCCGATGAGTTTTGCTATCACGAAATGATGACCCATGTGCCACTGGTTGCCCATGGCGATACAAAAAATGTCTTGATCATCGGAGGCGGAGACGGGGGTGTTCTGAGAGAGGCCATAAAACATCCTCTTGATCGTGTGACGATGATAGAACTCGATGAAACCGTAGTTCAACTGTGTAGAGAACATATGCCGAGTTTGAGCAATGGCGCGTTCGATGATCCGAAAGCCGATCTGCGTTTTATGGATGGCATAAAGTTCGTCTCCGAAACATCGGATACTTTCGATGTTATTATTGTTGACTCAACGGACCCCATTGGTCCCGGGGAAGTGTTGTTTACAGAAGAGTTTTATCGAAATTGTGCCCGATGTTTAACTGAAAGGGGCATCCTGATCACCCAAAGTGGTGTTGCCTGGATGCAAGAAGAAGAAGCTCGTGCCACCTTCAAACGGATGGAAAGCATTTTCCTCGATCCAACCCTTTATATCACCCAAGTCCCGACATACGCAGCTGGTCTAATGACCCTAGGATGGGGCAGCAAAAGTAAGGAACCCCGACTAACACCGAAGTCGGAAATCGAAAAGAGAATCGCAGGCTTAAACCTGGAATCACGGTATTATAACGCCGAGATACACGAGGCTTGTTTTTCTCTCCCAGCTTATATCGAGAACTTAAAGAATTGACTCCATGGCTTCGGCCAAAGCTCTATCATTAATGCCTCTAAATTAAAAAATCTCAGGCAGTACCGTCAGACCGGGCTGACTGTGCCGCTAGTTCCAAGAGTTTCTTTCGGTCGATTTTATTGGTCCCCGCCAACGGTATTTGCTCCATAAAAAAAACTTTTCTGGGATGGGCGTATGCTGGACCGTTTTCCAAGGCATGCCCCTTTACCTCTTCCTCAGTTAAGCGACTCCCTTGGCGAAGAACAACAAACGCATGGGGGACATGCGCTTTCAAATTATTGGGGGCAGGAACCACCACCGCTTGCAAGATATCCTCATGGCGCTCCAACATAGTCTCTACATCTCCGGGATAAATATTTTCACCACCAGTGACGAACATATCGTCTACCCTACCAACAAAGTAAAACCACCCGTCCTCATCTTTTCGTAAAATATCTCCTGTGTTCAGCCACCCATTTTGCAAATCGCGATCTGTTACGTCAGGCAGGTTATGGTAACCAAGCATGACCCCCGGGCTTTTCACGAAAAGAGTCCCCTGGTTGTTATTCTCTCCCCCTTCGAGACGTATCTCGACCCCATCAATGGGATATCCCACTGTTGTCCTTGGACGGGGGAGGCCCAAAGGGTGAGACCAGGAGAACAGGATAGGTCCTCCTTCTGTAATGCCATAATTCAGATTAATTCTTGCAGCCGGAAAACGAGCCTGTAATTCATCCAACAGCACCTCAGATGCAGGGGCTGACCCCATACTCATGCTGCGCACTGAAGAGAGATCTGTGTTGTTCAAAAGGTCTTCTTGTTGGAGCATCAGGGCATACATTGTCGGAACACCCGTCAGCATGGTAACCCGATATTGTTCAATTGCCTCTATATATTGCCGAACATCAAACCTTGGCTGCAAGACAATTCGGCCGCCAGCCTGTAAGGCCGACTTTATCGCAAGAAGCGCATTCTTGTGATAAAGTGGAGCGGAAATAATTCCGCAGTCCAACTCATTCAGACCACGGCTGGAAACCAGCTGATCGATCATCCATCTCTGACCCTTATGGTGTAAAAGGACGCCCTTTGGTCTCCCCGTTGAACCCGATGTATAAGGTTGTTCGGCGATATCTTTTGGACCAGGCGTAAAGCTCTCAAAATTCCCTGGATCACAAAAATTATTATACGCTTCATCATCAAAGGAGATATATTCGATTGCTTGCGAGCAGAGATCCCTTAAATCTCGATCTCCAAATACAAGTTTGCTATCGGAATCTTGGATAATAAAATTAACCTGAGAGGATGGCAGCTTCGCGTTTATCATGACCGGGACGCAACCGGCTCTCATCGCTCCAAACAGAACCTCGAGAAATTCGAGTCGATTGAGGGCCAGGATACCGACCCGGTCACCTGGACCCAGCCCATGAGAACTCAAACCTCTAGCAACCGAGTTGCACCCTCGATGAAGTCTTGAGTAGCTAATCTGACGCGGATTTCCAGCTTGAAAAAGATCGACGAGGGCAATCTCTTCAGAGTGACTATGAGACGCAAAAACGTCTCCCAGATTTCCGCCAACTCCCGTCATGGCGTAATAATGATCTTTCCGATAACTTCCCGTTCCTCGAGCATCCGAACCCCCTCAGCAGTTTTTTCCAAAGGAAGAACTGTATCAATAATCGGGCTAAGTTTATTTTCGCTGATTAATTGCATTAATCGTTCAAGATCTTCTGGTAACCAACTATTGGAGCCCAAAACCTTAAGTTCAAATGACCACACATATCTGAGATCGGTTTTGGGGTCGAACCCTGCAGTCGCGCCACACGTCAAAATTTTACCTCCGCGTCGTGTTACTTTGAAGGAATTTACCCAGGTGTCGCCCCCCGTGAAATTGATCACAACATCGACTCCGCCTTCGAATTTACGTCGGTGTGGCTTTGTAAACTTGTTCCAGATCCACTTTACGAAATCTTCTTCTTTGTAGTTAATGACGTGATCCGCACCCCAGTTCGAGAGTGCGTCTAGTTTTTCTTGACTTGAACCGCAGGCAACAACCTCACATCCCATCATTTTTGCCAAAAGAACGCAGCAAGACCCAACGCCCCCACTTGCCCCTAAAATAAGAACTCTCTCTCCGCCCTCGATACCTCCATTAGCAAACATCATCCGGTGCGCTGTTCCATATGCTACGGGCAATGAGGCCGCTTGCTCAAAAGTACACCCATCAGGAACCTTAATGAGACGGGGGGCGTCAACTAGGCAATATTCAGCCGCTCCCCCGTTTAGCATCTCACCCATCAATCCCTTTGAAGGATCAGTCGGATCTAGCGGATTTACTAGAACTCGGTCACCTACTTTCCAGCCAGTAACCCCTGACCCTAATTCAAGGATCTCTCCTGCAACATCAAGCCCTGGAATAATTGGCAAGGGCAGTTTGATCCCCGGCATCCCACGACAAGTAAATACATCATGGTAGTTCAAGGATGTTGCTCTGACCCGGATGATAACTTGACCCTCACCAATTTTGGGATCCGGGAAATTATCATCAAGGACTAAGTTTTCTATTCCGCCTTGTTCATGCAAACAAACAGCGCGCATAAAGCTACTCCTCTTTCTTTATTCACAATGGATCGAATGCCAGAAGATGGCGATACCGTTCCGAGGTTCTTCCGTCAAGTCGAAAGCCGATAGATCGAACCAACGTTAGGCCCCAATTTCGTCGTACTTCCCCCGTATATATGGATCGTAATCGCCTTTTTAGCCGAAACGTTAGAAATCCGATGGATATTAGGCGACTTCGATGGAAGAAAACTGACCTCTCCTTCCCTCCGGGTCCTTTGAGAGATCAATTCCACTTCTCCCGCTACCTTTTGACAAAACTCTTCCTCTTGAATTTTTCCCTCATAGATACCCATCGTACACCAACGTGGATGATCATGAATCGGCGTTTCACACTGCGAAGACCAAACCATCGCCAATATCGAAAATTTTGCCTTCGGACATTCGAAAATTGTATTCCGGCTATAAGCATTTTCAGGAGCTAAAGTTTCTTCCTCCATAAGAAGATCGGGTTCTGACAATAAAATTGGCAAGAATCCGGCAATTTTTCGGGGCACATCCACAATTGGTGTGGTTCCATTTATGGTGGATACAGCCTCGTTAAAAATCCCCAAGGCTCTTTTGCCAGACATCGGTCTCTCATCCAAAGGACCACGCCTTATAGACCCATCCATAATAAATATTCTATTGTTATGTTTATATGCAGTTTAATTTACTGGTTTAAGATTGTTTTGCAATACTTTTATTTTCCATTATGCCAATTCGAAGTATATCGTTTCTTTTTTAAAAAATTCCTGAGTTAAAAGAAATTTTTTTCTAATAAGGACAATCAAGAACAAATGTTTTTATTTCTTCTGTAGTCTTTCGCGCACCAGTCGATCTATTTCAAAAACATGAAGATCATCCGCCCCAATCGCTCGAAGGGCTTGGGCTAGCCGCATGACATACTCATCATTTCTTCCACTCGGACCTGCAGATTTCAGAATCTGGTCTGCTATGTCCTCAGGGGGGGCGGGACCCAGGTAATCCGGATTACCCGGAGTTGCGATGTAAACGTATGCTGATCTTTTTCTTCCATTGTATTCAATTTCAACTAATTTTAGGTCATAGCCACCCTTCTCTCGGAAATCCAGCCTGGAAATAACTTGCTCAAACTCTTCCAAACCAATCTGAAAGGCCATACCTACGCAGCGGCATGCCTCTTCACGCACAAGTGTTACCACCCTGCCTGGATGTCCGGGAACACCCCTGTGGTCAGTTGACCCCTGCCAGAAAACTCGTTTCCAACCAGAGAGAGTTGCAATTTGCTTCTTGATGAAGCGAAAATCCGGGCGCCAAATGAGAGAGCCATAGGCAAAAAGCCATTTGCCCTCTTCGCTCATAAGGCTTTCAGCAAGTCCTCGGCGGCCAAAAAACACCCTCCTTTACTATAACAAGAGAGGTGCCCTCTGAATCAGTAGCGTCGACCTGCAAAATACCATTAGGAGCAACATTGCACAGGACCCCTCTGTTACAAAAATAGGAAGCGGAAAGAGTTGGATCCGGGCTCTCCAATACTACAGCCGCCATATAGGGCAACTTCGGCAGGGAAGTTCCCGGCAACAAATCAAGGCACCTGGACTGACCCATTATGGCAATCCGTCCCCGATCCAGTTCTATTGTAAAATAGTCTTTATCGCCAACGGCTGCCTTACCTGTAAAACGCGAAAACCTCGACGCCGTCTCACCTGGATTTTCAACAGCCAGTAAAACCGCTGCTAACGCAGAAACTCCATTCTCTCGAGCTAACAAATTTTCTTCCCAAACTAGATCAGGAGTTTCCTGGCGTAACATCTGGATTCTCCCTTCTATCATAAGTAGTGGAGGAACACGGAGAACTGTAAAGGCTACCTCTCCCTGCTCTTTACCGTCCGCCACGAGAGGACGACGCAAATAAACTGGATCCTGAGGACTAAAACCCATATTCTCCAGGCGTTCATATTCCGCTTCCGGATCCGCGATAGAAAATGCAATAAGATGGACACCCTTGTATCTGTCGAGGGCTGTATCCAGTTGACGTACTAGAGGTGTATCAATTCCTTCTACCGCGCTTAATATTTCTAAGTAACCACGGCGGAGCATTGCACAGCGATTCCCTGTACCAGCCGGAACAGGAGGCCCCCCGCCTGGATCAGCATTATTCTGAGCTACAAAAGGCGTAAGGCTGAAACCTAGCCTCTCAAAGGCCCGGCCTGCACCATTCATATCTGGAACAAACCAGGCAACATGATCAAGAAATATCTGCCCTTTTTGGGGTGTTTGAGGATAGTCTACACAAGGCTTTCGGCTCATCCCAATGGATATATAGAGAACTGTTGTGGATGTCACCTTAGTTCGGCTGGTCAGGTTCAGCCATTTGATCAACTAATCTCGTGAGATCCTCCAATCCGATCTATAAAATAGGTTTAGACCTAAAAGGGCACAAACGTCTAATTTGCTATTTCTCCTCTTATTCAATAGCACCTTATTCTGGATCCAGGATCTGCCAAGATGATAACCTTGGTTTTGAGTTAAATCCAAAGATGAAGTAAGAGGTATTAATTGCAGAATAAATCCTGGGTGTTTGAAACAGTGGGCAGAACAGAAGACGAAAGTAACAGAAAATGAAAACGTTAAGAATATTAGTTACTGGCGGCGCGGGATTTTTGGGCTCCCATTTATGTGAACGTCTAGTCGAACAAGGAATGGATGTAATTTGTGCCGATAATTTTTATACTGGTACCAAAAGCAACATCGCAAATCTCACGGGACGGCCCAATTTCGAGATCATACGACATGATATTACCTTTCCTTTATACCTTGAGGTTGACCAAATTTATAATTTGGCTTGTCCAGCCTCGCCTATTCATTACCAATTTGACCCTGTTCAAACCACCAAAACAAGCGTCCACGGAGCCATCAACATGCTTGGTTTGGCCAAAAGGGTAAAGGCGAGAATATTACAAGCCAGCACCAGTGAGGTTTACGGAGACCCAGAGATCCATCCGCAAACTGAAGATTATTGGGGTCACGTTAACCCGATCGGTATACGAAGCTGTTATGATGAAGGCAAAAGATGTGCCGAGACACTTTTTTTCGATTATCATCGCCAGCATAAATTAGAAATAAAGGTTATTAGAATTTTCAACACATATGGGCCTCGAATGCATCCCAATGACGGCCGTGTCGTGAGTAACTTCATCGTTCAGGCATTAAAAAATGAGGATATCACTATATACGGGGATGGCTCCCAAACACGAAGTTTTTGTTTTGTGGACGACCTAATCGATGGAATGATTGAGATGATGAGAACACCGGATGAATTCACAGGTCCGATAAACTTGGGAAATCCAGTAGAATTCCAAATCGGTGAGCTCGCGAGAAAGATATTAACATTGACAGGATCAAGAAGCCGATTGGTGTTTAGGCCCCTTCCCGAAGATGATCCCAAACAACGCAAGCCAGATATTTCACTGGCAAAAAAACAGCTTTCTTGGTCTCCAAAAATTTCATTGGATGATGGTCTTATTAGAACAATCGACTACTTCAAACAACAACCTCTTGATAACGTCTAATGCGAGATTTATCCCCAAACGCTTAAACCAAGACCATCCAAAAGCGGTTTAAATATGTCGATACCACCCCTTATGCCCAAACTTTGAATTAGAAATACCTATGGCCTCTTGGAAACGCTGAGGCCAAATCGGTCTTTGTAGGTTGACACCCAAGTCGATAATTTAATTGAGAATCGGATACTTCTTTCCAAATTTTTTATCGATAAAACAAATTAGAAACGACGATCAGAAAATTTGCTGAACCCATTACTTCCGAAAGATGAAACAGGCGTCCCGCCCTAACTACACGGTGCAGATTTCAGATGACTGCCTGTAGGCCCTATCGAATTAAGAATGAATGGCTCCGACCGATTAGTGCCTATTTTTTGAGATTAAAGGCCCAGGAACATCATTCATGAACTCATTCCATTTATCAGATTTGTTCAAACAACCGCTAAAATTCTCGAACCCGGAAATCGAAGCACGTTGGCCGATTGGGGATACCGCGAGGATACATGCGATCAAAACGAAATAGTTCGCCTAGGCCCAGACATCATCCCATGAGCCTTGAGTAGCCGCCTTGGAGTATTCAGTAGCTCGATTTTCGAAAAAATTGGTATGTTCTACCCCGTTGAGAATCTCGTCCAACCAAGGTAATGGATTAGCTTCTATTCGAAATATCGGCTGCAACCCTAGCTGCACTAAACGTCGATCAGCAATATAACGGATATATTGTTTGACCTCAGGAGCGTTTAAACCCTCCACTCCCCCTAGTTCAAAAGCCAGACTTATAAAAGCATCCTCATGCTCGACAACGGTAGAACACGCGACATAAATTTCCCTTTGCAATTCCTCAGTCCAAATTTCAGGATTTTCTGAAACAAAGGTCCTGAAAAGTTTTATAATTGACTCCGTGTGAAGAGATTCATCACGCACAGACCACGAAACGATTTGTCCCATTCCCTTCATCTTATTAAAACGTGGGAAATTTAGGAGGATTGCAAAAGAGGCAAAAAGTTGGAGACCCTCTGTAAACCCCCCGAAAACCGCGAGTGTCTTTGCTATATCCTCTTTGCTATCAATATTGAAACCCTGCATGTAATCATATTTTGCTTTCATCTCCTTATAATGCAGAAAGGCCTCATATTCGGTTTCCGGCATACCAATTGTGTCCAACAAATATGAATATGCCGCTATATGAACTGTTTCGATATTTGAGAAAGCAGCCAGCATCATCTGCACCTCTGTCGGTTTAAAGACTTTGGTATAATGCTTCATATAACAATTATTAACCTCGATATCCGCCTGCGTAAAAAAGCGGAATATTTGTGTCAATGTATGCCGCTCTTGCTTTGAAAGTTTGTGATGCCAATCTTTTACATCGTCAGCTAAAGGCACCTCCTCCGGGATCCAATGAACACGCTGCTGAGTAAGCCAAGCATCATAACACCAAGGATACCTGAAGGGCTTGTACACAACATTTTCATCAAGAAGCGACATTCTTATCTCCGTTTTGGAACCACCCAGAGAGAGGCAACAACTGCCCCAGCCTTAATCTACTCACGCGGACTTACTGACAAGCAAGGCATTCCTCATAGTCGTTATCATTTTCATCAGGTTTTCGCTCGGCCGCCGACGAAAATGGAATTTCTATTCCATCTGGTGAGGGAATAGGAAGCGCGCCCTTCGCGGCCAAGCCAACACCCGAGTGCGTCTCTACCTTTTGGGAAACAGCCTCAGCTCGCTGTATTGACTTCGATCTGCAGTAGTAAAGAGATTTCAATCCCTTTTTCCACGCACTCCAATGGATATCATGCAAAACCTTTTTATGAACATCAGATGGCAGGAAAACATTGATCGATTGCGACTGACAAATAAACTCAGAGCGATCCCCCGCTAACTCCACAACCCATCTCTGATCTAGTTCAAAGGCTGTTTTGAATACATCCTTTTCTTCTTCTGAGAGAAAATCTAAGTGCTGAACTGATCCTTCATTTGTCGTTATGGACGACCAAGTCTCGGGAGTATCTTGATCTCTGTCTCTTAGAAGCTCTTTTAGATAACGATTTCTAACTGTAAAGCTACCGGACAAGGTTTTATGAGTATAAGAATTTGCAGCGATCGGCTCTATTCCGGCGCTAGCGCCGCCACAAATTATCGAGATAGAGGCCGTAGGCGCTATAGCCATTTTGTGAGAAAAGCGTTCCAGGATATTGTACTCTGCGGCGTCAGGGCAAGCTCCGCGCTCCTCGGCGAGTTTCCGAGAGGCCACATCCGCTTGCTCCCTAATTTGTTTAAAAATCTTTTTGTTCCAGACTTTAGCCATTACGGACTCAAATGGAATCATTTTTTGCTGGAAATATGAATGAAGACCCATCACGCCCAAACCTACAGAGCGTTCACGCATAGCCGAGTAGCGAGCCCGAGCCATGTCATCAGGTGCATTATCGATGAAATCCTGAAGCACGTTATCTAAAAATCTCATAATATCTTCGACAATTAACGGGTTTTCATGCCACTCATCCCAAGTTTCAAGATTTAATGAGGACAGGCAACATACCGCGGTCCTTTGCTCACCGTGCTGATCAATACCGGTCGGCAGCGTAATCTCGCTACATAAATTGGACATCTTGACTTCTAGACCGGCCAGCTTGTGATGCTCGGGTCGAACTTTGTTTACGTGATCAATGTAGATAAAATAAGGCTCTCCCGTTTCTACGCGACAGGTCAATAAGCGAATCCAAAGTGAGCGCGCGGATAGTTTGCGCTGTACAGTACCATCTTTAGGACTTCGAAGGGCAAAATCCTCACCGTTTTCTACCGCTCGCATGAATTCATCGGTGAGGAGAATACCATGGTGCAAATTGAGCGCCTTACGGTTCGGATCGCCTCCAGTGGGCCGCCTTAACTCTATGAATTCTTCGATTTCAGGGTGATCAATGGGTAGATATATCGCTGCGGAACCGCGCCTTAGACTTCCCTGAGAAATAGCCAAAGTTAACGAGTCCATGACCCTTATGAAGGGAATTATTCCAGAGGTTTTACCGTTAGCACCAACCCTTTCCCCAATCGATCTAAGATTGCCCCAATAACTACCGATTCCACCCCCCTTAGCGGCTAACCAGACATTTTCATTCCAAAGACCAACGATCCCTTCAAGACTATCTGATGCCTCGTTCAAAAAACAAGAAATCGGCAGCCCACGCTTGGTGCCGCCATTGGACAAAACTGGGGTAGCAGGCATAAACCAAAGATTACTGATGTAATCGTAGAGGCGCTGCGCGTGTTCCGAGTCATCCGCATAATATCCAGCCACCCGTGCAAACATTCTTTGATAGGTTTCATCTGGTAGCAAATATCGATCAGAGAGCGTTTCTTTTCCAAATTCAGTAAGCTTTTCATCTTTGGAGTCATCGATCCGAATACGAATACCTCGCTCGTTCTGAAATTCGGAAGAATGATTCAATGCGTCAAGCTCTAGTTTCGCGTCCACGCTATCAAACAAACCTGATGCCTCCTTACTTATATCACTTACAATTTCGGGGCAGAGAATTAGCCAAATCTTTGTAAGTCATTGTTATTTGTTCTAATTTTGTTTCTTGTTACAACCGGAAGTCTGATCTGACCGTAATGCCATCCAGAATCGGCAGTATGCATGATAAGGTTTTTACACGTCAACAAGAATTAGTGGCTGCTGCCCATAAAAATACAACATTTGGTGGAAAATCGCGTGGATGGAAAGTGGATAGTTTTTGTGATTACCCCCAAACAGATCTACACAATACAGCAAGGCCCTACCACATACCGAAAGACCTCGGAAACCAAAAACTCAGAAAAATAAACCCTTTACGGCCGCATTGTCTCGAAAAAGTGATCCATCACTAAAGCGATATGTATTTTAACTTTCCCGAGCACTGAGCCTACAGTTACTTAGCCCGGGTAAAACCGATAGCTGGGTCCATCAACAGGTCCATTAAACTCTTCTTATCCGAATTTCTCACAGCCCTCTCCAGACCTTGAATCAATATTTTCAAGTCTTTGTGCGCAATACCCAATTCACGAATTAATTGGATTTTAGGGTGGTCCGATGGGTCGGCAGAGCCGTCTATTAATAGCTCTTCCTTGAGCTTCTCCCCAGGGCGAAGACCTGTAAACCTAATTTCTATATCACCATTGGGTCTCTCATCTGTCTTCAACGACAATCCACTGAGAGATATCATTAATTTTGCCAGTTCGGCGATTAGGATGCTTTGGCCCATATCTAATAAAAAAACTTCTCCACCCTTTGCCATAGAGCCCGCCTGTATCACCAAAGAGCTAGCTTCAGCCACTGACATAAAGAAACGGCTTACATTGGGATCCGTTACTGTGATAGGACCACCATATTCAATCTGCTTTTTGAATAGTGGGACAACAGATCCCGAAGAACCCAGAACATTACCAAACCGTACCATAGTGAAAATTGTCATTTGGTTTTCTTGAATCGCAAGATCTTGTATTATTAACTCCGCAACTCTTTTACTTGCCCCCATAACATTCGTAGGGCGTACGGCTTTATCAGAGGATATCAAGATGAACCTATCCACCCCATTATTCATGGCTGCAGTTGCAGTAACTTGGGTCCCGAATAAATTGTTGTGCAGACCTTCGATGGGATTTGCCTCGACCAGTGGCACGTGTTTATAAGCGGCGGCGTGATAAACAGTCTCTACTTGGTACAATTTAAAGGTTCGATCCACCAGTTCTTGATTTGTCACAGACCCTAGTACGGGTACTATATCGCAGTCGATTCCCTCCTGAAGACGCAATTCATTCAGAATTTGATCTATCGTATAAAGGGCGTATTCCGAAATTTCAAAAATCACCAGCCTCCTGGCTCCAGCCAACAAGCACTGTCGTGATATCTCAGATCCAATTGAGCCGCCGGCCCCGGTAACACAAATCGATTTTTTAAAAATACTTCGAGAAATCAGATCAGGATTTGGGGGAACAGGGTCCCTCCCCAAAAGATCATTGAGCTCAATGTCTTTCAGGGATTCGATCCTTGCGCCTCGGACGATTTCTGACATCGTTGGCACTGTTTTAACTTTTACGGGCAAGTCCTCAAAGATTTCAATTATATCTCGCCTTTGACTTCTGCTCGCCGAGGGTATGGCGAGTAAAATGGTTCGTATATTATGTCTCTCAACGAGGATTCTAATTTGATCTCTTGGAAAAATTTTTGATCCGAAAACCGTGGCCCCTTGCAGCATCGGATCATCATCGATGAAACCTTTTACAGCGATATTGCTCCCATGACCGAGCGAATAGACAAGCTCAGTCCCGGCCGAGCCAGCCCCAAAAATCAAAACATTTTCCTTAAGGGTATCCTTCGATATCAGCCAGTCTAAAAAGTGTTTCGCTGTTAACCGAGAAGAGGTGATGTAAGCCCAAAAGGACAAACCGAAGATAATCGGAACTGACCTCGGGATTTTTAAATCTAGGAAATACATGAGTCCGTAGATTGCCAACGCGGCTAAACCCGATGCCAATGCAGACAATTTCAGGAAACCAAGTCCTACAGCCCGAGTGATTACTCGATACAGTCCCAGTTTTGCAAAAATTGGGATCGCTAATAGAGGCAAAATAACAAAAATATAGGAACCGTTCACAAGCCAAAAGGCGGGCCACCAGTCTGACAACCTCATCGCGTAGGCCGCCCAAAGAACGATCGGTACTGCTATTACGTCGCAGCCCTGAGCTATAAGGCGCTTTTTTTTACGGGACAAAATCATCACCAATGACCTTAAGGAACCGGCAGTCAACCAAGTTTTCATAGCCTTGTATTCCTCTCAGGGCCTATTAACGCATCTTTGCAAAGCAAAAATTGCTGATGAATTATTTGGGTCCGAACATCAGTAGGCACCTTATGCGTTTTCTTTACCGTCAATAAGGTCACTACAAATCGGAATTTTAAAAAGCGGATTATAAATTTGCGCACGTCCACTCTCATTTCCGGCGGTTTGCCGCTACTCTTTCAATCACTAACCCTTCCCTGAATTGGCTTTCTGAACCTCACCGCCTGACTCGATCACCCAGCCCTTTTCCGAGGAGAGTCAGGAAAATCATCTGAAAATAAGTCCCTAAATTTAATTTGGAAATCATTTCGGCATCAACTTCCGCAAGCAAGACCGGATTTGACATATCAACTTTATTTATTTGAGCAAGCCCGGTAATTCCAGGGCGCACGCAAAAAACGCCTTTCTGTCGGCGAACTTGGCTCAACTCCTCATGCTCCGCTAACCCCGGCCGTGGCCCAACAAGGCTCATGTCGCCCTTGAGGACATTCCATAATTGCGGGATCTCATCCAACTTAGTTTTTCGTAAAAAAGATCCTAACGAAGTTATCATTTCTGGATCCACCATGTGTGTGGGCAATGACAAAGTTTCTGGGCGCATCGTCCGAAATTTAATCAAGGAAAAAGGTTTCTCAAAACGTCCGATCCGTTCTTGAAAAAAAAGGGGAGCACCGCTGGAAAATAATATTATCGCGGAAATCAGTATAAAAATCGGCGTGAGCAGCGCTAACCCAAGAAACGAAAAAATGATATCAAGAAAACGAATCATTTCATTTGCCAATCTTAGGATTCTTTTACAGTCTCGTACCACATCTGAAACATCAATAGTCCCCACAACTGATGATCCCAGTTCTTCTCTCCTGAAATATGTTGTGCCCAAACCTCGGAAACCTTTTCTGCTCTAAAAAACCCGTCTATTTTTATTCTATTTTCAGAAAGGTGAGTTTCGGCCCATTCTCTCAATGGCCCTTTCAACCAGGAACCAATCGGAACTCCGAAACCCATTTTCGGCCTATCAATGATTTCCGTTGGTAAGTATTTTTTCAAAACTTGCCGCAATATCCACTTCCCTTGTCCATGGTTCATTTTCATCCGTTGGGGCAGTCTCCATGCTAATTCGACCACCTTATGGTTTAAAAATGGAGCCCGTGTCTCGAGGGATACTGCCATACTAGCGCGATCGACCTTCGTTAAAATGTCGTCCGGCAAATACCTGAGAGCGTCAAAAAGCATCAGTTTCTCAACAAGAGTAAGTTCGCTAGGAATACTGGGGAGATGGAAACTGTCCTGAAACTCGCTACGCATGATGTGCTCAGGTTGATCCCAATTATTGACAAAGCCGGTATAAAGATCATTGAAATTCCCTGCCGAGATAACCCTACTTAATTTATGGAATTTACTACCCACGTTGCTAAGGCCATCAAATATCGGGATTTTCCGACACCAAAGGTCATATTTATCCTGGGAAATGGCCTCCAAGCGCTTCGCAATAAAAACGCGAATTCCAGATGGAAGCCAATTTATAGTTTGCCATAGTCTGGTTGCTGTATATCGATTATAACCGCAGAAAACTTCATCTCCTCCGTCTCCAGTCAATGCCACCGAGACCTGCCGCTTTGCCAACTTTGAAACTAAGTATGACGGGATCTGTGAGGAATCTGAGAAAGGTTCGTCATAGACCGCAGGCAAATCCGGTATGATGTCGCGAGTCTCTTTTGGGCTAACATACAATTCATGATGGTCTGTACCCAAATGTTCTGCTACGGCACGCGCTTTGGGTGCCTCATCGTAGGACGGCTCAGAGAACCCGATAGTGAAGGTTTTAATCGGTTTGGTCGATTGCTCTTGCATCAAAGCAGTAATGGTAGAGGAGTCGATCCCACCGGACAGGAGAGCACCCAGAGGGACATCAGAAATCATTTGCTGGCAAACGGCTTGCCTCAACATATCCTCAAGTCGTTCAACAGCATCCAAAGTTTTGTGTGCCCAACGATTAGAGACACCCTCAGAAACTGACTGAGTAAGCGACCAAAATGGCTTTGATTCTGGTAGATTTTTTTCAGAAAAATCTTTGGGACCCAGCTGAATGAAATGACCGGGCTCAAGTTTTTTTATGCCCTTATAAATTGACGCAGGCGCCGGTATATAATTGTAACGCAGGAAAGCTGAAACTGCTCTATTGCTTATAGCCCCTCTAAAGCTAGGGTGTCTCCGAAGTGCCTTAAGTTCGGATCCGAAAAGAAAACTCGATTTACCCGTCGACGTTTGCCAACCATAATATAATGGCTTCTCCCCCAATCGATCTCGAGACAAGGTCAAGATCTTTTCTTTACGATCCCAAAGCGCGAATGCAAACATACCAACCACTTCCCGGAGCGTTTTCTCAACTCCCCATGTCTCAAAGCCCGCCAAAAGAGACTCTGTGTCCGAGCTCCCTCTCCAACAAGGCCCTCCGCGTTGTTGATTTAAAAGAGACCTAATTGCGGCATGATTATAGATTTCGCCATTAAAACTTAAAACGTATCTCTCCCCTGTCGAGTGCATGGGCTGATTTCCCGCTTCTGAAACATCAAGGATCGATAACCTCCGATGGCCCAGTCCAAACCCAAAGTCTCTATCAGACCAAATTTGACCGCAATCTGGCCCACGATGGAAAAGCGTTTCCGACATATTGGCCAGAATTCGATCAAAAGAACGCTTATAGTCTTGAGAATAAAATCCTGATATGCCGCACATGATCCATCTTTACCTGTTAAGGAACCCTAACCGCTACTAGTAAATCAGTTATATTAAATTTAAGTACACTTTGATTGGACTTTTCACCCAGTCTAAGAGTGATCCCGATTTTTCAATTATTGTATTGATAACTCCAAAAACATCGATCTGAGCAATGCTAAAACATCACTCAGATGGTGAGTCTCAAATAAGGGTCATCAATCTATCGTCGATCCCGACTGGGCACGCCCCCCCTAGATATCGCATTACACTTCTCTTCTCCCCCCCCCCCGCGAAGCCCGAATTTGATACTTATTCTAACTCAATCTAGAGATGAACAATGAATTGGCAGGACCCCTCTCTCAAAGCCGCAAATCCGTCCACTCCGGGTCCAAAACGTACTTCAGATCGTAAATAACAGACGGATCCTTGCACAAACCTCGAATTTTATTTGGGCCCATTTCTAAAAATTGCGTATGGCCCACTGCAATGATAATTCCGTCATAATAATTATCTTTCAAACTGGTAACGACTGCTACTCCCAGTTGATCTTCCGCTTGTTCAGGGGTTACCCATGGATCAAAAATATCGACCGCACAGCCATGCTGGACAAGTCCGTTAAATACCTCAATGATCAATGTGTTACGAACATCAGGACAGTTCTCCTTGAAAGACAGACCCATTATCAGAATTTTCGCCGAATTAATTTGTATATTTCGTGAGGTCATAATCTCAAGAAACTGTGAAACAACATAACCGGGCATGGAATCATTGAGTTTTCTTCCTGCAGTTATGATTTGTGGTTCATAACCAAAAGTTCTTGCCTTAAAAGTCAAATAATAAGGGTCAATCCCAATACAGTGGCCGCCAACCAGACCTGGACGGAACGGGTGAAAATTCCATTTTGTACCGGCAGCCTTGAGCACCTCTTCAGTTTCTATACCCATCTTATTGAAAATAATCGCTAGCTCGTTCACTAGAGCTATATTTATATCTCTTTGTGCGTTTTCAATAACCTTTGCCGCCTCAGCTATTTTGATACTTTTGACCTTAAATGTGCCCGCGGTAATTATTTGGCGATATAAAGAGTCCACCAGGTTGGCAACCTCAGCGTTAGAACCGGAAGTTATTTTCTTGATAGAAGGCAATGTATGGTTCGGATCACCTGGATTTATACGTTCAGGCGAATAACCACAAAAAAAGTCCTTATTAAATCGTAACCCTGAGGATTTTTCCAGAACGGGGACCAACTCTTCCTCAGTCGCCCCGGGATACACGGTTGATTCGAAAATGACTACGTCACCCTTCCCAAGCACACGCCCAATGATATCTGCGGCTGAGATTAACATCGATAAATCCGGACATTTTTCAGAGTCAACAGGTGTTGGTACAGTCACAATATAACAATTAGCGCGCTCAAGATCCTCGCTGCTATCAGATATCGCTAAAAACTTAGCCTCTTTCAATTGAGCAGTGGATACCGCAAGTGTTGGGTCAACACCCGATCGAAGGTCTTCCACCCTTTGAGGGTTTATATCATAACCTATGACTGATCTAGTACGCGCAAACTCAACTGCCAAGGGCAATCCCACGTAGCCCAGGCCAACAACTGCCAAACTGAGCTCCTCAAGTTTTCTCAATTTTATAGCTCCGAGTATGATTTCAAATGTCGCTGTTTAATTTTCCAACGGCTTAATATTGTTAGGAAACTATCGACTCTCATAATATTTCTTGTACCACTCTACAAAGGCCTTAATCCCCTCCTCTACGGGAGTAAATGGCTCAAAACCTATTTCTGTTCGAAAACTTTCAACGCTCGCCGATGTATTGGTTACATCCCCAGGCTGCAAAGGCAGAAAATTTTTCTTAGCCTGTATTCCCAGATTGAGCTCCAAAAGATCGATATACTTCATTAGGCTCACTGATTGATCTGAGCCAATATTCAACACCCTGAATGGCGCGGTTTCGCTTAGGCCAGGCTGTATAAAATTTGCTTCGCCCCTTGATTTTTTAGGTGGTCGATCGAGGCAACGCACAACACCGGCCGCAATATCATCAATGTAGGTGAATGAGCGCGCCATATTACCATTGTTGTAAATATTGATTGGCTCCCCTGCTAAGATGGCTTTCGTGAACAAAAAAAGAGCCATGTCGGGACGCCCCCAGGGCCCGTAGACCGTAAAAAACCTTAGGCCTGTGGACGGAAAACCAAACAAATGGGAGTAGCAGTGCGCCATCAATTCATTGGCTCTTTTGGAAGCAGCATACAAACTGAGAGGATGATCAACGCTATCCTTTTCCTCAAACGGCAATTTTGTGTTGCCACCATAGACTGAGCTGGAAGAGGCATATACCAGGTGTTTAATATCAAAATTTCGACAGCCCTCCAGAATATTCAAGAACCCAGTTAAATTACTCCTTACATAGGCATGAGGTTGTACCAGGGAGTGTCTAACGCCCGCCTGCGCCGCCAAGTTTACCACAGTATCCGGACGATGATCCCTAAAGAGCCGGGTTACGCCCTGACAATCCGCTAAATCAATTCGAGCCTCAGTGAAATTTGGATAGACCTTCAGTTTCGCAAGCCTTGCTTTTTTTAAACTCACTTCGTAGTAGCTATCTAGACTATCGAGCCCGATAACCTCATCTCCACGGTCTAGTAAGAACTCGCACACTCTGTGCCCAATAAAACCGGCACTCCCGGTCACAATGACTTTCATTGAAACGCCCTCCGAACGTTCCAGGCCATTACGGATTTATAATATAGGCTTCTTAAGATTGATCCATTGCTGCAATGTCAACATGATTTAGGTCAAGATAGTGAAGATAAATTTGCCTCGAAAACCGGGCATTGTAGCTGGGCTCACAAAACAGCATCGGCTCTAAAACAAAAGAAATAGAGACAAAAACAATGTATCAATAGGGTTTTTGAGGGTTTAAAAGGTATCGTAACTCTGCGCCTCGGGGATTTCTTTTTTTAAAATAGCGGCTAGTCTGCCGGATCCCGTGATTTCCGATCCACCTATCATCGAAAAAAGACGCATCATTCTGTCCTGGCGCTTTTTTAGCTGAAATTGATTGGAGAATAAGGGAATTAGTCACCATTTGAAGGCAATGTTATGCCGGTATGGATCTCGTTAATTGTATTTGATGAAAGTCATGTTTCTATTAAAATCACTATCCAGCGCACACTAACATTTCATCCTCCTGAGGTATTCTCCGACTGCACCTTCAATGATCTCCAATATGTGACTCCATTTCATTTTCTAATCGATGGTGTTCGTTTTCTGATGAAAGTCGACTGGTTTTTTTGCAATTGAAAGGTCTTATCCCCTTTGCACCAAAAAAGTAACCCAGAGACGCCAATCCAATGTTCTGTCCTGTTTATGATATTGTAAACCTATACGGGCCCCGGGATGATATGTAACCTTGACCTTGAAATCCTCACCTGACCTAATGATGGTGTGTGATCCCCAGGGGTCTGAAATATTTTGATTAATCCTCTCAAGTCCTTGATTCAGTTCCTGAGGTTTTCTTTGACTATTTTTTATTTTCTTGAGACACTATTCTTCGAAGAAACAAATACTGCATCCTCCGTGACAGCGACCACTGTGTCTTTGAGCCCCAGAGCTACCAGAAAGGGTCCCTCACTTCTCAGATAGCTGTTTTCAACGTCATCGGCCAGAACTTCTCCTACGATTACATTGTGATCTTCATCCTTTTTTCCCAAATCCCATAAGGACGACCATGAGCCGATCGCCCCACCCCATGCTAATGGGAACTACTACTGACCATCAGTCTTTTCCATTACCGCTAGCATCGATTGACCCCAGCTGGGCATTTACCGAAAGCACTCATCTAAACGCAAAAATCTTTATCTTTACTGGCCTTGCATACGGCATCGCGAGCAGCCATCAGGGTTTCGACTAAATTTGAGTTCTTCTAAATAGCTCTTGCAAGAAAATAGGAATAAACCGCTATTCCAATCATAGTTTCTTCCTTCCTCCACGAATGACTTGGCAAGCTCTAAAGGGGGCTTTTCAATAAATTTATCAACTTCGAAGATCCTATCGCTTTTAGGGAGAGGGCGTCCTCTCTTTATGTAGCCATAACCTATTTCGGGCGATTGGGCCTTAATTCCGAAGGTCACCAATTTACCCGAAGTTGCAATGGGCAATGCCTTTTCAACAGCTTGTATTAAGGCTTTTTTATTGGAGACAAAGTGATCGGACGGCAGCATTGTGGGATTATAGCCTCCCTCATCAACTTTTGAGCTAAATGACGCCACTGCCGCGGCAGGTAGCAGGAGAGCGCTCTGGTTCAAGAACGATAGCATTGGCCTGGACTCCAATCTCCCTCAATTGTTGGGCTGCCAAAAATCTATGATCATTACACGACAAGGGAGGAAGAAAAACGTCCGATATACGCAACGCTGTTCTTGAAAAAGAGTGTGTTCGGGAAAAAGAGAAATGAACTGTTTGGTTTCATCCCGCTGAAAGCGGCCAAAAAGTCTAGTCCTGAGCCACCAAGGTAAAGAATTACGGGGAGAACTAAACTGTGGGCTAAAGTTTCCTATATATTTTAATCTACTCCCTCTGTTTTTCAAAAACCTAAAGTTTAAAAAAAAAAAAAAAGATTTTCAATTTAATGTATTTGATTTCGAAACTTCCGCATTGGGCCTTATTGAAGATTGTTTTGGCAAATAGTACCGCATTAATTGCCTTAATAGAAAAAATACGCCAACAACCAGTCCTTTTCAGTGGGTCCTGAAGTGCGGAATATTCCAAGTGAGGGAAATTTGAGTTAATGAATTCACTTTTCACATGAATAGCCAGAGCCATCATAGCCGAATTGGTTCCGAGTTTACTGATAAGGGACGTCAGAGTGATTGTTATCGATAACTAGAATTCTTAATACAATACCTGGTCAAAACACGTCCGAATATTTCGTTATTTTTAGGATTGCCGCCTGTTCATTAAGACCAATGTTACTGGCTCAGCTTCGACCGTTCCAGGCCCAAGGTGCATAACCTCCCATCTGAGTAAACCGAATAGCGGGAATGTTCTTATGGTCTGGAGCCAAAAAAAAAATTAAGACCAACATTTTACTAATGAAATAATAAAAGCTTTTTATTAATTAGCCAATTTCTGAGAGGTGCCAAAGATAATCCCCAGAGTTATAGAACGGACAAACAAATTAAGCAAATTCGAGCGAAGGACCTTTTGAATAGCACTCGGGCCCCGTAATTCTCAGGATAAACACCGGTGCTCAGAAGGAAAGGGTGCCAATTCGGCATTGAAGAGACCCTAAATGCCCAGGCGTCCCAAAGCTTTGCACGTCGTAGTCACTAGCTTCTGCCATGGAAAGACCTTGAATAAAATAAAGAGCCCCAGCCCGAAAGATGTGCCATTTGACAGAAAAGCGGCCAAAGCAAGACCCGGAATCCCAAGCTCCCAATAAACTACAAAAATGATGTTGGCTAAAACCGCGGCAGCAACCCCCGCCCCACTAGTTAAGGTTACCCCCCAGTATAGCTGCCGTGCCTGAAGTCCACGGTATAAAATTGGGAGCGACATTATAAAAGGAAGAGAGAAGGCAAAACATTGCAAACAAAATGACGCCAGCTGAGTATCAACTTTTAGAAACTTTCCATAACCAAATAATAACTCAATCACAAAGTCAGCAGCTAACCAAAACAAAATCATGCCCCTGCGCCGGTTAACAGGGCTATTTGATGTATTTTAAAAATCACTCTTCTGTCTTCCGCGTTCTGACAGATCCTAGCCATAAGTAACTGGTCCAGGTTCAAGACTCCCTTTGGAGCCATAAGTACCAAAGAAGCCAGGCTCATAGCTGTAACAACTTTTTCGCCGATAAACGCAGACATTCCCTTTTCAATAAGTAATTGCATGGGGGATAGGGAGGCAGCACAAATCATCGCCAAATACTGACGTGTTATCACCCCGCTGAACTTACCACCTTTTAACCGAATTCCGTGGTATTTTCTCGATGCCAGAATCAAGGTAACAAGGGAAAAAAGCCTACCCAAGGATATTCCTAAGAGAAAGTGATTGGGGCTCCTAGGTCCGCGATAACCAGGGCAACAAATATAATCAACACAAAAAGGTTATTATAGAATTCTGAAACAAAGTAGGGTGTGTGGACATCTCTTGCTCTTAAAAGAGCCCCATAATGCTGAAAATACATACTGCCAAAAACATATGGAATAAGAATTAGGACAGAGGAGCAGAAATAATCCCGCTGAAAAAAATCAATCTGAAAATAGGATCCGAAGTCTATAAGACCAATTAATAAAAAAACAAAACATGCTATCACGGCAGAAACATTGGTGTATCGGGAAGAAGCGAAGAGGCTGTCTCTTGATAGTCCCTCTCTGATCTCTGGAGTGCCTTGACTAAATTGGGGACTCCTACGCTGTCGAGTGAGTCCGCAAAGATAAGAGGGAGAGCTGTCGCCGCAATCGCCAGAAATACCAGGTCTGTCTCGGCATTCGCGCCAAAATAATAGGCAAAAAGGCTTAACTTTAGATACGAAAGGACCTAGAAACCAATGCCAGGCTGGCCGTCTGGGAGAGTAATCTTGAGAAAGAAGGTTTGATAAAACTTAAACTATAAGCCATCCAATTTTACCACCTAGAGAACCTCAAAGAGGCGCGCATTTGGCGTCAAGAGACTTTTCGGGTTGCACCAAAAGAAAACTCAACGATAGCGGACAAGATTTCCAAAATCATACACTTAATAGCCAACCCTTTTACTGACTTTACGGCCCGATAGGTAATCTTTTGCGTTGATCCTAGAGATGATCAAAATCCAACAAAACTTTTCTCCCTCAAACGAAAAAAAATGCGCCTCCTACCAGCCCTTACATCCCCAAGAGAATTGGATAGATTTCTTTGGCCATCGGGCCCAGCGAGATTACACTTGTGTGCCACTCTCTCAAAATCATATTTGGTAGGTTATAAACTTTTCATGGGAATGGTTCGACTTAGAGGGGTTTCTTGAAGTAGTCCGAATGATATTCTGAGGCAGTGATCGAATGGCTTTTTCCCGATAAATTCAACTAATTCCTTGAAACTTTGAAACCCGTCAGCAAGGTGTCAAAAATGGGGATGCACTAAGAGCATCATTACACGATCATCTTTCTCATTAGCTTCGATAGCCTTGCAGAGCTCATACAGCCATTCCCGAATGTCTTTATTGCCTTTTCTTCCATGCCGGACTGAGTCGTGATCAACTGGAAAGTTGACCGGGATTTTGATGAGGTTCCGACCATCAAAGCAGGCCTTCAGGTCCAATCTTATTTGATATGGTTTTGAATCCCATGTCATCTAGGATCGAATTGGTCCCATTATCAGACAGGAAGGCATGATTACGCCAAGAAACAATTCTCCTCCCAGTGATATCATGGGAGCGAACGAACGGTCTTAGGATTATCCCTTTTGAAAACCTCTCGGCCATTGACGACCATTCAGCCGACGAAGACCGCCCCAAATTAGCCAAGGTTGATAAGCGCTATAGGTATGACCCGAAATTTCCATTTCATAATTCTCGGCAATATATCTGAGCAAAACGGGCTCCTCTTCAGCGATTTTTCCAGTCATATAGACATTCGGCCGCACGCCATAGCGATTCGCTATTGCCAAATATTTTTCGGTTAATTTTAGTTCTGTTTCTCCATAAGCAAGAGAACCTTGATCATGTCCTCCCATAGAAAAATGATGAACGTCAGCGCTAACAATAATCATCCGGCCTATCCCATTTTTTGACCCAGAATGTATAAATACGGACCAAACATTCTGTCAAAAGGATCTGAACGGCAGTATCTCCCCATTGCACTGCCGATCGCTCGAGCTTCAATGATTCTAAGCCCTGCATCAAGAAACCATCTTTCGACCTGGCCAACTCTCAAGTTGCGTCCGCGGACCATTTCAAATGTTCCAGATCCCCATTCTTTATTTTTTATGTAAGAGAACCAACGTTTCACAGTATGAGGTCCGATGTGGGGAGTGGTAACCAAAACATACCCTCCTGACTTTGTAACCCTGGCATGCTCCCTTAACAGCCAGAGATGACCGGGAAAATGTTCAATAACTCCAAGGAGTATGTCAAGTCGAACAAATCGGAGCCAAATGGCAGAGATCTCGTATCGGCTTCCTGAAAGTCCACATCTTCCATCTCGAGCCTATTATATAAATCTACCGCGGAAAACGTGGATTCGCAGCCGGATCGACGCAGGAGACGTATCATCCGCCCCGTCCCGACTCCAATCCTAAAATCCGTTCTGAATCGGAGGCAAGACAAGAAAAACCCTTCAAAAAATATTCTTTCTTGAGGTGCAAGGCGGTCATCAAATTCAACTTTTTGCCAATATTCTCTGATCTCTCTAGACATAGCAGTAATCCAACGCACATGATTTAGTTAAATGACAAACAATTCGGATTCCCAGTTCAGAAAAATCCAATTACACATCTGCACCACTCAGAAGGCCCGTCACCTAAAAACCACTGATCTGCAGGGGGCACAGCCAACTCTATTAACTGCAAACCAGTTGTCGGTAACTTTTGTATCTAGGTTTTAGCAGAATAAGCTGACATAACCTATGGTCGAAATTAGATCTTAAAAAAATTACAGTTACACGCTATGGGCAAAAATCCAAAAGTAATTTTCGATTCAACCGCTATCACTTAGAATAAGAAATCAACAACCACTCGAGGGGACATCAATGGCTAATACCGAAGGGAGAGGATTAGTAAGGCTCTCTCAATCAGGATACCTGAATCGACAATTCGATGTCATTAGCAATGCCGAAGATCTAGAACATATTTTTCTCTGGATGATTTTCCGGTTTTTTAGGTTGCACTGACCAGCCGATAGATAAAGACATCAAAGCTGAGATGTCATTTTCAATCAGCAAAACAAGCGGTTGCGTTCAGTTAGATAAATTAATTCCTCTACACATATTGTACGCAGAAAATCACGCTACTGTTGTAGGCGAATTATGGGAAAATCATCATAAAAAGTTTGCAGAATTCTTGAACGAGTTAAATCCGTAAAAAAAATGTTCTTGAGATAGGTGGTGCCCATGGAATGTTGTGTAAAAATGTTCAGCTAACCAATCCTTCCACAAATTGGACAATAATAGAGCCTAATCCAATTCCCGTTGGAAATGTCAAAGCCCAATACATACGGGGTTTTTTTGATAGCTCTTTCAAAACAGATGAAAACTTCGACATGGTCGTCCACTCTCACACCCTAGAGCATAGCTACAATCCACAAAAATTCATTTCCGATATTTCGAATATTTTATCTTGTGGTAATTTTCATTGCTTTAGAGTTCAAAACAAAGAGCACTGGCTTAGAAGAAAATATACAAACGCCCTAAATTTTGAACACACCTACTTATTGAATGATGTCTACATCGAGAATTTATTGAAGAATAGTGGATTTGAGATCATTAAGAAACAAGACTTTGGTGACAAGCATTCTACATTTTATGCCGCTGTTAAAACTAAAGCAATTTCAGATAGAAGAGCTTCGTATTCGCAAAAAATGTACGACGACAACTTCAATTTGATATCAGCCTATAGAAGGTATCTAACTGACGAAGTTTCCAAAATCAATAATGAAATTAGAAAACAAGAAGGCCCTGTATATCTATTCGGTGCTCATGTTTTCAGTCAAACACTTGTTTGCTTAGGTCTCGATACAAAGAACATCAAGTATCTACTGGATAACAGCGATGCGAAAATAGGAAAGAGGCTGTATGGAACCAATTTATCAGTTCAAAGCCCCAAAATTTTAAAAGGTGAAAAAAATCCAGTTGTAATAATCAGAGCGGGGGCATACCAAAATGAGATTATTAGAGGAATTCGTAATCTTCACAATGGGAATACGGAGTTTATCTAGTTTATCCCACAAAGGGATGTCCGGTGATCTGATTCATAGCGCTATAGCTTGTCGCTTTGATATGCCAAACCGCTGGGTTGACACATTTAGACTCTGCACTCCTATTCTACTACTGCTTGTTTCTATAAGTCATATGCACCCGCGGAAAGGCCTAAAAAGCGCTGACTACTCGGGCTTTGTGGATACAACTAGAGATGTCTTCCAATATATTCTGCTAAAAGCTTGCTGTCTTGGCGACTAAAAATTAGTTTCGTGAGCTGCTAAACTTCGCGTGTTTTAAAATTTAAAAATTTCTAGACCTTACTTTTCCAGAAACCCAAACCTTCTGCTATTTTACCCCTGTGCATCCGAGCAGTCATCGTTATTTAAGGTTCGAACTCTCGTGAACCTGCAATCCTTCGTTGTAACGACCTTCTGATTCTCCCGCCAGTAGAACCTCAAATTACGTTGGAATGAAAGGCCTTTTTTGGCCCTTATAAATAAAGCCTCGTCTTTCAGGCCGAGTTTAAATTTCACATACTCCGTCCCTACAACAATCTCGACGCCCCGCTTATCTCAAAAGCGAGACAAGAAAACCATCAAAAAATTATTTGAGTTGAAAGCCGGTTATCAAAGTCGGCCTGTCCTCAAAATTCTTTTGACATGCCTGGATAGAACGATCGTCCACGGCACATCATTTCTTTACAACTACCAAATATGCAGAAGCCCAGTTCGGAAAAAGTCTGCAAATAAAATTATCCCCCATCGCAAGAAATCGAAAAATAGAACTGCCAAATCTTTTGCCACGAAATACGGCCTTAATAATTCTTCTGCCTCTGGATATTGCCCCGAAAATTGGCCTTATAGAACAAATCTTAAGCTCCGATTTATTCACGGCTTTGACAAGGTTATCCTTGCTCCAGCCATCGCTCATAGTTATCAAAAATTAAATTAGCTCTGATTTGATCCATATTCGGTATGAACAGTAAAGATGAAAGATCCATCCTTTTTTAACAAGCGTCTCACTTCATTAAGATAAAGTTCAATATTGTCCAAATATTCGAAAAGCCCGAAACAAGTAATAAAATCGAAAGACGAATCTCCGAAGGGAACCAACGAAGCATCTCCATTAATGAAAAATACCGATGCCTTGCCTGTATATGTTTCTTTAGCCCCGCGAACCATCTCCAATGAAATATCAAGGCCGCAATAACACTGGGCCCGGTCTCCAAGAAAAGAGATGACACGACCCACACCACACCCAAGATCCAAGAGCTTTCCACCGGGAAATCAAAGCCTTCCAGCTCAAAATTGATAGAATTGAGGAACGTTCTTTCTCGGTTGTCTTCCTCTCTTTAGGTAGGCCCCAACAAGAGAATTATAAATATCTGCTATTTGGTATTTTTCAGTCACCGCACGTATCAAATACCTTTTTTTATGTCTAGGCTTGCCATCTAGCCCCATAAAAGATTCGATCTATCCGAACATTATCCCTGTATTTTAGTACTAAATCCAAAAGCTCAATCAGGACTTCATCTGTAAGATAATTTGGCTGCAGGCCCAATTCTGTTAAACCAGAGTGAACCGGATTATAGTAGTGATCTTCAAGCTCGACCCGAGGATTTGGAACAGATTTTATAGCCACTCTCAGTCCCATCTTTTCCCCAGCTTTTTGCACTCTCTCCGCAAGATCATTAACGCTAAAGGTTTCTGTGAATTGGTTGAAGATCCGCAATTCTCCTTTCGGGGCCGGGTTATCTATAGCCAACGCGACACATTTGAGAGTATCTTTTATATTGAGAAAGCCCCTTGTTTGCCCTCCCTTTCCATACACAGTCAAAGGATGACCAACTGCAGCCTGGACTATGAATCGATTCAAAACAGTCCCGAATAATTCGTCATAGCTCAGGAAAGGTAGTAGGGAGTCATTTCCATCTACCTCATCCGTAAACACCCGTATACAGGGCCTTGCATTAGATCCGTCACTTGGAGTTCCCAGACCCGAACATAAAACCAAAGTAAGTCCGTATCCATAATTTTTGTTGTGTGGTAGAGGCTTCCTGCCTGTCGAGGATAAAGAAACTTTTGTTCACGTCCTTTATGCCGGATGTCTATCCATCCTTCCTCTATATCAATGTTAGGAGTTCCATACTCCCCCATTGTTCCAAGTTTTACTAAGTGGGCCTCTGGAGCGAACTCTTTAAGAGCAAATATTACATTTGCGGTAACGCTCAAATTATTGATCAGAGTTTGGGTGGCAGCTCTCGGCTCAACATGGAAAAGGGTGCTGAGGGTTGCTCTGCATAATGGATGACATGATCTGGCCTAAACTCAGAAAAAACTTCAGCCATAAAAGTCCAATCTGAGAGATCCCCGACAAATGTTATTAGGGACCTATTGGAAACATCTCTCCAAATGTTAACTCTTTCTCTCAGATCAGGTACTGAGTAGAGAGGCTCAACATCTTCGTCACGCACGGGTTACGCCGAAGATAGCTATCAACTACCGCTACCATCGCCTGGGCCGAAAAAAATTACAGCCGCTGGCCAGCCAAGGTAGCCATCACCACCTAATATCAAGATCCGCATTTAATGCTCCTGTTCTTATCACCCGGCCAATATCTTGATGTATTGGACCGGAGGGCTTTCTGAGCAGTCCAAACTGTGCCAGAAGGTCGGCAATTTCGAGTGACCTAAACAATCCTCTGAATTAGAAATGTATGGTTTCGTAATACTTTCACTAAGCTGATCAGGATATCGATAGTTAATGTCGTTATAAAAACCCTTGAACGCCGGGAGAATACTGAAATATTTCTCAAGTTCTACAGTTCTGCGCGTTTCTTCGTCATTCATCAATTCCTCGTATAGTTTTTTCGCCAGGCTTAATGCTCATCTCTCTCGAATTTCTATATCACAGGGTCAAACCCGTATATACAGGGGCTAGTTCCTGAATCATTACTTGTGCCAAATCCAGAATGCGGACAACTGGCATTTTAGTAATAAAGACCTCGCCGCCGCGCGCCAAGAAAGCAGAATCTACAATAGTCTCACCGAGTTCTACACTCATAACAAAACCGAGTTTCCGCGTTTGATCTGTACAGTATAGGTCCCCCTTTGATATTTGATTATGGAAAATAGCACTACGGACCCACTGACCCCCAACACATTACCGAAACGAGTGGAGGCAAACATAGTTCCCCCCGACCGCCTCGACCCGTTGGCCGCGGTCATCAATCTTTCGCCCATCAATTTCGAAGTTCCCATCACATTTGTCGGGTTGACGGCCTTATCTGAGCTAGTAAAGATCACTTTCTCCACGCCGGCAGCCTCAGCGCACTCTATAATGTTTTGTACGCCTAGAATATTAGTTTGCACCGCTTGCTCAGGGGATCTTTCACAAAGAACGACGTGCTTCAGCGCTGCGCAATGAAACACTAAATCGATGCCTTTCATCTTGCGCATCAGCTCGTCCTTGTCCCTGAATGTCAAAGGAAAACAAATCTCGCGCGGTCGTCCTCAAGATATTCCTGGTCCAAGAAAACAAGTCGCTCTCGTTGTTATCAATGCCCACCAACTCTGAGGGCAATGTTCGCGATGTGAGAGCAACTGCCCACGAGCTCTGAACCTACAGTCCCAATAGACCCCCGTTACCAAAAACTGACTTCTTTTTCAATGACCAATTCAATCCATACCTTCCTCTAGAAAAAAGTCGATGGTCTTACCGAGCCCTTGTTCAAGGGGAACCTGACAGGCCCAGCCAAGAAGAGAGAGCGCTTTTGAGGTATCGGAAAAATTCCGTCTTACCTCCCCTCGGCGAAAGGGGGTTCTCTCGACATTTATCTCCTGATACCCTTTAGGCTCAGCGCCCTGCTCAGTTGCTCCAACATCTCCTGAACAGTAGTCTCGTTACTTGTTGCGATTTGAAAAATCTCACCTACCGCCTTTGGACTTTTTGCTGACAAATATATCGCCTCAACCAAATCATCAATATATATAAAATCTCGCGTCTGTGATCCGTCCCCGTATATCTCTATTGTTGCACCGGAAAGGGCTAATTTGATAAACTTGGCAATCACGCTTGTTTTATGTTTGGAACCAGGGCCGTATACATTACCAAAGCGCAATACAACTGTATTCACTCCAAATGCGTGATAATAGGCGGAACAGTAGCCTCACCAGCCAGTTTACTGGCCCCATATGGGGAGGCCGGATGAGCCGGAGTGCCTTCATGTATAGGAGGCTCGACATCACCTAGCGGAGCCCCGCTAGATGCAAATACAAATCTCTTATAATGATTAGATCGAGCCGCCTCGAGACAGTTAAAAATGCCCAAAACGTTGTTAAACATATCATCTCGAGGATCTTCCAATGAAGGTCCAACACCCGTATTCCCGGCCAAATGGACAAAAATGTCGCAGCCTTGGGACGCGTGCAGAACCTGCTTGTAGTCAGTTATATCTCCCACAATCAACTCAACTCCTGAGGATGCGACATCGTCATATCGAGAGAACGATTCTGAAATGAAGTTACTCTGGCTAAGTCTTCTTTTTTCCCAACCTTAAGGTTATCAAAGACTCACAGAGATTCCTTTTTCTCAACTAATTTCCTAATTAGGGCCGTACCAATAAACCAGTAAACCACCTGAAATAAACCAATTCACGCTTCACAGACCCTTTCCGATTGATTTCTTTCCATTTCTGCTTTCACTAGTCTTCTGGCCACTTCCTCCCCAAAAAATTGTTGCCTCCCAACCAAGGAGCTTATTGGCTTTCCGAGGATCACCGTATACACGAACGGGGTCTCCAGACCGAAACTTACTCGGATCAGAAACAACATATTCTTGCCAATCAAGACCATATTCTTCAAATACTATTTGAATAAAATCCTCCAGACTCTGGCTCACACCCGTGGCTATCACGAAATCTTGTGGTGAAGAACCATTTAGCATACGCCACATCGCATCTACATACTCCGGAGCCCAGCCCCAGTCTCGGAAAATCCTAATATTACAAGAGAGAGCTTTCTCGAGAGCCTGCTGCTATCCTGATGCGGCGGATACGATTTTTCGTTACAAAATCGGGACTTCTTAGCGGAGACTCATGGTTGAAAAGAATCCCAGTACACGCAAATAATCCATAAGTTTGGCGATAGAGCGATACCGTCTCAGAGGCCGACGCCTTCGCTACCCCATAGGGATTAGTGGGTTTGTGAATTCTTCCTTCATCTATAGGGACTTCTCCAGGGTCTCCGAAGCTTTCACTGGATCCAGGATTAAAATATCTGATGTCTTTGTCGATTTCTCTTATTGCTTCCAGTAGGTTTAATGTACCCAGTGTAATACCCAATATAGTTTCATGGGGTTCATTGAAAGAGACTCCTACCGACGATTGAGCGGCAAAATTATAAACCTCGTCAGGTCTCACCCGAGAGACTACATCATACACCATATCGTATCTGTCGGGATGCATCGAGACGACATTAATCTTCCAAGACCCCCAGCGCCTCCAACCTGAAAAATCCGCCTCCCGCGGATCCCGTGATGTGCCCCACACCTCATAGCCTTTTTCAACTAACAGCCGGGATAAATACGACCCATCTTGCCCGCTCAATCCGCAAATAAGGGCTGCGCACCCATTTTAACTAGCCGAGGTTTATGAGAGAGGTGCTCCGCTTTCCAAGCCCAGAATTTCGCTGTGCGATCTTCAGATCCTCAGCCACCATTTCCGATACTAATTCAGAAAATTTAATCTTTGGGCTCCAACCGAGGACTTCTTTTGCCTTTGCTGGGTTCCCCAAAAGAGTGTCGACTTCGCTTGCACGAAACAGCTCGGGATTTACAGCTATAATACAGTTTCCATCTTTGTCGAGACCTTTTTCATCAACACCACTGCCTTCCCAATGAAGATCCAAACCGACTTCAGCTGCCGCCAAGTTTACGAAGTCTCGACACTGTATTGAGTTCCAGTAGCAATCACAAAATCTTCGGGCTTTTCCTGCTGCAACATAAGCCACTGCATTTCAACATAATCTTTAGCGTGTCCCCAATCGCGGAGCGCGTCAAGATTCCCCAGATAAAGGCAGTTCTGCAAACCACATTTGATACGTGCTAAACCCTTGTGATCTTTCTTGTTACGAAACTTTCCCCGCGGATCGGACTCTCATGATTGAACAAAATCCCATTACACGCAAAAATCCCGTAAGACTCACGGTAATTGACCGTGATCCAAAACGCGTACAACTTAGCGATAGCATATGGACTACGAGGATTAAATGGCGTTCGTTCATCTTGGGGAGACCTTTACTCGACCATAGTTCGAGGTACTCGCCTGATAAAATCTGGTTTTATCCCGTAAATTAAGGCTCCGGATGCATTCAAGGATCCGAAGAGCACCTAAGCCATCGGCATTAGCGGTGTATTCAGGTTCTTCAAAACTTACAGCGACATGACCTGGGGCCGCCAAATTATAAACCCTCATCTGGTTCGATTTTGGCCATGATACGGCTCAAACTGGAGGTATCAGTCATATCACCGAAGTGGAGAAAAAGTTTCTCATCCCTGATCTCTTCATTCTCTAGAAGGTGCAAAATACGCCCAGTGTTCGGCAAGGAAGACCTTCGAACGATCCCGTGAACCTCATATCCTTTGTGTATCAATAGATCCGACAAATAGGCCCTGTCCTGGCCAGTTATGCCCGTAACTAGTGCAACTTTTCTCGCCATAAAGAATCCTTAATCCGAAATTTGGAACCCAACTACTTCGGTAGTTACACCGCCTGCTCATCCTATGTCAATCACTGACACCGCTCTCTGAAATTTGACTGCCCGCAGGCTCTAGCCCTGAAAATTAAGACATCGGAACACCAATCTGCTATTATCTGTTTTTTTTTAAGATTCAAGTATACTTCAAGGCAACCGTACTATGAACATCGCCCTTATCTTCAGTCTATACCTCTCATGTGGGTGGTTGCGCGTCTTACTCTAATCTCCTAATTAGCGGCCTGGAACAATGTGACTCGATCAACTCGATTCGCTTATTAACGGAGACAGCTAGTAGCCATACTTACCGAGTAACAAGGAATAAAATACACATTTATCGAACACTCCCGCGGCGTGACTCAAAACCCAGAAAAAATCTGCCTCTCCACGCCCTAACATTTCTTATAACGCAACTGCAAATCGCTATATTTCTCATTCAATTTTCATTATCTGGGTCTGGAACCAAGATTGTTCATATACATAATAGATTCGGCCGCAGATGGATCGGCCTGTATTGTCGAATGCTTAATATTCAATCAGTACTTGATATCAGAGATAGATTTTATCATGAGGGGGGATTAAAGGCCTATGACAGCATTATTTGTGCATCTCAGAACATATACCTTGATCTCAGATCTAGGGGTTTAAAAAAAGTTTTATTGAAATCAGTCCCCATTGATTTGTCAGAAATTAGGGCGGTTGCCCGGTTATCTAGATCTGAAGCCAAGCCTTTCATCTTATTTGTCGGTGTAGTGTCCCACGGCAAAGGGGTTCTAAAACTTATTGAATCTTACAAGGCGACAAAAACGTGCAAGGAGAACTTTAACCTGGTTATCATTGGACCCTCACACATTAAAAATTTTGATGAATATTTAATAGAAAGGAACATTGAGTATCTGGGGGTAGTAGAGAGAAAAATAGTACTAGAGACTATACAGCAATCGTCTTTACTAGTGTTACCTTCAGAGTCTGAGGGAATGCCTCGGGTAGCACTAGAGGCGATAGGTCTCGGAGTACCCACAATCCTGCCCAGAGGGATCCCTGAATTCGATACATTTTGTAGAAATTGTGTCTTGGATGAAGATAACGGCAAGCCATTAAGCGCAATGCTGGATGAACCCTTCCACCGTTATCTTTCGAAAGACTTTCCAATAAATGATTACGACTCAGCTCACTATTGCGATGAACTAGCCCATTCTGTCTACAAACATGTATCTCTATAGGAAATAAACTTGATGGATGGTATTCCTAAACCTTTTAAGCCTTGATCACTTGAAATTATTCAAACCATTTCCAATTAGGTCGATTCTCTGATCATTGATTACCATTTATGGCCTTGAAAAGCATGGACTTGCCCAGAGCATATAATAGAAGACAGTATGGGTAATGGTGCAAGGCCGCTATATTGAGATAGATCAAGGCCACGAGTGTAACAACCTTTTTCTCATCAAAACCCTGGTTAGCTAGCCATTTTTTAAATAACTGCTCGCACTCCACAAGGACCTGTCGTCGATATAAGTCAAAAACGATTTCATTGCCTTCCCAACTTACTGCATATTGGTTTCGTGCTACTAAACCATGGTTGACGATCAGCCCGTGCACCAATTTAGCGAGATCATAGTAAATATCCCCAACAACCAGATCACCGGCAAAGTCTTGCCGCCAGTCAAGCAACACGAATTCTCGATCCGCTTCATTCCATAGAATGTTCTCAAAATGAAAATCTCCATGAAACTGGCCGGGAGCGCCTTCCGAAAGCCAATCCCAATCAACCCCGGCCATTATCGAAGATAATTTCGGCACAAATATGCCGTTGATTGAGGTTTCACTATCCTGATGGCCAAAATTCTTATAAAAAAGCCCAACCCTTTCCAGGGTTTTCTCCCGATAAAATTTTTCACATCCTTCGTTAAATTTTTTCAAGCCCATGCCAGTGAGTTTCTTAGGCTCCCAAAATTTTACGCAAAACTCTAAAAAATGTTCGAATAGCGGAATGGTAACGCTATCCGAAAGCACGACACCATGCACCTTTCGATACCGATACATATTACACCGAGACGCGGTTATCTCCGAACATAACCCGCTACACTCCTTAGTTTCGTGTAACACGATTCAATATAAATTCTGGATCGTGGGAAAACTTTATAACTTGATCTGAAACAAACCAAATAGCCTTCATTCTCTTTTCAAGAATATTGGGTTGCTCAGGACCACCGAATTCATCTCTAGCTTTTTCAAGGGCATCCAAATTCCCCGTATCAAACCATGAGAACTCCCGAACGGTAAGAGTAAGACCAGAGTCTGCCAAGGCCCTGAGACCGTATGCCTCCCCAATATGTACCGAATGTTCCGCCTCCTTCCTCCATAGCGCACCAAAAATTCCTTGAAATTGAAAATACCGGCTAAGCCGATATAAGCCTGGGGTTTCTCCTTCGCGCTTTGCCCTTTCTTCTAAAATTTGAACGATCCGACCTGACCTCGGTCGCTTCAACCGTTCTGTAATGCTTTGGATCACTGACACCGGCCACACCCAACCAATTTCTATCCGGGCCCAATATTTCTTCATGGACGAGAGTATCGCACGAACAGAAAATGAAGGGTTGTTGAAGAAACTCACGACATGCGAGAAGACTTAATCCGAGACCAGACCCTGGCCCGTCATAATTTTGGACATAAGAGAAAAGAAACTTCCGATCTGGATACGCCAAATCCAGGAATTCCTTGACCAGAGAAGCCTTAAAACCAAGCGCAATTACAAATTCCGTATCTAACGGAAATTTTTCAACTATGTGAGCGATGGCAGGTTTATTAGAGACAGACACCAATGCCTTATTGAGGTGAGCTGTTAATCCACCCAATCGTGAACCAATCCCAGCACAAGGAATGCAAACACGGTAGCTCAGGACTCTGCTCGCTGATAATCATCCGATATACGCACCACATCATCCAACTCTGGAGTCGATGCTTCTAGGTAAACAGCATCCTCTAAGCCTTCCATCCGATGGATTACCCCGGGCCTTATGGTAAGAGCGTCTCCAGGCCGATAAAGCTCCTCAGTCAACCTTTCCATAGAATCCCCTAGGACAATTCTCAAAACCCCGGAAATAACGTAAACGGTCTCGGTTTTTTTTTCATGGTATTGTAGACTGCAGCGATGCCCAGAATACATCGTCAATCTTTTTCAACACATACACTTCGTTAATCCGACTAATTCCTTTCTTTGCCCCAGGGCTTCTCGATTACGTCACCTTTCTCCATCGCCTTACCCTATTAAATTTTAAATCGCATATACTCTGGATGGAACTTGAAAATTGATCATAAAATAATTTTTACATATTGTTGCATTGCCCAGTGGCTATTAAATCCATACTTTTTCGCATCCACTTCCTACCTTCTGCAACATAATTCTCAAAATTTTCAGCATAGCCCGCTGTTTTAATTGTGGCCCATCGCTTCGCCAAATGGACCTCGTTCTCCTCGGCCCACACTTCAGCGGTGATAGCCGCTGCCCAATCATTTACATAAGCCTTAGCAATAAGCTCATGCTCAATGCCGTAACCTCTGAAATTATTCCCCATCAAAAGAAAGTCGATATAGTCTAGACTATCTCGGTCACAAATTTCTTCAATCAACTGACGGCGGATTAGATACGCATTATTATGGATAAACCAAAAGTATTTTGTTTTCTCTTGAACCAAAAGGAGACGCTCTCCCCACCTCCTTGAGCAAGGCGATATAATTCCTGCCCTTGGATGTGCCTCTAACATTTTGAGTAACGGATTTAAGGTCGATGTTTCCTCTAGTTCTGTATCATTGGTAAGAAGAAAGAATGCAGAATACTGATCAAATTTCCCTCTTTAATAACTGTACAAGCCCATAATTCATACCCCTCCCATATCTCAAGCCATTTCCAATAACTTCTTCAGAATTCACATGCCAAGAGGTATGAACACTTAGCTTATCTAAATCTGAACCGGCTTCAACTACATATATGTCAGTGCAGTCACCATCAAACCGGTTTACATGCTCCCAAAGCCTATCCGTCACGTCGGGTAAATTTCGATTCAAAATGATGGTGGCTATTGTCTTCATACCGTTTAAATAAGTCGAAAGTTGCGAAGATAGCGCATAATGCCGGTTTTTATTCTCTCCTTGAGATAGATGTCCAGATCCACACCAAGACTGACGAGATCTGCCGCTGCCTGTTTCTTCAAATCAATCACTTCAGGTAGCGAAAAGACATAATGGCCGGCAATGATAGCCCGGTCTCGATCAGATGCTGAAGTATTGTCCACCATCCATTTTGCCCATTTCTTGGATGCATAAGCAATCTCCAAGAACCTCTCAGAGAAATGGCATAAGCCGTTGGAGTCGAAACACTCAACCAGTGCCCTTGATTCTAGAACACCGAACTCTGGAGCGACATTGGCCGAATGGATTCCTAACCTGGGATGCCATTGCAAGGCCTCATCTGAAAGATAGTCAGTATTATGCTCTTTTAGCAACACCCCATACTTTTCACAAACTTCCAACATCTTGGGTAGTTGGATCTCCGACGGTATTTCGTTTGGTACCCGAACAGGAGATTCGAAAGATCCAATATTGCGCATCTCCATTACGCGCGTTCCACACTGTACCACTACGAACGTTGGGAAGGGCAAATTATTCCCGGCACAAAACTCTTAATTTTCGTTCAGGATATAGTGCAACTCCTCCATAGAATTAGTGCTTCCGGACTGTTCTTCAGTCCCAACCTCAAAGATTATTTCTTTTCTCGCCCTTTGCGCTTCTGACCAGCAATAATCATAAAGGTCGAATACCCTTTCGAGGATTTCGTCTACGTCTGGCTGTCCATGAATATCCACGCTGGGATCTATATGCAGGATTTGAAAACCTGCCGTAATATCAGCCTTATAAGATGCTTTTGCGGAGTCCATCGCTTGTTTTAAGCTGAGATTTTGCTCCGTTTCCTTGTTGTTCTGCCAAGGCCCCCCATGATCACGTGCTAAGTATATTCTCCCTTTTTTATCTTTAGACGTGACATAATCCGCAAAATCCTGAGTGCACCAGTTATTGACGTAACCTCCTCCAAACTCTCTCGAGTCAATCTGTCGCCGACTCGCAATCATCATAATAGGTACGTCATAATCATTAGATAGTTCAATCGTTGCATCGACGCAGTTAAGACTCATCGGCCCTGCCCCAAGCAGAGTGCATCTTCTTTTCTGGAGCAGAGTCTTTAAACGCCGCCCTATCACAGAGCCCACTTCAGAAATTTCAATTTGCTCACCGGGAGGCAACTCAGGATTAAACGGTATAAAACCGATCAAGTACATGAATAGCCGCTTCAGCAACTGCGCGGTCTCCGCCAGAGCGCTCGGTGACGTAAGATGCATACTTCTTGGCGTTTCGGTCAGCATTTGAGGGTGCGATACCATATCCCACCTTAGACATCACATAATGATCGAAAATTCCATCACCCATATAGATCACCGACTGTAAACTGTATCTCTCGTCTATCCATTCTATCCGACGGATCGTACTGACAAGGTCGATTGGATATCCCATATCATCCGAAATACGTCTCTGACTAATGTCGAAACCTTTCTTATCCCCGGTCACGAAACGGATCTCGATATGGTTTCTCAGCAGCGAAAGGGCATCATGGTCATCAGGCCCAAAGACCTTGAAAACTTTCCCATCACGAGAGTAATAAAACTTCCCGTCCGTCATGACCCCATCAACATCAATTATAAAACATAACATTGATTTTTATCCACTATATAAAGTAGCCTTTTGATGCTTATGGATTCTAAAAGATTCGCCCGTTAAATACCAGGTAGACCCAAATATTTTTTTGGCGACCAATAACAGTAGTTCTCTTTCTTAACCCCATCATTTAATCAGCATGGCCCAACAAAAAATTAAAAGATCTGAAAATGGAGTGAATTTAATTTTCACTGCAATCTTGGTTGTATTGATCCCAATGACCGATTTTAAGTGGGGTAACGTCAAATTAGCCGAAATTTACGCTATTTTTTTTGCGGTACTATTTGCAGGACCTGTATTTTACCGGGGCCTCCAGGAGAGAAAAATAGCTAACTTCTACAGGTCAATACTTGCTTGGATAGGATTTGTTCTTGCGACTGCCCTAATCTCCAATCAAGATTTTTCTTATATACCCAATATAGAGTACGGATTTTCACAAAAGCCTTTCGTCATATCTTTCAGCAGGAGCCTTCAAATAATAATTGCAGTCACTATATCATTTTTTATCTTCGATTTTTGCCAGAAATCTCCGACGAATCTTGGAATAATCCTTTCGATATATAATGGAATCGGTCTGTTTAGCGTTGTATTTGGAGTTTGCGGATATTTGGCACTTAGTCGATGGGGGATTGATAACTGGGCTGCATATACCACCGCGGGAGGAGTTACTAGAGCCTCTTCTTTTTTCGGGGAAGGAGGACCGTGGGGCAGTTATCTTTGTAGCGTGTTGCTAACACATCGTCTGGTATTTCAAACTAACAAAACTCGGCTAGTATACAGGGTAATAGTCTACGCCATCTTGGGGTTGGGGCTTTTCCTATCACAATCCAAAGCCGGATTAATAGTAGCTTCATTCTGTATTGGGATCGGTTACGTATTCTCAACTAGCCACGCAACCGATAATACGCTGCCGAAAACAGTTTTCGCTGCGGTTGCGGCCAGCACCGCCCTCGTTTTCGTGGTATTTTTTTCGGGAATTACCAATTACTTTTACGAATTTATTAATTTGACGGATAGTTGGGAGGTTAAAAGCACCAGCACGGCGCTGATAATGGGAAGAATCGCAGGGATGGTCATCGTTCCTCAGATGATTCTAAGTAACCCATTCTTTGGCATAGGTATTGGCAACTATCCTCTCTTGCGAAACGATCCTGAGTACAGCAGTTTCCTTATACAAGTCGATGACTGGGATCTTGACGGACTTGGCCTGGTAGGGTTAACCGCAGAAACCGGACTCGTAGGTGTTTGTATCTTTTATATATCATGCTTAGAAAGTTATGGGACTTGAAAAAAGAAAGCGCAGGGAGGTCACGAAATCCTGAGATCCTGGCCTTGGCCTGTTTTCCGCTCTTTGCTTTTCTTTTTGGCGTCCAAATAACTTTCCTCTATCCTTGGTTCATCCTTTCATTAGCCCTTTCGGCAAACCATCTCAATCAGGTAAAGGAGAAGCGCAGTATTGATTAGTCGAAAAGGTCAATCCAGCCAAGAAAACCAAAAAAATTTAATCGTAATCAAAGGGGTTTGACTTTTTAGCTTATGTTCAAAACCTAACCCTTGAATCAGAAAGTTATAGAAATGAAATCTGATCCCCCGAGCATAGACCATTGTCGGATTGCAGTGGTGCACGATTGGCTGACAGTCTACGCTGGAGCGGAAAGAGTGTTGGAAAACCTCTTAAGCGTGTTCCCTAGTTCAGACGTCTACACTTTGGTTGATACAATGGGAAGCAGTGAAAGAAAATTCCTGCAGCAACACCAGGTATTTACCACTTTTTTCCAAAGATACCGGTTGCTGCGTAATCACTACCAAGTTTTCTCCCGCTAATGCCGATAGCAATCGAACAATTTGATTTGTCCAATTATGATATAATTCTGTCAGTCAGCACAGCCATCGCAAAAGGGGTTATTACCGGTCCGGATCAGTTACATGTCTGCTATTGCAATACGCCGATGCGGTATGCTTGGGATCTGCAGCACCAATACTTAAAAGAGTCGGGGCTAGATAGAGGTTTAAAAGGTATATTGGCGCGCTACATTTTGCACAAAATACGGATATGGGATCATCGAACTGCAGCGAGTGTTGACCATTTTATCGGTAATTCCAATTATATTGGACGGCGTATTAAGAAAATATACAGACGCTCATCAGAGGTTATTTATCCCCCGGTTGCACTATCTGATTTTACCCCGATATCAGAAAACGGGGCCTTCTATTTGGTGGTCTCAAGAATGGTACCCTACAAAAAGATCCTGCTTATAGCAGAAGCCTTTTCTGGATTGCCCAATGAAAACTAATTATCATTGGCACTGGACCCGATCTTCATCGGGTTAAAAAGGCGGCAGGAGACAATGTTTCGATTTTAGGTTACCAGCCCTTCGAAGTCGTTAGGGATTACATGCGGAGATCCAAAGCGCTTATCGTGGCGGCGGAAGAGGACTTCGGCATTAGCATGGTAGAGGCTCAAGCATGCGGAATACCAGTAATCGCATATGGTCGAGGGGGCTCTCTCGAAATTATTCGCGGAATGGAGCACAAAACCCCTACCGGGGTTCATTTTCACAAACAGGAAATTGGAGAAATACAAAGAGCTGTGAGGACTTTCCAGGACTCCCAGGGGCTGTTTAATAAAAACTATATCAGAGCAAATGCAGAACGTTTCTCGGAGTCAATTTTTCAGAAACAAATACTAAAGAGCGTTGCACTCGAATGGACCAAAATCCAGTTCGGGAACAATCGATTGTTAGGATCTTTTATCTTCATCTAATGGCGGCTTTTTGAAATTCGTGCCCAGAATGGCGAAGTATTCGTATGCAAAGGGACAGAAATCATTGCTGACAGGAATTATTATGGGAAGGCAAGTGTTAATCAAAGCCAACCCTGGACACACTGTTTTTTAACATTCAAAAATTGGCTAAAGTTATTGCGATGATAAATGAAAATCCATGCCCTACCTACTATCTTCACAATCCACACGTTTCAGGCGCCTGGTATGGAAAAACTATCTTCAATAATCTAATGCCGGCCAAAAAAAACAAAAATTATAGTAAATACTCTTTCCTTCTCGAAAATTCCCAAGGGCAGAATTACTCCGTTGCAATGATTTATGACGGGGGGGACAGCTCTTTTCCTGGTTTTAGGAGGCTTCCAACGGCACGGCTCAAAAAAACGTTGAGCAAATTTGAGGTTGAACAGTGGATTAAGCTAAACCGCTACAATCAGCGATACAACATTATTCAAGGGAAAGATGTCGAACCTACTGAGCAGGATGCTATTATCATTCAAATTCATGGAATTGAATCCAGTTATAAAACCCTACAAACTTATATTTCCAAGTTTAAAAAACGTATCTTATTTCTAAATCACTTTTATATTAGTGCGAGGTCCCGATCCCAAATCGCGCAGGACCTCGGGATCAATTTGATTGTCTCAGAATGCGATCTATACAAACGCAGTGAATTATTCAGATCAATTTATCCATGGTATAAAAAACCGGTTCTCGCATTACCATATGCGTTTGGGGATAGATTCAAAAGCCTACGCCCTCCTTCGGAACGCTTCCCCGCATGTGTCGCTACAGGAACACTAGACTTTATAAAAGATCCAGAATACTTCAGAGACCTTCACGACCTAACAGAATCTCGCGTTCTACACCCAATGAGGCAGACAATATACGAAAATAAAACAGATCTCAAAGGCCTGATTGACTCATACATCTCCCCCTATCGCGCAGGGATTGAAGGGAGGGGCATGTTAGTTCTCCTCAGACAAACATTTCAGGATCCACAGCCTGAATATAATGCGATTAACATCGTTGATTTATATAACAACTATCAAATGGCGGTCGTCCCCGAGGAAATTACCGGGCTCCCCGGAATAGGTATGGTGGAAGCAATGGCCTGGATGCGCCTACCTAGGTAGCCTGAGGGACGTCTATAAAGACATGGGTCTTGAGGATGGATTTTCATACATAGCCTATGATGGATCTTTGGACGGCCTGCTGGAGAAAATAAAATTCTACCAAAACCGACCCTCAGAGTTATTGAAAATAGGCTCCCGTGGAAGATCCCATGTGAGAAAACATTACAGCCGTGCAACTTCCTGTGCCCGTTTTTTTGGAGAAATTTCTGGATCGATCAACTGGGATTGAACCTAAGCGGATTGGAGAAAATTTTACTTCCTAATCATATAGCCACCTCCCGATCAAACATGGCCGTTGGATCCAGGTTATCTCTGGGATTGGGCATGCTGGAATAAGTATTCCGCTCCATGGCCAGTTCGTTTTATACAGGAAAAATAAGTTGCCTCCCATCAATTCCCGGGAACTTCAATGTTTGAGAATATTTTCCAGGTATGGATACATCTCATCTAGTAGGCATTTTCCCTCTAATTAAGGCGAAGAACGTCATAATAATGATCTTTACATCCAAGAAAATTGACCAGGAATTCATATAATCTATGTCAGACTGAATTCGCGCCTCCAAGTCATCAACACTTATATCCCCCTCCCCTAAAGCCTCGGATCTGGGCCAAACCCGTAATCCCAGGCTTAACCTGATGACGTAACCAATAATCTTTCGAGGCCTCCCAAAATAATTTTTTCTCCGCCAAGGAATATAATGCATGCGGTCTAGGCCCGACAATGCTCATATTTCCAATAATAACATTTATGATTTGGGGGACTTCATCTAGACTCGTTTTTCTCAGAATACGGCCAACCTTAGTCACTCTGTTATCCTGTCGTCTTGTTCCCTCGGCTCCGCCGTTATCACTACTTTCGACATACATCGAACGAAATTTGAACACAGAAAAATGCTTATTATTGCTACCGATACGTTTTTGAATGAACAATACAGGTCCTGATGACTCCAGGCGGATAAGTAACGCTATTATTGCCATAATAGGCAGAATCAAGGGCAGAACGGCAAGGCAAAATAGCAGATCAAAAAGTCTTTTTTGAAACTTCTCGGCCCTGCTTAACCTTGCACGCGAAACCAATATTGTGGGCACACCAAGCCAACTTGAGAAACCTAGCGGGGCTATATTCCCTGCGGGTGTCTCCACAATCTCCGCGTTAACTCCGATCAACCTGACTAAAGAACACCACTGTGTTTTTACCTCAGAGTCATCAAATGCTAAAAGAACCCGATCGGTAGACTGAGTCAATATCGCTAGTTCATTTAAAAAATCAGGAGTTAGATTCCTTGATCCCAACCTTCTTTGTGAACGTCTAACATGGTTATCGATGGAGAAACAAAGATATCTTTTGATAGTCCTTTTTCATCTCCCAAGATAAATACTTTTTCTGAAATTATTCCTTCAAGCTTGTTTTGGATTAATAGGGCCAAGAGAAACCGGGAGCCCGATATTAAAATAAGACATCCAAGAACAATGTAGCAAAATTCGAGACGGGAATATTGGGAGCTTGTCTTGAGAACAAAGGCCATGGAAATTGCTAAGATGGCCGAACCAATTACAGCGATCACCGCCCTCTTAACTGAGAGCTCGCAATTTTTTAGAGTGTCAATCAAAAAAGCTTTACTAGCAATAGCGGCCACGCCATAAATTAAAGCTACTGAAATGAAAAAGATGGGTCCTTTTCCCATCCCAATTGCCCGTACCTCATTAGAGACGCAATCATGATCACTGTGATAAGGGAAAAACTATCCAAAATTATTGCCAAAAGGCCTATAAGAATTCTTATCCAGCTTGCACAAACTCGCGTCAAATAACCCAAATTAAGTCCTATCTAACTCATAAAATTCATAGAGATGGCAAGTACGTTAAGATTCAACAACTTTATTACCTCCCCGTCCTATTTAATATTAACACATTGCCGAAGCAATGTACCATTATGGAAAGAAGGGTGAAATTTTTCTAAAATTGGCTACTTTTTGCACATAACATGTTCATCCCAGGTATTCTAAATGTTTTAAAATCAACGGATACGCAATCATGAAATTCTATACATCCAAAGTCTGGTAAGTTATCCAATGGGATCAAGAGTAGTGCGTTATTGTTTATTTGGGATCATTCTGCTGTCCCCACTGCCACTCGGGTTAAACCGGCCAGAGATTTGGAATTTCGTCTGTATCCTAATAGGTATCCTTGGAATTTTTGGATTAGTGATCTTCACCACAGATCGTACAGTACAGAGAAAATTAAAATTTTTGACGCTCCCGGGCGGTTTTACGTTGATCTTCTTAATATTTGTTCTGCTGCAGTCGGCAGATTTTCTCGGTTGGCTTGGCAATCCAATATGGAAAAATATAGCCTTGATTGGAGGAGAGGAAATCCCTGGAACGATATCCATCAACCCATCTCAAAGTATCTCGTCACTACTTGGTTATACCGCCTACATCGTGGTCTTTTTTTTAGCCTTTATCACAACAAGAAGAACAAAAAACACACTAAATGAGCAATTGGTTTTCCTATGCGCCGGCATTATTTATGCAACTTACGGGCTCATTATATATTTCTCAGGAAACCAGAAAATCTTATGGTTCGATAAATGGGCCTATTTAAATGATCTAACCTCGGTTTTTGTTAATCGTAATACCTACGCGACCTTCTGCGGGTTTATAATAGTTTGCTCGATTACGTGCATGTTTGCGCAAATTTCTAATTTGCGCAGTGCATCAGTAAAATCTTACATTGGGAGTCTGAAGGGATTCTCATGGCCGCTCTATATAAGTATCCTTGCCTTTCTATTAAACACGATAACACTGTTCCTGACCCACTCTAGGGGTGGGCTTTTGGCTTCTATTTGCGGGGTGCTATGCCTCTGTTTTATAATCCTAGTAAAACACAAGGAGAGAGGCATTGGTCTATCATTAGCCGGGATTGCATTATTTTTCCTTCTCGGATTTGGATTATTTTTATCGGGTGAAACTACAATCCAAAGGATCTCCAATACCTCTGTTGACACCCTTCTCCGAGACGAGGCCTACCAGGCCATCTTAGTGGGGATCAAATCATCGCCGTGGCTGGGAACTGGTTTTGGAACATTTGAAGATGGTTTCAAAACATACTACACTGAGAGCCTTAATCATTTAAATTGGACGAAAGCTCATAATACTTATCTAGAGATATTTTTCGAGTTGGGGCTCATCTTTGGAATTGTGTTTTTCATTCCACTGAGTTTGGTCCTGTTTTTCCTTCTGCAAGGGTAAGAGTCGAACACGACACTATCTTTTGCCCGGGCTGGGACTTTCACTAATTGTTATTTCCGCGGTACACGCATTATTTGACTTCAGCAACCAAATCCAGCGCTTGCGCTAACTTTCTCATGGCTAATCGGAACACTCCTATCACACGCACAAACTTCCAGTCGAAACTAGTCCCAATTCTAGGTTTGTTAGTTTGATTGGTCAGATAATATAGGGTCCCATCTCACAAATTGAGGACAAGCGCCGGTTCCTTCCCCAATAAGACATCGATTTAAAATAATTAATAAGCGCTGGCGTCCAGCATTCTAGGGTTTCCGTAGAAGATTGAAAAACTCAGTAAGTAAGGGTAGATCATTCAGTAAGCCATAGGTGGCCATTACTCTAAAGGCCCGAGATCTCTTCGCCGCGATAATAAAAAGATCCTGCCGATACCTAAAACCTGCCCGAATTAGAGGTATATAGCGCGACTTTTCTATAAATCTGAGCCCCTCCCAAATACCCTCCAATGTTAGTAGACGAGTATAATATAATGGCCTGATGTGAGGTCCAGTTTCGATGGATAGATCTAAACAATTATGTGCCAGTTCCTTATTACCCAATCTTAGGTAAAGATGCGCTAGCCTCGCTAGTTCATATGGTTTTGCAGGCGACATCGATAATCCTGTAAGTAAAAGTCTTTGGCGAGCAATCAGATTCTGCAATGAGTGACGGGACCCGACATCATTGAAACCTAACCTAAGCAAACACGTTCCTGCAAGAAATAGAAACTGGATTGTGGTGCAAAGCTAGAGCTTTGATATTGCTGAGGAAATACCTAGATATTGTGCTTGAGTGGGGTTCATAACCCCCAAATCAAATTTTACAGAGGACAAATACAGACCAGCAACAAGTCTCGAGAAAGAGCAGATTGCAAGCGACAGGCTTATAGCTATGACCCCCAATACCATTAGGGCTTTCAACCGCATTTTCGACAGATATCAGCCAGAGTAGTAGCCTTTATATTTTCCGTAGTAATATCCCTGATCGTAATAGCCATAATACCTTTGTTTCTTCGCATCAACCTGACTTTACCATCCCTGCAAGGGGCAAATGGGAGTCAAGAGCTAAGGCAGCACCCGTCTTAACGAGATCTTTTGGTGTAGCGCCCCACTTAACCACGTAGATCACTTTATCAGCCAACTGAGGAATGACTCGAGCCTCCGCTACAGCTAGCATCGGAGGAGAATCAATATAAATCAAATCGTATTTATCCCTGAATTTTTTCAAAAGGTCGGCCATTCTCGCCGATGATAAAAGTTCCAGGGAGGAGCCTCCAGCGTCATCGGCTGGGATTACGAACAAACCTGTAGACCCTACCTGTTGGGTCGCTATTTCTGGACCATATTCACCCGCAAGAACGCCTACCAAATTAAACTCTTTCTTAATCTGAAGACTTGCGTGGATGGTGGGTTTCCTGAGGTCACAATCAATTATCAAAACCCTCTTTCCAGAAAGCGCACTTTGCTGCGCCATCCAGAGCGTTATTGTTGACTTTCCCTCAGACGGAGTGGAGGAGGCGACCGAGATCACTTTCGGAGGCTTGTCTACATCTGACAACTGAATTGCGGTCGACAAATTTCGAATGGACTCGGAGATCGTAGATACCGGATCCTCTACCACCACCTTTGCGATCGCCCTGCGCCCGAGTACAGACTTAACCAGGGGAATAGCCCCCAATACGGGAATACCAACTTCTAGTTCTAGTTGCTTTGCAGACCTATAACTGTTCTGCATACGCTCCAAAACATATGCAAATAAAAGTCCCAGGAACAAACCACTTATTCCGGATACGATTATAAAGGTTTGCTTATTAGGAAAGCTTGGCAAAACCGGGACCGAAGCACGCGAGATAATCCTTGCATCTGCTTGTTGCAAATCCTCCTGAGAACTTGTTTCTTTGAAACGATTCAAGAAATTTGAATACAGCAATTGGCTTGCTTTTGCCTCTCTTTCTAATTCTCGAAGGCGTATGGCTGCCCTATTTTGTTTTTGGTTGCGCCCTTCCAGCCTATCCAAATTTCTCTGCAAGGTTGCCTCTCTAGCCCGGGCAACATTCATCTCATTCCGGAGACTTTGAGCGATTTTTCTGACCTCGGTTTCTATCGACTTTCGCAAATCCCTGAGTTCGTTCTTTGCCTTAAGCATGTTTGGATGCCGAGGACCGTATCGGGACTCCAACTCCGAGACCTTTCTGATCACCTCTGCCTCTTGAGCCCGGAGGCGTTGGATAAGCATTGAATTTAGGACCTCAGCGGCTGAGGCTAAATTCTGCCCACCCGCCTTCAGCAGGGTTTCTATCTGGTCGAGGCGCGCCCTGGCTTCTGCGCGTTTTGTCTGTGCCAAAACCATTTGGGTATTCAAGCCAGAAATTTGTTGGGCAGTGATATCGGTCCGTTGACCAAGCTGCGATGACATGTTCACACGAAATTTCTCAACCGCTTTCTCAGCTGTCTCCACTTTTGTCTTTAGCGTGTTCAGCCTCTCGCTCAGCCAGTTAGTTGCCCGTTTTGTTGCCTCGAACTTTGCCTCCAATTGATCCACAATATAGAGATCCGCGATTGTGTTGGCGATTCGGGCTGCTTTCCTGGCATCCAAAGACGTAAAGCCGACCTGTATTACAACAGATCGCCTAACCGGTGAAACCACCAGATTCTTTTTAATTTTTTCTACGACCTTTGTTTTTACAAGTGACTTCAACTCAGCTTCTGTAAGATTTTCTGGTGGTTCCGATAGCCCGAGAACCACTAGCCAAGTCTCCGGGAGATACTTGATCGGATTCACGTATGAAGCCCACGACGATGATTTTCCAAGGTCTGGATTAAATTCGGGGTCTCCATCCAATCCTAATTTGTCAACCAATCGACTCAAAAGAGCCCCAGACTGAATCACTTGGTTTCGCTCAGTACCGCTGTCATTTCCGGCGAAAGGCCTGACGCCAACGCTCTCTATGTCCGTAACTTTGTTTTTACGCGTTTCAATCATTACCTGCACATTAGCGGTAAATTGTTTCTTAAGCTGAAACACCGTCAGTGTTCCCAAAATCAGCACAAAAACGGCGGTCGCAAGGATTACTGCTCTCCTACGCCATAGAGCAAACAAAAAACCTAAGATCTTGCTCTTCTTCAACCAAATTGCGCGCCCCCGATCTGTTCGGAGAAGGGCCATCTATACTCGGCAACATTGGGGCCACCATTCACTATTACGACTTCCCGGAATCATGCTATTTTAATATAGCAAAAACCAAACCAGAGTAAGCCTGCTTTATGCCAATTAAAAATCTTTTTCGCAAATCCACCAACAAACCAAGACCAGGTATTACATTCGAAGAGGCTAGGATCCTTGGCCCAGATCGAATCGTCGCCATTGGGGACATACATGGACGATTAGATTCCCTCGAAATCCTTCTTGAAAAATTAGAGACCACCCTGTTAGAAAAAGGAGACGGCCTACACTTTGTCTTGCTAGGCGACTATATTGATAGAGGTCCATCTAGCTGCCAAGTGATCAATAAACTTCTGAAATGGAAATATTTTGGACAGAGTATATTTCTAATGGGTAATCACGAACGCTTTCTTTTAAACTTTCTAGTTGATCCTATAAAGTTTGCCGAGTGGTTACAATATGGAGGAATTGAAACACTAATTTCCTATCAAGTATTCCCCAAACCTGGTTCTCAATCCCAACAACAACTCATTTCAATTAAAGAAGAACTCGCCTCTAAGATCCCCGACGCTCACCTTGAATTTTTAAAAAGCCTAAAGCTTTCCTATACATCCGGCGATTTCATGTTCGTACACGCCGGAGTCGACCCCTCAATTCCACTGGATAAAAACCCCGAGGAAATACTCCTATGGATCAGAGAACCATTTCTGAGCTACCCAAAGCCACTCCCCAAGGTCATCGTCCACGGCCACACAATTTCTAGCAATGGAATCCCAGAAATTCGAATAAACCGAGTTGGTTTAGATACCGGTTCTTACCTAAACGGGAAAATAACCGCAATGGCCGTGGCCGGAGCAGAAAAAATCAAACAATAAGTAGCGACTGACATCAAATCGTTCCTCGATTCTGACAACATCGCCAGGTAAGACACGCGTCTCCGGTCCAACGGACATTTTATCGCGCTCCGAAGATCCAGATCTTATGAGTGTAATCAGTTCCTTATTTGCCCGATAAGTATAACCACCGCCAAGAGCAACCGCATTAAGGATGGTCATTCCGTTCACGTATGGATACCGGAACCCAGCCTATAGACGACTTCGCCGTTGGCAGTACCAACGGCGAAGGCTGAAACAACGGCAAGGACTAGCGCCCTGATCATAACTTTCTGTTCTTATGGGTCCTTAGAATTTACCAGCCAATTTGACCATAACGATCTTACGATCATAGTCATTGGTGTTTATATTGGAGTCACGCTCTTCATCTGTATATTTGAACCCGAGCGAAAACGACCTATTTAGATCATAATCCAAGCCAACTACGAACGTATCTTTATCGTCGCTCCTAAGATTAGATGCGTCCTCATAGTCATTCGACGACCGTTTATAATCCACTTTCACAGCGAGATTACGCAGTAACTCATGGTCGACCCCTACACCGTAGGATGTCATGAGGTTTCCAGAGGTTTCAGAAGTGGTGCTCTCATTAATATCACGGGATACGTTCAACCTAACTTTCGTCAGTGGAGACATGTACCAAGTGATCTTGGCATTAGCAACGGTTTCTGAGATATCGCTAAAGCTTGACTCTGTATATTCCCTTTTTATTTTTCCAATCCCGATATCCGCGTCGACAAGTTTGGCCAATTCTAACCTGATACCCGCCTCAATCGTGTGTCCATCGGAGTCCCTATTAACGCCGCCATCATCCGTAGCGTCATCATAGTCGATGTCTACAAAGCTTGCTCTAATGAATGCCTCATAACCTTTTTGAATTTCATAGCCGAGTCGAACATTATATTCCTTGTCACTTCGATCACGATCGTCATTGTTAGTGACGCCGCCACCCTCTTTGGCCGTATCGTCATAATCATAATTATTGAATTTCGCCCCTATTCCTAGGCCAATTCGGTTTGGCTTGAAGTTAGCGGAGACCCCATAATTGTTACGCTGATATTCAGTCGGCGCCAAATCATCTGTACTCGTATTGTCGTCTCCACGCTCTTCAATCAAATTCCGGGTCCGACCTTCCAATTTGATCTGGCTAGACTTGGAAATATCCAACCGAAAACGCAACCTCGCATCTGTCCGAGTAGCATTATCTGCCGAGGACCCACTAAACTGGTCCCTCTCTACACCACCATTAAACCTCAGTTCGTTGCTGCCCCAGTCCGACTTCACAGTCACTTCCGGTTTGATTTTGGTATAATTCTTGGTGCTCGCGCCGGAGTTTTCTTTGTAAAAATTATCATCTCTGAACTGCTCGATGGTGAGTGTTGGATCGAACTTGAACGATCCAGCTCGACCTCCGACGTTTTTATAACCATCTCCAACTTTGGTATCTGAGGCCTTCTTCGAATGCCCGCCTGCAAATGCCGGGACCGACCCTACGGCTAAACTTGCCGCAACAAGGACAGTGCTACTAAGTAATACTTTTTTCATTTTATCTTATCCCAAGATCAGAATTGAACGTTAACTTGCAGACGCATCCTGAGTTGCGGAGGCATCAGCCGCCGCTTCTGCTGCATCCTGGGCCGCAACCGCTGCTTCTGCTGTGGCTTCTGGCGTTGCCACTGTTGCAACTGATTCGGCCACCGCCGCTGCCGCTTCCGGGGCCGCCTGAGCCACACTCGCCGCCACCGCCGCTGCCGCTTCCGGGGCCGCTTGAGCCACACTCGCCGCCACCGCCGCTGCCGCTTCCGGGGCCGCTTGAGCCACACTCGCCGCCACCGCCGCTGCCGCTTCCGGGGCTGCCTGAGCCACACTCGCCGCTACCGCTGCTGCTGCCGCCGGTGCAACCTGAGCCACACTCGCCGCTACCGCTGCTGCTGCCGCCGGTGCAACCTGAGCCACACTCGCCGCTACCGCTGCTGCTGCTGCCGGTGCAACCTGAGCCACACTCGCCGCTACCGCCGCGGCCGCTGCTGGGGCCGCTTGAGCCACACTCGCCGCTACCGCTGCCGCCGCTGCTGGGGCTGCCTGAGCCACACTCGCCGCTACCGCCGCCGCCGCCGCTGGGGCCGCCTGAGCCACACTCGCCGCTACCGCCGCCGCCGCCGCTGGAGAGGCAGCCGCCGCCGCCGCCGCTATTGATGCGGCAGCCGCTGGATTAGCTGCAGCCAGCTGAGCCGCTAGCGCCGCCAAAGCTTGCGGATTTCCCGCTGCCGCGGCCAACTGGGCCTGAATGGCCGCACTCACCGGAGGGACGGTCTGAGCAATCGATGGTCCAGCCATAAACAGACCGACCGCCGTAAGGGCAACTAACGAAGCTTTGCGAAATTTCATCTCAATGTCCTTTCAGTAACACAGGCATACATTCGCCCAAATTATTCCGAGCAAACACCTACTCTGATCGGACTTTAAGCTCATTGCTCTCATGTGTCAACAAGCCATCAAAGGAGAATAGATACAATCTTTTGCATTTAATTTCGGCCAGTTAGACATCTGAATAAACTTTAAAATACAGTTGCAGGCCTCTTGATTCGAATTTGGTCCGCAGGGGCACAATGGAGCATTTAGTCCCAACCCGAAAACCTTTCTATATCTTCAACCGGCTAAAAACCCTCAAGGTATTTTCACTAAATACTTGGGTTTTTTGTTTCGGCGATAAGTTGGGAGTGCCGTCGATATATCTCTTGGTGTCATCATAGTTGAAACCAGTGGTTGGATCCACACCTCTTACAGCACCCACCATTTCTGACGCAAACAAGATATTTTCGGTCGGAATCACTTTGGTCATGCAATCGATGCCGGCCTGGTGATAGACACACGTATCAAAAAAGACATTTTGCAGGAGGTGCTCATCTAAAGTCGGTTTTCCCATATCCTGGGCTAACCCGCGATAGCGGCCCCAATGAAAAGGGACCGCACCACCTCCATGTGGGATGATAAATTTCAAAGTCGGGAAGTCTTTGAAGAGGTCCCCAAGAATGAGCTGCATAAAAACCGTCGTATCACCCGCGATATAGTGAGCACCCGTGTGATGAAAATTTGGATTGCACGAACCAGACACATGAAGCATGCCTGGTACATCCAGCTCGCACATTTTCTCCCAAAGGGGGTACCACCACTTGTCGGTTATCGGCGGATCGGTCCACATAGCCCCGGAAGGATCAGGATTCACATTACACCCTATGAAACCCATTTCATTTACACAGCGCTCCAGCTCTGGAATGCTCTTTCTGGGTTCCACACCAGGATATTGAGGTAATTGGCAAACGGGCACGAACCGCTCAGGATAGAGATCGCACACCCGACGAATCATATTGTTACAGATTTCGGCCCAGTAATAACTGGTCTGCTCTGTCCCCAAATGGTGCCCCATTCCAACGGCCCGCGGGGAAAAAATCGTCATATCCGTCCCGCGCTCCATCTGAAGTTTGATCTGATTCGGTTCGAGTCGTTCTCGTATCTCGTCATCCGAGATATTCAAATCGGCCCTGGTCGGAAGAAATGATGGGTCGGCCTCAAGCGCCTCCAATTGCTGCTTACGGTAAGAGGTTAGAGCATCAGGTTCTGTTGTGTAGTGGCCATGACAATCAATAATCATTTCGGTCTTCTCCAATCCGCAGATTTTTTCCGGTTCAGCTCAGCGCACCCCTAATTTGGGGGGGCAAATTAAAATTCAGCAGTCCTTTCGAACGTTCTAATAGGAGGGTTCATTGTTGGACGGGCGTTTTTCATCGCCTGCATTTTTCCTTCCAGACAGCTGGAGGCCCTTTTCTAAACCGGCAAGAGATCTCCCAGCCGCACACATCAAAAAGGTATACCCTTCCGCCAACACTCGCTCGGCGTTACTTGCATCGACATGGGGATGGCCCACCGCTACGCGATTGGCCTTGCAGGTATCGACGATCTGCTTCATCGCATCTAACACCACAGGATGTTCGTATTGTCTTGGATATCCAAGTTCTTGGCTGAGGTCACCCTCACCTATGAGCACTGCACCGACGCCCGGCACGTTCTTTAAGATGTCATCTAAAGCTGCGATCCCTTTGGTATCTTCAATCATCAGGATTACGAAAATCTCGCCGTCGGGAACCAGAGGCCAAACATCGGCTTTCTTATAATAGTCTTGTTGCGACAAACCCCAATACCGGACGGCCTGGGTCGGACCGTCCCCCCTTATGCCCGCCGGTTCATAAAGCGGTTTATCAGAAAGGCGGGGATAGCGACACGCAGCCACAGCGTTATAAGCTTCCTCGACAGAGCTGATATGCGGCCACACCACCCCATAAACCCCGAGATCCAATGCTTGCTTCGCTTGCCATTGTGCCATCTCATTCCCGTTCGGAGGAACACGGACCATCGGTGTAACAATTGGCGCTATGGAAGCCGCCTTTGCAATCTGGCCGCGGTTAAGCATGTATTGGAGGCAATCCCGCAATACAGGACCGTCCCAGGGATTATGCTCCATTTCAAAAACAATCCCGTCGTAATCAGTATTTGCACTGAAGGCGACAGCGCTTGGAACATCTGGCGTGGCAAATGCCGTAAACGCTGGCTGTCCAGCCTCCAACGCTTTGATAACACCATTAAGGCGGGGGATATCAGCCATCTGCTTTTCCTCTCAATTTAATTGTCAAATCCGTAGAGATTTCCGGGGTTCGTCACAAGGATCTTCTCTAACACATCCTCATCACTTGTATACAGAGGCAACAAATCCATCAGATCGCCATCATTGGGCATCAGCCCTTGGATATTTGGATGCGGCCAGTCTGTCCCCCACAAGACGCGGTCTGGAGCGACGCCAATAAGAGCCTGCGCAAAGGGTACCGCATCATGATATGGAAAGCCATGCGAAGAAATCCTCTCCGCACCACAAATTTTGACCCAGAAATCATCTCGCTCTCGCAACAAGCCCAGCAAAAGCTGAAAGGCGTCCTGGCCAATCCCATTTTTGGTCTGAACACGTCCCATATGATCGATAACGACGGGCACAGGGAGAGATTTGAGAGTATCCGCATTTTCAACAATGTCGGCAGCCTCCATATAAAGAACAAGGTGCCATCCCAGGGGGGCAATCTTTTCGACAACCTTTTGAACCAGCGAAAAATCAGGTGCATTACCGATATGCCGGGCAAATGAGAACCGCACGCCTCTTATCCCGCCTTGATCCATGTTCCGGAACTGATCTTCGGTAAAGGTTTCATCGACAATCGCGACACCCCTGTATCTGCCCCCAGAGCGCTCAATCGCATCAAGCGTCACAGTGTTATCCGTACCATGGCATGTTGCTTGAACGATCACCGCGCGGCTTAAGCCAAGAGTGTTTTGAAGATCCTGGAAGGCCTCAAAAGGCGAATCGGGCGGCGTATAGGTCCGACCTTCAGCAAATGGAAATTTTGCCGCAGGACCGAATATATGGCAGTGGGCGTCACACGCATTTGGTGGCGCGATAAAATTTGGCTTCTTGGTGCTTGGGTCGGGGCCCTGACAAAAATTCATAGCCGGTAAATTACAGAGCCATGGACCACCTCGCAAGGAGAGGACATAATTTAGCAAGTTATATATTTTGCGTGATGAATAATTAACCCTACCCCGGAGAGGACCAGAATTAGTTACACCATGTCCGCAAGTTTTACAGAAAAGCACAACCTTCTTGGCGAAAAGACCAGGTCAGAGATAGAGCGCTTAAAAGAAAACTTAAAAGCCACCGACATTAAAATGGTCAGGATGGTTTGGTCAGACAGTCATGGCCAGGCGCGGGCTAAGCTTCTACCACTAAAAGTGTTTCTCGACTCGTTTGCGGATGGGTACAACACAAACGTCGCTACTTTCACGCTCGACTCAAGTGGGGGAAGAGTTTTCCGATCCTTTATTCAAGGGGGCGGCATGGATCTTGATGAAATGACAGGATCCCCAAATCTCGTACTCATACCGGATCCAAGCACATTTCGGATTCTCCCCTGGGCTGGCGGCGTCGGCTGGGTAATGTGTGATGAATATTTCACGGATGGAAAGCCCTTTTATTTTTCATCCCGAAGGAGGTTAAGGGAACAAACAGAAAATCTCGCAGGGCGGGGAGCGTCTCTGACTGTTGGCCTCGAGATCGAGTGGTATTTGCGGCGTGTCGAGACGCTTTACACGACAGAAAACACCGGTGTTCCTGGCCAGCGCGGAAAAGCAATCGACACCCTACCGGTCGAACCCGGCTATTCCTATCACTCGGAAACAAATTTGGACCTGATACAACCCCTGCTCAACGAGCTTTACGATGCATATCAGCTCTTGAAAATTCCTCTTCGGTCGATCGAGAACGAATATGGCCCCGGGCAGGTTGAGTGCACCTTCTCCCCGACCTCTGCCCTCACAGCCGCAGATAACTATCTACTGTTTAGGACGGCCACTAGACAAATCTGTCGCCGCCACGGTTATTTCGCGACCTTTATGTGTAAACCCCATTTTGACGGGTACTATCCTAGTGGCTGGCATCTTCATCAGTCCCTAACAGATTTAAAAACGGGGGAAAATCTTTGTACTCCTGATCATTCCGATGATGTGTTCTCACAGTTCGGTCGCCGCTATCTAGCCGGCCTCCTGGAACATGCCCCTGAAGCAACGGTATTTGCAACGCCAACTGTCAACGGATATCAGCGCTTCAAACCAAACTCTCTGGCTCCCGACAGAGCCACCTGGAGCTACGATCATCGAGGGGCGATGCTGCGCGTTATTGGAGGACCAGGTGACCAAGGCACGCGGGTCGAAAATCGTATCGGAGAACCCGCGGCCAACCCCTATCTATTTATCGCGTCCCAGATTGTTTGTGGTATGGCGGGTATTGAAAATCATTCCGACCTTTGGGATGCCGATCCCGAACCGTATGAAGCCGATCGGCCAAAACTTCCAGGGACCTTAAGCGCGGCTTTAGGTGCACTTGATTCAAGTGCCCTTTTTCGTAAAAAATTTGGAGATGTTTTCATCGACTATTATCTCGCGCTGAAAAGGGCTGAACTGAGCCGATACGAAGCCTACATTGCAGATCATGCCCGAGATGATGCAGGAAATGGAGTTTCAGGTTGGGAGCGAGACGAGTATTTCGATTTTTTTTGATGCGCGCCGAAAATTTGAGGCTGGGAGTTTAAATGGCTAGTGAAGGGTTTACCAAAACGGCAATCGGACACGATTGGGACGAACTGGTTCAGGAAGAAAAAGTTCATCGGCTGATATATACCGACGAGACCATTTTTAAAGAGGAAATGCGAAAGATTTGGGGAGGCGTTTGGGTTTTTCTCGGACATGAAAGCCAAATCCCCTGAGAACAATGACTTTATTCAGGCTAAGCTCGGCCTTCGACCTATTATCTTAACGCGGGATACCAACGGAAAAATTCGGGCATTATTCAATCGCTGTACACATCGCGGCTCAACAGTTTGCAGGGAACATCGTGGAAATTCGAAATCGTTCGCCTGTCCCTATCATGGCTGGAGTTTCTTCAACAACGGGAAGCTCTCAGGGGTCCCTTGGCCTGAAGGTTACGCCGAAGATTTCTCGGATGAAAAATACAACTTGGCTCAGGTTCCAAGGGTTGCATCCTATAGGGGGTTCATATTTGGAACCCTCAATATGGATGCCCCATCTTTAGAAAACTACCTCGGAGGCGTGAGAGACCCTCTAGATGATTGGTTAGATCGGCACCCTGGTGGCACCGTCGTCTTTTGTGACGCCAACAGATTGAAATTTAATGGCAACTGGAAACTTCTTTATGATAATAGCTGTGATGGCTATCACGTGATCTTTTCCCATCGGTCCCTTTTGGCCATGGAAAACAGACAGAAAGCAGGAGCCAACGCCGAAAAGGGTATGGCTTTTTACAAGAGTAGCCCTGATACCGGTCCAATGTTCTTAAAATATTTCGGAAACGGACATCATTTTAAAGATAAAAGACCGGCTCTTGAGAAACGACCCGGTGCTCTTTGGGATATTGAGGGCCCCCACCCCGGAATGGAACATTATGAGGAGAAACTCAAAGCTACGCTGGGGGAGCGGGCCGATGCAGTTCTCGATCTCGCCTCCTCAGAACCCGTAAACATTAATATATTTCCGAATCTCCACATACTCGGCAATCACGTGCAGGTGAGCCAGCCCATCTCATTGACGGAAACGGATACGACCTGGTGGGGCACGGCGGTAGTGGACAAAGACAATGAATTATTTGGCGCGGTAGACGATATTAATGCGCTTCGGATGAGAACCCAGGAGAGCTTCCCTAACTTCGGCGAACTCGACGATCTTATGAACTTTGAGCAAATTCAAGTTGGCTTATCGGCCGAGGAAGATCCCTGGGTTTATATGCATCGCGGATTGGGCGTTGAAGGGCGTATAAGACGTGATGAAAACGGTTTTATTGTCGCGCCGTCAACGGACGAGGTCTTTCTTCGGGAAACGATGAAAGAATATAAAAGGCTTATGAAATCTGAACCCGAATTAACAATCTCTCGCGCGGCACCTTAGGGGATCCATGCGGTGGATTCTACATCTGATGAGCAAACCCGCTTGAGGCAAAAATTTTAAAAGCCAATAAAACAGGTTGGACATCCGGAAACTATTTTCCGGCAATCGATGAGGCATAGTTTGGGACCATTGACCGGCAAAAGAATACGTGGTGGCGACACATTATGGCAGAAGGAAGACAACCCAGTTTGAGGGATAGAAATGACTAAGCATGATCCATCTCAGACTTCCTATTATATCACAGATAGCTGGTATGAGGGGTTAGTCGAGTCGTATTCAAGTTGGCAGACCGATGACAAAGAAATCACCGATCGAGACTCCCGAGAAACGGTTCGGCGGCTCCTCGAAAAAGAGGCCAGACTTTTAGACGAGAACAGATTGGATGATTGGCTTAAGCTCTATGCCCCTGAGTGCGCCTATTGGGTACCTGCAACGGTCAACGGGGGTGACCCAAGGAAGGAAATAGCAATTTGTTTTGATGATCGCCGAAGGCTGGAGGATCGCCTCTTCCGATTGCAAAATGACTTTGCTTGGTCACAACGCCCGACTTCAAGAACAGCACGTCTTCTCTCCGGTATAACCGTATATGGAACTGGAGCAGATAAGGTGATCATGGTCCGCTCGAGTTTTTACACGAGTGAATTTCACAATGGAGATTGGCGCAAATATACGGGCTGGTATGGGCACAGGCTCCGCCTCATTTCTGGGGAATGGCGGATCGAGGTGAAACAAGTGAACCTATTGGATTGTGACCAAAATCTCAGAAACCTCAGTGTGATCCTGTGAATAACCTAGCCCTGAGCAGAAAAGAAGGACCCCAAAAATTCAGGCTCTCTCAGTCATCACCTTAATCTTTACAGAAACCCGCTTCGCGCAGCACAATAGATTCGGAACGAGGCCAGTAAAATAGGGAGGCTTATATTATGAACGCAACCAAGCCCATTGATATTGTCGAAGAAGCCGAGCGTGAAGAAGCACGGAAAATGATTGAGCTCGGCGAAATGATGGTCTACCGCTCAAACATTAATAAATTAGCCGATGGAGAATACACACCGGGGTCTAGTTTCACCATGGGTTCTCTAAAGCCCAGCCTCATGGGAGAGGATCCACGCCTCCCCCAAATGCCGGATCGCCCCACTCTGATCGATTTCTTTAACCTTCGTTTTGGGCCATCCAAAATGCACCTTCTGCAAAGCGCCCGATTGGCCCAGAAAAATGGTTTGCCAGAAAAAATAGTATTGGGTTGTCTTCTTCACGACATTTCTGTGATTTCTTTTTTTCGTCCTGATCACGGGTACTGGGGTGCCGCCATGTTGGAGCCTTACGTTGATGAGGAAGTGTCCTGGGCAATAAGAATGCACCAACCGCTCAGATTTTATCCGAATGAAGAGCTAGGATACGAATACCCGGAAGTCTATGCAAAACGGTTCGTCGGCTATGAGCTGCCGGACTATATCAAGAGAGATGCGGAGGATGCCCGAAACCATAGGTGGTACATGTCGGCGATGCAAATCTGTCTCAATGACCTCTATTCATTTGATCCAGAGGTTGTTGTCGACATCCTAGACTTTGAGGACATCATTGGTCGTCATTTTAAACAGCCCGCGGAGGGTCTCGGAAACGACAACACACCCGCCTCCCACATCTGGCGGACGCTCAGACGGCCAGCCAACGCCCTCTAAAAGGGTTCTGATCCCAGCTGATCTAAAATAAAGGTCAAAAAAGGGAAAAAAGATCAGGCCCTAACCTGGGCCGCATGGGCCCAGGTCTCTATTTGACAATCAAACAATGTGGGTTCGGAGCACCCCGATTTGGGGGCTCGAGATTTCTACAACATCTCCGGCTTTCAAAAATCTATCTTTGACAGGTTTTCCATCCTCACCCGTTGGCGACGAGTCCATGGCTGTGCCCTCGGCGGTGCCCCCAGAGATCATGTCGCCTGGCAAAAATGTAAAATCTTTCGATAGGTGCTCCAGATATTCACCATAGGAAAAGGCCATGTCACCTGAGACAAACTTTTGCCTCCCCTCTCCATTAACTCTGGTTTCAACTTCTACTTTCATAAAGTCGATATCGCCGACTTCAATGCAGGGGCCAACGGAGCAACACCCATCGAAATTCTTTTGGAGTGCAAATTTTAGGGGACCACCCTCCGGAGACATACGGATTGACCAATCTCCCAGCAGAGTAACACCCCAGACATGATCTGATATGTTAGAGGATTTAATGTTCTTCCCGGCCCTACCAAAAACAACCGCGCATTCCCCTTCATAATCAAGATAGCGACACCTTTCGGGATAAGACATTTTGCCCTCGTGACCGAGAGATTCCCTGTCAATTTTCCAGAAACCCCAGAACCCCCGATCCCGAACATAATCTGCAGGATCGCCCTCTATCGGATTAGGCTCTCCCCGTTCAACACGACGTTGTGCCATTGCGATCGCATGGGCAGGATAATTCCCCCCACAGCACGCAATGCGCCCACCTGGAACCCTTGGCGCATGAAGCTCGACACCCGATGCCGACACTATGATATCATCTCCAACCTCGCCTAAATTCTCAGTGGCTGAGTGGACTTTATCTATTAAGGAGCGGCCCCCTTCGATCAAAGTCTGAAGGTTCGCGAAGCTTTCAGCGTCTCCATTGCCCGCCCTTGCCAGGGCACCAGCGATGTCTATGACGTGATCACCCTCTAAAATGCCTGTTCTTTTTTCAGGGCCATAAATTACAACCTTCATTCGTCTCTCCCTAAACTAAAATTTCCTTAGATGAATTATGCCCTGCAAAGGCATTCCGGCAAGGGCATAAGAGTGCAAATCAACACATGGGAAATCCAATATAGCCCAGAGGGGCAACACTTAGACCCTGAGCTGATGAAAAGGTTCCAAAGCCTCTTTCACAAAAATATCTTCGGGCTTCAAATGATGTTGTGTAACCCCTTGCTCATAACAATAGCGGAGAAATGCCTCTATCGTATGGCGATTACGAGAAACGCCGTAGGGCCAATAATCGCCGTCAGGAAAAAACTCTGCACTTATCCTCTGCACGTGTTGATACAACCAGGGCAGAGCAATTTGGGAGACATTCATATCGCGCAGCCTCCGAACCGAATTATTCTTCGCTTCTTCGAAAGCGTTAAACATGTTGCGAGCGATCCATGGATTCTTCTCATAAGTGGTCCTCTTAAGAGCCACCGTGTGCATTATCGGAAAAATCCCCGTTTCCGAGAAATAAGCTCGTTCAGCATTCTCAAATTCGGGGAATAAGCGCGTAATGGCGGTATCCCCGGCAAGCATGCGCCTGGGCGGATCCGCGGTAATCAACGCATCAATCTGACCTTCAACCAACATATCGGCCAAGGAGCCGTCAGGAAGGTCCGTCAAACGGACCCCAGTCGGCGGTCGCTCCGCGGTATTGTCGAGGCGCCCGGGACTATTCGGCCCGAGCTGATACCAATCAACTTCGCTCAGCGGTATCCCGATGGTTTCCGTTAACCAACCGCGAGCGTAGGTGGTCGCTGTTTGCGCCCACTGGGGCAGTCCGATTTTCTTTCCCCTTAAATCCTCTGGGCCTTTTATGGAACCATCGGACCGCACATACACACCCGACAGTCTAAACAAACGAGAGGGAAAAACGGGGATCAGAACAAACGGCGCTTCACCACGATCAATCGCCTGACAAGACATAGCGAAGGAAATTTCAGAAATATCCCATTCCTGATCCTGTAAAAACCTTTTGAAAGTCTCCTCAACTTCCATAACCAAACTGGTAAGGTGGATGCCTTTTGGCTTCACAGCACCAGTGAAAAGATCTCTTACATGGTCGTAATCGTTTATACCTAAAGTGAGATTTATATCAGCCATATTTTCCTCAAAATCGTAGAGACACGATCAGGTGCAGTCAGGGTCGGGCTCACTATTGATCGCGATCCAATCTTTGTTTTGTGAACTCCTGAAACGCCGCAAGTGTTTCCTCGCTGCAATGGTGCTCCATACCTTCTGCGTCGGCCCACGCAATCTCATCTGGAATTCCCATCGCCATTAAAAATTCAACGATGATGTGATGACGTGCCCGGCATTTCTCCGCTATCGAGCGACCCTCGTCGGTTAAAAAAATGGATCGGTAAGGCTGAGCTTTTACCAGTTCGAGTTGTTGCAACCTGGCGATCATTTTATTTACGGTGGCTGAGGTGACACCCAATCGCTTCGCTATTTCGACCGCGCGCGCTTCGCCCTCTTCATCAATTAAATCAGCGATGAGCTCGACGTAATCTTCAATCGTCTCGGTTTCCCTGGCTTGACGAACTTGCCTAAAATGACCTGCCTGGGTATCCGGCGTTAAATAGGCAGAGATGGCCCCACCCTTGCCAGAAACCATCTGCGAAGCAGAATTCTTTTCCTTAGTCATACCAGCCTGCAGCTCATCAACGTGATTTGAGTATGCAAGCTTCAGCGCAAGTTGACAAATTTATTCCCTCGACAAATATTTTTAGCGGTGTCTAAACTTTTCAGTATCAACACGTATTATTGATTATGACCGCGGTCGATTTCGAAAACAAACGCAGCATTAAGTTGCGGTGGAAACAGATTGGGACTCTCAAACTGATACAACTTCTTACAGTTGGTTGTTTGATAGCGTTCCTATTGCTCCCGTCAAAAGCAAGCTTTGTTATTGTCCAAAGCCTTTCGGACGCCTTTCTCCAAGTAACCGTCTTTGTCGCCATTACCTTAGCGATTTTTTATGCCCTTGAAGCCTGGTTCCGCATCGATTCGGTTGCCCTGTTGCGGCGCTATCGCGCGTGGCATGCACCCATCGCTGCGCTTTTGGGGGCCCTTCCCGGCTGCGGTGGCGCGATTATGGTGATCACACAGTTTGTTCGCGGTGGCCTTAGTTTTGGAGCCGTCGTCAGCGTTTTGACGGCAACAATGGGCGACGCTGCCTTCTTACTTCTCGCGCAACAACCGATTACAGGGATCGGAATTTTTACGGCATGCTTCGGAATCGGCATCATCTCGGGGTACCTTGTTGATATAATCCACGGGCCTCATTTTCTTCGACCGCCCGGCGTAAAGGGCCTTGAAACAGTGAAGCTGAGATCACGTGCGGTTCGGTCAAGAATTCTTCAACTGGTTTGGTGGGCGTTCGTCATCCCCGGCATATTTCTGGGAATATCGATTGCTCTCCAAATCGATACCACCCAATTTTTCGAAAATATATTTGGCCTCGATGTAACCCTCCCCATCGGCCTAGGCGGGGCTCTACTGTGTCTGGCATTATGGACACTCGTTCCAGCCTCTAATTCCGAGCACAGTCCCAACCAAAGTATCGGTTGGGCATCGGCGAGCGACGGACGCCTGGATGATGCCCTCGCCAGGGTGGTTGGAGACACATCCTTTGTAACAGTCTGGGCCGCATTCGCCTTTTTGACCTATGAGCTTGGTGTCCTTATCACAGGCATCGGTTTAGAGGATTTTTTCAGTATTTGGGCACCCCTTGTTCCATTGCTCGCAATCATCATTGGATTCATACCAGGGTGCGGACCGCAGGTTGTCGTGACAACTATGTATCTAAATGGCTCTATCCCCCTCTCGGCTGAATTGGGGAACGCAATCAGCAATGATGGTGATGCCTTATTTCCTGCAATCGCGATTGCCCCAAAAGCCGCCATCATTGCGACACTCTATTCTGCTGTCCCGGCCCTTCTAGCAGCTTATGGCTGGTATTGGCTCTTCGAATAGCATCTGTGTCTATCGATTCCAAAAACTACAAAGCCATCGGAACTCCAGCCAGTCTCTCCCGAAGCCTCTGATCAACCCATTGGGCCCACAGTAAGGTCATACAATCTGAGTGTTCCCGTCCAATAAGCTGCAAGTTAACTGGCATCCCATTTGGACCTTCGAATAGCGGCAGGTTTACTGCCGGCATGTACATCTGAGTCCAGAGCCGATTGAAGACCGCATTTCTTACCTGGAGAGTACCAACTGGAGCTTCACCGGGTAAACTTGGCGTGAGAAACAAATCATAGCGCGAGGCGAGTCTGTCCATTTCAGCGCGTGCTGCGGCCAATTTGGCTCTCGATGTTTCATAATCTGCTAGCGTCAATGTGCGCGCAAAAAGCACACGTTCGTTATTATGATCATTAAATTCTGAGAAATGGTTTTGCACTTCAAATTGAAGAGCGTGAGCCCCCTCCCAAGCGTTTACCACGCCAAAATCACTGGTTATCTGGGAGAAAAGCTCTGGAAGTTCTAAATCGTTAACATCCGCCCCGGCGTCTTTGAGCATATCAACCGCGATGGCGATAGCCTGTCGAGAACAGGGTTCTGCCTGGTCCCATGCTGCAGTTCGCACCAAGGCCAACCGTGGGTGAGATTTTCCATCGATAAATTCGCCCGGATCTTCGCCAACATTGACAGAGCGGAGCAAGATTAGATCTTCCATCGCTCTGGCAAACAGTCCAATCGTATCAATGCCGCCCTTGCAGTGACGAAACCCGGCTCTATCGATGCCATTGAGGCTGGCCTTAAATCCATAGACACCGTTGCTCGCCGCAGGCCCAATAACCGATCCCCCCGTTTGTGTCCCGTTGGCAAGGGTAACCATAAAATCCGCCACTGCGGCGCCAGAGCCACTTGAAGAAACACTGGCTGTCCTGGAAAAGTCATGCGGGTTCTTCGTTCCAATGGGTTTGGGGCAGGCAAATTCGGTAGTGACAGTCTTGCCCATAATAACAAGCCCTGCTTTCCGAAGGCTTGAGACACAGGCCGATTCTTCCCCCCACATTTTTCCAACATAAGGAGGAAAGCCATGGGCCGTTGGCATATCTTCCGTGTCGAATACATCTTTTATGCCGATCGGGATCCCATGAAGCGGAGAGAGTCTGGGCGTGTTATCAAGCAAACGGGCCTGTTCAAGGGCCAGTTCAGGCTCAATATGAGCCCAGGCGTTAATGATCGGATCACGCGCCTTCACTCTCTCTAAACAATCGGAAATCAAGCGTTCGGATGAGATCTCACCCGCCTCTAACCTTCGGGCAGCCTCTGTCGCGGTGAGGCCATTGAGCCCGAAGGGCCCGGCGCTAGATAAGTCTGCCATAATGATACCTCCACAAAGTTAGTCGTTTCATTTTTCTGTCCCTGATCTCGCTGGCCGACTTTTCCAATTCTGTGACAAAGCTTACAGTAGGGCAGAGGTCTTACAAAGAGTGAGCAATGAGCGAAGAAAAGCCAATCGTAATCGCCGGAGGAGGCATCGGTGGCCTTGCTGTTGCCCGAATGTTGGCACTCTCGGGTCGAAAGTCCGTTGTTTTGGAAAAGGCTGATCAATTTGGAGAAATCGGTGCAGGTATTCAGCTTGGCCCCAACACCCACCGGGCTTTTGAAACTCTGCAGGTCAAAAAAGCCATGCATGATATCGCCTGGTTCCCGAAGGACATGATCATGATGGACAGCCTCACGGGAGAGGAAATTTTGCGGATGCCGTCCGGTCATTCCCTGACCCCTTTTTTCGGGGACCCCTACGCTGTCATTCATAGAGCCGACCTTCACGCTGCCCTTTTCGATGTTTGCTCTCAAATGGATGAGATTGAGTTGCGAACATCTTCAGAGGTTTCTGCCTTTAACGAGATATCGGATGGGGTCTTGGTTTCAATGGCAAACGGCGATGAGATCGAGAGTTCCGCGTTGATCGGAGCGGATGGTCTGTGGTCAAACATTCGACCAGCGATCATAGATGATGGGGACCCGGTTGTCTCAGGCCACATAGCCTATCGTGCTGTCTTGCCGATTGACGAGGTTCCAGAGGAGCTGGGTCAATGGATTGACGATGTTGTGTTGTGGGGCGGGCCCCGTAACCATCTGGTCCACTACAGGCTACGTCGGGGCGAACTCTTCAATATCGTGGCCGTGTTCCACAGCCAACGTTATGTCGAAGGCTGGGATGAATACGGCGATCCAAAGGAACTTTACTCTCATTTCGACGGGGTCCAAAGGCCCGTCAGAGCACTTCTGGACAAGATCGATGTCTGGAAAATGTGGGTGCTCTGCGATCGCGTTCCCGTAAAAGAATGGAGCAAAGGGCGGGTAACACTTCTGGGTGATGCAGCACACCCCACTCTGCAGTATCTCGCCGCGGGCGCAGGTATGGCAATGGAAGATGCAATCTGTTTAGCCAAATTGCTCGATCAAACGGATGGGGATATCCCTAAGGCCTTTTCCGACTACCCAAAACAGAGATATTTGCGAACAGCTCGGGTGCAACTCACAGCCCGGTTATATGGCGACTTATATCACGCAGAGGGAGTGGCGAGAGAATTGAGGAACCAGCTCCTGGGAGGAAAAAAAGAACCAGGATCAAACCCTTACGCGGGAATGGCCTGGCTTTACCAGAAAGATAGCGAACAGCCGGGGGGCATTTAGGTTAACACCTCATAATAGCCCCTGGTTTGAAGGCCAGTCCAACCCTCAGCTCTTGAGCAAATTCTTGTGTCTTGGCAAAGGGGCCAGCTTTCCTCCGAGGGCACTTAGGGCCGCTCGCGGTGTCACCTCGATGCTCACCTGACATGCATTCGCGTGAGTACCCAAAGCCGCTTTACTCAGTCTGAAACTCTTTTTTACTTTACTCGACTATATCAGTGATCTCATCTCCTCCCGTAATCTTTTGATGAAAGATATTGACGAATTAGACCGGTCGGTTGACTTTCTGGGGTGGCACGTAAAACAAGTCCATAAGGACAATGGAAATCGGAGACTGCTCTTGGACCAACAACTTCTATCCCCTGTCAAAGCCTTCGTCGAAAACGTCCGAGGTTACTTTCAGGAGGGACTCGATCCATCCACCCTATGGTATCGCGCCTCAGACGATCTCCAAAGACTGCTCAAAAGCCCGGAGCTGTTAGAAAACTCAAAAAATTGGCCGACCACTAAGGAGCCCAATGGACCGCCAGGTAATCTCCTATTCTACGAGGACCCAGATTACAAATTCGCCCTAAACGCCTTGGTGAAAAAGCCCCTTGCTGAGACGACTGTCCATGATCACGGACAAAGTTGGACCTTATATGGTGTCCTTGAAGGAGGAGAGCATATTCGGCGCTGGCGACGAGTTGATGACGGACCAAAAGAGCGCGGACCGGCGGTTTTATCCGAAGATGGGACTTTCGATGTCACACCTGGATATATTGACATTGTGCCTCCATGGCAAATTCACCAGGAAAAAAACGGTAACCATAGAACAATCGGTTTTATTGTTAGATCTCAAAGATCCGGGACCTTTAGACAATATCGGTATAATTTGGAGGATGGATCGATGGGATCGAATCAGGGACCACACCAGATTCCTTATCAGCTCACTTGATTCAGCGGATCGAATCTTCGCCTATCCTCCCGCCGTTTCGTGAGTTTTAATGGATGGTGCTGAGATCATTCCTTGAGTCTCAATTTCTCCCAAACCTTCACCCCTCCCAAATAAATATATTGGGTGCCAATGTTAACAACGATAATCCGTGCCATGTGAAAAGCGATCACAAGTGGGACTCCAATTTGGAGGGCTTGGGCGACGATTGTCATCTCTGCGAGTCCTCCTGGAGCGGTTGCAATAATGAGCGTGGACAAGGGGATTTCGGAAATCCAGGCGATAAAGAAAGCCACGCCTACCGAAGCCGAGATAATAAAAAACGCATTCACAATGGCGAACGGAATAAATAATTTATGACGGACGAAAAACGCGCGTTCATAGCGTTCACCGAGAATGAGACCAAACATAAGCTGAGCAAAATCGGCCATCCAGCCTGGAATCAGGGACAATTCGAAACCCGACATGGTTAACAGGGCTCCCAAAAAGATTGGGACCATAAAGCATCCATTGTGAAAATTGAGCCGTTCCGAGAGTTCCCCGAGCAGACCCCCAACTAGCAACCATATAGCGATTAGTCCGTAATTTATCACCAAATCTGGTTTGTAAGGCAAAATCTCAATGGACACTCCGCCGTAGGTCATGAAGTAAGGAACTACAATAACGAGGATCGACACCCTAAGAGAATGCGCCACGGCGACGGGAGGAATCTGGGCATTATATTTATCTGCCAGGTTGGCCATGGCCATTGAACCACCCGGAATTGATGCAAAGAACGCAGATTTTGCATTGACGCCAGAAACCTTACTCATAATCAGAGCACCCAGACCACCGATTAAGAAAGCCGATAGGGTGGCTCCCAAGATCAGGCCGGTATTACTAACCAGCGCAGCGACGACGGGCGGTGTAAAATAAATAGAAACTGCCGAACCCAGAATAATTTGGCCAGTCTGCCGACCATACGGAATAGACAGTGCCCGAATTCCGAATAAATTCAGGATCGCTACCGCCACCATAGGGCCTATCATCCAAGGGATTGGCGTGTCTAACCAATCCAACACAGCGCCCGCGGGAACGCCGACCATCAATGCTCTGCACATCAGGGGAAAGCGCTCTCGAAGCGCGGAGAAACTCATCATGTCTTTGAGCCAATATAACGGATGGTGATTTCCGGCCAGCCTACACGGTTTGAATAAAAAAGGCGAATACCAGAAAACTTCTATGGAAAATTCCTGTTACTTCGAACACACGTTGGAACATCAAGGCGGCCATGACACCTGGTGATAATTGTTCTTACAACATCCAGTTAGCAGACAAACCGTTTGGGAAATGGTCTCCGTTCAAGGCAATCTTTGAAAGACATCATTTACAAAATTTCCGAGCGACGAAAGATAGATTTCCCGAAAATTCCGTGATCTAATTTTGTACTTGTCAGAGGGAGAGTTTCAGTATGAGCTTTGGAATTGGCCAGCCAGTTCAACGTCTTGAAGACCCCCGTTTTCTGACCGGACGTGGTACGTATGTTGACGATATCGAACTTCCGCGGATGGCTTTTGGCGCAGTTATTTATGCGCAAATGGCCAAAGCAACCATCAAACGCATAGACGCCTCTCCCGCAAGATCCATGCCGGGTGTCCTTGATATTCTGACCGGTCAAGACATCGAGACCGATAAAATCGGCTCTCTGCCTCCAGCTTTTATGCCTTCCGATATGGGGGGGCCAGAGGGCTACCGAGCGGATCGTCCGGTTCTCGTTAAATCGGAGTCAAAATTCGTGGGGGACCGCATTGCCTTTGTTGTGGCCGAGACAGAGGCTCAGGCGCGAGATGCTGCGGAGGCCATAGTGATTGAGATGGACCCAGGAACCCCCGCTGTTCATTCTGAAACGGCTGCGAATTCGGAAGCCCCTTTGGTTCATGAGGGCACAAATTCTAACGTATCTTATGAACTTCAAATGGGAAATGCAGAGGCCGCCAATGCTGGGCTTTTAAGGTCCGATCACATTGTCACTCTGAAAATTTATAACAACCGCATCACAACCAATGCAATGGAGCCCCGGGGTTGCATTGGTCATTATGATCCAGCCCAGGATAATTTTACGCTCTGGAGTAGCACCCAAAATATTCATGGGTTGCGCATGTTCTTGGCACAACATGTGTTTCAAATTCCAGAGTCCAGATTGCGCGTCATCGCCCGAGATGTTGGTGGCGGATTTGGCATGAAACACTCCGTGCACCAGGAAGAGGCTCTTGTTCTCTGGGCCTCCCGGCGTATCGGCCGACCGGTGAAGTGGATATCAACCCGATCTGAGGGGCACATCGGAGACGATCAAGGGCGTGACCAGGTGGTGACCGCCGAACTCGGATTGACCAAGGATGGCAAGTTTACGGGTTTAAAGTGGCGCGGGTTTTACAACGCCGGCGCCTACCTTGCCAACTCGGGCAATATTCCCGTCGCACACTCCCTAAAGTTGGCCTCAACAGTTTACGACATCCCAGCGACCCATGTGGCTCAGAAGCTTGTCTACACGAACACCGCCCCCATGGCTCCTTACCGAGGGGCGGGTCGTCCTGAGGCGGTCTTTTGCATGGAGAGACTGATCGATCTTGCCGCTAAGGAAACCGGCCTCGATCGAATTGAGTTGAGAAGAAAGAATTTTATAAAGCCCTCGCAGTTTCCTTTTTTGACACCTACAGGGTTTACTTATGACTCAGGGGAATTTGAGATAGCGATGGATAAATGCCTCGAAGGTTCAGATTTTACGGGCTTTCCGTCGCGTCGCGAGGCCTCCGAAGCTGAAGGTAAATTAAGAGGCCTCGGGATCATCTATTACATTGATAATTGCGGCATTTTCAATGAGAGGATGGAACTCCACTTTGATCCCAGCGGCGGTGTCACAATCAAATCGGGGAATTTGTCGCATGGTCAAGGGCATGAGACCGTGTTCACGCAAATTGTATGTGAAAAATTGGGTATCGAACCAGAACTAGTCCATTTTGTTCAAGGGGATACAGACCAAGTTCCTATTGGGCGCGGCACCTACGCGAGTAGATCGATGACGGTAGGCGGCAACGCCCTCGTCGCTGCCGCAGACGATGTCATCGAAAATGGCAAAAAATTTGCTGCCCATTATATGGAAGCTGACCCTGGCGACATAGAATTCATTGAAGGGAAATTCCGGATCGCAGGCACTGACCGCGAGCTGCCTCTCATGGCTGTGGTCCGGCGTTCTTTCGCTCCCGCCGGAAATCCTAACGCTCTCGGGATCGGGGTTCATGGCGTTGGGACCTACGGAGTGACATCGCCAAGTTTTCCCAACGGCTGTCATATTTGTGAGCTGGAAATAGATCCTGAGACCGGCGAAACCGATATTGTCCGTTACACGGTGGTTGATGACCTGGGGCTGGTTCTAAATCCTCTCCTGGCTGATGGGCAAGTGCATGGGGGTATCGCCCAAGGGGTCGGACAAGCTCTCCTCGAAGACATGATTTATGATCGTGAGTCCGGGCAGGTACTGAGTGGTTCCTTCATGGATTATGCAATGCCGAGAGCCGATACTTTCCCCAATCTCGGAGTAGAGATGCATGAGGTGCTCTGTCGCTCAAACCCTCTTGGGGTCAAAGGGGCGGGTGAAGGCGGGACCGTGGGTGCCACACCCTGTGTCATTAATGCTGTTTTAGATGCTTTAGCTCCCCTTGGGGTGACGGATATCCAAACGCCCGCAACACCCAAACGCATTTGGGAAGCAATAAAAGCGGCAAAAAATTAACGTCATCGGGTCGCCTTTGCACCTAACTAACGTTAGAAAGTTTGGCAGGATATACAATTCGGAGAGAAAAATGGCTGACCTTCACCTCACAATGGCAATGAACCATTATGACCATGTGCAAGACATGGCTACCGGGCGCGTTAAACCCGAAGGAATAGACCTCACGGTTATCAATCATGGCCCCGAGGAAATTTTTCACCGATTTTTATTTAGTTTCGAATGGCAAATATCTGAAATTTCAATGGGCATGAGTACATCCCGCCTATCGATGGGCGATGCGCCATTTGTTTTGATCCCTATTTTTCCATCGCGCGTTTTTCGCCACTCCTCTGTCTATATGTTGAAAGATGGCCCTGTAAAAACACCGGATGATCTGAAAGGAAAGCGCATTGGTGTCCCGGAATGGGGACAGACAGCCGGCATCTACACACGAGGTTGGATGGTTCACTCCGCAGGAGTTGGGCTCGACGAGGTTACGTGGTTCCAGTCTGGAATTAACGACCCTGGTCGCCAAGAGGCATCGACCCTCAATCTTCCAGACGGTGTCGACCTCACTGTTGTTACGGACCGTTCACTTATGCAAATGATGTTCGATGGTGACCTTGACTGCGCCTTTTCCGCTCGGCCCCCGAATGAATTTTTAGCTGGGGATCCACGGGTTATCCAAATGTACCCAGAGTTCCGGGAAGCTGAGGAAAAATACTTCGAGGAGACGGGAATTTTTCCGATAATGCATACCGTCGCGGTTCGGAAAGATGTTTTCGATGCCAATCCTTGGGTGGCACAAAATATGATGACGGCCTTTGAAGAAGCCAAAGAATTGTCGCGTCAAAGAATGGCGGGTTTTACGGTTTCTCATTATCCCGTTCCCTGGCTGTATCATGATGGCCTCGAAGCCAATAAAAAGCTTTTTAATGGAGATTTCTGGCCCTACGGCATCGAACCAAACAAAACCACCCTCGACGCGTTCCTTCAGTTTGCCTGGGAGCAAGGCACGCTTCACAAGAAACTGACTACTGATGATCTTTTCCCAGAAGAGGTCCGTCACCACTTTAAACTCTAGGTTGCGGAGATATCCATCTATCCTGATCGGACCGATCGCCAACCGTTGCCCTTACCAAAGGACGTTCGGGCGCAACGGTTGGCGGTAGGCCATCGACAGTTGACGAAATCGCTCAGAGACCAGCCCGGCCTCAGTTCCCCAAATCGGGTAAACAAACCGGCCATTTTATTCGATCGCTTTGCGCAGCTTTGTGACCCGCACGTTCTTTAACCTTCCGGCAGACAGAGGAGTCTACACATGCTGATCATCAATAATGATTTAGTTGAGCAAGTGCTCACAATGAAAGACTGCATTGAAGCTCAAGAGCAGGCCTTCCGAAAATTGCCAGATGGTGGCGCCATACATCGGCCGCGGATCGATATGTACATGCCCTGTGACCGCGATGATGGTTACTTCCGATGGGGCACAATGGAGGGCGCTAATGATGGATTCTTTGCCATCAGGATGAAATCAGACATTATCTATTGGCCAACGGAAGAGAGTGGAAACTGGACCGAAGAGAAGTATTGTCGAGAACCCGGAACTTATTGTGGTCTGATCCTCCTCGTCAGTACGAAAAACGCTGAGCCTCTGGCATTTATCAACGACGGTATCCTGCAGCACTTCCGAGTGGGCGGTGGGGCTGGCATCGGCGTGAAATATCTCTCAAGAGAAGACTCGCACGTTGTCGGGATGCTGGGTTCCGGTGGCATGGCCAGAACCTTTCTCGATGCCTTCAAATGCGTCCGAGATATCAGAAAGTGCAAAGTATACAGCCCTACCGCTGAGCATAGAGAGGAATATGCATCCGAGATGGCCCAGAAACTCGGTATCGAGGTTGTTGCTGTAGACTCACCTGAAGAAGCACTCAAAGACGTAGATATTGTATCAAGCTGCACAGACTCCATGGAACCTGTCTATGACCCGGAATGGATCAAACCAGGGATGCACGTCACAAATCTTGGTCGAAGGGAAATCAGTGACGGGGTAATGGACAAATTTGACGTTGTCATTCGTCAGGGCACCGCTGGACTGCAAATGAAACAAACAGAGAGGTTCCAGGCTGAGCGCGGCTTAAGCCCGGCCGCTTACATCGGTGGTTCAATTGAGGAAATGACGCGGATCCCGTCAAAAAACCCAAATCCTGGATTTGGAGGGGATGACCCCGAATTCATGGACCGGGGCAAAGGGGGCGATAAACCAGATTTCGCAGCTATGATCAAAGATCCCTCACTTGGACGAACAAACCCACAGCAAATCACTTTTTATCGGAATGTCGGCAACCAAGGGCTGCAATTTTCATCAGTGGGCGGCCTGGTTTACTCAATTTGCAGAGAACGAAAACTCGGACAGGAAATCCCGACAGACTGGTTCCTGCAAGATATTCGAGACTGATCACCGCGAGACTTCAGTCAGCTCTCTTTTTCTCATTCGAGTTAAACCGTGCCTAAAAAGCTAATCGCGTGTTCAACCAAAACACTTGGGTGGTGTCAGACTTAATCGTCGCGATAAACTCTCTCTCGTCTTTCATGCCTTTCCTGGGCCTCAAGGCTTAAAGTAGCAATTGGACGCGCCTCTAATCTTCTGAGGCCGATCGGTTCGCCTGTTTCTTCGCAATATCCGTATGTTTTGTCCGCTATACGCTCCAGGGCTTCGTCTATTTTTTGGATCAATTTTCGTTCGCGATCCCTCGTCCTCAATTCAAGAGCCCTATCCGTTTCCGCAGCCGCGCGGTCGGCAATATCTGCAGCTTGCAAGGAGTCTTCTTGAAGATGCCGAAGTGTCATAGTGGAGTCGGTCAACAACTCGTCTCTCCAATCCATTAATCGGCGTTTGAAGTACTCCCTATGCTTGGCGTTCATGAAAGGTTCATCATCGGTGGGTCTATAATTTTTGGGCAGCCTCGCCATAAATCTTGCCTCTCAGGTAAAAATTGGCGCGGAGTATATGAATGCTGAGACAAGTTTTCAAGGGAAAACGAAAGATTCTTTTCAAGCCCCTAATTAATTGTTTCAATTGGATATTTTCTATTTTTTTCCCCCTATTTTGGTGATCTTTCCACGAACCCAAAAAAAGAATGGTGGACACTGAGTGGTATCGGTTGATTGTCGAATGCCATGACCTTTACGAAGTGTCGCGCAACCCCTTTTGGAGCAATTCTTGCTAGAAAATGGTAGATTGCGTTACGGACTGTTTGGATACATTGAGTAAAAAGGCAGATTCTTTGAGCGACCCAAGAGCATGAATGAAACACTTGCCCCAGGAGATTACGTGCGTCACCCCGACCATAGGGAATGGGGATTGGGGCAAATTCAGTCAGTTATTAACGGAAAGATCACTGTAAATTTCGAAAATCGTGGCAAGCAGATAATCAACTCAAATTTAATATCCTTGCTGCTTGTGAACATTAACGACGAATACCCCCTTTAAATTTAACAGTATTAAATTGGGCGATCGATCTCTATCGCAAGGGCATTCGCTCTCCTATTTTATTAGTCAATAACGCTCATTGGCGCTTTTTTTGATCTAGCCAATTCAACAACTCGACCTATGCGCCTCATTACCGGTCTGCGATAACCTTTTCTGCAAACTCCAGATCCTGGGGACTGTTAATATTAAAGAATGGATCAAAGGGTTTAGCGGCCCACTCTACTGAAACCAATCGATGCGTAGCAGTCCACTGATCGACCTTCCGGATACCGTCTTCTATGATCGCTTTTTTGAGAGACTTATATAAAGAGACAGACCAAAGCCCGATAACAGGATGCAACCGATCCCCTGACTCCGCGCAGGCCAGATTGGCCTCATTCACACGGATCTCCTCCTGAAAACGACTGACCAAATTTGATGGGATGAAAGGGGCATCACACGGAAGGGTAACGAGCCAATCGCAGTCGGGGTGGTTGGCACGCGCCCAATCCATTCCGGTGAGAACCCCGACAAGTGGTCCAAGGTGGCCCGAGACTGAGTCAGACAAAATCGGCAGACCTAAAAAGCGGTAGGCTTCGGGGTCCAAGTTTGTGTTGACACTGAGAGAAGCAACCTGCGGCCTCGCCGTTTCGATGACACGCTCAATTAAGGTCTTCCCACTCAACCGCATCAGGGACTTGTCTTGTCCCCCCATGCGTCGAGACATTCCTCCAGCAAGAACCACACCGCACACAATTTGTCTCGTGTTCATATGTCCGCCATCCAATCGGGAGGGCTATATCGGATCGGATCGCCGCCCATCAGATTGTTAACAATTCCCGCGCAAGTATCTCTCAAAGAGGTGCCCTCTGAATAAATTATTACGGGTTCCGGAAAATCCCCTAATGAAATATTTTGCCGATTTTCCAACGTTTTAATTTTGTCTCCGACGCGGGCTTCTAGGTGGTTTTTTAAAAGTGCCTCAACAAGCTTCAAATAATCCACTGGAAAGTCGTCTCCGCATTTTGCGTATACAAAATTTAGCCGAGACACTTCCGCCTTTAAGAGAGGATAAATTTTATCGATCTGATTGTAAGCAAGCAGTCGGTCACTATTGTCGCGTTCAATTACGACGTTTCCGGCGTTGTCTCTCAGTGTTACGGATAAGGACATCATATCTCTTAAATGTTGATCGAAACGAGAGAGCAGATTCACCGACTGACCGACATAAGCGACCAAACGGTCTGACTCATACTGTTTGATACGCAGATAAATACCAGGAACCGATAAATTTTCGCGCTCCTGCCAGTTGCTCGGAAAAAGGCCGGGACCCATGGGTCCTTCCCAAGAAAGAGTAAAGATCACAGAAAACCCTAAGGTTGTTCGACCGCTAACAAGCCAGTTTGCGCGCGCTCTTCAAGCGGTGCGTCAAATATAATGCGATCCACTCCGGACAACGCTGTAAACCGTGCGCCCCGAGCCCGTCCTATCAAAGTGAGCCCTGCCTGGCGGGCCAAGTCCACGCCCCAAGCTGTGAAACCAGAACGGGATATGAGGATAGGAATATTCATCTGCACCGTTTTAATAACCATTTCACTGGTAAGCCTCCCGGTTGTGTAAAACATTTTCCCGCTGGGGCTGATCTGATTTAAAAACATATAACCCGCGATCTTATCCACGGCATTATGGCGCCCCACATCTTCCATGTAGATCAAAGGAGTGTCCCGCTCACACAAAATACAACCATGGATCGCTCCAGCCTTGAGATAGAGGCTGGGCGTCGTGTTGATCTTTTTTACGAGAGTTTGAAGCCAACCTGTGTGCACTCTGGCCTCCGGATCCAGCTGGATGCCCTCAAATTTTTCCATCATATCGCCAAAAACTGTCCCCAGAGCACAGCCCGAGGTTCTGGTCTTTTTTTTGAGCTTTTGTTCGTAATCAGTCTCAAACTTGGTACGGACGACCACCGTATCTGTTTCTTCATCGAATTCGACCAGGTCGATTTGGTCCGTCGAGGTCAGCATATTTTGGTTCAACAGGAATCCAACCGCCAAATAATCGGGATGATCCCCGATCGTCATCATTGTGATAATTTCTTGCCCGTTCAGAAATAGTGTTAATGGTCGCTCAATCGTTACGGTGGCACTTACGGGTTGGCCAAAATGATCCACGCCAGCGACTGTCTCTGTAAGCTTACCGTTTTCAGGATCGGGACAAATTATATAACCGTTCATTGGTCCAATATGGAATTTCAGAAAATAAGACACAAGCGCAAAAAGATCTGTCAGAACTCTGAACACCACAAAAATTTGTCGAGGTTTCTGCCGCTTCGATTAGGAACCATTCCCTGAGTAAGGAAATAAATCCCACCAAATCCGCACCGTGGGGTCCGCGCTCAAACTCCCGGCTTCTTAAAATGCTGTAATCCCCCTCTTTCAAGGAATAAAAAGAGTCGATAGATATAGCATCATCGTCGTGTTAGTTTCTGCGAGACAATTGAGCAATAACCGGTTCAAACAACCATGCTAGAAAATTTGATTGATCCATATGGGAGGCACGTTAATTATCTCCGTGTTTCCGTGACAGATCGGTGCGATTTTCGCTGCGTTTACTGTATGTCAGAGGACATGACGTTTCTTCCAAAAGCCGACATCCTCTCTTTAGAGGAGTTAGAGCGGGTGTGCTCTGCTTTTGTCGAGCGCGGCGTCAAAAAACTGCGCATGACTGGCGGGGAACCCTTGGTCCGTCGGAATATTATGTGGTTATTGCGATCTCTATCGAGGCATCTGGCTTCAGGGGCGCTGGAAGAACTCACCCTTACAACCAACGGGAGCCAGCTCGCGAAGTATGCGTCTGAGCTCGCTGACATTGGTGTAAAACGCATCAATGTGTCTTTAGACACGTTAAAGGCGGATAAGTTCGCAGACATCACCCGCTGGGGACAACTGGCAAAGGTGATGTCGGGGCTGGAAGCTGCCAAAACTGCCGGGCTTCAAATTAAAATCAATGCCGTAGCTCTCCGCGGGGTGAATGATGACGAAATAGATGACCTCATTTCCTGGGCGGGAGATGAGAGCTTTGATTTAACGTTTATCGAAGTCATGCCCATGGGCGAAATTGGAGATCTTCGCCTCGACCAGTATCTACCGCTCTCTTTGCTTCGTGCCAAAATCAATGAGAAGTGGACGCTCGAGAACAGCAATTATACGTCGGGGGGTCCCGCGCGATATTACACAGTAAAAGAAACCGGCGGACGTCTGGGTTTCATAACACCGATGACCCATAATTTTTGCGAGAGCTGCAATAGGGTAAGGCTCACTTGCACCGGACATCTGTATATGTGCCTAGGACAGGAAGACTCCGCTGATCTTCGCCGAGCAGTTCGAGCGGATGAGAGTAATGTGGCTTTATTCGAGGCGATCGATGAAGCCATTGGCCGCAAACCAAAGGGTCATGATTTTGTGATTGACCGGAGGCGTTCAAGCCCGTCCGTGCAACGGCACATGAGTGTCACAGGTGGTTAAAAGATACCACTTTGGGGTAAACAATTATTTTTTGGTCTCTTTTTTTAAGAATTTCTAGAATTTAGCCTTAGCACACAGATCTAAGATCTTTGGTCGTTGGTGTGGCATTATAGAAAATGCCCTTCTTACCTTTTTGGTATATTCGCTCCCCAAAAAACGGCCTAAGATTGATCTGAGTGTGTCTCTCGCTTAGCCCAAAGGGTGGCTTAGTACACTAGGTTTGCTCATCATTCGTTTTTTTCAGAAGACAGCAGAATTCAGGAAGAAGGATTTAACAGATGAAAAAGTTTATGGGATTGTTTGCGGCAATGTGCGGGATGTTCTGTTCCAATGTCTTCGCAGCCGATTTATTATATGGGGTAAAGTGGAACGCTTCTGCCTCAAAGAATGAAATTTACTCTTTAGACCCGGACACGGACACGCAGACACTGTTGCAATCTTTCTCATTCCCGAGCGGCAGTTGGATCCAGTCCCGTTCATTCTCGGATATCAAAACTGGAAACCTATGGCTGGCAGACTCGGGCGGACAATATTTAAAGTACAACATCGCTTCAGATACACTCACAACCGTGACAGGTTCGGGCGCAGGTTTTCAAACTATCTTCGCTCCTATTCCAAGTGTTCGACTAGCGGATGGCGCCTTACAGGACAGCTCAGGCAATAACATTATCTCCAAGTCGAGTGACGGTGCCATTCATATTGGCACCAACTCTCTTGTCACGGTTGAGGAGAACGGCAAGCAGTCTCTTTACGCAACCGATGCGAATTCCAATAAGATTAATATTGATGTGAATAATGGTTCTGACCTTCTCGTGAATGGCACCAGCGTTATGGGAAGTATTCGTGGTCTTGCCGATGGTGTGAAAGGAACCACCGCTCTTAACGCTGCTTTCTCGGCCGTTCCGACATTGTCCGGAGACAGAGAGTATGAATGTGGCATGGGGTTTGGTCAGTATGGTGGCAAACGCGCGGTTGCGACGTCTTGTGGTGCCAGACTGAATGACCAGCTGACAGCCAATCTTGGTGTTTCCTATATGACCGATGGAACCGAGTCTTATCTCTTGGGAGATTTACCCTCTGTCGCCGTTAGAGCGGGTATAAGCTATAAGTTTGGTAAGAGTTATAGTTCAGCATCCAACCAAGTTTCTGGTATCAGAGAGGAGGCTTGGAACGACCATAAGATGTCTGAGCTAAAGCGTGAGATGACAGATGCCAACGCAAAGGCGGATACCGCAGAACGTGAAGCTAAAGATGCAAAACGAGAAGTTGCTGCCCTTCGTAGCCAGCTTGCGGATTTAACGCAGTTGAAGAAGACCGTTGCCCATCTTGCGACGCTGGTAAAGCAGAAGAGAGACAGTGCTACCTTAGCGTCACTGCAACAGTAGAGACCTTAATAGGTCCCGGTAAAGGTGAAAGGGTCAGATGAGCACCCCACCGCAGTCGAACGGCGACGGAGCGACATCTAGTCTCCTGGCCCGGCGTGATGGTGCCGCTATCCTGCACCCCTACTCGGATGCAGTGTCTACGAGTGCAAATGGGCCTTTGGTTTTGACACAGGGCAACGGCATTTACGTTACAGACGAGAACGGAAATACGTACATTGAAGGCATGAGCGGACTTTGGTGCGTATCGCTGGGCTTCGGCAATACGCGACTTGCAAACGCTGCCACCCAACAAATTCAAAAATTATCATTTTATCACGGCTTCAATCAAAAAGGTCATGATGCCAACATCGAACTTGCAGAACGGCTCTTAAAAGCGGCCCCCGTTCCCATGGCCCGAGTATTTTTTGCCAATTCTGGATCTGAAGCCAACGATACTGCGGTGAAGCTTATTTGGTATTTTAACAATGCCTTAGGTCGTACCAAGAAGAAAAAAATAATAGGCCGCATCAAGGGCTATCACGGCGTGACTATAGCTTCTGGCAGTATCACAGGAACACCAATAAATCATACTTCCTTTGATCTTCCGCTGGATCGATTTCTGCATACAGATTTTCCGCATTATGCTCGGGAATCCAACCCAGGAGAGACAGAGGAGGCGTTCGCGTCTCGGTGTGCGGAAAATCTAGAGCGATTGATAATCCGTGAGGGACCCGAAACCATAGCCGCCTTTTTCGCAGAGCCCGTCATGGGTGCCGGCGGCATTATAATGCCGCCTAAAGGATATTTTGAAAAAATTCAAACGGTGCTTAAAAAATATAATATCCTCATGGTCGCTGATGAGGTCATTACGGGATTTGGACGGACTGGAAACTATTGGGGCTCTCAAACCTTTGGCGTTGCCCCGGATATATTGACCTGCGCAAAGGCTCTGTCTTCCGGATACATACCGATATCCGCCGTACTTATCTCACACGAAATCTTCCAAACGGTCGCCCAGAAAAGCCGCGATTTAGAGGTTTTTGGACACGGATTTACTTATTCGGGCCACCCTGTATCAGCAGCGGTCGCACTGGAGACATTAAAAATATATGAGGAAATGGACATACTTGGGCATGTGAAGAAAATCGCGCCCCTGCTAAAAAAAGGTATAGATTCGTTTGGTGACCACCCGATTGTCGGAGAGGTTTCCGCGGTGGGGCTTTTAGCCGTTGCTGAGCTTGTTTCAGATAAGACGAGCCTCAAACCCTTTCCGCCCGAGAAAAAAGTAGGGGCCTACCTCATTCAAAAAGCGCTCGGACAAGGGCTTATTCTCCGTAATTTTGGAGATCGAATCGGGTTCTGTCCTCCCCTCATCATAAATCCTGATGAAATATCTGAGTTATTTGTTCGGTTCGGGAAAGCCCTGGACGAAACTATGGACTGGGCAAAAAATAGGGGATAAGAGTCTGCGGCAATTCGGCACTTTGCCCCATTTAAAGCTGCCGTTATGATACGAGAGCTCTCTCGCCCATTGAGGCCTTAATGGATTACGAACTCTTCTTCAAAGACGCTATGAATAAGCTCAAATCCGAAGGACGCTACCGCGTCTTTGCGGAGCTTGAGCGGCATGCGGGAGATTTCCCGAATGCCACCTTATACGAGGGAAAACAGACAAACCCTATCACGGTCTGGTGCAGCAATGACTATCTCGGCATGGGTCAAAATTCCAAAGTCATTGACGCGATGAAAGAGGCTATAGACCGGTGCGGATCCGGATCAGGGGGAACCCGAAATATCTCGGGGACGACCCATGAGCACGTCCTTCTTGAGCGGGAGTTATCATCGCTGCACAATAAAGATGCAGCTCTGCTTTTCACCTCAGGATATGTTGCAAACGAAGCAACACTCTCCTCCCTCGCCTCCAATATTCCCGGCTGTGTTCTTTTATCGGATGAATATAATCACGCCTCAATGATTGCTGGAATTTTAAATTCGGGGGCGGAAAAGCGAATTTTCAAACATAATAGTCCTGATGACCTGGAGAGCCAGCTGAGAGGCATAGACCCGGATCGACCCAAAATAATTGTCTTTGAGTCGGTGTACTCTATGGATGGGGATATCGCTCCTATTTCCGAATTCTGTGATCTCGCAGAGAGGTACGGAGCGATCACGTATTTGGATGAAGTGCATGCGGTCGGTATGTACGGTCCAAATGGCGCTGGAATTGCGGAACGCGACGGGCAAATGGAACGTATCGACATTATCCAAGGCACGCTAGCAAAAGCGTTCGGCGTAGTTGGCGGTTATATCGCCGCCAATACCACACTGGTCGATTTTGTTCGTTCTCATGCAAGCGGGTTTATATTTACGACGTCATTGCCACCTTCTATTGCGGCAGCCGCAACAGCCAGCGTGAAACATGTTCGGGAGTTTGGCGCTGCGGACCGCGCGAGACATCAAGATCGTGCTCGAAAATTAAAAGCGACGCTCGCCAGTGCGGGTCTTCCGGTAATGCCCTCGGATTCACATATCGTCCCAGTAATGGTTGGCGATCCAATCTTATGCAAGCAAGTCACAGATGACCTCATAAGCCGATATAACATCTATGTTCAACCGATAAATTATCCGACCGTCCCCAAGGGGACGGAGCGCTTACGCCTCACGCCAACTCCCTTTCATGGGGATGAAGACATTCAGGTTTTGGTAGAGGCACTCAGTGAAATTTGGTCACGTCTTAATATAAAAACTGCGGCTTGAGCGACACACACCCAATTCGCGGGGTCCTGCCCGACCTTTTAAAAAAGAATCTTAAGGCGATCCTCTGCGGCAGCGCAGCAGGTCATCACTCCGCTCAGAACCAAACCTATTACTCAGGTCCAGGTAATAGATTTTGGCAGGTGTTGTATCAAATCGGGCTCACCCCAATCCAGCTCCAGCCAATGGAATACTCCAAACTTTCTGATTACGGTCTCGGATTAACCGATTTGGCCAAAAACACCTTCGGTTCTGATCGTGACATCGCAAAATCCGCAGACGATCCAAACGCTCTGACCGATAAAATACTTAACTATCAGCCATTGGCTCTCGCGTTTATTGGGAAACGACCAGCGGCCGTTTGGCTCCAGAAACAGCACGGAATACGTCGAATCGGCTATGGGATACAGGCACACACAATTGACAAAACGGCGATATTTGTTTTGCCATCAACGAGCGGTGCCGCGAAACGCTATTGGGATATCACTCACTGGCGAGATTTCGCAAAATTCATAAATGGAAGGGGGGAAGCTCCAGAATGAAAATTTCAATTTTTGGTGCAGGTGCCGTCGGATCTTTTTATGGGGCCGAATTGTCCAGAGCGGGAAAAGACGTGGCCTTAATCGGACGCGGTGCGCATTTAGAGGCCATGATTCAAAGGGGGCTGACAATTCGCCTCAAAGACGGGACCCAGTATCGCTCCCAACCGGTCTGTACTGATAATCCTGAATCACTGGGGATCCAGGACGTCGTCATCTTTGTCGTCAAGGCACATCAGCTCGAATATGCCGCACAACAAGCGGCTCCCCTACTTGGTCCCAATACACTGGTTGTCGCGGCACAAAACGGGATACCTTGGTGGTACACTCATAAAGAAGGGGGCCTGCTCGACGGGAAAATTCTAAATTCGGTTGACCCCGGAGGAAAAATCCGACGCCTACTTGACCCGGACCAAACTTTGGGAGCTGTCATAAATGGATCCTGCTCAATTCTTGAGCCGGGGGTGATTTTCCATCCCGCGGACTCTCGACAGCTCACGGTTGGCGAACCCGGTTATCAATCGGATTCACGATGCACATTAATCGGCGACATCTTTAGAGAAACAACTACAGACATCAGAATTACGGACGATATTAGGAAGGTTGTTTGGCAGAAAATTATGTCCAACATCGGGGGCAGCATGATCTGCGTGTTAACGCGCTCCCCTTTGGGTAAGCTCAACGCCGACCCAGGATGCATGAGGGTTGTGCACGAAATTCTAAAAGATGCCAATAACGTTTGCGTTTCTCTGGGATATGATTTCTCGGCGTCCAATCAGGACAGAGTTCAGGTCCAAGAAAACGGCTCGCCTCACAAGCCATCAACCTTACAGGATCTCGAAGCCGGTAAACCTATGGAGATAGATTCTATTGTGGGTGCTGTCGCTGAGATCGGCAGGTCAATCGGTCAACCAACGCCAATCATAGATGCCCTTTATGCCGTCGTCAGACGGCTTGCCGAAGAGACAGGGTGCTACCCGAACAATACCTCTTTTACCCTCTAATGAGTTGATGACAAGCCGATAGTTTTTAAAGGCCACCTGATCCATTAGGGCCCCCAAATCCCCGATTTTATTGAAGTCCACTTGTCATGCTGGTTTAAACAATAGCCGTTATTCGGGGGAAGAGAAATTAAGTTTCGATTAAAAAGTCTGCTTCGACTTCTATCGCAACGTCAAACGGCATTACATTAACGCCGGCAACCGTTCGAGCATGCTGCCCTGCCATTCCAAAAACATCGACAAAGAGTTCTGAAGCTCCATTTACAACGGCTGCAACTTCAGTCAAATCGTCCGTAGCGTTCACGTATCCCTTAACTTTAGCTATCTTAATAATACGATCTAAATCGCCGTTCAGCGCTTTTTTAGCATGCGCTATCACATTTAACGCGCAGAGCCTCGCAGCCTCCCGGCCCTGACCAATATCGAATTCTCGTCCAACTTTTCCGATAAAATGGAGTTCTCCATTCCATTGAGGCACCTGGCCAGATACATAAAGAATATTCCCCGCAATATTGCTACTGAGAATTTTGGCGACCTTCGGCTCTCGCGCTTCGGGCAATTCGATACCGAGTTCCTCCAATCTCTTTTCTATTTCTCCAACCAATGGACTCTCCTCCATGCTCCCACCGCCCTCCGATGGATCATGCACTTCTACCAACGCGCCATACAGATTAGACTAAGCTCAGGTAACGCCAAAATCTTTTATTCGATGCTATAATCAAATGATCGGAATACATAAAAGATCGATTTCTGTGGCCGGACACAGAACGAGTGTCTCATTAGAGGAAGAATTCTGGACTGAGTTATCGGCAATTGCCGCCTCCAGAAACCTCTCGATAAGTCGCCTGATCACGGAGATTGATGCAAAAAAAACAACAAATCTCTCATCAGAAATCCGATTATTTGTTCTCAATAATCTAAAACAACGGATAGATAAAAAAGAAGATTAAGAAGGTCGACTAAGGTCGATCCGTTTGAAATCAGGATCTTTTTTCAACCCCGTTCGGTTCACTATCCTCGAGTTTTTATAAAAAAATCTTTCCAGGATTCATGATATTAAGCGGATCGAGCGCAAGTTTGATTTGTTTCATAACGCCAACACCAAGACCCATCTCTTCGATCAAACACTCACGTTTGCCGATCCCGATACCATGTTCCCCTGTGCAGGTTCCATCCAATTGTAATGCGCGCTCAATCATCTTTTTATTAACCGATTCAGCGGCTTTCATCTCCTCGGTTGAATTCGGATCAACCAGGAAAATTACGTGGAAATTCCCATCACCAACATGGCCAACAATCGTGGCTGGGACCCTCTGGCTCTCAATATCTCGGCGCGTTTCTCGAATGCATTCTGCCAGACCCGAGATGGGGACGCAGACGTCGGTCGACCAGGCCCGAGATCCAGGCCGCGATGCCAGAGCCGCGTATAGCGCATTATGCCGAGCCTCCCACAGCTTAGACCGAGATTCTGAGTTGTCTGCCCATTGGAAATTAGCACCGCCGTTATCGTCAGCGATGGCCTCAACCATCTTCGCCTGCTCCCTCACCCCAGCAGTTGATCCATGAAATTCAAAAAACAAAGTGGGCCACGGATGGTAGTCTAACCCAGAGTACACGATACACGCTCTCATTTGGGCTTCATCGAGTAATTCCATCCTTGCGACGGGAATTGCGTGCTGAATTGTAAGAATTGCTGTCTGCACCGCGGCGTCAACTGAGGGAAACTGCACCACAGCCGCTGAGATTGCTTCAGGCAAACCGTGTAGCCGAACCGTTAGCTCCGTTATAATACCGAGGGTGCCCTCCGATCCGATCATCAATCGTGCCAAATCGTAACCCGCCGCACTTTTTCGCGCCCGATTGCCGGATTTGAAAATAGTCCCATCCGATAAAATTGCTGTGAGATTTAAGACATTTTCTCTCATGGTCCCGTAACGGACTGCATTTGTCCCGGATGCCCGCGTTGCGGCCATACCCCCGATCGTTGCATCGGCTCCCGGATCAACCGGAAAAAAAAGGCCAGTATCCCGTAAGGAAGGCGTTAAGGGTCTTGCGCGTTACCCCCGCCTCAACGACGGCGTCCATATCGGATGAATTAACCTTTAGAATTGTATTCATTTTTGAGAGATCTATGCATAGACCTCCCTCCATCGCACCAACCCCACCCTCCAGAGAAGTACCGGCCCCAAAGGGAATGATGGGCACCTGATGCCTGTAGCAGACGTCTACCAAAGCGGCGACTTCACGTGTCTTCTCCGGGAATGCAACAAAATCTGGCGGTCTTAAACTATGATGAGACTCGTCTTTGGCATGGTGCATCAATATTCCATTTTTATCGGTCACCTCGACCCCAGGGATCTTGTGCAGCTCCTCCACAAACTCATTGGTTATGATTCTTTGATCCTTCCGCTGCACTGTAAATTTTTCTCTACCCTGTTTGAGTTTTTTCAGATGCGAATCTGGCTATCAAAAGGGCCAAACCGGCACCAAGAAGCGAAGACCCAGCCACAACAAAGGATGCTGCATACCAGCCCGAATATGTTGCCACAACAATTGCAGCCAATGGTGGAAGGGCAAGCGTCCCGATGTTCCCGCCCTGCACAACCCAACCAATTGCCGTACCGACCAATCTCGTCTTTGGTACGAGAGATGCCGCCGCACTCCAAGTCGCTCCAGGAATGACGCCGCAGAAGGCCGAGTAAAGTACGGCCATCACATAACGCATTTCGAATCCGAGAAATTCTGAAAAAATTCCAAAAGACGTCAATCCTGTAAAAAGAGATCCGAAAAAAATTATCTTGGCAAAGGAGACATTCTTTTTCCTCAACCACCCGCCAAAAATATTGCCGCAGATATTTATTGCCACTGCCAATGCGGATAAGAGAGCGGCCAATGCGGGGGCTACCCCGAGATCTTCGATCAACATGGTCGGCAAAAAACCATACACCGTAAGATAATTTCCGGCATAAGTCGCAAAAAAGAGACCAAGAAGAAGTGAACCTGGAGTTTTGAGAATAGAACATGCATCCTTTAACGGTGTAACTTTTGTTAAACCTGTCTCTCTTCGAGTTCCCAAAGTCGGGATCAGAAGAGCAAGCCCGAGCGCGTAGGCACCCGCGATCGCACCGTTGATTAACCAGAGACCTCGCCAGCCGAAATCCTGGTCGGCCAGAAACAAAGGGGCAGCCAACATCATGGCTGCTGTCCCCGCAGGCATATAGGCCCCCCATATGCCGGCCGCCAGACGTCGATCTCCCTCCGTCGCCGTGACTTGGCCCAAGAGAGCGGGCACCGAGACAACAATTGGCAAATAGCCGATCGCTTCCACAAACCGTGAAATTAGAAGAATTTGACCATTTGGAGCGAATGCACCTGAAAAGCTGCCGAACGCAATCGAACAAAGACCGAATAAGAGCGAGCGCCGATAGCCTGCTGTATCCGCAAATGCCCCACCAAAGATCCCGACAATAGCCGCAAATAAAGCGTAGATCCCAATAATCCAGCCGGAAAACACCAGATCGAGCCCCAGCTCGTTCCTGATCAGGGTCAACGCTGGCGGTGCCTTTCCAATTTGGAAGGCGCACACAACCCCCGCCCCAATTAAAAGATAGACCGAGAACCAATTTGTCTTTGACGTGCTCTCTCGTGACAAATTCACAATCCTAACTATTTCCGACGAATACTTTCATGTAATTTATCCACCATAAGAGGATTTAATCATGCTATGGCTCCGTCGCCTCGGCGTCACCTTAATTGTTATTCTTATGGGACCATTGATCTCAGCCGCAAATGGCACGGGAAAAATCAGAAGTGATTGGTATTCGGCAAGCCGCGAATCGGCTGGCATTGCGCCTGATCCCAAAAAGATAACAGATCCTATTTTACAAGTATACGCAGCGAGAGCCTTCTCTTGGCGCGGAGCTTTTGCTGTTCATACATGGATCGCGATTAAAGATCAAAATGCTGAAGATTATGAAACACATGAGGTCGTCGGCTGGGGGCACCACGATGATTCGGGCGTGCTTCGATCCCGAACCGGGGTGCCGGACAGATACTGGTACGGAGCAAAACCAGTTTTATTGACAGAACTCAAAGGCCAGTTGGCCAAAAAAGCAATCCGTGAAGTGCGCGAAGCAATAACAACCTACCCGTGGCCCTCTTCCTATCAGAGCTGGCCCGGTCCAAATAGCAACACGTTCACAGCTTGGCTGATCCGCCAATCGCCAAGCGTTAAAGCAAATCTTCCACCTACAGCGATTGGCAAAGACTATCTCGGCCCGCTCACGTTTATTGGAAGTGCTCCCAGCGGGACTGGGATTCAGTTATCGCTATGGGGAAGCTTTGGTTTTTTATTGTCGGAGGTTGAAGGGCTTGAGATCAATATTTTTGGCCTCTCTTTCGGCTTGAATCCGTTCTCAAGGACTTTGCGCCTTGCCGGACTGGGAACAATTAGTTTTTGATGATGTTTTCCACACTCATGAACGCGATATCCTTACCGAGTGTGACGGCACGATCAGGGTCGGGCACACCCTTCCGATTTTCGATTTATCGGGCTGGGACCGGCAATACCCAGAGCTTTAGGATCAGGGTCAATAGACCGAAAGAGCTAACGAAATTCCGAGTGGAAAAACCTTAATGAGCTCTGAAATCGATCTCGTAAAAAGAATTTTAAAATCTTTAAAGTAGACCAAACCGATGAAGTTAGGTGACCTCTTGATTGCAGTAATCGTTGTTATGGTCTGGGGGGGGAATTTTGTAGCCATGCGAATTGGCGTCATGGACCTACCCCCTTACATGGCACTTAGTCTTCGGATGCTGATCGCTTCCGCCATCCTAGTTTGGTTTTTGAAATCACCCAAAGGCCAATTAGGCCTTTTATTTGTCATTTCAGCGACCATGTCGACTCTACATTTCGGTCTTGGTCTGGTTGGAGTCCAATACATTGACGCGGGGGCTGGGGCGATTGCCATGCAAACTTCTGTACCCTTTGCCGCCCTGCTGGCCTGGGTTGTTTATCGGGAAGCCTTTGGTTGGCAACGATTTACCGGAATGTTGATAGCATTCACAGGCATTGTAACTATCGCAGGTTCACCAACACTAAGCGGCAATTTGATCATGTTGGGGATTATGGTCATCTCAGCCTTTTTCTTCGCCGTTGCTTCACTTTGCATCCGAAAGCTTAAAGACATTGATTTTGTCTCCCTAAACGGCTGGGTATCCGTTTTAGCACTTCCGCAAGCGATTTTGATTTCAATATGTTTTGAAAGTAACCAATTTTTCCTTGCAAGGGAGGCCACTTTGCCGACTTGGATTGGCGTGGTTTACATGGCGATTGGTGCAACCATCGTTGGCCAAGGATTCTGGTACAGGCTTCTTGCCCGGTATGAAGTTAATAAGGTGATGCCCTTTACTTTGCTGGTTCCGGTTTTCGGTGTCTTTTTTGGGGCGGTATTTTTGCAAGAAAGTGTCACAGTTCAGATGCTAACAGGAGGTTTAATCACCATCGGAGGGGTCGCGATTATTTTACTTCACCGAGGCGAGAAAGGACTTATCCAATAGTGACCAAAATATCAGAGCGCGCTTCACCTAATTTCGGCCCCCGACCTACCGGGTGCGAGATAGATATGCTCATCATTCATTATACGGGGATGAAGACGACAGCGCTCTCCTTGGAACGGATGTGCGACCCTCTTTCAGAGGTAAGCGCACACTACCTTATTGATGAAAATGGCTCGATTTACCAATTGGTGGCAGAAAAAGAGCGCGCGTGGCATGCAGGAGAGAGCTATTGGAAGGGTAGATCAGATACGAATAGCAGTTCAATCGGGATTGAATTACAAAATCCAGGGCATGAATGGGGCTATAGACCGTTCCCTTCAGAACAAATGGAAGCCTTGAGGGAATTAGCCCTTGAAATAGTCGGACGTCATAAAATACCTGCGGATATGGTCTTAGGCCATTCGGATGTCGCGCCGGCACGCAAGCAGGATCCAGGGCACTTATTCGACTGGCGTTGGCTATCTGAGTCTGGGATCGGAATCTGGCCAATGACCTCCGAAAAACAGATAAAATGTGACACAGAAACTGTCCGATCGGCTCTTGAAACTATCGGCTATGATCCAAAAGTTCCTCTGGCTTCTAACCTGGAAGCCTTTCAGCGCCATTACCGACCCAAATGTGTGAGCGGTAAGATAGATACGGAATGTGCGGCGATATTATACGCTCTCTTGGGCTTATCCTGATACCACACACAATAATTTTCTTGACCAAGGATAACTTCAGAGCCATCAATCGAGGGTCAGATGGTCGGATGGTCGCCCACCACGATTGGGTAAACTCAGTGGAGGGAGGAAAGTCCGGGCTCCACGGAAACGCGGTGCCGGGTAACGCCCGGCGGAGGCGACTCCAGGGATAGTGCCACAGAAAGGATACCGCCTTCTGTTTGGAGGTAAGGGTGAAAGGGTGCGGTAAGAGCGCACCGCGCCCCCGGTAACGGGGGTGGCACGGTAAACCCCACCGGGAGCAAAACCGAGTAGGGACGGCAAGAGAATTTTTTCTCAGGCGGGTTTTCGCGCTGCTGTCCGGGTAGGTTGCATGAGGTGCTCGGTAACGAGTGCCCTAGATGAATGGCCATCGCCCGTTCACGCGGGAACAGAACCCGGCTTACAGACCATCTGACGACCATCGTCTACTATATCGAATGTCTCGTGACATGAATCTCCCCATTCTCATCGGCTACATTAACTATTGATGATCGAGCTAGCGAAAAAGAATTAAAAAAAGGTTTTTTTGATGGCGTTGCCGCCGGTACTCAAAAAGAAATTTGAGGCTAAAAGTACACAGATAGCATTGACATCCCTAAATATCCCATGATATCCCATATTATTCCATCTATTAGATGGTTGGGTGTGGGCTCCGCTACGGTGGCGGAAACAAAAAGCGGGGATTGTTCGGATGACATCGTTCCTGTCCACATTTGTGAACAAGATCGACAGCAAAGGTCGGGTATCTGTACCCGCACCCTTCCGTGCTTGCCTAGCCGCTGAGACCTATCAGGGCGTTATTGCCTATAGTTCCTTGACTGATCCAGCAATTGACGCTTTTGGGCGTTCCGTGCTTGAGGAGTTAAACCGGCGGTCCCTTTCAAGAAATCTGGATGCCGGTGATTTTGAGAGAACACTGCTGGGCAGCGCGGATTCGTTAATGGAGACCGTTATGGCTCTGGCGTTCGAATTACCTTTCGACGGTCAGGGCAGAGTCATATTGCCACCCGCTTTATTAGAAGCCGCAGGCTTGAATGGGCATGTAACCTTCGTCGGTCGGGGAAGCAAATTTCAAATATGGAGCCCCTCAACCTTTGAGCAACACCAGAGAGATGCTGTCACTAAGCTAAAACAAAAATTAAACCAGGACCTAAACCAATGAGCGGCCATGAACCTGTGTTACTCAACGAGGTACTGACTGCGATCGGGCCTAAAGATGGACAGATTTATATCGATGGAACCTTTGGTGGGGGAGGCTATTCAGGTGCGCTTCTGAGCCAAGCGAACTGCAATGTCATCGGTATCGACAGAGATCCCACAATTAAAGAGAGAACGAAACACTGGCGTGAACAATTCGGAACCCGTTTAATGCTACTCGAGGGCAACTTTGGAGACATGGTCGCGCTTCTCGACAAAGTCGGGATCAAATCGGTTGACGGCATAACACTGGATCTCGGGGTCTCATCATTCCAATTGGACGATCCCGAAAGAGGTTTTTCATTCCAAAAAGACGGCCCCTTGGACATGCGTATGTCGACGAGTGGTCTAAGTGCCTCCACAATTATTAATGAATACGAAGAGCGTGAACTTGCGGACATAATTTATAATTTTGGTGAAGAGAGGTACGCGCGCCGCATCGCCCGGGCCATAATGGTTTCCCGAAAAAAGCATCCGATCACACGAACTGGTCAACTCGCCGAGATTATCCGTAATTGTTTCCCACGGAGGTTCGGTCATTCAGGACAGCGGATAGACCCAGCTACCCGTACGTTCCAAGCCATCCGAATACACGTCAATGATGAATTAGGAGAACTTGAGAGGGGCCTTAAAGCGGCAGAACAAATATTAAACGACGGCGGAAGAATAGCTATAGTCAGTTTCCATTCTCTTGAAGATCGTTTTGTCAAAAGTTTTCTAGGCGAGAGGTCCCTCTCTTCATCCGGGACTTCACGTCACCTGCCCGAAAAAAATTATCAATCAAAGCCCTCATTCACTTTGATATCACGCCGCCCCGTGCGACCAAGCTCCATAGAAATTGAAAGAAATCCCCGGGCTCGATCTGCAAGGTTACGTGTTGCTCGGCGAACAAGTGATTTTCCGAGGCCAGGTAATGTCCTCCAATGATTAGATGGTCGAAGATACTCTGGGCCCTTATTTTTATCCTGGCTGGAATTGGCCTGTTCAGCCTGAAGCATAACGTGACAGACATGGAAGGTCGTCTGGCAAATCTGCAGAATAAAACCCGCGTCCACCTCGAGACAATTCATGTATTAAAAGCAGAATGGGCTTATTTGAATCAGCCACGACGTTTAGATGAACTCGGCCAGCAAAAGCTTTTTCTTGTTCCTGTAAAAGTGGAGCAGGCAACCGCGCTGAACAAAATCCCCTTCCGAACGAAAACCAGCCAAATACCAGTGAATGGTCACCTTACCCCCCCGGCGGCCGATCGTGCTCCCCCCCCAAGAATCACGTTCACACGTGTTCCATGATCGGCCGCCAACCCTTTTCACCATTTAAAGCCAGACAAAGGGCTCTGGTTTCAAAAGAAGTAGAAGTCGCTCATACCAGGCTTTTAATTGTCGCCAGTTTGGCGCTGTCCTGCTTCATACTTGTTGCGGCACGGCTAATCGACGTCACAGTTTTAGCGGCCACCAACCCGAAAGACACAAAGCATTTCATAGGTAAAGCGGACTATAATTTAGGGCGCGGTAACATATACGATCGAAATGGATGGTTGCTCGCCACAAGTCTCGATAGCTTCTCATTATACGCCAACCCCAAGATTATTTCCGATACCGAGAATACCATATCGCGATTAATTAAAATTTTACCTGAGCTCGACGCTAAAGAGTTACGGGAAAGGTTTGACCAGAAACAGGGGTTTTTTTGGATAAAGCGTCAGTTAACGCCTCAACAAAAATACGCTATTAACCGACTTGGCATCCCGGGCCTTGATTTCAAAACAGAAAAAAAGCGTCTTTACCCAGCGGGTTCCCTCACCAGTCATGTTGTTGGGTTTACCGATATCGACAACAGGGGCCTCGCCGGTATTGAAAGAAAATTCGACGCCCAATTATCTTCACCTGCAGCACCTCCCAAACACCTAAGTATAGACATCAGAGTTCAGCATGTAATGCAAACGGTCCTCGCCAAAGCGGTACATAAATTCAATGCGATTGGCGGTGCTGGCTTGGTTATGAATGCCATGACCGGCGAAGTTATATCCATGGTATCGCTTCCAGAGTTTAATCCCAACGATGTTTCGGCCGAAGATGGCAAAGCACGGTTTAATAAAGCCACTCTCGGTGTCTATGAGATGGGATCCACCTTCAAAATTTTTACGGCGGCGATGGCACTAGATAGCGGCAAGATCAGCATGCGCAGTGGGTATGATGCGACACATCCAATTCGCATGGGCCGCTTCCTTATTCGCGACTATCACGCAAAAAAACGCTGGTTAAGTGTTCCGGAAATTTTTATCTATTCCTCCAATATCGGTTCCGTCAAAATGGCAATGGATGTTGGAGGCAATACTCAGCGTGCCTTCCTAAAAAAATTGGGGCTCCTCAATAAATCGCCCCTCGAGCTCGAGGAAATCAGCGCTCCGATTGTTCCACAACGCTGGCGAGATGTTAACACGATGACAATCGCTTTTGGCCATGGGATGGCAGTTAGCCCCATCCAAATTACATCAGCTGTAGCCGCCATGGTAAATGGAGGAACCTTCCACGCGCCGACCTTGATACGCAAGACCGGCGCCCCCTCTGGTCGCCGCGTTATATCGACCAAAACATCGGATGAAATTCGGCGCCTGCTCAGATTGGTGGTCAGCCAAGGCACAGGCAGTAAAGCGGAGGCCCATGGTTACCTTGTAGGCGGTAAAACCGGAACTGCAGAAAAAGTGGTAGGCAATCGTTACAAACAAAAAGCGCTGATGTCTTCTTTTGTGGCAGCCTTTCCCATGAATTCACCGCGATACGTTGTTTTCGTCATGGTAGACGAACCCATTGGCAACAAGGAAAGCCAGGGGTATGCGACCGGCGGGTGGGTCGCTGCGCCCGTAGTATCTGAGGTGATAAAGCGCATAGGTCCTTTATTGGGAGTTCAACCGGTAAATTACTCAGATCCCAGCGTAAGAAATGACCTGGCAATTAATGTGCTCACAATTAAGTCGGGGAAGAAAAGCCTTGCATCTTTCTGAAATGTGCACTCCAGAAACGGGCGATATTCTAGGGTGCTCCAACCCTGTCATTACTGGTGTTTCAGCCGATTCTCGTTCAGTCCGACCAGGTTATTTATTCGTAGCGATTAAAGGAGATAAAAATGACGGAAACGGCTTTATCTCCGATGCGGCAATCAGGGGTGCGTCGGCCATCCTCGCTCGAGAAGGCACTGAATTGCCATCCGATGCATCTCATCTACCGTTAGTTCTCGCCAGAGATCCGCGTCACTCTCTCGCCTTGTGTGCAGCAAAATATTTCAAGGGCCAACCAGAAAATTTAGCTGCTGTGACTGGCACTAACGGTAAAACCTCGGTTGCCTGGTTTACGGAGAGCATCTGGTCAAACCTCGGACATCGCGCCGCTTCCCTCGGAACCCTGGGTGTCCAAGTTGATAAAAAAAAGATTCAGAACAATGGAAATCTGACCACCGCCGATCCCGTATGTCTTCATGAAAGTCTTAATACCCTCTATAAACAAGGCTTAACGCACGCAGTTATTGAGGCCTCAAGCCATGGCCTTGAGCAAAGAAGGCTGGACGGTCTTGAGCTTAAGGCAGGAGCCTTCACAAATCTCTCGCATGAGCACCTCGATTATCACATCAGCATGGCAAATTACGCCCTCGCCAAAAGACGGCTCTTTGACTCCTTAGTACCTCGGGGCGGCACAGCGGTCATAAATGCTGATACAAAAATATTCTCAGAATGGGCAAAAATTTGCCAATCCCGGCGTCTAAAGATCATTTCCTATGGTCGCGAAAGCAATGAACTCAAACTAATTCAGACCCGCCCCAATCTAGAGGGACAAGCTCTAAAGTTGGAGGTTTTTGGGAAACCATGCGAGGTCTCAATCCCTATTTTTGGAAGTTTTCAGGCCGAAAATATCCTTTGCGCTATAGGTTTGGTAATTGCCTTAGGTGATGATCCCGAGAGAATTCTGGCGGTTCTCCCTAACCTCTCCGCGCCGCCTGGACGCATGCAACTCACTTCTACCACCCCTGCAGGGGCAAAAATATTTATAGACTACGCTCATACCCCAGACGCCCTTAATAACGCTTTGCGCTCTCTCCGCCCCTACGCGCCGGGAAAATTGGGATTGGTTTTTGGGTGTGGAGGTGACAGAGATCCAGAAAAAAGGACCCAAATGGGGCAGATTGCCAAGAAGAACTGTGACTTTGTCATTGTCACTGATGACAACCCGAGGAACGAAAGTGCTGGTGGGATTCGGGCCCAAATAATGTTGGGCTGTCCTGGCGCAAGAAACATTGGCGACCGATCAACCGCGATTAAAGAAGGAATTGATTTACTCTCCCAAGGAGATGTCTTACTCGTCGCCGGCAAAGGCCATGAAACCAATCAGCTGGTTGGCGAAAACTCAACCCCGTTTGATGACCGGGAAGTCATCCAAACGATTATTAATCAGATTGGCAGGCCAGAATGACCGGTGGGCCCGATCTATGGACCGCGGAGGAAATGGCCCGGGTGACCTCCGGACAAGCAAATGGCACTTGGACCGCCAGCGGCCTGAGTATCGATACACGGACTTTGAAACGCGGAGACGTATTTGTTGCGCTACGAGGACCCAATTTCGATGGACACAATTTTTTGGATCATGCTTTTGAGAACGGCGCTGCCGCGGTCGTCATCGACAGTAAAGCGAAATCATTCCCAATCCCGCCCCGCTCCATTTTAGTAAAAGACACCCTAAGGGCATTGAATGACCTTGGCACGGAAGGGCGTCGGAGATCATCGGCGAAAATTATTGCTATTACAGGTAGTGCAGGGAAGACCAGTACCAAAGACGCCCTGTCTCGATCCCTTTCACGCCAAGGCAAAACCACAAGCAGCCTAGCCAGCCTAAACAACTATTTGGGCGTGCCGCTCTCCCTTGCCCGAATGAAAATTGATGATCAATACGGTATATTTGAGATCGGCATGAACCATACGGGAGAAATTTCAGAGCTAAGCAAGATGGTTTCGCCTGAGTTGGCCATCATAACGAATGTGGAACCCGCCCATATTGGAAACTTCCCGAGCATCGAGGCAATCGCAAGTGCAAAGGCTGAAATTTGCGACGGTTTAGACAAATACGGGACCGTCATTCTCAATGCCGATAATCACTACACCTATCTCTTAACAGAGGCCGCCCAGAAGAGAGGGATAAAAAATATAATAACCTTTGGCGCCTCTGCCTCCGCTGACGCAAAATTATTGTCGATGTCCAGTGACTCCCAAGGAAGTTCGGTCGAGGCAGACATTCTCGGAAGGCATGTTTGCTACAGGCTTAACCTTCCTGGACGGCATCACGTCATGAATAGTTTAGCTTCTCTCGCCGCAATTACAGCAGTTGATGCAGATTTATCGATGGCCGTGGAGGCCTTCGGGGAGATTTCAGCTCTTCCAGGAAGAGGAAAACAGCACTTGTTGGCTCTGAAGAATGGTCAGATAACGCTGATTGACGAGAGTTACAATGCAAACCCCGCCTCAATGCGGGCCGCCTTAGAAATATTAGGAACTGCAAAGTTAAACTCGAATGGCAGACGAATTGCTGTTTTAGGCGAAATGCTTGAGCTGGGCGCTAATTCCCAGATTTTTCATTTGAATTTATTACCCATCTTACTGGATTCCAAAGTTGATGTTGTCCACTTAGCAGGTGGCGAAATGCTTGCACTGTTTGATGTACTGCCCGAAAGCATGAGAGGAATAGCGAGCAAAAATATCGCCAAGATAACGAACACGCTGATTTCTGAACTTCGTCACAATGATATTGTTTTGGTGAAGGGTTCTTATGCTAGCGGTGCTCACAAGATTGTTACTGACATAAAGAAAAGATTTCCAGAGGTCCTGAGCGACGCAAATTCCAAGGATTCTGCATATGCTCTATAACCTGCTTTCACCCCTAGCCAATGAACTGAGTTTTTTAAATCTTTTCCGCTACCTGACATTTAGAACCGGAGGCGCCGTAATTACAGCTTTATTGATCAGCTTTATCTTTGGAGGATTTCTGATCCGCTGGCTTAAAGCAAGACAAGGTGATGGCCAGCCGATAAGGGCTGATGGACCTGAGGGCCATCCGCTGACGAAAAAGGGCACCCCCACGATGGGGGGATTACTAATATTAATTTCGGTTACGGCCACCACTTTACTATGGGCAGACCTGACTAATCGTTATGTATGGGGAGTTTTGCTTGTTACCCTTGGTTTCGGGGCCATCGGTTTTGTGGATGATTATATCAAATTGAAGCGTCAATCATCAAACGGGTTACCGGGAAAAATTAAACTCCTTGGCGAAGTGCTCATAGCAGGAATTATCTGTTGGTGGATTACGAAGATTGCTGATCCGTCTTCAGCCACAGGCCTTACGATACCGATTCTGAAGGCTGTTATTATTGATCTTGGCTGGTTTTTTATTCCTTTCGCTATTTGTGTCATTGTCGGATCCGGGAACGCAGTAAACCTAACTGATGGCTTGGATGGACTGGCCATTGTTCCGGCCATGATAGTCGCGGGCTGTCTTGCTCTTATATCTTACCTCGTGGGCAACGCGATTTTTGCCTCATACCTTCAGCTGCTCCCAGTACCAGGTGCAGGCGAACTGGCTGTATTTTGTGGGGCCCTGGTCGGGGCTAGTCTGGGTTTCCTATGGTTCAACGCCCCTCCCGCCATGGTTTTTATGGGCGATACCGGTTCGCTGTCTGTCGGTGGCGCTCTAGGAACTGTGGCGGTGATGATTAAACACGAAATTGTACTCGCCATCATAGGCGGCCTTTTTGTCTTAGAGACTATTTCTGTCATCATTCAGGTAACCTCTTACAGATTAACCGGGCGGCGGGTGTTCCGAATGGCTCCCCTTCATCATCATTTTGAACAAAAAGGATGGAAAGAGCCGACAATAGTAATCAGATTTTGGATAATTGCGGTAATTCTCGCCCTCGTTGGCTTATCTACTCTTAAACTTCGATGAGTTAATTGTGATAGAGGTAAATAGCAGAAACGACCAAACAATTGCCATTTTAGGTCTTGGACTCTCTGGAATGGCCAGTGCCAAGGCTTTGAGGGCTTCCGGAGCCGGTGTGGTGGTCTGGGATGACAACCCCGAGTTAGTCGCGAGAGCAAAAAAGGATGGTTTTGTTGCGTCCAAACCCACGGAGGCCGAGCTAGAAAAAGCCGATGCGCTATTAGTTTCACCTGGGATTAGTTTTTCGGTTATGCCTCACCCAGCTGTAACTGCCGCCCGAGCAATTGGAAAACCAATAATTGGGGATATTGAATTACTGGCTGAAAACATCGGCGATACCCGGTTGATAGCCGTTACAGGCACCAATGGAAAATCAACGACAACTTCGCTAATCCATCACATATTAAATGCCAGCAATATTTGCTGCCAAATTGGAGGCAACATTGGCAACCCCGTGCTTAATTTAGCTCCTCCCGCTCCAAACCAAACTCTGGTTCTTGAACTTTCATCCTTTCAATTAGATTTAATCGATAAAACGGCTTTTGATATCAGCGTCCTGATCAATATCAGTCCTGATCACCTTGATCGCCATGGTTCAATGGATGACTACATCTCAGCAAAAAAAAGAATCTTTCTTAATAATCGACGTTCAGCCGCGGGGATAGCTATCGTAGGCATCGACGATGCAGAAAGCGGAGAAATTTTTAAGGAACTGTCTCAAAGAAGGAATTGGAAACGCATTCCTATCTCAATAAAAAAGCGTCCCTCAAATGGAGTTTTTGTCCACAACCATATACTTACAGATGGTCAGTCCCGAGAAAACCAGGAAATTTGTGACCTGACACAGTCGGGAAATCTCCTGGGAACCCACAATCATCAGAATGTCGCTTGTGCCTATGCGGCCTGTATTCCCTGTGGTGTAACAAAAATACAATTTCTGGATGGCCTAAATTCTTTTCCCGGCCTCCCCCATCGACTAGAGAAAATCGGTCATTTCAAGAACTTTGAAATCATTAACGATAGCAAAGCGACCAATGTTGCAGCGGCGATTACCGCACTTTCCACTTTCAACAACATTCTCTGGATTGCCGGTGGGAGAAATAAGGGGGAAGTATATCGGCCATTTCTAGATCATATTTCCAAAGTTAGACATGCGTTCTTGATTGGCGAGGCCGCAACGGATATTGCAACCGCTTTAGAGGGAGCCGTTCCCACAACGATTTCCAAGACCCTGGAGAACGCGACTTCGCAGGCCATTAGTGCGGCGCGGGAAACGAATAACGTGACTACCATTCTGTTCTCACCGGGCTGCGCGTCTTTTGACCAATTCTCAAATTTCTCACACCGCGGCGAGGTGTTTAAAGAGATTGTTGAGAATCTCGCAAGGAAGACAGAAGAATGACCGCCTTCGCAAGAACCGATAATTCCTTACTCAGCCAATGGTGGTGGACTGTTGATCGATGGAACTTGGCGGCTATCGCTACGCTCTGCCTGACGGGCATTGTTCTAATACTAGCGGGAAGCCCATCGGTAGCAGAAAGGCTCAATTATCATCCCTACCATTTCATACAACGGCACTTAGTCTTTCTCCCATTCGCCATAATTCTCTTACTTGTCACATCCATTATGTCGGCGCGTGGAATTCGGCGATTATCGATTGCGGCTTTCGCGGTCAGTTTAGCTTTAATGTGTGTTACTTTCATTATCGGAACAGAAATAAACGGTGCAAAGCGCTGGATCACTTTTGCGGGCATATCTCTGCAGCCCTCCGAGTTTATTAAGCCCAGTTTCGCAGTTTTAGCCGGTTGGCTGTTCTCAATTGCAAGATCCTCCGGAGAGCGAGCAGGATACCAGATATCAATTGGTCTTTTCATCTCAGTGGTTGGAATTCTATTGCTTCAACCGGACTTCGGCATGACTGTTGTGATCTCTGCGGTATGGTTTACCCAGTTTTTTCTGGCAGGACTTCCCGTCTTGTGGGTAATGGTCTTCATTGTAATGGGTTTGGTCGCCTCAGTCGGCGCCTATTTATTTTTACCCCATGTCGCGAGTCGGATTGATCGGTTTATCGATCCATCGTCCGGCGACTCCTACCAAGTGATGCGTTCTCTCCAGGCATTTGGAAACGGGGGCCCATTCGGCCGCGGACCCGGCGAAGGCTCAATCAAAACGGTTTTGCCCGACGCCCATACGGATTTTATCTTTGCCGTAGCAGGCGAGGAATTTGGTCTTTTCGTGTGCTTATTAATTGTTGGAATTTTCAGCTTTATCGTGCTCCGCGGAAGCATCAAAGCCCTGAAAGAAAATGATCTTTTCATTTTACTTTCGGTTTTCGGCCTATTAGTGCAATTCGGCCTTCAAGCATTCATCAATATGGGATCCACCCTTCATCTCATTCCAACCAAAGGGCATGACACTCCCTTTCATATCATATGGGGGCTCATCGCTTTTTGCCGCGGCGCTCTGCATGGGAATGGTTTTGGCTCTTACTCGCCGGCGTTTTAGAACGGATCGGCTTAGCTGAAAATGAAGATGAATAGACATATTTTACTTGTTGCGGGAGGAAGTGGAGGTCATATCTTTCCGGCCATCGCTCTTCACTTCGAGCTCCGGAAACGCGGCTGGAAGACCAGCTTTATTACTGATTCTCGTGGTTTCTCATTTGTTAAAAACACAAAAGATCTGGCTATCTTCCAAATAAAGTCTGCAAGTCCAAGCGGCAAATTGTCTCAGAAATTAAAGGGGCTCTTAAGTCTAAGCGTAGGACTAATTCAAGCAATCGCCTTATTGAGGCGATTAAAACCGAGTTTAATCATAGGTTTTGGTGGATACGCCACGATACCAAGTATCCTGGGAGCTGCACTGTTGGGCTATCCCTCGCTTGTTCACGAACAGAACGCGGTACTCGGGCGGGCTAATAGGCTGTTAGCCCGACTTGTCCTCAAAGTAGCAACATCGTTTACCGAAACCTTTGGGGTAAGCCCCTCCAGGCAACAGAAATTGACTTTTACTGGCAATCCGGTCCGCGGTGAGTTTTTCCTGTTGGCGGACCATGAGCCGGCCTCGCCTCCGAGCATCTTAGTAATGGGAGGTAGTCAAGGGGCCGAGATATTCAGCGATGTTGTCCCGCAGGCGATAATGAATTTGCCGAATGAATTGCGAAAAAATCTGTTTATATACCAGCAATGCCGAGAGAAAGATCTGGACCGTGTGCGCGAGGCTTACACCAATGTCGGCATTAAGTCAGAAATTACGACCTTTTTCGGAACTGTGCCAAGATTAATGGCTAGAGCATCCCTAGTAATTTCCAGGGCTGGTGCCTCAACACTTTCAGAGTTAAGTGCAGTGGGCCGAGCAGCCATCCTTGTTCCATACCCACATGCTTCTGATGATCACCAAATGGCCAATGCCCTCGACTTTATCAGGCTAGGAGGAGGGTGGATCATTCAAGAGAAAGATTTTTGCGCCGAGGCATTAACATCCCAGTTATGCAATTGCTTCTCATCGAACTCGACGTTGGCTGAGGCGGGAAAAAAAGCCCGGCAAATCGGCTGCCCAGATGCAACGCAAAGATTAGCAGATTTAGCAGTGTCTATTGCATGCTCTTCGCCAAGGCAGTCCATATGAAGAACTTATCCAGAAATATTGGTCTTATCCATTTTTGTGGCATTGGCGGTATCGGTATGAGCGGCATTGCTGAGATCTTGTTCAATCTCGGTTACGACGTTCAGGGCAGCGACCTAGTAAGAAATGGAAATGTCAAAAGACTTCAAGCGATCGGGATCCCAATACACATCGGCCAGTCAGAGAATAATTTGAATAATGCCTCGGTAATTGTAATTTCCTCTGCGGTCAATGCAGAAAACCCCGAGCTTGTGGCAGCAAGGAAAATGATGATCCCTGTTGTTCGAAGATCGGAAATGCTGGCAGAGTTGATGCGACTAAAATCCTCCATCGCCATTGCTGGCACGCACGGGAAAACCACCACCACATCCCTCATTGCGTCGATCCTCGACAAAGCGGAATTTGACCCGACTGTCGTAAATGGGGGAATTATCAATGCCTACGGGACCAACGCAAAGCTTGGCGAGGGAGATTGGATCGTTGTAGAAGCCGATGAGTCTGATGGGAGTTTCAGAAAACTACCTGCGTCAATAGCCTTAGTCACGAATATTGACCCGGAGCATCTCGACCATTGGGGATCCTTCGATGAATTACGGAAGGCCTTTGTTACATTCATCCAAAATATTCCCTTTTATGGTCTGGGGGTCCTTTGCGTGGACAGCCCGGAGGTCCAGACACTCATTGCAAGGGTGTCAGATCGGAGGATTATCACTTATGGCTTTAGTCCGCAGGCTGATTACAGGGTCATTAACTATATCTCTAAAAATGGCGCCAGCTATTTTGATGTTATTTGTTCAGATCGTTCCCTCCGGGCAGGAGCGACTGTTACACAAATAAAGTTTCCGATGGTCGGCCGCCACAACGTTCAAAATGCAGTCGGCGCTATATCAGTCGCCATGGAACTGGGCATTGATGAAGAAAAAATCCGACTGGGCATCGAGACTTTCAGCGGGGTCAAGCGTCGGTTTACTGTTACTGGCTGTATTGACGGAATCACAATTATCGATGACTACGGACATCATCCGGTTGAGATAGAAGCCGTTCTCGATGCTGCCCGATCAATTTCAAAAGGGAAAGTCATCGCCGTTTTCCAACCTCACAGATACACCCGTGTTAGAGATCTATTCGAAGACTTCTGCACCTGTTTTAATCATGCAGATGCAGTAATTGTTGGAGAGATCTATGCAGCTGGCGAGTCTCCCATTGATGGCATTGATCAAAAATCGCTTGTGGACGGTCTGATTTCTCGAGGTCATCGCAATGTTATATCATTATCAAGAACTGATTTACTGTCCGAGATCGTAAACACACATGCTAGCAACGGTGATTTTGTAATTTGCCTCGGTGCTGGAGACATTACGGATTGGGCATATAACCTCCCAGATCAGCTCGCGAGGCTTCGCTCAAAAAATGCGGAGCATCGATGATGAGATTATCTGGGATAAGATCAGATCAGCATCAACGATTTGCCAAATGTGCGCGGTCGCATAAAAGTGAATGCCCGTTTGGCCCAAGGGACCTGGTTTCGAGTGGGAGGACCATCGGAGATCCTATTCGAGCCTGCTGACACAGCCGATCTTGCTTGGTTTTTGAACAATTTGGACCCCGGCGTCCCCGTAACCATAATTGGAAGGGGATCTAACGTGATTATCCGGGACGGGGGCATTCCTGGTGTCACAGTTAAGCTGGGTCGCCCATTCTCTGAAATTCGAGTTAACCCGGTTAAGTGCGAAGTAATCGCTGGTGGAAGTGCAGTCGACGCCGCCCTCTCCCGGGCTGCGCAGAGGTCTGGCATTTCGGGATTTGAATTTTTATCCGGCATTCCAGGCACTATCGGCGGTGCTATCCGAATGAATGCTGGCGCCTATAATACTGAATTTTCAGAGGTTTTATCAGAAATAACGGCCGTAAGTCTCAGCGGGAAAATTCTGACAGTTGACAGAAAAAAAATGAATTTTGCTTATCGGTTCGTAGACGCGCCAGATGATTGGATCTTCGTTTCGGCAAAACTTCAAGGGGAACCAGACGACCCTATCGCAATAAAAGAGCGGATGTTGGAGATCTCCGTAGCCAGGGAAGGCAGCCAACCCACCAAAAAACGCACTGGCGGCAGCACCTTCAAAAACCCCCCAGGGTCAAAAGCATGGCAATTGATAGACAGCGCAGGGTGCCGAGGCCTGGTTCGCGGTGGTGCGAAGGTTTCCTGCAAACACTCTAATTTCCTTTTAAATTCGGGTAATGCCTCAGCATCTGATCTTGAGAATTTGGGGGAAGAGGTTCGAGAAAAAGTATTCGATACCCATGGAATTTGCTTGGAGTGGGAGATAAGGCGGCTCGGCCTTCATAAGGCTGCTTCACGAAAACGAGGAAATCAATGACTAGATCTCTTGATATAGTTGTTCTTTTGGGTGGGGTTTCCTCAGAACGTGATATCTCTCTGATGACGGGCCAGGCAGTGATAGAAGTGTTAAGAGGGCACGGCCATTCAGTTCGCGAATTTGACACACAGGAAGGGCCGGAAAAATTATTTAGAGCTTTGTCGCCTAAACCTGACGTGGTCTTCAACGCTTTGCACGGCCGTTTCGGTGAGGATGGGAGATTACAAGGTATTTTAGATTTTCTGGAGATCCCGTATACGCACTCCGGATTATTAGCCTCAGCCCTAGCTATGGATAAACCTGCAGCGAAAAGGCTTTTTAGAGAAGCCGGAATCCAATGCCCTGACCACTTAATAGTCGACACTGAAATGGCAGTGGTAAAAGAATTTATGCCCCGACCATATGTTATCAAGCCTCTCAACAACGGTTCCAGTCTCGGTGTACACATCATAAATAACGATCAAAATTTCCAAAAACTTATTGAACAGGATTGGGGATTCGGAAATCAGGTAATGATCGAGAGGTATATCCCGGGTCGGGAGATCACAGTCGCCGTGATGGGGGATCGAGCCCTTGGCGTCACCGAACTATACCCAAACTCCGGATTTTATGACTTTTCATCCAAATATACGGAGGGGAAAACAAAACATGTCATTCCTGCCGATATACCCGGAGCTATATCAGAACTGGCGATGCAAACCGGGTTGTTAGCCCATAAAACGCTTGGCTGCAGGGGCATAACAAGGTCTGATTTTCGTTACAATGATAATGAAGCCGGAAAAAAGGGACTTTACCTTCTCGAACTCAACACACAGCCTGGCCTTACTCCGTTATCATTGGTCCCTGAGCAAGCTGCATTTTCTGGGATCGCCTTTCACGACCTAGTCAAATGGATGGTGGAAAACGCAAAATGCGACCGGTAGGCAAAACAAATCGTAAAAAGGCTCCGACCCGGCGAAAATCTCCAGGTCTTCGCCGATTGTTTTCAATAAAGGTGAACTGCGCTTTAGTTTTAGCCAGTGTTTTATTACTTCTGACTGTACTCGCCTGGCAAACAGATTTCAGCAGAAGAATTAATGATGTAATCGCCGACGCCATACACCTCGGCGCAAGGCAAGGCTTCTCAGTCCAAGAAATCATCTTACATGGGCGACATCGAAGCACAAGCGATGAAATCCGCCGAGTAGTTGGCTTGAATAGAGGATCACCGATCTTCGCGGTGCATCCCCAAAAGATCAAAAAGCGTATCGAACATTTACCGTGGGTTGATACCGCCTCTGTCCACCTCTACCTGCCAAATAAGGTCGAAATAGTAATCAAGGAACGCACGCCGGTGGCGCTTTGGCAACGAAACGGCAAGCTATCTTTGATTGATACAACTGGCCGGGTCATACCCGGGGCAAAAATCGATAAATTTGGAAATCTTCCCATTCTACTGGGTGAAGAAGCCCCCAGACGTGCAGCGCTCCTGTTCGATCTTTTATCCGCAGCTGGACCTCTATCTAGCGGCGTAATCGGCGCAAATTGGGTTGGAAAAAGGCGATGGAATTTGAAGCTGACCAATGGAGTAATTATCAAGTTGCCAGAAGATTCTCCAGACCGAGCACTAAGACGACTTTCTCGACTGGACAAACGATTCCGTCTCTTGGAGAGAGATATAAAAACAATCGATTTAAGGTTGCCGGACAGAATGATCATAAAGTTGGGAACACAAAGGGCCTTATCGAATCAGCAAGGTGCTGGAAGAAGAACATGACCGCTGTGGAAGGATAAGAAAATGGGGCGTGCGGGAAAAACAAGAACTGGCCTAATAGCGGCATTGGATGTTGGAAGCACTAAAATTTGTTGCCTTATCGCTCAGGCAACAAATAACGGATCGATAAGAGTTTCTGGAGTAGGACATCAAGCCTCCCAGGGGATAAAAAACGGCGCAATAACGGAAATGGCGAGTGCACAAAACGCAATACTAACAGCTGTAAGCGCCGCTGAGGAAATGGCAGGAGAACGGATTCGCGAAGTGATTTTGTCTGTTTCAGGAGGAAACATCAGATCGAGAATCTTTTCAACCGAACAATCTATATCGGGACGAGAAGTGAATGAGACAGATGTCCGACGGTTGCTAGCACGGGCTGGAAATCTCAGCTTTCCAGCAGACCAGGAGCTCCTTCACTGTTTACCGGTGGGTTACACAGCCGATGGAACTCGGGGAATACGCGATCCACGCGGGATATTCGCCGATCAATTATCAGTGAATGTCCATTTAGTAACCGCCAGAGCTGCAGCGTTGAGAAACCTATCGACATGCATAGAAAGGTGTCATTTAGACGTTGAATGCGTTGTTGTCGGACCTTACGCATCTGGTCTTGCCTGCCTCGTAGAGGATGAAATCGATCTCGGAGCAACTATCATTGATCTGGGAGGGGGCACAACCTCAGTTGCAGTTTTCTACGACAGCGCCATGATATTCGCCGACTCTATTGCCGTGGGTGGTCAACACGTCACTAATGATATAGCCCGCGGTTTGTCAACTCCACTGATCCAGGCAGAGCGGATGAAAACGCTCTACGGATCGGCAATTATTTCACCATCGGATGAAAGAGAAGTTATTGACGTGCCTCTTATTGGGGAACAAAGCACTGCTCATCCAAATCATGTCCCAAGGTCTCTCCTAAACGGAGTGATTCGGCCTCGCATGGAAGAAATTTTTGAGATGGTCCGTGCCAAATTGGATCAAGCCGGCGTGACAAAAACAGCAGGCCAGAGACTGGTCATAACCGGAGGAGGTAGCTTGCTTAGCGGAGCCCCCGAACTAGCCGGACTTATTTTAGAGAAAAAGGTCCGGATTGGCAGACCCATGAAGATCAGCGGTCTAGCGGAGGCGACCAGCGGACCGGCATTCTCTGCCGGAGCAGGACTTCTGAGATTTGCGGTAGAAAGAATCTCCGATAATGCTAACCCTAATGACTCCCATGCCGCGCGCCCGAACTCTCGTATCGGGCGTATCGGCCAATGGATCAGAGAGAATTTTTAAATCCCGAGTTGTTTTTGCCTGGACTAACACCGACTCACATAAGGACTAGACTACTATTGTTTTTCTGAAAGAACTGGAGAGTAAAATGGCCATCAACTTCACAGCCCCTCAACGGGAGACACTACTTAAGCCGCGGATAACGGTCTTTGGCGTCGGCGGCGCTGGAGGAAACGCGGTAAATAATATGATCGACAAAAAACTTGATGGTGTCGATTTTGTCGTGGCAAACACTGATGCACAGGCAATTGCGCAGTCGAATGCTCCCCGTCAGATTCAATTAGGAGCTTCAATAACTCATGGACTCGGCGCAGGTGCCCGGCCCGATATGGGCCGAGCAGCCGCGGAGGAAGCCATAGAGGATATAAATGAAAACCTAGATGGCTCTCATATGGTATTCATTGCGGCCGGAATGGGTGGTGGGACCGGCACCGGCGCTGCCCCTGTTATTGCCAGATTAGCCCGCGAACAAGGTATGCTAACCGTTGGAGTTGTTACTAAACCCTTCCATTTTGAGGGAAAGCACCGCATGCGAATTGCAGAATCCGGCATAGAAGAAATGCAGCAATTTGTTGACACTTTAATAATAATACCGAACCAAAATCTTTTTCGAATTGCAAACGAGAAAACCACTTTTGCCGACGCTTTCTCCTTAGCGGATGATGTCCTCCACTCAGGTGTCCGTGGGGTTACCGACCTAATGGTGGTTCCTGGCCTAATCAATTTAGACTTTGCGGATATCCGAAGTGTTATGTCAGAGATGGGTAAAGCGATGATGGGTACCGGCGAGGCCGATGGGGAAGACCGTGCTAGGCTGGCCGCAGAGGCAGCCATCTCCAATCCTCTTCTTGATGACGTCTCCATGAGAGGTGCCCGCGGTGTTCTGATAAATATTACCGGAGGCCCGGACATGACCTTGTTCGAGGTGGATGAAGCGGCAAATCGGATTGGCGATGAAGTGGATCAAGATGCAAATATTATATTTGGCTCTGCTTTGGATCCCTCCCTTGAGGGCCGACTGCGCGTCTCTGTTGTAGCAACCGGAATTGATGCCGAAGCAGGCTTGCAGCCTCATCCTGTAATAAGAGTGTTGGATGAGAGCAATTCTGGAACATTAAATTTAAACATTAGGAAGTCTCAAAACGCCCTGCCCGACCTTCCAAAGATCAGCGATCAAATTGAAAAAATGACCGACACTCCACCAGATGTTGTCGCATCGGCATTAAAAACAGAAACCGATCTGTTTTCTGAAACCACTGCAGCAGAACCAGAGAAACTTAAAGAACAAGATAGTTTCATCCCACCCGAACCTACAGAGATTATTAAGAAAATTTCAGAAACGAGATCACCTGACCCTTTCCGTGAGGCAGAGTTACTAAACTCTTCGAAACCGCAGGAAAGTCGTCCTACATCGCTGCTCCGTCGTATGACAGAGGTTGCGTGGCCGCGTCGAACATCTTCCGCGCTTGAGACAGAACATAAAGAGCCACCAAAGGATGTCTCTAACAAAGAGGCAAATCAACAAAGCTCCTCGTCGAATTCCTTCGAAATGTCCGAAAGAAAAGTTACTGGGGATAAAGTTTCTTTCTCGGAAAAAGATCATTTGTCATCAGACACCAACGCAGTCGAAAGCCCCGGATCGGAACTTTCCAGTCCCAGAGGAACTTCTCCAGATATCCGACCGGAGCGGGCAGAAGCCATAAGTTCCATGAGCTCCACAGAAACAGAGCGTGCAGGAGACCGGCAATTGTCAGAAAATCTCAACGAGATTTATCAGCCCGAGAAAACAGAGGAGGATCTCCTGGACATACCAGCATTTCTGAGACGGCAAGCAAATTAATTCTATTGATTGACGGGGATATCAAGCTCAAAAAACTTATTACAATTTGAAAGGTCCATGTTAACTGAGAACAACTATTTTGATTTTTCATTAAATTGTAAGCCCTGCGCCTGGGAACCATTTAGGGAACTTGGAGACGTAACAATCTGTAATATTTGTTGATTTGCCTGCTACGCGCTCAGTTGCTACCCAGATGTAGGCTAGTCTCTAGGTAGTGGAGTAACTCAATAGTCGGTGACGGAGAGAGTAACGTCGATGGCAATATGCCAATAGTAGCGTCAGGCTATGAGGTCTGTCGGGGACTTAACCAAAGATTCGTTTAAGGAGACCAAGTGGAAAATATTGTGGACCATTCAGTGGGCTCAGAGGCGTTGGACGAGAGAGATATAGTTATTCCTCGGCGACGTAGTATTTCTCAAAAGACGCTTAATCGTTCCATAACGTGCGAAGGTATTGGCCTCCACTCAGGTGCCTCCATTAAAATGACGCTGCATCCCTCCAAGGTTGGAACTGGGATCGTGTTCTTCCGTTCGGATATCGGAAAATCCGGATACATCCCAGCCCGTTGGGAAAACGTAACTGAGACTACATTAGCTACCACCATATCGAATGTTTCTGGCGTATCGGTTGGAACAGTAGAACATCTTATGGCTGGTCTCGCGGGATGTGGCATCGACAACTTGTTGATAGAAATAGATGGTCCGGAAGTCCCCGCTATGGATGGTAGTGCTGCGCCCTTCGTTGCCTTGATAGAAGTGGCAGGTATAAGAATTCAAAATGCTCCAAAGAGGGCAATAAAAATCAAAGATACAATTCAGGTTAGCTCGTCTGAAAGCTTCATCAAGTTATCACCATCCGACACCTTCGGGGTTTCTTTTGAAATAGACTTCGATAAAACAAGTTTAGCAAGGCAATCCCTAGACATGCCGCTTATGAATGGTGCATTCAAAAAAGAGATTGCAAGTGCGCGAACCTTTGGCTTTGCAAGTGATGTGGAAGCAATGCGGAATGCTGGCTTAGCACTGGGGGGATCTCTCGACAACGCCATAGTAATAGCGGATGACACTATCCTTAATAAAGGCGGACTGCGTTATGAAAACGAGTTTGTCCGTCATAAAATACTTGATTGTGTGGGCGACCTATATCTGGCCGGCGCGCCAATTCTGGGCAAAATTTCTGCCTATCGGTCTGGACACTCGTTAAACCATGCGCTCTTAAGATCCCTATTCAAAAATGAGGATGCATGGTCGTATGAAGATCTAAAGACCGCGGTGACACCTGGGACTGCCCATAATTAGGCTCGGAACGGGGTAGTTTAATTCAGAATTCTGGCATCTAAACCAAAAACAATTCTATCACAAAGTTCGTTAAAGACCGTTGGCCTGACACACTGACAAAAGGCTATAATAATCACTCTTGTGCGGGTACCCGACTAAAAACATACACGACGGTTAGATGCGAACGCGACATAAAATGACATTCCATAAAAACCTCTTGGCAACTATTCTGAGTTTATTTTTGGTTAGCTGCGGAACAACCGATAAAAAAGAATATATTGAGCGGGGTGCTTCTGAGCTCTACAATGATGGGGTTTTAGCCCTGGAAAAAAGAAGGTGGGAAGAAGCAACGAACTTTTTTGGGGAAGTCGAACGCCAGCATCCGTATTCCCAATGGGCCACGAAATCTCAATTGATGACTGGATTCGCTTATTATCAATCTAATAATTACTCTTCTGCAATAATCTCCCTAAACAGGTTTATCCAGCTGTATCCAGGCAACAAAAGCATCGATTATGCCTACTATCTAAGGGCCTTGTGTTACTATGAACAAATTTCTGATGTCTCCCGTGACCAACTATTCACGATTCGAGCTCTCGAGGCTCTTCGGGAAGTCATAAAGAAATTCCCGAAAACCAAATATGCGAGAGACGCCAGCCTTAAAATCGATCTGACAAACGACCACTTGGCCGGAAAAGAAATGACCGTCGGCAGATATTACCAAAAAAGCGCTCATCACCTCGCCGCCATTAATCGCTTCAAAGAGGTTATTAAAAAATACCAAACGACAAGCCATGCTGCCGAAGCGCTTCATCGCCTTGCTGAATGTTACATAGCTGTTGGCATGCAAGAAGAGGCCCGCAAAGTGGCGGCTGTTTTGGGATACAATTACCCCGACAGTGAGTGGTACGCGGACACATACGCTTTAGTCACAGGCACAAAAAAGTCCGTCGTCAAGAATAATTCGGGTATTTTGCGACGCACCTGGAATTCATTGTTCTAGGTTTTACCAAGATGCTTGTCTCTCTAGACATCTCGAATGTGCTGCTGATAGACAGTCTATCTTTGAATTTAGGACCAGGTCTTATCGCCTTTACCGGAGAAACGGGTGCCGGGAAATCGATCCTGCTCGATGCTATAACTTTTGCCCTCGGCGGCCGCAGTAGCCCAGATTTAGTCCAGAAGAACAGGGGGGCCAAGATCGCATCCGTCACGGCCGCATTCGAATTAGGGGATGAAACGACAATAAATAGGATATTAGTGGATGGGGGACTGGAAAAAATAGAAAAGTCTGAGGTGTTTATCATCAAGAGGACCTTGGATATGAACGGGCGCAGCCGCGCTTTTATAAATGAAGTCCCGGTTAGCATGAGAATGTTAAAACAGGTTGGGGAATGTCTGATTGAAATACAAGGTCAGTTTGCGGCACAAGGACTCCTCAATTTTTCGACCCACAGAGAAACGCTTGACCATTTCGCTAATGCTAATCAACTCAAAATCAAGGTTGAAAACGCATACAACCTATGGCGAAAAACCCGACTTGAACTTGAAGAATTGGAAGAGCGCCAAGCCAAATCGCTGACCGAGGAAGAATTTTTACGCTTTTCAATAGAAGAACTCTCTAAACTTGATCCCAAGCCGGGTGAAGAAAAAATACTGGCGGACAACAGAGCGCTTCTGATGAGTAGCGAAAACATAATCAACGCGCTTGCCAGTGCGCTTTCAGCTATTTCAAGCGAAACGTCTATCAATCAGCAACTCAACAACGCGATCCGAAGTTTGGACCGGCTTGCCAGTATAACGGGCAACCGCTTCAATCACATTCTAGAATCTCTTAATGGGGCCTCTGACCAACTAGCAGAGGCAGAGGTCTCCTTAAACGGCGCGTTAGCGGAATTAGACTCTGGAACTCATGCCCTGGAACAGTGCGAGGAGCGGCTTTTCGACCTGAGGGCAGCGGCGAGAAAGCACAGGACCACGGTCGATGAGCTTCCCGACCTCTTAGAGAGAATGGAAACTGATTTAGATTTAATTGTTGATAATTTTGCCAAAGCCAAGTCGCTTCGATCTGAATTGGAAGTTAAGCGCACTAATTTCCTCAAAACTGCCGCTGAACTTACCAATGCACGCAAAACCGCAGCAAGAAAATTGGATCAAGCGGTTCAAAAAGAGTTAGCTCCACTTCGAATGGAGAAGGCAAAACTCCGCACAATAGTAGAGACGATTGAGGAAAAAAATTGGGGTCCAACTGGAGTAAACGCTGTTCGCTTTGATCTTCAAACAAATCCATCTTCAACGCCGGCACCCTTAGGGAAGATTGCCTCTGGCGGCGAGCTTGCGAGAATTCTTCTAGCAATCAAAGTTGCTCTTCTCGGATCTGATCCGATGCCGACCCTAATATTTGATGAGGTCGACTCGGGAATTGGCGGTGCTACCGCTGCAGCGGTTGGCAAACGATTATCGACCCTGGCACAGAATACCCAGATTTTAGTAGTCACCCATTCAGCGCAGGTAGCTGCGCATGCCACATCCCATGTAAAAGTCACAAAAAAAATAAAAAAGACCCACACTGAAACCACAGCCTCTACCCTTTCAGATCAGGACCGAAAAGAGGAGATCGCCCGGATGCTGGCTGGAGCCAAGATTACTGACGAAGCGAGAGCGGCGGCAGAGAGCCTATTAAGGGGCGAGAGCAGGTGAAGAAAGAAAATAAAAAAAATTCCCGCACCTCAAGTCCTGCGGAAAGGTTAGCCGAGCTAGCCCAAACAATCAGGGAGCACGACTCCCGTTATTACCTAGATGATGATCCCACAATATCAGATGCCGAATATGATTCGCTGAGAGCCGAAAATGACGCTTTGGAGAATGCTTTTCCAAGCCTAATAAGAGAAGATAGTCCTAGCCATAGGGTCGGAATTGAGCCCAGTACCAAATTCTCCAAGGTCGTCCATTCAGTGCCGATGTTATCGCTTGGAAACGCGTTTGACGAGAATGACGTAGCCAGTTTTTTACGACGATTAAGGCGTTTCCTCAATCAAGGGAATGAACAGGATATGTTTATTGTGGCGGAACCAAAGATTGATGGCCTATCGGTCTGTCTTCGTTATGAAAATGGCATATTTGTTCAAGGGGCTACGAGGGGCGACGGGTCAACGGGAGAAAATGTTACTGAAAATCTAAAGACGCTCGAGTCTATTCCAAAAAGGATTTGTGGTGACGTTCCGAGCGTTCTTGAAGTTCGGGGAGAGGTTTATATAACGCACTCTGATTTTTCTGAGCTAAATAATCAGAGGGAAAACAATGGAGAGCCACCATTTGCCAATCCTAGAAATTCTGCAGCTGGTTCATTGAGGCAATTGAACCCGTCGGTTACGGGTGAACGCCCCTTGAAAATATTTTGTTACAGCTGGGGTGAAGTTAATAAATTGCCATGGCATTCGCAGTGGGAATTTTATGAAAATCTTCGGAACTGGAATTTCCCGGTAAACCCTCACGCAATGCTGTGCGGAACACTAGAGGATTTATTAAAGGCCTATCAGAGGATCGAGGAACAACGCCCTTTTCTGGGCTACGACATCGACGGGGTCGTATACAAAGTGGATCAAATCGACCTGCAGGAGCGGCTTGGGTTTATAAGCAGAACGCCGAGATGGGCAATAGCACACAAATTTGCGGCAGAGAAAGCCAGAACGATAATTAAAAGCATCGATATACAAGTGGGGCGCACCGGGGCTCTGACTCCCGTTGCCCGGTTGGAACCAGTCACCGTAGGGGGTGTCGTTGTCTCCAATGCGACGCTTCACAATGCCGATGAGATCACCAGAAAAGATATAAGGATAGGTGACACTGTTGTTATACAGCGCGCAGGAGATGTAATTCCCCAGGTGCTGAGTGTCATTTTGGAAGCCCGGCCCACAGACTCATCGGCTTTCGTATTCCCGGTAACATGTCCTTGTGATCTCCAAACACCAACTTTGAGGCGTCCGGGCGAAGCCGTAACCCGCTGTACCGGGGAATTATCCTGCCCATATCAAAAAATAAACCGCTTAAGACATTTTGTCAGTCGGCAGGCGCTCGATATAGACGGTTTTGGTGACAAACAAATTCAGACTTTTTTTCAAATGGGTTGGATCGAAACGCCTGCAGATATTTTCCAATTGGTAAAATACAGGGATCAAATTCTTGAACTAGATGGCTGGGGGGAAAAATCGGTCTCCAACCTCATCGGATCAATCGAATCCCACCGAAAAGTAAGACTGGACCGGGTTATTTTCGGTCTTGGTATTCGGCAAGTTGGGCAAGCGACCAGCCGATTACTTGCTAACCGTTATCGAACATTCGAAAATTGGACCAATTCGATGGTAAAAGCATCTCAAGAGCGAAATGCTTTTGAGGGTCAAAAAGCTGATCTTAGCGTGGCTGGAGAATATTATGTGGCCCTCTGCGATATCGATGGGATTGGCACGGGTATGGCCGATGACATTTGCGCGTTTTTTTCTGAACCACAAAACCTTCTAATTCTGGATCGGCTAGGCGGCGAATTGATAATTGAGGAGTCGGTTGATCAGAGCATTCAGTCTTCCAAAATAACCGGAAAGACTGTGGTTTTTACGGGTACTCTAACGTCGATGACTCGAGCTGAAGCCAAGTCGCACGCCGAAAGGCTTGGTGCCAAGGTCCTGGGATCTGTCTCAGCAAAGACTGATTTTGTTGTCGCAGGTCCGGGCGCCGGCAGCAAAGAGAAGAAGGCCCGAGAATTAGGTATCACAATCCTAACAGAAGAGGACTGGCGTGATATCAGTGGACCTGAACTTTAACGGGACCGCAGACTTGCTCTAACCAATCCGCCGTATCCCTATCAACCAGGGAACCCAGCGTAACGAGCACTCGATGATGATAGTTGTTCCACCAGTCTAATTCCTTGTTATTCAACATCCTAAAATCCACCAGACTGCGGTCAATAGGCGCAAGTGTTAGAGCCTCAAAACCCAAAAATTGCGTTTCCTCCCGTCCACGCGAAGGCAGTGCCCTCACAAGTTCAAGATTTTCTATTCGAATTCCAAAACACCCTTCCTTATAGAAGCCTGGCTCATTAGACACTATCATCCCATGTTGCAACGGGACGTTTGCACCCCTCTTAGCAATTCTGTGTGGGCCTTCATGAACACCAAGATAACAACCCACGCCATGGCCGGTTCCATGGTCAAAATCTAAACCTACGTCCCATAATGATCGACGAGCAAAGCTATCCAAAGCGGCACCACAGGTCCCAAGGGGAAATTGTGCAGTGGCAATTCCAATGTGCCCTTTCAGGACCCGAGTAAAACGATCCCTCATCTCTTCTGTGGGCGTGCCTATCGCTATAGTCCGAGTAACATCCGTTGTTCCGTCAAGATATTGTGCGCCTGAGTCCACCAGATAGAGTGTGCCGGGCTCAAGCTGACGATTGGTATTTTCGTCCGCTCTATAGTGAACAATTGCGCCATTAGGACCGGACCCTGAGATAGTCTCAAAGGATAAGCCGCGAAATTTCTCGTTTTCCGCGCGAAATTGGTACAATTTTTTGGCGGCTGTTAACTCATCAATTTCACCCGATGGTGCTGACCGAGATAGCCAAGCCAAAAACTTACTTAAAGAAGCTCCATCCCGAATATGCGCAGCCCGTATTCCCCTAATTTCTGCACTGTTCTTGCATGCCTTAGGCAAAGCAACCGGATCCGGACGGTCCAACACGTTTGCACCCAGACTTTGGAGCGCTTGAATGATTTTGAAGGGCGTAGACCCCGAGGTCACTAGAACAGCAGAACCTGCCTGACCCAGAGACTGAACCTCAGATAAAAAGGTATCGGGATGGACAACTGACACATCAGGTCCTATGTGCGCAAGTACTGTCTCTGAGACCCTCTTTGGGTTCACAAACCAAGTAACTTTACTGTCATTTCCGATAATAATGCGGCTCAGAGCAACAGGAGTATGCAAAAGATCAGAACCTCTTATATTTAAAAGCCAGGCAACGGAATCAGGAGCATTAATGATAGCCGCATCTGCTCTTTCACGTTTCAGCACCTCCGCTATCTCAGCCCTCTTCGCGTTTGAATTTTGACCCGCCATAACTTCATCATAGGCTATAACAGCATTATTCGGTGGAGAGGGTCGTTCCTGCCAGACAATATCGATCGGGTTTTGGTCTAGCGGGACGAGTGAAATTCCCCCTTTTGCCAAATCTTTTTCAAGTCTTGAGTAGCCTTCGGCAGAGTGAACCCAAGGATCAAACCCAATACGGGAGCCCGCCGAGTTTTCCGAAAGCCACGCTGAGAGTGGGCTTAGGCTTTGATGATGTGTTTCAAAAGTATCTGTATCAACCTGATTTCGGACCTGAACCGTGTATCTTCCATCTACAAAAATAGCGGCCCGATCTTGCAAAACTGCAGCTATCCCCGCTGACCCTTGGAATCCTGTCAACCACTCAAGGCGACGGGCACTTTTCGGTGGGTCCTCCGACTGATATTCATCAGCCAAAGGTACGAGAAATCCGTCCACGCCCAACTTTGAGATAGATGCCCTTAAGGCGGCCAATCTTTCTAAATAAATCTGTTTTTTTATCATTTTTGATCGCAACGAAACCGAAACCCTGTTTCATATATGTTCATACCAAATCCACCAAAAAGACTTCGATAAGTCGGTTAGAATTTTCCAGAAGAACTCCCCTCTACAACTTTGGCATTCAATTTTTTCCTTTTGTGGAGCTTAGCTCCATACTTGGACTAAACTGCATTTTACTTGGAGCGTACAAGTCGGATCGCTGACCAACCACCGATATCGAGCCTATCTCGCATCTCAAATCCAGAAGCCAGCCAAGCATGTGTCAAAGGGTCTACTTGAGAATTAAGAACACCAGATAGAACGGCCCAACCATCCAAACTAATCACAAACTTCGCTTTGGGGGATAATTTCATCAATGGTGCATGTAGAATATTTGCCGTACAAAGATCAAACCCACTTTGATCTGGCCAACCATCCAAAGTCAAAAACTCCACCCCTTTCCCGACGCCATTTTCGGTCATATTCGCCTTTGCAGTCTCAACAGCTACTGGATCTATATCGGTCGCCAGAACCGAGAGGTTGGGCCAAAGTTTTTTCATTGCGATCGCTAAGATCCCGCTACCACTCCCTAAGTCAATAGCCCGGCGTGGGATATAACCGGAAGCCTCCAACAACTCTAATTGTCGCAGACACCCTATAGTAGTGGCGTGGCCGCCGGTACCAAAAGCAAGCCCAGCATCTAGACATATGGCCAGTTTATCGCTTGGAACTGGCCCCTTAAAGTGCGACGGATAGACGAAAAAACAACCGGCAGTGATGGGCTTTGTGTTCCTACGATATAGGCTGACCCAGTCCGTCTCGGGATCTTTATTCACAGACAGTGAATACTCTCCCAGCCCACAAATTTCTGAGAGCTTAAACTCCAATTCAGATTGGCTTGGTTCCATTCCGTATTGAAGTAAAACTTCCCACCGGCCATCCTGCAGGCATTCGCGAATAATAATTGCGGACGCATTAGCCGACAAACATTCCTCTGCCATCCCGGCCTGTTCGGGACCCGCCAAAATAACGGAAGCAAACCAAACCTCCTCCACTAAACGCACTCGACGAAGCTTGCCATAACCTTTTTTGTCCCCGCTTTTTCAAATGCGATTTCGAGTTTTCCACCCTCAGAATTAATCACCTTCCCGTAACCAAATTTTTGATGAAAAACCCTCGTTCCCTCCGTTATGGAATTATCAGAAGCGCTTTCTGAGATTCGCTGCGTTTTGCCCTCAATGATTGAAGTTCTTGGTCTTACTCGCTGCCAACGTTTGAACCCCGGTCCTCTCTCTTTTCCATCCCAGTCGATGCCACCCGGATATGACTCACCATAACCACCTAAGGACGGCAATCCACCAGCAACACCGGTCTCTGATGAAGTTTCCAGTTCGTCAGAGGGAAGTTCCTCAACAAACCGAGACGGTATGCAACTTTGCCATTGATTGTAGACACGCCTGTTGGCAACAAACGAAATGTAGGCTCTCTGACGGGCGCGTGTAAGCCCGACATAGGCGAGCCTCCTCTCTTCCTCCAGAGCCGCGGCTCCTCCCTCATCAATGGACCTCTGGTTTGGAAAAGTTCCCTCCTCCCATCCCGGCAGAAAAACGTGGTCAAATTCTAGACCTTTAGCTGCATGCAGTGTCATCAAGCTGACCATTTCTCCTCCATCAGTTTCTCCTGCCTCCATCACGAGACTGACATGTTCTAAAAACCCCGGCAGCGTATCAAACTCCTCAAGTGCAGAAATCAACTCCTTCAGGTTTTCCAACCTGCCAGGAGCTTCCGGTGATTTATCCCTTTGCCACATTTCAGTGTAGCCAGACTCATCTAAAACCAATTCTGCGAGATCCACATGGCTCTTTACATCTAGCTGCTGCCTCCACCTATCAATGTCTTTCAGAAGACGGGAGAGCGCCCGACGCGTCTGAGGCCGAAGCTCATCTGTTTCAGCCAGCCTCCGCGCGGCTTCAATTGTCGCGATATTTTCGGCCCGGGATAGCTGATGAATCATTTGCAAAGTGGCCGTGCCAATTCCTCGACGCGGCGTATTTATTATTCGTTCGAAGGCCAGTCCATCACTGGGACTATTAATTATTCGCAGATACGCAATTGCGTCCCTGATCTCCATTCTCTCGTAGAAACGGGGTCCGCCAATGACTCGATACGGTGTGCCGGTGGTTATGAACCTCTCTTCGAATTCTCGCATTTGAAAAGATGCACGCACCAAAACCGCAATCTCATTGAGGGACGAACCCTTTCTTTGAAGTGCCTCGATATTCTCTTCGATTTCCCGAGCCTCTGTTTCACCATCCCAAACGCCCCGAAGTATAACTTTCTCTCCGGGGTCGGACTTTGTCCAAAGGGTTTTTCCCAGCCGCCCCGCATTGTGCGAAATCAATGCCGATGCCGCCGCTAGGATTTCAGGCGTGGAACGGTAATTTTGTTCTAACCTTACGATCTGAGCTCCCTCAAAATCTCGTTCAAATTTCAAAATATTGCCGATTTCGGCACCGCGCCAGCTATAGATCGACTGGTCATCGTCGCCCACACAACAGATATTTCTGTGCCCCATGGCAAGTAACCGTAGCCAAAGATATTGAGCCACATTGGTATCTTGGTATTCGTCAACCAGGACGTAATGAAATCGTCTCTGGTAATCCGATAAAATATCATTATCGGAGGTAAAAATTGTTAAATTATGGAGTAAAAGATCACCAAAATCGCACGCGTTTAAAGTCGTGAGCCGCTTCTGATAATCCTTATACAGGTCGATCACCCTACCATTCGCAAAGTCCCCGGCCTCGGCCACGGATACTTTGTCAGGGGTTAAACCCCTGTCTTTCCAACGTTGAATGATGCTTGCTATCGCTCTGGCCGGCCATCGGGCATTATCTATATTTTCAGCTTCCATTAATTGTTTGAGAAGCCTTATCTGATCATCAGTGTCGAGTATCGTGAAATTTGCCGAGAGCCCTACCGCTTCAGCGTGGCGCCGCAGAATGCGTGCTGCAACCGAATGGAAAGTACCAATCCATAAGCCTTCAGCGGCCGGTCCAGCGAGGTGAGCAACCCGGTCACGCATTTCTCGCGCGGCCTTATTCGTAAATGTTACGGCCAGTATCTGGCTTGGAAAAACCCGCCGAGAAGCCAGAATATGTGCTAGACGCGTCGTTAAGACCCTGGTCTTGCCGGTGCCGGCTCCAGAAAGAACGAGAATAGGACCATCAAGCGCTTCAACTGCAGCCCTCTGTTCTTCGTTTAAATCGTTGAGATACCCAGGTACCCCCGGAGCGGGGATTGGCTCACTAACGTTCCTCATACAACTAGTCCCTGGTATCTCTGTAGGCGCTGAACTCCGCCCATACTATAACTAAACTTTCCGGCGAATCGAACCAATCGGACCGAGAACCGGTCGCGTCAATTAACGCGTTTGCCCGGAATTACAAGCTCTCAGTTAATGAAGATACTCTGCGATGACCTTTTCCTTGATCCAGCCAGATATTGTTGCAAAACATTACTTAAGGCTTAAGCGCGCTTTTGCCATTATATTCAGTGCTTTAAAAGGGTCTTCGATACGAGGAAATGTTGGGATCCCTAGAGGCTCGAGGAAATTGGTTGCGACACGATTGCTATTTTCATCGCCCGAGTAAGATACGTAAATAGGTTTATCTGGAAACTCTGCGGCCAACTCGGGAATGAACTCAAGACTCATCGGCCCCAGTTCCTCTGCAAGAATAAGAATGGTTATCAGAGAGTCCACTCTTGGGTCTTGGAGTAGGGCCCGCATTGCCTCTCTCCAGGCAAACTCCATTCCGTAGACTGTCGCTGACGGGAAGACATCTGTGGGATTTGAAACTCGAATAAAGGGCGGAGAAATATCTTTTAATCTGTTGTAAGTTTTCGAAGAGGGTTCTGGGAATTTCAAGATTGTATGTCGTTTACACATGTCAGAAATGTGGACGATAAAAGCCCCTGAGGGTGACACAAAGCCAACCCTCGGCCCCTTTGGTACTGGCATAAAAGCGGCCGCTTTGGACGCCAAAAACAATTCGGAAAACTCGTTCAGTCTAACGACTCCTGCCTGGGCAAATGCACCATCCAAGACGTTATCGTTTGAACTCAGAGATGCTGTGTGAGACTGGGCAGCCCGTGCACCAGCATCCGTTGAACCTCCTTTCAAGATGATGAGCGGCTTTTCTCGAGTTACGGCCTTTGCCAGACCCAAAAATTTTTTAGGGCGAGCCAGACTTTCGAGATACATCAAGACTGTCTTCGTCTCAGGATCTTGGGCCAGATATTCGAGGACATCGCACTCATCTATGTCGATGGCATTACCCAAACCGACACATCTGGCAACTCCATAGTGCTCTCCCGATATTATGGAACGCATCATAGCACCGGTGAAATTTCCAGTCTGCGCGACAAAGGACACGGTCCCCTCGGGAATTTTACCCAAAGGAAAGAAACTTGATGTAAAATTTGCAGAGGTCGAAATATGACCGGCGGTATTGGGACCCAAAACCCGGATCCCCGTGTTTTCAATTATCCGTTCTAACTCAATTTGTAAATTTTGGCCTTCAAGATCTACTTCTGCAAATCCACCTGCTGCCAAAACAACGGTTTTAATTCCCTTCGACGCACAATCCTTCAACACCTGAGGTGCAGCTGATGCCGGTAACAAAACGATACCCATATCAATACCGTCAGGAAGCTCTAAAATGGACCGATATACTCGGCACCCCAGAATCTTCCCTCCCCGAGGATTTACTGGACAGATAGGGCCTGAATATCCATTTGCGACCATATTTTCTATTACGGTGTAACCAGGGCGGCCCGAGGTCGCAGAAGCGCCAATAACCGCAACCCCTTTTGGGTTAAAAAAACTCTCAAGATCTGACACTATCGTCCCCACTAAGATTAAACGCAGTTCTTAATCTATTAAAAATATTGCACAACAGCAGGTTCGAAGACGATAATCAAATGACTTTGACATTATATGAGATACACGCATGGCAGACACATTAAGCCTTCCCAAAAATCCCATCGGTGGGCCCGCAGCGTGGAAAGGCGAGCAAATCCAGAATTCTGACGATTGGGTTTACCGATTAACTGAAACGGACATTCTTGAACTAGAGAGCGCTCTTCTCACGTGGCAAACCAAAAAAAAGTCCCTGTTTCAGGGGACGCAGAACGATTTTCCGCTCGACTCTTTTGGGAAGAAGCTGGCAGACATTCGAGAAGAACTGGAGACAGGACGTGGCCTTGTTCTTATCCGGGGCCTACCTGTTTCCAAATGGGGGGAAGAGAATTCTACAGCGGTTTACTGGGGTATAGGGCAACACCTTGGCACACCAGTAGCGCAAAATATGATGGGAGAACTGTTGGGCCATGTTCAGGCAGCTGCCACCGAGGACTGGGATAAAAACCATAATGTCCGAGGCTATCAAACCACGGTCCACCTGCCCTTTCATTGTGATAAATCGGATATTGTCGCCCTACTCTGTCTGCAAACAGCAAAGGCTGGTGGAACGAGCAACATTTCCAGTTCGGTTACAATACATGACGAAATCCTCAACACTCGGCCTGATCTTCTCGAAGCGTTATACAAACCATTCTGTATTGACCACCGCGGCGAAGAATTTCCGAACGAACTTCCATTTTACTCAGCGCCCACCTTCGCGATTCATCAGGGAAGATTTTTCTCCCGGTTCGGCATGAAATATGTCGAAAGCGCGCAACGATACGAGAGCGTGCCGCGGCTCTCCCCACGTGAAATTGAGGCGATGGGATATTTCAACGAATTGGCGATGAGAGAGGACATCAGACTTGATATGGAGTTCGAGCAAGGGGATATACAGATCCTAAACAATCACTTGATGGTCCATAGCCGAACTGACTACGAAGACTGGCCAGAACCAGAACGCAGGCGGCATTTAGTTCGGATGCTTCTGTTTACTGCTGGCTACTCAGATGAGAGCGTGCCGCCAGATTTTGCGGACCTCAATCGGTTTATCCGCCGCTGGGGTGAGGAGCCCAGAGAGAGTGCTCTTGTAAAAAAACAATAGCTGCATTCTGCCTTAACCTTCAGGAAGATAATGCAGAAAAGACTTATCTCCCGTTCCAATAACTTTGGGGTCTTGAGCAACGAAGCAAGTCAAGTCAGTGATATTCTGGTTAAATTTGTGGAACCAGACCGATACTGGATTCCGGGCCCGTATCTCGGGTCGCTCTGCCGGCCTTAAAGCAGTCTATTTGAGAACGAAAGCGATGTCTGATTCCGACCCAGAAGAAACATATGTCAGAGGTGCCACCCTACGCTTTGGAGATAACTTAATTTTCGAAAGTATTAGTTTGGATCTAGTTATTGGCGGCTGGACTTGCTTATTGGGCCAAAGTGGGGTCGGGAAGTCGTCCTTACTACGGTTAATCGCTGGGCTTGAGCACAATGCGACAGCAATTGAACGGAAAGCCGCAGGAATAACTGATGGAACTCAAAATACAGCCTACATGGCGCAGCAGGATCTGCTGATGCCATGGTTAACTCTAGCAGAAAATGTATCCATAGGCGCAAGGCTCCGAAATGAGGCCAAAAAGGGCAGCCTTGAACGCGCTTGTCACCTCTTGGATCGTGTCGGATTGGGCGATCAAGCAGAAACCTACCCTGATGCCTGTTCAGGGGGGATGCGACAAAGGACAGCGCTGGCAAGAACTCTTTTCGAAAATCGGGAGGTCGTGTTGATGGATGAGCCCTTTTCATCGGTCGATTCCATTACCCGGTTGGATCTCCAAGATTTGGCGTCCGAAATTCTGTTTGGCAAAACAGTGCTATTAGTAACGCACGATATACAGGAAGCCCTAAGGCTTGGGGATAAGGTCGTTGTAATGAAAGGGCGTCCAGCGAATTTAGAAATAATCAGTCAACTCCCAGAAGGGTCGACGCCAAGAGCTGTAGACAATGCTGGAATGGCAGTCGCGCAAGCGGAGATCTTACGTTTGATTGGCGGAAACAGTGTTTAGAACAGCTCGCGCTCTATTAGTTTTTTCAGGTCTACTCTTGATTTGGCAGCTGATTGTCTCGGGGACAGGTGCCCCTGATTATATTCTCCCAGGTCCTTTAAAGGTACTAGCAGCCTTCGGAACACATTATGACTCGTTAATCGAGAACTCCTTAATCACCTTCTCTGAAATCATAGCAGGTCTAGTCTTGGGAACTCTGCTCGGCTTTTTAAGCGCTTTGCTAATGGTTCTTTGGCGGAAAACAGAGAGTTGGTTGTTGCCAGTTTTGGTTGTAAGCCAAGCCCTTCCCGTTTTCGCTATTGCACCAGTTTTAGTGCTGTGGCTGGGCTACGGTGCGGCTTCAAAGATCGCAATGGCGATACTTATCATATTTTTCCCTGTAACTGCGGCGCTTCACGATGGTTTAAAGAGAGCCGACCAGGGTTGGTTAGATTTAGCACGAGTCATGGGGGCATCTAACAGGCGGACGCTTCTTCTAATTCGATTGCCCGCCGCTATGCCTGCATTTGGCTCTGGTCTGAGAGTTGCTGCTGCTGTCGCCCCGATTGGGGCGATTGTCGGTGAGTGGGTGGGATCGAGCGCTGGACTCGGGTATTTAATGCTTCATGCAAATGCCCGATTGCAAATAGAGGTCATGTTTGCTGCCCTTCTAATACTGGCTATTTTCTCTTGCATATTGTATTTCTCCATAGACGGGTTGTTACGCAGGTATATCCGCTGGTGACAAGCCAAAGATCGGAGGAAAACATGAAAAAATCTCTTTTCGCAAGCGCTTTTGGCTTAGCGCTGCTCGCCACCCAGCCAAGTTTTGCATCCGAGAAATTGACAGTCCTCCTTGATTGGTTTGTTAATCCGGATCATGGACCTCTCTACGTCGCTCAAGAGCTTGGTTATTTCAAGTCGGCCGGCGTGACCCTCGAATTTAAAGCGCCTGCGGACCCTAATGATCCCCCTAAATTAGTTGCCGCTGGGAAGGCAGATCTGGCCATTTCATATCAACCACAGCTGCATATCCAGGCAGACAGGGGACTACCTTTGGTGCGGGTCGCGACTTTGGTTGCAACTCCCCTGAACTCTCTGGTGGTTCTGCGGGACAGTCCAATAAAATCGATCCGAGATTTAAAGGGGAAAAAAGTGGGTTTTTCCGTAGGAGGATTTGAGGATGCTCTTTTGTCCACGATGCTAGGAAGACAGGGCCTGACCCTTAAAGATATCGAATTAATCAATGTAAACTTTTCTCTTTCTCCTGCCCTTATATCGGGCAAGGTAGATGCAGTGATCGGAGCATTCCGTAATTTTGAGTTGAACCAACTCGACCTTAAGGGGCGTCCAGGCCGAGCCTTTTTCGTCGAAGAGGAAGGGGTCCCGGCTTATGATGAGTTAATCGTGGTTGCCAATCGAAAAGATATCCGACGCCCAGCATTAAAAAAATTCGTTCAAGGACTCGAGGCTGGTGTTCAGTATTTGGTAAATCACCCCGAAGAGAGTTGGAAGTTGTTTATCAAAGGGCGCAAAAAACTGGATGACGCTCTAAACCGACGCGCTTGGAAAGACACGCTGCCACGTTTCGCCCTACGACCAGGCGCCCTGAGCACTGAGAGATACAACAATTTTGGTCTTTTTCTGAAGAGTCAAGGAATCGTCAAAACCACCCCGGATGTAGGGACATATGCGATAGAGTTGAGGTAAATACAAGTCATCCCAATGTACTAAGTCAGCCACTCACGTATTCTCTCATTGCCATGAGCCCAAGGATATTTGTTGTTTCGACGAGCGAAATACTTACTCAAAGATGTGATTTTGAAAGAGTAGGTGGCCAACTCTTATGGTTGATAGTTTAAGTTTGCGCCCAGCCAGCGTTCCATCTCCGAAATCGGCTTTTTTTTGCGCTTGGAATAATCTTCAAGCTGATCTTGGCCAATTTTTCCAACTCCAAAGTAGCGACTTTCGGGATGCGCAAAATACCACCCTGAAACGGATGCCCCCGGATACATGGCAAAGTTTTCTGTGAGAGAAATTCCTGTATTCTGTTCAGCGGCTAAAATATTGAATAGAACTTCCTTCTCAGAGTGATCAGGACAGGCGGGATACCCAGGGGCTGGGCGTATTCCCCGGTAGTTTTCCTTTATCAAGCCATCATTATCGAGCTGTTCTCCAGCCGAATATCCCCAAAATTCTTTTCTTACCCTCTGATGCATCCTCTCGGAGAAGGCCTCCGCTAACCGATCCGCGAGCGCCTTGACCATAAGAGCACTGTAGTCGTCATGAACCGCCTCAAACTCAGCAACAATCTCCTCAACACCAAAGCCAGACGATACGGCAAAACCTCCAATATAGTCTGAAATCCCTCTATCCGATGGTGCTATATAATCCGCTAGACAAAAATTGGGTCGACTTCCACTCTTTCTACCTTGCTGCCGAAGCATATGAAGTCGAGTGGCTTCAACATTTCTTTCTGAGTCCGCATAAATAATGATGTCATCGCCTTGAGAATTTGCCGGCCAAAACCCAATAACAGCGCGTGCCCTCAATTTTCCGCTTTGCACAAGATCGGTAAGCATAATCTGAGCATCGGAAAATAGGTTTTGAGCGGCCTCCCCCACAACCTCATCTTCTAGAATTTTTGGGAAACGACCGTGCAGTTCCCAAGTCTGAAAGAAGGGTGTCCAATCAATATACCCGACCAAATCCGCAAGTGGATAATCATCGAACACCTTTGTTCCCAAAAAGCCCGGAGTGACCGGAACCTCAAGAGACCAATTACATTTAAATGAATTCTTCCGGGCGGCAGCAATTGAGTAAACCATCTCCGCCGGAGTTCTGGCTCCCGAAACGATCCCGAACCTCACGATAATCTGCCTCAATTTCTTTAGTGAATGCTGCCTGGCGATCAGGGCTGAGGAGATTTGCGGCCACTCCGACACTGCGAGATGCGTCGAGAACATGGATAACCGGATGGCTATAGGCCGGTGAAATTCGGACGGCGGTATGGACCTTGGAAGTTGTAGCACCCCCAATCAGTAGCGGAAGAGAAAATTGCAATCTTTCCATTTCAGACGCAACATAAACCATCTCGTCCAAAGAAGGAGTAATTAGACCTGAGAGCCCGATAATATCAGCATTGTGGTTTTTGGCCGCTTCCAGAATTTTTTGTGCGGGCACCATTACACCAAGATCAATCACTTCGTAATTATTACATTGCAAAACCACTCCGACGATATTTTTACCAATATCATGAACATCGCCCTTCACAGTGGCTAAGATGATTTTCCCCTTGCTTGCTGAGACCGCACCTGACACTTGTTTCTCCCTCTCGATAAAGGGGACAAGATGACCAACGGCCTGCTTCATCACTCGGGCACTTTTTACAACTTGAGGCAAAAACATTTTTCCGGCACCAAAAAGATCGCCTACAACATTCATGCCATCCATCAAAGGCCCCTCTATCACGTCTATGGGTTTGCTAGAAGCAAGACGTGCCTCTTCGGTATCTTCCAAGATGTATTGATTAATACCGTGCACTAAGGCGTGGGTCAGTCTTTGACTTACATCTTCAGTTCGCCAGGATAAGTCTTCATGGGTCAGAGACTTTTTACCTCGGTAATTCTCGGCCACCTCAACAAGACGATCTGTCGCATCAGACCTCTGATTCAGGATGACATCCTCTACCCTATTTCGGAGTTCCTCAGGAAGATCTTCGTATACCCCAATCATTCCAGCATTAACGATACCCATCCCGAGCCCTGCGCGAATTGCGTGATAGAGAAACACGGAATGCATAGCCTCCCTAACCACGTTATTTCCTCGGAAAGAAAACGAAATATTGCTGACCCCCCCAGATATTAAAACGCCTGGACACGTTTCTTTGATAATCCGTGTGGCTTCGATAAAATCGACAGCATAGTTGTTATGTTCGTCAATCCCGGTGGCCACTGCAAAAATATTGGGGTCAAAAATAATATCTTCTGGGGAAAACCCCACTTCCCCGATGAGAATACTGTAGGCACGCTGACAGATTCTGATTTTGGCCTCACAAGTATCCGCTTGTCCGTTCTCATCAAAGGCCATAACGACCACAGCGGAACCATAGCGCTTGATCTCACAAGCCTGTTTTATAAAAGCAGATTTTCCTTCTTTAAGGCTAATCGAGTTGACTATGCCTTTCCCTTGAACACATTTAAGCCCAGCCTCAATTACGGACCATTTGGAAGAGTCAATCATAACAGGGACGCGACTGATGTCAGGCTCCGATGCGATAAGATTCAAGAAGGTTTCCATCGCCGCCTCTGAATCCAGAAGGCCCTCATCCATGTTAATGTCAATAACCTGTGCACCGTTCTCCACCTGCTGTCTGGCAACTTTGAGTGCGGCCTCAAATTCACCCTCTTTAATAAGTTCAGCAAAACGAAGAGAGCCGGTGACATTTGTCCTCTCTCCGACATTCACAAATAAAGACTGATTGCCGATATTAAGAGGTTCCAACCCAGAAAGCCTCAATTCCTGGTTTAGGCTTGGGACCAAACGCGGGCGAACTCCGCGAACGGTATCTGCTATCGCTTTAATATGCCGAGGAGTGGTTCCGCAGCATCCGCCAACCAAATTAACAAAGCCTTCTTCAGCAAACTCGCGCAAAGTATTAGCCATTGCATCGGGTGCCTCATCATATCCTCCGAAGGCATTTGGCAACCCCGCATTTGGGTGACAACTTACAAATGTCTCACTAATCCGCGACAGTTCCTCGATATATGGTCTTAACTCTTTGGGACCGAGCGCACAGTTCAGACCAACAGCGAGGGGCCGAATATGCCGAATGGAATTATAGAATGCCTCAGTTGTTTGGCCGGTTAGTGTCCTTCCACTTTGATCAGTGATTGTGCCTGAAACAATGACCGGAACATCAACAAGACCAAGATTTTCCTGAACCCGGGAAATGGCGTAAAGCGCGGCTTTACAATTCAGGGTATCGAAAACCGTTTCGACTAGAATTATATCGGAACCACCCTCGAGCAACCCCCTTGCCGCTTCTGAGTAGTTCTCCACCAACGTGTCAAAGCTTACATTCCTGAAACCTGGATTGTTTACATCGGGCGAGAGAGATGCCGTTCTATTCGTTGGACCTAGAACCCCCGCAACAAACCTAGGAACCCCGTCCTCGGCCTCCACAATTTCAGCAGCTTCAAGAGCCAGGCGCGCTCCATTCCAATTCAGATCATAAACCACCGCCTCCATTTGATAATCAGATTGCGCAACTCGCGTCGAGCTAAAGGTGTTGGTTTCCACGATGTCTGCACCTGCGCGAAGATAAGCGGAGTGAATATCTCTAATATCATTGGGGCGAGTTAAGATCAGGAGGTCATTATTACCCCTCTGAGGACATTTAGTGTCTTGAAAAAGATCACCTCTAAATGCCGCCTCATCAAAATTAAATCCCTGGATCTCGGTTCCCATAGCTCCATCGAGGACCAGAATGGATGATCTCAGTCGATCCCTAAGGAACTTAAGACGGTCTCCACGCCGCTGTGAGTTCAAAGCCTTCACAGAATTGGCTAGGGTTGTCTGCTCGCCAGAACTCAAAATCACGCCCTCTCTTTTGGTCGCAGACCAAGAAGGTGAACGATGGCGTAAGAGAGATCTGCCCTGTTAAGCGTGTAGAAATGAAATTCCTTAAACCCGTAAGCCTGCAGTTGCCGACACTGCTCCGCTGCAACCGAGGCGGCGACAAGCTTCCGGGTTTCGAGATCATGCTCCAGCCCCTCGAAAAGTTCCTTGAGCCAGGCTGGCACCGAAGTGCCTGACATTTCGCTAAACTTAACGACCTGCTCAAAATTCTGGACAGGCAATATTCCCGGTACGATCGGCGCTTGGATTCCGGCCGCTGTCACCTTGTCCATAAACCTTAAGAAAGGATCCACTCCAAAAAAGTATTGAGTGATCGCTCTATCTGCACCCGCTTCTAACTTCCGCTTTAGATTATCAAGGTCATCTTCTAAGCTACTAGATTCTGGGTGACCCTCTGGATAGGCACCGACGCTGATTTCAAAATCAGCAATCTTTTTGAGGCCCCGCACTAGGTCAACAGCATAAGGATACCCGTCCGCATGGGGTACGTATCGGGTTTGCCCTTCGGGAGGATCACCCCTCAGGGCCACAATGTGTCTTACTCCGGCATCCCAATAATTTCGGGCGATCTCGTCAATTTGGTTTCGACTTGCCCCAACACAGGTGAGATGGGCTGCCGGGCACAAAGTTGTCTCTTCTAATACTCGAACGACGGTATCGTGAGTTAATTCTCTCGTTGTACCTCCTGCCCCATAGGTAACTGAGATGAAACGAGGGCCCAAAGGCTCAAGCCTCTTAATGGCGTCCCAAAGCGATGCTGCCATTTTCTCACTTTTGGGGGGGAAAAACTCAAAAGAAACTCTCAGATCTCGGGGGTTTCCCGCGGGAAAAGGCAAATCCACAGAGCCAACGTCATTTTCATTTTGACTCATCGCAACTCACCCAATCCTTGTTTTTTGAAAAATGTCCAAATTTTGACGGTTAGAGGTTTGCCTAATAACGACTGGACATCAGTTAATTCCAAGTCTGAAGACTGACCCCAAGTAGAAATTTCCGCGTCATTAAAGCCAAGTCTGCGATGGGCGTGATTGTCCCTTAGAAATTCTAAACCGTGGGGAGCAAAATCAATAAGAAACAAATGACCATCTGGCTGCAGCACACGCGCGGCTTCTCTTATCGCTAATTCGGGATTTTGCGCAAAATGCAGAACTTGATGGATTACCACTGCATCGAATTCACAATCAAACCGCCCCAATCGATACATATCCGCATGCCGAACATGGCAATGCTTGATCGAATCCCGCTCGAGGTTAGCGCGCGCTACGGAGAGCATTTCATATGAGCTATCTATGCCCACACCCCGATCAACCCGGTGCGCCAAAAGCTGCAAAATCCTTCCCGTACCCGTACCAATATCCAAGAGGGAGGGGGAACGAACAGGAAACCTCGAAAGTAGGGCTACCTCGATCTCGCTTTCATCAATGTAAAGAGATCGAACCGTATCCCACACAACTGCGTTATCACGAAAATATTTTTCAGCTTCCTCCGCTCTAAGGTCCATAATTCCTTTTAATCGCTCGAGATCCATCTCTATTGCAGGTGTCCCTTTTGGTAATAGAGCCAGAAGTTTCCTCGCCGTGGCTCCCTCGCCGTGGCCGAGGTCAGATAGGCGGTAGAACACTCTCTGCCCTTCTCTAAAACGATCAATTAACTTTGCATCGCATAAAACTTTGAGGTGCCGCGAAACAACCGGCTGACTTTGACCAATAATCTGAGTCAATTCCGTTACAGTCAGAACGCCCTCTTTACACAGGACGAGCAAGCGTAAACGGGTCGGATCTGAAGCGGCGCGCAGCGAGGTGAGAATATTGTCCAAGTTTCAGCCTAGTATTTTCAAGATGATTGCTGTCATTATCAAAAAAACATTGAATTACAATATATATGTAGAATTCTCTATATATTTATGTAATATCTCATCCGAGGTCTAAAGTAGGCACATTTATGTTTCAGGCCGCAAATGGCTAGACCACTAAGTCGAAAAACGGTCGGAATTTCTGAGCGTTATCTTTTTCAGTTCATCATTGCCCAAAGCAAAACTCGCGACTAACATCTGGCCGTTGGGAAGGAGAAATCAAACCAAGATGATGTCACCAAAACCATTATTTATTATCATTTTCTTGTTAACCTTAATCCTATCCGCTACCCGCACTTCTTGGGCGTCAGATAATGCAGCGGGTTTTATCAAGCAGGTCGGTCAGAAAGCAATCTTGTCACTAAAGCAGACAAACGGTTCCTCCGGGGAACGTGAGGCCCGCTTTCGTGAAATTTTCAGCAAATCTTTCAATGTTAAGCTCTTGGCCCGTTTCTCGCTGGGCGTGCATTGGAGACGCTCAACAAAGTCCCAAAGAGATGAATATGTGAAGCTTTTCAAAGACTTTGTAATAAAAGCCTATGCGACTAGGTTCTCCGATTACACCGGTGAAACATTCAATGTCGGCGATAGCCGAGACCTAGAGGGTGGCGACAAATTGGTTGCATCGGAGGTTGTGTTATCTGATGGCAGGCGTATTCCTGTTCATTGGAGGGTTCGAAACGACGGAGGCTTTCAAATAATAGACGTTTTGGTCGAGGGTATAAGCATGGCCCTCACCCAACGAAACGAATTCGCATCCATAATTAGTCAGAACGGAGGCAAAGTAGATGGGTTACTGATTGCTCTTAGGAAGAAAATCAAATAGCAGCTATTTTCAGTCAACCCCGCGTCAGTGGCCGATATTTAATACGATGGGGCTGGTCAGCTTTTTCCCCCAGCCTCCGTCGCCTATCCGCCTCATAATCCTCATAATTTCCTTCAAACCAAATTGCTTTACTCTCTCCCTCGAATGCGAGTATGTGGGTAGCGATACGATCTAAAAACCACCGGTCGTGGCTGATGACAACGGCACAACCCGCAAAATCCGCAAGCGCATCCTCCAACGCCCGAAGTGTGTCAACATCGAGATCATTTGTTGGCTCATCTAAAAGCAAAACATTGGCTCCAGATTTCAACATCTTGGCAAGGTGAACCCGATTTCGTTCCCCGCCCGATAATTGTCCCACTCTCTTTTGTTGATCTGGCCCCCGAAAATTAAATGAGCCAACATAGGCCCGACTTTGAACTTTGCGCCCCCCGAGGTCGACTTCGGACTGACCCTCCGAAATCTCTTCCCAAACGGTGTTATGTGCCGCTAATGAATCACGGGATTGGTCTACATAACCCAATGACACACTCTCGCCCATTCTAAGCACGCCCGAGTCAGGATGCTCTTGACCCGTAATCATCCTAAAGAGGGTCGTTTTGCCGGCGCCGTTAGCGCCAATTATCCCAACAATTCCGCCCGGCGGCAGCTTAAAACTGAGTCCTTGGAAGAGTAATTTTTCACCAAAGGCTTTCGAGACATCATCCGCTTCGATAACCAAATTACCCAACCTCTCACCAGCGGGTATGACAATTTGGGCCGTGGATGGAACTTTATCTCGAGATTTAGACAATAGGTCCTCATACGCAGAGATCCGTGCCCTATTTTTTGCCTGCCGTGCCCGAGGTGAAGACCTTACCCATTCAAGTTCGGAGGCGAGGGTCTTCTGACGCGCGGATTCTTCCCGTTCTTCTTGAGCTAACCTTTTCTGTTTCTGTTCTAGCCATGATGAGTAATTACCTTCAAATGGCAATGCTCGTCCGCGGTCCAACTCTAGAATCCAACCGGCGACATTATCCAGAAAATAGCGATCATGGGTTACCGCAACCACCGTCCCCTCATAGTCGTGAAGAAATCTCTCAAGCCAGGCAACAGACTCTGCATCAAGATGATTTGTAGGTTCATCGAGCAACAGCAAATCAGGCTTTTGAAGAAGCAAACGACACAGTGCGACACGGCGGCGTTCGCCACCAGACAGATTTTCTACCCTGCTATCACTGGCAGGGCACCGGAGTGCATCCATCGCAACGTCAATTTTGTGTTCAATCGCCCAACCATCTACAGCCTCAATCTGCTCCTGCAACTTCCCTTGTTCATCTATCAAGGCACTCATTTGATCGTCATCCAAGGGCTCGGCAAATTTACCACTGATCTCCTCGAAACGCCGAAGAAGATCCGTAATATTACCCATGCCTGCGAGCACATTTTCTTTGACAGTTAGCTTAGAATCGAGCTCCGGTTCTTGAGGTAGATATCCGACCGTCGCTCCTTCGGCCGACCATGCTTCACCGTTGAATTCCATATCCAATCCGGCCATTATTTTTAAAAGCGTAGACTTTCCCGCACCATTAACGCCCAAGACCCCTATTTTGGCCCCTGGTAAGAAGGCCAACGTGACGTCTTTAACGATCTCCCTTCCACCAGGGTAAACCTTCGAAAGCCCCTGCATGGTGTATATGTATTGGTAGCCGGCCAAAACACACTCCGCATAAATTAGAAATTAAAATTTGACGGTGGGTTCTAGCGCAAATACACCGTAAAACGCAATGCCGATGGGGAGGATATACGTTCAGTTTCAAAAGTTGACTCAGATGTTAGCCTTTCAGCTTGGACCGACCTCTTCGCAATCTAACCTAAGGTCCAATTCGGGGAAGGAGACTAATCAAAGCCAAACCGCTTAGCCAGTTTTATCTGACCCTCGATGTTTATAGGTATTTTGTACAGGAACCTTTGGGAGCACTACACAATGCAAGAACCACTCCGATTAGCTATTGACCGATATGATCGGCATTTTCCTTTTTTTGATCAGACCTTGGAATTTCCGAGGGATCTAGATCTTACAATCTTGCAGGTTGGAGAGACGACCTCTCTTCGAGATGGCGCGCACCGGCACAAACGGATGCTCCAGGACAACGAATTTGATATCGCAGAGGTGTCATTATCGTCCTTCATTATGGCGAAAGCCCGAAGACTTCCATTTGTAGGGATCCCGGTTTTTCCTCGAAGGCTTTTTAGCCAAACCCAAATGTATACTCACAGTGATACTGGATTGTCTAATCCTTCAGAACTCTCCGGAAAAAAAGTCGGACTACAGAGTTTCCAGACCACACTCGCTGTACTCGCTAAAGGTGATGTCGGGTCCGAATACAACGTTGATCTTAGGTCGATAGATTGGGTCGTACGTTCAGGGGAAACCATCTCCTTCGAGCCTCCTGAGGGATGGAATATCAAATATATCGCTGCCGAAAAAGACCTCGGAAAAATGTTATTAGAGAGAGAAATTGATGCCCTTTTCCTGTCTCGGATACCATCCACGTTTGACGGCCGAACTATCCGCCGGCTTTTCAAAAACCCAGAGGAAGCTTGCACTGACTATTTTAAGAACAACGGATATTTCCCTATTATGCATGTCATTGCCATCCGAGAAGAAGTATCCGAGAAAAAACCCGAGCTCCCGCGACAAATCTTTGATTTATTTGTTCAAGCGAAAAACATAAGTGACGGCTATCGAGACGACCCAGGTTGGTCACAGCTTGCTTGGGAGCATATGGCGTTGGCCAGACAAAAAGAGAAACTGGGCATTGACCTTTGGCACTTGGGACTTTCAAAAAATGCCGCCAACCTTGAGAAATTCATTAACTATTCGTTTGAGCAGGGACTAATTGGATCTCAGCTTGCAGTCCAAGACTTATTCCATCAAAGCACCTGGGACACATAAGTCTGACGTTCAAACAAAAAGTTTTTTTTCCTAGCCAAGCCTCATTCGCCAGGAAGGGATACTCCCGCCTCGGCCCTTTGCAACTTTCTGCAGTAAAAGTCCCAGAAGTTGTCCACCTGACGTTGTCCTTCTAGGGTCATCCCGATCACGCCCCGATCTGTGTCTGGCAACCACCCCCAGGGCAAGCCCGTTGACGCGGCATCCAACTGAACAGAGCATGCTCTCTCAAGAAAAATTGCTCGAAGACAAGCCACTTTCAGAGAGGGTCCAACGATTAATGCCCCCTCGTTTGGTAAAAATATTGCCCGAGCATGGCTGGGGATTTCCTCTATCCCCTGGTCCATGGCCAAGGTAAAGGCAGACCCTTCAAAATGCTTTCCCTCATCACCCGTTGGGGCCAGTGGTTCAGAAGCAGCGGAAAACAAAGCTACAGAGGGACTGCAACAGTAAACAGCGGCTCCAATGTCCGCTCTCGCCATAAAAATTTTCTTCAGATACTGAACCCCCGGGAATTGGTCCGAAAGGATTTCAAGAGCGCACAGATCCGCATCCCTTTGGATTTGGCCCAACCCCATCTCCGGACGCCCACAAAAAATCTCTCCTGCGGCATCTCTGGATGCAACAATGTCGAAGTTCAAGAATCCCACGCCTTCACTAGCAAGCACTCTATTCGCCAACGCAAGATCAGATTTGAAAGTATCGACTTCTAAAGAGTCGTTATTCGGGGGCCTCGGCCGAACCGCCTCCATAAGTGAATGCCATGTCCCGTCAATCAACGCCTGGTCCAGCTTTAACCTTGTCATTGTGTCAGGAGTAGGGATCTCCCAGATTAACTTTGCCATGGCCGCACGCAACTGATCTCGACACGCATACTCACAAAACAGTCCAGAAAGCACGCACTGAGCAATCGATGGCCCGACAAAAGTAATCCCATGGTTCCGCATAAGTACAGCGTCGGAGCGCCCAAGTGCAGACGCTAGATCGATGCCCATACTCTTGTCGATTATCAGGTTGGATGTCTCTCTAAACCGCGGAAAACCATCTGTGAAGAAAGCCCCTGACCGAGTTAGGGGCTGAATAGGCTGCTCGGTCGTCGCCATGACACCCGCATTGTAGGGATGGGTATGACCAATAACGTTAACGTCAGACCTTGCGAGGAAAATCTCGCCATGGATGGGCCACTCTGCGTGACGGACCCCATCCCCGGCAACCTTTCGACCATCAAAATCCACTAGGACGAAATCCTCGGGGCCAGAGAGCTCAGCCAAACTTATGCCAGCTCTCTTCATCCAAAACCCACGGCCACGAGGATCCCTTAGCGACAAATGTCCAAGGACTTTATCGCCATGACCATACACTTCGAGCACATGACCAGCTACCGTCAGCTGCTCAAGCAGCGAACGGAGCTCGTCATCCACTTCTTTCGGGATTTCCATTTGACCCCCTAGTTTAGTTCCCGCATCGGGACAATCAAATTAGGGAGCAACTGCGCAAGCGACTAATCAGCCACCTGCAGATTGTTGGCAGCCATCCGACCATTTCGACCAGGTTCCAGATCATAAGAAACTTTCTGTCCTTCGGCCAAACTACTCAAACCTGCCCGCTCAACTGCGGAAATATGTACGAACGCATCGTCTGACCCATCTTCAGGAGCAATGAAACCAAAGCCCTTGGTCGGGTTGAACCATTTAACTGTGCCTGTAGGCATGTAGTAACCTCTTAAAATAAAAATGTTGCGCTACTGCGACCGCGGTAACACAGGACTTTTTGAACCAATGCCCTAGCCATCAATGTCTGGAGAAAACCAATTTTCTGATGGTTTGGGCTATTATTCAAATAGCACCGCCTTTCTCGTAACAGGCTAATATATCAATTAGCAAGCATAATTTTAAAAAATTAAATAATTCCTTTTTCTCCAAGCTCTGCGATGCTCTCACTGCTGTAACCAATTTCAGATAATAATTCCTCATTATGCTCGCCCGCGCCCGGCGTATATCTTCGAACAGACGGCTTTACAGAAGACAAATTGAATGGTTGTCCCACAACCCTGACCGCGCCTAAATCGCGACTATCCATAGGCCACGCAATTCCCAAATGCTCGACCTGAGGATCAGCAAATGTCTCATCGACTTTATAAATGGGACCGCAGGGAACCCCCTCCTGGTTTAGGATATTTACCCATTCTTGCGACGATTTCGTCCGAGTATAGACTGAGAGATCGTCGTTCAGTTCATCACGATGTTCCAGCCTGTCGGCTGCGGTTTCATATTTTGGCGACTTGAACAAATCCTCGGCACCTAATCCTTGGCACAGCCTGGTCCACATTTGCTGACCACCCGCCGCTATGTTTATGTGCCCGTCGCTGGTGGGGAAAACCCCAGTCGGCGTCGACTTCGGATGATTATTGCCGGCCTGAGGTGGCACATCGTTTTCAATCAAATATCTCGCGCATTGGAAATCCATCAGGGCTATCTGAGATTCAAGGAGTGAAGTATGGACCCATTGCCCTTCTCCGGTCTCTTCGCGTTGCAGCAGGGCGATAAGTATAGCCGTTGCGCAGTTCATACCGCAGGTAAGATCAGCAATAGCCGTTCCCGCACGCACGGGGCCTTGACCAGGGAGACCGGTTACAGACATAAACCCGCCCATGCCCTGGGCAATTTGATCAACACCCGGCCTCTTAGCATACGGTCCTGTTTGCCCAAATCCTGAAATGCTTGCGAGAACAATTCGTGGGTTGATTTCTCTCAGCGTGTCATAATCCACTCCAAGCCTAAATTTTACATCTGGACGGTAATTCTCGACAACAACATCTGCCTTTTCCACCAATCGGTAGAATATTGTTTTTCCTTCAGGTTCTTTCAGGTTCAGGGTGAGGGATCTCTTGTTCCTATGGAGATTTTGAAAATCTGCGGACGTCCGAGAACCCGTATATCCATCATCTTGACCTGGTACCGGGGGCATTTCCACCTTGATTACGTCCGCGCCCCAATCCGCCATCACTTTAACCGCTGTGGGCCCGGAACGAACCCGTGTGAGATCAAGGACCCGGAATCGTTCGAGAGGCATCTTTCCATCAGGCATATCCATCTCCTTAAAAAGATATTCAATTAAAGAATACCATACACCGAAAACGGTCTCCGAACATCTGTCCTGAGAGGACGTAACGTGTTACGTGAGCAACATGGTTGATGTGCGCCCTCCAAAATTCATATTCCCGGCATTGGTGACAGTCACGCTAATTGCGCCGCTCGCCGTCCATATGTTTATCCCGGCGTTACCAGTGGTGAAGGCCGAACTCGATGTCAGCGACAGTATGGCCTTTTCCACAATTTCTCTCGTGATGATCGTAATGGCTTTTGCTACGGTGGTTTACGGGGGATTCTCGGATCAATGGGGTCGTAAACCGGTCCTACTAACAGGTTTGGCGCTCTATACCATCGGAGCAGAACTCTCTTGGTTTGCCACAGATATATACACGCTTCTGGCCGGTCGTATCTTGCAGGCCAGTGGCGCCGGATGCGGGGTTGTCCTCGCAAGGGCTATAGCCCGAGACATCTATGGCCTTGAGAGAATTGCGCCAGTAATCGCAAATCTCACAGCCGCTTATGTATTGGGCCCGACCTTAGCCCCACCGCTTGGAGGATTTATGATCGATGGCCTCGGATGGCGATCAATTTTTATGCTTGCAGCTTTTATCGGCCTGATACTTATTCTTTTGGTCGCCCTCTATTTTCCTGAGACACACAAACCAGCAAAACGATTACAAGGTACAAACCGCATCATAGTCACTATATGGACGGACTATCGGGCGTTACTATCCGTACCTCGATTTACGGCCTATGCCTTAGCTCCAGGTTTTTTGTCGGGAACTTTCTTTGCCCTTGCGACTTCCTCCGCTTTTCTCGCAACAGAGGGCTTGAAAATGCCGGTAGAAGAATTCGGCTTATGGTTCCTATTCCTTCCCGCAGGCTTTATGACGGGTAACTTTATTTCCGGACGGATCGGTAATCGTGCCTCCATTAGCCTGATGACTATTAGTGGGTCGCTTTTGAACGTTTGTATCGTCTTGACAATGTCAGCCATACTTTTTATCGGCGGGCTTTCAATCTATGCCTTAGTAATACCGGGTTTTATGCTGGGGATAGCCCAGGGCATGTGTCTGCCCTATGCCCAGGCTGGGGCTATGCATGTTAACCCCGCCTTGGCCGGATCCGCATCTGGAGCGGTAACATTTTCGCAGCTCATGGTTGCGGGTATCTCTCAACAAATTTGCGGCATTGTAGCCGACACAACTTGGGTACCAATTGCCATCGTCATGTTTATTTTTTCTATTTTGGGTCTTGGTGCGGCAATTGTTGCAGCCTTCACCCAGCCCAAAGAGGATTAGTGATTTCGCGACAATCCTGCTGTCATTCGTGTGAGCCAGATGGATGCTGAGAATATGAGAATCCCCCCAATCCAAGTCCACAGGTCTGGGAATTCGGAAAAAAATAGCCATCCAAATAAGGCTGCCCAAATTAATCTGGTAAAATTAAACGGCAGGACAATGGTTGCATCTGCGGCTCCCATTGCCTTGTTAAAGTTCCTTTGAATTAAGGTGCCGAGATAGCCTAAAGCAACACCCCATAAAAGTTGTTCGATCGTTGGCCTTGTCCAGAAGTAGATAGCCGGGCCCAAACTGAAAATTGTGTGGGAAACAAAGAGGTAGAAAGCGATTGTATCTGCGGAGTCGTGCTTGACTAGAGTTTTTATCAAAATTGCAACCGCCGCACCGGAAATTGCTGAACCGAGGGCAAATAAAAGGCCCAGATTAAAGCTCTCCAGACCCGGGCGAATGACAATTAGAGCGCCTGTAAATCCCAAAGCAACCGCCACCCATCGTAAAGCCGTCGTCTTTTCCCTAAGAAAAATCACCGCAAAAAGGGACGCAATAATGGGCATCATAAATGTGATCGCCGCTGTATCCGCCACTGGCGCAAACCACAAAGCAGCAAAAAGAAACCAAACATTAATCGCGGAGGTAGCACCCCTTATCGCGTGCATATGAAGGCGGCTCGTTTTTAGTGCGGCTAACCCTACCCGAACTAGCCAAGGAGCCATGAAAGCCAAGCCAAAGAAATTTCTTAAAAAAACCACCTGCATAAAATGCAGTTCTTGAACCACGTGATGAACAATAGCGATTGAAGCGGCGTACGCGAACGCGCTCACGGTCATCCAGACGGCGCCCTTGATAACGGGCGGTTGCTTTTCAAACCATTTTTCGAGAGGAGAGCGGCCGAACATAAGTAAAATCATAAGCCGGCTTAGAACTGCCGTCAGCGTCCTGATGGTAATTTTTCCGACTGACGAATCCCATTTTTGAGATTATCCTTTCGATATGAACTTCACCTTCCGGTAAAATGAAATTCTTCCTGCTCTCCTCCGTTTTGGCTTGGATTGGCTGCGCGCCAGCAGCCTTCACTCAAACAATCGAAGTCGATCTCCAACTTGCTCTTGGGAGCGACGTTTCCCGAAGTGTTGACGAAGAAGAGGCCGCTCTCCAGCGGCAAGGTTACATAAGGGCGTTCACTCACCCGGCAATAGCAGATGCCATAAGTCATGGACCGCTCGGGAGGATTGCGGTGATGTATTTTGAGTGGGGAGGAGAAAATAACATTCGACCGGTTGTGGACTGGTCACTTATCCAGGACAAAAAGTCTATGCTCGCTTTTGCAGCGAAACTATCAACCGACGTACCAATGTCTGCGCGGCGGACCGGAATCTCCGGGGCCATAAAATATGCAATCGCTTCTATAGAAAAAAACCGTTTTTCCAGTCGACGCAAGGTAATCGACCTATCTGGCGATGGAGCCAATAATTCTGGCGTTCTTGTAAGCCTCGCAAGAGACGAAGCTATCCAGCAAGGATTTACGATTAATGGGCTGCCTATAGTCAATAATCGGGCAAGTGGCTCGGGTTGGCAGCAAGTAGAAAATCTTGATTTGTATTATCGAGATTGTGTGATCGGAGGCCCTGGAGCCTTTTATGTCGTTGCGAGAGATTTTAAGGACTTTGGGAGAGCTATCATGCGCAAGCTGATCCTTGAAATTGCTAACGTTCCGCCATCGGAAGGGCTTTTTTTTCGAGCAAGTTTTAGACCTCGCAAAGCTCCTCCGTGTAATATTGGAGAAATTCGCCGGCGTCAGCGTTGGGGCGATTGGGATGATGATGACTGGGTCCCAATGCGGAGACTCCAACGTCCTGGAAAAAATCCATGAAATTCCTCAGTATCCTTCTCTTATCTCTAACCCTCACCTTCACGCCCGCCATCTCAAAAGAAGTTGAGGTTGACTTGGAATTAGCTCTTGGGGTCGACGTCTCAGGGAGCGTTGATGATGAGGAGGCTATGCTCCAAAGAAAAGGATATATCCAGGCCTTCAAACATCCCGCAATTCTGGACGCCATTCAGAGGGGCCCGCTGGGTCGGATTGCCGTTGGCTATTATGAGTGGGCGGGTTTTGGGCACATGAAAATAATTGCCCCATGGACCCTTATTCATGATAGAAAAACAGCCCTAGCCTTCGCGAACATACTGTCAAAAGACCCCCCTCAAACAGCTCGCCGAACAGCAATTTCTGCGGGAATTATGATGGGTGCCAATTGGTTTGATCAAAATCACTTTAAAGGGCTCAGGCGAGTAATAGATATTTCGGGTGATGGACCAAACAATTGGGGCGAGCCCGTTAATATTGTGCGAGACCGCATTGCATCTCGCGGGATCACAATTAATGGTCTTCCCATTGTAAATGAACGACCAACCTTCTCAGGCCGCCCCCCTCTGAAGGACCTGGACCTCTACTACCGCGACTGTGTCATCGGGGGGCCACGCGCTTTTTACGTGGTTGCAAAGGACTTTCGGGATTTTGGCCGCGCTGTCATGCGAAAGTTGATAATGGAAATCGCCAACGTGGTTGAACCGAAACTTTTTCATAGAGCCCAGTACCAAAAGCGTAGAGGGCCACCTTGTGATATCGGTGAAAAACAAAGGATGTGGCAATCTTTCGATGAGGATGAATTTTATTTTCCGCTACCGCAAAAACAGTAATCAGTCTATCAAATCGCTCAGATTCTGTTCTAACCATCTCGTATTGTAGTCTCCTTTGACAAAATCGAGCTGCGTTACGAGTCTCCGCAAAAACGGGATTGTTGTTGTCACTCCATCAACTTCAAATTCATTCAGGGCCTTTTGCAGCTTCATAAGAGCATTTATCCGACTCGGAGCATGAACGATTAATTTCGCGAGGAGAGAGTCATAGAAGGGGGAAACAGTGGCCCCTTCGTGGCAAAAAGTATCAATTCGCAATCCATCACCTTGAGGCACAATCCACCGTGAAATCACACCCGGTGAAGGCCGAAAACCAGTACCAGCATCCTCAGCTGTGATCCGGACTTCAATCGCATGGCCCGAGAAGTCTATTTCCTTCTGTGAAAAAGGCATTCGGTCTCCCTGTGCAATCAGGATTTGTGCCTGAACCAAGTCGATCCCGGTAATCAGCTCGGATACCGGATGTTCAACCTGAATTCGAGTATTCATCTCCAGAAAATAAAACTCCTCCGATTCCTGATCGACAATAAACTCAACAGTGCCGGCATTTTTATACTCCACTTTCGTAGCCAATTCGACGGCACTTTGGCGGATCCGATCACGAAGTTGTTTGGAAAGATTGGCCGCCGGGGCTTCCTCAACTAACTTTTGATATCGTCGTTGGAGAGAACAATCCCGTTCTCCTACGTGCAAGATACAACCACTGACATCACCTAAAATTTGAACTTCAATATGACGCCCATCTTCAATAAAACGCTCGACAAAAAGTGTATCATCTCCAAATGCAGCCATCGCCTCGGCCGACGCCGCTATGACACTTGATTCTATTTCAGACTCTTTCCGAATGATTTTTATTCCGCGTCCGCCCCCTCCGGCGGCGGCCTTGATCATCAAGGGATAACCAATACGGTCGCCCAGAGTTTTGATTTCTCGCCACTCCCTAACCCTCGGAGAGCCAGGCACAACCGGCAACCCCAAATCTTTGGCCATTGCCCGAGCCCCCAATTTATTGCCCATAAGGCTAATAATCTCTGGTTGCGGCCCAATGAATATGATCCCCGCCTCCAGGCATTTTTGGGCCAGCAAAGGGGACTCCGATAAAAACCCATAGCCGGGATGAAGCGCATCACAGCCATGCGTACGGGCGGCATGAACCAAGCTTTCCGCCACGAGATAGGATTCATTCGGCCTTGAACCACCAACATGTGCCGCACCATCGGCGAGTCGAACCGCTAAACTTTCTGAGTCTGCTTCAGAATAAGCAGCAATGGCCTCTAGACCGAGATCGTGGCATGCGCGGACAATACGGACCGCGATCTCACCCCTATTTGCAACAAAAACCCGCCTAATTGCCATGGAGTCTCAACCAGATGGCTTTATGTAAAAAAGTACGTCTCCAGGTTCTACCAGGGTTGCATTTGAGACCAGTATTTCCTCAATCGTTCCGGAAACACTGGCCTCGACAGTCGTATAGACCTTCATCACCTCGACAAGGCCAAGGGTGGACCCCATTTCAATTTGGTCACCCTTTATTACGTAAGGATCCGATTGCGGGTCGGGGGCTGCATAAAAAGTGCCGACAATAGGAGACGTTACCGCAACGAGGTCCGAGTGACTGCCCATTTTGGGAAGTGATGACTCTTGCTGAACCGTGTTTTCTGAAAATCTCAACGGCTCTTCTGCAACCTTGCCGCGATCGTTTCGTTCCATCCTAGAGACGGGGGATGACTCCGCGAAGTTCGCTTTATTCTCTGAAGGGTGGTAACCACGCTTGGCCACCGTCAATTTTAAATCACCGTGCTGAAAATCGAGATAATCAAAATCCGAATCCTCAAACAACCTCAAGATCGCTTCTACATCTTTGTCGTTCAACTCTGGCACCCCGCTTCTCCCTTTTTTTAACCTGATCTTTTTTCGAGGAGAACTGATGTTTCGCCTTTTCGGACATGGATGTGATTGGAATCTCGATGCGCAACCAATCCCGCGATCAGCTCAACTAAGGGAGCACTTGATGTCGGGTAAGGCTTCTGTCTATCCGCACAACGTAACGCGGTTAGGTCTTCTGGACTTGTCAAATAAGTGAGGATCAAGTCCTCATCGGACAAACTGGCCCCACCCACTTGTTTGCGAATTTCATCGAGAGTCGGATCGGGCAAAACTGTGGACGCAATCTCCCGCGCACGAGGCCGATCAAGAATATGGCCTCTGATATTCTGATCCATTGCCCCGACGGCCTCTTGACCCCAACGCCCCAAAGCATACTCAATAACTTGATCAGTGACCTGACGATAACGCTCCCCTACCATAACATTTATTGCGGCCTGGGTCCCCACAAACTGAGATAATGGCGTTACCATTATAGGATAACCCAGTTCCGCTCGAACCCGTGCGGTTTCCTCAATGGCTTCCTGGAGCTTGTCTCCCTTACCAACTTTTTCAAGCTGAAACCGCATATTCGAAATCATGCCCCCAGGGACCTGATGAACATATTGTGTTTCATCATATTCAGCGACCTTCCCCATTGGAAAACCATGGTGTTTAGCAATTGCATCAAAGTGCGAGGTGATTGGCCGAAGTTTTTCCTCGTCAATCTGTGTTTGATAACCAATAGCCCGGAGATTTCGGCAGACATTAAAAATCGAGGGGTTACCTGAGCCATCAGCCAGCGGAGGAATGGCGGTATTCACTATATTTACGCCCGCTTTGACGGCTTCCAAAACACACAATGCTCCCAAACCGGTAGTGCAGTGGGTGTGGAATTCAACCGTACAATCACCGGCGGCATCCAAAATTATCGGCGTGAGGGCACGCGTGCGCTCCGGAGTCAGAAGTCCTCCTGGATCTTTGAAACATATGACTTCACCAAGTTTGGCAATGGCCCGAGTTCGTTCCTCAAAATATTGGTTTGTGTGCCGAGGAGAAACTGAAAAGATCATATTCAAAATAGGTGTCTGACCAGCGTCCCGCACCGCCTTTGCACGACGGATAAGACCCTCAGGAGAGTTCCAGGGATCAGAAATCCGAACCTGATCGATGCCTGCATTGGCGACAAGTTTCTGAAATAGAGGGTAAAGAACCGGCGGGTCATATCCGAAGGTATTCATACGGCCCGCGATGAGGCGTAAAGGCATATCGGGAAGTCTTTCTCGCACCATGCGTACCCGATCAAAAGGATCATCCTTTAACTCTCTAACCATCTTTTTGAAGAAAGCGCCTGACATCAATTCTACCGCGATAAAGCCAGCCTCCCCGATATGATCAAGAGCAGGAAGCAGCATCCCCGTTGTCATATTAGACGCCCAGAGACTCAGGTTGCCGTCTCGAAGCGTGGTATCAACGAATTTAATCCCTTCGCTGTCTGTCATGCCTGTCTCTCACGCAGTCTTTAATTACCATAACACACTAATGCCGTTTCGATTACCAGAACACAAACTTAGGAAACAATATTATTCTTCACTGGCAGCAGGGAGGGATTTAAACTGTCACGAGAAATGCCGACGCTCTATAGAGCCGTGTTTAAAAGGGTAAAGTGGGAATGCTCTCTAAAGAAGACCAAGATGTATTAACCCAGGTTGGACCCGGGACCAAAATGGGTAATTTTATGAGGAGATTCTGGATACCCGCGGCACTTGAGCGGGAGGTTTCTGAACCGGATTCCCCTCCTGTCCGGCTGAGATTATTGGGTGAAGACCTTGTTCTCTTTAGAGATTCGAAAAACCGGATTGGTATCCTTGCTGCCTACTGTCCGCACAGGGGTGCCGATCTGTATCTGGGCCGGAATGAGGATTGCGGTTTGCGTTGTATATATCATGGCTGGAAATTTGATATAGCCGGAAACTGCCTAGATATGCCCTCGGAACCAACCGAGAGTAATTTTGCCGACAAGGTAAAAATCAAATCCTACCCTTGCAGAGCGCAGGGCGGAGTAATTTGGGTTTTTATGGGGCCCGATAATAAAATCGCTCAAATGCCGCGGTTCGAGTGGTCATTCTTAAAACAGGATCAAATCGCCGTCACCAAGCGATTCCAGGAATGCAACTGGGCCCAAGCCTATGAAGGGGGAATAGACTCCAGTCATATTTCGCTTTTACATAGTAATCTTAGGGACAGCGGAGAAGGCAATTTCGGTCGAGCACGAGACAAATTTACAACCGACGATCGACATCCCGTGTTCCAGGTCGCCAATAAACCCTACGGCCTTGCGATAGCTGCGCGTCGCAATGCGTCTTCAGACAGCTATTATTGGCGAATAACCCAGAGCCTTTTCCCATTTTATACAATGATTCCTCCGGTTTTGCGCGGACAAGACACTCTCGGGGAACCTTATGGCGGCCATGCCTGGGTCCCCATCGACGATAAATCGACTTGGACATGGTCTTTCGGCGTCAAACCCCAAGGCCCTCTTACCCAAGAGGAGTATGAATTGACTGCAGGATCTGATGGACGCTGGGGCCCAATCGATCAGAACTATCGCCCGTTATTCAATCGCAGAAATAATTGGGGACAAGATCGGGACAAGCAAGTGCACACCAGTTTCTCTGGAATTGACGGGGTAGCCAATCAAGATGCTGGTATCCAAGAAAGTATGGGGGAAATCGTTGATCGGACAAAAGAACACCTAGGGGCGTCAGATGTCGGAATTATTGAGTGGAGAAAACGAATTTTAACTGAAGTAAAAGCGCTCGAGAAGGGAAAAGAGCCCTCCGGGGCATTTGACGGTTTTGCATATAATGTCCGTCCGGCCTCGGTATTACTCCCACGAAACACTGAATGGCAACAGGGGGCGTCCCGGCTACTGGGAGGAATACTGGCGGAAAAATGAGGGAGAGAAATTCCTTCTGCGAAAGGTAATTTGGTGTAAACCTGTTAACTGTTTGCGTGTTCCCCTTGACAGAGCCATGGCAGGTCCCGGGGGAGTATGCTTAATTAGTTGGTTAAGATTTAAAGTGATATTCGAATTTCAGTCCAAACGAGAACCAACCGGCGCCGTGCAAATAGGGTATAACTAGTTATGGGAAAAAGGGATCGGATTCTGCTTGGTGGCCGCGTGACAGGTCGGGAGGACAACTTTGACTGTATGCCGGGGTTCAACAACCACTTTTCAACGGAGGCCGTGGAGGGTGCCCTCCCGATAGGCCAGAATTCCCCTCAGACGGTGCCAATGGGGCTGTATGCCGAACAGATCAGTGGGACTGCTTTTACAGCCAACAGGGCTCTGAACCGCCGAAGCTGGCTCTATCGTATACGTCCCTCGGTACAGCATGTCCCGACATTGGTTCAAATAGACAAAAAGAATATCCGCTCGGCACCCTGCCTCGATGAAAACCGCCTGCCAGCTGGAGCGATTAGGTGGAAACCAATCGAAATTCCAATGGAACCGACTGATTTGGTCGATGGATTGTCTACAATGGCAACCTCCGGCAACTGTCTGCAACAAACCGGCATGGCAGCACATCTTTACCTCGTCTCTTCACCAATGGAGAGACGATATTTTTGGAATGCTGATGGCGATTTGCTTTTCGTGCCGGAACAAGGCCCAATGATTTTCTACACTGAGTATGGTGTCTTGAACGTCGCCCCAGGAGAGATCATCGTCATCCCCCGCGGGATAAAATTTCGGGCGGATCCCATTGAGAAAATTTCTCGCGGCTACGTCTGCGAAAATTACGGAATTGGCTTTACGCTTCCGGAACGGGGGCCGATTGGCGCGAACATGCTGGCCAATGAGAGAGATTTTCTCTACCCAACGGCGGCTTACGAAGACATCGAAGAACCCTGCGAAGTTGTCTTGAAATCAGGGGGTCAGCTCTATTCGGGGGAAATAAATCACTCCCCCCTCGACGTTGTGGCATGGCACGGTAATCATGCGCCCTATAAATATGACCTATCGGGATTTGCCGCTGTAAACACGGTTACTTTTGACCATCCAGATCCATCTATTTTTACAGTCCTCACCTCTCCGTCAGAAATTCCAGGCATAGCCAACGTGGATTTTGTCATTTTCCCGGAACGCTGGTCTGTGGCTGAAAACACATTTCGGCCGCCTTGGTATCATATGAATGTAATGAGCGAATTTATGGGCCTGGTTAAAGGGCTTTATGATGCCAAACCTGGAGGCTTTAAACCCGGGGGATCAAGCCTCCATAACTCGATGACGCCCCATGGTCCCGATGCAGAGGCCTATTGTAACTCGGTAAACACGGAACTCCGACCCGAACGGATCTCTAATTCCCTGGCGGTAATGTTTGAAAGCAGATTCCCACTCACACCGACAGCATTTGCCTGTGATCCCTCATTAATTGATTATGATTACATAAATTGCTGGTCAGGTCTGAAACGAAGGTTCCCAAAAAATTTATGAACGAAGAACCGATATGGACTCCCTCGCCCGCCCGTGTTTCGGAGGCGCAAATAACCAGCTTCATATCCGCAGTGGAACAAGACTGGGGTGTGGCCTGCACCAGCTATTCCCAATTACACACATGGTCCATATCTGAGAGTGATAAATTCTGGCTGAGTCTCTGGGATTTCGGGGAGGTTGTATCTGAGACAAGGGGAACCATCGTTCTCCGAGATGCTGATAAAATGCCGGGAGCGATCTTCTTTCCAGAAGCAAGGCTTAATTTTGCAGAAAACCTTCTTCGACGCCGAGATGACTCCCCAGCAATAATCTTCCGGGGCGAAAATGGCACCGAACGGGTTTTAAGTTTCAGAGAACTCTATGGTCTTGTTTCACAGCTTAGGCAAGCGATGATTGAAACCGGTATCCATGCAGGGGATCGTGTAGCAGCCATCTTGCCTAATATTCCAGAGGCCGTTGCCTGCATGCTGGCCGCAGCTAGTATCGGAGCAATCTGGTCCAGTTGCTCTCCTGACTTTGGAACTGGGGGTATAATGGATCGATTTGGCCAAATAGAGCCAAAATTGCTCCTAGGAGTGGATAAATATTTTTATAACGGGAAGGAATTCGATTGCCGGAAAAAGATTGCCCACGTCGGGAAGAATCTTAACTCAGTATCAAAGATTGTTATTCTCCCATTTGACCCCGAAAATGCCTTGGAAGTCGGTTTAGGGCTTACAGAATTTATAAAACCCTACAGGACCGAAAAAATAAAATTTACTCGTTTCCCCTTCAATCATCCCCTTTATATCTTGTTCTCAAGTGGTACCACAGGCGTTCCCAAGTGCATCGTTCATGGCGCGGGGGGCACACTTTTGCAGCATCTAAAGGAACATTTACTGCACACTGATACCCAACGGGGAGATCGGATTTTTTACTTTACCACGCTCGGGTGGATGATGTGGAACTGGCTAGTCTCGGCGCTAGCAGCCGAAGCGACCCTCGTTTTATATGATGGTGGTCCTTTCTACCCAAATGGAGATGTTCTTTTCGATTTTGCAGAAGAGGTTGGAATCACTCACTTTGGGACATCCGCGAAGTTTCTGGACTCCGCGAAGAAAGCACAGCTCAACCCATCAATGAAACATAAATTTACGCAGCTTAGGACTCTCCTCTCCACAGGATCCCCGCTTGTTCCGGAGAGTTTCGATTATGTCTATCGAGCCATCAAAGAGGACTTATGCCTCTCTTCAATCTCGGGCGGAACAGATATTGTGGGTTGTTTTGCGGCAGGGAATCCAATGGGACCAGTCCTGCGCGGAGAGCTTCAGGCCAAGTGCCTCGGCATGAATGTGGCCGTCTTAGACCCCCAGGGAAGGGCACTAATTGATGAGAAAGGTGAGTTGGCGTGCCTAAATCCTTTTCCATCGATGCCAATTGGCTTCTGGAATGACCCTGGCGATAAAAAATTTAACGCTGCCTATTTTGAACGTTTCCCGGGGTCTGGCATCATGGTGACTGGGCAGAGGTCAAGGGTCACGGGGGCGTGGTCATCTACGGTAGATCAGATGCGACCCTGAACCCTGGGGGGGTCCGCATCGGGACCGCTGAAATATATCGTCAAGTTGAGCAGCTCTCGGAAATAGAAGAGGCAATCACGGTTGGTCAGGACACCCCGGATGGAGACGTAAGGATCGTTCTATTTGTGAAGCTTAGAGTTGGCCACCATTTAAATAGTGAATTAAAGGAAACTATTCGCAAGAAGATTAGATTAGGTGCTTCACCCCGCCACGTCCCCGAAATCATTTTAGAAGTAAGCGATATTCCGCGGACAAAATCTGGTAAAATTACTGAGCTTGCGGTCCGAGAAATAATTCATGGGAGACCAGTTCTAAACACTGAGGCCCTCGCAAACCCTGAAACACTAAATCAGTTTCAAAATAGAAAGGAACTATCTTTTGACACCGAGTAAGCCTCAAGGCGCAGTCAGGTTCAAACTCAACCGCCGCAAGGTTCTGGTAACACTAATCCTTGGATTATTGCTGCAATTCGTCCATGCCGGCTTTAGCACCAGCGCTTTTACGCAAGGTTTTACAGAAGAACAAAAAAAATCGATGGAAAAAATCATTCAGGATTACTTGTTGAAAAATCCAACAATTATCCGTGATGCATTGGATGCGTTGAGGCTCCAAGAGGAAGAACAAAAGCAAAAAGAAGTGGCCAAAAGAATTCGAAGTCGGAGCAGAGATTTACAAAACGACCCCTCAGCGCCCGTATTGGGGAACCCAAACGGAGATGTCACAGTCGTGGAGTTTTTCGATTATAATTGTGGCTACTGTAAGAGGTCATTTCCTGTCCTAAAAGCCTTGATCGAATCAGATCGCTCAATCCGGTTGGTAATGAAGGAATTTGCGATCTTAGGGCCAAATTCCGTGACTATGGCCAAGGCCGCGCTGGCGGCGAAAAGACAGGGTAAGTACCTCGAACTTCATGAGGCATTCATGCTTGGTGATCAGTTCGAGGAGAAAATGCTCGAGGGGATCACGAAAAAGGTTGGCTTAGACTACCAAAAACTTTTGGAAGACATGAAAGATCCCGGGATTGCTCAGAGCCTACAGAAAAATTATCAACTTGCAGAGGATCTGGGGATCAATGGAACGCCGGCCTTTATAATCGGAGACAATCTTGTTCCCGGCGCCATCGGACTTGATGCACTCAAGAAATTAATTTCGGATGCGAGGTCCAAACCTAAAACACCCTCTAGACAATAGGCTGTCCTATTAGCCACAATTGTTTATCTGAAAAACAGCCAAACTTTCCCATAGAGATCAGGAAGCAAACATGTTCCAATATTGGACCGAAGATGAGAGCGCCTCCGTTGTTTTTTCATTTCATTTAGTGTGGCTGTTTTACGAAGCCGTCCAAGGAGGAGCAGACACCAATGAGCTTTTCCGGGCTGCACGCCGAATACGGGCCGGCAATAGTGAAGACTGGTATGAATCTTTTTCTCAACTCGGAGATCAAATTAGCGACATCGCAAAGGATGCCCAACGAAATGGTCATGATGTTACGGCTGGGCAGGCATGGTGGCGCGCCTTCACGTATTACCGTTCGGCTGAGCGGGTCCTGAAGGGCACTGATCCTCGAAAAATTCCTATGTATAAAAGATGCATTGACTGTTTTTATACCGGCATCGATCTCCAACCCCATCCCTATGAAAAGGTCGATATAGATTTTGACAATACAAAACTTGATGGCCTTTTTTTGCCCCCACGAAATTTCAAACGTGGGACCCCTCCCCCGGTGATCATTTTTCCAACAGGGGCGGATGCACTTCCAGAGGAGCAGTTATTCAGAGGTGCCCAAGAAATGACGGCGCGGGGGGCCGCAGTTTTGCTTTTCAATGGACCGGGACAGGGGGGATCAATCCGGCTTCTAGGCCTGCCGACCATTCCAGATTATGAGCGGGTATTTACTGCGGCTGTAGATTACCTAATGACGAGAACGGATGTCGATCACGGCCGAATAGGACTGATCGGGGGATCCATGGCGGGATACTATGCCCCAAGGGCCGTGAGCTTTGAACACCGAATCAATGCATGCGTTGTTTGGGGCGCTCTGTACGATGTCTTAAAAGACCTATATGAACCCTATCCACCTCTCCACGAGCAATTGCAGTGGATCACAGGAACCCAATCTGACTCAGAGGCAAGGGCTTACTTATCAAAATTCAATCTTCAAGGTCTTTTGGAGGGACGTTAAATGTCCGATTCTGGTCACCCACGGTGCTCGCGATCATATGGTACCGGTTTCATCAGCGGAGAGACTATTCAACGAATTGGGGGCTGAGGATAAAACCTTGCGGGTTTTTGACGATAAAATCGGGGGTTCGGGCCATTGCAGCGTTGATAATTGGACGCAGGTGGTGGCTTATCAAATTGATTGGCTACTGGATAAACTTGGTTAATTGTGGACTTTTACTGAAATTTCCCTTCGGGTTTGCGGATATTAATCAAAAATATTCTTGGAGAATCCGTTGCATTCGAGAAAATGGCGGTTTGCTCAGTGAAAAAAATAAGACTGCTTTGGAGAGGTCGCTTTGAAAGGGATTACATTTCTAGGAGAGCGCAGGGTCGAATTAAGAGAATTCCCTGATCCAACACCAGGGCCGCGCGACGTTATTTTAGAGATTAAAGCTTCGGGCATGTGCGGAACGGATCTCCATGCGTACCGCCGGCCCCATAATGGTCTGGGATACTTTATTGCAGGCCATGAACCATGCGGAACGGTGGCGGAGGTTGGCAATCACGTCTCCGAAGACCAAATCAGAGTGGGCGATAGGGTTATGGTTCATCATTATGATGGATGCGGACGATGCCGCCATTGTATCGAGGGTTGGTCACAACTCTGCAACGAAGGCCCAGAAGTTTATGGATCTGGTCAGGGACACGGTGGTCACGCCCGCTATATGCGTGCAGCGGCACATACACTTGTTCCTTTGCCAGAGGACCTCTCTTTTCTTACGGGAGCTGCAATATCATGCGGGACCGGAACGGCCTATGGCGCTTTAAAACGACTCAACGTGTCCGGGGATGAGACGATTGCGGTCTTTGGGATGGGACCTGTAGGCCTTTCAGTGGCCCAGTTTGGGGCAGAAATGGGCGCCAGAGTAATTGCAGTGGAAACCTCCGAAGGACGCCGGGCATTAGCACTAGAAAAAGGCGCAGATACAGTGATTGACCCAAACAGTATTGATCCCGTGGAAGCCATTCGCGATCTTACCCATGGCGACGGTTGTCACAAATCAATAGAGACCGCTGGTGTTCAACAGTCGCGATCTGCTTCCGTCCAAGCGGTTCGCAAATGGGGCACGGCATGTTTTATCGCGAGCGGTGGCGAGGTAACGCTTAATGTGGGGCCGGATCTGACATTTCGCCAGGTCTCCGTTATTGGACACTGGACTTTTTCTAAAACCGGTCAGGCGGATTGCGCACGGTTTGTTTCAGATAGGAAAATAGACATCGATAGTCTCTTTACCGACAAATGGTCCTTGGACCAAGCAGAAGAGGCATATGCGCTGCTTGACCAGCAAAAAACCGGAAAAGGCGTTTTTCTTCCTGGAGAAAAAATGAGTTTTTAGAGAGGCGTCTATACCAGTCATGCGAACCACAGCTTCTTGACCCATGTTCTTACGCATAACACTAACCATTCAGGTATTAATTCTAAATCTATCGATAGATTTTTCCTCCAGCGCACAGGAAATCACTCCTATCAAAACATCCATCGGGACCCTGAAAGTCCAAAAAATGGCCGGGCCATTTGATCACCCTTGGTCCTTTGCATTTCTGCCGCGAGACCAAGGATACCTTGTAACTGAGCGCAGCGGAGCGTTGCGACTCGTCAGGAAAGGAGTGATTTCGCAGCCAATAGAAGGGGTTCCTGCAGTCCGGGCGGAGGGCCAAGGAGGACTGTTGGATGTAGCGATTGATCCCGACTTCCCAAAAACTCGTCATATTTTCCTAACATTCTCCGAGCCTCTCCCAGGCTTTAAAAGTCGTACGGCATTGGCAAGGGGACGGCTAATTTTGGGGGAAGGGCAAGCCCGTTTAGAGGACCTGCAGATCATATTTCGACAACAACCGGCTTTAGCGACCAATATTCACTTTGGCTCTCGGATCATTTTTTCCAATGATAAAAAAATTTTTATGACGCTCGGTGACCGAGGACATCCTGACTTAGTTCAGAATATGTCAAATCACATCGGTAAAATTGTCCGAATGAATCGGGATGGCTCATCCCCAAAAGATAACCCCTTCATCCAAGTACGCGGCTTCCAACCGGAAATTTGGTCTTTTGGGCACCGAAACCCTCAAGGTGCTGCAAAACGACCATCGGATGGTGCCTATTTTACAATATCGCACGGGGCAGCCGGAGGGGACGAAATCAATCTATCTCGAAAAGGAAAAAATTTTGGCTGGCCCGACGTTTCGTTCGGTAGCCGTTACTCGGGAGAGCCATTTCCAGCTGCGACCCGACCTGATGTTGTTAGTCCGCTGTTTTATTGGGATCCGTCGATAGCTCCGTCTGGAGCAACTTTCTACTCAGGCCAACTTTTCAAAAAATGGAAAGGAAATTTATTCTTGGGTGCCCTAAGAGCAAGAACAATTATCCGAATGTCTGTCAAAGGCATTTTCATTCAGCAAAAAGAGATATTAATAAGCTCCCAATTCGGTCGGGTACGTGATGTAAGGGCTGGACCCGACCAGGCCATCTGGTTTTGCACAGACGACTCTCAGGGCGCTATTTATAGGATAAGTAAGTAAATAAAATTGGTATAGTTTCAAGCATGCAATTTGATAGAAAAAAAAACACCTCATTATTTCCATAGGTGAACTCATGGATAATTTAAATCGTCGTAAATCCTTAACAATAGATCTTATCCGATTTATTGATATCCTAATCATCACTCTCTCAGCAGGACTTGCTTCTTTTATTCGGTTTGAGCAATTAACTTACGCAAGTTCCTCTGCACCAATAATCTTTATCACGCTAGTGGTTTATTTACTGCAGATGCAGGCTATGAAAGGTTATCAGAATTTTTCTCCACGCAATAAAATTTTGGGTTTAACCAAAGTGAACACATCTTTATTGGTAACCTTCAGCGTAATTCTGGTAATCGCGTATTTTTCCAAATCTTCCACAGAAATTTCTAGGCTCTGGATCTTCTACTGGTTCATGCTATCAATTATTATGGTTGCCGTTGGTCGCTTGCTTCTTGCACTCTGGCTTGAAAATAAAAATTCAGGACACTTATTAATTAATAATTTTGTACTTTTGGTAGGAGATGATGAGTATGCCCGAAAAGCACTTCTCCACTTGACTGAGCAGAGCGAAAAGGAGTCTTTCTTGCTTAGAAAGGTTTTTAGGCTTGAAAGCGACAAAACCCGCAGGAATTCGGCAGAAGAAGCAATTTCCTCCGCCGTAGTCTACTGTAGAGAGGTGAATATTGACTATATAGTTATCGCAATTAGTAAAGAAAATTATAAGAAGTTAAAAGTTGACTTTTCGCCATTGCAAGAACTATCAGCCACGATCTTGGAAGCTCCCACTGAGGGCTTTACATCATTATTGGTTACCGAGGAAAACAATGACTGGGTTCTGCTCGAAGGAATGCCATTTAATCGTATCGCGGCTGATCCATTTTCAAAGTGGGGATGGTGGCTAAAAAACTGCGAAGATTACCTTCTAGGCTCTTGCGCCCTGATACTATTTTCCCCCTTGATGATTTTAATTGCCCTTGCCATAAAACTTACAAGTTCAGGCCCTGTCCTTTTTGCACAGCGACGCCATGGTTTTAACGGGAGAGAATTTGTTGTCTATAAATTTAGGACGATGATCACTCAAAGACACGAAACACAGAATATACAACAAGCGACACGAAATGACCCTAGGGTCACCAAAATTGGTCGCCTTTTGCGTCGAATAAGTCTTGATGAATTACCCCAACTTTTCAACGTTGTAAGAGGTGACATGTCATTGGTAGGGCCAAGGCCACATGCGGTCGAGCATAACAGAATATATTCCCAAAGAATCATTAAATATGTAGCGAGGCATCGTGTAAAACCCGGAATTACTGGATGGGCCCAAGTAAACGGTTTCCGCGGGGAAACCAAAACGGACGACGATATGGAAAAGCGCATCGGTCATGACCTTTACTACATCAATAATTGGTCTCTCCTTTTCGATTTACGAATATTGCTACTGACCATTTTTGTCGGCTTTTTGAACAAAAACGCATATTAATTTATGAAGAATTACCCTCTGATTTATTCCCTCCAGGCCTTGAGTTGACACCAAGAATTTTACGCTTGAAGTGTTAATTCAGTGCACACCCTTTAGGGTATAAATAGCGTTCTATCAGAGAGAAACGGGGGTCTTCAGGACTAGCCAGAATCTTTATCTTCTTTTAGCTGCTGCAAACACCGTATAAGGCTTTTTTTCCAATACGGCAGATAAATGTCAAAGGTCTTTTCGAATTTTACGGATGATAGAACAGAGTAAACCGGACGTTGGGCTTTTGCCGGGTAATCCTGGCTCGAAATTGGCTTGATTTCGCATGCCGAGCCTTTCCATGTGCCCTGATGAAGACGATTGAATTGCAATTGAATTTCTTTCGCAAACGCGAACCAAGACATTCGCCCCCCAGATACCAAGTGGTAAGTCCCGAAATCTGCAAAGTCTTTCCGGCACAGGTTTCGGCCTATTTTCAACAAGGAAAAGGCAAGTTCATGAGCAGACGTTGGGCAGCCATATTGGTCATCAATAACATTAATGGAGTCATTCCGTTCCATCATTCTTAGCATAGTTTTGACGAAATTTTTTCCATATGGACTGTATATCCACGCTGTTCGTATGATGATATGCCGCTCATAATTCTCCTGAAGTATTCTTTCACCAGACAATTTGCTCGCCCCATAGATTCCAAGCGGTCTCGCTTCATCCTCAACATTATATGGCTCTCGGCTTGTACCATCGAAAACGTAATCGGTGGAAATATGAATAATCGGAAGCTTAAATGGGTCTGCCGCCTCCAAAATATTCTCAATAGCTTTCGCATTCAATTCAAAAGCCTCGCGAGACTCATTCTCAGCTTGATCAACATTCGTATAGGCTGCGGCATTGATCAGAAGATCAGGTTTATGCTCAGCAAGGCCTTGTTTAACGCTATCCAGTTTTCGTATGTCTATTTTTTCGCGCCCCAGGGCAATAACACGACTGTCGCCAGTTTCCTTTTCCATATCCTTAAGGGCACTAGCAAGTTGACCCGATCGACCGAAGACTAAGAATTTCATTTATATTGCCTAAAAAATCTTCCCGTCGTCATAACATTAAGGCTCCTCACGCACCTAGTTTAACGGACGCTCTATTTCATCTAATTCTGATGTTATGTCACGTCTCGCGGATTCTCTAGCAGTCTTTTTCCAAAGATCTGCCTTTTGATGTTCTATTTTTTGATTATTGAAGTCGGCCGACGAATAGCAGCATCAGATAACCATCCGCACATGCAAATAACGTTTTAGCGCTAGGATCAGATGCAAAAAAAAGACAGAGTTGTAACAGAGAACGGCTACATCAGTTCTAAAAAATCAATCGTGTCTCAATTTGGGCAGTCCGATTGACATAATTCTCCTTGGAGGGACTATTGGATATTAGTCGTCTTAAATCAAAACCATCCCATAGATCATTAATGAGTAAAACTTTTAATAAAATTTAAAATTTCTTCTATCGATACATCTGCGTCGAATATCTGCCAGGATTTTTCGGCTGAATTCTGTTCAGGTGACCGCGGCGAGCCTCTTTATCGTGTTCTTAAATTTTCATAAATCTTCGGAACATAACGGTGTAAAGTTCTTGACGTATAACTCTCATTGAACGGTAGATCACCTAGGTACAACTTCAGAAGCGAATTGTCGAAGTGTTGCGCATCCCCTTGCTCCGTGTACTGGATCTTTGGTTCGAAAGACAATACCTCTGATATGATCGTGACAATCGACGAGATAGGAAGAGATTGACCGCTCACGACATTGACGGCCTCATTTACAACAGACTGGGTTATCAAACCCTGAACCAAACGAACAATATCCTCAACGTCCACTAAATCACGCCACGCATTGTTCATAACGTTAACCTTGCCCATTGCCACTTGCCGCACTAGGGAGGGGATTAATTGGCTGGTGTTTGTTGATAAGCCAACGACATTTGATAATCGAACAAATAAATATTTATCGGCATGTTCACCAATAAAACGCTCAGCCTCCAGCTGATGCCTACCATATCGTGTGACCGGAACACACGCATTTGATTCTGATACTAGTCTCGAGAAGTCACCATAGATTGGGGCACCAGAAAAGTATACAAATAGGTAATCCATTTCCTTTGCCTCCCTAATCGCAATAAGAAGATCATTCTTTTCTCGTTTATACTCCTCTTCACTCTGCATTTGAGAATTTGAGACGCCACAGGCAAATAAATAAACTGGCTGATCCGCATCCGAACACGCCAAAAAAGCTCTAGCCAAGAGACCGTTACCTTTAACAATCATCACTTTATTTCTCGGATAGGATATCGTCAAAAATCTGACGATAACTATGCATAACGGTTCTCGGCATCCAGTCTTTCAAATCTAAGGCGCCCGGTCTTTCAATGCTGAGCATTTTTAAAGTTTGGTCGGCAGCCCCTCTCCAATCATTAATTCCAACAACAGCTCCCACAGCTCCACTATTTAATAATTCTTTGGGGCCATCCACAGCGTAAGAAACGAAGGGAGTGCCCGCAGCCACAGACTGAACCAAAACGGTCGCCATACCCTCTGAACTGCTTAACATAATCAGACAATCAGCAGCGGCCATTAAATCAGGCAGTTTTTCTGTAAACCCAAGAAAGGAGACGTTTCTGGTAATCGAGTCTTCAGAAAGTTCTGATCTCAATTTCTTCTCATAAGGCCCCACTCCGGCGATGAGCAGGCACGCTGAGGGCAGTTGTTTTTTTACGCGACGAAAATATTTCGGTATTTGCAAGGCGCCTTTTCTCTTATCCAGATGTCCTGCAAACAAAATAACATTTTCAGTCGATGATAGCCCCAGCTTCGAGCGGACAATCTCCCTTTCTCTTTGTGTTTTTCGAAAAAGACCAGAATCAACAGTCGAACGTACGATTTTATATTGCTCCCGCTTACCGATATGAAACTTAAGGTTTCGCTCTAACAGATCCAACCCATTCACTATGAATTGGTCAGTCCATCTCGCAACAAGGCATTCACACAACCAATATACAGGGGTCATTAATGGATATATGTCCAGACCGACATTAGCGATTACCGAAGAGTGCACTATTTTAGGTACACCGGCGCAACGGGCTGCAACACGCCCTAGTATCCCAGCTTTTGATTCAATTGTATGCACGATATCAGGGCGAAATTCGGTTAAAATTCGCTTAAGAGCAATGAATGCCCTTATATCAAAGATGCAATGTGGGGCACGAACGAGCTCTTTTACGACGATGAGACTGACATCGCCACACAACGCTCTAATAGATTCCACCCTATGGTCTTTGCCCACAATTAGTATGTGTTTATATTTAGTACTATCGCAGGCGTTGATAATGTCTGCCACAGACCGCTCTGCTCCTGCTCCAAGAAATCTAGTAATCACATGCACAACCAATGCGGGAGTTGTCATGCGCGATTTTTTCTCAGTGACACTTCGGTAGCAGTCATCGACGGTTCGAGTAATGTCGTTTTTGAATACGCTATACCAAGTATCAAGCCCAAGATTAAAGATACAAATAATCGTCCCGCTGAATATGGGGGGGAAACGGTAAACTCAATAACTGCCAAAATTGTCAGACTTATTATTAAGCGAATCCTAAAATCTCCCACCCAACTCGTGAGACTGCGTACTTGGCTCCAATAAAAGAACCAAACTGCAACCCATAATATCGTTATTAGTGCCCCTTCATCACGCCATAAAGACAAAAAATAAGAATGAGGATCTACACCTTTCATGCTGTCGTAATAAACGAGATCAAAAAGGGTCATCCAGTATCCCACGTCATTATCAAAGTCTCTCCCAGGCCCTAGGAAAAAATAATCGAAGAACTGATTTATAGCCGAATAAATCATCGACGATCTTTCAATGACACCAAATACGGAACCAGGAATTGTTTCAGGAAAAATCCAATTATTTAGAAAGGCTAAGTACATGCTTGACATCACAATAATATAGAAAAAAGGAACCAGACAGAGAACGTGCAAAGCCAATCTAGATAAAGCTCTCGAATAGATAACTAAGGCTGCCAGTGCCAGTCCTATCATCACCCCCCGAGCGCCGTTTTGAAATGCCGTATTCATTTCCCAACACCAACCTACGACAAGAGCAACATTTAAGAGAACCGATTTCCCAGACGTACCCTTATTTAATAGTAGAAATAGAAGCACGAGGAATCCAAAACGCGGGAAAATATATTTGCCTTGGGTAAAAATATCGGACAGTTGCAAGTAAAGAAACCCTTTCAGGACAATTGCAGATATTAGTAACACGATAGCCAATCGTTCATTTCGGCTCGCAAGATATACACAAAGAAAGAAAAATACTGCCTTCAGCCCAAGCCAACGATGACCCTCAGCACCAAAATAGAACCAAAGAGATGTGATCCCAAGAAGACAGATTAATGGGATCAATAAAGGACTTATTCGCCGCCCGATAGAGATCTCTTGCACGTACCAAAGTATGGCTAACCCACTACAAAGCAGTTCCAAAGAAACTATTGAATTCTTTAGAATTTCAATCAAAAGACACCCTCAACATTTTTTGGCAATTACACGAAATGATGCCAGGTTAATTTTTAATAAAGACCGACAAGTCGTCAGCTTTTGGGCATCGCAAATTGGGAAAGACCGCGGTGAACACTGCGTGCAGCTGATTTCCAAGTGTATTTTTCTCCATAATTTTTGACAACAGAGATGCTATTAGACAAGTATCTTGCGACGTTTGGTAATTCTGTCTCCAAAGGAGCAGAGTTAGGCAAGACATAGGCCCATGGCGGGGATATTTCAGTCAACGAACCGCCATCTGATACGATCATTTTTTTACCAAGCAAACCCGCCTCAACCACAGGCAACCCAAACCCCTCGTACTTGGATAGAAACAGCATTGCATCCATCCTTTCATACAAGGTAAGGAGTGTGCGGTCTGGAACTTGACCCATTACATTGATGTCGGGTCGACCCATGATATATTCATCGACATCAAAGTCATGATTGGTGAGCGTGCCAACTAGCAACAATGAACCGGCGTAATTTTCAGATTGGCGGAGCATAATAAAGAGATCAATAATACGCCTTAGGTTTTTATGGGGGCGGCGATCTCCAACATACATAAGATAGTTTGGCGGAAGTTCTAAAATTTCTTTTTCTTTGAAATTACCTTTTTTATTCGTTAAGGTTGATCCTTCGTATGAGACCCCTATTTTTTTTTGAAACTTAGCCCCGACTTCTGCAATCAAATCCTCACGTGTTGTGGCGGACACGGTAAAAATGTAAGCGGCTCTTCTGACCATAATGCGAAGCATAAGCCTAAAGTATATTTTCTTTAGCCAAGGTTTCCGAACTATATAACCCGGCACTTTTAGCGGAAACAGGTCGTGAACAACAGCCACCGACGGCACTCTCACACCCAAGGGCAAATCAAAATGCGTGTAAAAGTAAACATCCGCGTCGATCGAGTTAACATATTTTGACAATCGAAAATGCTGACAAACATTTAATGGTTCAAAGGGAACATAAACAATAACAATGCGCCCCTCCTCTTCAAGGGCCTTAAAGGCTATCCAATATGGATTCTCCTCCAGAAATGGATCATCACCCCAAACAAGGACTGTAAACTGCATAGGTGTATCGCTATCCAGATCCACGAGTTCTAAGAAAAGTTCACCCGTGAAGCGGCCCAACCCAGAGAATTGACGGGCAATCCACCTAGCATCGTAAATTACATGCACTTCACCGCATCCCCCCACGCCCCAAAAAACCATGAAGCATGCCCTGCAGGCTGGCCCATAAAAGACCAAAATTGCCGGTAATTCCTCGTTTCGCCAATCCATATAAAGTAGCTGAAAAATACAAGATGCCAAATGTTGGTCCGATTAATCGGCCGACGAGGATACGATTTCGTGACAAATAGTAATCCATTAAGGGATTTCGCTTTGATAAACTTTGATCAAAGCCAGAAGTCGCGCTTCCCTTATGATAAGTTCGTGCCTTCGTATAGATTTCGCACTCGTAAGGCTTTCCACGCATGACTATCCAACATAATTCATCATAATACATGAACAACCTCTCATCCATATAACCATACTCATCAATAAATGTTGTATTCACGACCATAGATGCCCCTTGTGGGTAGGTTGTTTTCACCCAGTCCGGTTGTTTGTCTAAAAAAGCTTCTTCCGAGCCATCAAGATAGTGGCTTGGCCTTCCAATTATAAAATTAAACAGCCCGCCACAGCTTTGCACGATCTCAGGGGAATAGTACTCCATGACAGCCGTACCAAAAATATCCGGAGCACTAGGTGAAGACGTCGCCCTAAGCAAAGCCTGAAACGTATTTCTGCGCGGAACAGCATCATTATTCAGCATCCAAAACCATTTACACTTCAATACCTTACGTGCAAATTTAAAGGCTAAATTATTCGCCGATGAGAACCCATTATTGGCACTGGAAACAAATAGGTAGATCCCTGCTTTTCCGACGTTTTCAAAATATGGATAGTCATCTGGAACACAGAACAATTTTATATCACAATGGCGAGGGGGAATAATATTTTGTGATATCAAGTTATCGCGCGACCCTGGAATAACGCATAACTCCCCTCGGGCCCATTGCTTTATTCTTTCAACAGACTCGTCGGTGGAGCAATTATCGACGAGAACAATATGTGGAAGAGGCCCCTCCATATGAAGGGCACCTTCAATGGCCTCCAGGGTATCCGGCCAATTGTTCCAGTTTACAATTACAACAGCCCAATCAAATTCAACACTACCCTCTGTTGCAAAAATCAAATCTTCCACTACGTCACCTTCGTAGCTTTCATAGCTGCGGCATCAATATTTAAGCCAGCACCCCCCAAGGCCCGGTTCGGAGTTTTTAATAAGGACCAAGACACTTATCGCTCTTTGGAATTTAAATTAGAATATTCAGCCGATTGAAAATTTTTGTTTCCAACCAAACGTCGCCAGAAGCGCGACTTCTGCAATGTCTTGGCACTTATAAACATCATCGCTTTGTCTCCAAACACCCTGAAAAACAGATAACAAAGGCCGCCTTTAAAATAAGCCCCTTGCCGCATTGCTCCAATCAAATAAAGAAACCCACGCTCTGCTTCGTCACTACGAAAAGCCCCGATGGCCAGAGAAAAAATGAGTGCGATTCTTTTTTTTTGCACTAAACCTGCTAAACGTGGATATCGCGCCTCGATAATCCCCAAGGACACTAGCAATTCTTCTTTAATTCTATCTTTGAACTCTTTACTCGAGGTCAGGTTCTCGCCATGCCTCCTGTAACGCGTATACACTCCTGAAACTGGGATGACTCTCCCCTCCTTAAACACCTCAACATCAAACAACCAATCTCCCGCAAATTTCAATCTCTCATCGTAACCATGTGTCGGCGCGGCAGATCTTCGAATCATAACGGTTGACGGCAGCATAAAATAGTTTGGGTCAAACCAGAGCTCTACTCCTCCGGAACGCAAGACAACATCATTATTGTAAACCTTGCTAAATAAACCATAGACATGCCCATCATCTGACCGAAAAACTTCCGCATCATGATAAACTCCTATAGCATCTGGATGCCTATTGAGGGTTTCAACCTGAAGACGGAGCTTTCCCGGAAGCATAACATCATCGCCTCCGAGCCACGCTATATACTCTCCACGAGCTTTCCTTAACCCCCGGTTTATGTTGCTAGAATTTCCAGTATTCGAGTCGCTAAAAACAGGAATCACTCTCCCTGGATACTTCTCAGCATATTCTTGAACAATGGCAACAGAATCATCTTGTGAGCAGTCATCGGTCACAATGATTTCTATGTTTTCGTAGTCTTGCGACAATACACTTTCAAGGGTTTCGGTGATAAAGTCTTCGTGATTGTAAGTCGGAATTACAACACTTACCAAACCAGGCTTAAATTCTTTACCCATACATTTCACCTAAAAAAACGCTACTAGAAATCCATCAACTGTGGCAAACAAGCTTAGTATAATGAGGCAAGTTGCAACTCATCTACTTCGCCAAGCAAGAATTTCCTCTTTCAAAAAAAGCAATGAAATTACAATAGCAATAACCAAAAATATCCCCGTACGGAGGACATCAACTGTTGTGTCATTCCAAGTTACAACAGACACAAACAATATCACCAAAAAGGCAATCGCCCATGATACGAGGTCTTTTAGTTTAAGGCTCCCGCCGACTATTCTGTAAACAACCCAGTAATACAGTATCGTTGTTAATATATAGAGCCCCATAAATACGGTGCCTATATATTCAATACTCTGGAATTTATGCACCACCCAATAAGATATAAGCGCAAAGAGAAAGCTCCATAGAACCTCCAACGCTAAAAATGTCCTCATAGCCGAAAGAGCCAATATGGGATATGTGAAGACCCAAGCTGAAACTTTAAAAAAATCCCCAATCAACATCCAACGTAAAGTCTGAGAAGCCTCCAAAAACTGCTCTGAATATAATATTTCAATGATGAGGGGTTTTAAACAAATAGCGGCGACAATAACCGGGAGAATAAGGGCCACAGAAAGCCGAAACACCTGCTTAATAACAACCTGTATTCCAGAAAAGTTATCTTGAGAGCTTAATTCTGGCAAATAATAAGTCGAAAATGACCCCAGTAAAATGATTATGTACGATGAACTCAAAGTCCATGAAACGTCAAATATCCCTGTGTAATCAATTCCTAAACCGCTCGTTATAGATGCCTTAACAATAAATATAGCACCAGCACCTGTTAAAGCCGTTAGTGTGGTTACCCCTGCAAAATGCAAATATTTTTTTGTGCTGTGCTTGTCGAGCTTATACAGCCTAAACGCCCCCATCCATTCATTAAATTTAGCTCTTGTGCAAAATGATAATGATGAAATCATCATTACGATCTGAGAGGACATAATCAACGCGATCATTGCGTACGCATAATTATGATCAATGTATAAACACACGGGATAAACTATCAAGAATGACACTGCAGGGCCGAGCACCTCTACAATCGCGAGTTTTCCTATCGCCTTGTTTCCATTCAGCAAAGCATTGAAGAACGCTCGCATGTTAATTGCGAGCACAGGAATGACAAGAAGCTGGATAACAAAGTTATTTTCCTCGCTATACTCTCCAAAAACCTGTTCTGTAATAAACTCAGAGAATAAAATAATTAAACTTGCTGTAACGGCAGTGCCAATTAAAAAAATGGAAAACACAGTGCGAGTGTAAATGTCTCGACTCTGACCTTCAGTACTTGCAACGCCATGTACGAGGGCTGTTTGTCCTCCTAAACCAAAAGCTGACAGAGTAAGCGTTGCCTGACGTAACAATGAATATAGACCCAAACCAGAAGGGCCCAATAGCAACGCAACAACTTTAGTTGTAATAATATTGAGCAATAATGATACAACTGTTCCTGCACCTGTTTTGAATATTGCCTTAATAAGACTTCTCATAACACACGCTTTTGCTCAGTTATCACAACACATTACCAAAAACATAATAGCAAGCTCCACCAATACGAAAGTTGCCAATCGATACCGCACGTGTCGAGATATACCTATAGGCTTACCTTGGCCATTCAGCATCCACAGGAGTCTAAACTATCAAGAGAATAAAAAGGGCTTTATAAGGTGAATTGATAGGTATCAGATACGCAAGCCCTCGCACCAAAGCCTTCTTTTTGAGAAATCAGGCCACGGTTCAAATACTGCCCGCCATTTTCTGTCGAAACACCAAATGAAAAGTATTCCTTATTTATAAAAGTATCGCTTATTAGGTGCTCGATAAGAAGGTCTAATGCACCGATATCCCTTCCCGCTGGGGAGCTTGCAATATATTGACAGTGCGCAACGGTCTTGCTCTCATATATCACGACGCCATACAAATACTCCTCGTTCTTTGAAGCCATAAAGAGACGAATGTTGTCTGGGCAAAGGTTATGTAAATACAAAATCTCTTCAAGGGTATGTGTAGGGGCTACATCGTGCCGCTCCTTTAAAGTCTCACATAAAACACCCCAAAATTCTTTAAATTTTGTACTTTCTGCGACCTTGATGCTCCGTGATTTTGCCTTTTTCACCATACGACTTCGTCTGTTTTGAATAGGGCTCCTTTTTGATGGTCGCAAAACAGACCCTAGATCCCGACGAATGAGATTTCCGTTAAATTTAAACGCTGCATAGGCTTCAGATGCTGCAGGAAATTGATGGTAATAATCGGGTACGCATTTGTACACAAATTGCTTAACTGCGTTATCACGTAAGAAATCAAGAATTGCTCCAAAACAATCCAGAAACAACGAAGACACCATTTTATTGCCAATAACAACTCCGCCAAATGTCAATCCAGCGTGCGAGCTCACAACTTGTGTCTTCTGATTAATTGAAGCAGGAACAACCCCAACGATTTTTGATTTTGATTTTATGATCAAACTAAAATCATCAAACCTATCGTTATGATACTCCATATATTGCCTCTTGAAGAAAAAAGGCGCATTTATTGATTTCAAAACAAAATCATTCCATGCTTTTTGATCATTTTTTGTATATATGCTTACTTCTATTTCTTGGATCACAGTCGAGCCCCTAAGGGAAATATTGAGCGGGGATCTACTTTTTTATCATTTTTTCCAAGAAGTTCTTTAATAATAATAATTCCACCCTTAAATTTTATATAAACACCCTTATCATCAACATTTACCACCCTCTTAATTCCGCAATCGTATTTTTTATTGAGAATATCAGACTGAATAACTTGATAACGTTCCTTCTTATACTCAATCATGGGACATGGATAAGGCGGTACGAGCGCTTTAAAAAAGCGGGTCATATATGAATAAGAGACATCAAAATCTATCAAACAATCTTCTCTATTTCGGCGAGGCACCCAAGTTGCAAGATTATGATCTTGTGGTTGAGGCGTGATATCTTCACTAAAAGAACGTTTAGCCACATGGCCAAGAACACCTTCTACTTCCTGGTCAAAGATTTCCATTATTTGCCACGAAGTTTCACCACGGTATCTAAAGGATGATTGATAATAAATATCCCCAGTATCAATACCCTCATCAACTTTGTGAACTGTCCAGCCTAACGCTTCCTCACCGTTTAGGATGGCCCAAACTATAGAGTGCAGCCCCCTATATGTCGGCAGCAAGGATAATGCACATTTAATACGAACCGGTTTTCAAGAAACCCCCTATCCAAGATTTCCTTTGACCCCGCCAAAACACCATATTTTTCACCCACATCTTCGAGTTTCTGAACATGACGGTCTTGCTTCCTCAAGAGAGCTAAGATATCGGAATCATCTGACAGAACCGTTATACTTTGGAAACACGCCATCAAAGATCTCAGGGCATGAAGCCCCCCATGCCCTGCACCAATAAAAAAAATATTGTTTTCGCTGTCACTCATATAAACAACACCCTTTAAACGACGCCTTGTCGATTAAGGGCCTTGATTACTTTATTCACATCTTCATCCTTCATATGCGGCCCTATGGGTAAACTTAACACCTCATTGTGTATTTTTTCGGATATCGGGTGCTTTCCAACCCCCCACTCTCCTGAAGGTATGCTCCTTGCAGATGGGGCGGCGTCGGATAATGAATGATTGTTTCGATTCCGTCATTTTTCAAAGCCTGCATAACATGCTCACGGTCAGAAACACGGATCACAAACAAATGCCACGCAGAAACTATGTCCTTTTGAACCAATGGCAACACAATACTCTCTTTGTCTAAGCCGTCCATGTAGAGCTCTGAAATCTGTCGACGCCTCTCGTTCCATTGATCGAGCTTGTTTAATTTCACTCTTAAGAAAGCTGCCTGCATTTCATCCAGTCGCGAATTCACACCCTTTACTTCATGAACATACTTCTGAGTAGAGCCGTAACTTCTTAAACGACGAACTTCTTTGGCAAGGGTTTCGTCTGAGGTCGTAATGGCGCCACCATCCCCCAGTCCCCCTAAATTCTTGCCAGGATAAAAACTAAACCCTGCAGCATCTCCCAAAGAGCCCGTGCGCTGCCCTTTATATCGGGCGCCATGGGACTGGGCCGCATCCTCGATGAGTTTCAGACCATGCTTATCTGCAATGGCTTTAAGCTCTTGCATATCGGCCGGCTGACCGTACAGGTGCACAGCAATAATCGCTTTAGTTCGTTTGGTTAGGGCATCTTCAACGCGGTTGGCGTCAATATTGTAACTGCCCAAATTTGGCTCAACTGCAACCGGGGTCGCACCGCAGCTGCTCACGGCAAGCCATGTCGCAATAAACGTATTCGAGGGAACGATGACCTCATCGCCCGCGCTGATCCCGTATCCTCGAAGAATCAGAGATAAGGCATCCAATCCATTACCAACGCCTATGCAATAGGAACTATCGCAGTATGATGCGAATTCCTCTTCAAAGGACTGAAGCTCTTGTCCTAAGATAAACCAACCAGAGCTTAAAACTCTCTCATATGCTGCGTGAAGTTCAGTTTTGACTTCTTCATGGGCACTTTTTAGATCAAGAAACTCAACGGTCATCGATAAATTTCCTCGCAGCCACTAAGAAGTCCTCATGATCTCGAATATAATCGGCCTCATCATACCGTTCAGAAGCCAAGACCATACACACGGCACCTGAGGAAAAGTTCCTTAAATCCCGCCACATCATGGGGGCAACATAGAGACCAAAGTGCGATCGGTTCAGATGGAAGTTCTTTTCAGTCTTCCCATCATTTAAGACAACGTCAAAACTTCCCGACATCGCGACGATGAATTGTTGTAGATTCTTGTGTGCGTGTGACCCACGCTCTGCTCCGCCGGGGACATCATACAAGTAATAGACACGCCGAATATCGAAGGGAATGTGATTTCCACCTTCAACAAACGATAAATTACCTCGACTATCCATCACTTTAGGAAGGTCAACTATTTTGCACTTATCAATACCCAAGATGAACTCATTGTCATTACTACATAGATTCAGATAACGGCCTAATGCTTAATAAATGTAGCTGTAAATAATCAACCTACGCTTAACATGGGCTAGCGACCGATCAACTTATTTAGCGATTTATAATAATCGTTCTTGTCCAGGTGACCCACCAATTCCAAAAGGCGCTCTTTATCAATCCATTCGCTTTCGAACGCAATTTCTTCCAAGCAGCCGATCCGCGTACCTTGACGCGTTTGGATGGTTCTCATGAAGTTTCCTGCATCCAGCAAGCTTTCGTGGGTTCCTGTATCAAACCAAGCAAACCCGCGCCCCAGCGTCTCGACTATCAGATTGTCTTCGGCTATGTACGTTCCCAACAGAGACGTAATTTCCAACTCTCCGCGCACGGACGGCTTTACGTTTTTGGCTCGTTCTGACGCTGTCTCATCCATAAAGTAGAGCCCAGTCACAGCATAATTTGATTTTGGCTGTTCTGGTTTTTCAACAATAGACGTCGCCTTGCCATTATCATCTAACTCAACAACACCATATCGTTCTGGATCAGACACATGATAACCAAAGACAGTTGCGCCAACCTCTTGAAGGTTTGCCGAATTCAAGTATCCCCTCAGATCATGACCAAAGAAGATATTATCGCCCAATACCATTGCTGACGGGTGCCCATCCAAGAAGTCTTCTGTCAGTATGTATGCTTGCGCTAAACCTTCCGGTTTTGGTTGCACAATATACGTAAATGAAATGCCCCATTGGGAGCCATCACCTAAAATTCTCTCAAATTGGCTACGATCATCTGGTGTGGTGATGATGGCAATTTCTCTAATTCCTGAGAGCATCAAAACACTCAGGGGATAATAAATCATTGGCTTATCATAAACGGGGAGCAGCTGCTTAGAAACACCTAGAGTAATCGGCCATAGCCTCGAACCTGTTCCACCCGCAAGAACAATTCCTTTGCGTCGCGTCATCGCTTCTGTTCAAATCCCATAAGATTCATCGCTTGGCTGCGTATTCTTTAAGCTCCAGACCTGAGCAAAAAACCTTTGAGACGCTCATTCTAAAACTAAGCATTTAGGCATTCAACCCGATCCGCTGTCCAACACCATTCCTTGAGTGCAGCGCGTCCAGCCATCCTTGATTTTCAACATACCATTTAACTGTAAGCTCCAAACCTTCCTCTAAAGTTACACTGGGGGACCAACCCAACTCCTCCCGAATTCTCGTCGCATCAATGGCATAACGTTTATCGTGCCCAGGTCGGTCTCCCACAAATTCGATCAAATCCTCATACGGCCTATTATCCGGGCAAATCACATCCAATTTTCCGCATACCATTTTTACTAAATCGATATTTTTGACCTCGTTCAATCCGCCAATATTATAGGTTCGAGAAGTCCTGCCTTTTTCTAAAACTGTCAGCAAAGCCTCTGCGTGATCTTCCACGTATAACCAATCTCGAATATTTTCCCCTGTACCATAAACAGGGATGGATTTTCTGGAGAGGGCATTGAGAATAACAACAGGGATCAATTTTTCAGGAAACTGAAAGGGTCCATAATTGTTCGAACAGTTAGTAATGACAATTGGCAATCCAAAAGTTTCCCCCCAAGCCCGAACGAGGTGATCACTTGACGCCTTTGAAGCGGAATATGGATTGTTTGGCTCATACTTGCTATTTTCAGTAAAGAACCCATCTACGCCAAGACTGCCAAAAACTTCGTCTGTCGATATATGGTGAAAGCGGAAGTTTGTGTCCTTCCCAATTGAAAACCAGTAGTCACGCGCTTCTTCCAACAAATTGTAAGTCCCGACAATATTTGTCTGGACAAATGCGCCTGGTCCATCTATCGAGCGATCGACATGCGATTCTGCAGCTAAGTGCAAGACTCGGTTTGGTTGATATTTATGAAAAATAGATCGGACCTCTGCACGATCACATATATCTCCTTTTACAAAATTGTAGAACGAACTATTTTCTATAGATTTTAAATTATCTAGACACCCCGCATAGGTTAACGCATCAAAATTAATGACTTCATATCCGCGAGAAATGGCTTTGCGAACAACGCTGGATCCGATGAATCCTGCTCCTCCCGTAATTAGTAATCGCATCAACTCCTCCCGAATTTACTGCCAATTTTTAATTATTAACAAGCCTACAGGTGCTGTCGAAATAGAAACCTAACTATTAAAGTGTGCATTTGCAGCCCATTCCAATCTTTTTGCAACTTGGCAGCAGCGCTTGAGGCGCTGATTTACAGAGGCGGCTCCATTTTTTTCTGCACCGCTTTCATAGAGCCATCTAGTCTCTGCAAGTCAAGATGCTGTCAAACCCTCTAAGTATCCCGGGCCCTGCCATAACGGCCCCCCTCCCACGCGGGCTTTAAGAGTGCTCCCCGCCTGCTTGGAGGGATCCAAGGCAAGCTGTAAAACGATACCGTAATAGACTTTAGTTCAAGTTAAAAGTTGAATCGTCCAGAATACCAAGTTCGCTCCGCGCCTTTTGTCAAAGGGTGGGCAGAGAGAGAAAGCCTGCTACGACCAATCCGCTCACGCACTCCCCGCTGCAGCCTCTGACGCTGTTCTATTCGTTTTTTATCCCAATTAATAAGGCCTGCTCCTAACTGTTGAACGCCCGCATAGTGTCGAAAGGAGTGTTTTTTATAACCAGTGTTTCTCCAATATGAGAAGTTCCTCTTCCAAATCTTTAATGCACGGGGCGTTACTATCATTTTCTGACATCTGAAGTAAATTTTTTTCGAATGGCCAGTCGATATTCAATGACACATCATTCCAAGAAATGGATCTCTGATGTTCGGGGCTGTAGAAATTAGATGTTTTGTAGATAACCTCGGTTTTTTCCTCAAGTGTTACAAATCCATGAGCAAAGCCCTGGGGCACAAAAATCTGCAACCAATTTTCGCGGCTAATTTCTTGCGCCACCCATTTTTTGTAACTCGGGGAATTCGGACGAATATCAACGGCTACATCCCATATTTTTCCGCTGACAACTCGAACAAGTTTATCTTGGCCAAAGGGTGGGACTTGATAGTGTAGCCCCCGCAAAACACCTATGGCTTTAGAGAGCGAATGGTTGTCTTGCACAAAGGTTGACGAGATTCCTTTTTCTCTGAGGTTACTCGAATTGTGCACCTCTGAGAAAAACCCCCTCGAGTCTATATGAATGATAGGGCGAACAACTTTGACATCAGAAATTTCTAAGCTCGTAACCATCATTGCATAATTCTCCTCCAGTGAGCCAGAATTTCTGTATTGGTATATGGATATACCAAACTATTAACCTTTCGCCCTACTCCAGCAATCAGAGCATGGCGGCTTCTAATCCTTCTCTCAAACCAAGACTTCAAAATTGCCCGCGGTAAAGTTTCACCAAATCTTTGTGCTTAACGTGTCCAATATTTCTCTTCCTGCCTAAGAAAAACGAACCTGAACACGAATCGAACAGAGACGCCTTACTCATTAACGGCTCAAAGGGCCTGAGAAATAGATGAGATGCAAGACCAATGGCTTGGCTGATCCGGCGACTTCGGAGAAGCCCCCAAAAGAAATACATTAAGGACCATGCGAGAACAGTTTCTGGGCCTTTCTTTCCGCCAAAATCAATCAAGTCGAAGGATTTAAAAAGGTATCTATGGCCGAGTACTGTAAATCGGGTAAAGTCATAGGCACCTTCATGGACCTGCTGCATAAAAGGCGTTTCCGAATAAACTAGTCCTCCGCTTTTTAAAATGCGGTATATTTCTGATGCCACTATCTGAGGTTCTATTACATGTTCTAGGACAGCCTGAATCCAAACCCCATCATATGATTGATCCTGCAATGGAAGGTAGTGCGCGTCACAAATGACATCGACGGTCGCAGTCTTGTAAACATCAACCCCATGAATGGAAATTTTTTCGTTCCCCCATAGGTCTGATGTTCCTCGACCTAATTCTCCAGAACCAATAACAAGAACTTTTGGGGCGTCGCTCAGTTCTTTTAGCAACTCAACAAACCTTCTGGCGTTGAAACTTGTGATTCTTCCGTCCCCATAAACGGCTTGTTTAATTTTTTCCAATTTTGTAAATGGCCGAGCCACATAGCTCTTGACCATTGCGGGATCGCAGGCCGTATCACAATTTACGTCACTTATAAGTACTGGCGTACCTTCAATAAGGCGAAATGCATTCTCCTCTATTGAGTGGTGACAATCTGTTTCAATGCACGTATATCCCGTATCACATCGTTTCAAATGTGCTTTTTTCTCACAAGGACAGGAAAATGGGATGTCGGCCTTAATCAGAGACATGCTAATATTTGTAACCCTTGATATACAAAAAAATTGTTCAATCTTTACTATGTTTTTGCTCAGTACAGAGCGCAAATTATATTTCTTAAAACTGTTTTGATATTTTTTCGTGAGGACGACTGCGCTTTCCTGTCCTAAATCGAATAAATTATGATCAGTTAAAATGATAGATCTTATTTTTGGCGCAATCCCATTCTAAATAGTCATTTTTCTACAATAGGATTTGGGATGGACATGAGCAAGCTCGGGTTATACATGGCTTTCCCTCTTCAGCTAGGACCTTGAAGAGGTTCTAACTAGGCTGATAATTGGAGCGCCATTCATATTGCTTCCGATAGATGTGACGTCACCGCTTTGGTCTCCCATTGCAGTGGCGAACTGAGTAACCCCGAGGTTTCTGGATACCCTGGGCCTAAATAGTCTGCTCTTGTTCAAATTCGAAGTGAGAAAGTACCCATGCCAGGAGGTCTTTGCATTTCAAGTTATGGAACATTTCAATATAGATGGACACACCCTGCCTGACTTCGGCGAGAGTTTTGTATATCTTTCTACTCATCCGCTCTCGCTTGGGGAAGTTGAAGAAGCTCTCAACGACAACGTTGTTATGACAATCGCCGAGACCACTAATGGCATGTTCCAAACTGTTAGCCTTGAGAAATGACACACAATTCATACCAGTGAACTGGGAACTTTGTTCTGAGTGGTTCAATACGTTGATCTTCGGCTTCTGGCGCCACACGGCCATCAATAGCAGCTGAGGAATAACATACGTAGGTTAGCGGCTCTTTATCAACTATCTGACCACGCAGCAGGAATTGAGATCGATTGCCACGGCAGGATTAGGAGAAACACTCCTGCATCCTGATGGAAGTAATATCTCTTTACAAAATTTTATCCGGCCCCTCCGAGTCTAACTGCCGATCTGGCATGTTTTCAGCAGCCACAGAAGGCACCCGTCTGTAACGACTCAGATGGCGTTTTCAACCGATCTGACCTTATACAGGCCCAGTTGGACAAACCCTCCACACGGTTCGGGCAGACTTGTCGCCGTGATCCAAGAGACTGTCGTGAAACTTCCGCTTCACTTTGCAGAATGAGTTCTAACTTCGACCCTGGCGCCTTGGGACTTCCAAAACCGGAGCGCCCCGCTCGGAAATCTGCGCTTCCGCACTCCATTGAAAATCGGTACTGAAATTACTTTTACCCATCATAGCCTCCGTGCCTTAAATTGAGGGAAGAAGTTGTCTATGAATCTAAGGGCTATTAAAATTGCCGTAATCTTATTACGGATGTGCAGCTTTATAAATTACTCAAAACGGCTAAGAGACTCTATAGATCACTCAGGAGATTGCGCTAAGACCGGACAAAAACGCCAACGCAACACTTAAATGCTTTTAGCAATTCGCATCGTGGGAATCTTTATGTTATGTCCCAGGAAATGATCCCTGCACTCGATTTTTTTCATGTCTTTTTAAAAAAATGTTCCATTGATTGGCTCAAAATGGTGACCCATATAGGTGCTCCTGCCAATCTTATTAGGTACGATGATTGTCTAGTTTTAAGTCTATTTAGGGTTCATCAACTATTGTGTTACTTAAAAATGCCCTTACTTTTTAAGGTCGATAACTCGGTGCAATAATTTATTTTTTGGGGAAAGGAGATAAAATACCATGCTTAAAAAACTTCTAACTCAGTTTTTATTTTCGCATCCTCCACTTTATTTGTTTGTCCAATTATTTCGTAGTCGAGTGGGGCCTGTTAAAGGTGATTTGCAATCCGTTCATGACGCTTTCAGGCAGGGAAATGGGAAAAAGATTGCCCTAGATTTGGGCTGTGGCCTTCAGCCTAAGAACATGTTTAATGCAGACGAAATCTTAGGGATCGACTTACACGCAAACCCGGAAAAAAAAATATTTAAAGCCAGGTTAGGCTTCGAGCGCCTTCCGTTTGACGATGGATCTTTTGATTATGCCACTGCCTACGATCTTCTTGAACATATCCCAAGGTATGGGGATATTCCAGATCAAGGAAATGTGCCCTTTATTTATTTGATGAATGAAATTTATCGCGTGATGAAATCTGGCGGGCTTTTTTTGTCATTGACGCCAGTTTACCCTTACCTCGGTGCGTTCCAAGACCCAACTCACAATAACATTATGACAGTAGAGACTTTACGAATGTATTTTTCGAACGAAAAATTTGACATTGCAAACCACTACGGAATCAAATGTGATTTCGAAATTTTATACGAAAAATTATACGGTCAGCATCTTCTTGCAATTATGCAAAAATGAACCTGCGGATTTAGGTACAATTTTCAGTCTTAAAGTCCTTTATTAATCTAAAGTATTGTTCATCTAAGCCTGACCATTGAGAGAGCACTATTTTGCCAATTCAAACTCTAATTTAAGAAGAAACTATCAGCCTTGGCGCACGCCTAATCTTTACGTCTACCCATATTGATGCGCTTTTTGTAACGAACACCTACGTTTCAATCATCCGCAACGGCGGTCCTGCAGGGACCAAAGTGGGTCTTGCCGCCAACCTTCGACGTCCATGGCCCGCCCATGTTTTTACACCAGTTTGTTTAGTTCTTCAGGGGATACACTAGCGGTATCATCGCTTCCTTTAACGGCTTCTCTCTTGAGAGGTGTTATACAGTTTTAAACATGGAAACATGTTCACTTCCAAAATTTGGCCAGAGATCATTAATTATCCCTAGTTCTGAGGTTACCGGTTAAACGCTTCCATCAAGCACTCCAAAGTAGCGATTTGGTCAAGTGGCCGGCCAACAGACCGATGGTTTTTCCGTCCAATTTCTACTCCCCAAGGTGAAGCGGCTTGAGGGCATAGTATTCCATGACGGCAGTGCCGAAAATTTCTGGAGGATTAGGTGAAGATGCAGCTTCCAAAAGCGCCTGAAAAGTATTCGTGCGCGGAACGGCATCGTTGCCCAGCACCCAAAACCACTCACAGCCCAATATGTTTTTTGCAAACCGAAATACTAAATTGTTCGCTGACGGAAAGCCATTGTTTTCATTCGATAAATACAAATATAGGCCGCCCCCTCAATCCGATCATGACGCGTTCCACCGTCTTCAACGCATGTCATATAAACGGCATCAGCCATGGACGGCTTTATCAACCGTCTTATGGTCGCGTCTCGGGATTCCGGTAAAATGCACAAATCCCCCTTGGCCCATTGTCGAATTCTTTCCACGGAATCATCTGAAGACTTATTGTCCGCAACAAGAATATGTGGCAACTTCCCCTCCATATTCATTAACCCCTGCAGGCACTCAAGGGTGTCCGGCCAATTGTTCCAATTGACAACCACCCACCCCAACGACCAACTGGCTACGATCTGGGCCTGATTCATCGCGCTCATGCAGCTGGCTGTGACGCTTATTTGCTGCCGCAAAGAGACGATTTACCCATGGCCAATCGGCGCGACGATTTACGTATACGAAAACCCTAAAATATGAAGCCTTTAATTATTTTTGGAAATAGTGAATCTGCTCGTATGGCATACGAGTACTTTACCCATGACTCCAAGGATTATGAGGTGGTGGCATTTGCCGTTGACCGAGATTACATTGTGAATGATGATTTTTAGGCCTCGAGGTCATCCCTCTTGAGGATCTCCTAGAACGTCCGTAACAACTGGATTAATAGGTCATGAGCCTAAGACAAGGGGTACCTACCCTTCTATCTAATTCCGTCCAAAATCATCATCTAGACGGACAATATCGTCCTCTCCTAGATAATCTCCGGTCTGCACTTCAATAAAATACAAAGGTTTATCACCGTGATTCTCCAGACGGTGCTTTTCGCCTATTGGAATATAGGTCGATTGGTTGGCTATTAAAGGGAAGGTTTGCTCGCCACGAGTTACGGTTGCAACCCCATTAACTACGATCCAGTGTTCTGCCCGACGATTATGATATTGCATACTCAATCTTTTACCAGGATTGACACAGATTCTCTTGACCTGAAAACCTTCACCGACATCAATCTTCTGATACCACCCCCAAGGCCGAAATACCCTCAAATGAGTGCTGGACTCTGGCCGCCCCTTTTTCTTAAGGCACTCCACAAGATCTTTCACTTCTCTGGAGCGGTTTTTGGGTGCCACGAGAACCGTATCCTGGTCCGCAACTACAACTATATTCTCGACACCGATAGCGGCCAGCATTGGCCCTGCGGAATGCAGATAGCTTCCGCTTACGTCTTGAGCGACAATATTGCCCTTTAGTACGTTATTATTATCATCCTTGCTTCCCGCTTCCCAAAGCGCAGCCCAGCCCCCTAAATCACACCAATCCATATTGGTTGGCACGACAGCAGCCCGACCGGTTTTCTCCATCACCGCAACATCAATAGAAACAGATGCGCAGGCCTCATATGCTCTATAATCCAAGCGCAAAAAATCTAAATCTCTCTCGCTTTTTTTAATGGCGTCTTTGCATGCAGATAATATATATGGCTCCAAGCGCGAGAGCTCCTCGAGATAGGTTGACACTTGGAACAAAAAAATACCGCTGTTCCAATAATAGCCTCCTTCCGAAACCATTTTCTCTGCCACGACTGCACCTGGTTTTTCGACAAACTGTTGGACGGACCGAACACCCATAACACCTTCGATTTCATCAGCTGGGCGAATATACCCATACCCCGTTTCAGGCTTAGTTGCGGCTATGCCAAACGTCACCAGTTTGCCTTTCTTTGCCGCTTGCAAACCAAGCTGAACGGCGCTTGTGAATGAGGTCAGGTCACCAATGGCGTGGTCTGAGGGAAGCAGCAGGACTGTCGCCTCTTCGTCTTTTTCCTGCGCCAGCAATGCCGCAATCGCGGCAGCAGGGGCAGTGGATCGTGGGACCGGCTCCAGGCACACCGCAGTTGGAGAAATACCCACCCTTTGCATCTGCTCAGAAACGAGAAAGCGATGCTCATGATTGCACAGCAGAATCGGGGCAGAAAAACCCCCCCCCACTACGCGGAGAGCGGTCTCTTGCAGGAGGCTATTTTCAGACGTCAGGCATAAGAATTGTTTTGGATAGGACTGACGGGACAAAGGCCATAGTCGTGTCCCAGAACCACCGCATAAAATCGTCGGATAAATCATCCAACCTCTTTCAAGAACAACCTTTTTACCAAGCCAATTACTCTACCGAGTTGATACTAATAAATTTCGAAATCGTCACTCTTTATTACTTAGCATTACTTATCCCGGGCACAAACAGAGATGGCCCGCCAAAATACGATATTGACCGAGTTCTCTTCACATCTTTCTTAGTTTCAGTTTGACCTCTGG
>JAYQSM010000006.1:0-204454 GCA_038146885.1 Rhodospirillaceae bacterium
TAGTATACCTTTGGATAGTTTAATTCTTGATGAGAAGAGAGAGCGGGGGCTTTCAGGAGGGGATAGGGTATGAAAAATCAAGTGGATGGCGGGGAAGCAATTGTTGAGGGCTTCAGAAGGCTTGGGGTTGATTATATCCTGTCTTCGCCTGGAACTGAATGGGCCCCGGTCTGGGAGGCGATGGCGGACCAAATCCAGCAGGGGAGAAATGGTCCTAAATTGCTTGATGTGTGGCATGAAACGCTAGCCGTCGACATGGCGTGCGGTTACACACTGGCAACTGGAAAGATGCAAGGAGTTTTGCTCCATGCTGGCTCTGGTTTGTTGCAGGGAGCTATGGGTATCCATGCGGCTTATGTTGCGGGTATTCCAATGGTGGTCGTTTCGGGAGAGTCCATGACTTACGGGGAACAGCCTAATTTCGATCCAGGAGCCCAATGGATTAATAATCTTAGCATTGTTGGGGGGACAACTCATTTAGTCGATTCAATAGTTAAATACGCGTCAATAGCAGGCAGCGCCTCAACGGTTTATGAAAGCGTTGTTCGTGCCGGGGAATTGGCTCAAAGAACTCCCCCTGGACCAACGTATTTAGCAGTGTCAACTGAGACCCTGATGGACAATTGGATACCACCGAATAAACCGCGGGTAGTACCCAACCGACCACGGTTGTGTTCAGACCCCAGTGACTTAGATCGTGTTTCCAAGATGATTTCTCAGGCAAAAAATCCAGTTGTTCTCACTGAAAGCGCAGGTAGGGAAGTGGGAACCTACAATGCTCTCATCGAGTTTTGTGAGAATACGGCTTTACCCGTTGTTGAGAAACCAGGGGCCTTGTTCGCGAATTTTCCACGTGATCACGGACTTCATTTGGGAACCGATTTCAAGCCTTTCTGGGATAAATCGGATTTGGTTTTAGTTATTCGGAATCGAGTGCCATGGTATCCTCCAAGCGCAAGCCCGCCCAATGCGACAGTGGTGGTTATTGACGAGAATCCCCATAATTCCGCTATGGTCTACCAAAGCCTTCAGGCTGATGTGTATTTAGAGGGTGATGTGGAGGAGACATTGAGAGAGATTTCTTCCAGGGTTGATATAGACAAACAATTATTAGATGACCGAAAAGCGATGCATTTGGCTGCGCACAATCAACTTTCGGAGCAGCGCGCAGCCAAAGTCGCTGAAGCTAAAACAAAGGATCCTATTGATCCGATTTGGGTCTGCGCGTGCCTTAATGCCGTTATGCCCGATAATACTGCTTATATCGATGAGGTGACTACTCATACCGGTTTGTTAAGACAATATTTGAACCTGAACAAACCCCAAACCTTATTCACTCGTCAGGGGGGGCTTGGGCAAGGGCTGGGCATTTCTCTAGGCGTGAAGTTAGCCTTTCAAGATCGGCCAGTGGTAACGTTAATTGGAGATGGAGCATTTCTTTATAACCCTGCACTGGGAAGCCTGGGGGCCTCTCGAGATTTTTCATTGCCAACGATGACTGTTGTCTTCAATAATAAAAAATATGCTGCAATGCAGGGGATGCATCACAAAATGTACCCGGATGGCACAGCCGTTGCGACTGACGTCTATCATGGGACCCACATTCATGCGCCAGATTTTGTAAAAGTCGCGGAATCCGTTGGGGGATACGGTGAGCAGGTAGTCGATCCGGATCGGCTGGAGGATGCACTTAGAGATGGATTGGAGGCTACGATGGAAGGCAAACCTGTGATAATCGATGTGCTAGTTGGTTAGATGGTTTGTTTAAGAACGAATTTTAATAGTCTGTGAGCACAGGATTTATAGATTGCCCTGTAGCGCAAACTATTAAATATAGGACTTCTATCGAATTGGAGTTTATACTCTTTAATAACCTTTTGGAGCGTGGTCCTCTGGCTGGCTGCTTTGGTTATGAACTCAATGAAGCTAGTCAATGAGAAAAAGTATTGGATACCGAAGCACGAAAACTACAACATATAGAGACCGTGTTGGCCTCAGATGTAGCAGCCAAGGGAGTGACCCCTGGGTTCGAGCGTTTCTTTTTTGAACATTCGGCTGTTCCTGAGTGCAATCTTTCTGAGATTGATATCTCCACCAGTTTATTTGGTAAAAGCCTTGATGCTCCATTACTTATTTCAAGTATGACGGGCGGCACGGATAAGGCGGAGGAGATAAATCGTAATCTCGCTATTGCTGCACAACGTTGTCGAATAGCCATGGGCCTCGGTTCTCAAAGGGCGGCCCTCGAGGATCCTGGACTGGCACAGACCTTTAAAGTCCGGTCTGTTGCTCCCGATATATTGTTGTTTGCAAATTTTGGGGCCGTTCAGCTGAATTTTGGCTACGGGGTTGATGAAGCGCGTAGAGCGGTGGACATGATAGAGGCGGATGCACTTTTTCTGCACTTAAATCCCCTGCAAGAGGCCGTTCAACCTGAGGGCGATAATAATTGGAAGGGCTTGTACAATAGAATTGAGGAGTTGGCCTCAAAAATGTCTACCCCCATAATCGTAAAAGAGGTGGGCAACGGAATCTCTGTGGATGTTGCGAAAAGGCTTTCCTTTTGTGGTATTTCAGGTATTGACGTGGCCGGAGCGGGCGGCACTAGCTGGAGTGAGGTTGAAGCATACCGACAACCAAACGTTATCAGAAAACGGATTGCGCATACGTTTTCAGGTTGGGGAATTCCTACGGCACTATCGTTAATCCAGGTTCGGTCTGCTTTACCAGATCTAAAGATTTTCGCGAGCGGTGGTTTGAGATCAGGCCTCGATATGGCGAAGGCAGTTGCGTTGGGCGCAGATCTCTGCGGGATTGCGGCCCCTACGCTCTCAAAAGCGACTCACTCCTCTGAGAGAATTGAAGAAGAGCTGAGAGCATTTATCGAGGAGTTGCGTATTAGTGCATTCTGCACGGGTTCAAATGATTTAAATGATTTAAAGTCGGCCAAGCTTCGGAAGTGTTTCGATTGGTCAGAGGTTTAGACCCTAAGAAATACAAAAAGTGGACGAACAAACTTTAGACCCAGAACCTGTCAAGGAAAAATCTAGTCCAGCGGCTCGTCCGAGGGATGCCTCTACCTTGATAATCCACCGTGTTTCGAGAGGCCAAGTTGAAGTCTTGATGGGAAGACGGCATCGCCGGCATAAATTTTTGCCCCAGAGATATGTGTTTCCCGGAGGGGGGGTTGAAAGAATGGACAGCAAGGTAAGAAGTGCAAGCCCTATAAAAAAAGAAGTAGAAAAATGTCTTTTGCGAACCGCTTCATTACCCCGGGTGAGAGGATTAGCGGCAGCTGCAATAAGGGAAACTTTTGAAGAAACGGGCCTGCGTCTTGGAAAAGATGATCCTGGGGTTGGTCAATGCGTTCCGAAGACATGGTCTAAGTTTTTTGAAACTGGCTTGGCGCCCGCTTTTAATGATTTAGACTATATCGCGAGAGCAGTTACCCCTAGTTGGCGTCCAATTCGATTTAATGCCAGATTTTTTATGGTTAATTCGGAAAAATTAATTGGTGAACTGTCTGGCAGCGGTGAGCTGCTTGACCTAAATTACCGGAAATTAACTGATACAGCGAATATGGAACTTCCACTGATTACTCGGAGGGTGCTTGAACTGGTCGAGGCTAATGCGAGAATAAAAAAATCGTTCTCGACAGATCTTAAGATTATACTGTTTAAGCATAATGGCAAATTTCATGAAATGATAGAAGAGTAGGGCTATTTGCTTGTTTTAGGACCCTTTGATAAGGGTTAGACGCTTCCCTAAAAATGAAATAGCATCACCCAAAGTCTGCCCTCTCTTTATCAAGCTCCCGCCAGAACCTACGGCAAATTGTCCCTGTTTGGTATTTCCAGAAAACTTATAAATTGTGAATGTGGGGAGAGCGCCGGAATCCCTATAAACAGAAAATGCAGACATTCCATTTTCTTGATTTATTGCATAATCCTTCCATTCACCTGATATGACTCGGCGGCTGTACAAAGAAAGCAGTTGATCGAGTTCTGCACGGGTAAAATTGACTCTTCTGGAGTTTTGTTTCTGGTATTTAGAGATATCGATTAGTTTGGACATCCTCAAGAGCTCTGAAAACTGAAAACACTTCGAAAGATCCGATTGCGCATTATACCCGCCTGGGGGCATTGACGTCTAGTTCCGGGAAAGCTTCGAATCCATGAAATGCTTGATTGCAATGTCGCATTGCAGGCGGTATTCTGCGGATCTTTTCCACGTTAGGGGTGCTAGTTTTGGTCGATATTTTTCAAGAGATTGATGAGGAATTACGCCAGGATAGACTCAACAAACTTTGGAAGTCTTATGGATACTACTTTGTTGGTTTTTTAGCCTTTATCATCGTTTGTGTTGGTGGTTGGAAAGGATGGCAGATGTACTCTGTTTCTCAGCTGGAGTTATCAAGTCATCGATATGAAATGGCGAGTAGATTTTTGTTGGAAGAAAAGCAGGTGGATGCCAGCTCCCTTTTCCAGGGTCTGTCCGAAGAAGGCTATGCCATTTACAAGGTTCTAGGAACTTTTGAGCGGGCTGCTTTACTTGCAAAAAATGAAAAACAAAATGAAGCACTAGAACTTTATTCAAAAATTTCCAAGGATCCCAAGATATCCCAAGCTTTCAGGGATGCAGGGTCCCTATTTTCAGTTCTGCTCAGGATGAAGTCTCCATCAGCTCGCGCCGATGAGCTGCTTTTAGAGCTTGCGGAACTCAAGAAAAGAAGGGCGTCCGTGGCGGTTTTCAGCGCTAGAGTTGATAGGCCTTTTGGAGCTCAGATCTGGGAATGTCAAAGCGGCGGAATCAGCGCTCAAGTCCTTGGCGGATGACACAGAGGCGCCGCAATCCTTGCGGGCCCGGGCTACTCAAATTTTGTCGACTGTCGGTCAATCTTAATTCAATTTGTAAAGTTTTCGTATGTGGAAACGTCTGGTAGTCATTTTTCTGTCTTTGCAGGCTTCTGGTTGTTCGAGCTGGTGGGGAGAGGAAAACGTTGAGAGAGTACCCGGGTCTAGGATATCAGTTATGGCTGATACCTCTGAGATCCGACTGGACACAAGAAAGAAAGCGGTAAAAATAATTTTACCCAAACCTTTTATCAACGAAGAATGGCCTCAGGCGGGAGGGTTTTCTGATCATGCCATGCATCATTTGTCCGCGCCCGGAGAGCTCAGGGAGGTTTGGAATAGGAAGATAGGTTCTGGTTCCAGCCGAGAAAAACAGCTTATAGCTCCCCGATTCTCTCACAGGGGGTGGTATATACTCTGTCCTCAGATGCTGATTTGTTGGCGCTAGACCAGTTTACTGGGAAAAGGTTATGGGCTTCCAAACTTATGCCGCTAGCAGAGGAAAAGGTTGATTCTTCTGCTGGCGGCGGTTTAGCTGTGACAACCGATTTTTTGTTGGCGACAACTGGTTTTGGCGCTGTTTTTTGCCTTGATCTACGAAACGGTAAGGTCTTGTGGAGAAAGGATCTAAGAATTCCAATCAGATCTGGTCCGACCATCGCGGACAACAAGGCCATAATATTGAGCATTACCAATGAGACGTATGCGTTAAACATTAAAGATGGAAAATTGTTGTGGAAACATTCAGGATCACTGGAGACTGCAATTCTGTTTGGCAGTTCAATTCCAGCTGCGAGTGGCTCTACCGTTGTTGTTTCGCATTCCTCGGGTGAATTAGTCGCACTCAATATAAAAAACGGCAAAGAGATTTGGAGTGATGCTCTAGTTTCCGTGAGACGAAATGATCCAATGTCCAGTATCCCTCACATTAGGGGATTCCCGGTGATTGATCGGGGCTTGGTTATCGCTACGTCCAATAGCGGACGGACAGTTACTGTGGACCTCAAGACTGGAAATCGGATTTGGGAAAGAAATTTCGGTAGCGCCCAGACTCCCTGGGTTGCCGGCGACTTTATCTATTTGGTCACTACTGACTCCCAATTGGTTTGCCTATCACGCCTTGATGGGAGTGTTCACTGGGTAACGAAGTTGGGACTTGTTGAAGATGCTAAGTCTAAGATAAAACCGATTTATTGGACGGGCCCTGTTCTTGCAGGCGATCGTTTATTAGTTGCCGGCAGTAGCTCAGAAGTCTGGTCGATATCCCCTTATACTGGAAAAATCTTGGGGATGTTGAAACTTAGTGATCGATTATTTATTGCTCCGGTGGTTGCAAACAAGTTGGTTTACCTGCTCTCAGATGATGGCAAGTTATTTGCACTAAGATAATGAACTTAAATATTGCAATCGTAGGGCGCCCTAATGTTGGAAAATCGACGCTGTTTAACCGTCTTTGTGGTCTGAAATCAGCAATTGTCGACCCTACGCCGGGGGTAACCAGGGATCGGAGATATGGTGACGCTCGGCTTTCGGATTTGCGATTCACTGCTGTGGATACTGCGGGTTTTGACGACGTAATTAAAAATTCTACAGCCGAGGGAATGCAGAGACAGACCCAGGAAGCTCTAAAAAATGCCGATTTGGCTCTCTTTTTGATTGATTCTCGGGAAGGGCTTACGACCCTGGATCATGTCTGTGCTGAAGCTCTCCGTAGAGTCGGGTGTCCAGTAATTCCGATTGCAAACAAATGCGAGGGGATCAAAGGCGAGCTCGGATTCTATGAAATTTACGGATTGGGTTTTGGGGATCCAGTGGCAATTTCTGCTGAGCATGGCGAGGGTATGGCAGATCTTTATCAAGCGATAAACGGTCATTTTAAAAATTCCGGTTGTACTTTCAGTGCTGGATCAAATTTAAAAGGCAATCAAGATGTGACTAAGCTTCGTGTGGCGATTGTGGGGCGCCCGAATGTTGGAAAATCAACGCTAGTCAATTGTTTCATTGGAGAAGAAAGGGTCATCACTGGTCCTGAACCCGGACTCACAAGAGATGCTATCCCCGTGGCCTGGGAACGGGGGGATGGATACATTGAGTTCTATGACACGGCGGGTTTACGGCGCAAGGCCAGAATAAACGAAAAATTAGAAAAGCTCTCAGTTGCCGAAACGCTCCGCGCAGTTCGATTTGCAGAGGTTGTAATCTTGGTCATGGACGCTGAAAATCTGGCAGATCGACAGGATTTCGTGATCGCAAAGCATGTCCTAGATGAAGGCCGTGCAATGGTGATCGCCATAAATAAGTGCGACCTTATCGGAGGAAATAGCTCAGCAACTGATATTTTGGAAGAACGATTAAAACGCTCTCTACCTCAATTAAAGGGGGTTCGAGTAGCGAGGATATCCGCCATTTCGGGTTCTGGGATAGACCATCTTTTGAAGTCCATGATCAAATCATATGAGATTTGGAATCGGCGGATTGCGACTGGGCCATTGAATCGGTGGCTCAGTAAAATGGTTGAAGAGCATCCACCCCCCTTAATGAGTGGGAGGCGGGTGAAACTCAGATATATTACCCAAGTGAAAGGCGCGCCCGCCTAGCTTTCTTATTTTTACGACTAGACCTGGCGCAGTAACCGATAGCTATACTCGGTATCTGGAGAATGGTTTGAGAGAAAGGTTCGATTTATATGGAACTCCGATAAGAATTACTTTTCGGCAGGGTGACAATCCTTATTTTGATAAAAACAGTTAATCCCATTTAAAGAGGGGAGTAGATCTTTCCTGTTTCTTTTAGAGAAGGAGAGGCCAATTGAACAAAAATATCGGTTATTTCATCGGGGTGTGGAAGCGTCATCGGATCCTCACCTGGATATGCTTCGGCCCTCATTGCAGTTCTTACAGCTCCAGGATTAACCAGATTAACTCGGAGGTTTGTCTTTGAGGTCTCCTCCGCCCAGGTTTTGGCTAGTGCCTCTAGACCGCTTTTAGTTACGGAATATCCCGACCAGTATCCTCTTCCTCCGCTCACTCCGGATGTAAGAAAAATCGCTCGGCCCGCGGGGGAGCATAACAGTGCTGTTTCGAGGGACTTTATAAGTAGCCACTGCGCAGTGAGATTTACATCTAACACTTCATCCCAGCATTCCGCCTCAGTCTGAGACAAAGGAGTCAATTCTCCGAGTATCGCGGCATTCCCAACGAAAATATCCAACCGGCCGTAACGCTCTAAAACCGCAGGACCAATTTGGGAGATCTCATCACGATTTTTTAAATCTAAAGGCAGAATGGTCGCGGAAAGTCCCTTTTGTGTCGATCTAATTTCATCATCAACCTCTTTTAGAGACTCGAGTGTCCGAGCTGCTATAATTACATCTGCACCCTCCGATGCGAATCGTTTTGCTATCGCAGCCCCGATACCGCGGGAGGCGCCCGTGATAAGAGCGACGCGTCCTTCTAACGATTTCTGGGGCGCCATAAGTTAACCAAGGCTCGTAAGAAATGAAAGTTGTTTTGATGTGCTGGGGTCATCATGGTCAATTAGTTGTATTGGGTAGTCTCCCGTGAAGCATGCGTCACAGTATCCAGGATTTATTTTTTCTCGACCATTTAGGCCCATGGCTCGGTAGAGTCCGTCAATGGATAAGAAGGCAAGGCTGTCAGCCTTTATTGTGTTTGCCATTTGTTCCACACTCTGATTTGCTGCGAGTAATTCCTCTCTTTCTGGAGTATCGACTCCATAAAAACAAGAATTGGTGGTAGGCGGACTTGCGATGCGCATATGGACCTCCCGTGCCCCTGCAGCTCTCATCATCTCGACTATTTTTAAAGAGGTTGTCCCTCTCACGATGCTGTCATCAACAAGAATTACCCTCTTGCCTTGGATTATCGACCTGCTGACATTGTGCTTCAGTTTTACTCCTAAATGGCGTATTTGGTCCGTCGGTTCAATGAATGTTCTCCCGATATAGTGGTTGCGGATTATACCTAATTCATAGGCTATTCCTGCTTCTTCTGAATATCCCATTGCGCTCGGGACGCCTGAGTCAGGGACAGGAACCACCAGATCAGCGTCGATATGGCTCTCTCTGGCTAGTTCTTTTCCAATTCGTTTTCTCGCTTCATAAACACTTTTTCCGTCGATGATGCTATCGGGTCGAGCGAAATATATGTATTCGAATACGCATAAACGAGTGTTTTGAGGAGCAAAAGGTTTGATCGAATGGATGCCTTTCTGATTTATTACGAGCACTTCACCTGGTTCTAGATCTCGTATGAAATCGGCTCCAATGATATCTAGTGCACAGGTCTCTGAGGCAAGGCAATAGCATCCGTCGAGTGACCCTAGAACTAAAGGACGAACACCGAGAGGATCTCGAATGCCAATAAGACTCTGATTATTCATGGCGACAAAAGAATAAGCTCCAACAAGTTGCGTCATAGCATCTATGAGCTTGTCAATAACTGTATCCTCGCTGCTTATCGCAATAAGGTGGATTAGTACTTCCGTATCTGTTGTTGACTGAAAAATACAGCCTTTTTCGACCAAAGATCTTCGTAAGGCACTTGCATTCGTAAGGTTCCCATTGTGCGCTAGGGCAAATCCACCTGATGCAAAATCAGCAAAGAGAGGTTGTATATTGCGTTGTGCCGTCTCACCTGTTGTTGAGTATCGGTTGTGCCCTATTGCTGTTAATCCCGGCAAGCGCGAAATTGTTTCAGGATCCCCAAATATCTCCCCAACATGACCGGCCGCCCTATAACTATGGAAATGTTTTCCGTCCATAGAAACGATGCCAGCCGCCTCTTGGCCTCGGTGCTGAAGTGAATGCAGACCGAGTGCAGTCAAAGCAGCTGCTTCTTTGTGGCCGAAAATGCCGAAAACACCGCACTCCTCTTTAAAATGATCTAACGGTAATTTAGATGTCTTTGGTTTCATCTTTCAGCGCTGACCTTTTATGAGCCGATCCATTTCGCGGCGTTCTGTATCGGTGTAACCAGACCTGTTGTCTTCCTTCAGGTCCTGTGTTTCCGGGGTTACGAGTTTTTCATATACGTTATTAAGACTCTTTTCGGAATTTTGGAAAGGAAGCTTTTGTCTTAAATTTTCGGGAAGAATAAGGGGGACTTGATCCGCACCCCATCCAATCAATGGGACGATTTTGGAACCCTTTAGCCAATCAGGTTTTGTTTTTGTGCTTGAGTTCAAGCCCAACGACCAGAATACACCGATGTGAATAATTGATAAGACTATTCCTATTATGCCAACTCCGGCAAAAAGCCCCAGGGTTCTATCCAATGCACTCAGGGAGCTATTTCGGATGCGTTGGCCAATTGCGTGGCTAAGAAGGTTTAAACTTACCAACGATCCAAGAAAGAGTATTCCTCCCGCCGAAAAATCAGCCAATAACTGAGAAGACATCCAATTTCGAGTAATTGGTTGCAAGTGTTCAAAGCCATATAACGCTATCAAGGTCGCTCCAACCCATCCGACAAGGCCTAGCACTAGTTTCACAAACCCTACAGAAAAAGCAATCAGCGCGGTAAGAAAAATGCTGCCTAAAATGGCGATGTCAAGTATTGACATTGGAATCTCCCCTAGCTTCTATCGTAGGGCTTTTCAGAACACTGTCTCGAAACTTGGCAACAAGATCTTTGAGGTGAAAAATTTCCGAGTTTTTTATTTTATCTGTATCATAGAGTTGTAGCTCGTCCTGTTCTCCGGGTCTAAAGACATGTTTGAATCCTAACTTATGGGCCTCTTTTACCCTTAAGCCAGATTGCCTTACCGATCTCACTTCTCCCGAGAGACCAATTTCTCCGAATATGACTGTGTCAGGGGAGGCAGGAATATCTAATGTTGCGGAAATCAAAGCCGCAGCTACTGCCAGGTCGGCGGCGGGGTCATTTACTCGTAATCCCCCAGCTACATTTAAATAAACTTCCTGTTTTGCTAAGGATAAACCGCAACGAGCTTCTAAAACGGCTAAAATCATAGCCAATCGCCCGGCGTCCCAACCCACTACATTCCGCCTTGGCGTTGCTTGCATGGAGCTGGCCACAAGAGCCTGAATTTCGATCAGCAAAGGCCTGCTTCCTTCGATCCCGGCAAATATCGCGATCCCGCTCATGCTGGACCGATTCTGTGAGATAAACAATGCTGAGGGGTTTTCTACTGGAGATAACCCTGCGTCTGTCATTTGAAACACGCCAAGTTCGTGAGTCGGACCAAAACGATTTTTAATCGATCTTAGGATTCGAAAGTGATTGGTCTGATCGCCTTCGAAATACATAACAGAGTCAACCATATGTTCCAATAGTCGGGGGCCTGCAATCGTTCCTTCCTTTGTAACGTGTCCTATTAATATCAGCGCAAATCCTTTGTTTTTTGCAAGTCGAATAAGTTCTTGAGCGCTTGTTCTAACTTGGGAAACTGTCCCGGGTGCTGAGTCAATCGAGTCCACGTAGACTGTTTGAATGGAGTCAATGACCACAACCCCTGGGGAGGGTGTCGAGCTTATTGAACGCAGTAAGTTCATAACATCACTCTCGGCAGCGACGTCCACGTTCGCATCAGAAAGACCGAGTCGGGAGGCTCGTAAACGGATTTGGTCAGTAGACTCTTCTCCGGATACATAAATGCACCTGGTAGATCTGGCCAGTTTTGCCAAAACTTGGAGGAGTAAAGTTGACTTGCCGATGCCAGGATCTCCTCCCACCAAAGTAGCTGATCCTGGAACTAAACCGCCACCACATGTTCGGTCAAATTCAGAGATACCCGTTTCTAATCGGGCCTCTGGCAGATTTGGTCCATCCAGCGACTCGAATTCAATTTCTACCCCGCGCCCCTTGCTAGGCCGGGACCCTGATAAAGGGCCACGAGATTCTGAGATTACGGTATTCCAATTTCCGCAGCTATCGCACTGTCCAACCCATCGGGGATGAGTGGAACCGCAATTTACGCATACGAAAACTGTTTGGGCCTTTGCCACCTTTTACAACCTCTTGTTATTTACAGGAGCCTAAAAAAACCTTACGGATGGAGAAACCCCATCTTTATCGGGCCTTCTGCTCGACCATTCACAAATTGTTCTACATAAGGATTGCCGCTGTCCTCGACCTCTCCTGGAGGGCCAGACCAAATGATCTTTCCTTGATACAACATGGCGATCCGGTCCGCTATTTTTTTTGCGCTAGCCATGTCATGGGTAATTGAGAGGGCTGAGGCACCCAGATCTTGAACACAAGATTTTATCAGGTCATTGATCACGTCGCTCATGATCGGATCGAGACCAGTCGTCGGCTCGTCAAAAAAAAGAATTTCCGGTTCCGTCGCGATGGCTCGAGCTAAGCCGACCCTTTTTCTCATTCCCCCTGAAAGCTCTGCAGGCCACAAATCTGCTACGTCCGAGGCAAGGCCAACCGCCGCTAGCTTCTGTAAGGCAATATCCCTGGCGGTTGCCTTTTTCATTCCCTTTTTTTGTATTATGGAAAACGCGACGTTTTCCCAAACCGAAAGGCTATCAAACAAAGCGGCATTTTGAAAAAGCATACCGATCTTTGAGAGGATTTTACCCCGATCTTTAGGATTTATTCCGATTATCTCCTGACCATCAATTTTAATGCTCCCCTTATCAGGTCTGAGGAGGCCGAGAATGTTCTTGAGCATGACTGACTTACCGGTTCCCGATCCTCCAATAACAACCAGAGACTCCCCAGGAAGTAGGTCGAGAGAGAGATCATCGAGTACGATCTTTTGGCCGAAAGATTTACTGATATTTTGCATTGAGATTTTTGGCGAGACAGCGGTCATTTAACACCGGAAAAAAAGATTTCTGTTATCAGGTAGTTAAAGCCAAGGATCAGTATGGAAGCTGAGACAACGGCATTAGTTGTCGCTTTACCAACCCCTTGGGCTCCTCCCTCAGAGTTGTAGCCATGATAACAACCCATCAAAGTAATTAAAAATCCGAACACGGCTGCTTTTACTAATCCAGACATCACATCCAGGAATTCTAAAAATTCCCAGCTCTTCTGCAAATACACTTCTGAACTGAAACCTAATTTCAAAATGCTTACTGTGAACCCACCCAGCACCCCAATTATATCGGCTATCAAAACTAGTATTGGTACCGTTATAATACCAGCAATAATCCGAGGCCCTATTAGATATTTGAAAGGATCAGTCGAGAGAGTGGCCAGAGCATCAATTTGTTCTGTCACCCTCATCGTCCCAATTTCCGCCGCCATTGCCGCGCCAACTCTGCCGGCCACCATTAGCCCAGTCAGTACCGGAGCCAGTTCCCTGGTTATAGACAGCACAACCACATTGGCTATGGCACTTTCGGCGTTGAAACGAGCAAACCCGGTATAACTTTGAAGCGCTAAAACCATACCAGTAAAGACAGCGGTTAAACCCACTACCGGCAAGGAATAGTAACCCATCTCTAAAATCTGACGCCCGGCAAGCCGAAAGTAGTATGGAGGCTTTGCCAAGGATAATAAAGCATGGCCGGTAAACAACACCAGATATCCTACCTTGGTAAAAGCGTCTAAGGTCTTCCGTCCTAAATCGGCGATCAGATTCAAGGAATTATCTCCCCAGATAAATTCTTTCGTAACGGCTTCCGAGAGCCGTAAGCACTTCGTATCCTATCGTACCAGCTCTCTGAGCTAAAGAGTCTGCGGTCTGATGCTCACCAATAAATTCCACCCAATATCCGGGTTGGCTTAAGCTTTGAGGGATATCAGTTACGTCCAATGTGACGAGATCCATTGATACACGACCAATTATCGGGGCGGGATATCCAGACAGGTATCCGACTCCGGCATTAGTAAGACCGCGAAACATCCCATCTCCATAACCAAGCGCCACTGTGGCTAGTCGGCTTTTTCTATTTACCGCCTGGGTGGCTCCATATCCAACTGTTACTCCCGCGTCGATAGAACGGGTTTGAAGAATTTTTGCTTTAAGTGTGACCACTTGTCGAAGATTGGTGTAACGGTTCGCGAAATTGCCGATACCAAACAAAGCAGCTCCGGGTCGAACCAAATCGAAATGATATTTTTTTCCGAGAAAAACCCCGCCAGAATTCGCCAGGGAGTATCGGAAGCGGTTTTTTGATTTTGCCACAATTGAAGAAAAAGCCCGGAATTGTTCATGGTTGAGTCTGTGTTCGGGGTCTTCAGAACACGCTAAATGGGACATTAGGATGCTTATCTTGGAGTGATCGGGCGAGAGACTGCTGCCCAGAATTTCCGCCGTTTCGGATTTATCAAGACCTAGACGGTTCATTCCCGTGTCAAAATTTGCTATCGCTGAGAGCAATTCCCTTTTTGATTTTGTGAGTTCAAGCCATCTTCTGATGTCCTCCAAAGAATTTAACACGGGGGCGATTGAGGTGTCATAGATTTCAGGTAAACATCTCTCAAATCCATTTAAGGTATATATTTCAAAATCTTTGTGAACTTCAAGAAGCGCACTCTTGAGTGATAAGGCTTCACTCGATGAAGCAACAAAAAATGCTCGGCAGCCTTCCCTTAACAAAGTCTGGCCCGACCTGTTTAATCCCAAGACCGTACGCATTGCATTTAACGACAGCTGCACACTCTGCGGAGGACGACATCGATTTAAGGAAACGAAAATTAGAGGCGATAGCATGCAAATCTATTGTCAAGACCGCCCCATATTGACCACTGGAGATCATATTTGGTTTTCAGCCTTCGCCCTGATTATACTCGTTCCTGGCTAGATTCCCGAACTTTGTCAAAAGAGCGTTGAAATGAAGCATCACGCGCCCAATCGGCCCGTGTCTTTGTTTGGCCACAATTACTTCAGCCTTTCCATGCACGGTCTCCATCTCTGATTGCCACATTCCATGCTCCGGCGTACCCTCAGTCGGTTCTTGGCGTGCTTTATAATATTCTTCTCTAAAAATAAACATAACGACGTCCGCATCTTGTTCGATAGATCCTGATTCTCTTAAGTCCGCAAGTTGGGGGCGTTTATCTTCTCGTTGTTCAACCTGACGAGATAGTTGCGAAAGGGCTAGGACTGGGACATCCAACTCTTTGGCAAGAGTTTTCAATCCTCGAGTGATCTCCGAAACCTCTTGGACGCGATTGTCGTTTCGAGAACTGGAACCGGTAATAAGTTGGAGGTAGTCGACGACAATCAGACCAAGACCATGCTGCCTCTTTAGTCTTCTTGAACGAGTTCTCAATCCAGAAACAGACAACGCTGGGGTATCATCGATGAATATTTTTGTGTTCTGCAGCCTCTGCGTAGCATCGACCAAGGCTTCCCACTGCTCTGTCCTGAGGGTGCCGCGTCTTATTGACTCTGATCCAATATTTGATTTTTCAGCAAGAATCCTGGTAGCAAGTTGTTCCGCCGACATTTCAAGAGAGAAGAAGGCAACCACCCCCCCATCAACGACTAGTTTATCGTTTTTATCATTTGCCTCTTCGCGTAACGAATCTGCGATGTGAAATGCGATATTGGTTGCCAGAGCAGTTTTACCCATCGATGGTCGGCCAGCTAGGATGATTAGATCAGATTTGTGAAGTCCTCCCAGTAGTTTATCAAGATCAATGAGACCTGTGCTTACCCCAGTTAACCCGCCGTCTCTTTTGTATGCTGCATTTGCGGACTCAATAGCCAGTTTCAAAGTTGTCTGGAAGTCTTGAAACCCGCCTTGATAGTCTCCGGCAGTTGCTAAATCGTAGAGCCTTTGTTCGGCCATCTCAATCTGCTGGGTTGCAGTAACCTCAAGATCTGGCCGATACGCTTCATTTACAGTGTCTTCCCCTAAGTTTATCAGTTCACGACGGAGATACATGTCGTAAATAGTGTGCCCATAATCTCGGGCGTTTATGACACTGATCGCATTGGTTGCGAGCCTAACGAGGTAGTTCTCCTGACCTGGAGTCTGTAATTCATCCTCCATCTCGAAGTAAAATTGGAGCGTTGTGGGGTTAGCCTCTTGCCCCCTGTCGATTTGATTTGTGGCTGCTTTGAAAATCCTGCCGTGAAGGGAGTCCGCGAAATGTTCTGGTTTCAGGAAATCCGCAACCTGCTCATGGGCCCGGTTATTAATCATTATGGCGCCCAGAAGCGCCTGTTCGGCCTCTAAATTTGTGGGAAGACGACGGTATCCTTCCCCCGAGGGTTCGCCTTGCGGAAAGGCTGTTATATTTTGCTGGCGATCCATTCTTCGATGATAGCGCTTCAATAAATTTTTTTCTGCCCTCAATACCAAATAATATCGGGGAAAACTGTGCTTTTGGATTTTTGACCTGTGGGTAAAATTGAACATTCAAAAAAAATGCTCAATTCGAGTTTTTGATGGCAACATGAGTCATTCAATCCAATAACGAAATCAAATCCAATTTTGCATTCCCAAAGAATTTTCCTCGAACGCCTATTTTTCCATTATCAAATTAAAACTTTTCAAATTAGGTTCAGGTTCAAGGTGACCATATGATTAAATTTAGATCCTATCCTTGCCAGTGTGATGATCTATAGAATTCTTTGCTATGCTAGACAATTTTGATGATACTATGTTACTCAACCTTTTGAAAATAATATGGTTTTGAGGGGGGGCTCGATGAGAATTTCTAGTATCGCTTTTGGGATAGTGTCGATTAGTTTGCTGGTGGGAGGGTGTACCGTCCCTGTGCAGGAGGGTGCAACTAGTAACTCTGGAGCACTTAAGGCTGCTCAGGCTGCTGCCCAGACTGCCGTTGCAGCAGCCCAAAAAGCTGCAACGGAGGCGTCCAGGGCTGCGCGGGCAGCCGAGGCAGCTGCTGCGGAAGCAAAGGCGGCTGGAGATAAAGCTGATCGCGTATTTAGAAAAAGCATAAGAAAATAAGTGAGAGATTTTTGAAATCCTTAGATTCACTAGGTCATGCTAGTCACCTTCGGCCTAAAATGGGAATAGGAATTCCTTTTCTCTCTCGCTCGGCTCTTCTTACTGTCTCCCAATTGACCTTACTAAACTGACCTTGGCTCTTATCTCTCACTCGAAAGATCAATTCGGGGACAAAGGATGGAGATAAAGTTTTTTTCTCCTCTAGTTCAAGATTTTGGCTCTGACTCGGGTGGATTTCCAGCCATAGTTGGTTGTCGGACCATGCAAGCTTTGCTTCTTGATTTATTATTGTGACTGCTGTTCCTAACGATATGCGGCTGTAAATTTTTTCTATATCCTCAGGATACATCCTGACACATCCGTGACTGACTCTGCGCCCAACGCCCCAAGGTTGGTTCGTGCCATGTATGAGATAACCAGGCCAATTAAGATAAAAGGCATGTTTGCCTAGAGGGTTTTTAGGTCCAGGAAGTACTGCCTTGGGTAAAGTCGGATCCTCCTTTTGGATTGAGTTAGGAACATACCAAATTGGATTTTCTACCTTTTTAATTATTTTTGTTTTTCCTTGTGGCGTTTCCCAGCCTTCTCTGCCTGTTCCTATGGCGTAACTCTCAACCGATCCATCTGAGATGAAGTAGTATAATCTTTGATCGGCAAGGTTCAGCAACAAACCATCACGAGATCCGTCAGGAAGTAAATGCCACGATGGTATCATAATTTTACTATCTACCGTTGGTAGCCACGGGTCTATCCCGGGATTTGCGGCCACTAACTCAATGAAACCGAGTCCTTCAGATCTGGCAACATCCAACAAAGTATCTTTATGTCTGATTCGGTATTGTTTCGTTTTTCCTATTAGTTCCAGGCTCGGCGCCGGGGTCGGTTTGAGATTTTCTGCTAAAATTGGAGAAGCAATGGCAAAGGGGAGCAGCAACAAAAGCAGTCCCTTTAGATACCTGTAAGTTATTTTAGCCATCCGCGCAAAAAATCAAAAAATTGATCGGTTGGGAGATTGTATCCGTACATGATATAGAGATACACGTTAAGTCTAGTGCTCAAACGAATAAATTTTGGACGCTTTTGTCAGTGGAAAACTACACGTTAGGTTATCAAGAATGAAAAGGTTAATTATTGGGGTCACAGGCGCAACTGGTACAATCTACGGCTGGCGTCTAATGGAGATGCTTCGCAGTGAAGGAGAAACGGAAATCCACCTCGTTATGAGTCAATCCGCTAAGCTCACTCTTAAGATGGAGCATGATGTCGATCCCGAGTACATTTACTCGTTGGCACATGAGGTGCATCAGCCGAGCAACATCGGAGCATCTATTTCCTCTGGCTCTTTCCACAGTGAGGGTATGGTTGTCGCGCCGTGTTCGATTAAAACCATGTCTAATATAGCTATGGGGAACACTGGGGATTTAATTAGTCGCGCCGCAGATGTAGTTATGAAGGAAGGACGCAAACTAGTCGTCGCAATCCGTGAAACACCCCTTCACATAGGGCATCTAGAAAATTTGACCAGGCTTGCCCGTATAGGCGCGGTAATTTTTCCACCGGTCCCCGCATTTTATAATCGTCCCAAGACCCTCGAGGACATAGTAGATCAGAGTTGCATGAGAATGCTTGATCAATTTGGTATCCACGTGGACTCAGCCCCGCGTTGGGGAGAAATAGATGGAGTTCCGGCGGTGGGTCAAAAGGTCAAAGAGTCCACAGGTAAAGCCTAAATCGGCTAGGTTCTTTCATGGATCACACAGCTTTTGTGCCTGGATACTATCCTTTTAAAGTAAACAGTTTTAAATGGAGCGCCCATTTCTGGCCTCCCGTGTAGCGCGATTTTTGGAAGGGCCAATCAAACTTCGCAGACAGCTGCTCAGAAATTGGCTGCCAAACCAGTAGACCGCTCATTTGATGAATTCCTTTAGTGTCTCGGCGACTGACGTGGTGTCAGATCAGCTTGCTCGTTACCTAAATTTAATAATTTTCTCGATAGCGATCCCAATCTCTAGAAGATTGTTATCCCCATATGACTCTCCGACTAGCATTAATCCAGACGGAGAACTTCCAGGCTCATGACAGGGTATGGACAGGGCGCAACGGTCCAAGAAATTAAAGCAAAAACAATTTCTTAACATGCGCGCATTCATCTCTAGGTAGGTGCTGTCGTTTTCTTCAAGTTCGCTTATGGTCGGCGCAACGGACGGCGTTGTGGGGAGGATCAGAGCATCTAGATTGGCGGTAATATTATTAGCCTCATCAATGAGGCTTCGTCGCGCGTCCAATACCTTGATATAGTCGCTCGAACGAATATTGCTTACCAATTCTAAGCGATCGGCGACCCGCCTGTCGTACAGAGCACGAGATTGAACAAACTGTTCTTGGTGAACTGCCCATGCCTCTGCGTAAATACCGCCTCCTGAGTTAATCTTCGGAATATCCGCTAAGCAGGTCAGGGGGATTTCAGAAATATGAGCACCTGCTTCTGCAATTTTTGTAATAGCCCGTTCAAAGCTTGTCGCTATTTCGCTCTCAAGATTGTCGAGCACGTATGTTTGAGGGATCCCAAGTGATAAACCAGATACGCGTCGATTTCCGAAGACTGGTTTCTCAGACGCGCTGAGAATTTTATCGATGGCGGCACAGCAGGAGACCGAAAGGGCAATTGGCCCAACAGAGTCAAGAGATTGGCATAGCGGATATACCCCCTTAGTTGACACTCTACTTGCTGTCGGCTTGAACCCGACAAGGCCACACAGTGCTGCCGGTATTCTGATGGAGCCACCGGTATCGGTTCCTATGGCGGCCATTGCCATGCCGTCTGAGACAGAGACTGCAGCTCCCGAGGATGAACCTCCCGGAATTCTCCCAATCTTCCGATCGAACGGGTTCTTAGGTGTGCCATAGTGAGAGTTCAATCCAAGTCCTGAATATGCAAACTCTGTCATATTTGTGCGCCCGATAAAGATAAAACCGGCGTTTCTGAGCAGCGAAATAGAAATAGCATCATGAGTCGCGGGAGATGAGTTTTGTAACAAGATAGATCCCGCAGTGGTCACTTCTCCTTGAATATCAAACAAATCTTTGACCGAGATCGGTATGCCTGCGAAAGCCGATGGTGCATAGCCTGTTTTTCGGAGCACATCCATTGCGTCTGCTGTGGCTCTTGCCTTTTCGGCGTCGTAGGTAATGAAAGTTCGTGCGCCCTCGCCATTTTGGTCGGAAATTGCTCCTAAACACTGTTCAACAAGGTCGCGGCTATTCGTCTCTCCATTAGCTAAGCGACGGGTAATTTTTACGAGAGTTTCCATTTCTAGAGGTTGAACTTTGGCAACAGGTGCGTCAATGAGTTTAATAGTTCTTGTTATCGGTTTTATAATTTATTTATCACCCGTTAAGATCAGATGCCTAAACAAATAATGATGATCTCTTAGCGACCGCTATTATTTCAGAGGTCCGTTTTCTTTGATTAAATAGGTTTGAGGGCTTGGGCTTTTTCCCGAATTCATATCATATAGCGCTAATGAGACCTCTTATAATTTTCGCCCGAGTAGTCGTCCCGTTTGGTATTGGCTATTACATTTCGTACCTTTATCGAACAGTTAACGTTGTCATTTCTGGTCAAATGGCGTCTGAGTTGGCTTTGAGCGCTGCCGACTTGGGTTTGCTCACTGGTCTCTATTTCATCATCTTTGCTGCCTTTCAGACACCACTGGGAATCTTGTTAGACAGATACGGACCGAGGCGAACACAGGCTATACTTTTGATTTTTGCGGCTATCGGAAGTGGTATTTTTGCAGTTAGCGATGAATTTGCTCTCTTAGCTCTAGGTAGGGGACTGATCGGCTTGGGTGTCTCTGGTTGCCTAATGGCAGCATTAAAGGCCAACGCAACCTGGTTTGCCTCGGACCGTCTTCCTTTAATCAATGGAATAACGGTCGCATTCGGAAGTTTTGGTGCATTAACTGCAACCGTCCCAGTGGAATTAGTATTTGAGGCACTGGGCTGGAGAAGTATCTTCTCGATCCTTGCCGTCTTTACAACATGTTTAATTATTGGGACCTGGTTGGCTGTCCCAGAAGGAAAAAAGACTTTCTCTGGACCAGGACCGACTTTGGATGAACAATTTAGAGAACTCGCCTTTGTTTATAAGAACGGTTTTTTTTGGCGGGTTAGCGTTGTTACCTTTGTACATAATGCGGCTTTCCTCTCTTACCAGTCACTCTGGATGGGTCCCTGGTTGAGGGATATGGCAGGCTTTGATGCATCAAATGTGGCTTTTACAATGCTCCTGTTTAATGGCGGTATGTTTTTAGGCGTTCTCGGAATCGGTGCGCTTGCCGAGCGTTTGCAGTTGGTTGGTATAAAGCCGATAGTTGTGGTCGCTGCAGGGATACTTGGGTCTATATCAGTTCAGTTGTTTTTTGTTTTTGATGTTTCAAGCAATCACAAGCTACTTTGTTTTCTTTTTGGATTTTTTGGCTCCTCAACTCTTCTGGTTTACTCTGTTCTGACCCAAAATTTCCCAAAATCGCTTACCGGGCGGGTAAATACCGCCCAAAACATGCTCACCTTTATTGGAGCATTTGTTGCCCAATGGGGAATAGGCGTAATCATCAATCAATGGCCCGCATCATCTAATGGAAATTTTGATCCAGCCGGTCATCAGAGTGCCTTCGCCTTCATGGTAATCTTGCAAATTCTTGCCTTCCTATTTTTTGCTTGGCCACGGAATAAAAACCCTGACAATGAGTCGTGAGGCCCTACTTTGACCAAAAAAACAAAAACCCTCGAGCTTATCCGGATAGACCATTCGTTGGGGTAGGCGTCGTAATTTTTAGAGGCAATAAAATATTACTTGCCGAACGGGACCGTCATCCTCACGGAAAAATGTGGAGTATCCCCGGAGGCGCACAGGAATTGGGTGAAACAGTTTCCGAGGCGGCCATTCGAGAAATATCCGAAGAAACAGGCTTGGTAATAAAACTTGAGGGCCTCGTGGATGTCGTAGATGTGATCAGTAAAGACCGGGAGGATCATATTGAATTTCACTACACTTTGGTCGACTTTTACGCTAGTTGGGTATCGGGGGAAGCGGTGGCAGATGATGACGTCTCTGACGTAAAATGGGTTTCGCTGGAAGAACTACAAAATATTGATCTGCGTCCCATTACGCGCCAGGTAATCACGCAAGCAATCGAGAAGTATTTTACATGAACCCCAAAAAGAAAAATTAATTCTAAACTTGAGAAAAATGGAATGCTAAAGACCGGATCAGAACACCTTGAATCTCTGAGGGATGGGAGGAGAGTTTACATTGGCTCTGAGGAAGTAAACGATGTTACTGAGCATCGCGCCTTTCGAAATGCTGCGCGCTCCTTCGCAATGTTGTACGACAGAAAAAGGGAACCCGAAAATCGAAAAATTATGTCGTTCGATGAAGATGGCGATAGCTTTAGCAGTTGGTTCCTTATGCCGAAAACAGTTGAAGATCTTGAAAAACGGTATGAGACGCATAGAAGAATAGCGGAATGGACCCACGGCTTATTAGGGAGATCTCCAGATCATGTTGCGAGCTTCGTAACAGGTCTGGCGATGAGACCTGACATGTTCGAGGGTATTCGTCATGGTTTCGGAGATAACATCCAATCTTATTATCACTATATGCGGCGGAATGATATCTTTGCGTGTTATACGGTCCTGCCGCCGCAGGGAGCCCGTAAACCTGAGCTCTATCAAAGAGCTGGTATGAAAGTTCCTACTTTGAGGGTAATTAAAGAGGATGATCGTGGTGTCGTCCTCTCAGGCATGAAAATGTTGGGGACGTCCGCTATATTTAGCAATGAAACGTGGGTTGGTAATTTATTGCCCCTGGCTCCGGATCAAATCAAAGAGTCGATAACCTGTGCGGTACCTCTTAATTCCGATGGGCTTTCAATTTGGAGCCGAAAACCTCTAGAAAAATTTGCTTCAAGTGAGTTTGACGCGCCTCTTTCCTGGCGCTTTGACGAGACAGACGCAATGGTTCTGTTTGATCAAGTGCGAGTGCCCTGGGAAAAAGTTTTTGTCCACGATGAGCCGGAAATGTCCCGGGCGATTTATGTTCAATCTCCTTCCCATTCAATGGGAAATCACCAATCAAATGTGCGCTTTTTAGAGAAACTGAAGTTTATTGTGGGCTTAGCTCACAAGGTAGTGGAAGCTAATGGGGCAGGTCACATTCAGCCAGTTCAGGCCGTACTCGGAAAACTTGCGGCCTGGGAGGCGGGATTAGAGGGAATGATTCAGGGACAACTTCATAACATTGAGGAAATTGTGCCGGGGTTTGTAAATATTAATAGGCGCTACATGTACGCTGCTCTTCATTGGTGTACGACGCAGTATGCCGAGATCTGCGATACTGTCAGGGAGTTGATGGGAGGAGGACCATTCCAGTTGCCTGCGGACGTCTCGGTCATTGAAGACTCTCGCATGAGGCATATTTTTGATGAGTATTGGTCAGTCCCGGGCCAGAGTGCTATCGACCGAATGAAGTTATTTAAACTGGCTTGGGATATGCTTGGGTCTGAATTCGCGGGGCGCCATGCCCAATACGAAAAATTCTATGCGGGTCCGAATTTTGTTGTCACTGGCTATAATTACCTGAACGCTCCATGGCAGGAATGGAGTGACTTGGTTGGTCGCACGATGTCTGAATATGGGCCGAAATAAAAAGATCGAGATGGTAAATGATAGTGAGAACTTAACTCTCGTTAAGTCTAGTTCGGACCCAAACGGCCGTATCATGGAAAGGAGCGCCACCCGAGGGTTCTGCCGCATCAGAACTGGTGAGTGTATTTACCCCGAGGCCCTCTATAAAAGACGCATTAGGCCATACACTCTCAATCATAATGACTCCCTCTCGAATAAATTCTGTTAATTCCGCGTGGATCGCTATATCCCCTTGGGAATTGCCAACCCTCACAATATCATTGGTTTTGATACCGAGAGCTTGGCCGTCGGAAGGGTGTATCTTCGCGGTTGGTCTGTTTTCTCGATGTATTGATCTTTTCGTTTCGGTGAAGCTGGAGTTCAGGAAGTTCCTAGATGGTCCGGTTATTAAGCGGAATGGTTTCTCCTGGGTTGGGTTGTCGATAATGTCAACGAAGTCAGGAAAATCGGAAAGTGGGGTGTCGGATCCGTCACATCTCTTCCATTTCGCCCGGAAATGAAATTTCCCGTCCGCTTGAGGAAAACCGTTTAAAAAATGTGACTCTTCAAAGTCACACCCAGTATTATGCAAACGGCTTTCCTTTAGTGCCATGGCAGAAGGATAACCCGATTTCTGGAGAGTTAGATCCAGAAGTTCCCAATCTGTTAGATCAAAGCCTTGATGTTGGGCGCCGAGGCGTTTGGCCAGCCCGCAAATCACTTCATGATTGCTTCGACTCTCTCCAATTGGATCGATGACTTTTGGGCCCAGTTGCAAGTAGGTGTGACCGTAGGATGTGTAGATATCGTTATGTTCCAAGAACGTGGTTGCTGGCATAATTATATCTGCCATCTGAGCGGTTTCGGTCATGAATTGTTCATGAACAGCAACGAAGAGGTCTTCGCGTAAAAAGCCTCGGCGAACGCGTTTAGAGTCAGGGGCGACAACTGCAGGATTACTGCTCTGGATAAAAAGCCCTGTCACGGGGACGCCGCCCTTTAGATAGCGTGAGTCATTATCAAGGATTGGCCCGATTTGAGACATATCAAGAACTCTTGCATTTGAAGTAGGGCCGATAATCAGGGAATTGTCGATTTTAAACTGGCCTCCCGTTCCAGAATAAAGGCCTCCTCCCTTATATTTCCAGGCACCTTTTACAACAGGAAGAGAACTCACGGCGTGGAGGGTGGCAGCTCCGTTTCGGGAACGAGAAAACCCGTACCCCATCCGAATGATGGCTCTCTGAGTTGTTCCATAAAGTTTCGCGAGACTCTCGATGTCTTCCTCAGGTACGCCCGTTATTTTAGCGGCCCACTTTGGTGACCGATATTTAAGGTGCTCCTCAAGCCCTCTCGGGTCATCCGAGTATTTGTCCAAATATTTCCGATCTGCATATTCGTCTCTAAAAAGAACATGCATCAGCGAACAAGCGAGAGCAGCATCGGTTCCGGGCTTTGGAGAGATATGGGTATCAGCAATTCTCGCTGTTGCAGAACGATAGGGGTCAATAACCGACCAACTTTGCCCCCCGGACCTTTCGCGCTTTGCTTATATGGCTCATTAAATTGATTTGGGTATAAACCGGATTAGCGCCCCAAACGATTATTAAGTCGGACTCTGAAAACTCCAATGGGTCCATAGAAAGTCTGTTACCGAGACCAGCTGAGGATGCCGTACTCATGACCCAAGAGCAGATTGTGTTTTTTTGTTGGGAGTAGCCCATTGTAGAGCGAAGACGCTGGATCCCGTCACGTTGGACAAGACCCATAGTGCCAGCATAGTTGTAGAGCCAGATGGTTTCAGGGCCTAATCTCTTTGTAGCTCTTTCAAAAGAATCTGCCGTTATATCAAGGGCATCATCCCATGAAATTTCTTCGAAATCGGAGGTCGTTGCGGTCGCCGATTTATTGGTTTTACGTCTGAGGGGCCGGGTTAGGCGGTCTGGATGGTGAATGCGTTCTGCATAGCGGGCTACTTTAGCGCAAATGACTCCCGCCGTGTATGGATTTATCTCAGATCCTGAAAGGCGGCCGATTTCGTTTTCACCAAGAATTTCAACATCCAGCGCGCATGCGCTCGCGCAATCGTGGGGGCATACTGAGTGGGCTAGTGATTTTTTCATTTTTTTGTTTTAGCTCCTCTTTTATTCAAAGACGACCGAGGGGCGTGTGTGTCTTCAAATTATTCTTGACCTTTTTGAAATAAAATTCTGGACTGAAGGGAAAATTTTTCAGTTTCATTAGTCAAGGAAAGAGGTTGTTTCAGGGCCTTCGGTTAGTATCGATAAAGTTAATGATAGAATAATAGCTTGCTTTAATAAAAAGCTTCTTTGTGAGACGTTCGGGATTGATCTAATCGGTTACGATTTGAGTACACAAGTAAAAGGAGTTAGAGATGAAAAAACTTTTGATAATATTTTCAATTTTAGCTATCCCATTCTCCCCCATGGCCCTCGCCGGTAGCTGTGATGGGGAGGGACATACCCATAGCCAAGATAGCAAAAAAGATAAAAAGTTGGGGGCTTAGAAGCCAAGTATTGAAACTTAGCATGAATACTCTCATTTCTGTGCTTTATACTTATTCCTGTCGACCGACGTTGCAGACATTTTAAAGTGCCCGCCCTCAGACGCAAGTCTTCGAGTGTAGGTACCATCGTCATTCTGGTAGGCTTCGGCAGAATTGGGAAGGCTGTCCCTAGAGTTCCACTGTTTATTGAAAGCAATGTACTCAAGGCACGCGATTTAGACCTTGGTATTTGGTGGGATGGGGGACAGGTCGTCAGCGCCCATTTGGGGCACGGGTCTGCGTGGAGTGGGGCAATCGAGGTATCACCCACGTCCAGAGGAATCTTCAAATATAGGCGTTAGGTCATGTTGGATGAGGGCCTGCCGGATGTCGACTACACCCAGACGGTTTTTAAGTGTGAGACATGTGGCTCAAAAGGTCACAAACAAATCCGCTCTATCGCTGCCGAAAGACAAGGCATCGGTGTGAAGCATTAGAACAACCCCAGAACAGAAATAAAAAGTGTCAGGGATTTTGTCAGGGATTTTTGTCACAAATGTGCATATTTCGTTCCATTTTGCCCACTTTTGGCAAAAATCGGCTCTAGCCAAAATCATTAAAAAACCCCGGAAAACCGGGGGTTTCAATGGTGCCGCCGCACAGATTTGAACTGTGGACCTCACCCTTACCAAGGGTGCGCTCTACCCCTGAGCTACGGCGGCTATTCGTTGGTTGACGCACAATGCCACTTCAAAACCTTAGTTGCAATATGGTAGGTTAGTTCTTAGTCGCAATTAACATAAAGTTGGCTCAAATAAAGAATATGGTTAAAAAGGTCCCCAAGAAAACGCATCAAATTGGCACTGGTGACAAACAAAAAGATCACAGACGAGGACAAGCACTTCGAAAAAACCTCTTAAAAAGAAAGGCTCAGGCAGAGGGTAGAAATAAGGCTAAATAAACCAGACTTTTGACAGGTTCTGGAAAAGTCGGTCCTTGTAAATAACGATTAGCCCCAAATTTCAAAAATGCTTAAATGGACGCAATAAGAATAAAGGGGGGACACCCCCTGATTGGAACTATTGAGATTAGCGGAGCGAAAAATGCCGCTCTGCCTCTGATGGCGGCCTCCCTTCTTACAGACGAGGAACTGATCCTTGAAAATGTGCCGGCATTGGCCGACATTGAAACAATGGGTTGCCTGTTAAGTCATCATGGTGTTGAGGTCGGTGGCAAAATAGGTTTTCAAACGAGTAAATTACCACCTCGTAAGATCGTCCTGAAAGCCAAAACGGTGGTTGATACAACAGCACCTTATGATCTTGTGCGGACGATGAGGGCCTCGATCTTAGTCTTGGGGCCTCTTGTAGCCAGAGAGAGGATTGCTCGAGTCTCTTTGCCAGGAGGGTGTGCTATAGGCAGTCGGCCAATCGATTTACACCTTGCGGGATTGGAATCCTTGGGAGCTGAGCTGATTCTGGAGTCGGGTTACGTGGAGGCCCGAGCTCCTCGGGGTTTAAAAGGTGCACGAGTTGTCCTTCCGAGTCCCTCAGTTGGGGCGACAGAGAATATTTTAATGGCAGCGGTTCTGGCGGATGGTGAAACAGAAATTTGTAATGTTGCCCGAGAGCCTGAGATTTCCGATTTGGCACGGTGTTTGGTAACTATGGGTGCCCAAATCCGAGGGGTCGGAAGTGATAAACTTTTTGTTACCGGCAGGAGCCTTTTGAAAGGAGGCTCCCATAGGGTTATTCCCGACCGCATAGAGATGGGAACCTACGCAATGGCGGCAGCTATGACCCAAGGAAATGTGTTTTTACGAGGCGGTCAGGTAAATTTAGTCGAAGGGGTAATCGACAAGATGCAGGCGGCAGGGGTCAGCATCATTGAGACTGGAGATGGGTTTCATGTGAGAGCTGAGGGCAGATTAGAAGGGGTTGATGTTATCACAGAGCCGTTTCCCGGTTTCCCAACGGATCTGCAGGCACAAATGACGGCGATGATGAGCACGGCGAACGGAGCAGCTCTGATAACAGAGTCAATTTTCGAGAATCGTTTTATGCATATTCCTGAATTGGCGCGCATGGGGGCCAATGTAACAGTCCATGGTGCCTCATCATTGGTGAGGGGTGTAGATAAATTGAATGGGGCTCCGGTGATGGCAACAGATCTCAGGGCATCTGCCTCTCTGGTGTTGGCCGGGTTGATCGCTGAAGGTGAAACTCTGGTAAATCGTGTTTACCATATTGATCGTGGCTATGAGAGGATCGAGGAGAAATTGGCGGACTGTGGGGCGGACATTGAAAGGGTCAAATTTTGAGGTCGGAACAGAGGTTGCGCCTTTCAGTCCGAGATAGTGAAGATATTACAGTGATGTCGTCTCTTCTTCAGGACTCAGTTATCTCGGTGTCGGACATGAGTTATCTTTCCGGAGAGAATAGATTTGTTCTCGTTGCTAATAGATTTCTTTGGGAAAGCGCCGGGGACCTAGATAATATTCCCCAGTCTTTCCCAAATTTCGGGCGTGTTCTCTGTGGTGTGTGTTTTGAGAATGTCCGATCAGTTCGTCAGAAAGGACTAAATAGAAAGATAAAAAATCAAATCGTTTCACTTTTATCGGTTTCCTTGAGTGATAAATGTCAGATTGATCTTGTCTTTTCTGCTGGTATTTCTGTCCGGCTAGAGGTATCGGATCTATTCTGTCATTTGCAAGATATCAATGAGCCATGGCCTACAGACGCGAGGCCATCGCATGGTGTCGACAGTTTACCGGTTGGTGAGAGGTAAATTATTGTGATTGAGAATAGGGAAGTCGTAATCGCTCTTCCTAAAGGAAGAATCCTCAGAGAGGTTTTGCCACTGCTTGCGGAAGCAGGTATTCAGCCAGAAGACGAGTTTAATGACGAAAGTAGTCGTAAACTTCAATTCGCGACCAACGTCGAGGGGCTCAGTATCGTGCGGGTTAGAAGTTTTGACGTTGCTACCTTCGTCGCCTTTGGGGCAGCGCAACTTGGTGTCGCTGGAAGCGATGTACTTATGGAATTCGACTATCCGGAAAATTACGCGCCCCTTGATCTAAAGATTGGAAAATGTCGATTAATGGTAGCTGAACCTGGTCCGATTCTAGAAACAGATGACCCCACTCGCTGGAGCCATGTGGCTGTGGCTACCAAATATCCCGAACTAACCAAGAGGCATTTTGCGGCTCGCGGGGTACAGGCCGAATGTATAAAATTAAACGGCTCTATGGAGTTGGCGCCCGCATTGGGTCTCGCTCGACGAATTGTCGACCTGGTCGATACCGGTAAAACCTTAAAAGAGAATGGTCTTGTGGAAATTGAACACATTGCCGATGTTAGCTCCCGTTTGGTGGTTAATAGGGCAGCGTTTAAAACGCGTCCAAAACTAATGGGCAGTTGGATCGATCGGTTTTCGGAGGTCATTAATGGCTCTCAGACTTAATTCCAAAGATCCTAATTTTAATCAAAGTCTCTCTGATCTGATGGGGAGCCGGAGTTTTGTCCAAGCCGATCTTTCTCAAACGGTCGCCAAAATAATTAGTGAGGTTAGATCTCGTGGTGATGAGGCCTTGTTGGCGTATACTCAAAAATTTGACAGATATGATGCTCTTTCGGCACAAGCCTTATTGGTTTCAGTCGAAAGCGTTAGGGCTGCGGTTGCTGAGTGTGATCCAGAAGTTATTCGAGCTTTGACCAAAGCAGCCGATCGGATCGATGCTTACCATCGGCACCAAATGCCTCAAAACTTTGATTATGTTGATGAGGCAGGAGTAAGATTAGGGTCCCGCTGGACTGCTCTCTCCTCGGTCGGGCTTTATGTTCCGGGCGGCACCGCCTCTTATCCCAGTTCAGTATTGATGAATGCGGTTCCTGCTCGAGTCGCCGGCGTAAAGCGGCTCGTGATGGTAGTGCCTGCACCTGACGGTGTTCTCAGTCCGGCTGTTCTGGCTGCCGCGCAGATTTCTGGAATAGAAGAAATTTATACGATTGGGGGCGCGCAGGCTGTGGCCGCGCTCGCCTATGGGACTGAAAGCATTCGGCCAGTAGACAAAATTGTGGGTCCTGGGAATGCCTATGTTGCCGAGTCGAAACGACAAGTTTTTGGTCAGGTTGGTATCGATATGATAGCGGGTCCCTCGGAAATTCTGGTGGTGGCCGATGCCGATAATAACCCAGGATGGATAGCAGCCGACCTCCTCTCGCAGGCAGAGCATGACACTCAGGCTCAATCAATTCTGATTTGTGATGACAACGGCTTTGCTAATGCAGTTGAGGTGGAAGCCTCAAAGATCCTACAGAACCTCCCGCGGAAAGATATTGCCTCAGAGAGCTGGGATAAATTCGGCGCAATTATTGAACTCGAGAGCTTGCAAGACGCACCGGCATTGATAAACCTTCTGGCGGCGGAGCATGTTGAGTTGGCCGTCGATGACCCAAATAGTCTCATGGAAAAAATAACAAATGCGGGCGCAATATTCTTGGGTAGATATACCCCTGAGGCGGTCGGGGATTATATGGCTGGCCCAAGTCATGTGTTGCCAACGTCTCGAAGTGCTCGATTCTCCTCCGGGTTAGGAGTTTTTGATTTCCTCAAACGGAGCTCAATTATCGGATGTGATCCCGGGTCTTTGGAGGGTATTGCCGCGGATGGCCAGGTTTTGGCCGCTGTGGAAGGACTTGAGGCGCACAGGCTCTCGTTGGCAGTGCGATCGAATTCGAATTCGGCTAACGCCAAAGCAAGAGGGCTCTAAATTTTTGAGATTACTCGGCTCTCTCATTCAGGGGAGCTCAATTTAGCCTGAGGGTCGCCTTTATTTGGGGGGGGGCTTACTGGAAGTTTGAGAATTCTCGTGGATTGCGTCTCCATGTGCCCTTGAAAAATTTGCTAAAAAGGAAAAAGAAAGCCATCGGTTAGCTTATAAAATAAGGCTCACATATTTTTCCTCTTGTTGAGGACGGTCATAGGGAAAAGATTGAAATGTCGGCAACAAAAAACCCAGCGCAATTTATTCTGGCATCATCATCTCCGCGGCGAAGAGACCTTTTAGCTCAAATAGGCTTGCTCCCCGATCAAATAGTTCCGGCTGAGATTGATGAGACACCAAAGGTTCGAGAACTGCCAGTTAAATTGGCCTCTCGGCTAGCGCGTGACAAGGCCTATGCCGTTTCAACCAAATTTCCTGGCAAATGGGTTCTCGGGGCAGACACAGTCGTCGCTTGTGGTCGACGAGTTCTAGGAAAACCGGAAGACAGGGGGCAGGCAGGGACATTTTTGAGACTACTTTCCGGTCGACGCCATCGCGTTATCGGCGGCATATGCTTGATACAACCAGATCGTAAAATATCAATAAAAACAGTAACAACAGCCGTTAAATTCAAGTCTCTTTCAAACTTAGAAATTGATCGCTATTTGGATGGGGATGAATGGAATGGGAAAGCAGGTGGATATGCTATTCAGGGAAAAGCCTGCACGTTCGTTAAATGGATCGGTGGGTCTTACTCCAATGTTGTTGGTTTGCCCTTATTTGAAACGGCCGCACTGCTCCGAGGCGTAGGGTATGACTGGTAGAACTGTAAGAAAACCGAGGCGTGCTTATCGTGGCTTATGAATTATTGATTGAAGCCGTAGGAAATGAGACTCGAATTGTTTTATCAAAGAATGGATCTCCGACGGAACTGATCATTGAGAATTTGGATAGAGAGAGCCTGGTCGGAAATATTTACGTCGGAAAGGTGGAAGCCTACAGCAAGGCCTTGGGGGCAGCATTTATTGATATCGGAGAGGCTAAGGCCGGTTTTCTTGCTGTTAAAGCAAAACCGTTCCCGGTAGAAGGACAGTCGTTATTAGTTCAGGTTTCACGAGATGGTTACCGCAGTAAGGGGCCCCAGGTCTCCCAGGATTTATCCATTGCCGGACGTTTCCTGGTGTATTCTCCCTTCAGACCGGGAGTATCGATATCAAAAAAAATTAACAATGAAACGGAAAAGGAAAGGTTAGTAGAAATTCTCGCTGGCTTGGTCTCCGGTGAGGAGGGATTGATTGCTCGGACTGCAGCGGAACACATAAGCCAAGAAATCCTCTCTAATGAATTGAATTTGCTGAAGAAAAATTGGGAAAATATCTCAATGTTGGCTGCGGAAAGAAAAGCCCCAGCTCTGATCCATAAAGATCTCAATCCAGTTCCAAAGGTCCTGAGGGATCAACCTTTACCTGAGTTGTCTGCAATTATTATCAACGGGTTACAAGCATTTTCAGAGGCTAATGAGTGGTGCAAAGCGTTTGCTCCAGAGTTGCTCCAGAGGATGAGTTTATATCGTGGACACATATCTCTTTTTGATACGAAGGGGTGCAACGATGTATTTGATTCTGTGACTGACCGGTTTGTTGGCCTTCCATCTGGCGGGGCGCTAGTCATCGATAGAACTGAGGCTCTAACGGTCATAGATGTAAATTCTGGGGGATACCTTAGGGGCAGCACGCCGAGAGATAACGCGTATACCGTCAATTTGGAGGCAGCCGAAGAAATTTGTCGTCAGATACGTCTTCGAAACATTGGTGGGATGATTCTCATTGATTTTATCAGTCTAGAAGACGAAAAAGCCTGGGCTGAGATTTTAGAGACCATTGGGAGACATCTGGCAAAAGAGAGTGGTTTTGCAAGATGTCTTGGAAAAACCAATGGTGGATTGGTGGAGATTGTCCGCCGCCGTTCCAGGCCAGAGATTTCTGAGTATCTGGTCGAGGCTTGCTATAGCTGTGATGGTTTAGGCCTTCAAAAAACTACGGATGCGGCGGTCTTTAGTTTGTTAACTGAGTTGCGTCAAACCTCTGCAGCCGCTCCCATGGGCTCAATTTTAATCGTTGTATCACCCAAAATCTCGGATAGTCTCGATAAATCATACGGCACTGGTGCCGCTCTTGCTGCAGCGATTGGCATTGGGCGGATCATTGAGTGGCGCTCGGATCCCGATTTGACGGGAAACCGATATCAGGTTTCTCTGTCTGAAAATAAACTTTTGGAAAACAAAGATGAATTCTGAAAAGCCCCTTTCTGGGAGGCTATGCCCAATTTGTAACGCGCTTGAGGTTCACGAATTCAGACCTTTCTGTTCTAAAAGATGTGCTGATTTGGACTTATCCAGATGGTTGGGAGGTGTTTATGCTGTTCCGGTGGTCCAGCTCGATGAGTCTGACGCTGATGAATTAGAGAGATTTATTGAGGAGAACGATCAAAATTAGGTAAAGCACAGACTACTATTTGCGAACGCAGCAGACCCGTGCCTTTGCTGCAAAGGGTTATTTTCCAGGACTTGTCTTTGCATTTCAGTACTGTGGACAGAACCTCAGATTTCTCATATAAAATTTTGAACACTATTTGATGCCCAGGTAGCTCAGTTGGTAGAGCACAGCACTGAAAATGCTGGTGTCGGCTGTTCGATTCAGCCCCTGGGCACCACCTGACCTAAAACTCCAATGATTTTTGTCCTGATTTCAAGCAGTTAGTCTCACCGCTGAAAGGATAGGTCGTATGCTAGACCAACCTAACCACCACCTGTATCTCGAACGGGGGGTTATTACTTCTTACCGGGTGTTCCTAAGACACTGCTTTATCACTATCAAAAATCATGGATCGTGATAGCTCTGAGAGCCCATCACTTCCGGAAATCAATGGCCCAAATTCAAATACTCGTTAGACAACTTGATGATGGGTGGTCTGAATTCCGGTCTGCACAGTTCGGTCTTAGAACATATGTAAACGCATTGGTTAAATCCTGACTCCAAAAAATCAGGAGGCAGTTATGAAAGTCGATTTTCTAACAAGGTAGTATTTACGGGTGCACAAACAGACAAGTCGAGAGCTATTTAATTAAAACTCTATTTAAGAATTTACGTATTTTATCTCGGGCTTGATCACGAGCTCTGTCATTCAATTGGAAACACATTTCCATCTCACCGAATTCCCTGCTGCGGTAACTACGGCACGTTTTCTGATAGCTCCCCCTCAATCCCATATCAAACGCGTGATATGCACCTTCTATTTTAACGAATGGAGTTCCTTGCTGTTCCCAACATGCATTAGCCGGTTCATCAAGCTCTCCTATGATAGTTATTTGCTCTGAAGTCCATTTCGGCTCACTCAGATCACTTACTTGGCAGGTATAACTTGCCGGATAAAAATTAATGACACCGGAGACTTTTATTTGGGTTTCCAAATCCCGTTGCAGCGTCCCAGCCCTGATGGAGATTGATGTCCCAGCAGAATGCCCCTGGAAAAATATATTTCTTTGGTCAACATGTTTAATTGTCGGAATGATTCCCAGAAGTGTCTTAAAGTCTTTTTTTCTTGTTTCTTCACCCTCTTCCCAATTAAAGGGTCTGCAAGATCGCCAAGTAAAGGAATCAACGTATAAACTGGCGATCCCCAATTTTTTGTACCAGTTTATCCAGTTTTTGAAACCTTTGTTTATCCTTCCAACCTTACCCCCGTGAGTTAATACAACTAGCGGGAATGGACCCTTCCCATCGGGGTAGGTCAGACGGGTCGTCCTTGAATCCAGTGTTAGTTCTCCGACATCACAGCTGGCCCAAACCAGGGCACTCGAGCTCATGCTCAAAATACAAAAAGCAAAGATAGCGGCACCAAGTTTATTCCAAAAACTATAATGAAAAGATGCCTTTGGATCGGACGAGATAAATTTAAGAAATACGAGCAGTTTCTTCATTAACAATCACTCACAAGTTTCTAAGGAACAGGTAACTATGCGTACAGGAGTAAACCTATAAGGCAAAAATACTCCCTGGTTTTCCAGCACTCTGATTTTTGAGAGTAGTTTAAATTCTAGCCTGGCTATAAAAAGACCGCATTGTGCGATCCCTCGTTAACGGCTTTTTTCCATCCGTTCATGGACCGCAGCCATTCCTCTTCTTGCCATTTCGCTCACTTCGGCTGCGTGTTTCTGCAGAAGTTCTACTACCTTTGGATTAGACGAAGTCTGTATAACCGTGATCCCCCAATCTATTGGCATTAGCTCCGTTCTGATCTCCTTATGAAATTTAAACAGCTGATCGAGGGTTGGTGACTGAATGAGTATTTCGGGGTTCTTACCCTCTGCCAACCGCGTCACCATCATTGCTACATGCGACAGAACTGATTCTCGTAATTGCGGATCTTTAGCCTGTGTCGTGGTTTTGATGCCGTCAGCAAGGTTTATAACCTTGCGGTCTATACCCTTATGTAAAACAAAGATCCGCCTCAGATCAGTTACCTCCTGGGCTGTGGTGTCCTTGCCCCGAAGACCCGGCATATTAACTTCATCATGCTGATGGGAGTGAAATCGTGAGGACCCATGATCGTTGTCATGAAGTCTTGGACCGGGAGTCTCGGCGAGATCAGACGATAACACAGGATAATGCGCCCCAAGAAATAAGAAGATGATAGAAAAAAACTTTACGCGGTTAAGAGCGGACATTTTTTTAACCCTCTGTATACTTTTAACCTAACGGTCTAATCCCCATGTATCAAAAATAAATGATAGAAAATTATCTCTATCTTTATTGATATTGCCTGCTTTGTTCGCATCTCAGGCATGATTTCCGTGCTTCTTTTCAGGACTCAAACATGGCTACACCAGTCCCTAATGCGCCGTTACGGATCGAGCAGATTGACCTACTGCGGGGTTTTGCGCTGCTTGGAATATTTTGGGTTAACATCGTTGTCTTCGGGCTCCCACAGGGAGCCTATGCCTATCCAACGCTCTTCGGAACGGCCGATAAATTGAACCTCTGGATTTGGGCCAGCAGTGAGATTTTTGTCGAAGGCACTATGCGTGGTCTGTTTTCGATGCTGTTTGGGGCCAGTGCGCTGATTTTTCTAGATGAGGTCAGGCTGAGTTCGGGCGGGGTGACCGCCGTCGAACGATTTTACCGCCGGAATCTTCTCTTAATGGGGTTTGGTATCATCCACGCCTATTTACTGTTGTGGCCTTACGACGTGCTCTATGCCTATGGGCTGCTCGGATTGTTTCTGTTTCCGCTTCGTCGGCTGCGGGCCCGCTGGCTGATCGCAGCCGGCCTGGCCCTTTTACTCCTGGGCGAGGTCACTCTTGGCACGGGTGAGGGGCTGCCGCCATACGAGATGTCGACTGAAACGGCCAAGAGTGCCAATTCAGCGGATGTTAGGCCTGCCGAAGAGCTAAGTGACACCGAAAAAATGCTTAAGGAGGCCCGTGAGTCCATGGATAAGGACATAGAAACCGTGCGGGCCGGTTACTGGGCAGTTTTTGTTGATAGGCTGGTGATCACGGCGGATCAGCAATCGACTTGGATGTACCGCAATCATGTCTTCGACATCGGCGGCATGATGCTGATTGGGATGGCTTTGTTTAAACTGGGAGTGCTCACAGGAACGTGCTCGAGTGCAGTCTATCTTCTCCTAATTCTCGCCGGTTACGGTTCTGCTGTATTACTGCGTGGTGAAGGCGTTTATACGGCGCTGACTGACGGTTTTGATGCACAGCTCCTGCGGGATATCGGCGACCTGAACCACGATCTTGGCCGTCTGCCTGGCATTTTGGGTCATATCGGCATGATTTTGCTGCTAGCGCGACTTGCTCTGTTTGTACCGTTAGCCCGGGCCCTGGCCCGGGTTGGACGCATGGCCCTGACTAACTATATCGCCCAGACCATAGTGTCACTGATCCTGTTTATCGGTTTTGGCCTCTACGGCACGCTTGAACGATACCAGTTGGCCCTTTTATGCGTTGCGATCTGGGTTCTCCAGATCGCATTCAGCTATGTCTGGCTGGCCTTCTATCGGCTCGGTCCACTAGAATGGGTCTGGCGTAGCCTGATCTACGGGGCAGGGCAGCCGATGCGCAGCATCGGCTCGAATGGAGAAAATAAAATGCGCTGAAGCGTTGGCGAAACACTTCTTTGTGTTACGCTTTACGTACTGCTATAGGCAGTCGATGTTGTATGTTAGATCGGTACGATACTTAGTGGCCATGGTCCTGTGGCCGTTTTCCTGTAGGCGGTAATGACAAGGGGGTCAAACACCGCAAAGAACACCGAAACATCCTCTTTTGGACAAGAGAGGTAAAAATGCATCCTTACAGTTCAAAAATTCTTTTTAAATAATCCTTCAGAAAAGAACTGATTTAAGGGCTTAGGATGTTTCCCATCGAAAATAAAAAAGCCCGAATAATAAAAAAAGAGAGATACTGGATGAAAATAAAAAGGTTATTAATAAATTTACCAATCCTGGCATTTGTCATGCTTTGCGTGGGTTCCTTCATGACGGGATTTTCAAATCACGCTTATGCTGATTACAAACAGGTTCGAGTTTGGAATTTCATGCCGGTTCCCGTAAGGGTAAATATACTCTACAGCGGGTGTCGGCACGATACGCTCGATATCCCTGCTGCACGGTATAGTGGGGGCAAGGTAGAGCCAACATCTGCTGCGAAATCCGCGGGTCACTATGAGAAACACCACAAACATATTTGGCGATGGTGGAAGAGAGATGACCCCAGGGGGGCCTGCTTAGTCACAAAGATTGATGTCTCACCGAGGGGAAGTTTTCAGGGTAAAAGCTTTTCGGTCGATGCCTACAAGTCATCTGGAACGTCTTACTGGGCGTTTGGAATATATCAGCGGTCAGCGACCCGCTACCGGGTCATGTCAAATGCTGAAATTAAATCTGAAAAAGAGACCGCAGGAATGTCACCTGGCTTCCGGATACATAATAGGTCCTCCGTTCCGCTGACAATTTCTCTGGATCAGGTTGGCTGCCTTTACTACCAAAATAACGTAAAGCCCGGCGAAACCTTTGAGAGAGATACTGGCGCTGTTTGGTTCACAATCAGAGCTAAGTTATACGATGAAAAACAGAGAACCAATAACTGGGCTTGTGCGAAACCGGTCGTTGAGTATGTCGGGTTCGCATTGGTATCTGCCATATCGGGAGGAGGTTTAAGTGCATCGGCCTTCGCATGGTCGGCAGCTAGCCAAGGCACAACGAAAGTAGCGTTAGCGGTTGTTGAAGAACATTCAAAAATGATGTCTAAGGCTGTAGAACGGGCGCTGGGGGGTACAGGCCCTAATGGTCAATGGGTCGCGAAAAAGGTAGAGGAAATGCTCGCCGTGAATACATCGGTCACATCAGCGGGGCAGTATGCCGGTCCGCCTTGGCCCTTTAGGTGCACAAAAAAACCAGAATATGAAATCACGGGCGGACCCGATTGGGGCTTGCTTAAGGGGCTGAAAACGCAAGCGGAATACGATGCAAAAATGCGCGATATTTTGATGGCTAAGAGCCCACTTAAAATTCGTAAGATAAATACCTGTGGTTGATTAGATATAGGCATTTGATCTTTGTTGTAATCTTGGGGTGGGCACTCACGGCCCGCCCCAACCGATCGCGGTATTGTCGGCGTAGAAGCGCTTTTATAAATTCCATCTAAGTAATCTAATGGGCCATTCGCAGCGATCGGGTCGGTCCCATTTCCCTCATAGACTGAGGGACCAGTGATGATTTAGTTTATTTCAGGTTTTTATTATCGGCTCCTTCTCGATACCAAAACCCAAAAATCTGGTTTTTTTAACTGCGCTCTTTTGCCATCAATGTGTTCGTTGGTTCAGTTGGGTTTCAATTGCAGACGTAAGTTTCCTTGACATCGGACTAACGCGCGAACCAAAAGAGCCCACTAAGGTTCCGTCCTTATCAATAAGGTACTTGTGAAAATTCCATCGTGGTTCCTCAAATGTACGTGAGAGTGAAGCCGTCCACTGATAGAAAGGATGACGTGGTTCCTTCCTAACATTGACTTTCTCAGTCATTGGGAAATTAATGCCGTAATTGATTTCGCAGAACTCTTTTATTTCTTGGGTGGTGCCGGGTTCTTGATTGCCAAAATCATTCGAAGGCACACCCAGAACGACTAAACCCCTCTCTTTGTATTTGTCCCACAATTTTTGAAGACCGGAATATTGTCCCGTGAATCCGCACATTGAGGCGGTATTAACGATTAAAATTGCCTTTCCTCTGAATGCAGCAAGACTCAATCGCTTTCCATCAATTGATATAAACTCGAATTCGTGTGCCTTATTCTGCGCGCCAGCTGACGCCATCGGACCCGCTAGGCAAATAAAGATCAAAACAAAAAATCGTATCAGTCTCTGTGTCATAGTGTGTGAACCGATTGCAAGTTTGGGTCTGAGGATAAGGATTCGTGGCCCCAAAAGGGAGTTTAACTCTTTTCGGGCCTGTCCAAAGAGAGAGCCACCTGATGAGATAAAGTGACTTCCTCTTTCGTTCGGGCTGACTCAATTATTGCGAGGCAAACCTCAAGCGTCGCGCGTCCCCATTCGCCCGTATGTAGCGGGGCTCTGTCTTCAAAAATAGCGCCATGCAGTTCTTCGATGACTTCGGCCCTTGGAAATTTTGGCGGGGGGAGTTTGATGGTTTCGCGTTCCCCAGCATAAATTTCGACTCTATCGGGTAGGGGGCGTACATCTCCGTTTTCGCAAGAGATTAAAAACATCCCAAAATGCTCATGCGTTTTTTTCTCCATAAAACGGCTTTCAGGAAGTCCGGCCCCTTCAGGTCCCCCGTAAGCCCTCGCGGCCTTCAGTTTTTCTTCTGCCTTGGGGCCTGAGAGGCTCGCAAGTGTTTTTCGGGCTGTGCCATAGTTATCGGGGTCTTTTTTGCGCCCCATCTCGCCGATCCAGTTTGTAAAAAGATCAGAGTCAAAACCTCCGTATCCGTTGTAGGTGAGATTGGCGAATAAGTCGTCTTCGAAACGAACAAGCGCGCTGTAAGCCCCTTCTGTGGGTCGGGTTTCATCCCAATTTCCGGTACAGGCATAGACGCTGGTTGCCATCCCCCCCGCGATGAGCCGTGTGATATCGATCTGATGAGCCCCTTGGCTGAAAATCACCCCGCCTCCCTTTGAGGTATCAAGTTCCTCGGGACGGCGCGGTCGATATATAAAATCCGTACAATTAAGAGCTGAAATCATTTTTGGCGCGCCGAGACTTCCTGACTCAATGATGCGGCGGGCTTCTAGGATCGGGGCATCAAAGCTGTGGCTGTGCCCTACGATTAAATGGACACCCGCAGCGTGAGCCGCCTCAATCATTCGGCTACAAGAGTCGATATTCAATGCCATTGGTTTTTCCACGAGGATGTGTTTTCCGGCTTTTGCGGCGGCAACGACATGTTCTTCATGGAATTGATGGGGTGAGCAGACATAAATGGCATCGAGTCGGTCATCGGCGCACATTTCGCTAAAATTTGAATACGAGGTTCCCCCAAAATCTTGGCTAAAACGCTCCAAAGCTTCCTGACGGGGGTCACAAGCGGCGGCCAGGGTGACCTTTGGATGAAGGGCAAAGGTCGGGATCATCACGCTAAAACCCCGGCCTAAACCCACAACCCCCAAGTGAAGAGTTTCGGTAGTCATAGATCCTCCGTCGTTCACACACCCCAAACTTTTGGCGCTGGAAAGCCTCATCAATATAGTTGATAATTGAGGTTCAGCTAATTATGTTGAGAAAAAATAATCCGTTCTAGGGCTTTATATCATGATAACCGCTGAACAAAACGATCTGTTGACACGTGTGGAAGGACCGACCCCCATGGGCAAGATCATGCGAAGCCATTGGCTTCCTGCTTGCCTTTCTGAAGAAGTCCTAGAGCCAGATGGTAAACCCGTTCGCTTCCGCCTTTTGGGTGAAGATCTCGTGTGTTTTCGGGATACGGAAGGTCGTCTTGGGGTAATCGATGAATTTTGTCGGCACCGAGGAGCATCACTTGCGTTTGGGCGGAATGAGGATTGCGGGTTACGTTGCCTTTACCACGGTTGGAAATTTGATGTGAATGGGAACGCGGTTGATATGCCGAGTGAACCCAATGGCGGAGAAGGCCTCAGAGAGCAGGCTAAAATCAAATCCTATCCGGCCAGGGAATCCGGCGGTTTTGTGTGGATTTGGATGGGGTCGATAGATGACATGGTAGAGTTTGAGCCGCCGGTTTGGGCGAGCGCGCCTCTCGATAAGATTGCCGTGGTAAAGATGCATGCGGCGTGTAATTGGGCCCAAGTTCTTGAAGGATCAATTGACTCGGCGCATAGCTCTACATTGCACTCTTCTGACATGCCCGCAGCCGAAGTGGATGGAGCCAAGGCTACTGCTACGGCGTGGCCGCGCCCCTCAAATGACAAGGCCCCTCGGATTCGGTTTGAAAGAACGGACTATGGTTTTCGCTACGCGGCGATCCGGACGCCTATATTGAATGCGGATAAGAATGATTATGTTCGCACAACCCTTTTTATAGCGCCGTTTACCGTGGTTATTCCGCCAAACGACCAATATAAGCTCGCGCAAATGTTGGTCCCCGTCGATGATACCAATTCGATGTTTTATTGGGTTGCTTTTCACGAAACCAAAGGGATAAGCCAAGATGAATGGAGACGGTTCTGCGGGGCCCAGGTAGGCGTCGATGTTGATGAGAATTTTTTCAAGATCAGAACCCTCGACAATATGTATCTTCAAGATCGTGACGCTATGAAAGCGGGTAATTTTACCGGTATTCACGGCATTCCGGCCCAAGATATGGCGATGTGGGAATCCATGGGCCCGATTGCAGATCGGACCAAGGATTATCTTGGTGTGAGTGATGGGGCTGTAGCCCAGTTTCGTCGGATAATGGTTGAAGCTGCGGAGGCCGTTCGTGATGGTGCTCCTGCGATTGGAACACTTGCAGCCGGTCGAAAGACGCCGAATGAAGATCTTGTCTCTTTTGAGGGTATGGTTCCTAAAACAGGAGACTGGAAAGAGGCCTCATCTGCCGCCAAGCACATGGATGCCGCCTAGCTCATAAAAAAGCGATGCAGTGCGCAATTTTTGTTATCATCCTTACTTTGTTCAGAGTTGTGTCCGAGGGTCTTTGGGATACAGAGCGGTGGGCCTGGTTGAGCTTTAAAAATCCGCTCTTGATCAGGTAGATGACGGAACAAAATCAGCCTCAGACAATTATTATAGAACGACCCTTTAATTTTGGTTTGCTCGGACTCATTATTGGTTTTGTCGGGATATTCGCGCTCTCTTTTGTCTTGTCGCCTTTAGCTTTTATCCTCGGCTTAATCGGAATTTTCAAAAAACAATTCTTTACTGGGTGTATCGCGATGATCTTCGCTCTCTGTGGGATCATGACGTCAGTTGTTCTAATGACGATATTTGGTCTTACCTCTATGATGATCGAAATATAACCTTTTAATATGAGGACATTGCCTCTTGGCAGGTCTTACACCCTAAAACAGGGTAATTTGGGTCTCGGCTCCGATGTTCAGGGAAAGAGTAATAGATGAGAGTTAAACCAATCTCAGCGGCTGGAGGTGCCAGGGTTGAAGGGGTCGATTTATCGGAGAGCCTCTCCGCTGAACAAAAAGTGATTTTGAATCAGGCTTTCCTAGATTTTGGTGTTTTGGTGATCCCTGGCCAGGACATTACGGAACAGGATCAACTCCGATTTTGTGAAGTAATGGGCGGAGTGGCGACCCGAGGAAAACCTCTTCAAGACCGGGCAGGGGATGCAGATGCAGCCTACGACGGTGCCGTGCATCTCGTCACAAATCTTACGGAGGACGGGGTTCCTCTGGGTTCTTTCGGGGATGGAGATGTCTGGTTCCATCATGATGGAAGTTTCAAAGAAGTCCCGTATGCTGCAACGGTGCTTTACGGGCTTTCTGTAACCTCCACTGGGGGTGAGACCGTTTTTGCAAATATGTATCTTGCCTATGAACGATTGAGTACGGATCTCAAAAAGAGATTGGCTGGCCTGATGGGATTGAACATATACGATTATGCAGCCCGGGGCCGCGTTGATTTGAAAAGAGACTTCTCAAAAATCAACCACTGGGTTCATCCTCTGGTAATCCGGCATCCAGATACGGGTAAATTGGCCCTTTTTGTGAGCCCGTTGATAACGGCTCGCGTTGAGGGGTTATCTGGCGCTGAAAGCGATGATTTGCTCGCGGAATTGTTTCAATATCAATCCGATTCCGAAATTATTTTCGAGCACAAGTGGGAAGTGGGTGATGTGGTCATTATGGACAACAGGGCTATCACCCATGCTCGAAAAGATTTTCCTCCGGGTCAGCCTCGAATGCTCCGACGTACCATGGTTCAAGGTAAACCAATTTCTTCATAAATATTCCTAGAACATTGTATTTACAATAATAAAAATTCAGATCATTTCGTTCTGTCAGGAACCAAGTCTTAAAGATAAGCTTTCAGAAAAAAGAAAAGCCCCAGAGTTTTCTGGGGCTAGTTTAAGGGAGGTTGCTCGCGCCTCTACTATCACAACAGGGAGGTTTTGGTAGGGAGGAGGCGCGAGCCTGATCACATCGTGAACATTATATGTACCTCAAAGGATGCGAAGCAGATCACTGCTTTTAAAAAAATCGAAAATAATTTTAAAGAGATAGCTACTCTTTGACGTATGTACTTGAAGCGAAGCTTTTAGAGGTTACGCAAACTTGCGACGTCCCCCGTGAAGGCGTCAGGGCCAGTTATAGGTCACTGGAGCTGATGTTTTTTAAAACTGTACCACTGCCATTTTCCATGCAGTAAGGTTTGTGCCGTTGGATCCATGATCATGAAATTAGGAGTGGGTCACGAAGATCAGGGTTGAAAACAGAAGACTTAGCAGAAATACAAACCTGATGCTGCGGACATCGTCATTTTTTTTATTCACAGTTAACCCTTCGGATTTAGTCGTTAAATCAAAACCTAGTCTCGCAAGGCACGAACTAGACGCTCTTTGCTAAGAGTTTCTGAAGGGGAGCTGGTTGATACCTGTGTAAGGCCATAAAAATGGTCGCACAGCTGAAAACAGAGACGTGCGGCCAGCGAGTAATCATTTAAAGGCATGAAATGAGTCTCCCAAAAAAACAATCATATGAGATGCATTAAGACGGGGAAGTTGTACCCGCTTGATCTGTTTATTATGTCTTTTAGAGCCGGCTTCTGGCGGCCTTGTGTTGGTTTATGCGCCGTTAGAGGTGAGGGGAGCTGCGCCCCTAACATTTCGCTGAACATCGTATCCATCTTTGGTCTCCTTTCATATTGTGTACGCAAAAGGAAACCAAATGGTTTGGCGCTTGGTTAAAAAAATGGTCGTTTGGATTGATAGAGGTACGGGGGCGCGGTCTAACTTTTAATGCTGTCTTCATCAGAAGTGTTGTTTTGATTGAGCGTAAAGACCATAAGAAAGTGTTGATTGCCCCCAAATATCTCGTGATTTTGTGTTGCTAGTCCACGATTTAGCGCCTGGAATTTAAAGCCAAGATCTTATCGGCCATTGCCTCTCCCGAGTTAAACGCGAACTCTGCCCGCGCTCCCGTGCACCAATCCCCGCCAATCAGCAATGTGCCGTCTGCTGAGGAGAGGCAGTCTTTCCCGAGCGGCCTCTCGGTCAATGCATAACGCCATTTGTGGCCCGCCTTATAGATGATTTTAGGCAATTTTAAGTCGAACTGGTCTACAAAGCAGTCGAGCATCAGGGTTGCTATTGTTTCCCGATCCTCCTCCAGGTTCTTGGCACTCCAGGTGGGGCTTGCATGCAAGACCCAGCAGTCATGGTTTTTATCCCGAGATGGTTTCGAGGAATTGCGAGCGCACCAAGCAATAATATTGGTTTCAGATGCCAGAGTCTCAAAAGGAACATCTAATTTTGTTTCAAATGCCAAGATTGTGGCGAGGCAGGGCAGAATCTTTACCTTTTCCAACTCTGAGATAACTTCATTGTTCTGGGAAAGCAGGGGAATTGCCTGCGGTGCGGGGACGGTTACGACCACAATATCAAATTCAGCTTTGCTTTCATCCCCTTCGAAGGAAATCGACCATTTCTTGTCGTTTCTTTCAATTCCCGACACTGTTGTTTCGAATTTTATCTCTATTTCATGAGCGAGAGGTCGTACAAGGTCGCTCATTCCCTCAACGCCCACTAACCGGCTTTTAGACGGATCAGGGTCTTGCGCGAAAACATTCCATTTGGCGGCAATTTTTTCCTTCAGAGCTCTGTCTAAATACGCTTTAAACTCGCTGCTCCGCGCGGTTACGTACTGGGCTCCGTGATCAAACGTCAAACCAGATCGGGTACGACGTGTGGCTATTCGGCCCCCTAAGCCCCTGCTTTTCTCATAAATAATAGGGCTGAATCCGCTTTTTTGGAGATCATGCGCACATTTTAAGCCTGATAATCCTGCGCCAATGATCGCGATGTTTCTGTCGGACGGCATGTATTTTATTTCCTGAGCTTTGGTGTGGGCGGGACAGAATGATTAAAACAAGTTTGCCCCGTTGATCACTTAGATGGACCATTCGTCTAAAAAGGCAAGCCCCAGGTTAGAGTACTCTTTATTCTTGAAGGCCTATCCGGGACGTACTGACTACAAATTTTCGGTTTGCCATTTCAGACATCTGATTTGGGTTGCGCGTCGTACACAGTGAAAGATCTCGTTGTCTGATAAGATTTTCTCCATAAAAAGTTGCAACAGGCGTTCAAGTGATCCACATAACAGAAAAGGAATTGATGCAGAGCCGAATCAAAGTGATTGGCGCTATCAGTCGCGGGGTGCGAGTCAGACAAAACAAGCGATTGTTGGCGAAGATAGATGAAGCTTTAAGGGAGAAAAGAGCTAGCGGCGTGCCGTCAATTTATCCTGAATGGGATAGTCGCAAGCATAATAACGAGAATAGTTAATTCAATGACAGATTTAGAACCCATCTTGGTAAACACCATGAGCGAATTGGCCGAGCACGAGTTTGGCATAGCGCTCTATTGCGAGTCCTGTGACCGCTGGGAGCAGGTTGATCCGACGGATTGGCTGGACCAGGGTCTGCCAGATATCAGTTATGCTGAAATGGGTTTCAAATGTGGGGAATGTGGCGCCAAGGGTCATAAACAAGTCTACCCGCTTGTAGACGGGGAAATGGATATGGTGGCCCACCATTGACGCGACAGATTACGACGATAATTCTGAAGAAATGCCTCTGGCAACTGTTTATAATGGCAGATTTGATGGCATGTCTCTTGATGGTGTTTTGGTATTTTTTGCGCTGATGGAGCCGGCTTGGTCCGATAGATCCGCTCTGGGCCTTGAATCAAAAAGACCCTCTCTTGCGAGAGGGCCTTTTCTTTTTGACGGGAATAACGTGAACAAAAATGTTGTACCTCCTATAACGGCGCAATCACGCATTCGTTTAGTCGTTTTCTCCAAATTGTTTGACCGAGATTAGGTAAGGTGGGATTTGGGTCTTGGCGCGTTATCTGGGGGAGGCACGTCGATACCCTGAAGGTCAATAATTTCGATTCCATTCCCGTCTGGATCATGGAAATAGGCGTGGCGCCCAGAAAAGCTTCGATGTCCCACATCTTCATATAAAAGGATTTCCACACCTTGGCTTTCGAGCCAGGACATTCCCGAATCGAAATCCTCACCATTAACCACAAATGCATGGTGAATGAGGGTGTCTCTCGGTTTGTTGGGGGCTGCGTGATATCCGGTTTTTGAAAGAACGAAGTAATCTTCTCCAGCTTTCATGAAAACGGTGGTTTCATTCTGCCGCCAGAAGGTACAGCCAAGGACCTTTTCATAGAAAACTCGAGCCTTGTCGAGATCTGAAACCCCGATCGTAAAGTGCAGAATTCCAGTGGGTTTAAGTTGTTTTGGGTCTACGTATTGAACGGATTCTTCTCCGTCAAAAGCTGCGCTTTTTAATGTGCTCATGTCTATCCTTCCCAAAGCCCTGTTATATCGGTATCGATAATAAAGACGTGGCTGGCTATGGTCTATGCAGACCTCACGCACGCTGATCACTGTAGTGCGATTACGCGAACTTCTTTAACCCTCAGCGCTGATTAGAGTCTTTAAGCAATGTCGCTTGAGACACTGAAGAGAATGCGTGTTCCTAGAGGCCAATTACTGACCAGGCTGAGGGGGATAACCTGCAGCCGGAACTCCGCCCGCTTGATTGGGGTCCTGACCTCCATCAGGCACGCCCTGGCCTTGTGCAGCATCAGGCACGCCCTGGCCTTGTGCAGCATCGGGCACGCCCTGGTCTTGTCCAGCAGAGGGTGCAGCCTGGTCTCCTCCTGGCAGGGCACTTTGATCGACCGTTGCTGGGGCACCAACAGCCGCAGCCGCAGATCCATTGGGAAGGGCAGCTGCCGAACCAGCAGTCGTTGAACTTTCGGTTACGGAATTTACATTCCTGTTGCTTAAAGTGTCGCTGAAGGTAATCGTCGTGCGTTCGGTCTCTTTCTGCCAACCCTGGGACACCACATCGAGTGTCTTCAGATAAACCGCTGTTGCTTCTTGTTTGGTGAGATTGAAATTCGTTGCCAATTCGCAAGCTCGATACATCAGCTCACGGGTAATGAGAACGGATGGCGTTCTCCCCGACATTTCTTCTTCACCGGCGAAGGCATTCAGATCGCCGGCATCTTTTCCGGTTTTACCGAAATTTACGAGAGATATGCTCAAATTTGAGGTGTCATCTGTTTCGAACGCAGTATCGGCACCTCGGCCCAGGCAGATCGCACTATCACTGTTTTTCTTCTTGGAAATAGACTGGTTGAGGCTCGGGTTGGAATGAATAACTCCAGGTTTGCTAAGAGACGTGAACGATGCACCGGGCGTGAAGGGGGTTGAACAACCACTCAGGGATAATCCCGCTAGCGCAAAAATGAGTCCAATATAAGTATGTTTCACCATTACTGCCTCTGTTGCCCAATGACTATCGCCTTGCACGCAGTCCCTTTTACCCTTTATTTCAACCGGGCGCCACCCGACACGCTGGGGACGCTTGATCACGCTGTCCGTTGCCTAAGAAGGTACATGCCACCCAGATCGGGGTTAGGTTAGATTGTTAATTTGATAGGGTAAGGCAGTACATAGGGAGAGAGAAGGAAATGACGCTTAAGCTCGGTCTCAGTTTTCTGTTTTCAGGTCTAGCACTTTTAGCCGGGATAGACGAAGCCTTGGAGGCAATTTTCCAAATCGTGGATATGTTTCATATGGACTCATATCACGGTCTGATCAGCCTATCATTGCTGGGTATTATCCGCGCCGTCTCAGACGCCTTGGACGATTTCCGAGATGCGAAGTCGGCTTAAAAAGATATCCCCTAGGACTAAGTTTCAATAGGCTTTCTGCAAACGTAATGGACTTTATTTGGAACAAAATTACCTTTCCCCAAAGGGCATCGGTGGACGAGAATTGGGGTTCGTTCCAGTCCCATTCTGCCCCGGCCTGGTGCTGATATCATTTTTTGTGATGGTGTTTTTTTATTTTGTGATGGTGTTTTTTTATTTTGTGATGGTGTTTTTGTTTTTGGAGGCGTCTTTGTTCATCGCGAATTTTGTTAAACTCCTGTTCTTCCTGGTCTAAATTCCAGGTTGTAACAGGGATCGGCGATCTAAAGTTACATTTTGGATTGGTATAGGCGTCGGCTAGACCAACAAGGCCCGATACATCAACGAATTGGGCAGCGATTATCCTCATCGAGAAGTCAAACTCCAGTAGGAGATTCATAAGATAAAAGTCAGCCCAGGCACGCGCGATCATTCGATATTGGAGTGAGTCCCGGGGAAAGTAACGACTTATTTCAGCTTCGATATCCCGACTGGTCAGGAGAGCTAGACTGCCATGAGAGTGATTAACACTCCGCTGGATCAGGTCTTTCAGTTCCATAGCGGCTTTGGCTGTCAGAACGGCTCCTTTTGCGGCTCCTTTTGCCAGGTCTTTATATTGACCCAAAAACTTGAATAAAAGATTGAGTCCATCCCAAAATTGATCAGTGGCTTCTCCTGTCTTAACCGCCGCAGAGGCCTTGGATTGTGAGCCCGCAGTTAATATGTTGGCCGTGACCATCGCAGGAGATACGACCATAGCTGTTGTACTCATCCCACAGCTCGCATGACTATCGGAACATCCTAACCCGCAATCCACCTGGCCTCTCTGGCATCGCTGGTAGCAGATTTGAGCGACGCCATAATAACCTGTTCGGCATCCCTTAAAGCAGAGACCGGCATTCCTCTTCTTTCCGGGCTCACAACTCTGAGGCCTCGGGATAGAATATTTGCTGTCGGCTAATCGCGGCACATATTGATGGGTTCTCATGCACCCTAACGGTCCCCCATTTGCCCAACCGGGTCTGCAATAAAACTCTTTATTTTTGAACCTTGGGGTACAGATCTTGATTTTTAATTTGTTTTTCTTGCAGTCCAGTCGTTCACAATTAACTCCTGCATCATGGTATCCACTCGGGCATTTGACCTGTGGCTTTGTGTAGTCAGGGTTTCCGAGTTTAACGCAGAGTTTTCCAATTCCTGCATTGACTGTTTTAAAGCCAGGTCTGCAATTTTGTACGCACCCTGCGGCTGTTCTTGAATAATTATTAGGACACCGATTGTAGCAAACCGGACCGATTTTCTCCTGAGAGCTTGTGCATTGAGAGGGGAGTGTGCCAATACCACGCTCGTATGTTCTTTTATAACAGTAAGGAAGTTCACCGATGACTTTCTCGCTGTTGATCCACTGAAGAATTTTGAAAAGCGTCGGGTCTTCTTGCAGTTTACTGTAAAGGAGAGATGATTTTTCCGCCAATTGTTGACCAATGGAAGCGTGGCTATTTGATGCAAACGTAATGCAAAATAGACAGACAGGTAACAATAAGAAATGAAGTGGCCTTAATTTTCTAAAGTGTCGCATCATCAACAACGCCCCCCTGCAACGATATCGCTGCTGATTATTAGAATTGGCAGAGAGCATAGCCGTTTATTCTTATCAGGCCAAATTTGTGCCTCTAAACTCTTTGGAGCATTGAGCGGGCCTGCATAACTATATTTCTCGGATCTTTGATAGATCTGGAATTGAGTTGGCGATCGCGGCCAATATTTTTAAAAATTCTTGTCACCCGGTATCCTCGCTCTGTAAACCACAAGGTGAATTTTAAGAATTGAATATTGAAGGAGAGATATGATGGTAAGAAATTTTATGAATTTAGGGCTTTCCGGTTTGGCGCTATTGTCCGGGATTGATGAAGCTTTGGAGGCGCTGTTTTCAGTTGCCAACATGTTCAACCTCGACACCCACCACGGGATTCTAAGTCTCTCTATTATGGGCGTCATCAAGTCTGTTTTTGACACATCTGATTATTTCCGCGCCGCGAAATCGAACTAGAAATCGAATAAACCAGTTTGAAAAGGTTTGATGCGATCGATCAGGGCGCACCTTGCACTGGGTACGCAAATGCTGCCACGACCCCTAACATTGCGTTCAGTTCGTCCAAAACAGGATTTGGGGCAACCACCGTCGTGAAGGTCAAAGCAAGTTGAGCAATTGTCGCAGCATCACGGGCTATTCTTAAACGGCCCTCGTAACTCTTGGGGTCATAGATCGCCGTAGAGAGCAGACTGTGCATCGCCGGGGTTGTTGCAACCGCATTAAAAGCAAGCGTCGCTTTTTTGAAGGCACTGAGAGTTTTGTATGCCTTAAAAACAGCGGCCGATTTTGAAATCAAGGAAGCAATGGCACTCGGTGCGGCTTTCGCCGTTGCCATCTTCCCGGCTTCCTTTGCCAGTGGCTCGAGGTCTTTGGCGATCTCCATTCCCACTTTTTGGACAACCTCTTCTGATTTCTTAAAACCCATAGCGGTTTTGATTTGTTCAGCCTTTTCGTACGCCCCACATCCCGGGTTTCCAGCCAATTCACATGTTGCCGCTATCAAATTTGCCACCGCCATTGTCTGGGCACCTATGACCATGCCGCAGACAGCGTGTGGAGAGACTCTGATCGGTTTTTGGCCCGGCAATTCCATTGTGTATCCCTTAGCTATGCCAGCCCCACATTTCATCCAACCCCGGGGCTTTTCACCCCAGCATACTGGGCCAATCCCCTTCGTCCCCCTTCTGCATGGTTTGTAGCAGGTGGTACCAAAGGGTGGCGCGCCGAGGACATCACCTCTTCGACATGTCGGTTCCATTACACTACCGGCTCCCCGACCGTAAGAGTGTCCTTTTTTTTCACAAATTTCGCATGTCGAGTGTTTGTAACCTGACCTGCATGCTTTAAAGCAGAGTTCACCGCATTGTTCTGGGTGACTATCGGGACATCGGCTTCTGTAGACGATATGTCTATGGCCCTTACTTCCAGCGTGTTCCTTGTGGCTTTCCTTGAGAACTCCAGCCCCCCGACCGTAGGTGTGTCCAGGTTTTGCGCAGATATTGGAGCCCACCTCCTTGTAGCCATCTCGGCATTGAGGATAACAAAGGTCTCCGTTGCGCTTTCCCTTGTGACAAGACAAAAAGGACGTATATCCCGCTCCGCGGCCATAGGAGTAGGTCCAATAGAATGTTTCTTCTGCGGAAACAGATCCCGATAATCCTGTGCTGATGGGTAGGATCAGTGTCGTGGTGATCAGTAGCTGTGTTAACCCCGCGAGAAAAAACTTAAAACTTCGCATGCTATCTCCCCAGATTCTTTGGTTATCCTTACAATAGCGAATCCTCTTTATTTAATAAAAAAGATTTTCGACAGACAACCCCTCAGCGAGAGAGAGGCTTGGTCCAATTTTTCGATCACGCGCTTCTGCGGTTTACATGTTTTTTTCGAAATGCTTGATTTCGGGGGGTTGACCGGGAAGGCCAAGGCGCTCCCAATCGGACACGACTTTTTTATAAACCTCTTCGGACAACATTGTTCTCTTTGAATATTCTTTGATATGCCGATGGTCTTTGCACGCGTTGATCAGGCACTTCGAGCCATAGGGCCGTTTCTCTGCCGGGTATTGTGCGGGGTCCAGTTGTGTCGACCAGGTGTTTTTTAGGAGTTCTACGTCATCTGATGGATTGCTCCTCGTCGACATGGCCCAAATCACTTGATCCATATCACACGGGTCGATGTCTTCATCGACGACGATGATCCATTTCGTGTAGTAGGCGCCTCCGGGAACCTGGGCGGCCAGCGCCAGGACTTGGGCGGCGTGACCGGCATATCTCTGCTCTATGCTCACGCAGGTCATGCCCCAACCTCCTGCTGCTGCCGGATGGCAATAGACCCCTTGTATCCCGGCAATACCGAGCTTATCAAAATCATTCCAAACGCGGGCAGAGCGGACAATTGCAAAAAAACCAGACTGCTCGCAGGAGGGATAATCCGCCATAAGGGCGTTGGTCATAATCGGCTGATTGCGGTGGTGTAGGGCTGTAATTTCGATCAGGGGCGCTTCTCCCTCGGGACGCCCATAATAGCCTGTAAACTCACCAAAGGGCCCTTCAGCCTTCATTGATCCAGGCTTTAGGATGCCCTCTATAACGAGCTCTGCATTTGCAGGTATTAGAAGGTCTGTCGTTTTCCCCTTTACTACTGATACCGCCTGACCTCGGATCCCGCCGATAAATTCATATTCTGAGACATTTTTCGCAAAACCTTGCGAGCCAACCAACATGAAGATCGGATCGACCCCCCAAGCCGCGGCGACTTCGATTGGCTCTCCGCGTTCCCAGGCCCGTTCAATATGAAGGCGAGCATCTTTACCGGGGGACAAATAGAGACCTGATTCGCGTTTGCCCTGCTGCATCATGCGGTATGTACCCACATTTAAGTAACCGCTATCTGGGTCACGTGTAATGACACAGTCTGCGGTTCCGGGATAACGTCCCCCGTCCAAGGGCCAATGCATCGGTATTGGCAGTTTGTCGAGGTCAATGTCATCGCCGAACAGTGAGTTCTCAAATACGGCGGCCTCGCTGGGGTCAACCTCCTTCGGAGGAATGCGCTCGAGTAATTTAGATTTGACCTTTTGAATGAGTTCAATGGTCGAGATTTCCGGATCTTCACCCATAGTAATGGCGATCCTTTTCAGGCTTGGGCCCGCCAAATTCCACAAAAGCCGGGCCCCGATCCCGCCGTCATCAAAGTCTTCAACTTTCTGAAACATTACAGTGGGAGACGGTTGTTGTTTGGCCAGCAAGTAGCCGATCGCACTCATTTCTTGGTCTCGACTGACCGGCTCAGACACTTTCACCAACTCACCAATATCCTCAACAGCATCTAACCACTGACGTAAATCCTGGATGGGTTCATTTTGGGCGCGGGATCTGGTGTCACTCATCTTAGGGTTTTTCCTGACTTTATTGATGTTGGAGCGGGCGATAATGTCTAACTCTGCGAGGCTAGGCAAGCGTCGACTGGTTCTCGTTTAAACCATTAAACACGGACAGGGACAGCAATCGGCCGGCCGCTCAAGTCTGTCGGACGTTATAACTTCTGGGTCTCGGCCCAATCGATGAGGGCTTTAATGAGAGGTTCAAGTGTTGATCGGAGTTTTGATGCCCGATCTGGATCGTATGAACCGGTTTCTTCATCCATATAGAGTTGCCATGTAAGTTCGAGTTGAACTGCATGAATATTTTCGGATGGCTTGCCAAAGGTGCGCGTGATGAAGCCACCTGAGAAAATTTCGTTGATTGCCAAAGTGTAATTTGTTGGCGCCAAACATTTTTGGGCAATCTCCAAGAGTTCGGGTGCCGAACTCCGGCCTTGATCCGTTCCGAGGTTTAGATCTGGAATTTGGTTCTCGTAAAAGCGAGGGACATGGGATCGGATCGTATGGGCTTCGAATAAGATCGCAACACCGTATTGGTCGCGAATCCGTGTGAGCTCTGACGCGAGTTTCTGATGATATGGTAGCCAAAAGAGATTAATTCGGTTCCTGATTTCTTCTCGGTCTGGCGCGAAACCGGGGTTGTATATCTCCTCGTCATCAAATGTGGTCAGGGGGCAGAGCTCGGTGTTTCTACGAGCTGAATACAAAGGCGTCCCGTTCATATCCCGGTTAAGATCTATTACGTATCGCGCGAAATTTGCCTTCAGCGTCGAAGCGCCAAGAGAGGGCGCAAAATCATATAGCCGGTCAACATATCGATCTCGATCAGGGCAAGAGTGAGCCGACTCACGCATGGTTTGTCTTATGCTGTGAGGAATGAAATCCGAGGCATGGGGCATGCTCAGGAGAAGGGGTGCCGTGCCTTTTGAGAAATCAAAGTCCGAAATCATATGGTTGTTGCCGCTGAGTGATCTGCTCAGGGTGACTGTAACGCGACTGTCTGGCAAAGTCAGACACTCTTTTTACACAATGGCGCGATGACGACTGAGTCTCTCATTATAATATTTGTGGCACTTGCCGCGGGGTCACTGGTTAAGGGGATTTCTGGGCTCGGCTTGCCACTCACCGCTATTCCCGTGATGGCGAGTTTCATGGACGTCGACCGTGCCGTCGCAATAATGGTTATTCCGGGCGTATTCATTAACCTCTGGCTACTTTGGACCTACAGGGAGAGCGCCGTCCAAATCCCAAGGCTTCCTATGGTTTGTTGTGCCGGGGTTCTCGGGGTTGTTTTAGGTGCCCTCATATTGTCGAGCGTCCCTGGATGGTATCTCCTGCTCGCAATGGCCGTATGGTTAGGGGGATATCTCTTAACACTTATCCTGAAGATAAAGCTTACGAGTGCCGGTCCAATTTCAAAGCATATGCCGCTCATTGTGGTCAGTGCAGCAGGTATCATTCAGGGGGCTATTGGAACAGCGGGACCTGTTCTTGCCCCCTATGTGCACTCGCTAAAATTAAAGCAACCGCAATATGTGTTCGCTGTTTCTGTTTTGTTTCAGATTTTCGCTGTCACCCAACTTGTATCCTTTATCTGGCTTGGTTTGATCAATATGGAGCGGGCGGTCGAGAGTCTTATGGCCTGCATTCCCATTGCCATATTTTTACCGCTCGCCGTCTGGTTATCACGCTTTTTTAATGATCGCGGTTTTAATATCCTCATTATCGGATTGCTGGTTGTTATCGAGGTAAGATTGATATGGCGGATCCTTGTGTGATCAATGCCGTTTCTTCGGAAAAGGCTGGCCTTGATGGCCTCAATTCCCGGGACTATACTCCGCCCGCAAATTACAAAATTATTAGGTCTTCCCGTCCAGTCTGTGACAATTGACTGTCGGAAAAGTAGTTCCTTGGACCTATCCGGGGGTGCTAAGACGGGTTGGGATTGTTGTTTAATAAAGGAGCGAAAGCCTTGTCCAATTCTAACGGCATAAACACCATGGGTATTGATCTTCCGGATACAGAAGTCGATGTTCGGGAAACTTTTGGTCTGGATGTCGATATGAAAGTGCCGGCCTTTTCCACAAGGACCGAATATGTTCCGGAGCAGGATGATGCCTACTGCTTTGATCACGATACCACAATGGCGATTTTAGCGGCCTTCGGGCACAACCGTCGTTTAATGGTCCAGGGCTATCATGGGACCGGGAAGTCGACACATATCGAGCAGGTGGCGTCCCGTTTGAACTGGCCGTGTATTCGTGTGAACCTGGATAGTCATATCAGTCGGATTGATCTGATCGGTAAAGACGCGATCGTTCTCAAAGATGGCAAACAAATCACTGAGTTTCGGGAAGGGATTTTGCCCTGGGCTATTCAGCATCCTGTTGCCTTGGTGTTTGATGAATATGATGCTGGTCGTCCGGATGTCATGTTTGTGATCCAGAGAATCCTTGAGTCTGACGGAAAGATGACCTTATTGGATCAGAACCGGGTGATCCATACTCATGGTGGATTTAGGCTATTCTCAACGGCAAATACCGTTGGATTGGGGGATACCACCGGGCTCTATCATGGGACACAGCAGATCAACCAGGCTCAGATGGATCGCTGGAACTTAGTAACCACCTTAAACTATCTACCCCATGACATAGAATGCGGGATTGTTCTGGCAAAAGTCTCTCAGTTTGATAATGAAGATGGCCGAAAAACTGTCGCGAGTATGGTCAGGGTCGCGGACCTATCCCGGGCAGGTTTTATGGCGGGCGACATTTCCACAGTCATGTCTCCTCGAACCGTCATTACCTGGGCTGAAAATGCTCAGATCTTTGGAGATGTGGGCCTTGCGTATCGAATGACCTTTATCAATAAATGCGATGAGCTGGAGCGGACCACCGTTGCTGAATATTACCAGCGATGCTTTGGAGAGGAGCTTCCTGAGTTTCAGACTGTTCGCGCGGAAGCGGTTTGATAAATTAGAGTAAAGCGAGAGATCTGGCATATCGGATGGCATCTGAAGAAAATCCTGTAGAAGAATTCCGCCGGGTAACGGCGGCGGCAATGAGAGCCATCTCAGAAAATGAGGAAATTCAGGTCACCTTTGGATCGGAAGCGCGAATGGTTGGAAATACCGCCCGGCTTCCAACCCCACCTCGGAAGATGTCTCAGGACGATGTGGCAAAGCTTCGCGGTCAGGCGGATGCCATGGCGCTTCGGCTTCGCTTCCATGATGATAAGGTACATCGGAAATTTGCTCCCCAGGGCCAAGAAGCTCGAGCGGTCTTTGATGCGTTTGAACAGGTCCGGGTAGAGGCACTTGGGTCAGAGGAATTCAAAGGGTGTGCGGAAAACCTCAGAGCGTCTTTTCAAGATAAATGTCAACAGGCAGGCTATGACCGCGTCGGGGATCGTGAAGATATTGGTTTATCAGACGCAGTAGCCCTTTTGACCCGTGAGCAGTTAATGGGCGAAGAGCTTCCAGTGTCTGCACAAAACGCTCTCGGGCATTGGCGAGCCTGGTTGGAAAGCCGTATTGGTGACGATTTTGCTGACCTTCATTCGAAACTCGGTGATCAGGAAGAGTTCGCGAGAGCTCTGGATAAGGTCATGGTTCATCTCGATCTTTATGACATGGATGAGGAGGAAGAAGGAGACGAGGAGATCAGCGAGGAGGCCCCGGAGGAAGAAGAGAACGATGACTCTGAGGATGAGAGCGAGGCCGAAGACAGCGCTGAGAGTGCCGAGGGAGATGAAAGCGCTGAGGATGAAGAGGAAGGGTCAGAGCAAGTCGAGGATGACCAGATGGCTGGCGAAGACGACTCGGATCAGCCAGACTCAGAAAAGCGTCGCCGTGAGAGCCCTGATGGCGATGGCAGCAAGATGCGGTATCAAGTCTATACCCAAGAGTTTGATGAAGAGATTGAGGCTGCCGAGCTCTGTGAGGATGAGGAACTTACAAGACTGCGGCACCATCTCGATCAACAATTGAGCGTGCACCAGGGTATTATTGGGCGTTTGGCAAATAGGCTCCAGCGGCGTTTGATGGCAAAACAATCCCGATCTTGGGAATTTGATCTGGAGGAGGGTTTGCTCGATGCCGGTCGGTTAGCGCGCGTTGTGGTTAACCCCATGCATGCTTTGTCTTACAAAATGGAGCATGAGACTGAATTCAGAGATACTGTTGTTACCCTCCTGATTGATAATTCGGGCTCAATGAGGGGGCGCCCGATCGCAGTGGCCGCTATGAGCGCAGATATCTTAGCGCGGACATTGGAACGATGCGGTGTAAAAGTAGAGATCCTTGGGTTTACAACAAAAGCTTGGAAAGGTGGCTTGTCCCGCGAGAAGTGGTTGGCTGATGGGAAAACCGCTGCCCCGGGGCGTCTCAATGATTTGCGCCACATTGTTTATAAGAGCGCGGATGCCCCTTACAGGAGAGCAAGAAAGAGCCTTGGATTGATGCTCCGGGAGGGCTTGCTTAAGGAAAATATCGATGGTGAGGCTCTTTTGTGGGCACATAATCGGCTGATGGCCCGCTCTGAACAGCGTCAGATTTTAATGGTGATATCGGATGGCGCGCCCGTAGATGACTCCACATTGTCTGTAAATCCCGGCAACTACTTAGAGACTCATTTGCGTTCCGTTATAGAATTTATCGAGACGCGTTCACCGGCTGAGATTATTGCGATCGGAATCGGCCACGATGTGACGAGGTATTACCGTCGGGCGGTGACTATCATGGATGCGGAGCAACTTGGCGGGACGATGATGGAAAAACTCGCCGAACTGTTCGAAGAGGAAGATGAGTGGCGTTCAAAATCGCAGAGGCAAGGCCGGGGACGCGCGGCTTAATTTCGCTCTACCGGCGTTTTGGCGGGTTCAATAGCGTTAAAATTGATACGATCATAAAGCCGGCTGCGATGAAGAAAACCCAGGTTGGTTTTCCCGAATCCATGACAACGCCCATGAGAACTGGGCTGATTGCCGCGCCGATAAAGTGCCCATTCGACATAAAGCCGTAGGTCTTTCCAGCCTGACCTTCCGGTGTGATTTCTTTGACCATCATATCGCGAGCTGGTTTAACGACACCCAACGTTATCCCGATGAGCCCAAACATGATGATCAGCGCCGCATAGGGTAAAGAATAAAGCCCCGCCAAAATCGTCAACACCGCTCCGATGAAGAAGGCTAGGGCAGCTTGGCGATTATGATTGGCTGATTTGTCCGCGAGCCAGCCTCCAAGCAGAACTCCGATCAGACCGCCTCCGGCATAGGCTGACAAGGCTGCTGCTGCTGAAATCTCGTCAATGCCATGTGCCTTCACAAGGCCCGCATGGATGAAATTATTGAGGCCCACTGTAGCCATCGCGGTGACGCAGAAAAACATATAGAGAATAAGCATTTGTGGTTGAATGAGAAGCCTAAGCCCATCGGCTACCGATACGCTTTCCTTCGCTTTCGCTTTTTTTCGCCCGACATGGTCTTGTAGGGACCCTGTTTGGGCGAGCATAGCAATGCCAGCTGCGGCACCCAGAATGGCCACTGATAAAATTGCGCCTTTCCACCCCCATTGCGTGGTGAGAAAGAATGCAGCAACCAATGGAGCCGCGAGGGTTCCGGCATTTCCCGCAGCTGTATGGATACTGAAAGCACGACCAATTCGTTTTTCACCGACGCTTGACATCAAAATGGCATAGTCCGTTGGATGAAACACGCTGTGTCCAAGACCGGCAAAGACCGCGAGGGCTAATAAGGCCCAATAGGAGTCAGTAAATGCCATCGCACCGAGGCCGAAGGTTTTCATAAACAGACCTGTTATGAGGATCCATTTCGCGCCAACGCGATCGACAAGAAAACCAACAGGAATCTGTGCGAGGGCACCTGACATGTTCAACAGCGTCATGATAAAGCCCATGGCCGCAAAACCCACGCCAAAATGAGGCGCCATCATGATAAACAGCGGTGGTAGGATGAGCTGAGAGTAATGACTCATAAAGTGGCCCGTACTCACCAAGCTGAGGACACGAATTTCGCGCCCCACTGTCTCTACCGCTGTGTTCATCTCATTATCCTTCGATTTCTGGGCACACGCCCCCGAATGAGGCCTCCTGATACTCAGGTTTATAGCATGGGTCACCGTTTTCTATCCGTGATACGGTCATTTCGCAACGTCCAGCACTGAGATTATGACGGCGGCTAAAACACCTGCGAGCGGCGGAAGATAAAAAGAGGAGGCCGTTCTCAGAAAGACAAAGCGGTGCCCAAGGAAGGGAATCTCCCAGGCCAGAATTCGATGGATTGCAAAAATTTCCCAGGTGGTCAGGAATGCAGTTAGTTGAGGGATTCCAACGCCGATTTTATACATCGCCAAAGCGAGTGGAAACGCGACGACCCCTCCGGCTGGGAGAAGGATCCCGGCAAAGGAGGCAATTATGATGCCCTTAAATCCAGACTCATGACCCAACCATTGGCTTATGAGTTCACCCGGAAGGAGCTCAGCCGCAAAGGCCGCCATGGAAAGGGCAAGACACATTCGAGGGGCCATCATAAGGAAGTAACCCCAACCGACCCGGGCACCTTTTTTTAGAGTTGCGTCGCCACGGCGCCAGGCAAAAAAAGCGAGTGTAAAAACGCCGAGCCACATGATAATGGCAATGATAGGGCTGCCTCCGCCGTCCATGTTATTGTTTCCCGCCGGGTATGCTAATCCGGATCGGGAGATAGAGGGCGATCGTCCCGCAAATGATGGGGAGCAAAACGCTAGCGCCAACCCGTATAGCCGTAAACTCCTCTCCCATAAGAGGAAGCTCCCAGACTAAAATTCTCTGAAAGCCGATCATCGCCCAAGAGGAGATATAGGCGACCAGAGCTCCTTTATTGGCGCCTGAGACATAAAGCGCGACAACAATCGGAAAGGATGTGAGGGGGCCCCCCGGTGTCAGGGCGCCAGCAATCGTTGCAATGATCACGCTTTTTATTCCGGCGTCATCGCCAATTAATTTTGACACCACTTCTCTTGGGATTAAAAGCTGGAGAAAGGCTGCGATAAGAACAGCGGCTCCGACGCGGGGCATGATAAATTTGAATAGTGCCCACGCATCATCAAGAGCCCGATCAAAGGCTGCGGGGCCTTTCCAAAACCAGACCGCTACTCCCGCCGCCAGCGCTAAGATCGCGAATACGGCCAATGACCCATCAAAAACCTTGTGCATGATTGGCGAGGCCGCCTCTGGTTTTTCAGGTTTTCGATCGGCTGTGTTCATTGAAGGCGTGGGCTAGGGGTGAACATTTTCCGTGAACCAATCGGTCGGTAACTGATGTCCCACCCCTGCAGCGAGGGCTTTTTTGTAGGCGGCTCCGGCTGTAACTGCAAATTGAAGGCCTAATCCCATATCATTGATAAAGCACGTTATTTCTTGATCAGACTCTCTGCCTTTTATCTCTCCGGCAATCATTTGTGGTAATCTCGGGCAGGCGTCATAATCGAAAGTTCTGTTGACATCCCAGCCTTTGCCACTTCGCCTATCTGGCGGTTCCAGTCCCGCGGCCACCACGGTGTCAGGTCGTTGTTGGCCAAAATGAAGGCCAACCCGATCGCATTTCTTTAGAGCTGCCTCTTCAATTTCTGGCATTTTGATTGAGCTAATGTGAACACCGGGTCTCAGCCATCTCTCCAAGTAGACCTTCTCGATTGAGTTTGTCGCGCAGAGCACGATATCCACTCCCGAAACCGCTTCCTCGGGTGACTTAACAGCAACCATTTCAACTCCAAGTGTTTCCGTCATTTCCTGAGTGAAATTTAGCCGGTTTGTTGGGTTCGGACTGAAGCATTTTATCATTTTAATATCGCGCACTGCACAGGCGGCCATTAATTGTGTGCCCGCTTGCCAGCCGGATCCTAAGATTCCGATTGTTTCCGCATTGGCTCGGGCCATGTATTTTACGCCAAGGCCATTTGTTGCTCCCACTCGCATGCGCTGGACGACGCCATCCGGCATAATCGCAAGAGGTTCGCCATTTTCTGTACTAAACAGGAGGACAAGACCGACCCAACGGTTGTTTGGGGCCGCCGGAATTTTTACGCGCCGAAGATTTCCGTCGATTTCCGGCCAAGTAACGATGTCCGAATTCAATCGAACTGCGCTGAATCCTTGGGCGGGCGCCACCCCATCCATGGTTTTGAAACCATAAATCGCGTCTTCTCCATTGTGCTTCGCTGGCACGAGCGTATCGGATCGCCGACGAGTGACAGCCCTTCCAGCATGCAAGTCTTTGTAAACATCTTCCAAGGCATCAAGAACATCTTCGATCGTCAGGAGTTCAGCGATTTCCTCGTTTGAGAGGATCAATGTCATGTCCTATTCTCCGTTTTTCAACGCAAAACGCCGGGTTCAAGAGGATGAGCCCGGCGTCTTTACTCGATTTATTTCAGGTTTTCTGAAATTCGATTTTCGGGCGTCCCTCAGCGCATCCCGTATTTGGCAAGCAGATCGCGCGGATCTTCCTCGGGGTTGTATCCCTCGTATGGTTCGATTTGCTCATACCAGGCTGCTCCCATCGCCTTCAGAATGCGGTTATGACATACAACGAGTCTCGCCGGGTTATCGGGGTCTGAATTAAAATGTTTATGTTCAACGTAGGGCGGAATATACACGAAATCACCACGTTTCCATTCAAACTTTTTCGGTTCTTCTTCCCAATTCCAACTAAATTTTATGTCTACCTCAAAGTTCACATCCCAATGGAGATCATATCCGCTACCTTCGGCGACAAAGAACACTTCCTCGGCTAGGTGCCGGTGTTTCCCCGAAGCCTGACCAGGCGGTAAAATGTGCATATAGATGTCGACACAGTTTTCAACGGTGTTGAGTTTTTCGTTAATCATGTGTTTGAGAATTCCATGCGGTGAGTTCTCAAACGGCATGTCCGCTGATTTCACAACCTTTAACTTTTTGCTGTAGTAGTCTTCTACATAGGCAGCAGTTTCAGCCAGGTTATCCCTGTAAAATGTGCAAACCTGGTCGCCAACAGCCGCAACGTCACGTTCGTCCAACTTTATCTCCCTTAATTAAATTGCCGCTCGGCGGATTAATAATCCCCAGGTGGCATGTAATTCTCTTGGCCCGGCGCGATTTCTTTCGGCGGCATTTTGACATTCTTTTGGAACACCATGTGCATGAAGAGAAATAGCGGCTTCGCTTTCATGACCAGAACAACGAATTCTTCATCAGGGCTTTTGTTAAAATGCTGATGAACGCAACCGTTCTCAACGATCATGCAGTCGCCGGCTTCGGCATCAACGCGTTCTCCATCATGGACGTCATAACCCTCGCCGCGAAGAACAAAAAACACGGCACTATTCATATGACCGTGTTTTTGCCCGTATCCCCCTGGTGCAAAAGCCCCAAGATGCGTTTCTATGGACTGAGCAATGTCGAGGTTCTGCGGATTGATGACGGCTTTATCATAGAACTGAGGTCCACCTTTCCATTTCCAGTCATGGATGCTGTAGACCCTCTTTTGATCATAGAGACCTTGTTTCATCTCACCGTAAGTGCCTTCAAGGGCACGCACAAAAGTCCGTTTTTTAACCCAGCGATCCCACACGACTTCGGGCTGATTATGCCCGGGTCCGGCTTCGGCAGTTAAGGGTTCATTGCTTCCTTCCGCCATTCTCTTCCCTCTTTATGAGCCTTACTAACATTTCGCTTCCGATTCCAATGCTGACACAGGGTGAGAGACAACAACCGCCCCGGCCAAATCAGAATCTACCCATCGGGTATATTCCGGCTCCTTTGAGGTGTCAAGAAATCGGACTGCAGGGCAGGGGGCGGGCCCAGAGTTGAGCGGTTGTTCCGGCATAAAAGACTGCCACAGCAAAACCCTTTAAGACCTTTGTTCAGGGTCTTATGAGAGACCTCCCGGTCGGGCTTGCAAGAAAATCAAATTAAAGGACGCCGTTGCGCGATCTTGGAGGCTGCGGTAATTAGCTAATTGATATAAATTGTGGGAACACAGTTGTCGGAGAAACTCAATGAAGCCGCCTCCCTTTTCATATCATGATCCAAGCTCCGTTCAGGATGCTGTGGCACTGCTATCTACTCTCGAAAACGCTAAGGTGTTAGCGGGCGGGCAGTCGCTCATGCCAATGCTGAATATGCGATATGTTTTGCCTGATCATATTGTCGATCTGAATAAGATCGAGGATCTTTCTTATATTAGGGAAGATGGTGACGCGTTGGAAATCGGCGCTATGACTCGCCAAAGCGAATTGGAATTTTCTGAAATCGTTCGGCGAAAGTGTCCCTTAATGCACGAAGCCCTTCTGCAGGTGGGGCATCGACAAACCCGCAATCGTGGCACGTTGGGAGGCTCATTGTCTCATCTGGATCCGGCCGCTGAGATGCCCTCTGTCTGTGCGACGTCGGATGCGATTGTTCGGGTCGTCGGCCCTGCAGGAAGCCGCGAGATTCCTTTTGCAGATTTTCCGGCAGGATACATGACGCCTTCGATAGAACCGGATGAACTCGTTACTTCAATAAGGGTGCCGTGTTGGCCTGAAGGGCATGGCTTCGCGTTTGTCGAGTTTTCCCGCAGACATGGGGATTTTGCGATCGCCTCAGCTGGGGTGTTATTGGAAGTGGACCCGGCGGGTATTATTACTCGGGCGGCGGTTACCGTGGGTGGCGTCGGAGCCACTCCCGTGCGGGTTGGCGCATTGGAGAGTGAGATCACAGGGCGCTCTGGATCTGAGGACAGTTTCAGGGAAGCGTGTGAGGTGTGCCGAAGCATTGACGCGATGGGCGATGTCTATGCGTCAACTGAATATCGCCAGCACCTGGCGGCTGTGATGTCACGGCGCGCCTTGGTTAAAGCCTATGATCGCGCTTTGGGCAAAGCGTAAGAGGAAGAAGCCATGGGAGAAACCCGAAAAATAACGGTTACGATAAACGGAAAAAGATACGAAGAGGAGGTCGAGGTTCGTTTTCATCTCGCCGATTTTATTCGTCAGAATCTAGGGTTAACGGGAACCCATCTTGGCTGCGAGCACGGTGTGTGTGGTGCCTGTACGATTTTATTGAATGGTAAGAGCGCGCGATCCTGCCTTATGTTAGCGGTTCAAGCGGATGGTCAAGAAATTCTCACGATCGAAGGTATTGCCCCATCGGATGAAGAATTGCATCCTTTGCAGGAGGCATTTCGCGATAATCATGGATTGCAGTGCGGGTTTTGTACCCCTGGGATGCTGACAACCTTGCTCGAGTTTCTTGAAGAAAACCCGGATCCCACCGAGGAAGAGGTTCGGATTGCAATCAGCGGCAATCTTTGCCGGTGCACGGGTTATCAGGGAATCGTGGCTGCAGCGCTTGATGCGGCTAAACGGTTACAGGCTCTGAAAGCTCACTAGAGGATTGCGCCTCTAAGCGTGAATGAGGTCCTCAAGTCTATCTCCTGAAGCTCTGGGTATTGTGCTCAAGATTGTTTTTAACTTTTTTAAGGCGGCACTCTCGATCTGACGGATCCGTTCTTTGCTAACTCCAAATTTTTTACCGATTTCTTCTAAAGTTGGCTTTTCTTCCTCGAGAAACCTCTGATTGATAATTTCGCGTTCTCTGGTATCGAGCGTGCTCATCGCCTTCGAGAGTGATCGATGTCGCACCAGGGACGTATCAATAGCAGACACGTTGTCTTCCGGGGTGGGGCGATCATCTTCCAAGAAGTTTTGAAGTTCGGTTCCGTCGCCATCGTCTGATCCTACAACACTGTTGAGGGATTGTTCAGAGCCCGAGAATAGACCCTCCATCCTCTCCACTGCGTCTAGCGGAACATCCAGGATTTTTGCAATTTGCGTTCGATCGTCTTGCGCCATGGGCCCGATTAAATTCTTTGAGATTTTTGACCGCAAACGCCTCAAATTGAAAAACAGGGCCTTTTGAGCGGGTGTTGTTCCGATCCGGACGATAGAGCTGTTACGCATGACATAGTCTTGGATGGCCGCCAAAATCCACCAACGGGCATAGGTTGAGAAACGGACCCCCTTGTCCGGATCAAATTTTTTAGCGGCATCCATCAAACCGATGGATCCTTCTTGAACCAAATCCTGGATCGGCAGCCCGTATCCCCGAAAGCCAGACGCCATTTTTACGACCAGCTTGAGATGACTTGCCACAAGTTTATCGATCGATCGCTTATCGGAATGCTCAATCCAAGCGCGACCCAGCCTTTCCTCCTCCTCTCTTTCGAGCAGCGGCGTCTTCATCACCTTGGATAGAAACTTGCGATCTAGGGCTTCACTCGCATCCTGTCCAGCAAACATAGTTCTCTCTCACAGCTTAGCTAGTTCTACCATACGTACGTAAGACGAAGGGATTTGGTTTAATGAATCATTCTAAACGTATTCACAACTAATTGAATTTTTTTCGGTTTTTATTTTTCTACCCCCGAAACTGCAGTCTTTGCTGTGCTGTGCTGTGCTGTGCGGTTCGGTTCGATTCGATTTAATCGCTGGGAGTGGTCTTTCAAATTGTCCGTGCGGCTGATGGGGTCACAAAAATCGGAAATGGATTGAGCCGTTTACCGATAGGCTGATTAGTCGACCTGAGAGACAAGCGCTGCCAAAGCGATGTGCGGTGTATTCGCGGCGTCTGTTAAAAAGGTTTTGATTAGAGTTTTAAATTTTACCTTGGCTCTGCTACACGGTAGGGGGAGACAGATTTGCGGAGATCAACGTCAGAGTCGTTTGAACGCTTTTTGGCCGGGTCAGACTGTTGGGTTAAGGGGACCGTGCGCTTGAAGGATGGGGGCATGGTCAGATTTTGATCATGGGGATTGAAAAAGGTTGGGTTTAGAGAACAAAAACGCGATACCGAAATTAACCGACGTACTATGGAATATTTCCTTCAGCAATTGATCAACGGCGTGACCTTGGGCGCGATTTATGGGTTGATCGCGATCGGCTATACGATGGTCTATGGGATCATTGGGATGATCAATTTCGCGCACGGCGAGATCTTTATGATTGGAGCATTTATCGCTCTTATTTCCTTTCTGATTCTGATGCCTCTCGGTGGGGGCGTCATTGCTGTGCTTCTGATCGTTTTGATCGTCTCAATGCTCCTGACGGCTGCTTATGGCTGGGCATTGGAGCGGATCGCGTATCGGCCCCTCCGCGGATCTCAGAGGTTGGCCGCACTCATTTCGGCAATCGGGATGTCGATCTTTCTGCAAAATTTTGTGCAATTAAGCCAAGGTGCAAGGGTTAAAGCTCTCCCGCCTATCATTACTTCCAATTTTGAGCTGATGAAAAGTGATACCTTTTCCGTGACCCTGAGTTCGATGCAGATCTTGATTGTAGCGACCACGGTTCTCCTCATGACAGTTTTTTGGCTTGTCATTCATCATACCGCCCTGGGTCGTTCTCAGCGTGCTTGTGAACAGGATCGGGTCATGGCCTCACTTTTGGGAGTCAACGTAGATCGAACAATCTCTTTGACCTTTGTTTTAGGAGCGGCTTTGGCTGCCGTAGCCGGCATGATGATGACTCTGTATTACGGGGTGATCGATTTTTATATCGGGTTTCTCGCAGGGATTAAGGCCTTTACCGCAGCGGTCTTGGGCGGGATCGGTTCTTTGCCTGGCGCGATGCTAGGTGGATTGCTGATTGGTTTGATTGAGGCATTCTGGTCCGGATATGCAACCGTCGAGTACAAGGATGTTGCTGCCTTTTCGATCTTGGTTTTAGTTTTGATTTTCCGGCCAACCGGGCTTCTTGGTAAACCAGAAGTCGAAAAAGTCTGACGCGGCAGACCAGGATAAATTTGTGCGACCTTCCCATCTTAGTCTCCTGAAAAACGCGCTGATTGCCTCGGCGGTGAGCGCCGTTCTGATGATCCCACTGATAGGAATTTACACTGTTCAGGAGACGGGCGGGCTTTCAATAAAGACACGATTCCCCGAGGTTAGCCTTGCGGTGCTTTACGTTTTTGTTGGACGATTTTCGATCGACCTTTCGGCGATTGGTAAAACACCGATGGCAGTGTTTGGGGGGCTCGTTTTGATCCTGCTGGGGGCGATCTCGGCTGAAAGCAATAGTTTGCTCGGGGTTGCCGGAATTGGTGGGGGAACGGTTGTTTTCCTCCGTGTGCTATGGAACTCGGGCGGATCTGGGGTACAGGAAACTTTTCAAAATCATATCCAGAAGGTCAGCGCTTGGCTCACGTTTGGTCGACAGGCTCCGTTCGGGCTTGCTCTTATTATCCTTTTAATTCTGTTTCCCTTTTTTCCGTTTACAGACCGATGGACGCTTGATCTTGCTATCCTGGTGATGACGTATGTTTTACTGGGTTGGGGTTTGAATATTGTTGTCGGTTTGGCAGGTTTACTGGATCTTGGCTATGTCGCTTTCTATGCCGTCGGTGCTTATAGCTTCGCTCTTTTGGCCTTTTACTACGATCTAGGGTTTTGGGTTTGTCTGCCCGCTGGCGCGGCTCTTGCGGCTCTTCTGGGGATCTTATTAGGATTTCCGGTCTTGCGCCTGAGGGGGGATTATTTGGCAATCGTAACGCTTGGTTTCGGTGAAATGATCCGAATCGTCTTGATTAATTGGGTTGAGTTAACCAGAGGACCGAACGGTATTTCAGGAATACCAAAGCCCACATTTATGGGTCTCGAGTTCAGGCGTCGGTCAACCGAAGGCGTTGAGACTTTTCATCAGTTTTTTGATTTGCCCTACCGGTCGATCGATCGGGTTATTTTTCTATTCTACATAACGCTCGGTCTCGTGATCTTGGCAAACTGGTTTATAAAAAAAATTCGGACACTTCCCATTGGAAGGGCGTGGGAGGCTCTTCGGGAGGATGAGATTGCGAGCCGCGCTCTCGGTCTTAACCCGACGAATATTAAATTGTCTGCCTTTGCCCTGGGGGCGATGTTCGGAGGCGTTGCGGGAACACTATTCGCGACCCGTCAGGGCTTTGTAAGCCCTGAAAGTTTCACGTTCATAGAGTCGGCGATTATTTTATCGGTTGTGGTTTTGGGTGGAATGGGCAGCCAGGCAGGAGTGGCTATTGCCGCGCTGATCCTCATTGGGTTGCCAGAGTGGTTCCGCGAGTTGGAACACTACCGAATGCTGAGTTTTGGCGCTCTCATGGTCCTCATTATGGCATGGCGGCCGCGTGGCCTTCTGTCTCGACGCTCTCCAACAGTGGTACTTCACCCAGATCAGTCCAAAGAAAAGCCTATAGGTTTAGCCAATGGCCCTTCTTGAGGTTCGAAACCTAACGATGCGGTTTGGCGGATTGGTTGCGGTTGATGACCTCTCTTTTGATATGGAGAGTGCTCAAATCACTTCGATTATTGGTCCCAATGGAGCAGGGAAAACAACAGTTTTTAACTGTTTAACGGGTTTTTACACGGCAACGTCTGGCAGCATGCTTTTAACGGCGGGGCTCGATACATTTCATCTCGAAAAAATGGCCGGTTATAAAATTGCCAGGGACGCTGGGATTGCCAGAACCTTTCAAAATATAAGGCTATTTCCTCAGATGACTGTTCTCGAGAATTTGCTCGTCGCGCAGCATAAATCCCTCATGCGGGCTTCGATGTGGTCAATGTCAGGTCTCCTTGGTTTGCCCGCTTGGAAGCGGGCCGAGTCCGGGGCAATTGAATTCGCGCAAGAATGGCTTGATAAAATTGGTTTATTGAACCGCGCTAATTCGGACGCCGAAAGCCTCCCCTATGGAGATCAACGGAAGCTGGAAATAGCTCGAGCAATGTGCACCAAACCGAGACTGTTGTGTCTTGATGAGCCCGCAGCTGGACTTAATCCCACAGAGTCCCGAGACTTAAATCAATTGTTGAACGATATACGAGAACATAGTGGTGTTGGGTTGTTATTAATAGAGCACGACATGAATGTTGTGATGGAGATTTCAGATCAAGTCATTGTATTGGACTATGGATCTAAGATTGCTTCTGGGTCTCCTGCGAGCGTGCGGAAGGACCCGGCAGTAATTCGGGCTTATCTTGGCGATGAACACACAAAATGGGATGGAGAATGATTGGTGCCTGATCCACTTCTCAAACTTCACCAAGTCGATAGTTTCTATGGCCGAATTCAAGCCCTTCGAGGGATATCGATCGATGTTTTCGCTGGGGAAATTGTTACGTTGATTGGTGCCAATGGAGCCGGGAAAACGACCACCTTGATGACCATTTGCGGCCAACCAAAGCCGGTAGCTGGCCAGATCTTTTTCAATGGCCAAAACATACATGGTCTTTCCACCGATAAGATAGCGCATCTCGGAATCGCGCACGTGCCGGAGGGAAGGCGGATTTTCCCTGGTTTGACTGTTCTTGAAAACCTTCAGATGGGCGCGATCGCCTCACCGAGTAAGGAACCTCGCAAAAAGTTAGACGAAATTTTTGATCTTTTTCCGAGGCTTGCCGATCGGCAGTCACAACGCGGTGGGACACTCTCTGGTGGTGAGCAACAAATGCTCTCTATCGGTAGAGCATTGATGGCCGAACCAGATCTCCTCCTGTTGGATGAACCCTCGCTGGGATTGGCACCAATAATCGTAAAACAGATATTCGAAACTATCCAAAGGCTTAGGGATAACAAAAGCATGACCATACTGCTTGTTGAACAAAATGCCTATCAGGCTCTTCAGCTTTCAGACCGGGGTTATGTCTTGGTGAATGGACAGGTCATTTTGTCAGGCGACAGTAAAGAACTTTTAAACAATGAGCAGGTTCGAAATGCCTATTTGGATGGTACGAATTGATTGCTCCCTCTCATGGTTGATTTATGCTAGTGAAACGAATGACGATTAAAAAAACGGGAAACGCGCTATGAAAAAAGGTTCATGCTTCCTTATTAGTTTAACAATCTTGGCTCCTCTCAGTTTCGGTTCGGCCTGGGCAGACATTAACATCGGTGTTGCGGGGCCGGTTACGGGGCAATATGCCTCATTCGGAGACCAAATGTTGAAAGGGGTCCAGGCAGCCGTAAAAGATTTGAATGCAGCCGGAGGGGTTCTTGGACAAAAAATTAGACTTCATATCGGTGATGATGCATGTGATCCGAAACAGGCGGTCGCGGTAGCCAATCAGTTTGCCAGCAAAGATGTTAAATTTGTTGTTGGACATTTTTGTTCAGGGTCATCGATACCTGCCTCTAATGTTTACTCAGAAGAGGATATTCTGCAGATATCCCCGGCCTCGACGAATCCGCAACTGACAGAACGAAAACTCGATAATGTATTTCGTACTTGTGGACGGGACGATCAGCAAGGTTTCGTTGCGGGTAACTTTGTTGCAGACAGATACAAGGGAAAGAAGGTCGCGGTTATTCATGATAAAACGGCTTACGGTAAGGGATTGGCAGATGAGACGCTGAAAGCGCTCAAGAATCGGGGTGTAAGGCCAGTTTTGTATGAAGCTTACACAGCCGGTGAAAAGGATTACACAGCGCTCATTTCGAAATTAAAGTTGAATGGTGTCCAGGTCCTCTATGTGGGGGGCTACCACACCGAAGCGGGTCTCATTGTCCGTCAAATGCGTCAGCAGGGAATGGATTCTGTGCTTGTTTCCGGTGATGCTCTCGTTACCCAGGAATATTGGAGTATTACGGGGAAGGCCGGTCAAGGCACCCTGATGACTTTCAGCCCCGATCCGAGAAAGAATGTGGCTGCAAAGGGCATTGTAGAACGTTTCCGAAAAGGGGGCTATGAACCCGAGGGATATACGCTTTATTCCTACGGCGCAGTACAAGCTTGGGCCCAAGCGGTCAAAAAAACCAAATCATTTGGGACAAGCAAAGTTATTTCTGGATTGCGGAAAGGAACGTTTGACACCGTGTTGGGTAAAATTTCCTTTGACCGAAAAGGGGATGTCACCGCTCCTGGCTATGTCTTATATGAATGGCTTGATGGAAAATATGACTACGTCAAATAGGCCATGACAATTGAAAAACCCGCCGTTTTAGGCGGGTTTTTTTGTTCCCTTAGGGTCGGCTCCTAAGCGGCTCTCTTTTTACCGAGCCCAATCTGTTTCGCAAAATGAGAACGTCTTTGGGCATAATTCGGCGCGACCATCGGGTAGTCCGACGGGAGCCCCCATTTGGTCCTGTAATCGTCAGGTGTCAATCCATAGGCCGTCCTGAGGTGCCGTTTTAACATTTTGAGCTTCTTACCATCTTCCAAGCAAACGATGTAGTCCGGGGTTATGGATCGCTTGATACTCACCGCTGGCTTCAGGGGAGCATTCTCCTCCACGCCTTTCGGAGAATTAAGTGAGCTGAGAGAGGTGAAAACGGTGTTGATCACCTCTGGAAGCTGATCTGGATCGACCGATTTATTACTCACATAAGCTGCAACTATATCAACAGTCATAGTGACTAAATCTTGCTGAGAAAGATTTTCTTGGTCTATTTCGGACATCTGTTTCCATTATGTTGTGAAATCTTGATCCTTTACTTATAAAATCCACAATAATTGTCAACAAAAACATGCCAAAATTTTTATCATTAAAGTTTGAGATAAAAATTTACCAGATTATTCAAATATTAAGTTCTCAAATTATTTGGAGTTCCAAAGGAAAGCACTTTTTTATTCTCGCGGGGTCTAAAAAATGTTTTTACATCCTGTCCGTTGTGAAGGGTGGAAATGTCACCTCTACATATGGTATGGACAAGCACGAATTTAAGGCGCTGTTAAGATGGCAATCGATCGGATCGCATTCGGATGTGACCATGCTGGAGTCTCATTAAAAGAGACCCTTAAAGCAGTTGCTGCCGACCTGTCGATAGAGGTGATTGACTTGGGGTGTAGAACACCAGAACCGGCAGATTATCCTGATTTTGCGCGCGCGGTTTGCAGAGAGGTGATCGAGAAGAGCGCGGATGCGGGCGTTTTGATTTGCGGTAGTGGAATAGGGATGTCAATTGCGGCAAATCGGTTCTCCGGGATACGTGCAGCTCTGTGCTCCAATGTCGAATGCGCATCTCTCTCCCGAAAACATAATAACGCAAACGTTTTGGTCATGGGGGCCCGGTTTATGGAGGAAAGAGTCGCGATCAAATGTCTCGAGGTCTTCCTGGAGACTGATTTTGAGGGCGGAAGGCACCTCAATCGTATTAAAAAAATCGACTAAATTTTTAAGAAAATTTTCAATACGGAGCTAATTTTATGGATGCTGAGGCAAGAGACCATTCTGATTTGCTGAAGGGGCATTTCACGGAAAGTGTGACGATGAGAGACCCAGAGCTTGCGGCTGTACTTGGGAAGGAATTAGGGCGGCTTAGAGGAACAATTGAGCTCATAGCCTCTGAGAATGTTACATCCAGGGCGGTTTTGGAGGCAAACGGATCGGTCCTTACCAACAAATATGCGGAGGGATATCCCGGCCGTAGGTATTACGGAGGTTGCGAGTTCGTCGATATTGCGGAAGAACTCGCTGTTGAGCGGGCGAAAAAACTCTTTGACTGCAATTTTGCGAATGTACAACCTCACGCCGGTGCCCAAGCGAACCTTGGGGTGTATACAGCCCTCTGCAAGCCAAATGACACCATTCTGGGTATGTCTCTGGCCGCAGGAGGGCACCTCACTCATGGGGCCGCCCCGAATTTTACAGGAAAGTGGCTGAATGCTGTTCAGTATGGTGTCCGGAGGGATACACACCTTATTGATCTTGAAGAGGTAGAGGCTCTTGCCCACGAGCACAAACCGAAGGTTATCGTTGCGGGTGGATCTGCATACCCTCGGATAATTGATTTCGCCGCGTTTCGGCGGATTGCGGATAGTGTGGGTGCCTTTTTTATGGTGGATATGGCTCATTTTGCTGGACTTGTCGCTGGTGGGAGCCATCCCAGTCCGATCCCGCATGCCCATGTTGTTACGACGACCACCCATAAGACGCTGCGAGGGCCTCGTGGCGGGATGATCCTTACCGACGATCCTGATATCGCCAAAAAGATCAATTCGGCGATCTTTCCGGGAACTCAGGGAGGGCCTCTCATGCATGTGATTGCGGCGAAGGCGGTGGCTTTTGGGGAAGCCCTCAGGCCGGAGTTTAAGAACTACACAGATCAAGTGGTTGAAAATGCGCGGGCTCTGGCGGCTTCGCTTCAGGGGGGCGGATTGGACATCGTTTCAGGGGGGACCGATACGCACTTGTGTTTGGTCGATCTTCGGCCAAAAAGTTTAACCGGTCGAGACGCTGAGTTGAGCTTGGAGCGGGCGGGCATTACGTGTAATAAAAATGGTATCCCTTTCGATCCAGAAAAGCCGATGGTGACTTCTGGTATTCGTTTGGGGACGCCGGCTGCAACTACTCGGGGATTCGGTATTTCCGAATTCTCGGAAGTTGGCGATATGATCGTCGAGGTCTTGGATGGACTCACACGAAATAGGGAAGATAACTCTTCCGTCGAGGCAGCCGTTAGAGCGCGCGTTTCTGCTCTGACGGAGAGATTTCCAGTATACTCTGGAATGTAATCGGAGGGATCGGAGATGCGGTGCACATTTTGTGGGGCGGAGGATACCCAGGTCAAAGACTCGCGGCCGACTGAGGAGGGGGCAGCTATCAGGCGGCGGCGAGCGTGTTCAAATTGTGGCGCACGGTTCACAACGTTTGAGAGGGTCCAACTCAGAGAACTTACCGTTCTAAAAAGCGGGGGGAAAAGAGAGCCCTTGGATCGGGACAAGTTGAGCCGGTCGATGAATATCGCGCTCAGGAAACGGCCTGTCGATCCGGATCGTGTCGAACGGGTGATCAATAGTATCGTACGCCGTCTTGAGAGTAGTGGAGAAAGCGAGGTCCAGTCGGATGCCATTGGGGAACTGGTAATGGACGCTCTCAATAGTTTAGATCCAGTGGCTTATGTCAGGTTCGCGTCGGTATATAAGAATTTCAGAGAAGCAAGTGACTTTGAGGATTTCTTGGGGACATTGAGTGACCCTGATTGAGGATCCCAAAGATATCAACTTTATGCGCATTGCGCTTGGCCTGGCTAGGCGAGGCCTGGGAACTGTAGCTCCGAACCCAGCCGTTGGCTGTGTGATTGTGAATAATAATCAAATAGTCGGAAGAGGTTGGACTCAAAGGGGAGGGCGGCCGCATGCAGAGACTGAGGCGCTCAAGAGAGCCGGAGCACGTGCCCGAGGGTCAACGGTTTACGTCACATTAGAACCCTGTGCGCATCACGGGGTCACAGCTCCGTGCGCGGCTGCTCTGATTGAAGCCGGGGTGAAAAGAGTTGTGATAGCTATGAGGGATCCCGATCCAAGAGTGAATGGTGGAGGGGTTCGGATGCTAGAGCAAGAAAACATCAGCGTTGTTCTTGGGCTCCTGGAGAGGGAGGCAGGCGAGGTTAATCGGGGTTTTTTGACCAAAATCAAAAGTGGGCGTCCCATGGTCACCGTAAAGATTGCCTCTTCACTTGATGGATCCATCGCGACGCGGACCGGTCATAGCCAGTGGATAACGGGGGAGGGGGCTCGAAACTTTGGCCATTTAGCCAGGGCGACGCATGACGCAATCTTAGTGGGATCTGGAACGGTCATTCAGGATAACCCAAGTCTTACTTGTCGCTTACCAGGTTTGGAGGATTGCTCACCAATCCGACTGGTTTTGTGTGGCAAGAGAATTCTCGATCCTGGCTGCACGTTAGCGCAAACGGCGGGTCAAGTGCCCAGTTGGTGTTTTTTACCTTCTGGCACAGGCACTAAAGTGCCAGGGTCCGTTGACGCTCTGAGGGGTGTTGGCGTCGAGGTTTACGAGATTGATGGGGATCAAAAAGACCGCTTGAACCTACATTTGGTTTTGAAGAAACTTGCGGATGAAGGCATAACCCGGGTTCTTGTGGAAGGCGGTTCGTCTATTATTTCGTCGCTTCTGTCTGCGGATCTTGTAGATAGGATTATTTGGTTCAGGGCCCCTATTATTATTGGATCAGATGGAACTCGAGCCGTAGGAAAATTGGGGATTGATGATCTGGCTTTTGCCAAAGCTTTTACCCGGACCTCTTTTCGAGAGATTGGGAATGATGTAATCGAATGCCTAGAGAGACGGAGTGAGTAGACAATGTTTACTGGAATTATAACCGACATCGGAACCATAAAATCGATCGAAAAGAGGGGTGATACCCGCATTGTTGTTGAATCGTCATATAATATGTCGTCTGTTGCAATTGGGGCATCAATTGCGTGTTCAGGCCCGTGTCTTACAGTTGTTGAAAAAGGCGGATCCTGGTTTGCGATCGAGGCTTCTGCGGAAACCATGAGCCGAACGACTGTCGGAAACTGGATTGAAGGAAGTCGAATAAACCTGGAACGGGCTTTGAGTTTGGGGGATGAGCTTGGAGGGCACATCGTGTCAGGTCATGTTGATGGTATCGCAGAAATCGTCTCAGATGATCCAGAAGGGGATAGTATCCGTTTTGTCTTTAGGGTTTCTGACGATTTAAAGCCGTATATTGCAGAAAAGGGCTCGGTCTCTCTTGATGGGGTCTCGCTCACGGTGAACAGCGTCCAAGATAGAGAATTTGGCGTAAATATTATTAGTCATACTCAGTCTGAAACGACTTTTGGAGACAGAAAGGCTGGGGATTTGGTCAATATAGAAGTGGATATGTTGGCGCGTTATGTGGCGCGTCTGGCGGAGACACAAGAAATTTTGAGGGGGCGATAATCGTGTTGAAGGAAGATAGGGACTCGGCTACTTCCGATCCATTGGACGGCGGAGTCTCTTTGTCGTCACCTGAGGAGATTATCGCAGATATTGCTGCGGGTAGGATGGTTGTCCTTGTCGATGATGAAGACCGGGAGAATGAGGGTGATCTTGTAATTGCCGCTGAGCATGCCAATGCTGATGCGATCAATTTTATGGCTACGCATGGGAGAGGGCTCATTTGTCTCGCGATGACGGGGCAAAGGATAAAGGATTTAGAATTGTCGATGATGGCAGCGGACAATCGGGCGCCTTTACAAACAGCGTTTACGGTTTCGATTGAGGCTCGTGAAGGGGTGACAACCGGGATTTCTGCGGCCGATCGGGCTAAAACTGTTCAGGTTGCGATTGATCCTGGAATGGGCCCGGAAGACCTTGTTACTCCAGGTCACATATTTCCTTTAGCGGCGCGTGACGGCGGAGTTCTGGCCAGGGCCGGGCACACCGAGGCCGCGGTAGATTTGGCCCGACTCGGTGGATTAAATCCCGCGGGCGTCATCTGCGAAATTATGAATGATGATGGCACAATGGCTCGTTTGGGCGACCTCTTTGGGTATTGCAAAACCCATGGCCTCAAGTTGGGTACGATCGCTGATCTCATCGCTTACCGATTAAAAAATGATAGTATCGTTGAAAGAAAAATCGAAACAGCGATCACCCTGAGCTGCGGGTCCACCTTCGATCTCGTGGTGTTTGAAAATTCCTTTAATGGTACCGAGCACGTTGCTCTGACGCTGGGCGAATGGAACGAGGATGATCCCGTGCTTGTCCGTATGCATGCGCTGAACATCATGGACGATGTTTTACATGATGCCAATAGCGACCGGGCTGATGAACTCGAGATGTCGTTTAGACTGGTTGCGAATGAAGGGAAAGGGGCGATTGTTTTAATTCAAGACTCTTGGAATAGTCGTTTCTCAAATCAGATCAGACTGCGTCAGAATCTTCCAGCGTCCGCGTTTAAAGACACTCAGGAGGATCCACGACCTGTTCTCAGGGATTATGGAGTTGGAGCCCAGATTCTGAGAGAGCTCGGGATTTCTCGGTTGAGGCTGTTAACAAATACGAAAGAAAGCACAATTAAGGGGATTGATGGATATGGCCTGAGTGTGGTCGAACGGGTGTCAATCCCAAAGAAAATTGATTGACATTGGTAGTTTAAACGATCTTTTACTTGAGGTGAATTATGGCGGATTCCGCACATATTATGATTGTTGAATCGCGTTATTACGAGAAAATCGCGGAAGAACTCATTGGATCGGTTCTCTCGGAACTTGAGACGGCAGGCGCAACTTATGATCGTTATGAGGTGCCGGGGGCTTTCGAAATTCCAGCAGCGATTGGGTTTGCGATTGAAGCCGAGAAAAGTGGAAAAGCGCGCCAAAACTACGATGGGTATATCGCACTGGGTTGCGTCATCAGAGGGCAGACCACCCATTACGATTACGTTTGTGGGGAGAGTGCTCGTGGGCTTCAGGAATTGGCTTTAAAAGAGTCTGCGGCTATTGGTTACGGAATTTTAACCGTTGAAAATCGTGACCAGGCAATGCAACGGGCCAAACGCGAGGGGGAGGATAGAGGCGGACATGCGGCGCGCGCGTGTCTTAGGATGATTTCTTTAAAAAAAGAGTTGGGCCTTGGTCCTAAATGACTTCGCGACCGGAGGTGCGAGGAAAAAATCGATCCTATCATCGTGGGATTCGGAGACAAAACGCTGCACGGTTGGCAGCGATCCAGGCACTGTACCAGATTGAGTTGACCGGTTCTGCAGCGGCGTCGGTGGTCGATGAGTTTCAAAAATACAGGATCGATCGAACGGAGACAGGAATGGCCAGTAAAACAAAAGCTAACTTCTCTCTGTTTTCTGAGATTGTAAAAGAGGTTGAGAGAAATAAATCCGATATCGATCAGAACTTAGGCGGGTTTATCGACTCTCATCGGCCCATCGGTAAGTTGGAAATCGTGATGAGATGTGTTTTGCGTGCTGGGTTTTATGAGTTGAAGCATCGGCTTGGGTCTCCAAGTCGTTCTATTATTGCTGAATATGTTCATATTTCCGATGCTTTTTTTTCCAATCAAGAGCCCTCGTTTGTAAATGGGGTTTTAGATCGGGCAGCGCGGGTTTTAAGACCAGCCGAATTCTTTTCATCGACTTCCCATGACAATCAATAAGGGTGAATTCGACCTTATTCGTAAATATTTCTCGCCCTTGAGTGTAGATGTTCCTGGGGCTGATCTTCTTAAAGATGATGTTGCCTCTCTGAAGATTTCCGAAGGCCTTGTCCCCGTCGTTACTCTGGATACCCTCGTTTCAGGGGTCCATTTTTTTCCAAATGACCCGCCAGGGTTAATAGCCCAGAAGTTGTTGAGGGTAAGCTTGTCTGATCTGGCGGCCTCGGGAGCTCTGCCTATCGGATATTTTCTGTCACTGAGCTTACCTTCCGATATTGATGAAGGTTGGATAGCCAAATTTTCTCAGGGCTTGTCAGAAGATCAGCAGCGGTACCAGGTGTTCTTGCATGGAGGAGACACAACGCGAACCGTCGGTCCGATCAGCCTATCCTTAACGGCTATCGGTGAAGCCCCGGAGAACTCGATCGTCCGACGCCGCGGCGCGAGTCCAGGGGATCGAATTTTTGTCACAGGGACTATCGGCGATGCAGCAATCGGATTGCGTTTGATAAACGATCTTGGGTTTAAGGAGGCTTTGGATATCGCCCCCTTTTTGGTTGATCGATATTTGAGGCCGTTGCCGAGAGTGGAATTGGGTCCTTTGTTGAGGGATAGAGCCACAGCAGCTATAGATATTTCGGATGGTTTAGCCGGGGATGCGGCTCATATCGCGGAAGAATCTAATGTCTCAATGATTATCGATTGCGACTCAATCCCGGTTTCATCTCCCGCTAAGAGACAATTGGAAGAAAGACCTGACTATATAAATCAGGTCGTTGCGGGAGGTGATGATTACGAAATTTTATTTTGTGCTCCTTCATCCGTTGGATCTTGGATACAAAAAGAATGCAGCTCCATTGGGATCGATATTTGCGAAATAGGGTTTGTGACGGAAGCTCTGAATGAAACTGTTGTGTTACGAGAACGAGGGGAAACTGTGGTTTTTAAGGCAAAGAGTTGGCAGCATTTCTAGAATAATGGAAAAACAACCAATCGGTAATATATCGGAAGTAAGGCTGGTTTTATTCGAGATAGGCTTCTTGGTGCGAGGTCGCTCGTTGCTTCGGAATGATATCAGCAACACTTTTTCAGCGCCCGACAGCTCTTCCTTACTGACACACCCGGTATCCTCCTCCAATTGGGTATTGCCTCGAAGCGTCTAATCTGGCATGGTCCGCCCGCTTTTTTTGAGGCGATCCTTTCGCGTGGAAGGGTCAAAAAATATTCCGGAACCATAACAAAGGTAACAAAATGGCTAGCATGTACTGGATAGTAATTATTTGCGGAGTTCTGGCATTGGCCTACGGTGCTTATGCAATTAGGGCAGTTCTCGCAGCAGAAGCGGGCACTGAGCGGATGCAGGAGATAGCCCTAGCAGTGCAAGAAGGGGCTAGTGCTTATTTGAATAGGCAATATAGCACCATCGCAGGCGTTGGCGTGGTCATCGGGATTATTCTCGGCGTTACACTGAATTGGTATGTAGCCATTGGGTATTTTGTGGGTGCGATTCTCTCCGGTTTAACGGGCTATATTGGTATGCATGTCTCTGTCCGAGCGAATGTTCGGACGGCGGATGCGGCGAGAACCGGTGGTCTGAAACCGGCCCTAGCCGTAGCCTTTCAATCGGGTGCCGTTACAGGTATTTTGGTGGTTGGTCTCGGACTTCTGGGCGTTGCTGGGTATTATATTTTCCTGCGGGGTGTCTTCAACCCGGCCGAAGAGGCGGGCTTACGTCATATATTAGAAGCTCTAGTCGCACTTGGTTTTGGCGCTTCCCTGATTTCGATATTTGCTCGCCTGGGCGGGGGTATTTTCACCAAGGGTGCCGATGTCGGGGCAGACTTGGTTGGTAAAATCGAGGCAGGCATTCCTGAAGATGATCCTCGTAACGCTGCCGTCATTGCCGACAATGTCGGGGACAATGTGGGCGATTGCGCGGGGATGGCAGCTGATCTATTTGAAACATATGCAGTGACAATGGTAGCAACGATGTTGCTCGCAGCGATTTTTTTCACTGGCAGTAACCAGGAGCTCCTTCTCGGATTGCCCCTTTTAATCGGAGGGGTGAGCATCTTGGGGTCTATATTCGGGTTTTTCTTCGTGCGCCTTGGGCCCACCAATAACATTATGGGCGCTCTCTACAAGGGTCTGATAGTGAGTATGGTGGCTTCTGCCGTGCTAATTGGCCTTGCCATCTGGTGGTTATTTGGAAGCTTTACCTTTGATATCGGTGGTATTCAATCCAGGCATCTCCTCTACTGTGCATTAATTGGTTTGGTTGTTACGGGGCTTCTTGTGTGGATTACGGAATATTACACGGGAACCGATCACCGACCCGTACGAGTTGTGGCAAAGGCATCCGAAACTGGCCATGGTACAAATGTCATTCAGGGTCTTGCCATATCCATGGAAGCCACGGCCCTACCTGTTTTGGTTATTTGCGCAGGTATAATCGCAGCTTATTTCTCCGCGGGGATGTATGGAATTGGTCTGGCAGCGACGACGATGTTGGCGCTGGGAGGGGTCATAGTGGCCTTAGACGCCTACGGACCCGTAACAGATAATGCCGGGGGTATTGCGGAAATGGCGGACTTGCCGGAGGAGGTCAGAACTCACACGGATGCCCTCGATGCAGTCGGTAATACCACGAAAGCAGTTACCAAAGGTTATGCGATCGGGTCTGCTGGATTGGCTGCGCTGGTCTTATTTGCAGCTTATACAACCGATATGAAGCATTATTTTCCGAACCTTGCCTCATCGGTGAAATTTGAGTTGCAAAACCCATTCGTGGTGATTGGACTTTTTATAGGCGGCATGCTGCCTTACCTTTTTGGGGCCTTGGGTATGCAAGCGGTCGGCCGGGCGGCGGGAGCCGTGGTTGTTGAAGTGAGACGGCAGTTCAAGGAAATACCCGGAATTATGGAAGGCACAGCCAAGCCGGAGTATGGCCGAGCTGTCGATCTGTTAACGAAGGCAGCGATCAAGGAGATGATTATACCCTCTATGTTGCCCGTCCTCGCACCGATAGTGGTTTATTTCGTAATCTTCTGGGTAGCAGGGCAGGCTCAGGCGTTGACAGCTCTGGGGGCTTTGCTTCTTGGTACCATTGTGACGGGGTTATTCGTTGCGATTTCCATGACTTCGGGTGGTGGCGCCTGGGATAATGCGAAAAAGTATATCGAGGATGGAAATCACGGCGGTAAAGGTTCAGAGGCGCATCACGCGGCTGTTACGGGTGATACCGTGGGTGATCCATATAAGGATACGGCTGGTCCAGCTGTTAATCCGATGATTAAAATTATCAATATTGTCGCGATTCTTCTTCTCGCGATTGTAGCTTGATTTAATGGGTCGCTTCCAGGGCCTTGGAGGTTGTCTAAGGCCCTGGACCTTTATCGACCTCCAGGTCTCATGATTGCCGAGGTATCGTTTTCTGTTCCTTGGAATCTTCCGACATTCCCCAAAAGCTGCTGAATTACATTGAGTTGTTTTCCGGCTGTTGGCGTAATTCTGGTTGTTGGACTGACCGGGCTTTGGGCGCTGGTGTCCAATATTCTGACCTCTGCTAATATACCTTGAGGGTCAAACCGAATCTCGACGATGTCCCGCTTAATTAGTTTCGGTTTATCAATCGATTTTTGTTCCAATTTTGTGCCAATGTAATACCAAATTTCGGGCCCAAATGTAGACATAGTGGAAGGGGGGCCAAGGAGAATTTTGACATCACTCTTCTTGGTAAGACCATGTTTTAATGATTGTAGTTCTGTTAATTTAGGCAAAGAGCCGTGAAAGGTAGTTCTTGTTTCGCAGCCAGAAAGAATGTTCAGCGCAAGCGCAATTGATAGAATTCTGAGTGCAAAAATCGGGGAATTCTTTTTCTTATTGGATAACATGTGAGTAATTTTAACAGGGATACATTTAAGAAAAGTGGTTGCCATACTACTTCATGCCAGGCGGTAACAAATGAAAACAGATCGTACTATAATCTAAATCCAATCAGTAAATTGGTTTAATGTTATGATAAATATATTCTCAAAAAGAAATAGGGCTAAAGAGGTGGGCGAAGAGCTTTATAGGATTGTCTTGGCTCAGGCTCGATCACCTAAGTTTTATAGTGATTGGGGGGTCGCCGATACTGTTGACGGCCGTTTTGAAATGATATCTCTCCATGCCTTCTTGGTCTTGCATAGATTAAAACAAGAGGATTTTGGAGAGGTTCAGTTGGGACAGGTACTCTTCGATGCAATGTTTAGAGATTTTGATAGAGCACTCAGAGAGATGGGGGCCGGTGACCTGGGGGTAGGTAAAAGAGTGAAGAAGATGGCGAAGGCGTTTTACGGCAGAATTTCTGCGTTTGAAAAAGGGCTTGATAATCCCGGAATTCTTCACGAGGCGATATTGCGTAACATTTATAGGGGTGACGAAATAGACGAGGCCAATGCCGATGCGATGGCTGATTACGTGTTAGAGCAAGTGTCTCATCTGGCCTCTCTTCCAGCCGAAGAGTTTTGGAGTAATAAGTTTCTATTCTCAGGCCCAGTTTGATTTTCAGGAGAGGGAATTGGAAAAAAAGGGCGATGGTTTGATATCTTTGCTACGGTTAAACTCCGGTTCAACTAGTGAACTCTCATGTGACGTGGTCTTTTCTGATGACCAGTGCGCTATCCTAGCTGACCGGTTTGGGCTCTTGGTTCTCGAGCAATTAACCGCCAACTTTAAGCTGACGCTGGGCGAGAAAGCGGGATGGATAATTGTTTCGGGAAAAGGACTCGCTGAGTTTCAACAGACTTGTGTGGCAACGTTGAGACCTTTGAATCAAAGCCTAAACTTAGAGATGGAATTAGTACTAGTGCCTGAAGGAACATCAAGCTCAGATGTTTTGGGAGAGCTCGACTTTGAATATTACGCTGGTAACGAGATCGATTTATCTGAAATCTTGGCAGTCGAGCTTGGTCTTGAGATCAATCCTTACCCGCGTTCAATGGACGCAGATCTGTCTGCGATTGGGCCACAGATTAGCGGCGTTCAGCTGTCAAAGGCGTTGGACTCTTCGCGGGTAAGAGAACAGGAAGCGGAAAGACCTTTTTCAGGCCTGGAAATTTTAAAAAAAAAAGACTAACGTGTAGCGTCAGTGATGGCTTCTCAAAGAAGCCCTTGCCCTTCTAGATTATTTTCTATAAAGATCCTGCCGCGCCTAAAGCGGGATTAAAGTGGATATTTATTATGGCTGTACCAAAGAAGAAAACTTCAAAATCAAAACGAAACATGCGTAGATCACATCATGCTCTCAGCATTCCGGGTGTTGTGGAGTGCGCCAATTGCGGAGAAGTCAAGAGGCCACATCACGTCTGTGAGGCATGTGGTCAGTACGATGAACGACAAATATTTGAAGCGGAAGAGGCCTAGGGCGTAAAGGGCCGATTTGGTCTAGCGCGGTCTTACTAAATTCATGGAAAAGATCACGATAGCGCTAGACGCGATGGGAGGAGATCGAGCCCCCGGAATAGTGATAGAGGGAGCTGCGCAAGCCAGCGTCAAGTACCCGCAGGCTTTCTTTCTGCTTTTTGGTGACGAGCACAAGATCGTCCCGTTGCTTGAAACTTATCCAAATCTGAAATTAGCATCGGAAATAAAGCATACAAAAGATTTTGTTTCGGGAGAGGAGAAGCCCTCGACCGCAATTCGGACAGGTCGCAATTCCAGTATGCAGCTTGCGATCAACGCCGTAAGAGATAAAGAAGCCCAGTGCGTTGTCTCGGCGGGAAATACGGGTGCCCTAATGGCGATGTCGAAGTTGACTCTTCGGATGCTTGAGGGGATTGATCGTCCAGCCATTTGTGCACTTTGCCCGACACGTGTCGGGCAAAGTGCTATGCTTGATCTCGGAGCAAATATTGAATGTAATGCGAATAACTTACTGCAGTTTGGGGTTCTTGGAGCAGCATATGTCAAGACCTTGCTTGGGGTAGACAGGCCGACTGTGGGGTTGTTAAACGTCGGAGAGGAAGAAATAAAAGGTGGCGATACCGTAAAGCAAGCGGCAACATTATTTAAAGACTCTGCATTACCTCTAGATTTTCGCGGATTTGTTGAAGGGAATGATGTGGGTGCTGGTTCGGTAAACGTCTTCGTAATTGATGGTTTCACTGGCAATCTGATGTTGAAGGCAATTGAAGGGACTGTAGAGCTCTATACCGAATATTTGCGGCAATCTTTTAAGAGCTCTTTTGGGTCAAAATTGGCCGGATTACTGGCTAAAAAAGCATTCAGTTCTCTAAAGTCCCGAATAGATCCTCGCCGATATAATGGCGCAACTTTCCTTGGTTTAAATGGAATTGTGGTTAAGAGTCATGGTTCCACCGATGGTTTTGGATTTGGCAACGCAATTGGTGTCAGTATTGATATGGTAAGAAATGGCCTGAATGACATTATCACGAAGGAACTGGCCTTATATTCGGAGCGCAAGGGTCAGAGAGAAGATGGCGCTTCAAGCTGATGTTCTATAGATCCATCTTCACAGGTTGCGGGGCTTATCTTCCAGAACGAATAGTAAGGAATGATGAACTCGCGGAAAAATTAGACACCTCCGACGAATGGATTCAAAAGCGGACCGGAATTCGCGAGAGACGAATAGCTGCTGATAATGAATTAACCTCTGATCTCGCGGTACAGGCAGCCAGGGCAGCCCTAAGGGAAGCTGATTTAGAACCGCAAGATATTGATCTGATTGTACTGGCTACTGCTACACCGGACCTAACGTTTCCGGCTACCGCAACCAAAGTTCAGGCAAGTCTTGGGATCACAAGAGGTGCGGCTTTTGATATTCAAGCAGTCTGTACAGGTTTTATTTATGCCTTGAATATAGCAGACAATTTTATTCGCGTGGGCCAAACCAGAAATGCCCTCGTCATAGGGGCGGAGACCTTCTCTAGAATTTTGGACTGGACCGATAGGCGAACTAGTGTCCTTTTTGGGGATGGGGCCGGTGCAGTCATTCTTACGGCGGGCAATAGGGAAAATGACCGGGGTATTTTGGCAAGTGAGATTAGGTCAGATGGACGTCATTGTGACTTATTGTATGTAGATGGTGGTCCGTCATCTACAAAAACAGTCGGACAACTTCGAATGGAGGGCCGAGAAGTTTTCAAGCATGCCGTGGTGAATATGGCAGATGTTTTGACTGACGTGTTGCAAAAGAGTGGACTCCAAGCAAAAGATTTGGATTGGTTGGTGCCGCATCAGGCTAACAGGAGAATCCTTGAGAGCACGGGCAGGAAAATAGGACTCGATCCCGATCGGGTTATTATCACGGTTGATCGGCACGCGAATACCTCCGCGGCGTCAATACCTTTGGCTCTCACCGAAGCGGTCTCTGATGGGCGTATTTGCAGAGGACATCTGGTTGCGCTGGAAGCGATGGGCGGAGGTTTTACATGGGGTGCCTCGCTAGTTCGTTGGTAGTCTAAACATTCTCTATACCCATATCGGTTGTGATAACATTGACTGGACAGGCTTGTTTAATTAGCTTTCTAAAAAAGTTTGGCGGGGTAGTAGTATGGTCAAAGAGACAAAGACCCGGGCCCATTTGAGCGAGGCTGTCTACCAGGAGGTAGGCCTGTCTCGTGCAGAGTCGTCCGAATATGTGGATGATGTCCTATCGGAGATATCTGAAGCCCTTCTCCGTGGAGAGCCGGTTAAGATATCATCTTTTGGAAGTTTTGGAATCCGTCAAAAACGACAACGCATTGGACGTAATCCTAAAACGGGTAAGGAAGCAGCCATTACACCGAGAAAAGTGGTAGTTTTCAAGGGCTCTAATATCCTGAAGCAGAGGATGAACAGTAGTGTAAATGTCTGATTTTTCTCAGTACCAAAGGTTTATAGATGGCTGATAAATCGGCCTTCGCATTTAGAACGATTAGCGAAGTAGCCGCCGATTTAGATGTGCCATCCCACGTCTTGAGGTTTTGGGAGTCTAAGTTTGGTCAAATTAGGCCTTTGAAGCGCGGGGGTGGGCGCCGGTATTACAGGCCCGAAGATGTGGATCTACTTAGAGAAATTCGATCATTGTTGTATGAGGAGGGATACACAATTAGAGGTGCCCAGAAGGTACTGAAGAATAAAAGGAATAGCTCGAATGAGGAAAGCGTAACGCATCTGTCTCCCAAACAAGCATTAGAAATTTCCCCTAGGGTTAAGGCTCTATCGAACTCTGAATATTCACAGATTTTGGAAATTTTGGATGAAATCGATGAACTGAGAGAGAGCCTCTGCGAAAATTAAAGAACTTCCCTTGTTACATCTGTTAGATATCAAGTTGCCTGTTTTCGCGAGTGGTTCTATTTTGATCGGCAACGGAGCGTAGCGCAGTCTGGTAGCGCACCACACTGGGGGTGTGGGGGTCGTGGGTTCGAATCCCGCCGCTCCGACCAAACTTGGAGGTACGCTTACCCTAGCGTTTTCTCCAGGGAAATCTCCTCCCCCCATAGTTTTCAAATGATATTTCTCAATTCAGTCCCTGGGTTGAGATAGGTGAAGAGGAATTCCGACTATGAGAGGAAATTATTAATGATTTCCACTCTTGGGCTCAGTGGAATTTTCGGGCAGGGTTTATTTTTTATTGGGGTCTTTGGGAACAATCTTTTACGAAACTCTCTAATGTTTAATATGTGCTCTCTCCGTCTATCAAATGCTAAAAGGTTCCGGGCTGGAATATTCATTGAGACAGTCTCCTGGAATTCTTTCCAGACTGGATTTTGAACAGAACGTGAGCTTCAATTGGTAAGGAAGTCTCTAGACAGAATACAGGCACCAGTATTTGCGGGCGCCGCTTTTAGCAACAGCGTTGCAGATATTACGCCCATTGCGATACCGCTATGGTTGGCTGCACTAGGCATGGAACCCCTTTTGATTGGATTGGTTGTTGGGGCTCGCTACGTTGGTCCCTTAATTTTTTCCATCCAGGGCGGGGCGTTGATGGATCGCCTTGGAGCGCGGCGCGTAATGATAGTCTTTTCAGTGTTGGCGACTGTGGTACCTATCATCTATCCGTATGCGGGATGGCTCCCATTTGTTCTCTGCTTGCAATTCGTCGGCGGTCTTTCTGAGTCTCTTTGTTGGACTGGGTCGCAAACAATCTCCAACCAGGTATCAAATGGAGATCCTCAATTCGCCGGCCGCATGATTGCATGTACTCGAATGGGTACCCTCATAGCTCCACCTTTCGCTGGATTTATAATGGAATACGTCGGCTATTATGGTGGGTTTATCGCTATGTCAATTTGGGGAGTGGGTACCTTGGTATCTGTAATATTGATCCCTTCCTCTGCCTTGGTCTCTCGAACGTCTCAGGAAACACGTCTTGTCGATGAGCTCATCCCTAAGATTTCTGATTATTTATCCACGGTTAAGCTCCTGGCGGTTCCGATTATTGGAACGATGATGGCTGTTACGTCAATTCGTCAGGTAGGATCAAGTATGCAAAGCTCATTCTATGCCCTTCATTTAGAGAATAGCGGAATATCCGAAACTACAATCGGTTTTTTAATAGCGACGAATGGCTTGTCTGGCATTGCAGCGATATGGACTGGTTTATTTGCGCGTTATCTAAAAATGGACACGCTTTTATTCTGGAGTGTTGGCTTCTCAGTAATTTCGATCGGTTTAGTGCCATTCTCGGACAATCTGGTCTTTTTATTTTGTCTATCTGCGATTAGAGGCTTCAGTTTGGCGGTGAGTGTGGCGCTTCTTCTCGCAATTTTGGCTCGAGAAGTGAGCGGTGGAGTCCAGGGCCGAATTATAGGACTGCGAATGACCTGTCACCAAGTTTGGAATGTTTTTATACCGGTCCTTTTAGGGTCACTGGTTCAATTAGGGGGTATAAAAATAGGGTTTTATTTTGTCGCCACTCTCAGTGTGCTAATTCTGGTTTGCTTACGACGTCGTTACTGATCCCAGCGCACAAGAGGGATTCGACTATTCAGATATAATATGGCGTCCCAAAGATGTAAGTTTACAGATCCGCCAATCCGATTTTAAGGGGCTAGAAAACCAAGGCTCTGCCCATTTTTGATTGATACAGGCTTGCATTGTCCGATCTGGTATACGTTGTCCGGTGCGATCAAATAATGGCAAACGCCCTTTTGGCGCACTGAGCCCTGCTTTTAACCATCTTTTCTGAGTGCCTGTTGGTCGGGCACAGCCAACCAGTCCGGTCCTCCGGTTTTTTATTGAAATCTCCACGCGCATTCCCCCCGGATTAGCGTATAGTGACCTGGTAGATCTTCCCCCCCCAGGGAAGATTTCCGCCAGCGACTTGACAATAAGATAAGTGATTCGTTTTCGCAATAAGTAAAGAAGTCCCATGGGTGAAGATTTGTTATTACTCTATGTAACCGCACCGACAAATTCTGAAGCTAGGAAAATTGCCCATGCCCTGGTTAGGGAGAGACTTGCCGCCTGCGTAAACATTTTGGGAGAGGTTGAATCGGTATACCATTGGGAGGGTGAAGTAAAATCTAATGTTGAAATTGCTTTTTTAGTAAAGTCACGGGCTGAATTAATCGAAGAGATCAGCGAACGAATCAAGAAACTGCACTCGTTCGAATGTCCCTGCATAATAAGTTTAGATGGTGAGCTGGGGAGCTCAGAATTTATGAATTGGATTTCCCAAAATACGAAAACAAAATCACTGGAAGCGCGCTAGTTAGATGCTTATTGGTCTGATCATTCGCAATAATCTCTTCAATTCTTGCTTTTTTGGACCGCGCCTCGCAATACATTTTTCTAACATTGGTCATTTTTTTAACCATGTAATCATGCTTGTTTTTCCAACTGTTGCTCTAACTCTCAGTGATGCATGGGGTGTTTCCTATGGAGAGATGCTATCAGGCTTTTTTATAGGGTCGATGGTCTACGGTTTTGCTGCATATCCTGCCGGCTGGCTTGGTGATCGCTGGAGTGATTGGGGTATGATGGTGGTTTATTTTATGGGGACAGGAGTGGCCGCTATTGCGACAGGATTTTCGCAGAATTTAGATCATTTAATTTTAGGCCTGGCCTTTATTGGCTTATTTGCATCGATATATCATCCGGTTGGCACCGCTCTGGTAGTCCGTTTGGCGGTAAATCGAGCCCATGATTTGGGGCGCAATGGAGCGTGGGGCACAGCGGGGTTGGCTTTGTCTGCTCTTCTATCTGCAGGTTTAACGTATTTATTGGGTTGGAGGTCTGCATTTTTTATTCCTGGCATTTTCTGTTGTGTTTTGGGAGTGGCATTTATCGTTATGACGCGTCCCATCCCAAGATCTAAGAAAATAGTTTTGAAGCCATCAGGGACTGATGTGCGAACAGTTTTGATTCCCCAATTTTTGAGAGTTCTGTCCATCATGTCCTTCACTGTTTTGGCAGTTGGGATATTTACTCAGGCCTTCACTACAGGGCTGCCAAACCTTTATGACAAGACATTGAAAAGTTTTGTGGATCTATTGGATCTGGAAACTGACTTGAGTCGAGCGGTTACAGCATCTTTTGTATCACTAGTAATTCTGTTTGGAGCTTTAGGGCAAATTATTGGGGGAAGGTTATCAGCGCGATACTCTCCGAAGTTTGTTTACGTTGGCATGTTTCTTTTTATTCTCCCCTTGACCTTTCTATCTCTCGTATTGGATGGTCCAGCCTTAATAATTGTTGGGGCAATCATGATGTTGGCCATCACTGGTTGTTTGCCAGCGGAGAACTGTATTTTGGTTCATTTTGCCCCAGAAAACTGGCTCTCGAGACTTTTTAGTTTAAAATTTGTTTTGGGATTAGGAGGAGGATCTGTCGCTCTTCTAGCGAATGGGTTCATTTTCGATCAATCTCAGGGTTTCTCTTGGTTTTTCCTGTTTTTAGGTTTTCTAGCATTGGTTGTTGTCCTCGGAGGTCTTTTTTTGCCAAAGATCTTGGTCCATGAGGGTTGACTGAATTTTTAATCCTTAATGCATATCAGATAGCAGTCTATCTTGAACCTCTTTGCTAAATCCTACAGTGACAGTCCCAGCATGTTCGATTATCGGGCGTTTGATCAATGTAGGATGTTTTAATATCAGATTTATTGCTCTTTCGGGTGTTAAATTTGTACGCTCCTCAATTGAGAGTTTCTTCCAGGTGGTTCCTCTGGAATTGATTAGGCAATCGACTCCCAGATGGAGCAGCCACTCAGCGACTTTCGCGGGGGGTAGTGACGCATCCCTGAGATCAAAATAATGATGATCGATTTTGTGCATATCTAACCATTTCCTGGCCTTCCTGCACGTATCGCAATTTTTTATTCCATGTATCCTAATCAAGGTGATATAGCCTCTGTTCCTGCGCGAGCATCTTCGATGTTCGCATCCTTCCTCGCGTGCGCTGCCTTCATTACCTTACCGAGATAATGATCAGCGAAACTAACCGGAGGATACTTAGGAAGACGATCTTTTGCACACGACGGAAGACACTCTATCTCGGCATCATGATTAGGGCTATGAAAATAAACCATCGAAATTCGGTCTCTACTTCCCTCGAGACGTGGAGGATTTGAAACTCTATGAAGAGTTGAAACCCAAAGATCATTTGTCCAGCGCGCAAGGGCATCCCCAATATTGCAAAGAAAGCCATCTGGGGGCGGGTTTACATTTAGCCATGATCCGTCCTTCATTTTGACCTGAGTGCCACCCGGCACATTGTCCCCTCGAAGAAAAGTCAAAACACCGTAATCGGTATGGGCTCCTGCTCTCAGCTGTCCCAATTTGGGCTCGGTGATTAACGCAGGGTAACGGACCATTCTGCCCACGCTGGACTGTTTATCAAATTTGGTCCGAAAATATTCCCGATCGGTAGCTAAGGCGACGGCCAGAATATCGAGCATTCTATCGCCGAGTGCGCGCATTTCAGCGTCGTACGCAAGCATGGTAGAGCGAAATTCTGGGGGATTTATGGGCCAGCGGTTTGGAGCAAGCATCGCCGTCTCTGGCTTATCGGCAATCCAATCAGAACCATCAAATTCTTCAGGTCCAAAAGCAAAAGCTTCTTGTAAATCAGGAGGTGCTTCTTCACCTATTGAGTAAGCCAATGAGCGATCCTGAAACTTGTTATATCCTCGACTAATTTTTTGAGGGGGGCGTTCTACCAATAGTTTCTCTCGCACTGGTAATGAAAAGAACTGGGCGGCCATTTTTCTCGTTTCGGACATAATGTCTTCATTGACCTTATGCCCAGTAATAGAGAAAAAGCCAGTATCGCGACACGCGGTGTCGATTTCTTTGGCAATTCGGGCTCTCACAATATCAGTGCCTTTATCGAACGGGCCAATATCAATGATTGGGATTAACGTTGCCATGGCAATACCGAATTTAGATTTTTGTTGGATGGTATCGAGATCTTTTAGAAACGTCCATGTTAATTGGAGTCAAAATACGGTATCTGGATACCGCATCTCTAAATATCTGATAATATTAATTTTCTGTTTGACAGATCGCTTCGAGTGAGATTAATTCCGCGTTCTGAAAGACACGATTTCTAAGGTAGAAGACTATGTTGGCTGGGAATACTTATTCAGCAAAACCGTCTGAGGTTGAACCAAAATGGTATCTAATCGATGCTGAGGGTTTGGTCTTAGGGAGGTTGGCCGTGATTGTGGCAAATATGCTGCGCGGTAAGCATAAACCGATGTTTACTCCCCATATAGATTGCGGAGATTACATCATCGTAACAAACGCGGAGAAAGTGGCGCTAACGGGTAATAAACGTCGAGATAAACAATATTATTGGCATACGGGCTATCCAGGTGGGATCAAGAGCAGAACGGCCGACCAAATATTGCTGGGGGCACATCCCGATCGTGTAATCCATAAGGCTGTTGAGCGGATGCTTCCCAAAAATCGCCTTGGACGGAAACAAATTGGAAAATTGAAAATTTATTCGGGATCAATCCACCCCCACGAGGCTCAGTCGCCTGAGGTACTAGATGTGGCCTCAATGAATCAAAAAAATAAGCGGAGCGCCTGAAATGGCTGAAGAAACAGGAGTAACATTAGCGGATACAATGCCAAACGGAACTGGTATGACGTCCGGAAGTGGTTCTGATCCGTTAACGGTTTATGAACGAAAAATTGATGCGCTTGGTCGTTCTTACAGCACGGGCCGAAGAAAAGACGCAGTTGCACGAGTTTGGGTCAAGCCTGGAAACGGGACAGTGACCGTAAACAATAAAACTCTAGATTCATATTTTGCTCGGCCATCGCTGCAAATGATAGTGAGACAGCCGCTAGAAGCTACGAATAGATTGGACTCAATGGACGTTTGGTGCACCGTAAAGGGGGGTGGTTTGTCGGGTCAGGCTGGCGCGGTAAGGCATGGGATTTCCAGAGCACTGACACATCAAGATCCAGAATTACGATCTGCACTAAAGAAAAGAGGGTTTTTGACCCGGGATCCAAGGACCGTAGAGAGAAAGAAATACGGTAAACCCAAGGCTCGCCGTAGTTTCCAGTTTTCGAAACGCTAAGGAGCAAATCCTGTTTGTTGAATTGGAGAGGCGTCCTTGGACGCCTTTTCTTTTTCTTTTTGACCAAGAAGATTTCATCTGGAGGTTTCAGTGAATAAGACAACATTCAACGTCGCGATTTTGGGTGCCAGTGGGTATACCGGTGCAGAGCTGATCAGAATCTTAGCCCTACATCCCAACGCGCGAATTTTCGCTTTAAGCGCTGACCGGAGAGCGGGGGAAGAAATAGGGTCGGTCTTCCCGCATCTGGGGGGGCTAGGTTTGCCCAAATTACAAAAAGTTGATGAAATCAACTTTGATAACATTGATTTTGTTTTTTGTGCTTTGCCCCACGGCACAACGCATGAGATTGTGCAGGGTATACCGGAACGTATAAAAGTCGTCGATCTCTCACCCGATTTTAGGTTGGGTAACGTCTCTGTTTATGAAGAATGGTATGCACCACACAGGGCGCCGTCTTTGCAAGGAACTGCGATTTATGGGCTCCCTGAAATTCGAAGGGAAAATATAAAAAAAGCGCGCCTTGTGGCGAATCCAGGTTGTTATCCTACTGCCGCTATTTTGCCGCTAGCCCCATTGCTAGCCTCGGGAGTAATTAGCCCTGCGGACGTGATAATCGACTCTAAGTCCGGGGTTTCTGGGGCTGGAAGAGCTGAGAAAGAAGCAAATTTGTTCGCTGAGGTCGCAGATGGCATTCATGCTTATGGTGTCGGATCTCATCGCCATATGCCAGAGATAGAACAAGAGTTGAGTTTAGCTGCAGGGGAGACAGTGAGAATAAGTTTCACTCCCCACCTTATGCCTATGAGCAGAGGCATTTTGTCGAGTATGTATGTGCAAGTGATCGGCGGTCAATCGGCCTCAGGGGTCAGGGACATACTTAAAAATCAGTACAGTGAAGAGAAATTTGTCAGGATTATGGATGGGGCTGTATCTCCAGCAACAAGGCATGTGAGAGGCTCAAATCACTGTTTAATTAATGTTTTTGATGATCGCTTACCGGGGCGTATTATTGTGGTGTCCGCGATTGACAATCTAGTAAAAGGAGCCTCAGGTCAGGCGATCCAGAACATGAATATTATGATGGGAGTTGTTGAAGATACAGCAATTTCCCAGTTGCCGATGTTTCCATAGAGAAACGGCCTCCGGTTTTTGAGGTTTCTTTTTTCTTGTGAGGCATCATGTCCAAAAAGAATATATGTTCGCGATAAATTGGCCACAAATTTAAGAATGTCTGGCTAAGAAAGTGCGCACGGAACTGACCTTTCCATGCGGGAGCCGGTTGATCAAACAGTCTTTGTTTTATTAGAATTCAATCAGAGGGGATGATCGTTAGTAAGACGGCTGTTTGTCTGGTAGAATGGGATTCTAGAAAAAGAAAAAGGTTGTTTTTGATATGGCGCATACCATAAAAATTTTCCGGAGCGGGTACGTTCGGAAAGGGATAACTATTTCTGCAATGGGCATATATTTGTTTGCGGGTTTAGGATGTTCTCAGATACCGGACTACGCAAATCCTGTGGATTGGTACAGCAGCGCGAAAGAATGGGTTACGGGTTTGGGCCAACCCGTAAACTCAGAGAGAAGCACCAATTTAGTAAAGTCTGAAAACAAAGCCCCTTTTCCAAGTTTAGGGTCAGTTCCCGCGAGGCCATCTAGGACCTCGGAACCTGTTAATAAGAGAATTGCATCTGGCCTAATAGCGGATCGGAAGTCTGCACGCTACATGGATCAGGAATTGCGAGCAGGTTCAGTAACTCCAGTGAAACCCGTTAAGTCTTCGGCGGTGGGGAACTCGAGCCGGATGAGTATGGCGCGGGACTTGGTTCCGAATGAACCGAGAGTTCCGATGGGTCGTCCCTCATATTCGAGCCGCCCAAGCCAAGCCGTGCCGAAGGGCCGTGTACCTGTAATCCCGAAACAGCAGCGACAAAGCGCTATCACATTACCCCCGCAAAAGGTGACAAGTCCTACGTCAACTGTTGCGGTTTCTTCTTTGGCCGAGCCTGCTGCTGCCAGGGATAAAAGGGAAGCACGTTTTCCGAAGCGAGAGATCTCGAGTGGTCGATTGGGAACGGATAACAAACAGATGGGCTTTGCTCAGGCCGACCGATTTTCACCCAGGTTTCCGGCACTTTCAAATCTCACAAATACAGGTCCGGATTCTCAGAAAACCCTCCGTGGAGATATAGAACGAGATAGGATCCCGATTGCGATTGTTTATTTTGGCAACAATTCATCTAGCTTAAATGCGGAGTCAAAAGATCGAATTCGGCGGGCATATTCCAAGTATATAAAGGGCAAAGACGGGACGGTTCATGTTATCGGTCACGCGAGTAGTCGGACGCCAAATGTAGAGCGTTCGCGTCATCAGATAGCTAATTTTAGGGTTTCGAATAATCGGGCAGTTGCTGTCGCAAAAGAACTCTTGAGGTTAGGCGTTAAATCCGAAAAACTTTTAGTCAGTGCTGTGTCCGACCAACGGCCAGCTTTTCTAGAGGTAATGCCGGCAGGGGAAGCAGCGAATCGACGGGCCGAAATATACTTCTCACAGTGATATCCTTTTTTTGCCCTGAGATCTTTGATATGTGGCCTTCCAGGCCAGACTGCGTAAGAGAAACCCATGGACCCTGAATTTCATCGTATAAAACGGTTACCCCCGTATGTCTTTGCGGAGGTTAATGATATGAAGGCCAAAGCCCGGGCGGCGGGTCAAGATGTTATTGACTTCGGAATGGGTAATCCAGATTTGGCTTCCCCACCACATGTTGTGGAAAAGTTAATAGAAGCGGTGCAAAACCCACGAGCGCATCGGTATTCAGTTTCTCGCGGGATAACGGGATTGCGCAAGGCGAATGCAGCTTATTATGGGCGGCGGTTTGGTGTGGACATTGACCCGGAGTCAGAGACCATTGTTACTTTGGGGTCGAAAGAGGGGTTTGCGAACCTTGCTATGGCAATTACGAGCCCTGGAGATGTGGCATTGGTCCCCAATCCGAGTTATCCAATTCATGCATACGGGTTTATAATCGCTGGCGGTGCGCTTCGTCATTTGCCTGTAGGACCCAATTTGGATTTGATGCAGGAGCTGGAGCGCGCGGTTTCTCATAGTGTTCCAAAGCCCCTCGCAGTTGTCTTGAATTTCCCTTCAAATCCGACAGCTCAGGTTGTTGGCTTGGACTTCTACCGAGAGGTTGTAAAATTTTGTAAAGAACAAGGGATTTGGATACTTTCAGATCTAGCCTATGCCGAGATTTACTTTGACGATTTCGTCCCTCCATCAATTCTGCAAGTACCTGGTGCCAAAGATATCGCAGTGGAATTCTCGTCGATAAGTAAAACCTATTCGATGCCGGGTTGGCGAATTGGATTTGCGACAGGTAATACCAAGTTGATTGCAGCTTTGGCACGCATTAAATCGTATCTCGATTATGGAGCTTTTACGCCCATCCAAGTAGCTGCTAGTGCCGCCTTGAATGGTCCCCAAGATGTCATAAAAGACGCGCGTGACGTTTACCGACGACGTAGAGATGTTTTGGTAGAGAGCTTTTCCAGGGCAGGTTGGGATATACCCGCCCCGAGTGCGACCATGTTCGCTTGGGCACCGATACCTGAACAGTTTCGTGATCTTGGTTCTCTGGAATTTTCAAAATTATTACTTGAGCATGCAGAGGTCGCTGTTTCCCCCGGAGTAGGATTTGGCGAGTATGGTGAGGGATTTGTGAGGATCGCATTGGTTGAAAATCAACAACGGATTCAACAGGCGGCGAGGAATGTCAGGCGCTTTATGCAATCTTCCGCAGAGTTGGTTGCTCGGTCTAAGCAAAAATCTGAGTGTAATTAGACCGTGAGTTTAAGGATAGGCATCTGTGGTTTGGGAACAGTTGGGGCTGCGGTTCTAGGTCTGCTCAAAGATAAATCGGGTTTACTCCGGCAGAGATCCGGGACAGAAATGGAAGTGGTCGCGGTTTCCGCGCGGAATAGGAATCTGGAGCGACCAGTCTCTCTCCATGGGATTCCTTGGTTTGATGATCCGATCGAGATGGCAGCTCATTCAGATATCGACGTGATCGTCGAATTAATCGGTGGATCAGACGGCATAGCTCTTGATATCTGTAAGACGGCCTTGGGCTCTCATAAGCATATTGTTACGGCTAATAAGGCTTTAATTGCCCATCATGGTTTAGATTTGGCCGAAAAGGCTGAGGCGGTCGGAAGTACCATTGGTTTTGAGGCTGCAGTGGCAGGGGGGATTCCTGTTATCAAAGTGTTGCGCGAAGGTCTAGCTGCAAATGGAGTTGATAGCATTTATGGAATTTTAAACGGCACTTCGAATTATATTTTATCCGAAATGCGCGATAACGGGTCTGATTTTGGAACAGTCCTAAAGGAGGCCCAGGATAAGGGATATGCCGAAGCTGATCCCCAGTTCGATATCGATGGGACGGATGCTGCTCATAAGCTCACTATCCTAGCGGCATTGGCATTTGGTTGTAGGCCTTCTTTTGATGATGTAACCATTGCTGGAATAAGTGATATCTCAGAGTTGGATATCAGCTTTTCGGATGAGTTGGGTTATCGAATCAAACTTCTCGCTATTGCACGACGGGGACCCGATGGCTACCAGCAAAGTGTGGAACCCTGCATGGTTCCCAAGGTCTCTCCAATAGCGAATGTCGAAGGTGTTTTTAACGCGGTGTCGCTGCATGGGGATAGGTCTGGGCCTATATTCCTTGAGGGCAGAGGTGCCGGTGCCGCTCCGACCGCGTCGGCGGTGGTGGCTGATTTGGTTGATCTAGCCCGAGGAATTTCACTGCCTATCTTTGGAGTTCCAACAAAAAGTTTAGCTCCGAATACAGCGTCGGTGGTTGGAACGATAACTGGGCGGTATTATGTACGCCTGATGGTCTTGGATCGACCAGGAGTTTTTGCGGAGATTGCAGCAGCGCTGCGTGATGAAGATGTGTCCATGGAGGCAATTTTGCAGAGGACCAGGGCGCCTGGTGACCTGGTGCCAGTGGTTATGACAACACACGAGGTTGAGCAAAGGAAGATAGCCAGGGTCTTGGAGAAATTTTCCTCTCTGGAAACAGTTATCGAGGAACCTCGGGTCATCAAGATAGAGCCTTTAGGTGGCTAAATCATAGGGTTAGAACTTCTAGAGAATGGGAACTGAGAGATGCAAGAATCCTTACCAATGGACCGAAATTTAGCCCTCGAGGCAGTGAGAGTTACCGAGGCGGCGGCCTTGGCCGCATCTCGGCAGATGGGAAGGGGGGATGAAAAGGGAGCTGATCAGGTGGCTGTGGATGCTATGAGAACGGCCCTGAATGGTCTCGACATAAAGGGTACCGTTGTTATCGGTGAGGGTGAAAGAGATGAAGCGCCGATGCTGTATATCGGAGAAGAGGTGGGTACTGGCAAGGGACCGGAAATAGATATTGCCCTCGATCCCTTAGAGGGAACCACCATCACGGCTAAGGGTCTTAATAACGCGCTCGCGGTTATTTGCGATGGCTGACCACGGAGGGTTTTTGTATTCACCTGACGTCTATATGGAAAAAATTGCTGTCGGAGGTGGTCTTCCGGAGGGTGTGGTTGATTTGGATAAGACACCCGAGGAAAATTTGCAGAGCCTTGCGAAAGCTAAAGGCACTGACATTTCTAATTTGGTTGTGTGTATATTGGATAGGCCGCGCCATGAGGCATTGATATCTCAGGTTCGGGACTCGGGCGCGAGAATTATGCTTATATCGGATGGTGATGTGAGTGGGGTTATGGCGACCTCCGAGGAGGATAGCGGAGTTGATGTATATATGGGTTCTGGGGGGGCGCCGGAAGGGGTTTTAGCGGCCGCAGCTCTCCGTTGTATTGGTGGCCAAATGCAAGGGCGCTTACTATTTCGTAATGATGATGAACGAGATCGTGCAACCAGATGTGGCATCACAGATTTTAACCGTAAATACGGATTGCTTGATCTGGCAAAAGGCAACGTCATGTTTGCCGCAACTGGGGTCACAAACGGTAGTATGTGCAAGGGGGTCAGACGGTTTAGGGAAGGCGCAGAGACACATTCTGTAGTTATGCGGTCTCAGACAGGAACTGTCCGTCACATTTCCACGATTCATAATTTTAATCGTAAAGAGGGATATGACTTACCCTAGGCAAGATTTGTCTTGGAAACTTTGGAACAATTATCTAGCTCGTTTCTCGGAGTAGATTGCTCTGAGTCGGGCAAGCGATGGTGCTTTAGATCTGTTGATGATCGAACATGCCTTGCATTAGCACAAACCAAATCGTTGCCAGATATTTTTGCAAGAGTTTTGGCTGCGAGGGGAGTCACTCTCGAAACGGTCCAAGATTTTCTGGAACCATCCTTGAGATCTCAGTTGCCTGACCCTTCCCATCTTCTAGATATGGATCGGGCGGTAATGCGTGTCTTATCAGCGCTCGAGAATGGAGAGACGATTGGAGTTTTTGGTGACTACGATGTCGACGGAGCGACATCGTCGGCACTCCTGACCCGATTTTTCTCATCTTTAGGTCGTCAAATCGAGGTGTACATTCCTGATCGGCACAAAGAGGGATACGGACCAAATCTGAAGGCGCTGCTCAAGCTTAAGGAGCGGGGTGTTTCCTTGGTTATCACGGTAGATTGTGGAACTACAGCTTTTGAGTCTCTTGCCGGTGCCAAGGAAATTGGGATGGACGTGATTGTTTTGGACCATCACGTTGCGGAAGCCAGGTTGCCAGTTGGAGCACTTATTGTGAACCCAAATCGGCTAGATCAGCAGTCTGAGCATGGTCAGTTGGCAGCGGTGGGCGTTACTTTTCTATTCGTAGTTGCATTGAATCGCGCTCTGCGGAGCGCGTATTGGTTCGGGGAAGGGCACTCTGAGCCAGATCTAAGACAGTGGCTTGACCTGGTTGCTTTGGGGACTATTTGCGATGTTGTGCCCCTCACTGGTGTCAACCGTGCTCTTGTCACACAAGGATTGAAGGTTATGTCCAAACGAGGGAACGAGGGGATCCGTGCACTATCGGATTGTGCAGGAGTTGATCGGGCTCTTGATTGCTATCACGCAGGGTTTGTTCTAGGCCCTCGAGTAAACGCGGGAGGCAGAGTTGGTGAGTCTGGTCTCGGAGTGAGACTGCTGTCCTCAATCGATTCATCAGAAGCCGACTCTATCGCCCGAGTTCTAGAGAATTTGAACAAAGAGCGTCAGGAAATTGAAAAAGGTGTTTTTCTTTCTGCTTTGGAACAAGCTGAGAGAGAGATAACACAAAATAGCAAATCACTGGTGGTAACAGGTGATGGCTGGCATGCCGGCGTAATTGGAATCGTAGCAGGACGCCTTAGAGAGAGATTTAACTTACCAACTTGCGTAATTTCCTTTGCTGAAGGCATCGGCAAGGCATCGGGTCGGTCGGTAGGGGGGGTGTCCTTGGGGCCGATAATAATCTCTGCTGTTCAGACAGGTTTGCTCGTTAATGGAGGTGGGCATGCGATGGCAGCCGGTTTCTCGATCGAGCTGGATAAGCTGATCGCATTCAAGGAGTTTCTGGAAGAACGGGTGAGCCGAGAACTGGAAGGTTCCGGTATTGTTTCGGAACTAAAGTTAGACGGAGCCTTAAGCCTGTCAGCTGCGGACCCGGAGCTTGTGACCATTCTCGAGGAGGCGGGCCCTTTCGGTTCCGGGAACCCGAGGCCTAGATTCGCCTTTCCAGACCTTCGAGTTGTGAAGAGTTCTGTTGTAGGTAATGACCATATAAGTTGTATTCTTTCAGACTCTGGAGGAAAGGGTAGACTAAAGGGGGTAGCCTTTCGAGCGGCGGGGACCGGGGTGGGGAGGGCCTTACTTGAGCATCGAGGGCTCTGCTTGCACATCGCTGGTACTTTGAGGAAGAACGAATGGCAGGGTCGCATCAATCCAGAGATATTTATTGACGATGTTGCCTTCGCCCGCTGATCAGTCTTGATTTTCTCGCTTGTCCCCTCCCAGAAAAACTATATTTTTTCGTCATGAAAACTGAAAACCATCCTTTGGCGCGCGAGAGAAGTAAAAGTTTTACTTGGTGGCAAAGAATGAAGCGTGTCGCAAGATACAGGCTCGTTATCCCAATTAAGCGAAGCACTAACTCTCCTGAGTATACAGCAAGAGGCGTAGCCGTTGGCTTGGGTTGGGCCCTTACTCCGAGTATTGGGATACAAATGATCTTCTGTTTTGTCACCTGGATCGTTGCCAAGCGTATTTTTAAATGGGATTTCAGCGTTCTTGTAGCCATGGCTTGGACGTGGACTACCAATGTAATCACCGCAATTCCTTGTTTTTATATTTTCTTTATTACGGGCCAATTGTTGCTCAAAGGGTCTGATGATCTATCCGGGTATGATGAATTTTCTCGGCAGTGGAGTAATATGATCCCTCAGGATTCAAATCTGGGTTATTTCGAGAAATTATTGAATGAGATGTCAATTGTTTTCGATGTGTGGGGTGTTCCCCTTTTGATTGGATGTCTCCCATGGGCCTTATTGGGCAGTGTATCAGGGTATTACCTATCCCTTGCTTTTGTTCGACGACACCGAGAGGCGAGGGCCCAACGCCGGTTGGAAGCAAGAAAACGAGTGGTTGAGGGTCATTAGAATTCGTTTGTCGGCGAGGGTATTAAAAAAATCGAGTTTATGACTGAAAAATATTTTTCATTTCTAGGTTGATTTTCGACGCCTTTGTCTTTAGCAACAACGCATTAGACCCCATCGTCTAGTGGCCTAGGACATCGGCCTTTCACGCCGAAAACACGGGTTCGAGTCCCGTTGGGGTCGCCACTATCTCTCGAAAACCGCAGAAACGTTGGACTTTTTTGAAGGTTAGTCAATTTCCTTCAAAAGGTTAGTCAATTTCGTTCTATTTTTGTCCCTTTTCCCGGGCATTTATGACCCTTTCAGCGAGTCTTTTACGCTCCGCGCCCCGGGGATGTGACAACGGGAGCATGCAGGCCGTGCGTCCTCTTATAATCGTGTCACGGAGCACGAGGCACGGGGCAGGTTAATTGCTGCTTTAGATTTACTCGACCGGCAATGGGCGTAACGTTTTAGGAGAGGGAGGAAGGCAAAAGTGCTTTTGCCTTCCCTGACCGCTATCGGGATTTTACCCGCCCTTTATGGACGACTGTCTGCTCAATCGGACGAAGACATATAGCGTCAAATTCTTTCGCAACGTCCTCTGTCTGATTAGCTCGCCGGGCCAGCCGCAAGACTGGTTATGATTTTATCTATATTTAGCTGGCCAGCATTCTTTGTGCTTACCTCTTGAATTGCATAGTCCGCCGAACCTTCCTGACTTTCTGCAAAAATCTTTTCCAGCAACCTGTCTACACACAAAACCAGCTCTAATTCCGTCGCACAAAGATGACGTGTTTCCGTCGTATAGATATATACTATTGTTGCAGATTTTCTTAATTTCGTTTTTAGGCATTTGGGTCATCGGATCGTAAATGTGCTTTAAGGATTGTGGAGCCTTCTTTTTCATTGCTTCCATGTCTCTCATGTTTTTATAAAAGCTCCACACTGTCCTTTGGCCTTTTGGATCGCTAATAGTACGATCTTCCGCATAAGTTCTTGACGACTGCACCACAAACAAGCCTAAAAAAATTATAAGCACTAAGAATAGTCTCTCTATGCGCGTGACCATGATTACATCCCTCCTAGCTAGCCTACAAACCAGTATAGCGAACAACCAACTGTTTGAAAGACGGTAAAATACGTTTTGCAAAGCAACGGCGATAGGTAGGAACCAATTAAGCCATCGTGTGTATTGGGGAGACTGAAATTGGGATAATGAGGTTTGCTGACGAAAAGAAGGATAAAAACACAACATCTAGTATTTCGGTGTCAGTTTACACCACTATTTCTGGTGTCCGCCGGCGAAAATTGCTATAATTATTAAAATGGTCGAGTTGTCGATTAGTTTCCCTCTCTAATCAAAACTCCCATTTTTACCTTGAAAAGACCCGCAACGGCTGCCACCGCCTGAGCGGGTCTTTTCATTTCAGCTTTCAAGGAATGGGAATGGCGCAGGGATTACTCACGCAAGAGGACGGATATCTGTACGGCAAGGATGCTCTGATGCAGCCTGTGCTTGATGCCTATTCCCGAACCGGCAGAACGCCGTCTCCCAGTGATGCGGCAAGGCTTGGGCTGTTAGGATACATCGCACCAGTGCGATCACCGTACCTCGATGTCGATGAAGGCTCATTAAGACTCATGGACTTTTCGTAAATATTTGCCGACAAACAAAGGCATCATCATTTTTCCATTTTGCGAATCCAAGACCCTTCACACAGTAAGTTTCTATCAGGCCATTTTGTCTCGCTATATTTCTGACAGAGCGTTCTGATAAAAAGTTTCTGAAATGATTATCATAAAATTTTGATAAATTTTTATCCTCGGAGGTCCGGTATTCTACGTAGAAAAAATCATTTTTATTCATTATTGAGGCAGCATTTTTTATGAATGCCTTTAATTCTGAGTCCTGCAATGAATGTAGGAGAAATCTCGCGTATAAAGCTTTTGTTTCGGACTCCAGTTTTAGTTCCTCAAGAAATGGTTCGGTGACATCAACCCTGGATACAAAAAAATGATCAAATTCATCACAAAAATTCTTAGTGACTACCAAAGCATTAGGGCTCTGATCTGTTGCTATCACCTTCTGGCCGTGGTTCAAAAAAAATCTTGTGTCCCTGCCGGAACCGCACCCAAATTCCAATACTAGGTTGATTTTATTCTCTAACATATGCAGTAGAGAAAATGCAGCAAACTGAGAGGGGACAACTGTTTTGTTTTCTGTGGGCGTGGGGTCGTAGAACTGATCCCAATAAATAGCAGATTTATTCATGTTAGCGGGAAACTACCAGATATCAGTTGTGGGAAATACCCTAAATTGAGAGCTTATTAATGACTTAAGAGCTAGAAACGTCTTTAAGTCATTGTTAGCTCTATTCAAAAAAGATCGGAGCCCCACTCCCATTTCGGATCCGGTATTCGCCAATTTGGGCCATATAAATTCTCTAGAATTTCATGCTGATTTTCAGGCAATAGTGTCCAACCGATATGTTGAAATTCTTGCTTTTGAACTTTCGGAATTTCTTTGAAATACAGTTTTTTTCCAACGAAATAGGATCCGCCTAAAAGTTTTCGCCTATATGTCAGGTGGTAAAGGTCTATTCCGACGCCGTGTTTCCAAAATGTAATCATATTGGGGTTTAAACGCGCTACTTCAAAGCCGGACTCGATCAAGGTCGGAAATAACTTAACAAAATTTGGAAGCTCTTCCTCCAAAGTTATCAAATCTAAATCTGTATCCCATGGAAAAATTCCTTCATCTCGTGTCAAACCTAACAAAGTCCCGAAGCTGATATGCCAGTATAATTCCGAAGCGATGAATATGTCCGAAATTTCTCCTAAAATTCTCTCGGCAACCTCTTTATTTATTTTGGGAGCCGGATAAGGGAGAATTCTTCGCGAATATTCAAACTGAGTTTCTTGAAGGGTATAGGGAATTGGCATCGTTTCCGGATGCGTTAGATTTGCAATGTCCAGAGCGGCGCATTGCGAAAATAAAAAGTCCCTGGCAGGATTAAATTCGTCAAACAGGAATAAAGTACAGACTATCCCGGTTGAGTGACTGTTTATTAATTTGATTAAGCCTTGGTAGTCGCTTCTCTCTGGAGAGAAAGTATCCTCTAGTTCATATAAAATTGTTTCGCCTTCATGCCTCAGAATAAACTTTTGGGCACATTCTTTTGTTGATTGGGTACAAACCACGATCATGGTCCTGGTGTCTGGAAGGATAAAATTCCTAAATATTATTTTTTCTAAATTCGATGAAAATTGGTCCGGATATAGTGCTGCTTGGAATGATCCATTCAAAGCTGTCTCAGAGTTTACTCCCAGGCCAAATCTTGCCCAAAGAACGAGTCGGTCTACCTTGGAGTAGGGTACAGCTCGATGAAGGGCCCATGTGTCTTCAAGAAAAGCGGTGCCAGCAGTTCCGTGAAGGTCCTGGATATATTCGCCAAAAACACTCTCGATCATTCTGTCTAGTTCAAGTTTATTACCATCTTCGTTTAAAGACATTGTTAAAAAACTTTGAACAAAATCGTCGCTTAAATTCTTTTGATTTCTTAGTTGAGTTATCAACGATAAAGTTTTCTCATGATTGTGAGTTGATTTTAGCACCTCGTGACTGCCGTTGCCTTTTTCAACATCAGTCAAATATAAAAACACGGTGACAAACCGGAAATCATCGGGATCTCTGTGAAACATTTGGGCAATGGGAGCCCTTTTTTTTGTATTCGCGAAGGTCCACCAGACATTTAAATTATACAATGTAGGGACACACCCTAAATATTTAGAAACTATATCAATGACTTTAGGATTCCTTAGGACATCAAGGATATGGGGAGCTCTAATACTGTCTAACGGGGAATAAGAGCACCAGTATGCGCCAGATTCTCGGAGAGCATCCTTACAGCCAGTCTCCACTAGATTTATAGTATTTTCTGAAGCAAGGTGAGTGGGATACCCCTTTAGATCAGAAAAATATGACCTAATTTCTTTTGCTTGATTTTCGGAAACTAGAGTTCCGATTGATGTCACGCCATCTGATAATAATTCCTCGAGCTGAGGAGAGTTTCCATTATCAGCGAGAAGTAAATTTTGGATTTTGCTTATTCCCAGATCTTTCTCGGCGATAGCTTTTATCGCAGAAGCCTTGATCCCAGCAATATCATCCCTTTCCTCTCCCGACAGATGTCTGAGTAACCTGTATAGAAATTCGCTCGTTGCTTTTTGGTCAAATGATTCCATTGTGTTTCTGCCTTAGCACCTGGGAGGGTTTTTTATAGAAAGTCCTTTACTTTTTTTGGATTTTCTTTGCGGCGCTGTGCCACTTTTCTTCTGATTTTTTTCCAATTTTTTTGTACAATATCTTTAGTCTATGTCTATGGTACACGATCTATTTTACCATGCACTTTCCTATTTCAATGCGAGCCACCTTACATTCGGTTTGCTGCAGTATTCTTGATCTACAAATAAAAAAACCGTGAAGAAATTTAGAAAAATATTAATGGTTGGATCTTGCGAAATTAACGCCACTGAAAGACCAAATAGCCATGAATTTTGAACTTAGTATTTTCAATTTGATTTATATTATTTTCATAGACTGGAAGAAGTCGCAGCAGTTCATTTGGTTCAGAGAATATAAGTGGAATTCAGATATCAATTCAGCCTAAATTTCTGGTTGGCTCCTTTGTGGCAGGGCCATTGGATGAGTTTCTGACCTCTGTTTTTGCTGCCTCCTGATACGTCGAGGCATTGATTGGAGTGTCGCGCTCTTAATCTATTCCAACCGCCGCCGGTAGGTTCGAGTCGCCACTGCTGGTTGGCTCCCTTGTGACAAGGCCATTGTATGAGATCGGCGCCACGATTTTTAGAGCCGCCTCGTATATCTAAACATTGGTTGCTATGCTGGACTTTTAATCGGTAAAAACCATTTCCCTGCGGTTCAAAACGGAATTTTTGATTGTTCCCATTATGGCACGGCCATTGGATCAGCGTCTGTCCCTTATTTTTGCTGGCTCCAGACACATCTATGCATTGATTGCTGTGTTGCACTTTTAGCCGGGCCACCTTATTCGCAAACCCACCCATGGTCTTTGGCATTTGTCTCGTCGTCATTTTGAGCTTCGGGGGACTCGCGCCCTTCTGATAGTTGGGGTCATAAGCCAGTCTCGGCGCTCTCCTATTATTATTGTCTTGGACGGCTCTGCTAAGATCTTTTCCGATCCCTCCGGAATCTATATTAAACTTCACTAAGTTCGCAAAATCTTTGCCCCAAGAGTAACCGGGCATCTTGACATTTTTCCCAGCAATTTTTTGTTTGGTACCTCCAACAGACGCCTCAACACCTGTACTTACGACAAAGTCCGCTGACGCGGATTTCCCCTGTATTTTCCAATTCCGAACCGCGACAGTAACTCGGACTCCCGCGGTGGCCAGGTTAAAGCTTTTGATGCCCCCAAAAAGCGTCGCTTCGGGTATGATCAGGTTACAGCCTGATGATTGCATCAATTTCATCACCTCTCCGGCGGTCGCAGATCCGGCATAGCCGGCCATAGCTTGACCCATATCTTTTGCGCCCGCTTTTTTCGCTGCGGATTTGGCCGCGCCTTTTGCGCCGGCCTTCGCCCCTCTCGTGACGATAGCTAGTAATATGTCAGTGGTTGTAATGGGAGGAAAAGGTGGGGTTTGGAAATTTACGCCAAATGTCTTGCTCCAAGAGCTTTGGCCGCCTTTCGTCAGTTGGCAGGAGAGGCCGACTTGAACAGGTTTACCAAAGAAGTTCATGGTGACGGTTTGTTTGGCGTCCAATGTGGCTCCAATTGTACCGTCTTTTTGATTCATATAGGTTACAATGCCAGTCGTTCCAGCCACTGATGTCTTGAAACTTCCCGGTCCTAGACATGCTTTTTTTCCGAAAATCTTGGCACAGGCTTTCATGTTGACCTCTGCGTAATTGCAGTAGGATGCATTGAGTTTACCCGGTCTATTTGCCTTACATTTTCCAGATTTGGAGAAAGGCTTTTGTTGTGAAAATCTGAAACCTTTGGCGGCATCGACTACAGCTTCAGCTCCGGCCGCTGCCGCTGCAGCGCCGGCTGCTGCGGCTCCCGCTGCGGCTCCCGCTGCGGCTCCCGCAGCTCCCTTAACCGCACCTCCAGCCTTCTCCCCTGTTTTCTTTATGGCGCCTCCAGCCTTTTTTGCTCCTTTTTCTATCTTGCGTCTGTCTTTCTTTCTGTGAACGACCGCCAATTCGATACCCTTTGGCCCTGTAACATTTTCTATTTTATTCGTGCCATCAGCCCCAATGGCCAATAAGGCTGATTCGCTCTCGAGAGCCATCGCACTGGAAACGGACATTGAGACGAAGAGTATTAAGGAGGGTAAGGTGAGTGACGCTTTCATTGTTTAACCTGTGTAATTTTTACTTTTGAGAAGTGTCCCATGATTGGAGGGGCAGGGCAAATTCGGGTTTTCCAGGGCGACATAAACCCGATGAAAACGGAGCCTCGTCTGAGAAAAAGTTGAGGGGACCCGAAAATTGATCACTGTTTTACATGGTGGATGGTGCTTGCCAAGCCGGGTTGTATTTCGGATTATTCCTGTGTCAGGGGCTGTTTCCATCTCTGGCCTTGCCGGACAGGGCACAGCGGATTTGGATTTCGTGTTACCGGTGATTGGTTTTGAACAGGATCGCCTACCTTGATAGGCGGTGAATAGCGCATTTTTTTTGTGATTTAATAATGAAGATAACCACTAAAATTATCGTTTTTATCAATGTGATGGTTGCGGCCATTCTTACGATTTTGGCGGTTTTAAATTACTTCAAATATCAAAACTTAGTGAATGATTTTACTGCCTCTAAGCTGTCAGTCTTTTCAAACGAATTAAGGGAGTCGGCGATTAAAGCCGATCGTTTAGGGTTGCAGCTCGATAATCTTCCGCAAATTACGAATGTTCTGAGACAGATAGCCCAAAAAGAAGGGCGAATAGAGGCTATTTTTGTTTTCGACGGTCGTAAGACGGTATTATCACAATATTCGAAAGATTCGGTCGCTGGGGAGACAATTTATTCTCTCATTGACGCGTCGCTAAAGAAGTCGAAGGGCGCGAGGGAGTGGTCGATCAACGATGAAAAATATATAGTTTTTGGCCGATTTCTGATTGAGAATGCGGCCCGGGAAAAGATTTATTCTATCTTTTTCTATTCAAAAAATGCGTTAATCACTGACTATGCAAGCATGAAGTCAGAGCTTTTCTATTACAATATTTATACGCTCGTTCCGATAATTGTTGTTCTGGGGATCCTTATATTTTTGATTTTTAGGCCTCTGCAAAGTGCCTATAATCAGATTAGGCATTCGACCTCTCGAGCCTTCGACAGCTCAGATCCTCATCCGGACACCGGGAATGGGTATGAAGGAACATTATTAAAGATAAAGCTCAAATTGGAACAAATCCGTCAGAGTTTGGGATAGGTAAGGTATTGAACGATCCGCTCGAAAAAGCTCTTTCTGAACTTCCGAAGCTCAAACGAGAACTCTTTGGAATAATCATGCTCGTTCTGTTGGGGGCCACGCTTTTTGTGTCATGGAACACGCTGACCCTCTTTGAAAATAAGTTGTCTCCCCTTATCGCTAAAAAAGTTGAGCTTGTTGCAGATCAGATAGCCGCAGATTTATCTCTAGCGGCACAAAATCAAATTCCTCTGAGTAAAATCCCAGACCTAAAGCCATACTCAGCAAAAGTTATTGAGCAATACCCTGAAATACAGCGGATTTTTGTGGTTGAGAGGAATATTGATTTGCTCTCAGAAACTCGGCCATCTCAAGCCTTTGATATATCAACAAAAATAAAGGGACTTCCTGATGCCTGGGTTGGGATCGTAATTGATCGAAAATTTATCCAGAAGAGTATGGAGAATATTCTTTTTGATATTGGTATTTTACTTTTCGTCGGCGTTATCCTCTGTATCGAAATTACGTTATCGCTTGTCGCTTTTAATGTCTTAAACCCGCTTACTCGCTTCAAATTGTTGTTGGAGAGCTATGAAGGCGGAGATTTTAGCCGCTTGATGAGGTTGAGGGGACAAGACGCCGTAGCGCATAGTACGCGACTGATCAATCGTGCGATCGACGAAGTGATCAGTCTCGCCAAGTCCAAACTGGGGTCAGAAAATAGTTCTAAGGCGGCTGAAAACCGCTCTGCTTTTGAGGGTTTGAAGTTGGGGTCGGCAGGAAGCCTGCAACAACGTTCTGTTACTGATGTTCGAATACCATTATTTATTTTTGTCTTTGCCGACGAACTTCAAAAATCCTTCATGCCCGTTTTTGTGAAAGAAACCGGCACCAGTCTTGATTTCCTGCCTCTCGATGTCCTTTTGGGCCTGCCCATCATGGTGTTTATGGCCATGATTGCGATTTTTACTCCGGTAGCAGGACGCTGGTCGGACCGGTTCGGGAGCCGCAAAATTTATATTTGCGGACTTATTCCAGCATTTGGTGGACACATCGTTTGTGCGTTCTCGGGAGATGTCATTTGGATAGTCTGTGGACGGGCACTCTCAGGGTTTGGGTATGCGATGATCGTCATCTGTTGTCAGGGGTATATTGCCGGTATCATAGACTCTAAGGAACGCAGCGTCGGTATGGCGGCATTCGTGGGCATATTGATGAGCGCCTCCATGGCAGGGATTGCGATTGGAGGTATTTTGGTTGAGCGCATTGGCTATCAAAATATTTTCATTCTTTCGGCCGGCCTCGTTCTGATGGCTGGGTTGCTCGCTTTTAACTTTTTTGTTTCTGAAGAGGATAGTGGGGGTGGGGCCGATAAACCGGCTGAAACCAGTTTTCTGAAGATTCTGTCCAATACTAAATTTCTCGTGACAATTCTGATGTCGGCAATTCCGGCAAAAATAATTTTAACGGGATTTATATATTTCATTATTCCCCTCTATTTATTCAAACTTGGTTCATCATCGGCTGAAACCGCCCGCGTTATGATGGTTTATCCGATCCTGGTTATTGCATTGGGTCCTTTATCGGCGTGGGTTGCAGGACATGGCAGTCGGACATTCAAGGTATTGGTGTTCGGCTGCTTTTTGTCGGGCGTTGGCCTCATAATTTTTCATGAAAATCAGACTTTGTTGGCCGTGATCTTCATGGTGGTTCTAATGGGGATTGCCCATGCCTTTATGAAGGCACCCCAAATTTCCTTTGTCATGGAGATTGCCGAAACAGAGATGCCTGAACAGGGACGGACAGCCATTCTTGGATTGTTAAGAACCTTAGAGCGGATAGGAAGCGTAATTGGTCCGCTGTTGGCGGGAGCCTTGGTCGCTTCTTTCGGTTTTTCTAATGCTATCCTTGTTATCGGGTGTCTCGTGTCGGGCTCTGCTCTTGTTTTATTGGGTTATTTTTCAAGGCTAAAATTCGATGTTATCGAGGGCAAAGATGGCTAGCTCAAAGACGCTATTGCTTGCAGCGCTGTTGGCACTCGGTCCAATGATTTCTGAGGTTTTTGCAGATCAAAGGAAGACGGTTTACATGGCAGTCTGGAGAGGATGTGAGGAGGCTTGTAAGAGCTTCATCAAATATTTTTCAGATAACGATAAAAAGATAGACTTTATTATTCGTGATGCAGATCGAGACAAAGAAAAACTTGAGCTTTTTGTCGCTGAAATCAGGGCCGGGAAGCCGGATTTAGTTGTCACTTGGGGAACCTCGGTTTCCAAACGGATTCTTGGTCCCTGGAGACAACCAGACCCGGATAAATACATCACCGACATACCGGCAGTGTTTATGATTGTTGCCGACCCGGTAGGCGCAAAAATTTCAAAAAATGCTCAAAATTCGGGGCGTCCCAACGTAACCGGAACCTTGAATAGAGCCTCGGCCAAAACGCAAATTCAAACCATTCAACAGTATAGGCCGATCAAAACCATTGGAATGGTCTATAACGATAATGAGTTGAATTCTCGTCTCAGCGTAGAGGGCATGAAAGAGGCGGCTAAATCCCAAAACATCACCCTTGTTGAAGAACGCATTCAGAACGACAAGTTCGGAAAACCCAGAGTAGAGGATATCCAGGCGGCAGTTTTACGGATAGCGAAGAAAAGACCGGATTTTTTATATCTGGGATCTAGCTCCTTTTTGACTAAATTCCGAACCGAATTCAGCCAAGCAGCGTTTCAGGCTGGACTGCCTGTAGCCGCTGGTAGTGAAGTGCCGGTGAGAAAAGCGGGGGCGTTGTTGGGCGTCGCCGCGAAATATTCAAGCATAGGCCGGCTCGCTGCCTTGCAAGCGGAAGAGATTTTGTTTCGGGGTAAGAAAGCTGGTAACTTAACGATCAAGGAATTAAAGAGGTACTCGGTCCTGATTAACATTGATAGTGCGCGTAGACTGGGTCTTTATCCGCCTCTCAGTCTTTTGAAAATTTCTGAGATCGTAGGCCAGTCTCTGCCATGAATAGGCTCTCTGTTTTCATATCGGCCTTTCTTATTTGTTTCCTCTCATGGAATTATGGAGAGGCGAGCAAATTCTTTTCATTGGGAACCGCTTCGACTAAGGGCACTTACTTTCCAGTCGGTCGAGCTTTTTGTGAACAGATAAATCGGTTCGGGGACGAGCACAAATTGCGATGTCTGGAATATGTCACAGGGGGCTCGGTCTATAACATCCACGCGTTAATGACTGGCGAATTGGATCTGGCGATTACTCGATCAGACCTGGCATATTTTGCCTACAATGGAAAAAATAGATTCAAGGGGCTTGCTAACCACGGACGGTTAAGGACAGTTTTGAATCTCTACACTCAGCCACTTCTAATTTCCGTAAAAAAAGACAGCGGTATCAAAAGTTTTGATGATTTCGCTGGGCGTTCAATAAATATTGGGAACAAAGGGTCTGGAAAGAGGGACATAGCCGAAAAAATATTCAGGATAATGAATTGGAGAAACAGTCATTTCTCTGGGGTTACTGAATATTCAACGACGCAGCAGGACCGTCCGTTTTGTGGAGGAGAGGTGGATATTTTGGTTGAGGCCATTGGCTTACCAAACACCCTCTACAGCAAACTTGTTGAGAAATGTGATGCGATCTTTATCGGTATACCGCCGAAGGTTGCCCGTGGCCTCAGAAATGTTGGTCCCTTCTTTTTTGATACGACCATCCCGCGATTTCTGAACCCGTCCTATGATAAGCCGGTCCAAACAGTCGGAATGAAAGTTGTTTTACTTACAACCTCATCGAAGTCATCTCGGTCCATAGAGATCTTGGCACGGACCATTCTCAATAATTTAAAAGACTTTCGGGATGCCCATCCGGCACTCTCCGGTCTAACGAAAAAAAGTCTATTTTTCGAGGGAATCAGGGTTCCACTTCATGCTGGGGTTCAAAAGGCATTAAAAGTTATGAAAGATTGAATCTATGGAATGCGTAAAAATTTGGGGATCGAAATTCTGTTGCTTGATACTTTCGCTTTTTCTGGTCGGTTGTTTACAGCAGAAATCCGCTGATTATGGTTTCAGAACAATTGAAGAAAGGCGCTTAAACTCAAAACCTCTTCGGTTAGCGGCTCAGGGTTTGGACCAAATGGAAGCGGGCGAGTACGCAAAGGCCAGCACCTCGTTTAACTCGGCATTGAGGTTTAATCCCCGAAATAGTGGGATACAGTTTTTTAACTCACATAATTATCATCTGCGAGCAACGCGCGAGGATGCCAGTCTATTTGGTCTGGCCGAGGCTGGGTACAAGGTATCTCTTAGTCTTGATCAATCTAACTGGATATCTAAATTCTATCTGGGTCAGTTGTATTTAGATCAACGAAAATTTCTTTCGGCAAAGCGAGTTTTTGGGGAGCTACTGCTGACGAGACCATCTGATCCCGATGTCGCCTTTAATTTGGCCGTCGCGAGTTATTACAGCGCGGATCCCGTCACAGCGGCTGCCGCTGTGTCCAGGCTGGTTCAGCTGGAACCTGATCAAGAGAGATCCAAAAAAATAGCGGCAGTGGTCTTTGCCTCTGTAAATGATACGGAAAGAAGTCGGACATGGTTCCAGAAGCTCGACAAAGGGGTTGGGTATAAAGCGGTTGAGCGACGACTCAAAGATTGGGGAGATTTCCACGCCTATCTGGCTCGATTGTCTGAAAACAGTAAAGTTAGGGGGAGTCAGACGGATAAAACTGCACGGTCAAGTTTATCAGCGAGACCCTCCCAGAGTGATAGACCGCGGGCTCAAGACTTGAATGCCTATCCTTTTATTGCGGTGCGTAGTGGGGATACTGTCGCGAGTTTAAGCAGAGAATTTAATATAACCCCCGCTCAGCTTATCAAACTCAATCAAATCGAGGACGGCAACCTTCTGGCTGCGGGGCGCATATTGAGGGTACCCGGACGTTATCGCGAATTGCTTTCTCCTGAAAACTCAAAGCGGGCCAGTGACCGGATACAAATGGCACAGGGCTTTGGACCTGGTGCGGGAGGTGATGGCGGCGGGCAAAATAATGCTTTAGGAGGCTCTGTCCTCGATCCTTTTGGAAGTTCTAAAGATGGTGCACCTGGCTCCGATCCTTTTGGAAGCTCCGGGAGTGGTCAGGAGAGCGACAGCTCTGCATCAAAAGGCGGAGGAGAGCCCGATGAACAAAAAATGATCATCGTTGATGTTGTGATCATTAGTTCGGTTGAGGATATCAAGACGGCAAGTGGCATTAATCTCCTGAAGAATCTACAGCTTACCTTTGGTAGTGGAGAAAGCGCGGGCATTTCTTATTCGAGCAGCGATAGTCGAGATTTTAAGGATCCATCCAACAGCACAGATACAAGGGTCATCGTCCGAAGTTTGAGTATTCCTGCTATCACCTACAGCCTCAATATTGCTAATTCGGGAACCGATCGAAATGATATTTTGGCCCGGCCGACAATTGTCGCTCGGGAGGGAGAGACCTCTGAATTTTTCTCAGGTGAAAATATTAAGGCCTCCTCTGTGTCCACCACGGCGCAGCAGGGGGCTACGGAGGTAGCGCAGGACATTGGAGTTTCCTTGAGAGTCACCCCACAGACGGTTCGAGACGATATGGTGAAACTAAAACTCCAAGTTGAACGGACCTTCCTTCAAACCCCAAGCAGCAGTGTAACGTTTAACTTTCAGCTTCGAACGACCAAAACCAAAGTCAATGCGACAGTAGACTTGCGGAAAGGTGATACACTCATTTTAAGCGGATTGTCAGAGAAACAGACGGAAGACATCCGTGATGGAGTCCCTTTCCTCCAGGAAATCCCCGGCATTCAGTATCTTTTTTCATCCAAGAAAACGCGGGACTACAATAAGTCAGTGATACTGCTTATAACTCCACGCTTTCCTGAGTACACATATCGGAAGTTGACGAAAATACGGACTAAAACCCCTGAACCGGAAGAAAAATCGAATCAAGAAACATCGGAACAGGATAAACAAGCCGATAACCGAACAGAGGAAACAGACTCAGAGCCTGAGAAAGATATAAAAAGTCCCGAAATAACTGAGCTTCAAGCGCGCTATACGGATTGGTTTAAGCCTTATCCGAATTGGGCTTCAGCATTTAAGCACCTCCAAGGAAATAAACTGTACCGAGAATTTAGAACGGGAGATGTTTCACTGGAAAAGTGGGAGGCGCAGACGTCTCATACGGCTCGGCTAAAGAAAGCTCTGGAATTTCTTTATTATTGAGGCGAGGAGAGGACCATCATGTTGCGAATTTTTACTGTTGTTTTGTCCTTGGCGCTCTTGGTTAGTCCCTCTAATTCCAGAGCGGATGGTGTTTCCTGCGAATTATGTGACCTTCGATACAAAGAATACGGAGGTCGCGAGATGGGGGGATCGGTTTTAAAGGGCGCGTATCTTTTTGGCGCTGATTTTTCGTCGTCGAATCTCGAGGGATCCGATTTTGAGAGCGCCAATTTGGTCTTTTCAAAATTTGTTCGAAGTGATCTGAGTGGTTCCGTTCTGGATAAAGCAGATCTGACCAAAAGTAATCTTTTTGGGGCGACATTGAGAGGCGTTAAGGGAAAATTTTCGGATTTTTCTCAAGCCTACATCGAAGCAGGAGAGCTAACCGATGCTAACCTTAGTGGGGGGACGTTCTATGAGACTAAGCTTGTATCTGTTTTTGCCACCCGTACCAATTTTAGTAACGCTAATATGAAAAGTGCTGTTTTAGAAAATTGCAAATGTCAGGGGGCCGATTTTTCTGGGGCGGATCTTGAGGGGGCTAATCTGCGGGGAGCAGATTTAAGAATGTCAAATTTGACGGGGGCGAATTTGGAAGGGGCCGATTTTTCCGGGGCTCGTCTTGATTATGCTCGATTGCTGAGTGTGAAGGCGGAAGATTCCGTATTTGAAAATGCCAGCCTTGTGGGCGCAAACCTAAAAAATGCAAATTTTAAGAAGGCGAATTTTAAGGCCGCTAGGCTGGATAGTACGCTGAAACAAAATACTAATTTTTGTGAGGCGGTGCTTCCAAAAGATAAAATCGGTGCCTGCGCAGAGTAGCGAACAGAATCTTTTCTTTTTTAAAACACCGAGTGGTCTGGAGTTTTTATTCGAATTGCAGGTCGTCTCACGGTAAGATGATGACTCGAGCTGTCCGAGCATCGACTGAGAGATCCAACTATGGTGTGTCTTTTAAAAAAAAAGCCTTAGGGAAACTTAGTACGATCCCTCTCCGGTCTACTGTCGGCCGATATTAACGTTGGTAAGTTTAGAGCGCGTAATGTCAACTTCTATCGTTGCTGTTTATTTTTTTGATGCGGCGGTTTGAATCAAATTGATCGTTTGCTGATTGACCCCGGCTATTTCCGCTAATTTTTGAGTCAGTTTCTCTACAGCCTGTTGTTTCTTGCTCTCTTTCATTTGCTCGAGTTGGTTTATATAACCAAACGGCGCCGGGATTGTTTGCGCTCCGAAGCCAATGTTCTTTGTTCGTTTGTTGTATCTGACACTTGCCCATAAATCGATTTTTATAGACGTGGTATTTGCGTCGAGGATCTTGAAACAGAAATTTGTACGTCCAGATAGCGGAATGCATTTACCTTCTTTGTTCGGCCCGCTTTTGGGGATAGGGAATAACTGATTTTTTTTCTCATCACTCCATTGAAACCAGACACCGTATTCCAAATTTTTAGCTTCCGGCATGTAGCGTACGTCTGCCCACAACTGTGTTGTTCTTTTCCGTTTCTGAAATTTCAGAGTTTGCTTTTTGTATTGCTGAACGAGCGGGAAACCTTCCACTTTCATGACTTGCCAGTCTGCATACATTTTTCGGAGCTTTGCGACAAAGACAGCCATTTGACAGGCTTGTTCCCTCTTCTTGAGGTAATTTGTTATATTGAGTTTTGCCTTTTTGGCAGCCGCCTTTAGGCCTCTAAGGTCACTTGCGCAGCGCATGCTCACCTTTGTATACGCATCGGCATTCTTGAAATCTATAACCTGGGATCGTAGTTGGTGACCCTTGGCTTTGAGATTGTTGAACCGGGCTTGAAATTTTTTGAATTTCCCTCGTTTCTTCTGATATGCTTCATGATATCTCACAAACTTTGACGGCACCTTCAGCCCCGAGCCCTTATATATTTGTTGGGCTTGTTTTAGGAGGAGATCCATTTTTTTCGCATTTTGATCGGGGTTTCCCTTTTGATGGGTAGAGCCGATAGAAGGAGCCACAGTAAAAAGTGACATACAAAGGGCTAATCCTAGAGATCTTGCTGTGAGACCGGCGTTAACCATCGGGTAAGCTCCGTTTGGTTGTGAAATTGATCTTTTATTTCAACATGCTAACACAGGGTATTTTTGAAAGCACCCGTTAAGTGCCTCCTGTGGATTAGGGAGCCTGGTTGCTAAGCCTGAGAAATCTCGTGGCTTCCATTGAGCCAAGGAGCCTAAAAAATAGGCATAGACAATTAAGTGCATATTAAATCAGCACCATAAATCATCTCAAGCCATATTAAGAAACCCAAAAAATATCTGAAAAATAAACTAAGTTACTGATTTTATTATAAAGTTCTCCTCGGCTCGAAGATTGGCACGCCTGTTGCTTTATAAGAGATGTAATTAAATCTTGGAGAAAACTTATGTTCACATTTCCTCGTCGCGCTTTCCTTGCTGGTGCAGGCGCGTTTCTCTCGGCCTCTTTGCTTGCCTCGCCGGTGGCAGCGGCTGGGACCATTAAAGTCGGAGTTTTGCATTCCCTCTCAGGGACCATGGCGATTTCCGAGACCACATTGAAGGACACCATCGAAATGTTGGTCGACCAACAAAATGCAAAAGGCGGCTTGTTGGGTAAAAAAATTGAGGCGGTCGTCGTTGATCCGGCTTCGAATTGGCCCTTATTCGCTGAGAAAGCGCGCGAATTGTTGAGTGTCAAAAAAGTAGATGTCATTTTCGGTTCATGGACTTCGGTATCACGGAAGTCCGTCCTTCCTGTGATTGAAGAACTTAATGGCTTAATGTTCTATCCGGTCCAGTATGAAGGCGAGGAGTCGTCTAAAAACGTTTTCTACACGGGTGCTGCTCCGAACCAACAAGCTATTCCAGCGGTTGATTATTATCTCCAGGAACTCGGCGTTAAGAAGTTTGCTCTCCTTGGAACCGATTATGTGTATCCGCGAACGACCAATAAAATCCTGGAGCAATACCTCAAAGATAAGGGTATTGCGGCTAGCGATATCTTTGTGAATTACACCCCCTTCGGGCATTCTGATTGGTCGAAAATTGTTTCAGATGTTGTTGCATTAGGCGCCGATGGGAAAAAAGTCGGTGTTATTTCTACAATCAACGGGGACGCGAATATCGGATTTTACAAGGAGTTGGCCGCGGCCGGCGTCAAGGCCGATAAAATTCCGGTTGTAGCATTCTCGGTCGGTGAAGAAGAGTTATCCGGTTTAGACACGTCTAACTTGGTCGGTCACTTGGCTGCTTGGAATTATTTCCAGTCTGCAGACAATGAGAACAATGCGAAGTTCATCGAAGCGTGGAAAGCCCGTATGGGTAAGAAAAGGGTAACCAATGACCCGATGGAAGCTCATTATATTGGTTTTAATATGTGGGTGAATGCGGTGAAGAAAGCAGGAACGACCAAGGTCGATGCTGTGCGCGAAGCGATGTATGGTCAGAAATTCCCCAACCTGACGGGTGGGATTGCAGAAATGTTGCCCAACCATCACTTAACCAAGCCGGTGCTTATCGGGGAAATTAAAGCCGATGGTCAGTTCGATATTATTTCTCAAACGAAACCAGTCCCAGGGGATGCTTGGACTGACTTCCTCCCAGAGTCTGCGATGCTGAAGTCGGATTGGAAAAACCTCAAATGCGGGATGTACAACACGCAAGCTAAAAAATGCGTGCAAGTTAAATCCATTTACTGAGGTTCTGTAACCGTATAAACAAAACCGGGGCTTTCGGAGCCCCGGTTTTTATTTCTCGGAATACTCTTGATGCGTGTCTTGCTCCTTATTTTGTCTGTGGTCTGTTTTTTTGGTGTCGCGGATCCGTCGTTAGCGAAGGCTGTGGGACTCCAGCAAGTGCTGCAGAGCCAAGCAAAGGATATAGAGCGCCCCTCTCGTCGAAAGGTGACATCCGTTATCGAGGCACTCTTTTCCTCAGGAGCCCAGGGCATTCCTGTGTTCTTGAAGCGCTGGCGAGATAAAGAGGTTTGGAGACGAAAATCAGATGGTTTGTTCTTCTACGGTCCTACGGCCCGAGGGAAAATTGAAATTATAGATATAGAGTCTGGTCGCAGTGCTGGGTTTGACTCCTCCAGAAATCTTAAGCAAATCAAACCAAACTCTGGGGTGCGTAGTGTCATCGACTCTGCGCTGGTTCAATTTCAGTTGACGGCGGCTGATCCAGCGGTCCGGGGTGCTGCCCTTGATACTTTATCTCGGAAAGCGGAACCAATCCATTTAATCCCCTTGAGGCAATCCATAACCTCTGAGACCAATCCGTTGCTTTCGGAAAGAAAAAAACGGCTTGAGGGATTGCTCACCATTGCATTTGGGGAAACGACGAAAAAACGCGTGGAGGCAATCAAACGGTTTTCAGGTGACATCGGCCTCGACGTTCGGGCAGCGCTTAACCCCTTGCTTAAAACGAAACGTGAGGTCGAAAAAGAAGTCCCCTCAGCGAGGAACATCAAAGGAATTCTTAAGCCTGGCGTCGACCTCAGTCGGAGCCAAGCATGGGCGATGGTGGAGAAGAGGGGTTGGGTTAAAAAAATTGTATCAAAAGAAGAGAGGGATGCGGCATTGCTCGCGAATGCCTCGAATGGTGTGGTCGGAAAGACTGGTCTTTGGACACTTAATACCGAGGCCGCCAGAAACAAAGCTTATGATGATCTTGCTCAGGCAGGGAAAGTTCGAAAACGACTGTCAGCAAAAGATCAGGATCAGATTTTAGAAAAATTTGTATTTTTCGATCAGTACCAGGTTTCTGATGTAGCCCTCACCAAAGCGGCATTTGAGGCGCTTAACGTCATAAAAAGAAATGTTTTTCTTAATCAATTATTTGATTTGAGCTTGGATGCGCTATCTCTGGCGTCAATTTATTTTCTCGCAGCGATTGGCCTTGCGATTACCTTTGGCGTGATGGGCGTCATCAATATGGCGCACGGGGAATTTATAATGATCGGGGCCTATACGGGATATGTCGTTCAACAATTTGTTCCAAATCACACCCTCTCGATTCTGCTCGCGTTGCCGCTAGCATTTGCGGTTACCTTTGGGGCGGGCGTCCTGATGGAGCGCACAGTAATTCGGCATCTCAGGCATCGTCCACTCGAAACCCTACTAGCGACCTTTGGAATTTCTATCGCGCTTCAGCAGTTAGCAAAAAATATCTTCGGGACTCAAGCTGTCCCATTGACAGCACCCAGTTGGTTAGACGGCTCACTGGTTCTCAATGATATCGTCGGAATTTCTTATATCAGGATCGCGATTTTCGTGCTTGCCGGCATCTTTTTTATTGGTCTCCTGTGGACCCTAAAGAAAACCCGGTTAGGCCTTGAAGTTCGCGCTGTTACCCAAAACCCTTCAATGGCGTCGTCAATGGGAATTAATCCGGATCATATCAACATGCTCACCTTCGGCCTTGGTTCGGGAATTGCTGGGATTGCAGGGGTCGCCATCGGTTTGTTTGCGCAAGTTACGTCCGAGCTTGGTACAAATTATATTGTCCAATCGTTTATGACTGTTGTCGTTGGTGGCGTCGGAAGTGTGTTCGGGACGCTTGCCGGAGCGGGAATGATTGGCTCGCTTCAGAAGGTGATCGAATGGTTTAACCCGTCCAATACGTTGGCGGCTCAAACCTACATGATTATTTTTGTTATAATTTTCATTCAATTTAGGCCGCGAGGGATGATAACCTTGAAAGGCCGTGCGGCGGGGGATTGATCTATGGAAACTTCCTTTTCAAGCGCCGGTGTACGACGTCCATTTTTCCTTCGGAATAGATCCGTTCTACTCTTTCTGCTTATTCTCTCAGCCTTTACCTTAACTGCCACGGTGTTGTCTGAGGCCTTTGGCTCAGGAGCGTTCTCGACAAGCTTTATTAAAATTCTGGGGAAAACGCTGTGTCTTTGCCTCGTGGCGATAGCAATGGACCTAGTATGGGGGTATTGCGGCATTCTCTCTCTTGGACATTTTGCGTTTTTTGGCCTTGGAGGTTACATGACCGGAATGTGGCTCATGTACGAGAGGACGAAAGATATTGTCGTCAACTCTTACACCGGACGGGCACTCCCAGCGACCTCAGAAGAGATACAGGAGGCTATCGGCACTCAAATATTTGGTGTGGTGGGCGGTTCTGATATTCCGATTGTTTGGTACTTCGCGGATAGTTTTGTCGCGCAAATGTGTTTGGTAATCGCTGTGCCAGGCTTGCTAGCCCTAGTTTTTGGTTGGCTTGCCTTTCGATCTCGGGTGACGGGGGTTTATCTCTCAATTTTAACTCAAGCGATGACATTGGCTTTGGCGCTTTATCTATTTCAAAATGACTCAGGCCTTCGGGGTAATAATGGTCTTTCTGGGCTCCAGAATATTCCCGGGTTTACCCATCTTCCCCAGTCCGTAATTTCGGTTTGGTTTTTATGGGGATCAGCTCTAGCCCTTGGTCTGGTTTATATTTTCGCAGCCTGGGTCGTTTCCGGGAAATTCGGGAACATCATCTCGGGCATTCGAGATGACGAGGCTCGTATTAGATTTTTGGGTTACCCGGTTGAGACTTACAAGCTGTTCGTCTTTACGGTAACGGCAATTATCGCAGCCATCGCAGGTGCTTTTTATTACCCCCAAGCGGGGATCATCAATCCCGCTGAGCTTGCCCCGATAGCATCGATTTATCTAGCGGTTTGGGTGGCGATCGGTGGACGAGGAAGGTTGTATGGAGCCGTTATAGGCGCGGCAGGGGTCTCCCTTTTGTCTTCGATGTTTACGGGGGGGCAGGTGCCTGATATCGCTCTTGGCTTTGGAACCTTGCAATGGGTTGATTGGTGGACCGTGTTTTTGGGGTTCGGTTTTGTGGCTGTCACTCTTTATGCTCCCAACGGGATAGGAGGCCTCTTCGACCGATTTGTCCGGAAAGGTGATGATCAATGAGTGCATTATTGGTTGTTGAGGGGGTTTCGGTCGCCTTTGATGGATATCAGGCCATTAATAACCTCTCTATTGCCGTGGATGAAGGAGAACTTAGAGCGGTGATCGGGCCCAATGGCGCCGGGAAAACGACATTTATGGATATCGTTACTGGAAAAACACGACCGGATAACGGAAGTGTGAAATGGGGGTCACCCAATAGAGATCTTTTGAGGTTATCCGAAAGTGAAATTGCTCAGCTCGGTATTGGGCGAAAATTTCAAAGACCCACGGTCTTGGAGAAACAAACTGTTGCTGAAAATCTCCTGATCGCTCTCAAGAAAAGTCGTGGTCCGATGTCTGTCCTCTGGTATCGAAGTAATTTCGAAGATCAAACAAAAATCCAAAAACTTGCCGAAGAAATTGGCTTGGGAGAGCAGCTGAATACGATATCTGGAGAACTCTCCCATGGACAAAAGCAGTGGTTAGAGATCGGAATGTTGTTGGCTCAGGATCCCAAGCTCTTGCTGGTGGATGAGCCCGCTGCGGGAATGACTCCATCCGAGCGGGAATACACAACAGATCTATTGAAGCGAACGGCAGGGGAACGAGCGGTCGTGGTTGTTGAGCATGACATGGAATTTGTTCGCAGGCTTGATTGTCGGGTGACGGTTTTGCATGAGGGAAGTGTTTTAGCCGAAGGTTCTTTTGATTTTGTGACACAGAACCAAGATGTCATCGACGTTTATCTGGGCAGGTGACCAAAATGTTAGAAATCAGGGACCTCTGCCTTCATTATAATCAATCACAAATATTATATGATGTTAGTCTTACTGCAGAGCGCGCTAAGGTGACCTGTGTCATGGGGACAAACGGGGTTGGAAAAACCAGCCTTCTGAAAGCAATTTCGGGAACCCATCATCGATCCTCCGGTAGCTACCTGTTCGATGGGAAGGAGTTTGGGAGGCCACCAGCTCACGTGCTGGCTGCAGCTGGTGTTGGATATGTTCCTCAAGGACGGATGATTTTTCCTCTCCTAACAGTTCGTGAAAACTTGGAGACCGGATTTGCGTGTTTGCCCCGATCAGAGCATTCAGTGCCCGAGGAAATATATGAACTGTTTCCAGTTTTGAGAGAAATGGAGGGCCGGCGCGGGGGAGACCTATCCGGCGGTCAGCAACAACAATTGGCGATCGGTCGGGCTCTAATCGCCCGGCCTAAGCTTCTCCTTATGGATGAGCCAACGGAAGGGATCCAACCAAATATAATACAACAAATTGGACGAGTTATTGAATACCTCCGGGACCAGGGGAGCATGGCCATATTACTTGTTGAACAATATTTCGAGTTCGCCTATGAGCTCGCTGATCATTTTGTAGCCCTCGAACGGGGGCGGGTGACTTTAGATGGCGATAAGAACACCCATACGAAAGAAGAGATTTATCAAAAAGTAACAGTTTGAATAACTGTGCCTTTGATGAGCCGGGCCAAATCAAAGGCCGCCTTCCACCCTTATGAAGTTGCAAATTTCTTCCGCACCCTCGCCATCTTTCAAGTTAGCAAAAACATATGGCTTTTGGGGGCGCATCCTTTCCGTATCAGATTTCATGATGCCTATATCCGCCCCGACCATCGGGGCAAGGTCTACTTTATTTATGACAAGAAGATCGGAACGGGTGATTCCGGGGCCACCCTTTCGAGGGATGTCCTCTCCTGATGCTACATCGATCACATATATGGTCAGATCCGCTAATTCTGGGGAAAAGGTCGCCGCTAAATTGTCTCCGCCGCTTTCTATCAAAATCAAGTCAAGATTAGGAAACCGGACATTCATTTGTGAGATGGCCGCTAAATTGACCGATGCGTCTTCACGTATCGCAGTGTGAGGACAGCCACCAGTCTCAACCCCCATAATGCGATCGGCAGGCAGCGCACCACGCCTTGTAAGCGCTTCTGCATCCTCTTTTGTATAAATATCGTTTGTAATTGCGCAAATTTGGAATGCGTCTCTTAAATTCGTGCAGATTTTTTCCATGAGTTGTGTTTTTCCAGATCCGACCGGACCCCCGATGCCAACTCGAAGAGGACCGTGGGGAGAACTCATGATCGAAACAGTCTCGAATGGAGAGTTTCATGGCGCGCCGAAGCAATATCGGCCATGAAACTCATGCTTCCCAGATAAACCTTATCCTTTTTTAAGGTACTCTTGGTAGTGTCTTCGATTACCGGGATTAGCGAATTCAGGCATCTCTGACCGTCAGTTTGGCCGAGCGGAATTAATCGAATTCCCGCCGAAACAAGGTTGGCCACAATGCTATGAAGATAGCCTGTGATTGTTGGTCCTAGGGGGACATCATGGGTCTTCGCAACCCATCCGACTGCAACTGGATAAGCAACATCATCTGGTAAGGGAGAAGAATGTTTATCCTGACAGCATACCCATGCCTCTAAAATTGTTTTTAAAAAGGCGTTACCTTGAGCCGAGGTTTCTAATCTACGTTCAAAGGTTGGAGAAAGAGATAAAGCTAAATCATTGATTTTAATGATTTCATTCTCGGTTGCCTCATAGGCCCTTCGAAGTAAGACCGCATCAACCCAACCCGAACCGTTCTTAATCACGCCTTGGATCCAAAGGGTCAAATCGTTAAGGGTTGAGATCTTTTGTTGTTCAATTTCCCATTCTAATCCGTGTGAGTATGTGTAGGCCCCAATCGGGAATGAGGGGGAGAACCAAGCTGTCAAAAGATGGAAATGTCGGGATGTTAACGACAACGTATTATCCATGATTGTGAGCCTCATCGTAAGCACCCCTCTCTGGTTGAAAGGGTTTGCTGACCTTTCTTACTTCAGCTCCCAGTGATTTTAACATTTCTTCGATCACATGGTCTGATCGGATCCAAAGACTATTTCCCGAAATTTCTGTAGGAAGATGTCGATTGCCAAGGTGCCAGGCAATGCGGGTGAGATCCTTTTGATCGGGACAATTAACCTCTATGAGCGTTTCCAACGCACAGTTTACTTCAATTAGATTCCCGTCCTCGAGAACAAGCGCATCACCATTCGAAAGGACGGTCGTTTGAACAAGATCCAGTAAAAACCTCGTCCCGCCATCTGAAACCAGTGCCAATCTGCGGCGGTGGCGTCCATCATAATCTAGGGTTACGCGGTCTATGGGATTACCCGACCAAGTTCCTTTTAATTTTATTGAGGTCGCTCGCATTAAAACAAGAAGTAACGTTGGGCCATGGGTAAAACCTCTGCAGGTTCGCATGTTAAAATTTCCCCATTTGCCCTCACCTCGTAGGTTTCTGGGTCCACTTCTATCTCGGGAGTTGCATTATTTAATATCATATTCTTTTTGCTTATTCCTTGCCGCGTATTATTCACAGCTGCGAGCTCTTTTTGGAGCTCGAGTTCATTACAAAAGTTTTTTTCAAGCGCGGCATGAGACACGAACGTGATGCTCGAAGATTGAATGGATTTCCCAAAGCTCCCAAACATAGGACGGTAATGGACAGGTTGAGGTGTTGGAATTGAAGCATTGGGATCTCCCATAGGAGCGGCTGCTATTGTTCCTCCGAGTAATATGAGATCCGGTTTGACGCCAAAAAAAGCTGTACTCCAAAGGCATAAGTCAGCGCGTTTACCAACATCGATCGATCCAATGTAATCGCTTATGCCGTGCGCGATTGCCGGGTTAATCGTATATTTTGCAATGTAGCGTTTTACTCGAAAATTGTCGTTATCACCCTTTTCTTCAGGAAGAGCACCTTTTTGACGTTTCATTTTGTCCGCAGTTTGCCAGGTCCGGATCAGGACTTCGCCAACTCTTCCCATGGCCTGACTATCCGATGCAATGATAGAAAAAGCGCCCATATCATGAAGAATATCTTCTGCTGCGATGGTCTCTTTTCGTATTCTACTCTCTGCAAATGCGACATCTTCTGGGATGTTTGGATCCAAATGATGGCAGACCATGAGCATGTCGAGGTGTTCTTCGAGGGTATTAATGGTGTAAGGCCGCGTAGGATTGGTTGATGATGGTATAACATTGTTCAAGCCGCAGACCTTGATGATGTCGGGTGCATGTCCTCCTCCAGCCCCCTCTGTATGAAAGGCGTGGATGGTTCTATTTTTGAACGCCTTGATCGTGTTTTCAACAAATCCACTCTCATTGAGCGTGTCGGTGTGGATCATGACTTGGACGTCCATGTCGTCAGCGACGCTAAGGCAACAATCTATCGCAGCGGGGGTGGTTCCCCAGTCCTCGTGCAACTTAAGGGCACAGGCTCCGGCCTCAATTTGTTCAATAAGAGCCTCGGGTTGAGACGCATTACCTTTTCCAGCAAACGCTAAATTCATAGGGATGCCATCCGCTGCTTTTATCATCTGTGCGATATGCCAGCTTCCAGGTGTGCAGGTGGTTGCATTTGTGCCCGTTGCAGGACCGGTTCCGCCTCCGAGCATGGTCGTGACACCGCTCATGAGGGCCTCTTCGACCTGTTGTGGGCAAATAAAGTGAATATGAGCATCAAAACCGCCGGCAGTAAGGATTTTTCCCTCGCCAGCTATAGCTTCTGTGGCTGGGCCAATAATGATATTGACATCTGGTTGGGTGTCGGGGTTACCGGCTTTTCCAATTCCAGCAATTTTTCCATCTTTGAGCCCGACATCAGCTTTTACAATACCCCAAGTGTCAATGATTATTGCATTCGTGATAACGGTATCGACGGCACCCTGCGACCGCGTGAGCTGAGATTGTCCCATGCCATCTCTAATGACCTTTCCACCGCCAAATTTTACCTCTTCGCCGTAGGTGGTATAGTCTTGTTCTATCTCTATAAATAATTCGGTGTCTGCCAGGCGGATTTTATCACCCACAGTCGGGCCATACATATCGGCGTAGGCGTGTCGTGAAATTTTAGCTGGCATTGTTTTACCCTTCGAGCTCGCCCATGACGGCTTGGTTGAAACCGAAAACACGACGTTTCCCTCTTAAAGGAACAAGAATAATCTCCCGTGTTTGTCCGGGCTCAAATCTCATTGCAGTGCCCGCGGCTATATCAAGGCGCATGCCCCGAGATGCTTCTCTATTGAATTCCAAGGCGGGATTGGTTTCGTAAAAATGGTAGTGACTACCCACTTGAATTGGACGATCTCCGGTGTTCGAAACGATTAATGTAACGGTTTCAGCGCCTGAGTTTAGCTCGATTTCGCCTGGTTTTATAAAATATTCACCCGGAATCATGGTCTTCTCTATCTGATTGGTTCGTGGACGGTCACTAGCTTGGTCCCATCCGGGAATGTTGCTTCAACCTGAACATCTGGGATCATCTCTGCTACACCCTCCATGACTTGATCCCTTGAAATAACCTGGGCGCCCGCTGCCATGAGCTCTGCGACTGATTTTCCATCTCTGGCGCCTTCGACCACGAAATCTGTGATAATGGCAATCGCTTCTGGGTAGTTCAGCTTTACACCGCGCTCCAGTCTTTTATTCGCAACTATTGCTGCCATTGAGATAAGGAGTTTGTCTTTTTCTCTTGGTGTCAGATGCATGAGAATTTTTCTCCTAAATTGGATTCTATATACACCAAACGCGTGGCAACGGCACTCCACCCCGTACAATGTTTAGCAAGGGTAGAAGAACTTCCCGCAGATTAAGTCCTGTAGTGGCGACTATTCTTCCGACTAGGACACCATTTACCACACTTATTCCCGCCGCATACGGCGATAAAAAATCACGGGATGGAACGAGCAACTCATCGATAGTGTCAGCTATTAATATAACGGTTGAGATACAACGGCCCCCGTCAAGGAGGGCAGGGTTGGAAAGCTTTGAATTGATCGCCCCTTCAATAAATGTATTGTCCGCGAAGAGAGGTTTCCCATCCCGACGTATTCGCCATCGGTCGTATAAAAACCCGGAATGGACTTCCTCGCGCATTTCGGTCCGACCAAAAATGACGGACTCCACTCCCAGAAAGGTAGCATCGCCCGAAATTTCGACGTCTAGGGTTCGGTCTAGCCTGCCGCCATCAAATAAGATTGTCTCCTGAGGGAGCCAACACGCGCGGCTCCCCGGTCCTAATCTTAATGTGTTTGTTATTACAGTATTGCCTTGTGAGGATTTGTATATTCGCTCGCAGGCTTGGGTGCTGATCACCGCCTCAGTGTCAGGTTTAAAATTTGCAGAAAAATGGATCTCATCTCCGCCGGTTAGTCCGCCAGCTGTATTCAAGAAAACTGCTTCAGGGGGCGTGTTGTGAACTTTCGGAAAGCGAATTTTGCAGCAACCAGATTGATACAAATAGTCCAAACGGGTTTGACCGTCTAAAATTTTAAAGCGGATATCGGCATTGCCCGATGCCCGTTCCAGTTTTTGAGGGGGCGAAACTTTCGAATTTATCAAATGCTGCGTTTTCATGTCTGATCATATGATGAGGCCTATCATGAGGTCTTCCGTTCTTACCTTAATTTTTTCAAGAACTCACGGATTATAGAAACCTTAAAGATGTTTTTGATTTTTTATCTTTTCCGAATTTTTAGCCTCTTGTTCTCGGAGCTAGACGTCTTTTTCAATTCATGAAGTTGGGAAGAAGGAGTGCGATTTCTGGATAAATTATGAGCAGAGTTATTACGATGGCTTCGCAGAGGAGAAACCAGCTAACGCCCCCGAAAATAGTGCCGAGCGGGACCGAGTCACCGACGGAACTTTTAACGACATAAACATTGAGCCCAACAGGGGGTGTCATTAGTCCGACTTCGAGGAACTTTATAACGAGTACTCCCAGCCAGATTAAATCTGCCCCCACATTTTCAAATAGGGGCAACAGTAGGGGCAAGGTCAACAACATTAGACCCAGTGGTTCCAGGAACATCCCAAGGAATAAATAGAGAACAGCGGCCGCGAGAACTAAATAGACTGGGTCTTGCAACAATGCCCCAAATGACTGGTTTAAATAGTTAGGGACACCACTTAAGGCTAAGAATTTCGTGAGAAGAACTGCGCCCATAGCCACAAAAAAGATTTGCGCGGTTCCTCTAACTGCCTCGGATACGCTGTTCCAAAAAACCTTGATATTCATTCGGCCGCTCGCAAATGCGATTAAAAATGAGAGGAAGGCACCGAATGCGCCGGCTTCAGTCGGGGTAACAATTCCTCCATAAATCCCTCCAATAATCCCGACGACGAGGACTAGGAGGGGCCAAACCGTTCCGAGAGATCGAATTTTTTCATTGAGGTCAGGTTTATGATGTGTTCTTGGTGCGAGCGACGGATTGAGCTTGCAGCGCACAATAATCATTAGAGCGTAAACAAAAGCTGTAAGAATTCCGGGGATGATGCCAGCTATGAGCAGCTTAGAAATTGAGACCTCAGCGAAGATTCCATAGATCACCATAAGGATTGAAGGTGGGATCAGAGAACCCAACGTGCCCGCAGCCGCAACAACGCCTGTAGCCAGACCCTTATCATAGCCTTGGTTGATCATTTCTGGGATTGTGATCCGACCCATGGCAGCAGCCGTTGCGACACTGGAGCCAGAGGCTGCCGAAAAACCAGCGCAAGCAAAGTTGGCCGCTACTGCCAATCCGCCCGGTAAGCCTCCAAGCCACAGGCGAGCGGCTTGGAAGAGTGATGCACTGATCCCTGAATTGTGAGCTACGGCGCCCATCAGAAGAAACATTGGGATCGCACTTAAGCTCCAGCTCGCAGCAAACTCAAAAGTGATCGTTTTGACTAATCCTGCAGCAACATCAAACCCACGGATCGCAGCCACTCCCAATATTGAGGCTCCACCGAGGGCGACCCCGATTGGTAGCCGAATGGCAATGAGAATTAAAACGGAAACTAGACCGATGAACCCTATCGAAAGGCTTGTCATTGGGATTTATGTCCGAGGTCTTGTTTATTCTGAAAATGTCTGAAGATGCGATAGACGATTACGGTCGCCATTGCTGCAAGGCCTAAGGGAAGAAACCATCTGCTTGGCCACACAGGCATAAGATCGGCAGCGGTTTCCCACGCTTCTCCCTCCTTGGTGCGGCGGATGGCTTCTATTGAGGTGCAAACAGAGATGAAGAGAAGATACGCTAAAATTATTAAATCATTGCTGAGGTCAAGTAGGTGCCGGCTTTTCGGGGTCATTTTTTGGGTGAAGAGTTCAACGAAAAGATGGCCGCTTGAGATTGTAACGGCGGCGAGGGGAAGAAACACAAGCGCGACCATAAAATATGAGGCAACTATCGCAGTTGTTCCGTCAATCGGATCGTTGAAAAGATATTTTGTGGCGACATCGGCAACTACCAAAAGCATCATCGAAAGGATAGCAATGGAACCAGCATAAGAGAAAAGCACGGCAATTTTTTTTGAGAGGGCGAGGAAAATTTTCATTTTCCAACATCCATCGTTCGTTTTTTCGTCAATCGTTGGCGGAACCTCATCGAAAACTTACTCGCTATTGGTCAGTCGGTGCCTGAGGGATTACACCAGGCCTTCATCAGTATGGGCTATTTCAGGGGTTGGCGCTATATTACTGACTGTGGTTAGGTCATTGTTAAAACGTAATGCGCTTTTTTTAGAGCGCTAAGAAAAATTAACGAACTGGGAGGTTAGTAATGATCAAGAAACATTTCGTTTTCCCTTTGGCGGTTTTGATTGGTAGCACATTAGCCGTTCCTGGGAGTACAGCCGAATATATTTATGGGTCTTGGAACGGACCAAAGAATGCGGTGATCAAGGATGGCGTGAAGCCCTACTTGGATGCTGTCACCAAAGAGACGGGTGGCACGATAAAATGGAAAATCATTGCAGGAGGGCAATTATTCGGTGGGCGAGCAGCCCTTGCGGGTGTTCGAGATAAAGTGGCAGATGCTGGGGGGCCGATTATTCCCGCTTTCAACAGAAAATCACTTCGTGCTGTCAACGTTGTCTATGATCTTGTCAATGCATCCACGTCACCAGTGGTTATGGCTGGCGCGACTGCTGAAACAATGTTGCTCGATTGCCCCGAGTGCAAAGGGGATTGGGCTAAAAATAATACGCACTTTCTGGCTAATTACTCGACCACTCGTTTCAATGTCATGTGTCGTGCACCCGTAAAAACTGTCGATGACCTGAAAGGTCGTAAGATGCGCGTCGTCGGGGCTCTCAGTCGTTTGATCAAATCCGTTGGCGCGGTGCCGATTGGTGGCCCGCCGACCAAAGCCGTTCAAGCGCTTCAAAAAGGTTCTATGGACTGCATCGTGGGACCAATAAGTTGGCTACAGTCTTTTGGTTTATGGGATATTACGAAACATGTCTTGGATGCCGAGCTGGCTTTACAGCCAACTCCCTCATCTTTTGTTGTGAATCGAGACAGTTGGAAAAAAATGACTGCAGCTGAAAGAAAATCTCATATCAAGCATGCTCCAATGTTGGTCGCTAATACGGTTATTAATGGTTATATGGCTGAAGATAACGAGGTTCGTGCTGCGGCAAAAAAGAGGGGGGTTATTATAACCCGAGCTGGTGAAGGCATGGATAGAGCACTCGCAGCTCATAAGAAGAAAGAGCTAAAAGTGGTCCCCGGATCGGCAAAAAAGCAGGGGGTCAAAGATCCTGAGGCGATTGTCAGGGCTCATTTAAAAAATGTCGCAAAATGGGAGACGATTTACGCAAAAACGGGCGATGACGTCGTAAAGTTCGCGGAAGCACTTTGGACCGAGGTTTACAGTAAACTCGATCCTAACAAACTTTGAGTTTCATAATTGTCCGATATATGGGGTGCCAGGCAGGCACCCCTCTTTTTTATAGGCAGGACGTTAGGGTTTCAAGGTCGGGGTAATTTTTACGTCTGTTAAGTGGGTCATTTGTCTCTTGTCTTTTAATATAAAATTTCAAAATCATTTGGCTTTTTTTCGGAGAACAAATTTGGGGTTTGGAGCGATATCTGATGGGTGAGAGTCAACGGGAATTGGTTTTGGAACGGGCACATAACTTGGTCCCACTATTACAAGAGTCTGCAGATCAAGCTGAAACAGAACGCGCGGTTCCAAAAGAGACAATCGATGCCCTCCGTAAGTCCGGACTAATCAGGATCACTCAGCCAAAACGATTTGGCGGGGCCGAATTAGGATGGGATGTTCTCTGCGAAGTTGCTCAGATTCTTGCATCTGCAGATGGTGCTCAGGCATGGGTTGGGGCAATCATGGCTGATCATGCTCAAATGCTGGCTTGTTTTCCTGAAGCCGCACAAGAGGACGTCTGGAATAAAAACAGCGACGCTGTGATGTCGGCGTCCTTCGAGCCTACGGGACACGCAATTCCTGTGGCTGGAGGTTTCCAATTTTCAGGTGAGCACAGTTTCGCGAGTGGGATCGACCATGCCGATTGGTTGATTTGCGGAGGATTTATCATTGAGGGGGGCAAACAGAAAGGTCCCAACTTTTTTTTGGTTCCCTCCTCAGATGTTGAAATAATCGATGACTGGCATGCTGTTGGTCTCCAAGGAACAGGTTCAAAAAGCTTCCGAGTTTCAAATGTTTTTATCCCCGCTCATCGCCGTTTGGATGGTGCAGAGGCACGGGCTGGTATGCCGCCGGGCGCACTTGTGAATACCGCTGCTGTTTATCGGATCTCACGGGGTATTCATACCTCATGCTTATTTTCCGCATTATCGGTTGGGATGGCGCAAGGGTTGTTCCAGGAATGGCTGAGCTATACCGCTCAGCGTGTATCTCATGGTGTTGTTGTAAGAGAACGTCCCGAAGAAAAAATGATTGCGGGAGAGTGTTCTGCGAAAATTGCGGCGGCGGAGGCTTTATACCTTAAGACCATCCGTGAGGCGATGGGAGTGCTTGAGAGTGGAGGCAAACAGGATGCCCACGAACAGATCCTCGTCAAAAGAAACGCGGCTTATGCAGCCAAATTAGCTCTCGAAGCCGGGACAAGGCTCTTTAATGCCGCAGGCGGGCGCGTCATTTTTCAGGGTGCTGCTCTACAAAGAAGATATCGAGACTTATTGGCAAGTGCCTCGCACTTTTCGATAACATGGGATGGTAGTTCACTCAATTCAGGTGAGTCTCTTCTGAATTTGGCGGTTAATTAAGAAGTAATTCGCCAATAATTTTGAGATCTTCCAGCTCCGGCAATTGTTCAAGTGATCTTAAGAGCCGCTGAGCTGCTCTCTCATCCATTCTACCAAAGTCTAAGTTTGCAAAATATTTTCGTACCAGATCCGAATGTGTAAGGGGGGCATTTTTGCCACCACGCAAATGAGGCTGAAAGGCCCTTACGGTTCGACCGTCAGTGAGAACCCCGATGATTTCCCCCGTATAATTTTTGGGGTACTCGTTCTCGGGATCTATCTCAAAAGTAATTTTTTCGGTCAACGCAAGTAGATCCCGATCCACGATCCGTTCGTCTGTAAATTGAGCGAGTCCCGCGTCGCCATCAATTAAAGCGACCGCAATACAGTAGGGTCCTGAGAATTTAGCACCGTATCCCGTCGGAGGGCGCTGTTTTAAGGAAAGGGGGGCCCATAGACGATGGACAGTTCCTTCCCCAACTCTACACGTCAAAGAGTCAATGGCTTCGGATTTGATCCCCTCTGACCGCAACTGGAGGGCGCAGTCCACAAAGGGTTGGCACATTGTCCCGCAGGCATAAGGCTTGAAAGAAAGATTGCTAGTTTCCCAGCGTTTTCCAAGGTTTGATGTAAGGAGTTCAAAATCTGGTTTAATCGAGGGTGCAAATGCAAAGTAGAATCCATGGTCGCCTTCAAAAACTGTTTTGGGTCCAATAAATCCGCTGGCGGCCATGGTCGCGGCCCGAATGCCAGCTTGCGCAGCCCATCCGGCATGCATTCTCTTTGTCCATGATCCATCCGCCAGATATTCAATGATCCCGGCAGCCATAGACCCGGCCAAGCCAAAAGCGTTTGTTAGTTTTACTCGGTCAAGGCCCAGTGCCACTCCAACACCGGCGGCTGCTGCCATGGCGCCAATTACGGCCGTTGGATGAAATCCAGCCTTGTGGACACCCGTGCCTGTGATCTGGCCCATTCTGCACATAATCTCGATGCCGGCGGCAATTCCCGTGAAGGTAGCTGCGCCCGACAACCCCCGCGACTCTCCGATAGCAAATACCGCTGGTACGACCACGGTACCCGAATGTACCGGGCAGCCTTCATATGAGTTATCAAAATCTTCGCCATGCGCTGCGGTGCCATTGATCATTGCAGCTCCGATGGTGTCCACCGACTTGCCATGTCCAAACAGTGTTGATCGTCCCGGTCCTGTTTCCCACCCGTTTACTAGGGCTGTCATGTAGTCTGTATCACGGGCTGCATAGGCAAGGCCGATGGTATCAATCACGGTGTCTAGTACGCCAATAGTAGCCTCTTCTGGGATCAGGGAGGGGGTTAACCCAACAAGCCAGTCGCTTAGTTTCTCAGATACTGTTTCTGTCATTCTAATAACCCTCCCTTGCGGTAGGCTGAGGAGATATCCTGCGATTCTTAATAACGGATCTTCGACCCATAGATTGTGATGGTCATTATTTTACTCTTATTGGGGTGATGTGAGTATGTATTGTTTTATTGTTATTGGCCTTTAAATTCTGGTTTACGTTTTTCCATAAAAGCGGTGCGGCCTTCCTTATAATCTTCAGAGTTCATGCAGATATCGACGGCCGCCTGACAGGCTTCAAGATCTCTCTCACTCTCAGCCTTCATAGCCTCGCCCACAATGACCTTTGCCATGGCAACCGTCAGCGGTGCGTTTTGAGCAATGGTCGCTGCCAGCTCCGCTACCGCACCGTCTAGAGCCTCAGGCTCCACAACATTGTTAATAAGACCCATGGAGAGCGCCTCTGCTGCGTTATAGCGTTTGGCGGTAAAGAAAACCTCCTTGGTTCTCGATGGACCAATCAAGTCGACAATACGTTTCATGTTGCGATAGGGATAACCGAGCCCAAGCCGAGCGGCCGGTACACCAAAAACGGAATCACTGGTTGCGATACGAAGATCTGCTTGCAGTGCGGTACCAAGCCCACCCCCCATGCAAAAGCCTCTGATCATCGCAATAAGGGGTTTCTGAATATTGTCGAACGCTTCATTCACACGCGCCGACATCGCGTCGTAAACTTTGATCTGTTCCGGCGTCGAACGAATCTGGGCAAACTCAGAAATATCAGAGCCTGATACAAAGGCCTTATCGCCCGCACCCTTCATGACAATGACCCGGACATCCGAGTCATTCTCAAAATCGTCGATGATCTCTAAAATGGCCTCACGCATTGCAAATCCAATCGCGTTCCGACGCTCAGGATTGTTAAAGGTCATCCAACCAATCCCATCCGCCTTCTCAGCAATCATCTTCTCCGTCGCAAGCTTCAGCTTCGTCATCTCATTCCCCTAAAAACAAAAACCATCCCTAACTCAACCACCAAAACCATAAACTCGAAATACATAAATAAATACAGTTCTGGAGAAAAGGATTGTCGACATTCTTCTTTTTGTCTTGATACTTAGGGGGGTGTGTTTGAATTGGAGCTCGGCGAGGGCAAAAAGGGGAGTTTTGGTAATTGAAACGGGACCAACATCAACTGTTGCAGTTTCTCGGAGTATAGGACTAAAGTTTCAAGTCAGCAGGGGGTCGGGAGCAGGAATTTGGTGAGCTCTCGAACTGAGGCTTGGGTTTATACAGATAAGTAGAAAAGAATAATTTTGAACCTCGATAAGAGGTCTAGATAAAAACGGGAGGCCTACAATGAAAAAAACCTATCAGAGTCTAATTGCGTTAACCGGGGCTAGTATCGCGTTCACCTCCGCTGGATCAGCGATTGCTGCTAGCAAGTTACCCTGTGAAACGGTGCAGGTGGTTATCCACTCCTCATATGGCGGTGGAACCGATGTTACTGCTCGAATGATGTCTATCAGAACGCGGCGGGGGCTTAAAAAAGATATACAGATAGTGTCGAAAAGAGGGGGGTCAGGAGCGAGTGCACACAGGTATGCCATGTCCCGGCCTAAGGACGGATGTACAGTTTTAGCCCTAACCCAAACGCATCTCTATACAATTGCGCGTGGTAAATCGCCCTTGAAAATTGATGACGTCGTCGGAGTGGCCCGTGCAATGGATGATCCTACGTTCATCGTTGTTTCCGCTAAAAGTAAATACAAAACCATTGAAGATGTTATCAAAGCGTCAAAGGAAAAACCTCTGAACTGGGGGGTTGCTCAGATTGGTGGTACTGAACACATTGGGCTCGCAACCTTCGCGAAGGCGGCGGGTATTAAATATAAGGTGGTACCATTTGGGAGCGGCGGAAAAATGGTCCAGGCTTTAATTTCGGGCGCGATTGATGGAACACTCCCAAATGTGAGTGAGGCCGGTGATCGGATAAAAGATGGTACTTTTAGAGCACTTGCTGTGATGTCTGAAGGCCGTTTAAAAGGATATCCTAATGTTCCAACAACCTTTGAGAAGGGTTTTAAAGCTAAGGCATCAACAACCCGAGGTTATTGGGTCCTAAAAGGAACGCCCCCGGAAGCGGTTGCAGAGCTCTCCAAAGCAATGGTCAAAGCAATGAAACATCGGGTCTTTGCAGATTACCTCAAAAATTCGGGATTATCGGTCGAGGAGAGCGTTGCGGGGTCCAAGGTGTGGAATAAACATATCAAGGAAGAATTTGCGACGGCATCGACTGCTCTGAACGACTTGGGGCTGATCAAGAAGAAATAGCGACGCCTCTTATCACATTGAATAGAAGGGTTGTCTAAGGTGTCGGACGGTCAGCACAGTGATGCGATCAAGGGTGGAGACCGGGATCACGTATCCAGTCCCACCCTTCTCCATGGGCGTGATGTAAAACTGACTCTTGTCATCATTGGTATTTGCGCTGTTCTGTATTTCATTACCACGACCTTCGAGGCGGTTTCTCCACTTCTTACACAGAATATCGCACCGGAATGGTTCCCGCGTCTTTTGCTGTGGGTGATCGTTCTAATGAGTTTGATCTTGCCTTTTGAGCACCGCTTTGTCAGTGGTGGAAAAAAAAGCCTTGATCGGGATCGAGAGCAGCGGATTCCGAATAAGGTCATTGTAACCGCGGGGCTACTGATTTTAGTCGTCGCATCCGTCGAAGTTTTTGGAACCTTTCTGGCGATGGTTTTTGTTTGTGCGGCTCTTCCCATTCTTTGGGGGGAACGGCGTTGGAAAGTTCTTGTTCCCTACGTCGTTATATTTACGGTAGTTGTCGCATTCGTGTTTACAAAGATTCTGAAAGTCTATTTTCAGCCGGGGATTATCGGGTTCGGAATTTAGGGGCTGATCATGGAAGCAATCATTCAGGGTTTTTCTCTATTACTCGATCCCTTTAATTTATTCTTAATTTTTATCGGAGTTGTTGTTGGGGTCACAATTGGAGCTTTACCTGGATTGAGCTCTCCCATGGCAGTAGCCCTGCTGCTCCCTTTTACGATTGGTCTTGAGCCTATTCCTGCAATTGCCATGTTGGCAGCGCTCTATTGTGCGGGAACCTTTGGAGGGTCGATTACAGCAATCTTAGTTAATGCTCCAGGAGCACCTCCCGCTGTTGCAACTGCCTTTGATGGTTATCCAATGGCCAAGCGGGGGGAGGCGGGACGAGCACTTGGATTGGCAGCTGTGAGTTCTGTGTCTGGTGGTGTTTTTAGTCTTATCATTTTTTTACTTGCGACCCCGTTATTGGCTAAGATTGCCAATGAATTTCGGCCACCGGATTATTTTGCATTATCAATTTTCGCGCTTTCGATGCTGGCATCAATCAGTGGAAAATCCTCTGTCAGAAATCTGATATCTGGAGCAGCAGGTGTTTTGGTCGGGACAATCGGTATTCATCTTACGACGGGTGTCGAGCGCTTTACCTTTGGGATTTCGGAATTTAGTGAAGGTATCCATTTCGTTCCCGTTCTCATTGGTTTATTTGCCATGGGAGAACTCCTGAATCAGTCTACCGCTGCAAATGTGGCGCTCGAGCGGATTTCTTCCGTTGTGATTAAGCTACCAAGTCGAGAAGATTTGAGGAAAGTTCGAGGTACTATCCTTCGGAGCTGTGGAATTGGAACCTTTATTGGAATACTTCCGGCAGAGGGCTCAACTGTTGCGGCCATTATCGGTTACAACGAGGCGAAAAGGTTTTCAAAAAATAAAGACGAGTTTGGAAATGGTGCCATTGAGGGTATCGCCGGACCCGAGACGGCCAATAATGCGGCTGCTGGCGGTGCGATGGTTCCCACACTCGCTCTTGGAATTCCGGGGAGTGGCACCACAGCTATTATCCTTGCAGCCTTGATCATGCACGGGTTTAGGCCGGGGCCCTATTTGATGAATGAAACTCCGCATTTCATTTATGCAATTTTTGGAGCAATGCTCCTTGCAAATTTCATGTTTCTAGGTCTCGGGTTAGCGGGTGCTAAGATCTTTTCACGGATAACCCTCATCCCAAGAACATTGCTCTGGCCTTCGGTTTTTGCGTTTTCGATGATTGGAGCTTATTCGGCGTCCTCATCAGTATTTGACGTTTGGGTGATGCTGATTGCAGGCATTGTGGGATTTATTATGCTGCGCCATGGTTTTGGTCCAGCTCCCTTTGTTATGGGGTTGATACTCGGAAAAATGGTTGAGGAGTCTCTCTCTCAGTCCATGATAATCTTTGACAACAATTGGTTTATGTTTTTTGAACGTCCCTTCGCTGTAGTCTTCTTCGTGCTGACTTTCGTTGGCCTCTTTTGGGGACAGATCCTTAAAATATTCACTAAGATTAAATCGGGTATTGGAAGTTAGGCCATTCTCCCTTTTTTGTTTAATTACTGAAATTGATCTTGAATGCTAAAAGGAAGGGGAAAGATATGGCCACTGAAAGTCTGCATGGCCTTGATGGTCAGGTTGCCGTTATCACCGGTGCCGCTCGCAATATTGGCCGTGCCACCGCAATCGCTCTGGCGCGTTCGGGCGCGTCTGTTGTGGTCAATGCGGTAAATGATTCTGATGGTATGGATGAAACTGTTGCGCTGATAAGAGAAACAGGAGGTCAGGCAATAGCGTATCTTGCTGATGTCTCTCAGGAGGAATCAGCGAAAGGACTCATTGAGGCTGCAGTCGAGAACTTTGGCGGGATTGATATTTTAATCAACAATGCGGCACTTCGCATGCATACGCCTTTTACCAAGATTACGTTGGAGGAGTGGAGGAGGGTAACGTCGGTTATTCTGGATGCATCCTTTCTTACGGCGCGATCTGCAGCGCCTCATATGATTACGGCTAAGCGAGGTCGGATCATCAATTTGGGCGGACTGAGCGCTTATTTGGGGGCAAAGGAAAGACCGCATGTCATTTCTGCGAAAATGGGTGTTGTTGGATTAACGCGAGCTCTGGCGATTGAACTGGGAGAGCATGGCATAACCGTAAATTGTGTTGTGCCCGGTGTGATCGATACCGTTCGGGGGGCTAGCGCAGGGACCGCCAGTAACCTTGATGATCGCAGCAGTGACTCTATTGGGCGTGCTGGCCAACCTGAAGAGGTGGCCGATATGGTACGGCACCTCTGTATGCCGATGTCATCTTATATCACAGGTCAGGTCATTCACGTAAATGGGGGTCGTTTCCTGCCCTAGAACAAAAGAGTTATCGAATTCTTTCATCACCCTTAATTTGTGTTCTGTGCATTATTCGTCGCGTGTTCGGATCAAAGGCATCACGGCGGTGGATGACGTTAAGGTTTCTCCACATTAGGAGGTCCCCCTGTTGCCATTGATGCCTCATTGTAAAATCTTCTTGAGTGGCATGCGACCAGAGCTCATTTAGTAATTTCTCGCTTTCATCAAGATCAAGCCCAATGACATACGCATTGGGCCTTCTGCCTAAAAAAAGGCAGTAAGCCCCAGTGTTTGGATCGGTACGAACCAAAGGATGATGAGCGCCCGGGGTCGCTCGTATATCGGTGATCTCGCCAAAGCCTTTTCGTTTTACTCCAGCACTGTTATGAGATGCATCGTGAATAACTTTTTTTTGGGCGGCTTGCGCCTTAAGTTTGGCCGGAAGGGTGTCATAGGCCGTGTACATATTCGCGAAATATGTGTCCCCACCTGACGGTGGAATTTCGATGGCGTAAAGCAATGCCGCTTTTGGCGGTATCTGCGAATAGGTCATATCCGCGTGCCATACTGCTTCCCCATCTCCAAGATTTCCGATCGGACGGCCATTTTCTGTTACGTTTGATATCACGTTGATCTCAGGGAAAGAGGGAAGGAAAGGTTCGCCAAAAGGGTTGGGTCCGGGCGGGTCGAGTTCTCCAAAAAGTTTTGTGAAGGCGAGTAGGTTTGTATCGCTGATTTTCTGATTGCGCAGGATCAAAACATGATATTTATCCCACGCTTCATTAATGCTCGAAACAAGCTCGGTTGATAAAGTTTGACTTGCATCAATCCCGTGGATTTCTGCCCCAAGTGGAGCGTTGAGTGGGACGATATCGAGTGGATCTGTCTTGCTCATTGTGTCCGGGTCAAAATGTTTCGCACACTGATTGTAACACACTTCTGCTCCCAACGGGTTAGGGGCTATCGAGCATCCTGAAAATTTGGTACGGATGACGATGGCAGTCACTTGATCAATCAAACTGAGTTGAAAAACTCTTGGGTCACCCTCTTTCTGTTGATCATTTTGACTTAAGAAATCTTGCTCCTGCTCGCATAAAGAATATGGCTGATCTTCTTATCAATATTGTATCTCGGTTCGACCTGCTAACGCTGTTTCTTATAATCTTGGCGGCGTTTGGAACCGCTGTGTTCAGCACTGTAAGTGGTTTCGCAGGCGGTGTGACATTGTCAATTTGCCTAGCACCAATAGTTGGGATCAAAGAAGTCATTCCATTAGTTGTAGTGGCAGTGGTGATATCGAATACTGCTCGTTTCTGGGCGTTTAGAAAAACAATCCGGTGGGATGTTTTTTGGTCAATAATGATTTTGGGTTGGCCTGGGATTGTTCTCGGTACTTTTATTTATATTTATCTCCCCGAGGCAGCGATCGCGGCAATTCTTGGTCTCTTCTGCATTCTTACGATCCCTTTGAGACGTATTCTGGAGAAAAAGAACTTCCAAATTGGGCTGCGGGGCCTTTTTTGTGTTGGCGGTGGCTATGGGCTTGTAGCAGGTACAACGGTTGGGGCCGGAATGGTGCTCATACCATTCCTTTTGGGTGCTGGCCTCGTAGGGGAGTCTCTTGTTGGTATGAATGCGGCACTTGGATTTGTTTTAAACGTTACAAAGACGTTTATTTTTGGAACCTCGACTCTCTTAGATTTAAAGCTGTTTCTTACCGGGATTATGGTTGGCATTTTTACAGTACCTGGGGCTTATACGGGCCGATGGATCGTAAGAAAAACGCCAATACGTATTCATACAGTTATTATAGAAATCCTTATTTTTATTGGTGGGCTCTATTTCCTCTGGAATGCCCTCGTTGGTCCGGGGTAACTGTTGGGGTTGATGGCTTGGTGGACGATTCTTTGTGCTAACAAACCTCTGGATTTACGGGAAATGGAATGGGTGTAAGCTGTGGTCAACAACCGGAAGGGGCTTGTTTAAAGCGCGATTATGCCGTCTTTTCGAATCAAGGAGTATCGATTTATGACCAATGTCTATAGTAATCCATTAGGCTTGAGTGTTCCCGCTAATTATCATCATTCTGTTGAAACCCCTGCTAATTGCCAGTTTTTATATGTTGCGGGGCAAACAGGTGTCGATCCGGCGGGTAATGTTCCCGATGGGATCGAGGCGCAAGCCAAAATCGTTTTTGAGAGGATCAAGATTGTTTTGGAAGCGTCAAATTATGGGCTAGAGCATGTCGTTTTTATGAAGAGTTTCCTCGTCAACCGCGAAGATAGAGCCGGCTATCAAAAGATAAGGGAGACATTTTGGGGTGATATAAAACCGGCGTCCACTTTTTTGATTGTCTCTGGTTTGGCAGATCCCGACTATTTATTGGAGGTTGAGTGTATCGCGGCAAAGCCGGCATAATTTCTCAATCAAAAAACTATTGGAAATAGGGCTCAATACAGGGCTGTTTTTGGCTGGAAAATTGCCGAGATTTTGGGCCGCGGCTAATTGAAGCGTAAGTGGAGAAATTAACCCGGTCCCATCACTGCTGTCGGGAGCCACGTCGCGATCCCAGGAAATATGGAGATGATTACAATTCCAAGGACCATGACGACCATGAAGGGCATGGCACCCTTCAGAATTGTCGGAAGCGAAATATCCGGAGCAATCCCGTTTATGACATAGAGGTTCAGTCCAACAGGAGGGGTAATTAGGCCAATCTCCATATTTATTGTCATAATAACGGCGAACCAGTAAGGGTCGAATCCGAGCCCCGTGATGATCGGTAAAAGTATCGGCGCCGTCATAAGAATGACGGCGACGGGGGGCAGGAAAAATCCAGCCACCAACAGAAACAGATTAATCAGTCCCATTAAAATCCATTTATTAACATCAAGAGAGACGATGTATTCTGCTGTGGCTTGGGTAACAAAAAGGGAAGAGAGGACGTAACTAAACAGCGCTGAGGAGGCGATAATCATTAAGATCATCACGCTTTCTTTCATTGAATCACTCAAAATGAACCAAATGCGCTTCGGTTGCCAGACTTTGTAAATAACAGCGACCAAGATTAGGACAAATAGGGCCCCGACGCCTGCGGCCTCGGATGGGGTTGCCACACCCCCATAGAGAACAAAAAGAACGCCGGCGATTATTGCTAAGAACGGGAGAACGCGGGGCAGGATTTCGAGTTTTTCTTTTAGGGAATACTCCCCGAACTTTTCACTAAATTTATACCCGTGGCGCCAAGCGCGATAAAGACACCATGCCATGAACATAGCGGTCAGGAGAAGGCCGGGTAGCACCCCGGCTAGGAATAGGCGGCCAATCGATGTTTCTGTGGAAATGCCATAGACGATCATCGTGATACTAGGGGGTATCAGAATTCCTAGAGTGCCGCCGGCCGCAATTGCACCTGTGGCAAGACCATCGGGAAATCCCCGCGTTCGCATTTCTGGAATTCCCATTTTTCCGATTGCTGCACATGTTGCCGGGGAGGAGCCGCTAAGCGCTGCAAAAATGGCACACGCCCCAATATTTGAAATAATTAGTCCGCCAGGGACGTGATGAAGCCATCGATCTATTGCTTCATAAAGATCCTTTCCAGCCGGAGAAATGGCTACCGCAACCCCCATCACGATAAACATTGGGATGGAAACCAGCGAAAACTCTGCGATGCCATGATAAAATGTTTCGGCAAGGACAGAGATTGCGCTCCACCCATCAAAAATGATCAAGAATGCGACGGATACAAGACCGAGGCCGAATGCCACCGGGACGCCGGTTGCTAAAATTGCAACTGTCGAAATAGTGACGAGAATCCCGATTCCGAGGGGCCCGATTTCCATTTTATTCCATCCTCGCTGATTGGGTTTCTGCAAACGGCATCTCGCGTCCCGTAAAAATCGCGAGAATATCGGCAATATATTGCAGGCAGAGTATGCCAATCCCAACGGGCATAGAGATATAGGGTATCCACAGAGGCAGAGACCAGACGGTATCCGTTCTCCAGCCTTTATCCAGCGCCTCGTAGAAAAATTCCCAACCAGCCCAGGCTAGGATCCCACAAAACAGCAGACCACTTGCACTTGCAAGAAATGCCAGAAAATAGCGTCCTTTTCGACCGAGATAGACGGGCAGGAGATCGACATTCACGTGCCCTTTTATGAGTAATACATAGGGACTCCCGATTAGTGTTGCAGCCACCAAAGAGAAGATTACAAATTCAGTTTGCCAGACAGTTGAAGCCCCGAGAACATAACGCATAAAAACCATTTGGCAGACGACCAATATGGCAAGGCCAACGAGTCCCGCCGCGATAACCCCACACACGCGTGAGATGAACCTTATGGCGTTTATAAAAAAATCCATTACACAGAACAACTTTTCTTTCGGAAACATCCTACCGGTTGTCCCTCCTTAGAAAGGACAACCGGCAAGCATAGCATTTAGTCTACCGCCAGAGCTTTTTTGATAAGGGCGGCACCTCCTGGGACCTTTTCAGCGAATATTTTGTAGGAAGTCTTCTTTGCAATTTCCTTCCATGCCGCTGCTTGGGCTCCGTTCATGGTCACCACTTTGACGCCCGCTTTTTTGAACACTTTCACCATTTTGGTATCGAGGCCCGCCGCTTGAGCGGTCATATATTCTTCCGCAACCTTCCCGGCGGCCATCAATGCATTCTGTTGTTTCTTGTTAAGCTTTTTCCAGCTTTTCTTTGACATCAGAATTGGCTCATACATAAACCACAGGGCGTAATCCCCTGGTGCAGTAAGGCATTTCACTTGTTCATAGATTCTGTAAGAGACGAAGCTACCCGAACTGGTATTGGCCGCGTCTAATACGCCAGTTTGCATAGCTTGATAGATTGCCGAGCTCGACATTGAGGCAATAGAGGCACCGGCTCCAACTAACATTTGTTCAAAGGCCGGACCGGCTGCTCGGGTCACTTGCCCCTTCATTGTTTCAGGTCCCAAAATGCAGTTTTTCTTTGATGCAAATCCGCCCGCTAGCCAGGCATCAGAGAGAACAACAACGCCCGCATCATTAATAATTTTTTTGATGTCATCCATAAACGGAGACTTGTTGAGCCGCAGAGCATGTTGATGGTTTTTCACCAAGCCTGGCATCAAGGTTGAACTGAACTGCGGGTGCTGACCACTCGCGTAATCCAACGGGAACGCGGAGATGTCCAATTGTCCCTTGACCATGGCATTCCATTGCGCCTTTGGCTTGAAAAGCGATCGTCCTGGGAATACCCGAACTGTAACGCCCACATTGGCTTTCTTCATTTCTTTGGCGATGATTTGAACCATTTCATCTCGAGCATCGCCTTTGCCGCCGGGCCATTGATGTGAGGCTTTCAATGTGATGGCGTTTGCTGGTGCTTCGGTTAGCAGCGCTGTTAGTCCCACTGCGGCGATGGCTGTGAGAGCAAGTGTTGGTTTCAGTTTCATGGTTTCTCCCCGATTGTCATTGAACGATTTTATTGTCTGCTGATTATTTATCAGAGACCAGGTTGTCTCTTTATTCAATCTTTTTTACGCGTCGATTATGTTGGAGCCCACCAAGATTGGCCAATGTTTTTATGGGTATTCCCTGAGAAAATTTATTCAAATCCGCTGACTATTTAAAGAGAATTTGATTGTCTTCCCTCCAAATTATTTCTTATTGTCTTGGCTTTTTATATTGGGGTGAGTGCTTAGCCGCTTGATCCACATTCCTGTCTCGGCAAACGGCCCAAATGATCCGTCCTATCACGGCTCCCGTATAAGAGAGTTAGATAACAAAAAAAGGAATGACAGGTGGCAATCACAAACCTTATGGATACATCGGAAAGTTTGGCTCTCTTAACTGCTTTGGCCGAAAATAGTTTTGACTCAGTGTTGATTACTGATGCAACAAAAGCCGGAAAAATTATATACGCCAATCGTGCCTTTCAGAAACTCACTGGTTTCTCTGTGAAGGAAGTGCTTGGAAAGACTCCCCGGATACTTCAGGGGGCTGCAACCGACAAAAAAGTTATCGCGCGCCTTTCGACTGCCCTTAAGTTAGGGGGTAAATTTGAGGGTAAAGCAATCAATTACAAAAAAGATAAAACGCCGTTTATCATGCATTGGCGTGTTGTTCCAGTTAAAACTGGCGGAAAGATTATAGCTTGGGCAGCGATCCAGCGGTCCGGTACAGCTCTCTAAGTATTGTTTTGAGAGGCTCGTTCCTCATGAACGGGCCTTGCTTTTTCTTTAATCATGAAAACAACCATTGCCGCTGCTGTTGCGGAAGCAAGATGCTTTAGGCTGTGCCCACTTATGAGGCCGTCGGTGGCAGAGAAAATGATATGGTCTCCGAGTTCGAGTATTTTTGCAAAACCATACCAGACGATCATTTTCCATAGATGTTTTTCGGTGGTCGCTCCATTGGGTGAACGTATCCGACAAAGAAGGGGCAGGGCCATGATCGGGTACAATTGGACCAGTATGTAAAATCGTAGATCGCCTCCAGACGGCAGGCTCATGTGGTGCCATGTTAGGCTTAGCAAGCTTAATGCCATCAGGAGCGGCATGGCGTAGAAGAGGCCTATTCGGATATCGATGCGATCTGAAACGAAAACGCTGAATAGCGCCGAGAATGCGAGCACAATTGGAATACGATCCCAGAGCAAAGGCCCTTCCGAGGGAGCCAGGTGGTAGTAACAGGATCCGAGGAAGACCAAAGGCAAGCCTGAGAAGAATAGCACTAAGGGTATCTTGGCTCGAGTGTTAAGAAAAAAGGAACGATTCTTATCATTCAGGACAACAAATAATCCCCAGAGGCCGATGACAAGAAAGGGGAGGTTGGTCAGGACGTCGAAAAAATTGGGGATCCCAATGAACCGTCGTTTATCTGCAAAATCATGGTAGCTCGCGGGAGCTGGAATTTCTGGTAAAAATAATAGAAGGACAAAGAGCCCGACAAATAATCCGGCTAAGATACTGATGGATTGCTTGGGATTGAGTGTCATTTTCGAAAACGAAAAAAAGCCGACCAAGATATCTCTCGGCCGGCGTTCAATCTATTTTTTTGAAAACTTATTTATGAGGCTTCTTTTCCGTAGATTAGTTGTCTCGCGGTTTTAACAACCGATGGAGAGGCGTTGTTGATGGCCTCATTGACGATGTTTTCAATTTGAGTGCCCTTAGCGGGGATCAGCCTGAGTTTCCGTTTTTTGAGGTCTTTTTCAAAAGCCGGGTCTGAGTTCATTCGATCATATCCCGTCCGCAGAGTGCTCAAAAGGTCAGCCGGCGGTCCCGGGGGGACGGAAAGCCCGCGGCCCAAAAGGCCCAGAACTTTTATGAAATCAACAGCCTTCTTTTGATCAGGATCTTTGACTAAATCGGATAGCATTGGAACCGACTTTGGAAGATCCGGATCGCGGAATACACCCATTTGCACAATGGCTTTAGCGAAGGGTTTTTCTCCCTTGAACCAATGCGGCACTTTCGAACTCCAAGCGAGCCAATTATATGCGGCAGTCTGGATTTCTCCCCGCTCGAGAGCAAAGATCGTCTTGGAAGAGCCCTTATAGCCAATAACTATTTTGTAGGGTGTTCCCAGAACTCCCTGGACCAAACCCTGCATAATGTAGCCAGTTCCCGACTTTCCGGCATCTCCACCGACGGGCTTGATCTTTTTAAAATCTTGAACGCTGTTGATCCCGGTATCAGTGCGCACAACGTGGACAATGTTGGTTTGATTTGAGGATCCGATCCATCGCATTTTGCGGGCATCATACCGAACTTTCTCGGGCCGCATTAATTGAGTGACCACAGAGTTATCCAGGGGCACGATCATGGTAAGCCCATCTCGCGAAGCAACGTTATAATGCCAATTCATCGCTTTAAGGCCGCCGGCACCTGGCATATGCTGGACGATAATCGTCGGTTTTCCAGGAAGGTGACGATTTAGGTTCCGAGCGAATGTCTGCCCGTACTTATCGTATGTTCCACCAGGGCCATAGGGAATGACAATCTTTAGCGTTTTCCCTGCTAAATTTGTTGCAGCTTGAGTTGGGTTTAGAGATGGTAGGCTTGTCAGGCAAAAAGCGGCCGCGGACATTAAAAACAGCGTTTTTTTAAGCATTCCGATTTTCCTCTGTAGTTGAATAAAAAAAAGTATGTCACCTTTTTGTCTTTCAGCAATCTTAGCTGTGATGTTTGTCTTTCAGCAATCTTAGCTGTCATGGCAAAAATCTAATTGATCCAAATCCCTGTGAATTGGGTTATCCGAATTACCCCTCCATAGCGTCTTCAATGACCAAGCTCCCTGCATCATAAGCAACACACTTTCCGCTGAAGTCCATGGAGAGCTGACTGGCGAGAACAAAGGCATCTTCAAGAACCTCTGGTGAAGGCATTCGAGATTTCGCTTCGTCTGAAGCGTCCTCTGTTGCAATCGCGTATCGCGGTGAAAACGTAACAACACAGATATTGTCATCGCGCACCTCTTCAGCGACGTAACGACTAAAGGTACGAATGCCATTCTTTGTGATCATATAGGTGAGGGCACCGGGCGGGTTTGGCCCCCCTCCGCCATATAAGTTGATGATATGACCGCCCCCGCGAGTTTTGAGTAGCGGGATGGCATGCTTCGTCCCAAAGAAGGTTCCGTATAGGTTTGTTTGTATCACTTTGCTCCAGAACTCTTCCGGCATGTCTTCAACTTTTGGCCATCTTGGTAAGCCCCACCGGAAATGTGGGACGATTCCTGCGTTGTTGACCAAGATATCGGCCCCGCCGAGTTCTTTCTGGACTCGTTTGAGGGCCGCTTCGAAATCCGCTTCGCTTCTGACGTCCACGGTTACTGCTACCGCTCCGGATATTTTATCAATTTCAGCAGCGGTGGTGTTTGCGGTATTGGTGTTGTAATCAAAAATAGCGATTTTGGCTCCGGCTCGGGCAAGGGTGAGAGCAGCATGTTTGCCAATCCCCTGTCCTCCACCAGTTACAATGGCGATTTTTCCTTCGAGCATATCTTAATCCCGTTTCCATTTGCTTTGTCTCACAGTATCAGGAGCAATCCACCAAAAGTACAGAGGATCCGAAACCGATCTATAGAGATTTGAACATTTTGACACCGAGATCTCGGAGATGATCCGGTCTTTATGGAAAAAGTCTTGCTTCAAAAAATTAAAGTTCTAGATCAATCGGCAGACAGTGCTCTTTTCATGGGAGGAACAGGATTGTCTCGGCATTTTACTTTTGCCCCCGAGCCCTACCAGATATTGGAAATTTCCCGTTGGGTTAAAGGGTCTCTGGAGGCTCAAATTAAAACCAGGTGGGAGTGGGGTATCGGTGCGCTTACCGTTCCGGATGGAGATAAAACGTTCGACGAAAAGAAAATTCGTGAAAATCGTGAGAATGAATGGAAACGTTGGTCCGATGGTTTCGATTTAGAAAATCCGGAGACATGGATCGAGACAGAGGATGCAGTTCTCTCAGAAGCCTTTCTTTCGCATGATGTTGATGGAACCGCGACATTAAAAATTTTAGGATGGCAAGAAATGTCGTCAGACTTATTTATATCGGGACCGCTGAAACTGGCTGAAATTCCACAGCAAGAGGATTGAGTTTGAGGCCTAAATCTCTCTGATCATTTGGACCATTCTAAAGAGGGTAGGGCCGTGTTTGGGATCAGACTCCTGATGTCGGCTTTATTTGATTGAGATTTACAGTGAGTAATAGGGTTTTCCTCTCTCATGTACACATAAAATCATCGGACGATTCCGATACACGTTCTCTGAGCCCCACTCTTTTTTGATAAAGACGCCTCAAAGAGTATTTGCCCTATTCCGGCCACAACTTTTCTTACTTTTTTCACTTTTTGGTCTCGAGCCCGCCATAGTTTTTTCCTTTTCTATGGACCCTTAGGTTTTATGGAAAGAGAACAAACTATGACTGATTACACAACGTCTGCGTTCGCGGAGACTACGACAAGAATGATCGAAAAAAAATTTCATCCGAGGACAACGAAAATGGAACCAGCCTATATTTGGCCTGAACTGGGGTTGGCTTTTAATAAAATTGTTAGGTTGGACGCTGTAAAGGAGGGTATCTGATGTCGTTTCTTCTTGCGATACCTTTTGCGGCAATTGTTATTACGAATGAGTTGGCAAAAAAAGAATTAATTTCTTCTCCGGCCGTTTCGACAATTGAAGCACCTCGATCTAACTCTGCTCCTCCGGCCCGCGTTGAGATAAGGCGGCCGACTGACAAGGACCAAAACGTTGAAGTGGCGAAAAGTGAAATAACTTCGACGGATGGGACCCCTGTGCTGAGGGCTATGTTTGAGGAAACAGGGCTCATGGCTCCGGAGAAGAATGGGTGGGCACAGGATGAGAAGGTGAAGATGCTTCGAGATGGTGACCCCGATCCAAGTTGGATGAAATGATAGGACGGAACAGATGAACTTTAAAAAACCGATAAATGTTTTTAGTGAGGATGTAGCCGACTTCTCACAGGAAAAGAAAAGCCAGAGTTCCACATTAGACGTGACTGCTCTTGATGTCAGATCGTCCTCTTCTAAAGAAACGCCCGAAACGCGTGATGGGACTTTGTATATCGGGGAGGGCATTGAGTACTCGGGTTCCGTTCTTAAGGCTCAAACGGTCATCATTCGTGGTAAAGGAGAGGGTGAGATTAAAACTGAGAAATTAGAGGTTCAGGTAAACGGCACCTTCAAAGGAAAGGTTGAGGCAGTTGATATTACTGTTGCGGGGCTCTTGGAAGGAGAATTAATCGCATCTGCCAGTCTTATGGTGGAGTCTTGCGGGAAAGTCCAAGGAGATCTCAGCTATCAAACCCTGTCGGTGGAAAATGGGGGTGTGATGATCGGGAATGTCTCCCAAGGAAAAAAAGAAATATCGGGAGTTCGAACAAATTCTATAAATCTTGCGACGCCCTGATCTTGTGTCAGGGTAATTTTTTTAGATGCGATTAGGTCATGACGAGGGGAAAAGTGTCTCCTCGTCATTACTGATGCATGCCGGTCGTCCATATATTTCTATGGAAGCTCGTTCGAAGCCACTGGCTAAATGAGCCAATTTGGCTACAACCTTCATTATAAAAAAGGATTGGATGGAGTTTCTGATGTTTAAATCACCGCTCTTTAAATTGGGAATTTTGGCGCTTGCCTTTTTCTTACTCGGCCGATTTTCTGTCACGGAATTTGGTTTGGGAGCGTCAAAGCCTTATGCACCTCTGACAAGAGCGGATATCGCAGAAGCTCTGATTGTGTCACTTCAAGATCCCCATGGACCTCCTGCGAGGGTTCTCGCTGAGATCATTACAAACGAACGTGGAAAAACGTCACAAATGCTAGCCCGCGCGATGCAGACCCCCACAAATCCTTTGAGTGGCGGTGTGGCTTCGCAATTGCAATACAAAAACTCTCCGCTATCAAGGATGCTTAAATCCTACTGTAAAGTCGAAGGCGGAGCTCTTTCCTGCGGGGTGAGAGACTACAAATCATAGAGGCAGGGTGATTTTAGGGTTGGTATTCCGTAACCAGGGATGGAGAGAGCTATGGGAAACCGGGCTGGAAATCGTTTTCAAGCCCTATCCCATTTGTTTTAACACAGTGACTAGGCTGAGTAGGCCATATCTTTGCCGCAGCACATCGGTGACTTAATCTTGCCGTGACCATTCGGACATTCGGAGACTTGAACGCTGCTCCCATCCGGTTTGGCGATCGACTGGTTCACCAATTGTTCATCACATTTTCCGCAGCTCGCGTTTACGCTCATACCGCAAACTTCGCACTCATATGTCGCCATCTTTTTTCCTCCAATTTAAATATCAAAGTTATCCAGAATCGTTCCTAAATGATAGCAGAAACAGTATGCCTTAAGCCTGTGACTTCTGGAATATTTTTATGGATCCAAACCAAGACCTGAACGCTGAAAGGCATCCAGTCGGTTTTCCCCGGCCTGCATTTTCTGACAGTTTTGGTTTTGATGAATCCAACGTGTAGATTTTATATTTTTAGTCTGTTCTTTAATTCGACATCTTGCCATAAAGTGTCATGGACATTGTAACCCAGGGCATCGTTGGTGCCGCCGTCCCTATGTCATCAGCTCTTCGGGTTCGCCTGAGCCTGGCTGGTGGAGCGGGTTTTTTGGCGGGGCTGGCGCCGGATCTTGACGTATTAATTCGGTCTTCGTCCGATAGTTTGTTGTTCTTAGAATATCATCGTCAGTTTACCCATTCCCTATTTTTTATCCCCATCGGTGGTGGCCTTGTATCGCTGATCCTTTTCAAGGTTTTAGGATCAAAATCCAAAGTGGGTTTTCTAAGGCTTTGGCTTGTTTGTAGTTTGGGATTTGGAACCCACGGATTATTGGATGCAGCAACGTCCTATGGAACGCAGTTGCTATGGCCTTTTGATACCACGCGTTATTCACTCAGCGTTATCTCGATTGTTGATCCTCTATTTACTGTTCCGATTGCTGTATGTGTTATTTTATCCATTTGGCTAGGTAAAAGGGGGTGGACCATTGTTGGCCTCTTTTGGGGTTTTTTCTATCTTGGCCTTGGCGTCACTCAAAAAACATCAGCTCTTTCTCTGGCAAAAAGCCTGGCCACGTCTCGTGGTCACGTCATCGACAAGATCGAAATAAAGCCGAGTTTTGGCAATCTTGTTCTTTGGCGCTCCGTGTATCGCTTCAACGGTCGTTTTTATGTTGATGCTGTCAGGCCGCATATCAAACCAAATATTATTGTTGGCTCTTCGGCGGAGGCTTTGGATGTCGCTAAGTCGTTTTCTTGGCTGTCGCCTCAGTCACAGCAGGCAAAAGACATCAGGAGATTTTTCCGGTTCAGTAATGGGTATGTCTCCAGAATAGAGGGGGAACCCAATCGTTTGAGCGATATTCGTTATTCGTTTTTACCGAATTCTATTGAACCACTTTGGTCAATTCGAGTTAGGCCCGGTGCTCCTATGGATGCGCATGTGCTCTATGAAACAAACAGAGGGAATGCCTTTCGGAATTTCAAGCAGCTTCTTCGATTGGTTCTCAGGTAGCCAGTACACTTTTTCTCGAAACCAGGTGTATGACCAAGGGTCACGGGGTCATGTAAAGAGCGCCGAGGATACAAAGCCCCAGGAGCGATCCAAAGAATATTCCAGCAAAAATTCTGAGCTTTTTAAGTTCTCTTGTTTCGTTTCGCTCGATTATGACCCGTTTCTGATATTCAAGGGTGTCGGGGGTAGGTACGCGCATTTGAGCCTCCAAGATTTTTACAGGTGTGAGGCTAGGACAAAAATAAGACCAAATTAGGTTTTAAATATGGAACAACTGTGACGTGTTCTTTTTAGGCTCCCCGAGGGGTCACAGTCGTAACCAGGGGAGAGCGCCAGAACGCGACATATGGGTTGCTGCCGTTTTTATCCAAAAATGGCTAGAAGGTTCACAATGGCCACGACGGCGGCCCAGGTGCCCGCGTGGATGTGAGCGATCCCCAACGAATAATTTCTGCTGATGTTCTCCATTCCATTGGTACGATTATTAAAAGCTTTGGATCACAGCTTTTTGGTCCTTGAGTGAATTTTTTCGAGCGCGGCAAGCTGGATCCAGGATGCCAACGGAATGATTAAAAAATTTTCCTCAAATTATAAGATATATAGAAAAGATTTTCAAATAATTTTGAAATAATTACATTTAATAAAAAAATTGCCTTATAGGGTTCGTAAAAATGTAGAAATCGGAGAACTTTTGGTGCATGTCATTTCGGTAACTGAAGATTGATAAGGAGACATTTTATGGCGCTCAGAATTAATGACCTGATCCCCAATTTGTCGGTTCAAACGGACCATGGGAGCTTTTCCCTGCACGATTGGATCGGAGACAGCTGGACTATTTTGTTCTCACATCCAAAAGATTTTACGCCCGTCTGTACTACAGAATTTGGTGCTGTCGCGAAACTCTCGGATGAGTGGAGCAAGAGGAATACCAAAGTCATTGGTGTTTCGGTCGACAGCGCTGAAGATCATGCAAAATGGAAAGGTGATATTGCAAAAGTCGGCGGGGCAGATGCCGGGTTTCCGATTATTGCCGATATCGATCTGGTTGTTTCAAAAGAGTTCGATATGTTGCCGACTGAGGCCTATTTGCCCGACGGGAGAACCCCAAATGACACGGCAACGGTTCGTTCGGTCTTTATCATTGGCCCCGATAAAAGGCTGAAACTCACGATGACATATCCGATGACGGTCGGACGGAATTTTGGAGAAGTGCTCAGGGCTCTCGATGCTCTTCAAACATCGGCCATCAATAACGTCGCGACTCCAGTGAATTGGCAGCCAGGGGAGGACATCATCATTCCGACCGCGGTCAGCGATGAGGAGGCTACCGCTAAATACGGAAGTTTTGAGACTATTCTGCCCTATCTCCGGAAGGCAAAGCTTCCGAATTAAATAGGGGTCAGTCACAAAAACTTCGGGATTTTTGAACTTTTTGGGAAAATTCTGATAAAATTTTAACCCTGTAGAGACCGTGAGAAACGAAAACCCCGTCAGTTCAAACTGACGGGGTTTCTTTATAAGTTCCTCTTGAGCCAGAGGCTTAAGGATGGATCACTCTCAGATCATCACTCTGAGCGTTGCGCCTGTTCGATCGCCTTCCAAATTTTTTGAGGAGTGAGAGGCATCATAACGTTTTTTACTCCCAGCGGCCTCAGTGCATCATGAACCGCATTCATAACAGCAGCGATGCCGGCAACTGTTCCTCCTTCGCCCGCTCCTTTGACTCCGAGCGGATTTTGTTTGGTGGGTACGGGGTGGCGGTCGATCTCGAAGGTACAGAAATCATCTGCGCGGGGCATGCAATAGTCCAAAAAAGATCCTGTTAAATTTTGCCCGGATTCAGGGTCATAGACGATTTGTTCCATTAGCGCTTGCCCGGCCGCTTGGGCAATTGCACCAACGGCCTGCCCATCCACAAGCGCGGGATTAAGTTCGACACCAACGTCGTGTACCGCCGCATATTTTACGATTTGAGTTTTCCCCGTTTCCGGATCGATTTCGACCTCGCAGATATGAAAATCATTTGGAATATTTGAAGTGGATGGGGTCCAACTCGCGCTTTCATTCAAGCCAAATTCCATGCCTTCCGGAAGTCTCTCCGGTTTGAACGCCGTCTTTGCTACATCGACAAAGTTAACCGAATGATCCGTGCCTGCAACTGTGAACTCTCCGTCTTGAAACTCTATATCCTCGTCGGCTGCCTCCAGCATATGAGCCGCAATCTTTCGACATTTCTCTCGTGTCTTTTCCGCAGCAAGGAGGACAACAGAGCCGCAGATGGTTGCAGTTCGTGCCGCACCGGTTCCAGAACCCCATGAGTGTTTTGAGGTATCTCCCTCTACGCATCGGATCATTTCTGCGTCCATACCCAGAACTTCTGAGACGATTTGGGTATATATGGTCTGATGGCTTTGACCCCCGGCTGTTGATGCTGTCAAAACAGTAACAGTTCCAGAGGGATCAAACCTTAACTCTGCCATTTCTGGGGCCGGACTGCCGGATGGATCGACGGCGGCTGACACACCAACCCCATATAATTTGCCCCGATCAGAGGCTTCCTTTCGACGCGCCTCAGTGTTTTTGTAATCAGCGAGGGTTAGGCATTTATCCATAACGGCTTCAAATTCACCGCAATCATAGCTTTGTCCGTTTGCTAATTTTACAGGCATGGCGTCGGCAGAAATAAAGTTTTTACGCCGAAATTCAGTGGGGTCCATTTTCAGCTCTGAGGCCGCCATGTCGACAAGCCTTTCTAGAACATAAGACCCGGGGGTTCCCGAGGGGCCACGGTAATTGGCCATCGGTTGGGTATTTGTCAGTACTGCTCGTGAATACCCATACACTGTGGGTATGTCGTAATTGCCGACTGTGTAGGCTGCGATGCCATTGGGTGTTCCAAACCCATTCATGGATAAATAGGCGCCGACATTGCAATGGGCGTTGTATCGAACGGCCAGTATCTTCCCGTCGGTGTCGAAGCCCAATTCAGCATCAACGACGACGTCCCGGGCTTGGTCATCAGATATATGTCCTTCCGATCGTTCACAATTCCATTTCACGGGCTGTCCCAAGCGTTTTGATGCCCATGCCACAACCGGAACTTCTGGATAAATCCCGCCTTTCATTCCAAAAGAACCACCAACGTCACCGGCGATCATTGTCATCTGATTTTCCGGAATTTTAAAAACCCGCTGACACATCATAGTTCGCCAGGCAAATGGCCTTTGCTGGCAGGCATAAACCGTAAAATGGTCACGCCCCGGATCATAATCGGCGGCAACCGCCCTCGGTTCCATTGTGTTGGCCGTTACTCGGCTAATGGTAAAGGTGTCTTTGACGATGTGCGGGGCTGATTGGAGTGCCGCTTCTGTTGCTTCGTGGTCGCCTTTTTTATTGCAGAAGGCCTCATTATCCTCGCAACCCTCATAAATTGGAAAGGAAGCGCTTGTTAGTCCTGAGCGCGGATCCGTGTTAATCGGCAAGGGATCAAATTCAATATCAATTTCCTCAATGGCGTCCTTGGCTTGGTTTATGGTTTCTGCGATGACGCAGGCAATCATTTGCCCGATATGTGTCACCTTTCCCACAGCAAGCCCGGGTCTTGGGGGCCGAAATCCAGCCTGGCCGTCAGAGCGTTTCGGTGGAGCTGAGCCTGGGACATTCCCTAATTGATCTGCGAGGTAGTCATCTCCCGTAAGGATGTCCAAAACCCCCGGTAATTTTTTGGCTTTATCGGTATCAAGTGACTTTATCGTCGCGTGAGCGAAAGGCGATCTCAGGAATACGGCGTGAGCAGCTCCGCGCAGGGGAACATCATCTGTATATTGACCTTTCCCCATGAGTAGGCGGGGCGCTTCGGTTTGGGTTACAGGTTGACTGATTGAGTATCTCGGCATGTTCCTTGGTCCTGAGCAAAGGTATTTTCATTGATTTTGGGATTTTACTGGCTGTACGACTGCAAGTCCAACCGGCTTGTCAGTTAGACTGACAAAAGTACCTTTCTTATATAAAAAGAAATAAAAACAATAAATTATTACAAGAAATTAATATTTTGAATTAGGAGGAGATTTAGACTTTCTATTGGGTTTCCAGGGAGTCTCATAACAATAGAGCGTTTCTGATAGGCATTTCTATCACATGACAGAGGAGTGCGGTGGCTGGTCTTAGTAATTGTTGCAGAACTGTCGGTTTGTTCTCGTGCTGTCTTTCTAGCGATTTCCGTCGGGACAATCCGAAATTTGATGACGCTCGTTATTTCTTCTGATGATGTTCCGATTGCTCGTAGTGCAATCTCAGAAGGTCCATCCCATAGTCATTGCCATTGGGTGTTCGGACGATGGTGTGGACGTGGAAAGGTGCAGGCTCAGAATTATTTAAGAACACACCCGAGTGATGATCGAATTCGATAAGCAGAACTGGACTTTGAATTCGATAATAGAACGGTTTGTTATCTTCTGTTCCTCCGATCCAGCAAAAATGGAGATCGCTGATGTGATTCTCAACATCATTCATTTTTGCGTCGAGTGGGCCTTGGGGCAGGGGCTCTAAGTAACATTTAATGAGATCTAACAACTGTTGGCGAAGGGGGCTTGATAATTTCTCTGCGGTTAGTCCTTCATACGGTACGATGCGATTGTCCTGGGCTGCCCCTCCGAGCATGAGATGGTCCGCAAAATGCCATCGTCCTTTTGGATGGTCGTTGGCCTTTAATGATCCGGACACAAGTGCTGTCTCTCTGAACTCCGGCGATAGAGCGTTCATAAAAGAGAGCCCAAGTCTTTCTTCATCCTCAAACAGGGAGGTTCCGGAAAAAGGACCGATGTCTGCAGAGGTTGGCTCTGCACCAAAAAAACACGGGGTTAAAACCATTTGATTTTTGAGTAAGAGGCAATCTATCGCCAGATGGTGACCGAAAAGCTGCCAGGACCAAGGTTCTGTAAGAGAGGGAGTTCCGAAAATTACAAAATTATAACTCCATTCGTTTAAAATCTGAGGGGCTTCGACCAGTTCGCCCAAAAATCTATTTAGCCGCATCGTCGCAAGGGTTTTTTTGTAACCGCTGTCGCTGAGGCTTTTTTTCAATAATGATAAGACCGCTTGGCGAAGCTCAGGGTGAACATATTCCAGGCGCAAGCCATGCTTCTCAACAAATAATTCGGTATTTTGCCAGTGTCGTCTGAGCCCAGAGTCCAAAGGGTGCAGAGTAAGACGTCGTTGTTCAGGAGACAGAATCTTTAAAAGAGTGTCTGCCGCCCTGGTAATCTCGGGTATGGGGGAGTCCTCGTGCCGCAATTGGAATAAGTTATCCTGAATGGCGCCCGATGATGTTATGCCTTTGAAAGGGCGATCTAAGAGTGTTTTCCAGCCGCCAAATAATTCCTGGGGTCGATCTCGTTTTAAAATCTCCAGAGCGTGCGCCTCGGGAGTTGGTCCGGCATATCTGCGTTTTTCGGGAGTTGGAATGAAGTCTCTATAGCCACTTCTCCGCATTGGTTACATGAACCGGAAACATTGGAGTACGGAGGCTCGCGACTTTGCGGCAACTTCGGGATGATAGCCTGGCTTTTCCGGCATAGAAAAGTTGTGCGCCGCACCATCATGGATCGTTATTTCGGCATTGTCGTGTCCTGCAAATGCAGCTCGTATTTTTTCGACTTCTTCGAGAGGAACTGCAGGGTCCTCATTCCCAAAATGAAAGCTTACAGGGCACTGAATATCCTGTATTTCATCGGCGTGCTGGCCCATGGCGGTGCCATGATATGAGGCGGCCGCATTTACACCAAAGCGAGCGGCAGCCACTAGAGCATGCCGACCGCCAAAACAAAACCCAAGTATTCCGAGTTTGCCATTACAGTTTGGATGCGTTCTGAGTTGTTTAATCATCTCCTCAGTATCGAGGGCCCCTTGATCAAAATCGTAGGTTACCATTCGTTGCATAGCTTCTTGAAATCGAGCGACAGGAATCGGGCCAGGTACTGTTCGGGAGAAGATTTCTGGAACGGAGACTAGAAATCCATCTTCAGCAAAGCCATTGGCAAGTTGTTTCATCTCCTCATCAATGCCAAAGATCGATGTGATAATCAGGAGGGCCGGAGAGGCTTCCCCTCCTGATGGGTGCTTCAGGTAACCCGGGAATTCCGTCCCATCTGTCATTTTATAGACATGCTCTTTCTCGCCCATGTCAAAAATTTCCTCTCATGTCAGATAGTGTTTCTGAAAGAAAAACGGCTCCTCAAATGAGGAGCCGTTTTTTGTTTAGTATCTGAACCTCTACGACTTCTTTTTCTTTGTGTAGAGCTTTTCTTTAATGGCTTTAACAACATCTGGTGTTGCCGCAGCAAAACCTCTTTTGATGGCTTTCCTGATCTCGGCGGCTGTTACTGGTGCATGTTCAACCCGACGCTTTAATACGCGCTCTTTGAATTTGGGATCGAACATCATTTTCACAAAGGCTTTCTCCAGAGTGGAAACAACATTCTTCGGTGCTCCCGGAGGTACATAAAAAGCCTGACCAACATCGAAGTTGGTATTCAGCACCGTGTACATTTTCTGATTGAGGGTACCCGGTTTCAAGAGATCTCCAAGATGAGGAACGCCCTGGACATACTTGGAGTCACTTTTCGGTCCGTACATAATGATCGGAATAATCTTTTTTTCTGGAAGCCAGGTGGGGCGGGCTCCTAAAAACCCTGAGAGGAAATTATTTCGACCCATGGTTTCCCCTTTCTCGATTGAAAGGTTCATGGCGCCGCCACCCTTATAGCCGGTGATGATTTTCATTTTGGCACCGAGCGTTACATTCACAAGCTTCGGGAAGATTGAACCTGTGGAGGCAAAGCCACTGCTCGCAATCGATGTTTCTTTGTCTAAGATTTGCTGAAGTTTGGTGACCCCAGTTGTATGCCAATAAAAAATACCCGCAGCTCGAGCAGCCGGGGCTCCAAGCCACTCAAATTTGCTCGCATCAAAACGTACTTTGCGAACAAGTGGGGTTGTAACAACACCGGGAGCAACCATCGCGATCACTTCACCGGTTTTAGGAGCCGCATTGGCCATAAACGCAGCAGATTTTGCGCCACCAGCTCCGGGCATGTTTTGGATCAGCATTTTTGGCTTCCCGGGGATGTAATCACCGAGGTTCCTTTGAACGAGCTGGCAATAGATATGGTAGGATCCGCCAGAACCCGAGGGCACTTGTACGGTTAGAGTTTTCCCTTCGAATATATTGCCATGACCTCCCGCAAATGCTGTGGCAGCAAACGCGGCGCTCGCTGCGATGGCGGTGGCTGTAAATGTTTTTTTCAGCACTGTTTTCTCCCTGTTGTAGCCGATACTTTCATTCTAAATTATCCCGGTGAGCCCGGTGACCTAGAACTCAACGGAAAGGCTAACATTCTCAAATTTGTTCGTCGATAAAAAATGTCTTTCATTCATGATTGGATTTGAGGGAAGCTTTTGTCACCGAACAGGGGGGGCGGAGATTTAGATGAAAACACATCAATTTGGCAATTCTGGAGAGATGCTGTCCCGGATTGGGCTGGGTTGTTTTTCGATGTCTGGGGCCTACGGGGAACCTGATGACGAAGAGTCTATTGCGACAATCCAAAAGGCAGTGGAGATGGGTGTTAGCCTTCTGGATACCTCGGCAAGCTATGGTCAGGGACACAACCATCGGCTTATCGGGGAGGCTCTAAAAGGAGACCTCAGAAAACAAGTCTTTCTCCATTCGAAGACAGGGACCATAAAAACTCTTGCCGGGTCGCAAGCACAAGGCAGTGGAACACCAGCTCGGCTGCGTCAGATTTGTGAGATCAGTCTTAAAAATCTCGGAACCGATTATCTTGATTGTTTCTGCATGTCCCGGATTGATCCGACTGTTCCGGTTGAGGAGTCGGTTGGAGAAATGGGTCGATTAATCGATGAAGGAAAGACGCGCTTCATAAGTCTCTCTGAGGCCTCGCCTCAAAGCTTGAGACGGGCTCATAAGGAAAGAGAACTCATTTCTCTACAATTTGAATATTCTCTTTGGACCCGGGATGTCGAGGAAGACCATTTTCAAACGTGTCAGGATTTGGGCTTGGCTCTGATGGCATATGCGCCACTGGGTTATGGGTTTCTCACGGGAGCTATCGAAAACGTGGGAAGCCTTAGCAAGGAAGATACACGACAGAAATTTCCTCGCTTTTCTGAGGTCAATGCTCAATCAAATTTGCAGAAAGTAAAAGTGATCGAACAGGTTGCGGCAAGGCACGGAGCGACGGCCGCTCAAATAGCCATTGCTTGGACGTTTGATCAATCTGATTTTGTCTTTCCGATCCCCGGATGTAAAAGCCGTCGACATTTAGAAGAAAATCTGGATGCCATACATATTTCTTTGACAGCGGAAGATCGAGAATTACTCGATGACGTCTTTAAACCGGGAACTGTTGCGGGCGATCGATACCCGCCCGATGGAATGGCTCGGGTCAATTTATAGCGTAGGCCTTGTTTTAACTTAAATCAGAACCAGGTCACGTATAGCATATCCTTCGTAATAGGGGAGCCGGATGAAAACAAAATCCATCATAATCTATGCGCTACCGGCAGCCGTCATAGCCATCCCGACTTTGCCGATATATATAATTTTGCCTCAACTTTACGGAAGCGAACTGGGGTTGGGCTTGACGGTAACTGGCTTTGTTCTTTTGTTTGCGCGCTTGTTTGACACGGTGAGTGACCCGATTGTGGGGATCGCTTCGGATCGGTTCACCATTTTCGGCAATTCAAGAAAACCATGGATTGCAATGGGAGGCGTAATCTCGGGTATCGGGCTTTTCATGTTGTTGGTTCCCCCCGACGGTATCGGTCCCGGGTACTTGTTGGGGTGGTCAATTTTTCTTTACTGCGGTTGGACGATGGTTTCAGTTCCCTATCTGGCTTGGGGTGCAGAGCTTTCATCGGACTACAGCGAGAGAACCCGAATAACCGCATGGCGAGAAGCGCTTTCTCTTTTTGGCTTCATTAGCGCCGGTGCCATTATTGCCGGAGCTGCAAGCTTCGGTCTGGCCAACCGTGAAGCCATTCGACTTCTTGCTTGGATATCGATTGTTTTGGGTCTACCAGCCTTTTGTATGCTGTTGGTCTTCGTTTCCGAGGTGAAACATATTAGTCCTCAGACAGAGAGAATAAAATACAATTACAAGAATCTTTGGGGAGATCTTCGACACAATTATGTTTTTTTGCGGCTACTGACCGCTTGGTTTTTTAACGGTCTTGCTAATGGCATACCGGCGGCCCTCTTTCTTCTGTTCTTGCAATACAAGCTTGGGGCGACTGAAGAGCAAAAAGCGTTTCTCATTCTCATTTATTTTGCGAGCGCGGTTTTATGTATACCGCTCTGGCGCTACTTAAGCGACCGGTACGGTAAACATCGCATTTGGTCCGCGGCAATGTTGTTAGCGAGTGGGGTGTTTGCCTTTGTGCCATTAATCCCAGATGGCGGACTGATCGCCTTTTCTATCGTATGCGGTATTACGGGAGGGGCATTAGGCGCGGATCTGATCCTCCCACCGGCCCTTCAGGCCGATGTTATAGGGTATAGTCAATTTAAGTTCGGTCGCAGAAATGGTGGTCTCCTGTTCTCGCTCTGGGGGTTAGGCACGAAATTTGCCTTGGCAATATCGGTTGGGATTGCTTTGCCTGGGGTCGAGTTAGCAGGTTTTGATCCGAAGAGTCCCAATCCGGAAGGGGTTTTTGCGCTGGCCTTGATCTATTCTCTGGTCCCGGCAGTACTTAAACTGATAGCCGTTGGGCTTGTTTGGAATTTCCCGTTAGATGAGCGCCGAGTTGGTATAATAGAAAAAGCCATCGGCCGTATTAAATTGTAAATTAAAACTTAATGTTGGGATTGGTTATGCTACGTAAACTTCTTATCACACTTTTGCTCACCTCGATTTTACCGGGATGTTCGGGAATGACACCTCGGGACTTCGCCCAGTCAGGTCCAAAACTAGTGATTGAGGAGTACTTCGCCGGGCAAACGAAAGCGTGGGGGATATTCGAAGACAGATTTGGGACCTTAAGGCGACAGTTTACCGTGCTTATTGACGGAAAATGGGATGGTAAAACGCTCACTTTGGACGAGCGTTTCGATTATAAAGATGGAGAGAAAGATAGGCGTGTTTGGCGGATTACCAAGAAAGATAAAAATACCTATGAGGGAAAGGCTGCTGATGTTTTGGGTGTCGCAACCGGAAAGGCATCAGGGAATGCCCTCAATTGGACATATGAGATGGATCTAAAGGTTGGAGATGGCACGCTACGGGTGGCGTTCAATGACTGGATGTTTTGTTACAATTTTTCAGTACCTCTTCGATTTATGTCAACTTTATTAGGTAGTCCTGTAATTGTATTTATGACCTGGTTCGATTTTACTATTGAAAAGTTCCAGTGGGTCGTTGGCAATATTGGACTAGGAATTTTGTAATTGGCCTTAGTGGACGTTATTGAAAGTTCGGCCGATAGTTGTTCGGCAGATATTTCTGATTTATCGCCATTGTCGTCGACTGTTACATGGATCCCTTTGAGTTTCCCTTGGTTCCAGAGTTCCTCGGATCTATATGAAAATTTATATAAATTTATCTTTAGAAAAGATATTAAGATTTCTGCATGGGATATAACTTTAAGGCCTTGTTGGGTTTTTTGAATGAAACCCGGTGAAAACCGGCCTTTTCACCATTTCGTAATATCTGAAAAGTTAGCTGATCACCATACAAAGCCAGGGGGTCGGACCAATCCGCCTTGCCGGTAGACTGGGCAGAAGTATCTATGGATAAGAAGATCGAAATTAATAAAATAATGATAAGTTTGACACTATTTCTAAAAAAAGCATTATAATTCCGAGTGATGCAATGCTGATCAATGAGTTTCTCATGAGGAATGTTAAGATTTGATAGCAGCATTGTTGTTCCGATTCATAGGTTTCGTTTAGCTTATACACCTTTTGAGGGGTGGGTGAAGGGACGGATTTTGATATGTTGATCCGTTTCTGATTTCTTCGAGTCAAACTCGGTCCCCAGCAAAAGTAATGTCAAAATCGCTCGGTCTAAATTAGGACTATTGCGGTATGGATTGAAATGCGAGAAGAAAAAAGCGGTCAAAGCAGGGTCCACATCATCTGCGTTTTAGCTTGCAAGGTATGGCCAGTTTGTTTTGATTTTGTGAGAAAAAATGAGTTGTGGAGGCGGTTAAATTGATTGAAATAATAACCAAGAATAGTGGAATAGTAGAGACTTTTTGTGTGCTCATGGGAATGTCTTTGTCATTAAGACTTCTCTTGCAATTTTGTGGTCAAAAATGGATCGAAACCACGGCCCATACGGCTACCCTAGTGTTGCTTCCAATATTGACATTCGTCATCACTAAGGTGATCGCGGGTAACATCGCCCTGTCCCTCGGCATGGTCGGAGCATTGTCGATTGTGAGGTTTCGTAATCCAGTCCGTTCACCCCTCGAGTTATCCGTTTATTTTGCAGCGATCACAATGGGGATTGCGGCTGCGGTTAGCCTGAAATGGCTTTTGTGTCTTGGCGGAGCAATAGCCGCGGTCGTTATCGTTCTCCTGACAGCCCAATTATTGTCCAGAACATTTTTGAAAACATCATTTTTTTCAACGTCGTTTTCCGAAGGGACCGCTCTTTGTGTTCTCGAAGTTTCAGCGGCTGAGAAAATTATTGAATTAGAAGAGAGCGCCCTTTTAAATCGAAAAACTCTTGCAGGGGGTGAGCACGGTTATACGCTGGTTTCCGCAAACTTCTCAGATCTCAGGCAAATTTCAGAGTTAATTCAGGACCGTTCTGAGATTAAAACAATTCAGCTTAATCGGTCATGATCAAAAACAAATTTATTGCTTTCGCCTTTGTGATTGTTTGGTCGAGCTTATCTACGGCTGTCAGATCTGAGTGCAATTTTGCTACGGGAAATCGCATTTCAGAATTGAATAACCCGAAAGCAATTCAACGTATCGTCATTGAAATACCGAAGAGTAGGCAGTTTCAGAAAAATTTTTTGAAAATCTTGGTGTCCAGATCCGAGAACATTCCACCCAAGCTCAAGAAAAATTTTAAAGCTAATGTCACGGTGGTCTATAAGTTCGGGGGAAAGTGTATTTATCGGGGGCGAGTTCGTCAAAATGGGGATTGGAAGGATCACTTAATCGTCGCCCCTAACGGTCAACCAATACGCTCTCTCGATGTAAAGCTGAAGAATGGAAACATACTCAATGCGGTTAAGTTCAAATTATTGATCCCCTACACCCGGAATGGAAAAAATGAAGTTTTGGCGACGGTTTTATTGCGGGCTGCGGGCTATATAGCTCCCGAAACCTTTGAGGTCTGGACTGTGGTCAACGGTGTTTGGAGTCTAATGCTCTTCCAAGAAGATGCCCGAAAAGAGCTTTTGGAGAGATTGGGAAGACGAGAGGGGCCGGTGTTTGAGGGCGATGAAGAGCTGATTTGGTCCTATAAAAATTTTAAAAATTGGGATCTGGAAAAAGTATCTTTAGCTCGTTTGGTCAATCGGAATTGGTTCCTGAAAGGACGAAGTTCTCAAGATATAGTGTTGAGATCATTTTCTCAAATCCAAGACGTTTACCTTCGGTTTGCGCAAAATATTGACCGGTTTACCTCTAGCGGCTTCGTTGTTTTACAGAGAAATCAGGAGCTCTTCCGAAAATATTTTCTAGACCTTCTTGCCATGAATGGTCTGCATGCCGCTAAGGTTCACAATCGGAAATTTTATTATAACGTTTACACTGAGAGTTTTGAGCCAATCTATTATGATGGAAACATTAAATTCAAACTTTTTTCTGAGGAAGCATTTTTGGAAAAACAGTTTCAAGGTCTTCGGGCAGTTTTACCTCTTTTCGAAAATTTTAAATATGACGGTATTACTAGACGAATTTCATCGAAAGAGAATATTTCACAAGAATTTACAAAGCGAACAACGTTAGAGGCACGAAAGGCGAAAGAATTTGTGCAGAAATCGCTTCGTAAGCTGCGAGAAAATGAAAAAAGAATTCAGGGTTTCTTGGAAAAAGAATCAAAGCGGAAAAGAGTTGTTCATCCGAGAAAAGATCCTTACCTCCACTTTTTCAAACTATGGAACAAAAGAGATTTAAACAGGCTGTCATAAATCAGATCAGAAAAAGAGACACCTCTGGGTTCAGGACCCTTTCACATTTTGGAGAAGAACAAAATATTTCTGATAAAGCGGCCGCAAAGTTGCTTTCTGGTAACATGTTAAATGGAGTGCGGTCTGTTTATCTGCCGAGGGGGCGGCGAGATGCCGAATTAAAGAACAATTTCTCAAGAACCGTGATAGCTCCGGGGTTGGTCTTAAAACACTCTCCAACACTTAGGGTTTCTAGTGATTTGAGAGCCAAAACAATCACCCTATTTCAACAGGAAAAAGGGGATTGGGCCTTGTTTTCAGGCGCCAATTTGAAAGATTGGACGATCAATTTTGAAGGCCAGAAAATTCTAGAAAAAAATGTTAATTCATCCGGTCAGCGATTCAACAAATTCGGGTTCACAGGGTGTCTTAATTTTTACAATGTTACCTTCATGCGGACTGTTTTTAGCGCGGCGGGGGGAGGCTGCGAGGATAGCGTCAATATTGTTTCATCCCAAGGTTTTATAAGTTTGGGAGAGATCAGGAATGCGTTTGCGGATGCTCTTGATGCGGATTTTTCGGGGTTAGAGATTGCCTCTTTAAAAGTCATGCGGGCTGGTAATGACTGTATCGATGTAAGTGGTGGAACATATTTGTTGAATAATGTTGAATTGTTCGAATGTGGCGACAAGGGTATTTCAATTGGGGAAAAGTCTGACTTAACCGCCCGTTCTGCGACGATTTCTGACGCCAAAATCGGGTTTTCTGCCAAAGACTCTCCTCTAGGGTAAGATTTGGCTTGAGTAAAATGAAGAAGGTTCAAACTTGTTTAGAAGCTAAGAATAAGAAGCAAGAGTTCGGAGGCGCAGAACTTTCAATTGGACTTTTAGAGTGCTCAGGCCGAAATTCAGTTGGTAAGATGTCTGTGTTGAAACAAAAAACAGAATGAGTTTTCGAAAGGAACAGAAATATCGTCTCACAAAGAGCGATATGAGGTTGATTAAAGGTCAACTCATTGGTCGTGGTATGGATGTATTATTTCCGAGACGGTCAATTCATAGTTTATATTTCGATAGCAGAGAGTTATCGGCCTTTAGAGAGTCAGAAGAGGGGGTTCTACCTCGAAAAAAGATTAGAGTTAGGTGGTACAATTCCGACTCACGATTTTCCAAGGAGACAAAAGTCTCATCCATCGAAGGACGTTACAAGTATTCCGAAGCACTCAGTCGGTTCGATCCAGAGTGTTCTGTGGAACATAGATTTTCGATGCTCGCTATGGACATCTAACACCCTCGCTGAGGGTTGATTATAGTCGCGAGTATTTCACTTTGGATGGTTTGAGGATCACATTCGACTCGAATATATCATACTGTAATTTGCGCTCTGAAATTGCATGGACCACTCAAGACGAAGAATGTGTAGTTGAGATCAAAGCGCCAATAGACTGCGGAGATGATTATATAGCCAGAATTGTTCCGGTCCCGATCTCTCGGTTTTCAAAATATTGCCGCGGGATCCTGGTATCCGGGGTTGTGAGTTGAACTCTTTTTTTGTGCTGTATATGAACAGCCGGGTTAACGAATATTTAACACGGAGTTGACCGCTCCACCCATTACACGAAGAGATATACCACTCGAAAAAGTCTTTTCATCAGAGTCTTTTTCGAGTCTGCAATTACGGTAAGAGCGTAATTTTGTCCGATTTTAAGAATTTCTTTTTCAGGATCGCCGACGGTGACGAGTGTTTCTTTGGGTTTAAGGGCTACCTTGTCCATTATCTCGAGGCATTGTTCGAGCACCCGCTCGGCCTGTTTGACTTCATTTTTGCTCCTGGCGACACATAATAGTGTCACAGGCTGATTTGAATAATGGGCAAGGATTGCATCTCGGCGCATTGCCTCTAGGGAATGTCGCGTTCCATCAACACAGATTAAATGACCCCTCTTAGTATGTTTCATCTCAGGCCTTGATAACAACACCGAGCAGGGAGCGAGCATTGATACCTTTTGAGCTACACTGGCTCCAAAAAATGCCCGGACTTCACTATGCCAATGGCTAGGAGCGCCCATAATGATCATGTTGTAAGGACCAAGCTCATACTGGTCCAATATACCGCTTGCGACGTCTGGGGCCGTTTTTAATTTAAGAACAATGGATCGTCCGTTTTTGTGGTGATACTCAACTTTATTATCGCCAAGGGGGTCGCCCCAGGAGTCGGTATGGCTGGTTGAGGTTATCCAGTCTGTGGAAAGGCCCTGATCTCCGATGAGGTGCTCTCGTGCTTTTTTGAGGTAATCAATACCTGGCAGTTCTATTCCCCAATCGAGCATGTTTTTATGCGCGAGATGTCCTTGCAAGCCTTCTGATCGAATGCCTTGATCTATAGCCCTCACATATAAAAGGATGATATCGCACTCTTCGGAGTGTCCAATGTTTGCTGCGAGTTTTAATCCAGAAAATGATTCTTCCGAGCCATCTAAACATACAAGAATTCGAAATCTTTTACGTCGCTCGTGCATTATTTCCAAGACACTATTATTTTTGGGGGTGATCCTAAAATGAGAGCTTGGAAAAAATTTCATCTTTTCAATTAACCTGCCAGAAATGGCCAGTAAAATACGGCTGCGAGGATCATAATCGTTGTTGACATCAGCACCATTCTCCAACCGACAACCAGAAAATCGGTGGTTTTAAGGTAACCGGATGCATAGACGATGGTTGATGCCGGTGTTCCAACAACAGTTAAATAGGCAAAGGCTGACGAAATGGCTGTAATAAACCCGAGTATAATGGGGTTTTCACCGGCGATGGTGGCCATATTTAAAATAATCGGGCCAAGAACAGCGACTGCGGCGCCGTTTGACATGGTGTTAGTGACAAGTGTGGTAAGGGCTGAAACTGACGTCCAGAGCCCGATCCCATCTTCTGCGCCGAGATATCGCATCCCATCGATAAAGCTCTCGGCAACCCATTTGGCGGCACCGGTATCTTTCATTTGAAGGCCGAGAGAAATGGCGGCTGCATAGAGTAAAACAACGCCCCAATTTACGCCTGAGTTGACTTCTTCCCAACGCGTTAGACCCACAATGAGAAACAATGCTGCGCCCATTATCGCGACGGTTCCAAGTCCAATTTTTCCCGAAAGTGTTATCCAGAAACAAACCACCAGGGCAAAAAGCACAACTGCAAGCCAATCAGATGGTTTCATCGGACCTTCATTTGCAATTTGCTGACGTAGTTTGACTACAGAACGGCGGAGCGTTTTGTATTCGGGTCTGAAAGTCCAGATCAGTATTAAAGTTACAAATGGCAGCTGGGCTAAAAATACAGGGTAGGCATAGGTGATCCACGTGAGATAGTCGATTAGGAACCGATAGGTCTCAGGATTCGTCGGATCGTAAAAGAAATCTTTCCAGTATCCGATCATAATGGCATTTCTGGCACCTCCAGAGGGGGTGCCAATTCCGGCAATTGAACATCCATAGGATATCGAGAATAAAAGGACTGCAGCGAGGTTGCGGACCCGGGCAGGGTTGTTGGATGTGAGCCTTATGAGGGTAATTCCCACAGGTAACATCATTGCAGCGACTGTATGTTCTCCGACGAATGACGCAAGAACCCCAGAGACGGCGGAAATTCCGATGCAAATTCTTGTTGTGTTGGTCCCGGTAACTTGAACAATCAACCACGCTATCCTGATATCTAAACGTTGTTTTACGACGGCAACGGCCAACATCAGAGAGCCCATAATGAACAATACCGAATCCGTCATTAAGCTTTTGGCGACGTCGTTGGAGTCTATCCCCAGTAAAAGAACCTGACCCACGATGATCATTAAGGCGACGGTCGGTAGCGGGACTGGTTCGGCAACAAATAAAATAATGGCCACAACTGACATCGTTAGAACGATCATACCGCTCCGGGATAATCCCTCCGGTTCGGGAATTGACAACATCAAAAACCCAACCGCAAGAGCAATCCAAAGCCATCTCTTTTCCCAGAAATAATAAAAATTGGTTTGCGCGGAAAATAAACGCCAGCGCTGATAGCCTAGCCTTCGTATTCGGAGAGGTGAAATCCTCTGAGGCTCGTAGGATCGGAGACTATCTGAGGCTAAGCTAAAATTGGGCACGATACATAGGAAAGTATTTGGAAAGAAAAAGTTCGCTGACGATAAGAATGATAATCCTATCCCTGAAAAGTTCTTTTCAAACAGGATATAATTTTTTTTTAGTATCGTATTTTAGTGGGAAATGGTGTCAAGAAAATTACCTGTTTAGAGCCTGGCTGCAGCCTTGATCAGAAAATTATTAAGTTTGGCATCGCTTACAGAGGTAACAATTACGATTTTCTAAGACCACGACAGTGATCGCCCAAGGCACCTTGGGCACACGTCTTTCTTGTAAATGTTTAACCGTTCTTTTGTTTGGGTTTGGGTTGAGTTGAGTAAGGTCATTATTTTTCCACTTTTTAACGCCAAGGAAAGCAACAATTTGCTGTCACTCCACAAGGTGTCTATCTCTCCATGTTCCAAATCGCAGCCTCTTTTGAGGGGGTGAACATGGTTCCGCCAGAGGATTTCGGACCGAAAAATATTCCCAATTCCAGCAATGACAGATTGATCCATTAATAGCGCGGCAATCGTTCTCTTACTATTTTGGGTTTTAGAAATAAATTGTTCGGGATCTGAGTCTTTGCGCAAAAGATCCGGCCCTATCCTCCGCGTGGTCTTCTTAAACTCCTCGATATTCTGGATCTCACAAATGGTCGGGCCGTTAATGTCGACCACCATGGTCTCTGCTTTCAATCTAACCCTGACCTGTCCCTTGGGAGGTTGGGCTGGGGCCTCGTGTATTCGAATGCGTCCAAAAAGTCCAAGGTGGATATGAAGTAAATGAGCGTTTTCAAAATGATAAAATAGATGTTTTCCAAAAGCTTCAACTTTGAGACACTGTTTCTGGGTTATTATCTTGGCGCCCTCTGAAAATCGATTTTGAGGCGAGGAGACTTCTAGTTTTTTTCCCGCCAGTTGTTTATTCTGGGCATTCGCTGCTCTATGAATTACATGCCCCTCCGGCATTGAAACCTCCCTGGAAATCTTATTTTTTTAAGTTCACTTCAGTCAAAATCACATGGCTCGATTGGTGTTCTGATGTTTGTCTTAAAGTATCGGGATACGGATGACAAAAGGGCACAAGTAGTCTGAAGCCGACTTAAAGGCGTATCAAATTCATGACTGGTTCCATAAGCTTCAGCCCTTTGTCGATTGATTTCTCCAAGATACCCTCTTGGCTCCTCCGTGAACTTCGCTCAGATCATGCGGGCGAATGCGGCGCGGTCTACATTTATAGAGGGATTATATCAGGTTCGTCTTGTGAGGACGTACGGTCTCTTGCAAATCGACATCTAGAAGTTGAACGAGAGCACTTTAATAGTCTGACAAAAATTTTACCTGATCGTGAACAAAGTCACCTTTTGCCCCTTTGGCGGTTAGCTGGGTTCCTAACGGGTTATCTTCCTGCACTGTTTGGTCCCGATGCTGTGTATTTTACGGTCAGGTCCGTGGAACGCTTTGTGGAGAAGCACTATCGTCAACAAATTAATCGTCTATCCGAGTTTTCTGATATGTCACCAACTGAATTGCATATTAAATCTCTGCTAGAGGATTGTTTGAGAGATGAAATTGATCACGGAACAGATGCCTTAAACCATTTAAGGCACCCGCCAGGTTCTCTCCTTCGATTTTGGGGTTGGATTGTTGGGAAGGGGTCAGGCATCGCTGTGGCGTGTGCGCGGTTGATCTGATGCCCGAATTTTTCCATCCCACCCCGATGAGAAGTCATGGTTTGAAACAGCTTAAAGAGGCGCTGCCTAAATTGGGTTTAGAGTACGCGCGAAATCGGAATTTGGACCGGGGCAAGGGGCGTCATAATTCCGTTACAAGACTCTCACCCTGGTTAAGACATAGGTTGCTTCTTGAAGAGGAGGTTATCTCCTCAGTGCTCTCTACACATACGTTCTCGGCTTCAGAAAAATTTATAGAAGAAGTTTTCTGGAGGACCTATTGGAAAGGTTGGCTCGAGTCGAGACCTTCGGTGTGGGAGAATTATATCGAAGAAAGGGACAGGAACTGGAGAGAGTGGCAGGGTGATAAGACATTGGCCAAGGCACTGGCCGGAGAGACAGGGATCGAGTGTTTTGATTATTGGATAAAGGAACTTAAAGAAACTCACTACCTGCATAATCATTCGCGAATGTGGTTTGCGAGTATTTGGATTTTTACGCTCGGTTTGCCCTGGACCCTGGGTGCGGATGTTTTTATGAGATTTCTTTTAGATGGAGACCCTGCCTCTAACACGCTTTCCTGGCGATGGGTGGCTGGATTGCAGACCCATGGCAAGTGTTACATTGCAAGGCCCGATAACATCGCAAAATGGACAGTCAATCGGTTCTCGTCGGTCTCAGATTTAGTTGTTGATGTCAGGCCGCCGGAGTCCTTTCCTTCCCCTGAGCCCGTCCCCCTAGAACCGCCAGCGAGCTGTTTGGACAGTAAAATCCGAACGCTCCTTATTCTTCATGATGAGGATTTGTGTATCGAGACGTTACCTATACGAAAAGACGACGTCGTTGGAATTGTTATGCTAAATGCGGCGTCACAGCGAACAGCAGGGTCACTTTCTGATAGGGTGTTTCGGTTTGTTCAGGAGGGGCTTTTTGACGCAAAAGATCGTTTTCTTTCTGAAAGCTCTGTCCCTTATTTTATGGGTATAGGTTCTGAGGAGATTTTCGATCTTTTTATGAAAAGTGGGGCCGAGCGGATCGTTACGCCGTATGCGCCGGTAGGACCCACTCGGGACTTGTTGCATAAAATAGAGGGAGATCTTGAGATTGACATCATCCCAATTATTCGAATCTGGGATAAAATGTGTTGGCCTCACGCGAGCAAGGGATTTTTCGCTTTTAAGAAGAAAATCCCTTCATTGGTTGCAACCCTATGCGGTTAACGTCCTCCAAACGGCCAGGGGAGTTCAACAAATTCTTGTAATAAACCCGGTGGAAAATCGCGGTTAAGAACGCCTGCGAGGAATAAGATACCAGCCAGCCCGAAAGTCATAAGAATAATGATCCTTAGCCAATTTATCTGCGCATGCAGTCTTAGAAATAAAACAAAAAATAAACTTAGCGCTATCACGAACCCAAAGATCGCCGTCAGGACGAGAAGGGAAAGAAACCAGAATAACATAGGCCAGAGACCATGCGGGGCATTTGCATCCTCGCCCTGAAGTTCTCCGTCGGCGAAGATCGGATCTGTAACCGATGCTCTAAACATCTTTAGCAAAATTATTGAACTTCCCAGGCATGCAGTTCCGGTGACTACGATCGGAAATACCTTGTCACTTAAAACCTCAACATGGATTGAATCCACAAACATCACGGCGAAGAATACGGTGATAAGACTGCACATGACTATGGGAGGGGTTTTATGCCAGTGAACAGGATCTCCAGTGTCCGCATGAATTTGTTTGTTTTGACGGGCTCCCAGCCAGACAGAAACAACTGTGATCACAAAAATTGTAATCACCACAGGAGAGAAGATATATCCCAGTCCCTCCGACAGGCTCCTGCCGAAACGCGTTATTGTAATTTGGGTTAGCTGATTGGTGTAGGCCTCGGCCTGGTGGGCTAAGACAAAGCCGATGAGAAATGCCGGCCGCGGCCAGTCGAACCGTCGCATAAAAATTCCAACCAGTCCTATGGCGACCAGGGCTGCCAAGTCCCAGAGCGTTTGTTTTGCTTGAAATGCGGCAAAAGCAATCATCATAAAAAGAAAGGGAACCAACAAAGGAAAATGGATGGTTGTCAGACGCGCTATGGAGCCCGAGAGAAAAAGGCAAAGTCCTGCTCCAATAACATTCGCAAAGGCGAGAGACCAAACCACTGTATACGTGAGAGGAAGATTGGTTGTGACCATTTGAGGGCCAGCCTCATGTCCGAGGAGGATCAGTCCTCCGATAAAGACCGCCATGGATCCAGAGCCGGGAATCCCGAAAAGGAGCGTGGGAACAAGACCGCCGCCTTCCTTTGCATTGTTCGAAGACTCTGGTCCGATTACTCCTCTAATCTCTCCTTTGCCAAATTTCTCACGATCCCGGGTTGTTTGTACGGTGTGGCCATAGGCAATCCAGTCGACGACGGATCCGCCGAGGCCCGGTATAACACCGACGATGACCCCGATACATGCGCATCTAAGTGAGAGCCATCTCGCGGTCCACCAGTCTCTGAGGCCATCCATCCAACCTGCGCCGAGTGCTGAGTCTTTCGCAATCGCTCTGTTCTGCCGCAAGAGCGAAATAATCTCCGGGATTGCGAAGATTCCGAGCCCGACTATCACCAATTGGAGTCCGTCCTGAAGATACCAACTCCCAAAGTCCATTCGGGGTGATCCCTGGGCGGGTGCCTCTCCTATGGCCCCAAACGCCATGCCGAGTCCGGCGGCCACAAGTCCTTTTAGGAGACTTCGTCCAGCGAGGACTCCAACCATTGAGAAGCCCAGGATTGTAAGCATTAGAAGTTCCGGTATTCCGAAAGCCAGCACTATCGGACGCGCGATTATGATAAAAAAAGTAAGGATGACTGCCCCAAAAAGGCCTCCGAAGAGAGAGGAGATAAAAGCTGCAGAAAGTGCTCTGGCCGCTTGGCCATTTCGGGCTAGCGGAAATCCATCCAAAACCGTTGCCTGGGAAGAGCTTGAACCAGGTATTCCCATAAGGACGGAGGCAAACGTATCGGATGTCGGGATTACGGCAACCAGACCCACCATCATGGCCAGGCCTGAGACTGGATCCATCCCATATAGAAAGGGCAGTACCAAGCTCAAACCAGCAATGCCCCCAAGGCCGGGGAAAACGCCAACAGACAGCCCAAGCAGTACGCCAACCGATAACCAACCAATTTGCGTTGGGGTAAATATCAATGTGAAGGCTTCGTTGAGGGCGGGGAGGGCAGTTGCAAGAAATTCCATCGTTCGAATACCTGATAAAAAGAGAGCGGCAACGCGGCCGCTCTCTTATAAATTTCCTCAGAACATGAGTTATTTTAACTTAACGCCAAACCGGTCGGTAAGCCATTTTTTAACCCAAGCAACAGCTTTGGGATCGACCTCGGTCGCGAGCGTTTTGTATTTAACCGCTTGGGCTCCTGTTGCTTGAGGGTATACACCCAGACGCTTTTTCGAAATCTTACCGAAATCAGCACGGGCTACGACTCGTTTAAATGCGTTGGTGTAGGTTGATACAACTTCCTTTGATGCCGATTTCGGCAGAAAAACCATTTTTTGAGCGGCAAAGCCCGCGATAAAAAATGCTTTCCAGGCTTCCCAGGCAGGACCCGAAGGGTCTTTCCCGTTGACCCGTTTATATTCTTCTTTGAAGGTGGGAACGTTGGGGAAGGTTGGATCTCGGACAATATTGCCATCCGCATCTAGGGCTCCCCATGTCATCATGGGAGCGGCTTTGCCGGCTTTTACCAAAGGTCTGACTTTGGATAAAAATGCAGGAGCGGTTTGATAATCGATGTTGGCTTCACCCCGTTCAAACATTAGTCGACCGGTTCCCCTGCTTTTTACTCCGAACACTGGGTCGACTGTCAGCCCAAGCATCTGCCAAGCCAGAATGGGGATAAGGTCCAAGCGGGTTGCGCCTTGAGAACCGAATATAAACTTGGTTCCCTTGATGGAGTTTGGATCCTTTTTCCACTTTGAGACCATCTCCGGGCTCATATAAGCAACTCCGCCTGTTGCTGTGCCGAGGACGACTTGCCAATCGCGATAGTCATATTTTACGCGACGGTCTCCTAAAATGTATGGAAATTGGGTTGATCCAGAGGATCCAAAAATGGTTAGGCCATCCCCTTTAGCACGCGAGTGGAACCAATTAGCCCCCTTCGTTGAGCCGGCACCTGGCATGTTTTTAACAACAACAGTTGGTTTTCCCGGCAGGGCTTCGGATAAGAGGGGGGCAAAAAATCGAGCCCACTTGTCTGAGCCCCCCCCTGTTGAGAACGGGATAACGAATTCGACCGTTTTTCCAGCAAGGTTTAATTCGGCAGTTGCCGGATTGACGATTGCTCCGGTTAATGTGGTAGCCGCAATGACAGCTGCCCATCCAATTGGTTTTTTAAATATTTTCATAAGGATCCCCCTTGTAGCTTAAAACCCATGAAATAGACGATCTAAAGTCTTTTAAACGAACATTTAGATTGTTTTTTTAAACAAAAACCTCTCCACGCATAATGAGGCGGGCAGTCCGCAGCAATCCCGCCTTAGCAACCGTAAGAGTATCACCTTCACCAGCCATTTCTAGTCTTACATCAATTTGGCCCGATGGATGTTCAATTTTGAAATCCCTCGGGTTAGCACCACTCTTCTTGGACAGCTCAAAGGCAACGGTGCCTGGCACTGATGCTGCAGATGCGACACATATTCCGCCAGTTACGGCGTGCGCGGCATGCAATTTCCAGGGCATAAAGTAACGCGAACAGATATCTCCGCCCTCTCTTGGTTCGGCCAAAAGACCGATTTTCGGAATTACAGATTCTTTGACATCGCCTAACCCCATTCTTAGGCCCGCTTCGAGGCGGAGCGGTTCCATATCCCTAAAAAGTTGAGAATTGTTGGCAATCTCGTCCCTATCCTCATATCCGGAAATACCCAAATCTGCTGCCCGGAATAAAACCATGGGCATAGCGACATCGACACAGCTTGCATCAATTCCGTTTATTTTCTCGATAGGTTTTCCTGTCGGCAGCATCCCCGAAGTTTTGGAACCACAGACATCGGTAAAGTTGAGAAAAATGGGAGCAGAGGTTCCGGGAACACCATCGATCTTTGCGTTCCCCTGATAATTAACCTTTCCTCCAGGGGTTTGTATTACGGCCTCGATCATACTCTGTGTGTTTACATTGTAGATACTTACTTTTGTTTCCCCATCTGCAGCCGGCACAATTCCAGTTTCAATTGCATAGGGTCCTATACCTGCGAGCATATTTCCACATGATGGATTGGTATCCACCACACCATTTTCAATTCCCACCTGAGCAAAAAGATAATTGACATCAATTCCTGCTTGGTCTGATTTGGAGACAATTGCGACTTTGCTTGTGAGTGGATCCGCACCGCCTAAACCGTCGATCTGTCGGATGTCTGGAGAACCCATTACCTGTAATAAAGTCTTATCCCGTTCCGCAGGATCAATGGGAAGGTCATTAGCATTAAAATAGGGGCCTCGAGACGTGCCGCCACGCATGAACAGGCATGGTATACCGGTTAATCTTCTATCTATTGAATCCATATTCTATCCTTAATCAAGATCGGGCCCACTCACCTGTCCCAGTGAGAGCAGAGCCTTCGAAACAAATTCTTCAGCAATGACGTCGGTCCGTGCTACGCGGTTGAGGTCTGGGTTAAGTTCGTAAAAGAGTTCCATTTCATCTTCCCAGTGGCGCTTCGAAAGCTCCCCATTGAGCGCAAAGCCTCCCGAGGCTGTTTCTTGCTCCCAGATCCTTCGGATATCACCTTCTGCGACCGTTACCGACACATTTTTGTCGTAAACCTTCTTAAACGTGTTGAAATCCTCGTGTAAGGCCCGAGACGCTCGAATCATTCCGCGCGTTAATCTATGCAGTTCGTCAGGGTGTTCAGCTTCATAACTGTCCGATGTCGCAAGAACCCCATGGGGTTGGACGGGAACAAGTTCTTTTAATTCAGCAAAGCCAAGCAGGGTATGAAGTGTATTCGAAGCGTCAGCGTTTAATGAGATTGCCTCTTCCACGCGTATCAAAGACGCATCAATGGAACCCTCTAAAAGTCTGGCGATCCGCTCCGGTGGAGGGCCAACAGCTTCCCACTTTATTTCGGTGTCAGGAATGTGCAGATTTTTTATGAGCAAGCGAGCCATGTGATGGCTCAAAGCACCAAAACCCATCTAAAGCCCACGATTTTCCTTTCAGGTCTTCAGTTGTCTGTATTTCCTTTTGTACCACAAGGTTCTGGGCTAAAGAGCGAGCCATAGACACCATGATCCGGATTGGTTTTCCTTCTGATCGAAACCGTAAAGCAGGTCCGAGACCACCATAGGCAACATCGACTTTGTCATCCATGACAGCCTGCATGGCTGCGACTCCTCCATGCACAGGCGTCCATTTAACATCAAGGCCTTCGTCTTCCCAGAGACCAAGATGTGTTGCTGCAGCGCAAGAGAGGTCATCGACACCAAAAGTGGGGCCAGAGCCGGCTGCTAGACGAATAGGAAGATTTTTCATGGTTCTGCCATCGTATCGAGGTGAATGTGAATTGACTCGGTACCGTCATCAACTTCCCGACCCAGCATTTTGACAGCGGTCTCCGCCTGACTCAGGGGGAAGGAGTGGGTGCTTAAGGGTGCAAGCTCTTTCCATTCATCGGTTAGAATGTTCACAGCTTCGGCGGTATCCTCCCAATCCGAGGATAAGACTCCCAAGAACGATATTTCGTTGAATAGAAGCTTGTCCGTGAAGAAATTTGTAACCGCGTTGTGGGTTTTGACGCCAGCATTCACGAAGGTTCCACCCTTCTTGAGCATTTCGATACCCTGGAGAATGGGATCTGTTGCTCCCATCGAAACATCTAAAACGATATCTGCTTTCTCTCCTCCGGTTTCCTCAATGACACGTGAAACTGGGTCTTCTTTAGTGACGTCGATTGTGGCGTCAGCTCCCAGTGTTTTTGCAAGCTCTAGCCGGTATTTATCTTTGTCTGTACCCGTGCAAATAATTTTACCAGCCCCCATCTTCTTCGCTACAGCCACGGCGAGAAGTCCTCTCTGACCCGGACCCTCGACTACGATTGTTTGCCCGGGCTTTAAATTCGGTTTTTTCCAGGCCCACCTTACTGCGTTTGAAAGAGGATTGAACAAACTCATAGGTCCCGTAGGTATTTGCTCTGGAACCTTATGCATTCGCGCATTGGGATGCAGGTATAGGTGAGATGCGTAGCCGCCCCACAGGTGTGGTTCTCGGTCAAAGCCTATCCGAATTCCATACCCCATGTTTTCACTACAGAAAATTGGTCGTCCATCCCTACATGCAAGGCACTCTCCGCAGGGTATTGACGTTTCCACAATAACGCGATCACCCTCCTTTACACCCCACCTCTTAGCCGCTTCAGGGCCTAATTTTTCGACAAAGCCCATAAGTTCGTGACCTAAAGTCATGGGGAGTTGGCCATGAATCGTTCCGATAAAATGACCGTCGTACTGTTCGTAATCGGTACCGCAGAGCCCTGCACATTCCATGCGGAGAATGCCATCATCAGGGCCAACTTCGGGGATTGGCACTTCGCGAAGCTCAAAGGTTCGTTTCGCGGTCAGCACCGATGCATAAGCAGAATGAGGCACAATGTCTCCTGTTTTTTATCACGTCTAAATCTATTCCTTTAATCTCATTTCTCCAACCACCCTTTTCTGGGTCCACTCTGTCCGTTACCTTGATAAAAAAGGGAGGATTTAAATGGCTTCTTCGAAAAAAGTTGCGGTAGTCACAGGGTCAAGCTCGGTTACAGGGATAGGGGCTGAGTGTGCCCTGGCTTTATCGAAGGTAGGGTATGACGTGGTTATAAACTATTCCTCAAATCTTCAAGGAGCTGAAGAGACGGCTAATCTTTGTCGAAAGGCGGGGGCGGAAGCGATTGTGGTTCAGGCGGACGTCTCAAACGATTCCGATTGTCGGCGAATGGCCGAGGCGGCAATGGATGAATGGGGTCGTATTGATGCTCTGGTAAACAATGCGGCATACACCCGGCCGAATCCGATGTCGAATCTCGAGGGGCTAACCGAAGATGACTTTCACAAGTCTTTTTCCATCAATGTCATTGGTACCTACCAAATGACACGGGCTGCCCAGCCACACCTCAAAGCGGCCGGGGATAGTGCTGTTGTCAATATCTCATCTATTGGTGCCTGGAGATCAAACGGTTCCTCTATGGCCTACACGAGTTCCAAAGGTGCTTTGAACACTATGACGATCGGTCTTGCTCGGGTGCTGGCTCCGGAAACTCGAGTGAATTGTATTTGTCCCGGGGGCTTACTGGGTAATTGGACAAAAAAGATTATGAGTGCGGAAGGCTATCAGAAGAGGGTCGAAGAAGCCGAGACCAAATATCCATTACGACGTCCAGTTTTACCTGTCGATGTTGCGGAGACCGCGCTTTGGTTAATTACCGCTGCGAAAACAATGACCGGAGAGGCTATTCGGATGGATTGCGGACAGCATTTACTCTAGTGCCGTGAGATAGCCAGCCTCCATGCCTTTGAAATCCGCCTTCGGTCGAGAGCAAGCCCGGGTTGTCGGGCTTCTCTGTACCGGACACCTCTATAGCCATTTTGTGATGCTCTGTGTTCCTCCGATGTTTTTGGTGATGGAGGCAAGCCTGGGGGTCGGTTTCACGATGCTTGGCCTACTTGTCTCGATTATGGCGCTTACCACTGGCTTCGGACAAATCCCAATGGGTTTTCTTGTTGACCGATTTGGCGGTCGCATCATTTTGATTCTCGGCATCGGATTGATGGCAGTCTGTCTTATCATTGCTGGTTTAAGCGGCTCTTTCTGGATAATTTTTGTCGCTTTTGGTTTTGCCGGGATCGGAAACTCCGTGTTTCATCCGGCTGACTATGCTATTCTGACCGCTCGTTTGGACAATACCCTTTTCGGTCGGGCCATCAGTCTCCATATGTTTTCAGGGTACATCGGCTGGGCCGTTGCTTATGCCGTTATGCTCCCGATGGCCAACATCATCGGATGGGAAATGTCCCTGATTCTCGTGGGACTGATCGGTCTCTTCATCACCGCTTTAATGTTTTTTCGATCGGAAATTTTAGAGGATCGGGGCTCGAGTAATTTTCGCACCACGAGGGGTGACGATAGACAGGTGATTTTGAAAGAGGGCATAAGTGTCATGACCTCATTTCCGATGGTTATGATGTTCTTATTTTTCTCACTCACAGCGATTGGCGGCGCGGGTCTGATGTCGTTTGCTGTCGTCGCGTTGGTTAATTATCATGGGATTGACGAGTATTTTGCGGCGGGTTCGACAACGGCTCATCTGGTTGGATGTGCCCTAGGTGTACTGCTGGGTGGCTGGCTTGCCGACACAGTGAAGAAGCATAATTTTGTGACGGCAACCGCTATAGCCCTGATGGCGCTCTGTATCGCCAGTATCACCTTCACCGGAGTTGGGTTTTGGTATGTGGCGGGTTTGATGACTCTGAGCGGATTTGCTTATGGGTTAAGTAGTCCTTCACGCGATGTTTTAGTTAAAAGAGCCACGCCACCCGGTATGGTGGGGGTTAGTTTCGGGTTTACATCCACGGGCCTCAGTGTAGGAAACTTGCTAGGGCCGGTTTTATTTGGATTTCTAATTGATTCGGGGAGGACAGAGTTTTTCTTTCTGTTCGTTGCGGGAATTATAGCGCTATCTATCGTTACAGTGCTCGCCACGAGAGTGAGGGAGCATTGATATGACAGATGAAAAATCACTCGATATATACCTTCGGCAGGGGCTTGGCGCTCGAATGGGGTTTGGAAAAAAACCAGCCTTGCTAGTCATTGATTTTATCAATGGATTTAATGACCCTGAGGCCTTTGGCGGGGGAAATATCCAGAATGCCATCGACAATACAGAAAGGCTTTTGGCAACGGCGAGGCACTTTGAGCTCCCCGTGGTTTATACATCCCATTGTTATGCCGCGGATGGAAGTGAAGATGGTGTCTTCAATTTGAAGTTGCCTGGCCTTCGACAGGGACTTCTCCGTGGGAGCCATGCAGTTCAAGTAGTGGATCAATTGAAACCAAGAAAAGGGGATCGGATAATAGAAAAACAACACCCCTCCGCGTTTTTTGGTACAGATTTAGCCGGTTGGTTGACACATCGGGGGGCCGATACAGCAATCGTCACAGGGTGTACAACTTCTGGATGTGTTCGGGCAACAGTCGTAGATGCCATGGGGATGGGGTTTCGCCCTATTGTGCCTCGGGAATGTGTTGGTGACCGAGCTGAGGGCCCTCATAAGGCCAATTTATTTGATATGGATCAAAAATATGCAGATGTGATGAGCCTCGATGAGGTCATCCTTGAACTTGAGAAGCTCAATCCTAGTCAAAAGGAGGAATAGAGAATGACAGACTCCCTTGGTTGGAGGCAAAAGTTTGCGGTCGTCGCCCCGTCCACAAATACGTCGGTTCAGCCGGAATATGATGAGATGAGACCTCGGGGGGTAACTAATCATTTTTCTAGAGTTTGGATCCCCGATGACCCTGTTGAGAGTGATGAGGATTTTAATAAGCTTATGGAAAATATCCGTGCAGAACTTGATAATGCTGTTGAGAGGGTTCTGACGTGTCGTCCTGATTACTTAATTATGGGAATGTCATCTGAAACCTTTTGGGGGGGGCTCAAAACAAGCATTGAGCTGAAAAAACGTATGCAAGACCTGTCAGGGCTTCGTGTTGCTATGGGCTCTGACGCTTGCCGCGCCGCATTGTCGTGTTATGGCACAATCAAAAGAATCGCGGTTCTTACCCCTTATTGGCCCGTGGGTGATGAGAACGTTCGAACTTTTTTTTCGGACTGCGGATTTGAAGTGGTTCGGATGAAGGGACTGAAATGTGTCGGACCGGTTGAGATTGCCCACGCAGGACCGGCTGAGCTTGTAGATGCCATGAGGGATCTGGATGGGGATGATGTCGAAGCGATTGTTCAAGTGGGAACCAACCTGGCTATGGCCAAGTTGGCTGGGATAGCTGAGTTATTCTTTAAAAAACCTGTCTTAGCAATCAATACTGCGACGTATTGGTATGCGCTTCGTGATTCTGGAATTGATGATCCGATAGATGGGTTTGGCTCCCTTCTTGCCGATTACCGTGAAATTCCTCAGAGTTTTATTGATATTAGGGAAGAATGAGAATTTGCGGTTTCGTATGAGCGTGATTACCTGGATTTTTCTGGGTTTGATAGGGTTTTATACTGCAATGTTGCTATATCTGTGGGCCTTTCAACGGGGATTAATCTATAGACCAGACCCCCTGAGGCCGATCTCGTCTCCATACGCGCATCACGGTCTTTCCGAAGTTAAAATTAAAACCAAAGATTCGCTTGACCTCCTCGCTTGGTGGTTCCCGCCCAAAGAATCCCAGGCTCCCGTTATCCTTTATTTGCATGGCAATGCCGGAAACTTGGGTTTCAGGGCTGATAAAATAGCGCCTTATCTTGAAAGAGGTTTTGGCGTTTTATTGCTTGCATGGCGGGGTTATAGCGGTAATCCAGGTCGGCCCTCTGAATCTGGTTTATACGAGGATGGAGAGGCGGGCTTAAGGTGGTTACAGTCCAAAGGAATTTATCAAAATCGAACCATTCTTTATGGTGAATCGCTTGGATCCGGGGTTGCTGTTGAATTGGCTTCTAAAGGTTTCGGTTCTGCCTTGATTTTGGAAGCTCCTTTTTCTTCCTTACCGGATGCAGCGCAGGCACATTATCCATTTTTTCCTGCCTATTGGCTGGTTGAAGAGAGGTATAACTCTGAGGGAAAAATTCCATTGGTGCGGATTCCTGTATTGGTAGGGCATGGAAAAAAGGACACTGTTATTCCTTATCGCTTAGCATCCAAGCTGTTTAATGCGGCAAATGAGCCCAAGGAATTTTTAACCTACTCGGATGCCGGACATAATAATCTTTATGATTATGGCTGGGGACAAGGAGTGATCCGCTTCTTAGAAAAGAATCTTTCGGCCAACTAAGTCGCTAAGAAGTAAGAGCACGTTAGATTATTGGCGATAATCATGCTCCGAATAAGCGAAGAAGGTATTGCGTTACTTGATAAAAGTGCCGCGGTTGGTCCTCAATTGTCTGTCTTGTCTATCGAACGGAGACGGAGGAGTAGGATTAACATTCCGATACTTAGAGCCGTCAAAAGGAACAAGGATGAGTCGAAATTTCCAGTTAGCTCGGCTGCCGCACCCATGCTCATCGGACCTAATGCGCCACCAATCTCTGCGACAGAAAAATACAGCCCGCTTACAGCCCCCACTCTTTCTGGGGGAATTGATTCGTGATCCATCAAGGTAAGAATAAGAATACTCGTCATGGCTCCCCTACAGATTCCCTGAAGTACCACTCCAAATCCGATTAATGGGGTATAGGCAGACCATATCAGCAGTGAACCTGCAGCGGCCGATAACACAAGTAGCAAAAGAATTTTGAAACGGCGTTGTTTTGTGGCCAGTCGGGGGAGGGTTAGGGATGCCAACATCCCAAACACCGTAGGGATTGATGCCCAGTATCCCGCTTCAGCCGCGGTCATTCCGTAACTCTTGAGAATTGTCGGCAGCCAATTATTCAGACCATGATTAAAAGCCAGAATGAACACGCCCATCGTTATTATGATCCTAACGGCGGGAAGGCTGATAAGTTCCATAAAAACTTCTCGGTAGGGCTGTTTTTTTTCGGCCGCAAGTAATTGTTCCTTTTCTTTACTGGCCGGGTGAAGGTTCACTAATAGCCAGACGAAACCCGCTAGTAAGACAAAAGCAGAGAATGCCAAAAGAAGTTTTCTCCAGTCTCCATCAAGAGCCGGCAAGAAATAGCTGTTGGTAAGTGAGAGCGCTGAAATTCCCCCGAGAGCGTTACCGGTAAAATAGATACCGATTGCCAGTCCGCGATTTTGGCCTTTAAACCAAATGCTGATCACTTTAGGTGCCCCAGATGAAATCAGGGGACCTCCTATCCCAAAAACAACCACTGAGAGAAACAGTTCTATATAATTATCGGAAACGCTTCTGAGCGCGCCGGATGCTGCGATGAGTATGATCGCAATAAATAACATGAGACGGGGCCCATATTTATCCAGAAGAGCCCCGCATGGGGCAGAGGAGGCTATGTAGATCAAAGGCCAGGCGCCGAGGATCGTGCCCATAGTTGCGTGGTCTAAGCCGAGATCTTTTTCGACTTGATAAACAATTGGAGCAAGTGAAGCTACGGTTAGACCAAAAGAAAAATAGAGTAACCAGACGCCGGTAAGCATGGCCCATCTCCAGGGCAGGGGGGGCGTGTCGTCTTCTAGAAAATCAGAGTTAGCCGGTGCCAAGGCCATTTTATTGGTTTCGTTTCTGAAGATATGCGTCGACGGCCTCTGGAGTATCGAGGTCAACGATTACGGCATTATCCTCCATTTCAACATCGACTACGAAATCAGAAAATTCTCCGATAAGGTGTCTCGCTCCGACATCTCCAGAAACCTCGGCTATTGCGGGGAAAAATCTCTTCGGCCACAAAACCGGATTACCCCTTTTGCCATTGCTGGTGGGAACACAGATTAATCGATCTTTGCTTGGATCGAAGGCAGATATCAGCTGCTCGATGTGTCGAGATTGGATACTCGGCATATCCCCCAGCATAACGATTGCTCCTTGGATATGACTTGGAAGAACCTTAAGACCAGCCTGCAAAGAGGTGCTGAGTCCCTGATTAAAGAGTGGGTTATGGGCAAACTTTACCGAGAGGTTTGAGAGGGCTTTTTTCAATTTACTAGGTTGATAGCCTGTCACCACGACAACAGACTGAACCCCCGCCCCGATAATGGCCTCTACAGAATGGCGAACCATTGCCTTCCCCTCGATCTCTATCAGCATTTTGTTGCGGGTTCCCATTCGCCGTGATTGACCTGCGGCGAGGATGATAGCGGCAATATCTCTTCCCTCTATTGGTGGATAAGTATCGTCCGATTTTCTTGGCATGGGCCGGGTTGGTATCTCTTTTAACAACCCCCCCACACCCATTGCGGTGATATCCTTGCTTCCAACGTCTAAGCCAGCGGCCAGTCGTTCGAGTATCCAATCAAACCCATGCAGACGAGGTGATCTCGCCGATCCTGGTATGCCTAAGATTTTCATCTTGCGAACTTCCGCCAATAGCAGCAAGTTTCCGGGGTCGACTGGCATGCCGAAATGCTCAATTCGACCTTTGGCGATAAGGACAGCCTGAGGAACAATATCGCGTCTATCAGTGATGGCCGACGCCCCAAGCACTAGGAGAACATTAATCCTTTGTTTTTCCATTTCGGTAATGGCCCGGGAAACAGTGTCTTCCGAATGTTCGCAAATGATTTCATGGGCAAATTCTGATCCCAGAGCCTTTATTCTTTGGGCTGTTACCTCGTGGGCCTTTTGAATAAGGGATTTCTTTGTGCCAGATTGGGTGGTCTGGATGAGGCCAATGCGCAGTTTTTTGAACCGGTTCAAAATAACAGGGGGGTTCGCAACAATCTTTTTCTCGCAGGAAGAGACCGATTTCTCCGACACTCCAAAGGTTATAATTTTAACGGTAGCAGCAATGTCGCCTTTTTTGATCGATGTGTTTGGACTGACTGTTGCTACTGTGATGGCTTCGTTATTTCGATTAAGAGAGTCAACTAGCCGTTTGTTGATTTGAACAAGGCCATCATATTGGGCGACGAGATTGCACCTCCCTGTCCGGGGTTTGGAAACCTTTAGGCCCTTGGATCTCAGTGCCAGCGCTATTCTCTGTGCTGCCCGATTCTCATCGAGGTCTGTTGGCGCTAGTTTCGCGGCCACTACCGAGTCAATTCCGCTTTGTCTCAGAAATTCAACGTCTTTAAGACCTAGAATTGTCCCTTTACGTAACGTCCGTCCACCCGTCCGTATGCTATGAGCAAGTATAGAACCTCGAGCACCTGAGAGGGGAATTGACCCAAATTTCACGCTGCTGTCGTCTCCTCGCGGGCATGAAGAGTAGCGGTAATTTCGGCTAAAATTGATACGGCGATTTCAGCCGGGGATACTGCACGCAGATTTAAACCGACGGGTCCATGAATTCGATTGATGTCGTCCTCACTAAACCCTGCTTCTTTTAGTCTGTCCACTCGAGATGCATGAGTTTTACGGCTTCCGAGTGAACCGATATAAAAAGCGGGCGAATTTAGTGCTACTGTTAGGCCAGGATCATCGAGTTTCGGATCATGGGTTAGAGTCACTACTGCTGTTCGGCGATCCGGATCTATTTTCTTCATCCCCTCGTCAGGCCATTCATCAATAATTTGGACCCCTGGAAACCGTTCAGTTGTCGCAAAACTCTGACGCGGGTCGATAACAATTACATCGTATCCGGCAACCGTTGCCATCCGTGATAGGGGTTGGGCTATGTGAACGGCACCAACAATTGCCATTCGAAGGGGAGGGTTGAAAACATGAATGAAAATATCGCGACCTTCGAAATTTATAATTCCACTTTTGTCATCTTGGAGGGATCGCCTCGCTTGATCCAGAAAGTCCGAGTTTTCTCCAAGGCTACCGACGCTCTGGTCATGGAAAATAAGGGTTTCGTCACCAGAGGCTAAGTCTGTGGCAAGAGCAACTGGAACTTTCTTCTGTTGACTGTCTCTAAGTCTCTCGAGTGTATCTCTTTTCATTAATCTAGTGCCTCGACAAAGACTTGTACTTGCCCACCACAGGCAAGTCCCACTTCCCATGCAAGCTCATTGCTAACCCCATACTCTAAAATTTTTGGCTTTCCGGATTGCATCACTGACATTGCCTCAGTGACAACAGCTCCTTCAATGCACCCGCCTGATACAGAACCGACAAAGGTACCGTCTTCCGAAACAGCCAATTGGCTTCCCGTCGGTCTAGGCGAAGAGCCCCATGTTTTTACCACCGTCGCTAAGGCCACCTTTTTTCCATGGCCGATCCACTCTGCGGCCGCATTTAAAATATCGTCATCGTTGGCAACAGCTGTTACATCGCTTCCCGCCATTGGCTCATCTCCTCTTGTCTTCTCTGCATTTGCCTATTCAAAGCTTCCACCAGTTGAGTTAGGCTTTCAAGATTATGTACCTGACGGAACTCGTCAACATGTGGAAGAATTGCTCTAATTCCTTGCGATTTTGGCTCGAAACCGTCAAATCTCAAAAGAGGGTTTAGCCAAATCAGTCGTCTGCATGACTTATGAAGTCTCTCCATTTCGGAGCTAAGTCCTCTTCCGGCATCGCGATCTAGGCCGTCGGAAATAAGGATCATCATTGCTCCTTGGCCTAATACACGGCGAGACCAAAACTGATTAAAGTCTTTGAGGCATTCCCCGATCCTCGTTCCGCCAGACCAATCATCGACCGCGTCAACGCATGAGTCTAAGGCAAGATCAATGTCTTTTTGCCTGAGATGTCGGGTAACGTTGGTTAGTCGTGTTCCAAACAAAAATGTATGAACGCGATCTCTGTCATTTGTGATGGCATGCATAAAGTGCAGTACCATTCGAGTATAGCGGCCCATCGAACCTGATATGTCACAGAGAATAACGAGTGGGGGGGTACGTGTTTTTCTCTTGCGGTACTGGAGGGGAATAACAGCACCACCATTTCTTAGCGCAGCTCGAAGAGTGCCTCGCATGTCTACCTTGCCTGGTCGATTTGATCTTCGGAATCTCCGGATTGGAATGTCCTGAATGGGGAGACGCATTCTAGATATTAAAGCTTTGGCCTGCGCCATTTCATCCGCAGACATATCCTCAAAATCCATTTTTTGGAGCAATTCATTAGCAGACGCGGTTAGAGTTGCCTCGACATCAATCTCGGGCTCTTTCTCTTCCTCTGGCCGTTTTGGTTCCTCGCCTGAACTCATTGCCTCCGCAACACGCCTGGATGGGGGTTCTGGAGGCGGTCCTTCTTCTTCATCTCCTTGGAATGGCATCACAAGGCCAAGCATTCGTTCTAAAAGGTGTGGATCTCGCCAAAAAATATGAAAGGCTTGGTCAAAAACTTCATGTTGATCACGCCGGTTAACGAATACCGCATGCAGAGCCCAGTAAAAATCTCGACGACTGGCTATTCCCACAGCTTGGGTTGCCTTTACAGCATCTAAAATCTTTCCTGGTCCGACTGGTAATCCTGCGGTTCTTAACACCCGCCCGAAATGCATAATGTTTGGAACTAGTTTGCTGCCCTCTAATCTCTCCAGGAGAGCCAGACCCGGGGGAAGTGACTCTTGTTCTTCAGGGTTTTGACTTGAGGGCGCAGATGTCATCGGGCGGCGATATCAGCTTTCACCTGTTCCAGAAGATTTGCTGCTTCGCTGCCTTTAATTTTTTCAATATCATCCTGATATTTCAGAAGGGTCCCGAGCGTGTCGTTCACCGTCTGTGGGTCTAGATCAATCCGGTCCAGTTGCACGAGAGCGTTTGTCCAATCAATTGTCTCTGCCACTCCGGGTAATTTGAATAGGTCTTTCTGTCTTAGGCGTTGGACAAAAGCCACTATCTGCCGGGACATATCCCCTGGCGCATCAGGACATTTTACGGAGAGAATGTCCAGCTCTCTCTTTGCATCTGGATAGTCGACCCAATAATAGAAGCAGCGACGTTTGATTGCATCGTGGATCTCACGTGTTCTATTGGAGGTGATGATAACAATCGGCGGTTTCTCTGCGGTTATCGTGCCGATTTCTGGGATGGTGACTTGAAAGTCGGAGAGAATTTCGAGCAGGAACGCCTCAAATGGTTCGTCCGTTCGATCCAATTCATCAATGAGGAGAACAGGTGCATCTTCCGAGGTTTTTGTTTCTAAGGCTTGAAGTAAAGGACGTTTTATTAAAAATTCTTCAGAGAAAATGGTGTTCTCTAGAGATTTTCGATCACCTTCGCCTGCCGCCTCAGCGATTCGGATATCAATCATTTGCCTACTGTAATTCCATTCGTAAACAGCTGAGGCAACATCCAAGCCTTCATAGCATTGGAGGCGGATGAGACGTCTTCCCAAGGTATCCGAGAGAACTTTTGCTATCTCTGTTTTTCCGACACCTGCTTCTCCTTCCAGAAAGAGCGGGCGCCCTAGTTTGAGGGCGAGATACAATGCCGTTGCTAACGATCTATCGGCGACATATTTGCCCTCTGACAAAAGGTCCACAGTGTTCTCTATGGAGCCTGGAAGGTCTTTGCTCATATTACGCTTCTTTGGTCAAAAGTGGATATCAGTACAAATGTTTTGGGGGACGGAATCCGTCCCCCAAATGGAAGTATTGTCGATGGGAACTCCTTCGCTTGGGTACCCAATTCGTGTTTTAGGCAATTGCCTCAGCTACTGCTCGTTTGGCCATAATTGTCACGAGGTGAGCCCGATACTCCGCACTGGCATGAATATCTTCGTTTAGCCCATCTGGTGAGATTTTGATATTGGCCACTGCATCGGAAGAAAAATTGTCTGCAAGAGCGGCTTCCATTTCAGGCACCCGAAATGCGCAGGCACCGGCTCCTGTAACACCAACTCGCACTTCATTCCCTTTCTGGGACACCATTACGCCAACAATGCAATATCGAGACGCTGGGTTCGGAAATTTCATGTAACCGGCACGATCGGGAACTGGATACGTAACTTTGGTAATAATTTCGCCATCTTCTAGAGCTGTTTCAAAGAGATCGAGGAAAAAATCATCCCCCGCGATTTCGCGCCGATCCGTATGAATAGTGGCTCCAAGCCCGACAATCGATGCAGGATAGTCAGCAGCGGGATCGCTATTTGCTGTCGATCCACCAATCGTACCCCGATTCCGAACCATTGGATCCCCGATCCCTCCAGCTAACTTTGCAAGGGCCGGCAGAGCTCTTTTTAGATCTGGGTTAGAGGCCACCATCGCATGAGGGGTCCTCGCAAGGATGGTCACCTGATCATTCGTCACCTCAACCCCACTCATACCTGGTACTGCCGCCAAATCTATAACGTTGGAGGGGCGTGCAAGTCGTTGTTTTAGGGTGGGGAGGAGAGTCATTCCTCCCGACATGTATTTGGGTTCTTCCGAGGCCGAGTGGAAACTCTTTGCTTCGTCTATTGATGAGGCTTTCTGATAGGTAAATTCGTACATTTCTGGTTCCCCGTATCCTGCTGCCTTAGGCGCTCTTGTTCATAACCTGTGACGCCGCAAGAATGGCTTTCACAATATTGTGATATCCAGTGCAGCGGCAAAAATTACCTTCGAGTTCCCGGCGGACGGTTTTCTCATCCAACTCCTCGCCTTCATGACGATCGACAATTCCGATGGCGCTCATCACCATTCCCGGAGTACAAAACCCGCATTGAAGGGCATGGTTCTCACGAAAAGCATTTTGCATGGGATGAAGCTCTCCATCCTGCGCGAGCCCTTCAATGGTTGTGATTTCGCATCCGTCAACCTGTGCACACAGGATGGTGCATGATTTGACTGGTTTTCCATCAATATGAACAGTACAGCAACCACATTGTGAGGTGTCACATCCGACATGAGTTCCCGTCAGTCTCATATCTTCTCTCAGGTACTGAACAAGCAGTGTCCTGTCCTCGGTTTCCCCCTCAACGGGCTTGCCGTTTACAGTCATAGAGAACTTTACAGTCATTTTAACCTTCCTCGATTAACGGGCCACTTTGTCGGGCCAAGTTGTCGGTATGTTTTATATAAGTTTCTGAATTTCACAAGTATGCCCTGGGTAGATTGTTGGTCAACCCATTCAGCACTGAAAGGCTAGTTTATTTTGTGCCAAAAACATATAGCAGGGCCGCTACGATAACGACTAAACCCGTGACCCAAATAGCGGGGCTCAACCCTTGGGAGGGTTTCTCAACCTCCTGAGTGGGGCTGGTTTCTGAACCTTTAGTTTCAGCGTCTTTTGCCTCGGTTTCTTGTCCGGGAGTGCCGATCTGCTTAACAAAATTGGTAAAAAATTCATTTGCCATTTTTTTCGCAGTCGAATCAATGAGTCGGGAACCAATTTGAGCGAGTTTACCACCCACCTGCGCTGTAGCGGTATATTTCAGAATTGTCTCACTTCCATCTTCTTCTAAGGTGACTTCCGCTCCACCTTTCGCAAAACCTGCGACTCCACCTTGACCTTCTCCGCTTATCTTGTAGCCGGAAGGAGGATTGATATCAGAGAGTGTGACCTTTCCAGTGAAGGTCGCGGATACCGGTCCGACTTTGGACTTAACCGTAGCGGTAAGCTCTTCGTCTGAAACCTTATCTAATTTTTGGCATCCAGGAATGCTTGCTTTGAGAACTTCGGGATTATTGAGTGCCTCCCAAACCGTCTCTCTCGCTGCGGGGATCCGAAATTCGCCTGTCATATCCATGTTGTGTTCCCTTTGGGGTTGTTTTGTGCGTAGTGCAACGGCCTAAATTTATAATTAGCTCGTCGTAACGAGGCGGACAAGGTCCTTTTATGTGAGGAATAACCTTGAACCAAATTATGCGAATTATTCTGTGTCAGACGAAATAGAAGATGGCGTAAAGAGCTAAGAGGATTGCCACCCATAAAACTGTGGATCCAGTGGGCCAGGTACGGGCAAGGACACCACCAGGGCCGTGGTGTTTGAAAATACCATCTATGAGTTTTGTAATCCGCTCCTGCACGGTTCTCAGTATCCCTCGATGGATTGGCCAATAGATCTTGCAAAGGGCATTTATGATGGCAGGCAACAGTTTTCTGTAAGACCAATCGAAATCCAAATTTGTGGATTTTAATTCCGGTGGATAGAGCCCCGTTCTCATTAAGAAGCCAAACGCCAGTGCTGAAGCCATGAGAAGTTGAAGCTGCGTTATAACATGCGTGACGGTATAGGGGACGTAGTTTACCTCGTATGGAAGGATCGCATAAAGGGGAGCAGGGTAGACCCCAATCGCGATACACAAGAAGGCAACAATACCCATCGCTATCAGCATGTTGGCTGGTGCCTCCTTCGGTCGACGGCCCGAATCGTGCGCGAAAAAGGCGAAATACGGGATTTTTATTCCTGAATGGTGGAAAACACCAGCTGATGCGAAAAGAAGGACAGCCCAGACAAACCAATGCCCCTCGTAGGCGGTTGCAGAAATAATGAGGGATTTACTGATGAAGCCGCTAAATAACGGGAATGCAGAAATTGATGCTGCCCCGACGATACAGAATCCTGTTGTCCAGGGCATAGTTTTATAGAGTCCGCCAAGCTCGGAACCCTTGACCGTGCCCGTCCGGAAAAGAACAGCCCCCATAGACATGAAAAGCAATGCTTTATACAGAATGTGTGAAAAGGCGTGCGCGGCTGTCCCGTTCAGAGAGAGCTCGGTACCAATTCCGACGCCAACAACCATGAATCCAAGCTGATTATTGAGGCTATAGGCCAAAACCCTACGGAGGTCATTTTCAATGACCGCATAGAAAATTGGGAATGCGGTCATTGTGGCGCCCACCCAAATAAGCATTTCTGTTCCTGGGTATCCGCGGGCCAGTGCGTAAATGGCGAGTTTTGTGGTAAATGCGCTCAAAAATACTGTGCCGGTAACCGTTGCATTTGGGTAGGCGTCCTGGAGCCAATTGTGAAGGAGTGGGAATGCTGCTTTGATCCCGAAAGCCATAAAAATAAGAATTGGTCCCAAACCCGTAAGACCCATTTTATCAAAGGCGATGGAGCCAGTGGTTTTGAAGTGTATCACAGCACCGGCCAACAGGAGGACGCCTGAGCCGACTTGGATAACCAGATATCTCATGCCAGATTTAAATGACGCTTCGGTTCTTGTCGCCCATATTAAGAAAACCGATGAGATGGCTGTCCCTTCCCAATAAACAAAGAGAGTAATCAGATCTCCAGCAAACGCGCCGCCGATCGCGCAGCCAGCATAAACGAGGCCAGCGATTTGCTGGACTGTGTCTTTGATGTGAAAGGCGTATATTACACTGACGATTGCTGCGATATGAAAAATATACCCAAAAATAAGGCTAAGTCCGTCGATTCTAACAGGAGTAAGTGTTTGTCCAAAAAGTATAAATTGCCAAAAAAGCCCCTCTTGGGCTTGGATGAGTCCTAAGAGTCCTAAGATTGGCAACAAAAGCATATAAGCGTTTCGAGTATTTCCCCGAAATAGCGGGACCAATAATGCTCCAAGTACAAGGAATAGTCCGGGGGGGACTGCTGACAGGCTACTCATCAGACGCTCCATAATAATTTTCGGAACGCATTAGAAGTTTTCGAACAATTTTGGCAGCGAGGACAAGTCCCACGCAGGCGACGAACCCATAAACTCCATAAAAGGTCCAAAATTCATCAACTTTTGCTGCAGTAGATCCCGGCGCGAATGCTGAATGTTTATGATAGAGGAAATCGGCCAGACATAGGAGCACCGTCACGACAACTACGCCCCACCAAATTTTGTCGACATTCTTTTTGTCGTCGAGCCAATATTTCTTTTTGTCGCTAGTATTGGGTTCGCTCATGATCGCATCCCTTATCCAGCGGCCTTTGCGACCGGTTCGAGGAGTTTAATTATCCGGTCGGCGTAGAAAAACAAGACGATACAACCAATCGAACTGATCGCCATTGCAAACAAACAAAAACCGGGCGCTTCTTTTATTTTTATCGGTTGATTTTGAGTCTTTCCATTATGGGCATCTTCCGGCGCGGAGGGACGGAAAAAAGCTCGACCTACGACAGGGAGAAGATAGGCTACGTTTAATAGAGAACTTACCATCAGCACGACGATAAATAGGATATGGCCGGCGTCCGCAGATCCAACCATGAGGTACCACTTGCTCCAGGAGCCTCCCATGGGTGGCAGACCTATTACGCTCATTGAACCAATTAGAAAGGCTATAAAGGTGAAGGGCATACGACGGCCCAAACCATCCATCTCCGAGATTTCAGTCTTGTGAGCGGCCACCATTATTGCCCCGGCGCAGAAGAACAGAGTAATTTTCCCGAAGGCATGCATAGCGATATGCATCCCGCTGCCAAGCACTCCTGCGCTTGTTGCAAGAGCGGCGCCTAAAATGACATAGGAGAGTTGACTGATCGTTGAATAGGCAAGTCGGGCCTTTAAATTATCTTTTGTTAGAGCGACACAGGACGCGGCCACCAGTGTGAATGCTGCGACATACATTAACCAATCGTCTTGGTGGATATTTGAAAGAAAATCTGTTCCAAAAATGTAAACAATCACTTTTACAACAGAAAACACGCCTGCTTTAACGACAGCAACAGCATGCAGGAGCGCACTGACAGGCGTTGGTGCAACCATCGCTGCGGGCAACCAGCGATGTATTGGCATAAGGGCTGCTTTGCCGATCCCGTACATATAGAGAAACAATAAGATTCCCGCGATCGGTCCGTCCGCTTTCCCAGCGAGAATTCCCCCTTCTTCAAAATCGAGCGTTCCCGTTAGGTGCCATGTCCAGAGTATCGCGAGAAGCAAAAATCCGATCGATGTTCCGATTAAAATACCGAGATATACACGCCCTGCCGCTTTTGCCTCAGGGGATTGGTGATGTGCAACAAGTGGGTAGGTCGATAGCGTAAGAACTTCGTAAAAAATAAAAAGGGTTAGCATGTTACCCGCGAAGCAAATTCCCATGGTGCTTGATATTGCTATCGCAAAGCAGGCATAGAAACGCGTTTGGTTCTTTTCGTGATGTCCGCGCATGTACCCGATCGAGTAGAAGGTGGTTACTATCCACAATCCCGACGCAATCATAGCAAAGAGCATTCCCAGTGGTTCGACCTCGAATGAGATCGAAATTCCTGGGAGGAGCTCGATAAATGTAAGCGAAGGTCGTTCGCCGGCTAAAACCTCAGGCAATATACTGAGTACAATTATAAAAAGAGTTGCTGCTGTTCCGAGGGTTATTGCCTCACGAATATTAGGATATCGCCGATGCAATAGAATAAGTAGCGTTCCCAAAAGGGGCACACCGATCGCGAAGGCAATTGCAGCACTAGGTGTCATCCGCCTGTTCCTATAAGTTGCTTTGCCGCTTCGATTGCCGCCCCCACGGGTAAATCAGTATCTATCCCGAAATAAATACTCGCCCCTATCAGTATCCAGGTGGGAAAGAGGAGTGAGCCAGGGGCTTCCTCAACGGGTTCAGCATTTTCTGGAACCGGTCGCATGTAAGCTGTTTCAACGATACGCCAAACATAGATAACGGCCAGGAGAGAACTCAAAAGTACTAATAAACCAAGAGGCCACCAACCTCTCTCAATCGCTGCAACCACAAGGTACCACTTGCTAATAAACCCGGCTGTGAGTGGCACCCCTATCAGACCTAAACCTCCCACTATTAAAGCGGCCGTAGTCAGCGGCATCCTTTTTCCAATCCCGTCCAAATTCTGAATATTTACAGTTCCAAGCCGATAAACGAGACAGCCAAGAGCTAGGAACATCCCACCTTTCATAATCGCATGGTTGAACAAATGAAGTGTACCAGCGGTGACACCGGCTACACTGGCAAAACTTATCCCTAAAACGATGTATCCAATTTGAGCGACACTTGAGTACGCCAACATGCGCTTTAAATTTTCCTGAAAAATAGCGACTGTTGATGCGGCGAACATTGCGATAAGGGCTAGGCCTGCAAGGATATAATCCAATGGAAGAACATCGAAAGTGAGCTCAAAATTGAAAACTGAGAATAGGAACCGAAGCAGGACGTAAACAGCGACTTTGGTTGCCGTTGCCGCCAAAAATGCACTCACCATTGACGGTGCGAAGGTATAGGCATTCGGCAGCCACAAATGTAATGGGAAGAGGGCAAGCTTGAGCGATATCCCAACCACTAGGAAGGCAAATGCGGCGCCTATGCTCCTACTGCCTCCAACTTTTTCAATCCGATCGGCCAGGTCGTACATGTTTAACGTGCCGGTTTCAGCGTAGAGGAGGCCAATCCCGATAACGATAAAGGTTGCTCCGATGGTTCCAAGAACCAAGTACTGGTAGGCTGCAGTCAGAGCTCTTCGGTCTTTGCCCATTCCTACCAAGACATATGTCGCAAGGGAGTTTATCTCGAGGAAAACAAACAAGTTAAATGCGTCACCCGTGACGGTCACACCAAGAAGCCCGCAGAAACACAAAAGATAGGTTGTGTAGAAAAAGTAGATCCGACGAATTCCATATTCTGCTTTTACGCTCTCCCGGGCATACGGCATGATAACCGAGCCGATACCTGTCACGATCAATAGAACAAATGCATTTGCCATATCGATGCGATACTCGATGCCGATTGGTGGCGCCCAGCCACCCATCTGATAACTAATAGAGCCGACCGATATAACTTCCTGAAGCAGCAACCAGGAAATCGCAAATGAGCCCCATGTGCAGAGGGTTGCAACCGCCCAGGACCAGTCACGGACCCGAACCAGCATGCACAAGGGGGCGCCAATTAAGGGCAGTACGACTAGAAGCGCAGGGAAATGAGCGGACATTAGAGCTCTTTCTCCTTGGCTTGTTGAATTTCGTCGTCTTCAATTGTTCCGTAAGCCTCATTGATTCGGACAACGAGAGCTAGGCCTAAGGCGGTCGTTGCTACACCAACGACGATGGCGGTCAGGATCAGAACATGGGGTAGAGGATTTGAGTAAACGGTTATACCCTCTGCTAGGATTGGTGCCGTGCCTCCTGTAATTTTTCCAAAACTAATATACAGGACAAAGACCGATGCTTGAAAAATATTGAGTCCAACTATTTTCTTAATGAGATTGTCATGGGCGATTACAATGTAAAAGCCCGCCATCATGAGAAAGACTACGATCCAATAATTAAAATGTTCCAGGATCATTCTTGTGGCCTATCCCTATGACCTGCAAACGTGAAAAAAATCGTGACCATGACCGATGCCACGGTTACTCCCACTCCCAGTTCAACCAGCCAGATTCCAAGATGTTGACCGTGAGATGGATCCTTGGCCATGACGTTGTAGTCGAGAAAATTTCCACCCACGAGGAGGTTAAAAACGCCCACACCGGCGTACAATAGAACTCCCATCGCAATTCCGAACCTCAGAATTCCCCTTGGAAGCACAGCGCCCGCATCCTTTACCCCGAAAATGAGCGCATACAGGATAAATGCGGAAGCAAATATCACACCAGCCTGAAAGCCGCCCCCGGGACCGTAGTCGCCATGGAATTGGACATACAGCGCGAATAACAAAATAAACGGCATTAATAATTTAGAAACGACTCTGAGCACTAGGTAACTACGCATTTTGGTCGTCCCCTGGCTGTCGCTCCCGTCTCCAGTTCCCTAGCAGCAAAATAACGCCGATCCCGGCTGTAAAAATCACTGTTACCTCTCCCAGGGTATCATACCCCCGATAACTTGCGAGTACGGCGGTGACCACGTTTGGTACCGTTGTCTTCTCTTGCGCCTCCGCCAGATAGGTTGGGGCTACATGTTTATGAACAGGTGCATCCGCTGCCCCGAATGGCGCCAGATCCAGTGTGCCGTATATCAACGCTGCACCCGTTAAGATGACCACGCAGACCGGCACAAGCTTTGTGTGAATGGGTTTTTTTTCTCTGTCTGTGGTCAAGGCGAGGGTTCCCAGAGCAAGAACGGTAGATATTCCTGCTCCCACTGAGGCTTCCGTAAATGCGACATCCACGGCATCAAGTACAACGAACATGGCAGCGGCGAGTAGGCTGTAGATGCTCCCCAGCATCACCACTGCAAATAAATTGCGTATGCGGACAATCGCCAAAACTGTGAGCGCCATAAACGATAAAAGTATGATGTTAACGAGAGTTTCTATGGTTCATTCCCTCTGGATTGTGGTTGTTCTTCACCGGGATGCTTGTCTCGCCAATCATTCTTCAATTGCGGCTCAACGCCGCTGCTCAGCGCCGCATGAGCGAGCGAAAAGCTCGATGTCGGACTTGTAATAAAAATAAAAATGATGATCAGGGCTAATTTCGCCGCCACCAGTGTCGGTCCCGCCTGAAGAATCAGGGCAATCAGGATTGCAGCACTGCCGAGTGTGTCAGTTATACTCGCGGCATGCATTCGTGTGTAGACGTCGGGAAACCGAAGAACACCAATTGACCCGCAAAGGAGAGCGAACCCTCCTATTCCGATTAAGCCCCAGGAAACAATATTGATCACAAAATCCATCAGAGCGGCCTCTCGTCCTCCCCGGATCTCGCTAAATCGCCGTATTTAAGAACTTTAAGAACAGCAATTACCCCGATGAAATTGATCAATGCATAGACAAGGGCGATGTCCATAAAGTCCGGACGCCCCATTAGAAATCCCAACACTGCGATTAATAGAACAATTTTTGTCCCCACCACATTTACAGCTAAAATGCGATCATAAATTGAGGGGCCTACAAAGGCTCTGACAAGCGCGATTAACATTGTAACAAGGAGTGCAATGGCAGCAGCGGAAAACATTGTGACTCAGTCTCCCGCCATTCTGGTGACGCGGCGATCCATTTCTCCACCTATTAGATCCTTAGCTCCGCTCTCAGATAAAGCATGAACAAGGATTTCATCGTTAGCTACATCGACTGAAATTGTACCCGGTGTGAGTGTGATTGAATTTGCATAGATTACTTGCCCTAAATCACTTCTTTGAGAGGCACGAACCCTGACCATTGTGGGTGAGATGCTCATTTGAGGTGATAGAACTTGTTTTATCACGTCTATGTTCGCCTTGATAATTTCTACACAAAGCCATCCCCAATAACCGATGGCCCGCCAGGTGAGGTGCAATGGATGACCTTCGTGGTCAACAATATCCATTCGAATGGTGATCCAAATGACTGCCGCACAGGATAGAATGCCGAGGGAAATTATAAATGGGGTGTAATGTCCAGAGAGAAGAAGCCACGCCCCAAATAGCAGGGCGCCGATGCATAACGCGTGGATGAGGTCTTTTCTGCTCATTTCAGAAGGTGGCCCCGACTTTGTTAGTAAGCTCGTCTAAAACTCGGATGAGCCTATTATGGTCGCAAATTAAATGCTACCCCACAGATGGGAATTTTTTTGTAAACAAATCTGATTTTCCGTTTATATTGAAGTCCTGGGGCCATCTTCGGCTCGTATTTTGGCTTTGCCCCGTCAAAAAGTGGGGTGATACGAGGTTGGTTGGGATAGGATCAGTGATATGAACTCATCACATTCTGGAGAGGTGATCGTCACCGGTTCGTGTGACGGTTAAATGGTTTAACGTGGTCAAGGGATTCGGGTTTGTCTCACCTGAAGATGGCTCTGAGGACATTTTTCTGCATTTGACGATCTTGAAGGAAGCGGGGCGGGATAGGTTGTCGCCTGGCGCCAGTCTAGAAGTGGAAGTCACGTCTGGAGAAAAGGGCTTACAGGTTTCTCGAGTCCTCTCGGTTGATGAAAGTACGTCTGAGCCTGAGACATTTAGCCCAAAGAGACGTAGATCTGATAAAAGTATGTCTATCGGAGATCAGGCGCCGGCTGGGGATTATGTGCGTGGAGTCGTTAAGTGGTTCAGTGGATCCAAGGGATATGGTTTTGTATCTCCCGACGGAGCAGACTCAGTCGATGTCTTCCTCCATATGGTGACTCTGCGAAAGTCAGGTATTCATGAGCTTACCCCCGGCCAGAATATCGAATTCTGTTATACCGATGGTCCAAAGGGAAAGCAGGCGACGGGGGTGCGTTTGGTCGGTGATTAAATCTACCCACTGCCTGAAGGTGTTTAAAAATTTGTAGTGTATAGGTTGCGAAACCATCGACCCCACCCGTCTTTTTGCGCTTTTATAGTCTTTTGCTTCCTTTTCTTTTGCACTGGATTAGCTCCTGCTTCCCCTGGCCCAAATGATAAGGTCATTTTAGAAACGGAGAGGGGTAGGGAGGCTTTCCAAGTTGAAATTGCACGAACTCCGAGAGAACATGAATTGGGGCTTATGTTCAGGCGATCCCTCGCGAAAAATTCCGGAATGCTTTTTCAATATTCGTATCCTTCAATAATTCGGATGTGGATGAAAAACACCTTTATCCCTTTGGATATGATTTTTATTTCCGAAGAAGGATATGTGGTCACAGTTTTTGAACGCGCTGTGCCAGGGTCGCTACAAATTATAAGCTCTGAAAAGCCAGTTAAAGCTGTGCTCGAGGTTAACGGGGGAACGGTGTCAAGGATCGGGCTTAAGATCGGCGATAGAATCTACCATCCATTCTTTAAAGTTGGGAATTAAAGACCCTGAGGATGGGATCCAGATTAATTTTCTAACCGCGTTTTTCTGCCGGCTTTGGCAGCGTCTTCATCGGTGAAAAGGTCAGCCGCATGAATACCGTGAGCTGCGAGTTCTTCATCCCGTTCCGGGCGTTCACCCGTTACTCCAACTGCCCCTAGAAGATTTCCAGCTTTGTCCCTGATCAGCATTCCCCCGTCCTCAGCAAAAATTTTTCCATCTGAGGCTCGGAACAAATAATCCATAAATAATGGCCGCTCTTCAGCTCTGTAACGAACCAGAGAGCTTGATCGTCCCATTGCTAGTGCCGCGTAAGCTTTGCCATAAGCCATTTCGTATCTGATCATTGATGAGTCGTCTTGCTTTTTGAAGGCGATTGGGGAAGAGCCCTGATCCGTAACAATGGCCGCCATCGGTTTATTTTCTGCCCGAGAGGCTTCCTGGAAGATTGCGTCGATGATTGCCTCAGCTTGCTTTAATGTCAGTGTCGTCATCCCCATACCGTTTATAAGCCGTAAAAGTCTAAATAGAGCGCTATGTTTTTGGGCTGGCAAGGGGCGATTGCATCTTGCCCTGTCTGCGAATAGAGAATAATAAAACCTTCAAACGGGGTGTAGCGCAGCCTGGTAGCGCATCTGCTTTGGGAGCAGAGGGTCGGCGGTTCGAATCCGTCCACCCCGACCACTTATTCCCAATAATATCAATATGTTATGAGTATCCCCTCCGGGGGTTATGATACGGCCTTTAGGGGGGTGGGGTCACTTTTGGGGTCACAATAGGCCCGGTTTTGTTCACCTTTTGTTAGCAAAAACCCGACTTTGTCGTTGATCGCATCGCGTCCTGTATCGACATTTACGTGCAAATATCTCTGAGTCGTCGCGATATCTCTGTGACCTAATATCTCTTTTATGATGTTGATATCGACCCCACGTGCATTAAGCCACGTTCCAAGCGTGTGTCTTAAATCGTGGATTCGAACATCGTCTCGACCGATCCGTTTTCGAGCCGTGTAGAAAGTTGTTCGAATGCTTTTTATGCGTCCCTTTAATGCCTGCGTATTTGGTTTGCCCGTGCGCTGATTAAGTTCGTTGCAATTCATGCATTTGCAGCCATTAATCCCGAATACGAAAACCGGCCCTGATTTTCGCTCTCCAATGACCTTTCTCAGCAAGTAATAAAGATCATCGCACATACCAACCACGTGCTCTCTGTCACCCTTTTGTGTGACCACGATCTGTCTTTGGTTCCACCTGATATTCTTCTTTATATCGAGGTGCATCACATTTTCCCGCCGCAGACCTGTTAACAGCATGGTTAAAATAATGGGTCGAGCGTGAGCGACCATTTCATTGATCAACTCAAATGCTTCAGCCTCATCTCTGAGCGGATTAGTTCGTTGTTCATCAGTTTTCCGACGAGCAATTTGAACGATGGGGTAGGTGGGAGCGCCACGATTATCCATCTGCCGCTTTTTGGGCATGTAATAATCGTCTTCATCAATCGTCAGCATTACTCTTTTTATAAATGCTAACTCTTTGTTAATGGTTCCGTCTGAAATTGGTTTTGGGTTTACTGTATTTATACGCGACCCCGTGGACCGCCTTTTTTCAATATATTTCCAGCACCAATCTTCTGAAACCTCATCAAGATAAAAGTCACCAAGCGTGGCAAGGATTTGCTCTGAGATTTGGCGATGCCACGCTGCCGTTGCTTTCTTTTCCCAGCGCCTTGGATAGACGTAATCAAACTGCTCTTTGAAGCTGCGGCGTTGCTTGCCCTCTATAAAATGCTTCCACGCTTGTGCAATCTTTTTCTGAAGGATCGCTTCGGCTTCGGCAATGTCGTTTGTCCCAAGGGAAACATAGTGACGTTGCCCGTTGATTTGGAATGCTCCGTAACTGTATGGCGAGTTATTTCGCCAGTGCATATTGTCTGGGAGGCGAGGTTTTCGTCCTTTTCTCGGTTGTCGTTTGCGTGGCATTTGGAGACCCTCTCTATAAAACTATCAATGTGAGCTTGTGTGTATTTTGGTTTGTTTAGACCCGGAATATCGAGATATCCGAGTACGCCTCTCTGGGTCAGGTTTTGGACCCTGGCCGGCGCAATACCAAGTTGCTTCGCTACATCCTTTTGAGTTAACAGAACCATCCGGAATCCTTCCATTTTCCTATCATTGAGGCCAGTCCAATTGCTCACCGAGCGGTCATTTTCCTGTGTTGATTTGATGCTTCCACGCCCTCCAAAAACCCCCAATGAACCGGAGGGTTTTGGCGACATCAAACCACCCACTGCAATCAGATTTAAGGCTCGATTGGCACCCTCTTCCGGTGAAACTTTACCGGTTGCCACATCCATCGGTGACATAACAGCGCCGTAGGCATCCTTCACGAATTCCGGCACCGCAGCCTCAAAGCGAATATCATCACTGGTCTCATCGACATCGAGGTACGGTGATCGCACTGGTGCGATGTATCCCAGAAGACCAAGCCTTGCCGCATCACTGGGAGACGGTGTTCTGCCGGTTCTGGCGTAGGCATCAAGCACAGGCTGCATCAGCGCATCCTTCCCATACAGATATCCGTCCTCTTGCGTGAGTAATCCCTGCGCCATTCCCATTCCTTGAAAGCTGAAATGAAAAGACCCGCTCAGGCGGTGGCAGCCGTTGCGGGTCTTTTCAAGGTAAAATGGGAGTTTTGATTAGAGAGGGAAACTAATCGACAACTCGACCATTTTAATAATTATAGCAATTTTCGCCGTCGGACGCAAGATATTGTGGTAACAATCGGTGTAAATCAATATGTTGTATTACGTCCACCCGGTCACAGCATTCCATCTCTGCGACGATTGTTGTTACCTTGGGGCTTATCTATTCTCCTTTGGGAAACATGGCACGCTCGGTGTTTCAGCCTCTCATTCGCATTATACAGACCGCAAATTTTTCGCTGGTTGTCCCTAATTTTCCGTTTGGCGACCGCAATATCTTTTTGAAGTTGTTTCCGTCGTTTTTCATAACCTGCCGCCATTGCCAACAAATGGTCTCTCTGGATTTTGTCAGGGGCGTTTTTTGCGTGGGCCTTGAACCCGTTTTCCACGTCGCGGATGTCTTTCACAGCCTTTGTAAACCTGTCCACGAACAATTGATGCATTTTATTCAATTGCTGATAAGACCGAATCTGGTCCCAGTCCATGCTTCGAGTTCTGTTATGCTGATTGGCATTTCCCACGACGGGTACGACTAGTAGGCCAACCAATGCGGCAATGAAAAGTGTTTTCATGATGTCCCCCTGTTTTTCCTTAAAGACACCTTACACCCAATGCCGGTCGAGTAAATCCGGAGCAGTAATAGGTGGCCGAACAGCCTTTTGAAAATCTGACCAGTTACATCTTCTTTGATACAGCAGCCTTGGTTGGCGATGTTTTGATCCATTGATAAGCGTTATTTGCCGCCATTTTATCGCAAATATCTTTGGGAACACCCTGCCCTTGGAATTTTACTCCCACTGACTCGCAAGTTTTCTTACGAACCTTTTCCCATTCCAGCAATAGCGTTACCGTTTTATTACCTGCTAAAACGTTCATAGTGTTAGGAAGCTGTTTTTCTATTGTAGAAATAGCTCCATCACATTTTGTAGTGTAGGCAGCTTCCGCTGTTCTTGCCTCATAGACAATAGCAATATGAAAATTTGCCATTTCTATGTTGCCGATTTTGGTTTTTACAGATTTCGTCTTCCAGCCACAAAGACGTGATCCACTTTGTGCATATGACTCAGATGCCGAAACAGCTATATACATTGCGCAAAAAACAACGGCGCAGACCGATGACCACATTATTTTTTTCATTTATTTGAACCTT
>JAYQSM010000007.1:0-4372 GCA_038146885.1 Rhodospirillaceae bacterium
TAGATAAAATAGACGTCATTGTTTGACCGCTTATTTATCTAATCCGATTTCTCTGGAGTATTTTCTTCCTGTATCAAGCGCGAGATGAGTTGGCGTGTTTGGAGTTGCCCCGAATCTTCGTTGACATCAACGAAGGCCCTCGAGGGGTCGAGCCGTAATTGTTGTGCCTCGATCATCTTGATATCTTCATCGAGAACCTCCAACGTGCGCTGATAAATCATATCTTCTTGAGCGGTTGTCATTGAGTCAGCGGAATAGCTGCTCACCCAAAAATAATGTGTTGAGGTTTCAGTTTCAGGTGTTGCAACGTGCAAGGTCCGGCGATCGATCAAGCGGTTCTCTGCGGCAGCCCCGATGCCCCCGGTACCTGTCTTAGCATTGCCAATATGAAGTTCCACGTGGCAGGGAGGTGAAAAATCAATGATCTGCCAGCGATCGACTCTGCCGCTATAACCTGTTACCTCGATATGTGTGGGCGCAGGTTCGATGTCTTCCATAAAACGGACTATTCGGATACCGTTTTGACGTCGTTCTGTTTTGGTTTTCCCATTTTCTGCGACGCCCTCGCTGCCGATGGTCTTGCGATGTGTAAAACCTAGATGTGTTAAGTCCATTAGGTTATCGATAAGCAAGCGATAATCGAAAGCCCCCTTTAGACTGATATAGCGGGAGTTCATGTTCTCCTGTTGGGCAAATGGGAAATTATAGGGCTGATAGCTGTTTTCGAGCCCCGGATTTCCAGTCCAGATATGGATAAACCCTTGTTTCTCGATTATCGGATAACTGTGGATGCAGGCATTTGGCGGAATTCTCTCTTGGCTTGGAACGCGAATACATTCACCTGATGAAGAAAACGTAAAGCCGTGATACCCGCATTGAATTGCATCTCCCACTACTTCTCCGAGCGAGAGAGGAGCTTGTCTATGGGCGCAGCGATCCTCGAGAGCAACGACCTCGTTTTTGGTGTTCCTGAAGAGAACAATCGGTTCCCCTGTAATCGTTCGGGCGAGAGGTTTAGTTGAGACCTCACTTGATAACGCGGCTACATACCAGGAATTACGGAGAAAGCTCTGTTCTTTGGCCATCGGGTCCTTTTCATAAAAGAGCTCTCTAGCTTAGGAGTCGGCGGGAAGTTCTGTCAATAAAGCGTCTAGCCCGAATAAGAGCTAGGCTTCAGGTTGTTAGAGTTACTTTCTGCATTCCATTTGAACCCGAAATTTTCTTTAGTTGCGATGACATTGAAGATCTTGCGATTGAACCTTTTTGGTCATACCGTTTTTTGTATCTGCGATAAAAATAACAAACGTGGATTTGATCACAAATGACTTGCCAAGGGAGGCAAAGAAAATGGAAAAAAAAGTTCAAATTTGTACGGCGTTTGCCGGAGTAGCGTCTGCAGCAATGATTATTACTTCGGGCGCGGCACTGGCGGCTTCTAAGCCTGATATTCGTATCTCTACCGGCCGACAAGGGGGAGCCTACTATAATATGGCGGCCGTTGTTGCGGATGCACTTTATCGAAGCGGCAAAGTCAAATCTGCAACGGCGGAGTCCTCCTCTGGAGGGCCAGAAAATATGCGTTTATTGACCAAGGGTACTGTCCAAATAGGCGCAACAGATATGGTGTGGTCCGTTAAGGCTCGCAATGGTGAAAAGCCTTACAAGCAAAAACACGATATCTACACCGTTGCCCCGTTGGGCCAGTGGCCGCTTTTTTTTGTAACGCCGGCAGGCTCAAAGATTAAAACAATTGATGATCTCAAAGGGAAACGGGTGGCTGTAGGCGCTCGCGGTAGTGGTATGGAAAACCATACTCGCTTGATTCTTGGAGCTGCTGGATTGAGTTTTAAGGATATCAAGCCGATCTATCTATCGTTTCGGCCTGGGGCACGAGCTGTTAAAGATGGAAAAGCGGAAGCCCAATTCCAATGCTGCGTTCCCAATCCCGCTTTGACTGAGTTGAGTGAGCTGTCACGGGTCCGAGGAGTTGAGCTTGGATCGGCAAAATCAAAGATTCTGGCTTTGCCGGTTTACGGGGAAATGACTCTGAAAAAGGGTGCTTTCAAAGGACAGCCAAGAGATATTCCAGCGATTGCCGACGTCAATGCGTGGTATGCTCACAAAAGCCTATCGAATGACATCGCTTATCTTTATGCGAAGACCATAATCGAGAATTACAAAACTTTTGCGAAAAAGATGCCACAATTTTCAACGGTGGCAGATATACATGCAAAGGTAAAAACAGCCGGTGTTAAGGCTCTTGAAATTGGTGCCCCTCTGCACCCAGGAGCAATGAAAGCCTACAAAGAGGCCGGAATTCTAAAATAGTCATAAAACCTCCCTGTCTGGCTTAATAATAGTCGGGCAGGGGGGGATTTTTTGGTGTTTGAATCTCCAGAAATCAATTCGCTATGATAAAGTCTAGCAGCGATGAGTGAGACAAAAGAGAACATAAGCAATAGCAAGATTGTTGAGTTCTGCGATAGGGTCCGCGGTGTCCTCGCTGTGTCGATCTTTATATTTGGGGTTTGGACCGTTCTTACATGGAATTTCGATGATGCAGAGATTAGGGCAGTTTTTTTAGGCTTTACTTTACTTTACAGCCTCGCTTTCTTTGCACCAGGAAAGAAACCCAGAGGCACCCTCGGTATATTCGCGGACTTGCTAGCAGCTGCCGTTGGGGTTTGTGTGGCTGGTTACATCGCGTTCGATTTCGAGAATGTCTTTAATCGTGCCGGAGCTGTCACCCAATTAGATTTGTTAGTCGCTGGCACGGCTGTTGTGGTAATCCTTGAGAGTACCCGTCGCACGGCAGGATGGGCTCTACCAATTTTATCCGTTGTATTCCTCCTGTACCCGCTTCTGTATGGCCCCTATATGCCTGGGCTTCTAAAAGCATCTCCGTTTGGATTGGAACGAGTTCTGACTGGTCAGTATCTTTCTTTGGATGGCATTCTCGGCCCCGCTATAAAGGTGATGATCGATTACATCTTTTTATTCATTATATTTGGCGCGTTTTTAAAACGGTTTGGGGTCACTGAGTTTTTCATTGATTTCGCTAAAGCGATTGCCGGGAATAAGAGAGGTGGAAGCGCTAAAGTCGCGGTCGTTGCAAGTTCTCTTATGGGAACTGTCTCAGGGAGTGCGGTTGCGAATGTTGTTTCGACTGGAGTTATCACAATTCCGATGATGCAAAGAGAGGGATATACGGCGGAATTTGCGGGTGCCGTCGAAGCGTCTGCAAGTACCGGAGGGCAAATCATGCCCCCCATCATGGGCGCAGCAGCATTTTTGATGTCTGAATTTGCTCGAATTCCCTACTCTCAAATTATTTTGCATGCTCTTATACCAGCGATCCTCTATTTTGGAACGGTTTGGTTGGCGGTGCATTTCGAAGCCATTCGGCTTGGCCTTAAGGGGGCGGCTGCCGAGAGTCTTCCGCGAATGTGGCAGGTATTGAGGGAGAGAGGGACCGGAGTAATCCCTATCCTCTTCGTTACGACATTGATCATGTTAGACCATAATCTCGCTGAGTCAGTGCTGTTAAGTATTATCGTCACCGTTCTATGCGCGGCTCTAACGCCCGCTATGCGGCCTCTTGTGACAGTGCAAAACCTCATCGGAGCGATCCGAGAAGGTATCGATAATTCAATATCCTTATTTACGGCTTCAGCATGCGCCGGGATCGTCATTGGTGTGGTTTCGTTAACTGGCTTAGGACTTAAGATAAGCACGATAATTATCGATGTCTCATCGGGTATCGCGATAGTTGCCCTTCTTTTGTCTGCTATCACATGCCTCATTATGGGATTAGGACTTCCAACTCAAATAATTTATTTGACTCTTGCCATTCTGGTTGCCCCTGGTCTCGTAGACATGGGAATTTCGGTAGCCGGAGCCCATTTGTTCATTATGTATTTTGGCATGATGTCGATGGTTACGCCGCCGGTCTGTTTCGCAGCTTTTGCCGCAGCGAGTATTTCTGGGGCTAAGATGATGCGGACAGGCATTTTAGCATTCCGACTGGCGCTAGCGGGGCAAATCATTCCCTTTATGTTCGCTTATAACCCAGGATTATTGCTCATTGGGAGTCCATTAGAGATTATTTTAGATGTTGTTAGAGCTCTCGCAGCCCTCTTTGCCGCAGGCCTTGCCTTTGAGATCTTTCGCCTCACCTCAGTTCAAACCATCGAGAGGCAATCGCGGGGTCTGCGCTACTTAAACAGATTATCTCTCGGGTTCGGGTCTGCTTTTATCATTTTTCCTGAACTATTAAGCACGTTAGTCGGTTTATCCTGCATTTTTCTGGGGCTTTTAATTGAAATTGCTCCGAAAATTTTTTCACGGTCTCGATCGATCCGATGATCGTCTC
>JAYQSM010000008.1:0-340864 GCA_038146885.1 Rhodospirillaceae bacterium
AAACACCTATGATTTATCACCTTATTTCAAACAGTTGGTTGTTTCACTGCTAAATAGGGTAGGTCGTATGGTAGACCAATTTAACCACCACCTGTATCGCAAACGTGGGTTTTATTACTTCTCACGACGTGTTCCGAAGACACTGCTTGATCACTATCGAAAGTCACGGATCATGATCGCACTGAGAACACGCCACTTACGTAAAGCATTGGCCCAAAGTCAGATGCTTGCCAGACGACTTGATGATCATTGGTTTGAGTTGCGGCTTACACAGTTGGGCTTAGGAACACCTGCATATCATTTGGGTTATCTAAATGGAGAGCAAGCGGAGGGGCCGAGGTTCTCCGAGGCAGTAGAGTTTTATCTACAATTAAAGGCTCACGATAAAGACGAGGTTTTCACTCGTACTGCAAAGAGAAACAGAGATTATCTAATCTCAGTCATAGGGGATAAGCCCGTTGAGCAGTACACATCCAAAGATGCGGGAAAGCTTCGTGATGTTTTCTTACAGAGAGGCCTCTCTGTAAGTTCTGTAAGGCGTAACTTCGCGACAATCCGATCGATAGTTAATCTTTCTTTCGCAGAACATGGGCTGGAGGGGAGCAATGCCTTTGCGAAAGTTGTTCTGCCAACGGCTAGACCCACAGCAAGACAGCCTATTCCACTTGATGCAATAAAAGAGATACAAGCAGAGTGTAAGAAGACAGATGATCAGGCACGTTGGTTGATTGCTCTTATCAGTGATACGGGGCTGAGGCTCTCTGAAGCAACTGGTATTCTGGTATCGGATATCGTCTTAGATGATCCCCACCCCCATGTAATTATCCAGCCCCATCCTTGGAGACGCTTAAAGACAGAGAGCAGTGAACGACTTGTTCCCCTTGTAGGAGCTGCATTGTGGGCTGCTAGACGAGTCAAAGATAACGCACAATACTTTGCTTTTAATAAATACTGTTCAGGCAGTGGAACCAAGTCTAACTCAGCCAGTGCGGCTCTCAACAAATGGCTCAAGCCTCGTGTCCCCAAAGGCTGTGTTATCCATTCCTTCCGACATAGCTTCAGAGATCGGCTTAGGGCTGTTGAATGTCCCGTAGAGATCACGGATCAACTAGGGGGTTGGTCTTCACATCGTTTGCGGGGGCTATACGCGCGAAAGCGCCGAGCAAATCATAAACGACGCCAGAGCCGACATGGTGGCATTCGCAACATTGTATATCTCCAACCCAGATCTAGTAGCACGTTTCCAAAATAACTCTCCCCTCGCTCAGGGTGACAAGTCGACCTTTCTTAATGGAAGTGCGAAGGGATATATCGACTACCCTATGCTTTGAGCATTGGATATCTTAGGTTTGACGGAAATTCCCTTATTAGACAGGAAAAACCATGTCATTTGGGATAAGGAGACTATCGTAAACGCATTGCCTTGATTTCAGTGAAAGTCGACCATTACTCTCTAAGAACTGATCTTTGTAGACGCCAGTTTGGAAAATTCGCGTGGTGTCTTCCATTAACGTTTCCAAAACCACATAATTAGATTCTGAGATAATATAGTTTTCCTCAGTCTGTCCTATTACTGAAACATTGGACGAAAAATGCCTCCAGTAACGAGGGGCAAAAACCATTGTTGAACGAATCGCAGAGACTCTATCACGCATCATCGCTTTTCCTTCACACCAAACAAGTGAAACAGGAAAACCTTCATCAAAATTCTCTCGGGCAATAACGGTATAGGTGGCATCGTCCTCAAAGAAATTCGGCCATGCCTCTATTTCTTGAGCGTCTAATATTCGTGCATACTCGGTGTTAAACTCTTCGATCAAAAATCGAAATTCACGCTTCTCGTCGTTTGTTAGACTATCGACGAGGTTTTTCGTTCCGGCCGACATTATAGCCCCATAGTTATTCTATAGTGCCGATACATCGCTCGTATGGAAGCTTCTGAAATTAAAGTGTCAGTGCTCCCCTCATTATTTGGATCGAGCTTGACAATACCTTGATCTGAAAAAGAACGGCGGAGACCCTCCTGCAAAAACTTAATAGCTTCATTGTCATCTACTCCAAGGTAACCTGAAGGGCCCATTAAATTGCCCTGTCGCAGGCGGTGGGTTAGCATCTCTGCGTCATCAGACTCATAGCCGAACATGGTCCAATACATGTCCAAAGCATGAGGTCCTCGGGGAACAATGTGACGAATGCCAAGGGTATTAAGCTCTCGCTGTACGATCAGATTGGGCCAAATTGTCTGCATTGTGACAGTCCATGGGCTATCAAATTCATCCACATAGTCCATAAATTTGGCGTCCTCGAGACTCAAATCCTCCCGCCATGCGCCTCTCATTTGATCTGCAATATCTTCCTCAAGCTCAAGATTTTCATCACGAGCCGAGGCCGCAGTGGCATGCCGACCTGTCGCATCGACGATCATGGCAGATTTTTGCCCGGCGACCATTAACTTGAAAGTGGCAAGAAAAACATGGAGGAGGGTTGCGTGATAGGGATCCTTGAGGTTCTCATGGTAAAGTTTCCAGTTACCATTTAATCGGTTCCGGTAATATCCCAAGATTTTCAACTTACCTTTTTTGAACACAGCATCAAAATGCTCGCAGGTTTCCGGCCCAAGATAATCCTCGATGGGCTCGATATTTTCTGATGCGGAGGCAAAAATGACTCCGTGCCGGTTGGTAACATTGAATTTTTTGGGCTGGTGCTCCGCCATATTGAAATCGGGAGGCATCCCACCTTTGCCTCTCTCTCCCCGGCGAAATGGAACCGCTGTTAAATCACCATTCAGCGAATAGGTCCATTGGTGGTAAGGACATATAAATTGCTCCGCGTTCCCTCTAAGTTTCCTGCAAAACTCTACGCCTCTATGGGCACACCGGTTCTCAAAAACATTAATTTTCCCTTCTCGATCGCGTGAAACAATGACAGGGATATCGCCGATATAAGATCTTTTGTATGAGCCGGCTCCGGAAATTCAGCCTCAAGTGCCACAAAATTCCAGCAATCACCCAGAAAAATCTTAGTCCGTTCCTTTTGAAAGATGTCTTCTGACGTATATACCCAGTCTGGTATATGACTAAGGCCTTCCGACGGCCAAACTAGTTTTGCGTTCGTTTGATGATCCAAAATCAGATGATCCGATAGCTGATAACTCTAAAAATCTCGCTCAGATAATATTTACGGTTACTCATAGTATTCCGAATTTTTGAATATAATTGCCGCAAAATTCATTACACTATACCGTTTGGACTCAAAAACTAGCTACTAAGAGAGCATTTTTTCATGGCCATGGAACCCTTAGCCACAAAAGGTAATTTTTTTCACATATATGATTTTCGCGTGAAACCGGGAACCGGAGAGAAATTTATTCAATTATTCAATGAATTTGATTATTCAGATATAAATCCGATGCATAAGTCCCCTGCTCAAGTGAAGGACGGCGTTTTGTGTCGTGATATCGATGATGCAGATCATTTCTACCTAATTGGCGAATGGCACGACGTAGAAATTCATAAAGATATCCGAAAAGAAATGATTAAAATGGCTCCAGAATTCGTCGATTTGGTCGATAGCGGACCGTTTGTGCCTAAATACGCAGAAATTGTAACTTCTACGCCTCAAGACATTTTGGATAAAGCTCAGAGAACCGCAGAAATTTAATCACTGGCTCGGGTTAAATTGTTTCGGTGCTGTCCACACCCGAATAAGGAATTTTTATGAAGAAAATTTCACTAATAGGTTATGGCGCGATCGCAAGATTAATGGTCCAAAAGTTGGCAGAGCATGATGTGGAAGGACGAATTCTTTTAGACTCCGTTCTCGTCAGAGAGAACAGACGAGTATCCACTGAAAAAGATGTCCCGCGCGGAACCGTCGTGTTTACGGATATAACCAAAATTATCGAGCGTAATCCTGATATTGTAGTCGAATGCGCAGGTCAAAGTGCAGTATCTGAGTATGGCCGGTCCATTCTGAATGCCGGCATCAATTTGATGATTATCTCCACAGGGGCTTTTACAAATGCACGGCTAGGTGAAGATTTGATTTCAGAAGCAGAAATATCGGGAGCTAAAATAATTTTACCCTCGGGGGCCATTGCAGGGATTGACGGAATGGGGAGCCTGCGCGTGGGAGGCCTTGAGAGAGTCCGTTACACATCAACCAAGCCACCTCTCGCATGGCGGGGGACTCCCGCTGAAGAAGCCTTTAATCTAGAGACTATTTCGGAACCCACGGTACTATTTTCTGGCCCTGCAAAGGATGCCGCCAGGCTCTATCCAAAGAATGCCAATCTTGCGGCTACTGTCGCATTGGCTGGACTCGGTTTTGAGAAAACCGAAATTCTGCTCGTGGCTGATCCAGCTGTCGCCCCCAATAATGTCGGTCGAATTGAAGCGGAGGGTGTTTTTGGGAGTATGACTGTCGAATGCTGCGGGCTACCGGCACCGGATAATCCGAAAACCTCCGCAACGACCGCGCTCTCGTTGACATACGCCTTGTTGAAAGATCAGAACGTTATTGTCCTGTAATATCTTTAACAGATTGATGCTGAATTTCTCCTCAGAGATTCCGTTGCTCCGAGGTTCTGTTGGATCGTCTGCTCCCCTCTTTGACGAATATACCCCCCATAGAAAAAAACGCAGTCGTTAGGCCTTACGCTATGACTTTAGCAATCGCCCCGACTAAATTCAGCTCATAGCAGCAGGCGCATCGAGGCGAATATGTGAGGCCATAACATCTGCAAAACCATCTGTGCTCCTAGCATAAAAACGCGACGAACGGATCTGCAACATGGATGGGTCGAGACCCGGCGGCTCATCGCCGGAACAATGATCTCGAACCGCACTCAATAAAAACCGACGCAACTGGATAATTGCGGTGTCTGTAACCCCGAGGTGCTCGACTGTCCGGTCCGCAATAAAACCCATAGACTCTTGTATGCCGTTATCTTGTGTTCCAAGTCCCTTGATACCGGTATATGACTCTCCGCTCGCCTGCCATTTGCGATCGATCAAGTAATCATTGCCTCGGTTTCTCATGGGCCGGTCAGTTCCGGGGATCAGTTCGGCGTGTATCCCGTCAAACCGGGTTTCCCGTGCAAGATCCGAGTCGGTAAAGGGTCGGTGAGGACTAAAGGTAACGCAGTACTGCATAGTATGTTCATCATCCATGGGGACCCATGCGTGGGCGGCGACGGGAGCGGAAGCGATGATCTTGTGAAATGGCATAACCATAATATTTGCGGTCCAAAAGGTTCTCTCTTCATCCAAAGGCCGACCGCTACCCGCGATAAAGCCAAACTTCGTCGAGACCACCTCGTAACGCCAGGGCCGTATGGTAATGTCGCCCTCAGCCACGCCACCATGCAAGAAAGAGAGATGACTGGAGTCAAACCCGCCTTCAATACCCTGTAGCCAATTACATTCCATGATTTGGCGGGATTGATACCTCTGAGAAGGCGGCAAGCGGGTCCATTCAAGATCTGGAAATTCTGGCATCAAATCCAGCGGCCCCATGTAGGTCCAAACGAGTCCGCCTCGCTCTAGACATGGATAACTTCGGACACGCACCTTTCGCTGAAGCGTGCTGCCGGGTGGTTCACTGGGCAGGTCCACACAGTCGCCATGAATGTTAAACTTCCAACCATGATAGACGCAGCGAAGCCCGCATTCTTCGTTGCGCCCAAAGTACAATGAGGCTGTCCGGTGGGGGCACTTCTCGTCCAACAATCCAACACACCCCTCGCTGTCACGAAAAGCGACAAGATTTTCCCCGAGCAACTGAACGCGCACCGGTGGCGAACCAGGAGCAGAAATATGATCAGACGGTAACGCAGGCATCCAGTAGCGCCGCATCAGCTGACCCATTGGCGTTCCTGCTCCAACCCGTGTCAGAAGCTCGTTTTCCTCCGTGGACAACATTTCGAGCCTACCTCCTTCCAGCTTCGGTGCGGAATCTTACTCTTATTAGCCAAATGCAGGCGATACTATTATACCTGTTGGTCCAATAGCTGTTCTAGGATGAAACTATCACTAATCTTATTCCTGATCTGTTCGAAACTATGCTGGGTACATGTGGTATACGATCACCGCTTCCAATGGATACCAAGTCGTGGAAGATCATCTAAACACTCTCGTATTAAAATTGAACTCGACCCAAATCCTGACAGCGAGACAGATATCGGGAGAATGCATAGACAAGAAATAGAAAGAAATATCCGGTCCTCGAGACGCTGCGAAATTGATAAGGCCGCTGATCTTATTCGATAAGCGGTTTATAGATATTTAGGAAGCATACAGGTTAATATTCGTAACGAATTACCACTGGGTGAGCTAGAAGACAGCAGACATGACCAAGGACCGGTTATATTTTCTAATTCTCAATATCGGACATTTCATTGACCATCTTTTCACCCTAATTTTTGCCAGTGTCGCGGCCCTTGTTTTATACAAGGAGTGGGGCGTCTCTTATGCGGAACTTTTGATCTACGCCACGCCAGGGTTCCTCGCCTTTGGTCTTTTCTCGCTTCCCGCCGGTTGGCTCGCCGACAAATGGAGCCGCGACGGAATGATGTCTGTTTTCTTTATTGGGATCGGCTTAGCGTCGATTGCAACGGGTTTCGCCGAAAATCCTTTTCAGATTGGTATTGGCCTCTTTTTCATAGGAATATTCGCAGCAATTTATCATCCAGTTGGACTCGCCATCGTCACTACGAAATGGGCTAACACAGGGGTGAGGATCGCGGTAAATGGTGTCTGGGGTAATTTAGGGGTTGCCGCAGCAGCGCTGATTACCGGCTATCTGATTGATCATTCGGGCTGGCCCATGGCATTCATTCTTCCGGGTACGTTTTCGATCCTTATGGGCGTCCTCTATTTAATTTTGCGTCACGAGGAAATCGGATCGAAACGCCACACAATCAATAACGCCCCTTCGGTATCAGCATCTCCCACCACGGAATATAAAAAACTTCTTATCCGAATTTCCACGATTGTTTTTCTTACCACGGCTGTGTCATCAATCATTTTCCAGTCAACTACCTTCGCATTACCTAAAATTTTTGAGGAACGCTTGCAGGGCCTTGCAGTTGATTTTTTGACCCTTACCAATTCCATCGGACTAGAAACCAGTGGCGATTTTGCCACTATAATCGGTAGTGTGGCCTTTATCGTCTTTGCTGTGGCATCTATTGCACAACTCATTGTTGGCAAGGTTCTCGATCGTTTCGGACCCCGGCGTGTCTATATGACGGTGGCTACCGTTCAGGTGATCTTTTTTTCTGCGATGCCAGGACTTTTCGACGGAGTCGCGCTTCTCATCGCATTCGGCTTCATGCTGGGAGCGTTTGGCCAAATTCCGATAAATGATTTTATGATAGGGAAAACCGCTGCAGGCCCATATCGGGCGCGCATTTACGGGGTGCGGTACGTTGTTAGCTTTACAGTTTTAGCTGCAACATTGCCCTTGATCAGCTTCGTATATAACAATTGGGGCTTCGACACGTTATTCCGCATCCTTGGACTTGCAGCCTTTACTATCCTCCTGGCCGCTTTCGCACTTCCCAAACAGTTAGACGAGACGAAGCCACAAACGAGCTAGGGAAAACAGTAATTTCTTTGGGCTGTATCGATCAGATTTTTCGGACTTGACCTAGGGCAATTCAACCTCTGGACTGGACTAATCAGGGATGCCACGGTTCAAGTGGTAAACCTGCGTAGTTCTCGGCAACCAATCTGGAGCCGGCATCGGAATCGAAAACTGTATGCAGTTCGGCAATTTGCCTTTTATGATCAAATGGATTTGCGTCGTAAAATAGATGAAGCATGGTCGTCATCCACCACGAGAAATGCTCTGCCCTCCAGACACGTCTAAGACAGGTCTCGCTGTATGAGTTCAAGAAACCCCGACTCTTGTTTTGATAAAAATCAATCAGACCTCGAGATAATACGCAAACATCGGCTATCGCAAGGTTCATTCCCTTCGCTCCAGTCGGGGGAACAATATGGGCGGAGTCTCCTGCCAAATACAAATTGCCAAATTGCATAGGCTCTGACACCCAAGACCGCATCGGTGTGATTACCTGTTGTAAAATTTGTCCCTCGGCAAGCCTTAGGCCTTCGTGCTGCCCCAAACGGCGGCGCAATTCCGACCAAATCCGATCCTCGGACCAATTTTCAAGACTGTCATCTGGACGCACCTGCAAATATGCCCGAGTGACGTCTTCGCTGCGCATCGAAAATAAAGCGAAACCAGTCGGACTATGGCAGTACACTAGCTCTTCGGAGGGCGGTGCGGCGGCAATCAATAAGCCCAGCCAACCGAACGGATATATACGCTCAAAATCTTTTCTCAAATTGTTCGGAATAGACGGTCGACTTAAGCCATGAAAACCATCGCATCCGGCCAGAAAGTCGCACTGGAGAGTCTGTTCTTGTCCATTATGGGTAAAGGTAATCGACGGTTTGCTCTCAAGGTTCGAAATTTGAGTGGCTTCGGCCTCGTACAGAATTGTCCCCCCCGCTCGTTCTCGGATATCAGCCATATCCTTGACGATCAATTGCTGACCATAAATGGTGACTCGACGTTCAATCAACTCCTGCATATTAATTCGGCGCAGCACCCCATCGAATGTGAATTGCACCCCATCATGGGGGAGCCCCACCTTGTTGAGGTTCTCGGCAAGGCCGACCGCATTCAAAAGGTCCACCGTGTTCTGCTCCATAAGACCCGCCCTTATGCGAGTCGTGATATGGTCGTAAGAACGGGACTCCAGAACAACGGACTCTATCCCCTGAAGGTGAAGCAAGTGTGACAAGAGCAAACCTGCTGGACCTGCACCTATAATGCCGACCTGAGTACGCATAGATGGATTCCTCATAAAGCGAACAATGACGGACCGATACATATCCGATCACAAAAACATAGGTACAGGTATACGAAAGTAAAGCCCAGCACGAAACAAGGCCCGGATGAAGCGTAACTGACGCCATCTCACTTACACTCCAGGATGTTTTTCACATATAATCTCTCATATCGTTGCTTTTTTCGACAAATTAAGGCGCTCCATGAAACACGACCGTTATCAAATGTATGACAAACACCCCTTCAAACTCGGCCTTTTCGGTGCCAATTGTTCTTCTGGTCGCGCGGCTAATATCCTCCCTGAACGCTGGCTAGCTGATTGGGAGAGTTGTCAAAAAATGGCGCAAATAGCCGATACGGGAGGCATTGATTTCATTCTTCCAATCGGTCGATGGAAAGGCTACGGAGGACAAACCGACTTCCAAGGCACCTCCTTTGAGACCATAACCTGGGCGACTGGTCTCCTGGCTCAAACAAAAAAATTAACAGTTTTTGGCACAGTACACGCACCCCTATTCAATCCAATGGTTGCAGCGAAACAAATCGTTACAGCCGACCACGTTGGGCGAGGACGCTTCGGGCTAAACATCGTTGTCGGGTGGAATGAACCGGAATTCCAAATGTCGGGCATAAACCAACGGGAGCACGGCGATCGATATGAGTTCGCCGAGGAATGGATTTCAGTTATAAAAAAAATGTGGAATGAGACGGGGCCTTTCGATTATGAAGAGCAATACCTGAAGTTAACTAAGGTTGTTTCCAAACCACAGTTATTCTCCGATACGTCCCCGTTGATTATAAATGCGGGTCAGTCAGATACCGGCCGTGCTTTTGCCCTCAGGCATTGTCACGCTTTTTTTACAAACTTTCGAGAAGCAGATGTTCAGAAGTCTGCTGATTTTGTCGCCAAATTTAAATCAGATGCCAGGGCGCTCGGCCGAGAGGCAAATGTTTTCACTCAAGGACATGTAGTTTGCCGACCAACCAGAGAAGAAGCAGAACAATATTTTAGACATTTAACGTCAGAAGCTGCTGATTATGAGGCCCTCGAAGGTCTTGTAGAACTTAAAGGTATTACCCGTGATAATACCGACGATTTTGACGCCTATATAAAAGAGTTGCCGCCAAAGAATGTCGGCTACCCCGTCATCGGGTCTCCGGATGATGTTGCTGAGAAATTTATCCGAATGCATCAGGCAGGTTTGTCTGGGATAGCCTTTTCACTGGTAAATTATGTAAACGAACTCCCCCTGATCGTCGATGAGGTCATTCCCCGCCTTCGAAAAGCCGGTTTATAAAAATCTAGTTTTTACGCGGCAATCTTTGGAAAAATTTTAAAGGAAATCGATATGGGAGAATTGCTGAATAATTTTTCTGATAGAGTCAGCCCGGCACATTGCGCATTGCTATTAATTGATATCCAAAATGATTTTTGTCACGAGGACGGTTATGTTGGTAAAAAATTTGGACTAAACCCCGGAATGAACGCCGCCTTGGCAAAACGCAACCAGAATTTGGCTGATGCAGCTCGGGGCGCCGGGGTAACGATAGTTTGGGTTAAAGCAATCTATGATCCTCATTACCTATCACCACCAATGCTCGTCAAAGGAGGTTCTGCTGGAAATGAGCCGAGATGCTACGAGGGGACTTGGGGTTCAGAGCTTTATAGGATGATGCCGAACGATCATGATTTGATCATTCAGAAGCATTGTTACAGCGCCTTCAGTGGGACACAGCTGGATACTGTCTTACGGGAACGGAGTATCAAAACGACAATTATTACCGGAGTGACAACCAATATATGCGTGGACTCTACATTACGCGATGCATTCAATTTAGGCTATTACGTAGTAATTCCGGAAGATTGTGTTTCTGCCAACGATCCTTCTTTACACGATGCAACAATCAAAAATGTTGAGCTCTTGTTGGGAGATGTAACTACTTCCGACATTCTTCTTTCCCATTGGGGGCAGGTGCCACCATAGCAGACTTCTCTACCTGCAAGAGCATTCTCATTTCGGAAACTAGAAGGGCCTCACTCTAATTTGGTTCGGCAGGTCTAAATTTCGGAATTGTACATGTCTCGGTCACGTCATCGAAAACCACACTGACCTTCATATCACAGGCAACTTCATCAACTTCTGTTTCAACCAAATTGGCGTAAAGCCGAGGACCCTCATCAAGCTCAACCAAGGCCACGACATAAGGCACTTCACCCTCCCAACCTTCATGGTAGAGACGATGATATATGACAAAACTATGCACAACCCCGCGGCCCGAGGCGTCGAACCAGTGATAATCCCGGCTTCCACAATGTAAGCACAAAGTCGAGGGCGGAAACCAACTTTCACCACATTCTCGACACTGTTGAACAGAAAGTCGATGTTCTCGAGCCGCATCCCAAAAAGGCTGAGATTCTGGAGAAGGTATAGGCAAAGGCTTTAAATATTCTGACATTTTAACTTTTCCCTAGAATCAAAGCAGACTCGCAAACTGTGTTTCCACCATGCCCGGAAATCAGTCCAATCTCGGCATCCTTGACCTGTCTGTTATCCGGGTAATTACCTTGTAATTGCCTGACTCCCTCGACAATCTGCAGCATCCCCTCAACATGAGCCTCGGACAATTGGCCACCAGAGGTATTCGTAGGCAGCTGACCCTCCATCGTTAAAGCGCCCGATTGCACGAAGTCTCCGCCCTCACCTTTTTTACAAAAGCCATAATCTTCAAGCTGGACCAGGACCATGTAGGTGAAACAATCATAAATCTGGGCAAAATCTATATCAGAGGGACCAAGCCCTGCCATGGAATAGGCAGTCCTCCCGGCCTCGATCGCACCTGTATGGGTCAAGTTTTGACCACTATGCCACCCAGAGAGATTGTTACCCGTTCCAAACCCTTTGATCAGTACAGGCCTCTGCCTCAAATCTCTAGATCTATCAGTTGATGTAACGACTACGGCCCCCGCTGCATCCGTCTGCAATGAACAATCGTAGAGGCCGAAAGGATCCACAATCATGCGACCTCCGAGATAGTCTTCGATGGTCAACGGTTTTTTCATTACGGCATTGGGATTTCTGAGCGCATGTTCTCGAAAAGCCACAGCAATTTCACCAAATTGCCTGCGAGTGGTACCGTATTCATGCATATGCCGCCTCGCGCCGAAACCATGAGCGGCGACTGCACCATACAGGCCCAATTCTGGTCCAAATTCGACACCATACATTTGCTGAGGCCTTCCGGAAGCCCGCAAATGAGTCTCCTTATTCGCATGGACACGCGACCAGTTATCTCGGCCATATCCAACAACCACTGTATTAGCCAAGCCTGCATCAATTGCCATTGCAGCCAATGCAACTCCCATCACTTGACTTGCCCCGCCATTTGTTAAGGTAGTGGAAAAGGTCGCGTCGATTCCCAATCGCTCACCGACAACCTGATGGAATGTGTAAATTTCGTCTGGGCCCCTGACGAGAAGGCCATCCACATCGTGAGTTTTTAAACCTGCATCATCCAGAGCATTGGTGATCGCCTCTTCCAGCAACCCCTGGGCCGATACACCAGGAACCTTGCCAAGCCGACTCGTCCCCGCGCCTACTATGGCACACCGATCTCTGAGGGCAGTATTTGGATTACTTTTGCCGATAGTCACACTCCACCACCATCCTTTAAAAATCCAATTCTCCCAAGAATCTCTTCCGAGTGTTGTCCATGAAGAGGGGCAGGAGAGTTAATTTGGGTCGGTGTTTTTGATAAATGAACACCGCCACCTACGAGTTTCACAGAGCCGACCTTAGGATGCGGAATTTCTTGGATCATATCCAGATGCTGCACCTGCGGATCAGCAAGAACCTCATCGAGGGAGTAAATCGGACCCACAGGTACGTCCTGCTCCATCAACCTCTCCAGCCAATAGTCCCGTGGCTTCTTTTTAAAAATCTCCTTGAGCAACCCTTCGAGTGAGTCGTAGTTCTTGCGCCTATCCGCCTTTGTCTTAAACCGAGGATCGTCGATCCATTCGATGTGTCCGACCACACGGCAAAGCCCCTCCCAGAATTTCGGGGGTGAGGATAGGTGAATAACAAAAGGTTTTTCATCTCCTGCAACAAATGCAAATACTGCAGCTGTTTGGGTTCGCGTTTTCCTTTTGGGCACATTTCCTTCTTCGAAGTATCTAGCGGCATTTTCGCCAAGAAAGGCCAATGTTGATGACAGAAGAGATGTTTCAACCAATTGGCCTTCCCCGGTTTTCTCCCGCGCACAAATGGCCCCAAGTATTCCATAGGCAGCCATGATTCCGGTTAGGTGATCGCTGAGCGATATCCCCATCGGGGCCGGCTTATCCAAATCCGTAAGAACTGACAGAAGCCCCCCCATGGCCTGCCCGACCGTATCGTAGCCCGGCCGATTAGAATATGGGCCGGTGAGACCAAAAGCCGTCACCGAACAATAGATCAAGCGAGGGTTTATTCCTGACAGCACGTCATAGCCCAAACCCAATCGATCCATCGTACCAACGCGAAAATTTTCGATCAAAACATCGGCTTCCGCGGCCAAAGCCGCGGCCGCCTGACGTCCCTGCTCCGACTTAAGATCGAGTACCAGACTCTTTTTATTTCGATTTACCGAACCAAAAGTCGCAGAGTAATCGGCTGCACCCCAGCCGCGAAACGGATCGCCGCCTTCTGGGTTCTCAATTTTGATCACTTCGGCGCCTAGATCTCCCAACATCATTCCAGCATAAGGTCCTGATACATATGATGCGAACTCCAGAACCTTAACCCCTTCGAGAGCTCTTTTTGTCATCAGCGGCTTCCTTTATTATGAAAAAATTCGGTCTGTTTTTCTCGAGTCGACGGCTCATAGATGTCAACTTTCTTTAATCGGAGGCAAGACCGGCAGCCGAGTCAGGTACGCGCCTTTAATTCCCTCCATATCCCCAGTTTATCTTGGGACGCACGATCCGAATAAACGAATAAAACCGAGTCACCGTCTCCCGCCTCCATTTTATGAGGCATCCAACATGGAACGCAGAAGATGTCTTGTTCCTTGAAGTCTATTGTTAGGTTTTCGTCCCCCATTTTGACAAAACAACGACCCTTTCCCTCGATGCAGGAATAAACCAGCGCCTCCGTAGTGCGCCAGACGTCGCCCTTAAACCCCTTTGGTAATAGCTGTAAAAAGGTTGAAAGAGTGGGGATCGCACTACAACCTGTTATGGGGTTGATATACTCCATCATAAGACCGCAACAGGAGTCCCACTCTGCTGACTTCCGCAACTGCTCGAGAGCTTCGCGAGATCGAGCATATGGATAACTGAAAATCGGCGACTCTTTTTTATCCCACGTTTGACCGACCGGCCGCATATTGTAGCCATAACGCGCCTGCGAGTCTCCGGGAGGCACGCGAGCAGGCGCAGTATCCTCTGGGTAGGTTTCGAAGAAAAGACCCCCAAAGGCCGCTACAATCGGAATATCCAAACCATCCATCCAAACCATCGGATCATCTCCATCATGGCCATGATCATGCCAGGTCCATGCGGGAGTAATAATAAAATCACCTGGTTCCATATAGGACCTCTCGCCGCTGACCGCCGTGTAAGCGCCCGACCCCTCAATTATAAATCTTAGAGCGGCGGGCGAATGGCGATGCGCCGGCGCAATCTCCCCCGGCATAATCATCTGGAGGCCAGCAAAAATGGATTCGAGGATCCGATGTGAATTATTTAGCCCTGGATTCTCAAGAATGAGAACTCTACGATTTGCCTCTTTGGTGGTAATCAAATCACCACTCTCAAGAAGCATAGGGCGGATGGTGGCGTAATCCCAAAGATAGGGAATGGAGTCAATTATAGGTTCTGGTGTAACCAGGCGTCGGTTCACCTCCCAAAGCGGGGAGAGATTATAAGCTCCAATTCTTTTATAATATTCTTCACGTTTGGAGCGCAGGTTGCTATTAGCGTTTGCCGTACCACTTTCGCCCATAACTTTAATCCAAGCTTGAGGTTTCTTTGAGACCCATGCGTTCCGCTGCATTCTCACGCCAATTCGCTCGAGTTTTGAATTCGGGATGAGCAGAAAGCATCTTCTCAGTCATATCGAAAATTTCTTGATCGGACAGTTCAAGGTTCAGGGGCATACCGCGCGGTGCGGGCGTATACCATGGCGTCTCAACAAATATCTCGGTTCTATTGCCCTCGGGATCATTGAAATAAAGAGACCACGATACCCCATGAGTCGTTTGTATCAGGCTATCAATACTACCCTCCTCCTGAAGCGTGGAGTTGAAATTTCTCAGATCCGACAGAGTTTCAACACGGAAAGATATCTGATTGATTTGAGAGGGCGTATCTTTGGGGCGTCCTCCGGCTAAAACAATTTGATGGTGTTTGTCCGGACTACGGCTCATGAAAGCCATTTCGGTTCCGCTTGGGGTCAACCCTCTATCAGTCAAAGTAAACCCCATGACCCTCTCATAGAATTCTACCATTTTATCAAGATCGATCACATAAATTCCGAAATGATCTATACTGAGACTAGGGATTTCCGACATAATTTTCTCCTTTTATGGGATGATGATGGCTTGGACCAAGATTTCCTGCAATGACATTTGCAGCACCACCCCGCACCCCAAGACACGAGGGAATAATCAGTTATTCTAAATGGGATTTAGCAATCTATTTTTCTTTTTCGGTATTATGACTGGTAAGAAATGATCTGTGATAAAGGCCAGCCCATCCTAAGGTTCTTTTGATTTTATGGTCTGTGCCTGGGTTGAACATCGAGCAACTGCCTCTCACAATTCAATTTGAAGCAAGTTAAGGAGTTAGTCACATGGACGGGGGACGGAATATCGAGCAACCAAAAATCGGGGATCCCGTTTTGAGGAAGGAAGACTTAAGGTTGCTGACTGGTCAAGGTAAATATAGCGATGATGCAACCATGGCTAACCAGACTTTCGCCGCCATGGTTCGTTCCCCGCATGGACACGCCTATATCCGTGGGTTTGACAAAGACAAGGCGCTTGCCGTGCCTGGCGTCATCGCCATTTATACGGGGGAGGATGTTCAGTCAGATGGTCTTAATCCAATCCCCCATCAGGTCGCCCCCTCAAGCCCACCGGATATCTCACTGGCAAACCGAGACGGCTCACCGCATCGGATTTCTGTGCATAGAGTGCTTCCGATTGATAAGGCACGTTTTGTAGGCGAGGCCGTCGCCATGGTAATCGCCGAAACTTTGTCAGCTGCCAAAATTGGCGCGGATGCGGTCGAGGTTCAATATGAGGTGCTCGAATCTGTTACAGACGCAGCGGCTGCATTGAAGGATGATGCACCTTTGATTTGGGAAGAATTCGGAACAAATTGCTGCGTTGATGCTGACATCGGAGACAAAGGGGCAACGGACGCGGCCTTTGAGCGTGCCACATTCGCAGTCCGACTCAAAACGTGGGCCCAACGTTGCACAGGCGTAACAATGGAACCTCGTGCAGCCCTTGGCGATTATGATTCTAACACTGATCGATATACCGTTTACGCCGGAAGTGGCGGGACTGTTCGCCAAAAACGAGAGATCGCGGGTGTCCTCGGTGTAGACTTAGAAAAGGTAAGAGTGGTTGCACAAGATGTAGGCGGTAATTTTGGAACGCGGAATTCTTTCTTTCCTGAATTTGCGCTCGTGGCTTGGGCCTCCAAGAAGATTGGGAGACCTGTCAAATGGACTGCGGAGAGAAGCGAGTCGTTCTTAACGGATCATCAGGGTCGAGACTTGAGAGTAGAAGCAGAACTGGCCTTGGACAATGAGGGAAGGTTTATTGGACTCAGAGGAAGGAACATCAGCAACGTTGGTGCACATACGATCTCCTTTGTGCCCCTCGCGAAGGGGGTCGAGATCAATAACGGCACCTATGCAATACCAAATTGTTTTTTTAGAGCTCAAGCGGTAACAACCAATACGGCTTCCACCGCCCCTTACCGAAGTGCCGGCCGGCCAGAGGTAAACTTCGTCATCGAAAGACTTGTAGAATTAGCCGCGATTGAAAGTGGCATTGATCCCATTGAGTTACGACGGAGAAATCTAATCCAGCCAAATCAAATGCCCTACGAAAATGGGCTCGGCATGACTTACGATAGCGGAGATTACCCAGGTGTCTTGGAAAAGGCCCTAGACCTTGGGGAGGTCGAGACTTTTCAATTTCGAAAAGAGGAATCTGCTTTAAGAGGGAAACGGCGCGGTCTGGGTTTCGCCTCTTACATGGAAACATCGACTGGTGCCCCCAGGGAAAGAACCGAAATAACAATTGTCCCCCCGAAACGAGACCCAGAAGGCCAGGGACGCGTTGACGTCGTGATCGGAACACAATCCTCTGGTCAAGGCCATGAAACAAGCTTCGCACAGCTTGTGACGGAGTGGCTTGGAGTAAATTTGGACCAAGTCAATCTCATCCAGGGTGACACAGATATTGTAAAAGTCGGCGGCGGCTCGCATTCAGGCCGCTCCATGCGGCTTGCCGGAATCGTCGTGGGTGAAGCGAGCGATATTATTGTAGAAAAGTCTAAGCAGATCGCTTCCCATCTTCTTGAAGCCGCTGAAGCAGATATTGATTTCTCCGATGGAAACTTTTCTGTTGTTGGAACCGACCGCAGTATCGATCTCTTTTCGGTGGCCCAGGCCGCAGAAAAAGATGACACACTGCCTGAAAGGCTGCGAGGCCCGATTGAAGCGGAGAGTGACCAAACCATCAAGGTTCCTGCCTTTCCCTTTGGCGCCCATGTCTGCGAGGTGGAGGTTGATGAAGAAACAGGCGTCATCGAATTGGTGAAATATGCCGCTGTCGATGATGTCGGCCGCGCAGTAAATCCAATGATCCTGCACGGCCAAGCCCATGGCGCTACGGTTCAGGGTCTGGGCCAATCCATGGGTGAGTGGATCAATTATGATAATGAATCGGGTCAACTACTCTCAGGTTCTTTCATGGATTACACCATGCCCCGCGCCGATACTGTCCCATTTTTTAAGACAGCCATCAGTGAAGTCCCTTCAACGACGAACAAGCTCGGGATCAGAGCGGGGGGCGAGGGGGGAACCACTCCCTCTCTTGCCATTATTATTAATGCTGTTGTAAATGCTTTATCCGATTTAGGCGTAAAACATATCGAGATGCCTGCCACCCCAGAGCGGGTTTGGCAGGCGATAAATGAGGCTCAGAATTCGCAACCCGCTTAAGGTCCCAACAACAAATCGGGTTTTACTCTTCCATAATATCAATCCACGTGCCATCTGGGTCTGCCGTCTGGTAAGTCCCGAGGGCATTACTTGCAAAAAGTTGGCGCCGCACTTCTGACTCTTCGCTGCCACCTAATTTTCGAGATGCCAAAAAGGTATTTTTCTCCCCAATTCGTTTTTCTTCAGCCTTGAATGCGGCCATATCCTTGACCTTAAACCCTATATGATCTGGGCCCGGCCTCTTCACAGACATTCCAGCAAATATATCAACGCTCCAGGGCATAATAGATAAGGTCATTTTGCCATCAGTCAGGTGAAAGTTTTTGTCACCTTCCTTGCGATTAGTTAGTTGAAGCTCAAAAACCTCAGCATAGAATTCCGCACATTTCTCAGCGTTTGGGGTGCGGATCGCGAATCGAGCAAAACTGCAGTTACTGGTGGTTTCTGTTTCCTCCTTGTAAACATCACGAAGGTTTTTGCTATTTCTCTCAGCTAAATCAAAAACATTACCATCTGGATCGTGACCTGAATATGCAGCAAAAGGCCGTATCGCTGGGCGTTTTACGCATCCTGCGCCTTCGTAAGCCCCTCGCATTCTATCTTGCACAGCCTCAATGCTCTCGACGACCATTCCGAAGTGATCCAGGCCTCCGATGTACCCATCGCGGCAGGGAATAATATTGAGACCAAGATTTCCATCGCTAACCACGGATGCACTCTCAAAGTCATTCCGGCCTGACGTCTTCAAACCAAAAACGGATTGATAATACTTCTGCAAGAACGGATATTGATTGCTGATAATCGCCATGTGATTAATTTGAGCAAACATAATTTTTAGACCCCCCACCCGGATATTTTTATTTTCAGTAACCCAAAAGGCCTTCTAATTATCCTCAATCTTCAGTTCTTGTCATCAAGAGACTTCGGTTTCGTTTTCGAGCGAACAAAAACGATCATCTAAAAAGACAGCGTGACATAGTGTTCCTTAGGAACTAGCCTTTAAAATAAAACAACTGGTAATCTGATAAGGGGGGGCGTAATGAGTAAAAGAAGCACTTCGATAATTTTAGGTGCCGCGACACTGATGATGATAGCGCCCGCTATGGCAGACGAGGTCGCGAATTTCTATAAAGACAAAACGATGACGTTGCTGCTAAGCACCGGTGTTGGTGGGTCCAACGATCTCAATGCTCGCATCCTCATGGATCACATGACAAAGCGCATTCCAGGAAAACCCTCGTTCAAAGCGATAAATATGCCTGGCGCAGGCCACGTCCGTGCCAGCAATTTCCTGTATAATAGAGCGCCTAAAGACGGAACCTATATTGGGGCCTTCGTTAGATTTTATGTCCTCCATCAAGCACTCGGGGGTAAAGGTGTAAAATACGATGCGACCAAATTTAACTATCTTGGCTCAACCAATGTGAGCAATGTGGTTATGGGCGCCTTCCATACCGCTGGGATTAATAAATTTGAAGAACTGAAGTCAAAGGAACTAATTGTTGGGGGAACCGGGGTTGGTTCAGGAACAGTAATATTCCCCAACTTATTCAACACAGTGATGAAAACAAAAATGAAAATTGTCCAGGGCTATAAATCCGGGCATACCATTGATCTTGCAATGGAGCGTGGTGAAGTCCAGGGTCGAGCAGGATTTACATTTGAAAGTATTCAAGCTTCACATCCTGACTGGTTACAAAAAGGAAAATTCAGAATCTTAGCACAGATAGGACTTAGGCCAGAACCAGGCTTCGAGAAGATACCAATGGTAGAGACTCTCGTCTCAAACGAAGACGATAAAAAGGTCCTCAAGATTTTTGCAGGTGTTGTAGCGGTAGGGTCACCTATATTTACAAACCAAGGCGTTCCAAAAGCGCGGGTCGCAGCGTTAAAATCCGCTTTCAACTCAACAATGAAAGACCCGGCATACCTTGCTTCCATGCGAAAAGCACGCCTCTCTGTCAATCCAACGTCGGGTGCAGAGCTGACCGAAATAGTGGACTCAATCGTTAACGCCCCTGCAGCAGCAATCACAAAGGCTCGCGGTGCACTGAGTAGAAAAGGCTTGGTTAAGTGTTCAACCCATACAAGTGCCAAATATTGCCGAAAGGCGAAGAAAAAGAAAAAGAAGAGTTGATTTAACACGGAAAAAGCCGGCCCCAGCCGGCTTTTTTATTGGGGGTAACTTTCGGGGAACACTATTTATTAATCAGAATGCCAACTATTTTGCGTCCGGTTTAACATATCGCGCATTTGCGCCACCTTTTTGCGATTTCAGGTAACCATCAACATGGCCAGTTGGGTCCGCGTAAAGACGGAGCCTATGACTTATATATTCGTCAGTCCTAAGAGACATCTCATACGAGGATTCAAGAGAGGCGTATGCAGATAATTTCGAGTGCTCAAGGGCAGCCGGATGGCGGCTTGCGATATCTTCTGCAATATCTTTCACTGTCGCCTTCAAAATTTTTCGAGGGACACTATGAGACACCAAACCAAGTCTCTCAGCCTCATCTCCGGAGAGATTCCTTCCGGTTAAAGAAACTCGGAAGGCCACCTTCGCAGGAACACCGGACTGAAACAGAGTGGGGGTGGCCACCGCGCCATAACTACCCCTAATAATTTCTGGCATCCCAATTTGGGCATCACTCGCGGCAACAGCGAGCTCACACCCGTTAACCAGAACCATTCCACCGCCAAGACAATAACCTTGGACCTCAGCAATTATGATTTGAGGACAACTCCGCATTAACATCAAGATCTCACGGAGATCTCCCTGGTCCCATCGGTGCGCTGCCTTGTACCTATTACCAAGCTCACGAAGATCCATGCCCGCGCAAAAGGTATCTCCAGCTCCAGAAATGACGATACAGCGTATCGCCCGGTTATCGCGGATATTCTTCAGAGCAGAAATTAGCTCATCCATTAGGGCTTGATTCAGAGCATTCTTTTTCTCTGGACGATTGAGTGTAAGGCGGGCAATCCTGTCTTTTTCTGATACCCGCTTCAATAGAAGCTTTCTACCCCCAGCCATATCTCACCTATCTCCCGGCGATAAAATCGCGGTACTTTCAACTAAACTCCAGACCCTTCCAAATCTCGGGTCAAATCTGAAAAAACCGCCGCACAATCTCAGGATTGGGCGGCGGCCTCACAATGTTTATTTGCGCCCGATCAGCGCCATCGCCTTCTTAATTAGAGCGGGCGGCGTGGCATAGAATTTATCAAGCAACGCCTGAGTTTCATCACCGGATAATGGTGCGAATTCCAATCTTGCCTTTTTTGCATCTGCCAAAAGGGCCGGGTCGGCAATTGTATCAAGCATCGCTTTCCGCAGCGCCATCACTCTCGCCTTCGGAGTGCCCGGTGGCGCTGCCAGAGGGCGGGCAAGCTGAGTCTGGCGAAAGATGACATCCATGACTTGGCGATCTTCCGGAGATTTTAGACGCTCATAGAAACGGGTCGCATCCTTGAAATATGGAACAGCTTTATCAGGACCAAACTGAACAAAGACTTGTAGGTCACCTGTATTTATTAGCCCTCGAAATGCCCCTTTTACGGATGATTCGAACATACCGCCCATCGCGGCAACCTCTCCCCGTTGCATTGCGAGGCTAACCCCCTTGGTCCCCTTGTAGCCGTAGATAATTTTGATCGGCAACCCAAAATAGTTCTTTAAAACTAGGGGATGTTGGCTTGTGATCGCGGCCGGCGACGTTGACCCAAAAATAATTTCTTTTAGCGTGCCCTTCTTTTTCAACTCGAAAATATCATCCAAGGTCTTTATATTCTGGCCGCCGCCTTTCCAAATTCCAAGACTCGCGGTGTCCTGATGCATAGACCCTATCCAGGCAAATTTCCTAGGATCATATTTTGCCTTCTTGTTGCCAAAGAGGGGTTCCAACGCCGTCGAAGCTGCAAATACCCCCAACGTCGTTCCATTTTTTGGTGCGGCGTTGAAAAGAAAATTCGCCACTTTCATTGATCCGGCGCCAGGCATGTTTTGCGGGACAATTGTAGGGTTCCCAGGCAGGTGCTTTGAGAGATGCTTAGAAAAAAATCTCGTGACGGTGTCATACCCCCCGCCAGCTCCATAGCCAATCAGGATCTTGAGCTGTTTATTTTTGTAAAAATCGGCAACCTGATCAGCCACCGCGACCGGCGACATTATCAGACCTGCAGACAACACCGCTGCATAGGCGTAAAACTTGCGCATGATTTCCCTTTCAAATTAGTTTCATTAATCCCTAGAGCGCACGAGCAGAGTCCACCACCAAACAAATGTTTCCCACCCGAGGGGAACTCAACTCAAACATTAGCACTTTTCGTGCAATTAAAAAGGAGAGGGCATCGATATTCTCGGGTTACCCGAAATTGTCACTTTTAAGGATTGGCTGCGTTGGGATTCTTTTTCCGGAAGAGGGAAGAACAAACGGAAAATAGAGCGGAAACCGAGAGAGTTGAGACCATGATCCCGCAGATCCCAACCCGTAATGTCGAAGAAAAGGGGACCCCCGAAGTCTTTCATTCGGGGGCTCAGTAAGTAAGGGAGACATCGAATTAGCTTCGACATCAATTCCATTTGCAATCTGTGTGCCAAGGGAAAATTTCGCATTTGACTGGACCAGAAATCGGATGGAGAAGTATAACCTGGGCCTTGGAAAAGGGCTTCTGGAGACCTCCTCTCAAGAAAAATTATAATCGAAGGGCCTTACACCCTGTTTTAATTAGAGGCCTTAACCAGCGCGTTTTAGTTCGGAGAGTATGTAAATAGCCTGTCCAAGTGCAAAAGGTGTTTTGCACTGTGATTAGCTTTGAGATTTGTATCTTTATGAGAAAAGGGATTTAGGCATAAGCCGCGTAGCTTTCAAGATGACTATAGAAACTCAACTCCCCCCCAAAGCTGTGGTTTTCGATATTGGTAACGTTCTCATAAAATGGGAACCTTTTGAGGTTTATGACTTATTAGTCGGACCGGCTAGAAGAAAAGCATTTTTTTCCGCTGTACCTATCCTGCACGGCAATGAAGAGGTTGATCAGGGAGAAAATTTTAATCTGATGCTTGATCGGCTCTTAGGTCAATTTCCGCATTGGTCGGCGGAAATTGAAATTTGGAGAAACCATTGGTGCGATATGGTGCAAAACCCTATACCGGGCTCGATCCGTCTGAAGGATAAATTAATTGAGAAAGGCATCCCTGTTTTTGCGCTCTCAAACTTCGGCAGAGAGACATTTGAAACCGCATTAAAAATGCACCCGACTTTACGCGATTTTGATCGTGCGTATATTTCTGGAAGACTGGGGATCATAAAACCAAACCCGAATTTCTTTAAACTGGTTGAAGAGGACAGTGGTCTCTCGGGTCAAGACTTTTTGTTCACCGACGATAGAGAAGAAAATATAGTGTCGGCAGAAGCACGTGGTTGGCGAACACACCTCTTTGAAACGGCAGAAGGTCTGGCGCGTTGCCTTATAGATTTGGGGCTCCTCTCCAAAAATGATGTGAATTGAATTTGTTCTCAGATTGTCCACTGCCTTGCCTGACAGCTCTAAAAAAAAGTCTGGACGAGAGTGAACGAAAACAAATTCATTGTTTTTGAGAGGGGGCTTTTTTATTTGCAGCCTCGGATCGTGCATCCCTTTTTGAAGATTCCGTTTAAATCTAAATTGGGATAGGCGTAGCAAGTTCGTCTCTGAAAAAACCGCCCAAGATGCGAAAGTCACTTGCCCGAGGGGAAGACGGCCGCCAACAAATTCCAATCCGTCTTTCTCCACCTGATCCGTCGAGCGGACGGGACTGCAATCTTGTTCCCGCGAGCAAACCACCATCCAGAGCCATTTTAGGGAGTAGCGTAATACCAAGGCCATTCGCTACCATTTGCACCAGGGTAGAAAGGCTGGTCGCATAACTGATGGTCTTAACGTCCTGGTTTGAAAAAGACGACAGGACATGATCTCGAAGACAATGCCCATCTCTGAGTAACATTAACTCCTCTCCGACCACGTCGGATGTCTGAACCCGTTCCAGTTTTGTAAGAGGATGCCCCTCGGGCAAAACAACCCAAAGGCTGTCGAGAGCGAACTCCCAAACATGGAGACCAATGCAATCGTAGGGAAAGGCCATGAGGATCAGATCCAAATCACCCTGGCGCAATAACCTGATAAGGCTAGCGGTCTGAGCCTCCTCTAAGTAGAGTCTAAGATCGGGGTAAGTCTTCCTCAACTCAGGGAGCACCCTTGGCAATAAAAAGGGAGAGATTGTCGGAATAACCCCAAGACGCAATGGGCCAGAGAGTCCTAGTCTATCGGCCTTGACCAGATCAACGAGATCTTCCGTATCATTTATGATGTTGCGCGCTCGGGCTATGACAGCCTCCCCAATCGGTGTCGGTAATACGCGCCTCTTACCCCGTTCCATGATCTGCTGACCCAGTGTCACTTCGAGCTCCTTGATACTGGCGCTTAATGTTGATTGTGTGACAAAGCACGCCGCAGCTGCCCGACCAAAATGTCGGTGTTCTTCTAAACTGAGAAGGTGTCGCAGTTGGGTTAGAGTGGGCAAACGGCGAAAATCAGCCATGATGTGAGATCCTTAATAATCGGTTTTATCGATTAATATAAATAATTCGTTTTGTTTTAACTATCATAAATAGCGAACTAAGTAAGGTGTCTAGACGCAACAAGTCAGTTACTCAATCGATAAGGAGACCTCTAATGAGCTACATACCGACTCAAGTTCCATCGGCTAATTTCAAAACCCGAGTGCGAAACGAAAACATCGATAGCGACAATCCCTTCGAGTGGAAGAACCTCTCAAGCGAAGAGGTTTTTGCCGGGAAACGGGTCGTTCTTTTTGCTCTTCCCGGAGCTTTTACGCCCACTTGTTCCTCCAGTCATTTGCCGCGCTATGAAGAACTCCACGATGAATTCATAAAAACAGGCATTGATGCCGTTATCTGCCTATCCGTCAATGATGCCTTTGTAATGTACCAGTGGGGAAAATCTCAGGATTGTAAGAATGTTTTCCTTCTGCCAGATGGTAACGCCGAGTTTACACGAAAAATGGGAATGCTTGTCCATAAGGACAATTTAGGCTTCGGTCAGAGGTCTTGGCGTTATGCCATGGTGGTAAACGACTCCACCATTGAAAAAATATTCGTGGAGCCGGGATATGGCGATAATATCTCGGATGATCCATTTGAGGTTTCAGACGCGGATACGGTTCTTTCCTATCTTCGGACCCAGCTTCAAGTAAAAGCGGCTTAGAACTTAATTCCAGTCTATTCTGACCGGAGGTTCTGAACCGGACGAGGTCACTCCTGTTGTCAAGGGCAAATGGGGGTGACCTCGAGCGATGATGGGCCCCTCGCAGGGATGGGGAGAAATCAACAAAAACAAATTGAATTCTTTACCTCGACTGCATGACCGTCGATAAAAAAAGCAGTCCTAAACCTGGCAAGATTAGGCCGAAAGCCATCTATACCTTCTCTCTATCAAGGAGATAGAATGGTCAAGTGGCAGGGGGATCCCCGCCTAGAGCAGACATTGGGATCATCTCACCGTAACCTAGAGGCAGCTCAGGGCGACGCGATCAAAACTCAACATAAATCGGGTTCTTTTACGTTGTCTTCAAGAATCGGCTTTTGAGGTCAAGAATGTTAACCGACTTTCTAACAGATCGCGTCTCGGTCAGAGCCGCACTTTGGATGTCAGTGGCGTCCTTACTGGTTGCACTATCAGCTGCTTGCGTCCGAGAACTGTCAGAAAATTATTCCATATTTCAGCTTGTATTCCTAAGGAACCTTATTGGGACAACCTTGTTGTCTCCTTGGATAATCAAAATGGGCCGTGGCGGATCACTAAAAACATCCCGTCTTAAACTTTATATGCTCAGAACTGTACTGTCCTATTCAGGAATGGTTTGCGTTTTCTATGGGTTCGCAAATATGCCCCTAGGCGAGGTGTACACACTCCTTTTTCTTGTTCCGCTAATCACTGTCCTCCTTGCCGTAATTATTTTAGGCGAAAAAGCTGGACGACAGGCTTGGCTCGCCTGCGGCCTCGGGTTTATCGGCGCTATGGTAGTTCTGAGGCCCGGAATCATCTCAATAAGCCTTGCCGCAGGTGCCGTCCTCTACACAGCCGCAAGCTACGCCGCAGTTAATATTTGTATCAAATATATCTCCAAAACTGATACGCCAGTTCAAATAACGGTTTATGGGCACGGGTTAGCACTACCTGTGGCCTTACTCCCCGCTCTCGTCGTTTGGAAAACGCCTACTTGGGAAGACCTACCATGGATCCTCGCTTTGGCTACCCTCCAACTCCTGTCAGCGTTGTCTCACGCCCGAGCGGTAAGTGCGGCGGACGCGCGGGTTGTACAACCATTCAATTTCCTGCGTTTGCCTTTTAGCGTCTTAATCGCCTGGTTGTTATTTTCAGAGCTACCCAGCGAATGGACATGGCTGGGTGCCATCCTAATCTTTGCGGGATCTTACTACACAATTTATAGCGAGAACCGCCAAAAGCAGAGGCCTAAAAATATCGAGACGTAACAAAAGCTATCGAAAATTGATGACACCAGAGATCCCGCAGCCGCCTTTTCACCAAACCCCAGTTGGGACTAGCGCGATAAGATAAAGTCCGAGTATTTTTATCAAACACATACTACTTTTAAGGATGTGAACTATGGATAAAAGATATGTTCTCGCGCGGTTCGAAGAACTCGAGGAAGAGTTAAGATCTGAGGCGTATGAGAGAGCTCAGAGCCTTGCTCTGGATTTCCTTGAGCTCGATCAGGTCGACTTTTGGGAAGACATACCAAAGGCAGAAAAGAAAAAATGGGAGGTTTTCTGCAACGCGCTGGATGACAAGAAACTTCTAACATCCGGATGTCGATACCTTCATGCGGTCATGACTGTCGGTCAGAAGTAACATGACTGTCGGTCAGAAGTAAGAGGACTTGAACCCCCGATGAAACCGGGTCGCTCCCGTTAGAAATCGCTATAAAAACCGATTGAGACCAAATATTTTGAGCAATTGACCGAATGACCCAATGAACGAAGCCTTTCAGTGGAAATATTTTACTAGTTCTATACAAAGGTCCCTGGTTTTTTTTATTTGTAAAAGCAAATACGGGGTATACGGGTCATTTTCCCGAAAATATCAACCGGCTCTCAGGGTGAAGAGATAAATTGGAAGAAAAAATGATATGCCCGATAGAATGTGTAATTTGTGGCGAGGTTACCGTCCTAAATCAGCTTCAAAACGGAAGTGTTGTTTGCTCGTGCCCTTCTCATCGTCGATTTAAACAAATACACATACAGGGTAAGGAAACATGGGTACCCGTTGATCAACCCAAGTAAAGGACCACCAAAAAGGAGGTGTTCATATGGAAGGCAGCGTACAACAGAAATTTAATGTCTCAGGGGTTTTACTTGATCGCCCCTTCAAAATACGACGCCTCGGCCATTTCGGTTTTAACGTTCAAGATGTCGAAGAGTGCCTTCATTTTTATGGCAATCTTCTGGGTTTCAGTATTGCTGATCCAATCGACTTTGGAGCCCGCATCAAGGATGAGGAAGTCAGAAAAACATTGGGCAGTGGTGTCGGGTATTTTATGCGCCATGGATCTGACCATCATTCTTTTGTCCTCTTTCCTAAAAAAGTATTGGATGAACTGGGGGGCAGATCGGGTCGAGCCGACGTCACTGTCAACCAAATCACCTGGCAGGTCGGAAGCCTGCGCGAAGTCACAGGCGCAGAAGAGTGGCTGCGGGGAATGGAAAACCCAATTCGGCGTTCAGGGAGAGATACCCCTGGCTCTAACTGGCACGTCTATCCGTTCGACCCCGACGAAAACATCAATGAGCTTTACTACGGCATCGAGCAAATCGGATGGGATGGTCATTCAAAGCCTGCAATATTTCGGAAACGTGGATTTCAACAAACACCTGAATTGCCTCAAATTTCCGAATACGATGAGGTCCAAGCAGCTCTTGCGGAGGGTGCTGACCTAAAATCTGGCACGCGCCACATCTGGGATCTCGAGTCCAAATATGATGTTGGGGGCATTCTTTTACCAAGACCATTTAAAATTGTTCGGATTGGTCCAGTCCGTCTCTTTGTCGATGACATAGAGAGCTCTCTCAGATTTTACAAGAACCGATTGGGCATGACGGTTACAGAGGAGATTTCATGGAATGGGCATCGCTGTGTCTTCCTCCGAGTAAACACAGAACATCATTCCATGGCTCTGTATCCGAAAGCCTTGCGTTCCGAACTAGGCCTGAGCGAACATACCGCTTGTATGTCTTTCGGTTTACAACTGGCCGGTTACGACCAATTGAGAAATGGAATAGAGTTTCTTGAGGAAAACGGGGTGAAGATCATACATCTTCCACCCGAACTTTTTCCCGGCATAGATTACAGCGCGTTTGCGCTTGACCCAGACGGGCACGCACTTCAGCTTTACTACTACATGGAGCAAATTGGGTGGGACGGAAAACCGCGTCCTTCGGGCAGAAAGGTTCAAACTTCCGAAGAATGGCCCGAGGCAGTGGAGCCTCATGGGGACTCCTTCGGTGGTGAACCCTTCCTGGGGCCTCTTGGATAAAGTTGTTGCTAAAGCTTTGAGGGATACACGGGAAGCCCCCTTGTCAATAAACAGTCCCACACATTAGGCTCTCCCCTAATCATTGATTACTTAAGAGTCTCAGGGGGGTGTCCCATGCCAAGCTTTTCAGACCTATCCGGTGTCATGGGAATGATGCCCGCATTTACAACGGACGATGGCGCTTCTTTAGATGCCATCGATACCATATCTATCGACAGATTAACTACAGGCGTTAACCGCATCATTGAAGATGGAATTGGTGTGATATCAACTTGTGGCAGCTTTGGTGAATTTCATACACTTCTCTGGGAAGAGTGGAAAACCATCAACAGAGAAACGGTCTCCGTATCTTCAGGTAGAGTGCCAATTTTCGTTGGCTGCACCGCACTGAATTCACGAGAAGCATTAAAACGAATTGAATACGCAGCCCAAATTGGAGCCTATGGTGTTCTCGTGGGAGTTCCTTTTTATTTCCCGGCAACAATAGAGAACACTATTGAATTCTATCGGGAGGTCGCAACGCGTTTTCCAGAAATTGGTATCATGGTTTACCATAACCCGGTTCTTCACAATGTTAAGATTCCCGTGACGGCATTTGCCGAATTGGTAGAACACCAAAATATCATCGGCATGAAAGATAGTCACCGAGACACCTTAGAGTTCATCAAACTCCAAGAGGTCGTCTCAGGAAAAATCGCTGTGTTCTGCAACCAAATGCAGTTCCACCCATACTATAGCCTCGGAGCTCAGGGCTTTTGGTCAATCGATGCCTGGATGGGGCCGCAACCGATGCTCTCTTTGTATGAAGCCGTGGTAAATAATGATACTGAGCGCGCCAAAGAGATTTACTTTGAACTTCAGCCCGTTCTCTCCGATCGCAAAATGGACCTGTCTTGGCGCGAGACGGCTGCAAAGATAGCCATTCGCCACGCCGGCTATGTTGACCCCGGCCCATTACGACCTCCCTTTTCCATAGTACCTGACGGAGTCCTTAAGGCACAAAGCACTCGAGCAGACAAATGGCGCACCCTATGCGAGAAATACAAAACTGAGAAAGTTGCCACCGCTGCGGAGTAATTCGGTTTAAAGGCATAACACTTAAACGTTCAAGTAAGCCCTGATTAAAACCTAAACAAAAAATAGAACTCGGGGCATAGACCGGTTCTACCCATAGTCTCGGATCTTCAAAGCGACTCTCAAGCGGTTAAATTAAACCGCATAACAAATACCTAATGGCAAGCCTTACCGAGGGCCTTTAATCGCCAATAATTGTAGGGCAGCGGAGTTACGAAACCAGCCAGAAGCATAAAGGGAATAACCCACCAAACCAGAATCGCCCCACCGGTTAGCGCTACATCCGTGACATTCATTGCCGCCTCCATAGACACCATAGACACAAGTGACATCCCGATTGCCGTCTTGAATGCAAGACCTAATGCCATCTGGCGAGCCAAAATGATCGTCTCCAACGCGATAGAAGTCAGGATCCCATTAAGGATAGCCAGCGCCATAATCCAAAAAACGGGCCAATCCGGGCCCCAGAATTGAAAATAGGCAATTGTACCGAAATCACCGATGGTACATCCCAAAAGACACCACATCGTATTAACCGATGCCCGTTTCCAAGTATGTCGGCATCTCCAATCTATTCCCAGTGCGCTTTGAACCATCTCAGACATCGACTCAATTTCTCCAAATGCGGTTGCTGGTTATCATAAAATATTTTGCCATCGGGTTGAAAAACTTTCGCAGAGTATAAATCTACCTGGCTCACAGGGTTACCGGGATCCGCCCACCATCACCTCTAATGACTGACCCCGTAATATACCCCGACTGCTGACTGCATAAAAGAAGCACAATATTCGCCATTTCCTCCACTGTCCCGTCCCGTCCCATAGGGGCTTCGGAGATCATGCGCTGGCGTATTTTCTGGGGCGTCACACCTGCCCTTTTTGCACGAGACTTATCGCCCTCTCGAACCCTCTCAGTCTCAATGCGCCCCGGGACCAAACAGTTTACGGTAATCCCATCTTTGGCAACTTCATTCGCAAGCGACTTGGACCAACCAACAAGAGCCATTCGGAGCGAACTGGACAACACGTTCGCCGTCGCTGCCATATAGATGTTCGATGAGGTCATGGACAACACTCGGCCCCACTGGTTTTGTTTCATATTGGGTAAAGCCGCCGAAGTCGCCTTCATTGCGGCCAGAAGAATAATCTCAAACCATTCGCGCCAAAGGCCGAGATCCGCCTCTGATGGCAGTAATCTTGGTGGACCTCCACAATTGTTGAATTGAATGTCTATGCCACCCAAACGATCTTGTGAAAAATCAAGAAGCCTATCCAAATCACTCTCTTTGGCGAGATCGCATTGTATCCAGTGGACCCGAACTCCGTTGGTATCAGAAATGAATTTAGCCTCGCGTTCCAAAACTTCTGCTCTTCTCGCAGTCAGAATGATATCGGCGCCCTCTGATGCAAGTATCTTGGCAACCCCATTTCCCATTCCGGCACTTGACCCCATCACAAGCGCGCGTCTTCCCCGCAGTCCTGTATCCACTCTCTCCCTTTGATCCCCCCTAAAAACCTTAAGGCCCGGTTCACACCCAAAGACCCACCCTAACTCTCACGGAGCACCGGCTTTCCGTGAGATGCCCAATCAGCGCGTTCTCAGAATTTTTTTATCGCCTCTGAAAATTTTTGCCGAATTTCCCGACCATGCATTAATTTATAATCTTTGGGGAAATCCTCACCCTTTTCTATCTTCAACCATACAAAAACTGGCCCGCTGTTCAAGAGCACGTCCCCAATTTGCTGCTCAAAATTTGCGAGATCATCAAACTCGAAAACCGCTTTATAACCAGCCCCCTGAGCCATCGCAGCGTAATCTGTTTTTCCCGACCCAGGAGTTGGATGCGGCCCGTTTGCCTCGTAGAGGCCATTATCCGCGACGCAGTGAATAAGATTTTTCGGGGCAGCCTCCGCTATAGTAACCAAAGACCCCAAATTCATTAGAAGGCTTCCGTCTCCATCAAGACAGAGAATTTTCCTGTTTGGCCAGCCAATTGCGAAACCAAGCGCATGCGAAGAGGTCATACCCATCGCCCCCGAAGAAATATAATTGAAGGGACTTGGCCTGAGCGCAATCCAATCGAAGGCTGAACTGTAAGCTGCCACTACGATTTGTTCATCGTCCACATGATTGGCCAAACAACGCAGCATCGCATCCCGTTTCATAACCATTAAGAGGGGCTCCTTCCTATCAGAAATGCAATGGGCGTAGATGTCTCATAAGCACGTTCGATCGCCGGGGACACCAAGGGCAAGTCCGCATCAGTCTCTAGCAAGAGATGTGGTACTTCCATCGCATCCAGCACTGGCTCGATAATTCGGATGCCATAATTTTCTGACTCAGTCGGCGGAACACCCGGTTTCTTCCCAAGCAATCCCACCATCATGCAAATGGGCATAGAATATTCCATCGCGATGGCTCTGATAGCATTCAAGCTGTCGAGAAGACCAGTGTATTGGAAAAGACACAGAGCCCGTGTTCCCGAATAGGACAATCCAGCACTGATGCCAACGGTTTCATCCTCTTTCGCAACCCTGACATTACGGAGCATTGGATCTTCCGAGATGCGCCGGAGAAGACCCTTCTCTGTTGTTCTATCTGGGACTGACAGAATGGTATTTATTCCTCCGTCCTTCACTGCCTGGATAATCTTGTCACCAGAGAGTTTTGCCTCTGCCAAATTCATCACCTCCTCCGTATTCACTCCCACAACTCTGTAAGTCTGACTAAGCAAAACGATTTTGAAAAGGTCCGTCCTTGCTCATAAAAAATTGACGTAATAGGCTCTAAGGACTATGGGAGATACAAAAATGACAGGATTTAAATCCGCTGTTCTCCAGAATCAGAGTACAGTAAAACACTTAGAAACTGCCCCCGATCAGGCTCCTAAGCCGTCCGGCACTCTGCATTTTACCATAAGTGTGGGCAATGTTGAGGAAGCAGTGGAGTTCTATACAAGAGTCATTGGTGCGACATTTTGGAGGCGCGCGACCTATTCAGCGTTTATGTCCGTCGGAGATGATTTTTTTGTGCTATCCGATATTGGTTACCACCGACGTCCAAATAATCCAGGGCATTGCTTGATCCACAATGCCTTCCTTGTCCAAGGAGAAAACTTTGATAACGCTGTCAATTTCGTTGAATCCCAAGGGATAGAATTTGTCCGCTATGAAACTGAGCGCCATAATTCTTTCTCAGGTCGGCACGCCTATTTTCAAGACCCATGGGGCAACGGTATTGAGCTGATTGATTTGCAAGATATCGGTAAAGAGATTGCACCACCCCATCCCGACTTTGATAAAAATCGGCGAAGGTTCAATTATTTCGGTAAAAATCAATTCGAGGAATAGGTTTTGGATAAAGATATGGAAAACTTAAGAATTAGGCCACTCTCTGATGCCATTGGTGCGGAGATTTTAGGCGTCGACCTTAGTCAGACACAAGATGAAGACACCATGGGCGCGATCCACCAGGCCTGGCTTGCGCATCAGGTCATTTTGTTCCGCAAACAAAATCTCTCAATTGATGACCAAAGACGATTTGCCGAGTGGTTTGGGGAGCTTGGAAACCGCCGACGCGGAGCGCGGAAAGACCGACCCACTGAGGAGGAGGAGCAAGGGCCAAATGTCATGCTGGTCACCAATGTCCGAGACAGTGAAGGCCGTCCAATCGGTTCTCTGCCCGACGGTGAGATGATGTTTCACTCAGACACCCCATACTTCGAGCACCCAGACAAAGCCACCATACTATACGCTCTCGAAATTCCCTCTTGGGGGGGACATACGAAGTTTTCGAACAGCTACAAGGCGGCAGAAACTCTCCCAGAAGAAATAAAAGAAAAGCTGCGCGGCCGATTGGGACTTCAAGCTTATGCTTACGGCACTGTAACAAAGGGAGCCTCCGACAGGTACGATAAAAAGGAGTTCCCGCATTGGAAACACCCGGTCCTGCGCAAAAACCCTGAGACCGGCCGCACTGCTCTTTTTGTCAGTGAGTTAATGACCGAAGAGCTCATCGGCCTTCCGCCACAGGAAAGCTCGGAAATCTTGGACTTTCTCTTTTCGCATCAGAGCCGACCAGAATTTGTATATGAACATATCTGGGAAATCGGAGACTTGCTTATGTGGGACAATCGTTGTTCGGTCCATGCGCGAACCGATTTCCCTGCTGATGAACGTCGCATGCTGCGCCGTCTCACAGTCCAAGATCTTACCGGGGTCCAGGCGGGGGATTTAAGCTGAACTCTTTACGATATGATCCGAAAAGTAACGATCATTTGTGGAGGGCAAGAAATCTACCCTTCGCAAAACACTCCAGGATAGCGCTTAGAGAAAGACTGCATAATTGAGGTTTAATCAATGTATTGGGGACGTGAATCCCGTGTTTGGAGTGGCTATCTCCTCTTAATATTGGCCATTACCTGCTGGGCGGGCAATGCCGTTATCGGTCGTGCAGCCGCAGAGTCGGACATCCCTCCCTTAGCTCTAAATTTTTGGCGCTGGGTAACAGCACTCTGCGTATTCATTCCTTTTTTTGGCAAACAAACGTGGCTTCTTTGGCCTGAAATCCGAGCAAATTTACCTTTTATCATCTGTTTCGCGCTGATCTCGGTAGTGGCCTATAATTGTACGCTTTATATCTCATTGCAAACGACCAGCGCGCTTCAGGCCAGCCTTATTCAGTCGATCCTGCCAGTTCTGGTCCTTTTGCTCTGTTTGTTCATCCTAAAAACCCCAGTAACTGCCAGACAATGGCTCGGGGTTATATTTTCGATATTAGGAGCCTTCATTATTATCTTGAGAGGTGACTTAGAGGTCCTAGTAAATGTTGAGGTCAGGGAAGGCGATTGGTGGGCGTTGGTTGCGGTTTCACTTTGGGCCATTCAGGCCTTCGTAATGCGATGGAAACCAAACACAATTCCTATTATGCCGTTCATGACAATTTTAGGGATCATAGGGGTCGCCATTATGGCGCCGCTCTACATCCTTGAGTCGGCAACACATAAACCGATGCCCTTCAACTCAACAAGTTTATCGATGATCGCATATGCAGGAGTTGTAGCCTCGGTAGGCGGAACTACCATGTGGAATGAGGGAACCTGGAGGGCCGGTGCAGCACATGCGGGTTATTTTGGTAATCTTTACCCTTTATTCGCGGGAGGCCTCGCTATCCTAATTCTCGGTGAGTCACTGGAATGGTACCATCTTACGGGAGCAGTGTTTGTGTTAACCGGAATCTGGCTCGCAGTATTTGACCGGAAAGGCAATCAGAAGGTCGATAAGCCCATTGAGAAATTTGACAATCCAGCCCATCCGGGGAGAGATTCCTGAGCCTTTATCGACGGTCAAAAATCAACCCGATGGTTTTTTGATTCAACTTATAACCAACAAGGCCATAAAGAAATGAGATCGATTACTTTACAAGAGGCTAATAAGATTATTGAACTCTCAATAGAAAAAGCCTCAAAAGAAAATTTGAAACCACTAGCGATAATCGTTTTGGATGCTGGGGGAAGAGTAAAAGCTTTTCAGAAACAAGATGGTGCTGCTTTAATGCGTTTCGAGATTGCCTATGGCAAGGCATTTGCTGCACTCGCAATGGGCAGGTCTTCGAAACTTGTCCTCCAAAAATATTGGGAAAAACCAAAATTTATGGAGAACTTAGAAGCATTATCGGACGGCCCCATTTTCCTGGAGGGCGGGGCTCAATTGATCTTGGATGAATTTGGCGAAACCGTTGGGGCGGTAGGAATTACCGGTGACACCAACGAAATGGATGATGAAGCTGCTTTCGCTGGGATAAAGGGCGCAGGTTTCTATGTCGACACCAATCAGTACAAGGGAGATGAGAAGTGACAAATAATGATAAAAAGAAGGCCGAGCTATTGAGCACGGCCTGGCGTTTTTTTAATTCCCGCAACATGGTGGACGGCTTTGGACATATCAGCGCTCGGATGGACGACCCTGAAAAAATATTAATCTCGCCTCATAGCACACCCTCTGCGTGCAACCCGGATGATTTTGTGGTGGTGGACTTAGACGGAAACCAAATAGGTTCTGATGTTCGTCTTCCAGGGGAACTCCCTATCCACACAGAAATATTTAAGGCGAGGCCTGACGTTAATTCCATTGCCCATTTTCATTGCCACCATGCGACAAGCTTCTCTATGTCGGAACATGATCTTGCTCCCACGTATTTTTTAGCTTCAATCTTTTATGACGGAATCCCGATCCACCCGGATCCAAACCTTATAAGTGATGTCGAGAAAGGACGAGCTCTGGTTAAAACTCTAGGTACAAACCGGGCAGCACTAATGCGGGCTCATGGATTTGTAATGACTGGCGCAGATATTTATGAGATGACGGCCGGGGTGTTCATCTTAGAAGATAATGCCAAGAGAACCCAGATCGCTGCTTCAATGGGCAGATACGAGACGATGACTCAAGAGGAGATGGAGAGAATTGGCGGAGAAATCCTTGACCATAAAAACCCTATAATGAGGATCTGGACACTTTGCGCTGAGGAGGCCGCAGCTTATTCAAAGTAGATTTTTAAATGGCAACATGAGCGTTTTGGGTGAGTTATCTCGGGTAAAGTCTGAATCTCAAAAGATCAAGAACCAATACGCAGGCTTGGACTGAATATGATGCGCAGCTCCGCCGGTCCGACAAAGATCAGATGGTGGTTTATAATTCTCAATGGGAAGAGTGAGCAGATGGACGAAGAGAATCTCATCCTTTAAAACTTCAGTTTTGTGGCACAGTCCTTCGTCACATGGAATCTCCAGGAACTAAAATTAACGATACCGCCTTAAAAAAAGGATAAAAAATGCAAATACGTGTCGCGCTGCCTGATCTGGTCTCCAACTCTTATTTTCCTGCAATAGCCGCCGTCGAACTTGGCTTTTTCAAAAAAGAGGGATTGGATGCGATCCATGAGCTAATATTCCCAGTCCCCAAATGTTTTCAGGCACTCCGAGACGGCAGGACGGAATTTGTAGCCGGCTCAGCACATGCCCCGCTTTGGGCGTTTCCGCGGTGGCAAGGTGCGAAGGTCCTCTGCTCGCTCAGCCAAGGCATGTACTGGTTTCTTGTTGTGGATAAAAAGAACCCAATTGAGAAAGGCGACTTACAGGGTCTTAGAGGCCTGAGGATAGGTGCGGCACCCGGCGTCGATATTGGTCTTCGCCAACTTCTGAATGCGGCTGGTATTGATCCAGAGCGGGATGAAATCGAAATTGGTTTACCTCCCGGTGGAGTTCCCGAAGGTACAAGTTTCGGGGTCGCGGCTGCTGAATGGCTACGAGAAGGCATAATTGATGGGTTCTGGGCCAATGGGATGGGAACAGAGGTAGCGGTGACAGATGGGATCGCAAAAGTCATATTGGATGTACGTCGAGGGGATGGACCCAGCGAAGCGTTTAGGTTTACGCAACCGGCATTGGTAACCACTCAAAAACTGGTAGGAGAGAATCCCGAAGTAGCCGCAGCAGCGATCAGGGCAATAGTTAACACTCAAAAGGCACTAAAAGAAGATACTGAGCTCGCGACCCATGTCGGCCTAAAATTATTTCCGGAAAAAGAAGCTAAGCTTATCGCAACTCTAATTAAACGCGATTTACCCTTTTACAATCCGAACATTCCTGAAGAGTTGATCGACGGAATGAACGGGTTTGCACATCGCGCCGGTCTACTAGAGGGTGGTCCGGTTTCTTACAACGATATTGTCGCCACTGATTTCATCGATTTATGGGAGTCTTAGTCAGGATAACGGCCGCATAATATGTTTTTGGTAGGCGGGTCGTTCAGTCAATCTCTCATACCAATCGCGCAAATGTGGCAGTTCCGGTCTATCGATCGGAATATTGTACCAACGGTAAGCGCCAATCCCGACAGAAATGTCCCCAAAGCTAAAATTATCGCCTGCTACATATTTACGGCCCTTCAGAGCATCATCTAAAATTGAAATGGTATTCCGCAAATTTTCAATCCCAATTTTTAACGCATCCTCATTGCGTTCATCTGGACTTGTGCGTATCAGGGCATCGTAAACAGGCTTAAGGGCGGGTCCCAACGTCCCCAAATGCCAATCCATCCATTTATCGCCCTCAGCTCGAATGGCAGGGTCATCCGGCCAAATTGTTCCTCCCCCATAGCGCGCTGCCAGATAACGGGCGCAGGCGGCTGACTCCCACACCACCAAATCACCATCAATTACTGTGGGAACCCTACCATTTGGGTTTAACTCCAAATATTCAGGATCATCGAGCCCGCCAAAGGGTCCGCCCTTCTTAATAAAGGTGAAACTTAATCCAATTTCCCCACAGACCCAAAGGGGCTTTTGAACGTTTGAAGATGCAGGAAACCCATAGATTGTGATGGTCATTATTTTACTCTTATTGGGGTGATGTGAGTATGTATTGTTTTATTGTTATTGGCCTTTAAATTCTGGTTTACGTTTTTCCATAAAGGCGGTGCGGCCTTCCTTATAATCTTCAGAATTCATGCAGATATCGACGGCCGCCTGACAGGCTTCAAGATCTCTCTCACTCTCAGCCTTCATAGCCTCGCCCACAATGACCTTTGCCATCGCAACCGTCAGCGGTGCGTTTTGAGCAATGGTCGCTGCCAGCTCCGCTACCGCACCGTCTAGAGCCTCAGGCTCCACAACATTGTTAATAAGACCCATGGAGAGCGCCTCTGCTGCGTTATAGCGTTTGGCGGTAAAGAAAACCTCCTTGGTTCTCGATGGACCAATCAAGTCGACAATACGTTTCATGTTGCGATAGGGATAACCAAGCCCAAGCCGAGCGGCCGGTACACCAAAAACGGAATCACTGGTTGCGATACGAAGATCTGCTTGCAGGGCGGTACCAAGCCCACCCCCCATGCAAAAGCCTCTGATCATTGCAATAAGGGGTTTCTGAATATTGTCGAACGCTTCATTCACACGCGCCGACATCGCGTCGTAAACTTTGATCTGTTCCGGCGTCGAACGAATCTGGGCAAACTCAGAAATATCAGAGCCTGATACAAAGGCCTTATCGCCCGCACCCTTCATGACAATGACCCGGACATCCGAGTCATTCTCAAAATCGTCGATGATCTCTAAAATGGCCTCACGCATTGCAAATCCAATCGCGTTCCGACGCTCAGGATTGTTAAAGGTCATCCAACCAATCCCATCCGCCTTCTCAGCAATCATCTTCTCCGTCGCAAGCTTCAGCTTCGTCATCTCATTCCCCTAAAAACAAAACCCATCCCTAACTCAACCACCAAAACCATAAACTCGAAATACATAAATAAATACAGAGTGATAATCCCCTACTCGGGAATTCTTACTCCCATGTTCAGCAATTTTCGACGCCATCTTGACCATCACGCACTAATGCGATTCCGCACGTATGCGTCTCAAAACACTGAAGTCTGGATTACTTACCGTTATTTAAGAAAGCAATTCAACTCTTTCTAAGCGTCAACCATCTCTACAATTTTTGAATCAACCCTGTCCGGACGGATAACTTCAAAACCATTCACTGAAAGGTCAATGTTGTTGCCCTCTGGATCGCAAACCCGGGTCTCTGCATAAGGCCGATCATCAGGGCGTTTGACAGGTCCTTTCAAACCAAATGCCTTAATTCGACGCGCATATTCATCCTGATCATCAATTTCAAAACCAAAGTGGTTCAACCCATTTGGTTTGCCGACCGCGCCATTCGGCAATAAAGCCAGGGTGATGTAACCGTCTGACATAAACGTGGCTCCCGAGCGTGATCTACTCACAACTTCCATTTCAAAAACCTCTGCATAAAATTTTGCCATCTTTTCGGGATCCATTGTTACAATTGCAATATGCTTGATCTTGGCCATGGGTGCCTCCTACTTATTGGTATTTAACAATCTACGAGATAAAGAAGCCTAAGCCTGTTTTCTGATGGGGTCTATAATCTATTCGGAACGGAACTGCCTTCGTGGCCAAACGTGCACACGAGCAGAGGGCAAAAAATTTTCAAGGAAAAGCCTGGATCTCACCGTGCAAGTGGTCCCGCCGGTCTTGAAGTACTCGATTAGCAGCGGAGGCTGGACCCAATCAAATGTCGGATTTCGAAAGTACCCATATATCGCCCCTGACGGGTTCACCGTATTCTGTGCGTAAAGTCCTGGTAACCATAGAGATTTCCGTGAGCCTTAAGTCGTCTGCAATCTTTTTTATGTAGGACTTCCCGTGACTGTATCGACCCGATTGCGTCAATAGATAGTCCGACTCAATGTCTCCCGCCTCAACGGAAAATATGAACAATCCCTCCTCAGTAAGGTTCCGGCAGACGGCACTAAAAAGGCTGGCCAGATCGCCAAAATAGCAGAGGGTGTCGGCGGAAAGGATCACGTCATAGCGGGTTTTGCTCCGCCGAAGATAACGACACAACTCATCCTTGAATAACTTGTCATAAACTTTTCTGCGCCGCGCGAATTTTAGCATTTCACCAGAAATATCGACGCCATCAAGCCGCGATGCGTACTCCTTGATTTTGGAACCGCATAGCCCGGTACCACAACCAGCATCTAGAATTTTTAAACTAGCCCCGGCAGGACCCAAATGGGCTTTTAGCGTAGCTGTTAGAATTTCCGGAACCCTATAATCAAGTTCCCCGATCAATTGACTGTCGAAGTCTTCCGCAAATCGATCGAAATGTGCTTTAAGGTAAGCGTCGCTAGCTCGCACTGGTGTTCTACCTTCGCCCAAAGCAGCCAGCATATGAAGTGCCTCCGGTTCATCAGGTTCTAATTCCAAAAACCGATGGTACCAATTTATCGCCAAACTAATCTCGCCCAGTGAATGAAAACACTCCGCTATCCCCCAAATAGCTGTCGACTCCTGTTTATCAGAGGCCAAAATATCTTGATAAAGCTGCAAAGCGATTTCGTAATCACCGCCGGAAAAAGCCGCGGCAGCCCTATCGTACCTCTCTTCATAGCTCATTTTTTTGATTACACGTTAGCCCAGGCGCATTTCTTTTTTTCAAGGTAAGAAACATCTTCTCTCGCGGAGAAGTCTTACTGTCTATAAGATTGTAACACCTCCCTCAGCTCTGATGAAACATCCGTCACATTGGCATTGAATACGCACGCCATTAATTAAATTCGGAACATTTATAGAACATCTAGTTCCTATGTGATATGATATCTCCAAGATAACGGGGTAGATCCCTAATCTGAAACCATTACCCGAGTGTTTGTGATGTTCGACGGTAAGCAATCTCTCTCTGAAATCACTGGAGAGCGCAGCAAGCAGATCCATCTAATGTCTCAGATGACAGCAGGAGTAACTCGAGGAGTGTGTCGTTTTCTTGCAACCATGGGGATTGCATCCCTTGTCGAATTCCGCCTTCCCAATCGGAGGCGAGTAGACATAATTGGACTGGATCCAGCCGGTAATTTTACAATTATAGAAATAAAGGTCTCTCTCGCAGACTATAGAGCAGATCGAAAATGGCCCGACTACCTACCCTACTGTGATAAATTCTATTTTGGGATTCCTGCTGATTTCCCCGCCGACATTATTCCCAAAGAATACGGATTGATCATCGCCGATCCCTACGGGGCAGTCATTCGTCAGGAACCGAGAGATCATATGATGACAGGACAAAGAAGGAAAAAACTTCAAATAAAATTCGCTCTAACTGCAGCGGAAAGGCTTCAATCCCTAACAGATCGTAGGATTTAATCTGGCTAAGACTCAGAAATTTTATTCACCGTCGCGGTGGTGCTGTGCCCATCTTCAATATCAATTAACTTAACTTCCCCGCCATAAGACTCGACAAAGGCGGATCCCACTACTTCACTCATGGAGTAATCCGCCCCTTTGGTAAGAACCTCAGGCTTTATCGATTTTATCAGCTCGATTGGGGTGTCTTCAGAAAAAATTACGACCAAGTCAACACTCGAAAGCGCGGCTAAAATTCTGGCTCTCGATATCTCATTCTGGATTGGACGGCTCTTTCCCTTGAGTTTTTTGACAGACTCATCTGAATTCAGACCAACGACGAGGCGATCACCTGCTCTTCTTGATTGAGAGAGCATGCTAATGTGACCAGGATGGATCAAATCAAAGCAACCATTTGTGAAACAAATTTTATCTCCCTTGATGCGCCAGCTTTGGATCTGATTCACCGCCTCTGCGAGAGATACTCGCTTCCCTTCACTTGGGATGGGGGTTTTCTCATAATTTAGGATGCTGACGATATCTGCCTGGGATGCCACCGCAGTCCCAGATTTGCTTACAACAACACCGGCAGCCACATTGGCCAAACGCACAGCAGCGTTCAAAGATATGCCGCCAGCGAGGGCGGCCCCCAAAGTCGCAACGACCGTGTCCCCTGCACCCGAAACGTCAAAAACTTCTTTTCCTGCCGCGGGAAAATGGGTCGGGCCAGAGGATTCCACTAGGGTCATGCCCTTGGCACTCCGGGTCACCAGGATATCATTGAGCTTAAACTTTTTTCGAATACACTCTGCGGCCGATGTAACTTCCGTATCACTCTCAGTTTTCGCTCGGGATGCGATTTTTAGTTCAGCGGAATTCGGTGTGATCAAACTCGCTCCTGCATAACGGCTATAGTCTTCCCCTTTGGGGTCCACAATCACCGGAATATTGCTGGTTTTTGCTGCCTTTATAAGTTCTGAAACCATCCCCACTGAGAGGGTTCCCTTGTCGTAGTCAGACAAAACCAAGACTGATGCATCAGGAAGGGCAGAAAATATTGCTTGGAGCAATTGATTCTCTATTTTCTCATCAATGACCTCTGTGATCTCTCGGTCCACTCGAATTACTTGCTGATTAGAACTTATAAACCTTTGTTTGACTGTGGTGGGCCGAGACTGATCTATTAACAAGGTCACCTTGGTATTGCTTAATTCGTCCAATAGACCCCGGACCTTCTGACCTTCAAGATCTCCACCTACGACCCCGAAAAAAAGGCACTGCGCACCTAGGGCTGATAGGTTCCTCGCAACATTGCCAGCCCCACCCAACATGGAGTTCTCTTTCTCGACTGATAAAACGGGGACCGGAGCTTCAGGTGAAATTCGGGCGATCGATCCATAGACGAACTGATCTAGCATTACATCGCCCACACACAATACTGTCGCACCGGAAATTTTGTCTAATTCTTCTATTAGAGAAATAGTATCCATTAACTCATGACCGTTAAGTTTTTTGCCCAAGGTTTGAAGTGTTTACTGAGCTTCAGACCCTGCTTCTGATATGAGGAACCGGCGGCATCGCCGTAGAGAAGGTCTGGAACGGCCGAAAGCCTTTCGTATTTTAGGCGTCCCACGAGCTGACCGTGTTCTATCAGAAACGGCACCCCATGCGATCGCACTTCCAGCACGGCACGAGTTCCATCTCCACCCTCAGAAATATGTCCGAATCCTGGATCGAAGAACCCCGCATAGTGGGCTCTAAACTCACCTGTAAAGGCATCATAGGGAACCATTTCTGCCGCATGATCAATAGGAACGGAGACTGCTTCACGAGAAGCTAAAATATAAAAGTCTTCAGGGTCTAAAATTAAGTTGCGACTAGGATTTCGGTATATAGGATCCCAAAACTCGGAAGGGTCGTAAAATTTTATTCGATCTAAATCGACGAGGGGGGAGTGCAGTTTAGCCCTGTAGCCTACCAGATTAGAGCCATTGATCCCCTCAAGATCGACTGACAATGGCACACCTCGAGAGAGGGTCCGGCTTTCCGACTCTGATAGTGGCCTATCAAGTACTGCTTGATCGCGGAGGAGGCTCTCCAGCGCCGGCCCTTCGACCTTCCCTCCGAGGCCAGTAATTCTAAGCTGGTTTAAGCGCATACCAGCACGAGCAATAATACTGAACGTCCGGGGGAAAATCTCCAGATACAGTGGCCCTTTATAACCTGACGGCACCACATCGAAATCCGCCCCACCATCTGTAATGAGACGGGTAAAAACATCAAGACGCCCCGTTGAACTTTTGGGATTAGCTATCCCGGAGAGACCCTCAGGCAAATCAAGTTCTTCAATCAGAGGAACTATGTAAACGGACCCTCTTTCAAGAAGCCCACCCGAGGTCAGATCAATTTGGTGAAGCCCAAAATCGATCAGCCTATTCCGTACAGTACGATTGGGGCCCGGAAGAAAACTAGCCCTCACCCGCCAAGCCTTATCACCAAGACGAAGGTCAATGCTTGCAGGTTGTAGCTGATTCGACTCCAGTTTTAGGGTTCCATCAATGATCCCTAGCCGCACTAAATCGGCCAAGATTTGATAGGGCAGAACTCCAGGAGCAAAATCAGGACCGCCGCTTTGTATTTTTTCAGACCTCAGCACCATTTAGGACCAACTCAAAAGTAACTTTTCGTAGTAATTCAACGGATCCTCAAAATATCTCTCTCCGATACAAGAATGAATACCTATTTCTTACTAGCGAAGAATAGAGCGCCGCATACATTATGCGTCAGACTGCATCAAATTAATAGCTGCTCGGGCACCTTGATCGAAAGTGTTATAGCGGAGCCGAAAACATCGTGTCGATCCCAAGATCTTCTCTATTTTTTTACAAAGATCATGTTGGTCAAGAGACGTGCCAACACAATTTTCTAAAAGAACCGGGACCAAGTCTTTTCCGTTCAACTTAGTTATACTGCTTTCGGCAGCATTTGAGTGTTCTAGGCAAATAAATCCATATACCCTTACTTCATCTTCGAACGCGGCAGCCTCACGATCCAACAATTTAAGATAGGCACGATCGTGCCGTTTCATTTCTGTAAAGGTCTCCAGAAATTCTTCAAAATTGCGGTCAATGGTTTTTGGAAGAGGAAGCTGTATCCATGGGGCCAGTCCCAAACAGATAGCCGCAGCAGGATTGTCACCATTTTGGCTAATAATCATTTTCTCATCACCCAGAAGCCGATGGCCTAAAGCTGCTAGCTTGAGCGCAATTTGGTTATGCTCCCGATTAGAGCCTGTTAAAAATATTAGGGCTTTTTCATTGATAATAGTCCCCGATGACCTCAAACAAAGGGAATCAGTGATCGAGCGGGCATAGAAAGAGGCAAGAAGTTCAGCAAAATACTCTGCGGCATCAAATGGATCGTCAAATTCTTCCGGACGCGAAGTAGATGATTCAACGGTCAGTGTAGATCTCTGTCCCAAAAGAAAATCTATTTGAATATCCGCAGCGGCCGCATCTCGGCTGTCCAGATGCCTAAAAGACCATCCAGTTAGGAAAAATGATAAATGTGTGAGAAGGTGTTCCGCTCCGCTCACAATGATCTCTCTATTGGCAGAACCAAATCCCCAATATTCTGACGTGGACCAACCTCGTGACATTATGACCAATATTTAAATCTGCTTTTTCAATTTTTAGACGGATTAACCTCGCGGGGAGCGCGTTTTGCCAAAATTCGTTGCAAAGTTCGGCGATGCATATTTAATCTTCGCGCAGTCTCAGATACATTACGATCACATTGTTCGAATACGCGTTGGATATGCTCCCACCTCACTCGATCCGCCGACATAGGGTTTTCCGGTGGCGGGGGCAAATGGTCACCATTAACGAGCAACGCTGCCTCGACCTGATCCGCGTCTGTCGGCTTGGCTAAATAGTCGATTGCGCCCACCTTAACCGCTGCGACCGCTGTCGCGATATTACCGTAACCCGTAAGAATAATGACTCGAGCGGTTTCAGTTTTATCGCGAATATCAGGAACCAGATCCAACCCACTACCATCCCCTAACCGCAAATCGAGAACTGCATAAGAAGGAAGCACATTTCGGATTATCGTCCGCCCAGCTTCAACACTATCGGCCGTCACGACATCAAAGCCTCGCTTCATCATCGCCGTTGCCAGACGCTCTCTGAAGGGAGCATCATCATCAACAATTAGAAGGGAGCGTCTATTTTGTTTTGCTCCGTTGTTATCCGAAACCATGATTTTATGAGAGATTCTTTTTGTGAATACCGGTGTCCAGCAACTCGCGTTTCCAATTTACACAAATTTCAGCCCCTCCTGACCGCCGATTGCCGAAAGAAAGCCGTGCTCCCGTCCGTTCTAACAGGGTTTGGGCAATAAATATACCGAGTCCCATCTGCCCTTTACTTGGATGGCGGGAAGAGATGTAGGGTTCGCCAATCCTATCCAGCACAAATTGAGAAAAACCTGACCCATCATCTTGAATGTTCAGCTGAACGGAATAATCATCCCAGAACACCCTAATTTCGACCTTTTTGCGCGCAAATTGAATAGCATTCTGGATCAGATTCCCAAGACCATGGAGTATCTCTGGAGCCGCCCGGATCATCGGTTCTCGCAGCTTAGTTCCCTTGCGGGGACACGAATCGAAACTTAATTCAATTTCCTCGCTTTTATGTAAAAGAGCAGATTGCTCTACTACAGCGCTTATAGGAACCCTAGAAAATGCCACGGTGTCCACTTTTGGTTTTTGGGCTAGCGCCGCAAGAATATCCCTGCACCGGTGGGTTTCACTAACAAGAAGCCTAATATCTTCAGCATGAGGGCTGTCCTCGGGTATCTCTCGCGCAATCTCTCCTGCAACCACCGCGATCGTTCCCAAGGGGCTACCCAATTCATGCGCTGCCGCAGCGGCCAAAGTCCCCATTGCCGAAACCTGTTGTTCCCGAGCAAGCGCCATTTGCGTTGCATTAAGAGCCTCGGACAATTGGCGTGACTCGGTTGCGACGCGGTAGGTATAAGTGGCGAAAAACAAAACGCCGATCGCTAACGATACCCACACCCCGACAACGTATAGAGAGGGGAATGGAGCAATAGGGCCAATCCAGGGAAGCGGCATGTGCCACAGGGACAGAACAGTGACCGAAGCGATCGCTAAACCTGACAAAAATATAACCGTAGCCCGAGACAATATGGCGGCAGATACCGCCACAGGTGCCAATAATAAAAAGGAAAACGGGTTTTGCAGCCCGCCTGTCAGGTAAAGAAGGACAGAGAGTTGGATCAAATCAAAGGCAAATAAAGCCGCCACCTCAGACTTTCTGCGCCCGCCACGTGCCGTCCTGATAATAAAAAAAACATTGGCAAGCACCGATGCGCCAACCGTCAGAAGAGCGGGGCCAAGCAATAAGTCAAACCCAAGCCCGTAATGGACCATGAGCAAAGTGACACTTTGGCCACCAATTGCAACCCATCGAATAAACGCTAGCGTCCGCAGCTGTGCACGGCCCAAACCGGCGATTGTATTTATATCGTTATTATCAGCCACAATGGAACTTGGTGTTTTTTTACCTATGATTGTACTGGAAACAATCCCCGACCCATGATCCAATACCAAAGTCGCTCACGCTCTTAGAAACTCTTATACATCAAAAAATGAGACCCGTCGCAATTACTGTCTCCCGATTAACAAAAAAATTCGGCGAGGTATCAGTCGTTAAAGATGTTTCTTTCCAGGTTAGAGCGGGATCAATCACCGCGCTGCTCGGCGGAAACGGGGCAGGCAAAACTACTATTTTATCCATGCTATTGGGTCTATTGACTCCCACCCGCGGGTCAATCGAACTTTTGGGCCATGAAATGCCCTCCGATCGCCATCTTATACTAGCCAGAATGAATTTCTGTTCCCCATATGTTGACTTACCTAAGAGACTCACAGTTCGCCAGAATTTGGATGTGTTCGCCCGTCTCTATGGAATTCGAAATCCAAGTTATCGAATCGAGCGGCTCGCCAATGAGCTTGCGCTCGAGGACTTTATCGACCGCCCCACGGGTAAATTGTCTTCCGGTCAAGGAACTCGTGTTGCTCTGGCAAAGGCTCTCATAAATCAGCCAGACATTTTACTGTTAGATGAGCCAACAGCATCTCTAGACCCAGATACAGCCGACTGGATAAGGGGATATTTACGCAACTTTCAAAAAGAAACAGGTGGAACGATCCTTCTTGCATCTCACAATATGGGGGAAGTAGAACAATTGTGCGACGAGGTAATTCTACTTAAATCAGGCACTGTCTCCGATGCGGGCAGTCCCTTTAGCCTCTTAAAGAAATATGGTTATCAGACTTTGGAGGAGGTATTCCTGGATATTGCTCGATCCAAAGAGGTAAGTCTAAATCAATCTCCGGAATCAGAATGACCAGTCAAAAAGACAGTTTAGATCAAGTCATCGAAAAAGGCTTCTCGCTGATGCGGGTCTCGGCGATGGTACGCCGATACGTTTATTTGCTTCAAAGCGGATGGGTCCGGATCATAGAGCTTGCTTACTGGCCAATTATGCAAATGATACTTTGGGGGTTTATGACGGAGTTCTTATTGAATTCCTCCTCTCAGGTCCTCCGCGCAGGCGGAGTTCTCATAGCTGCTGTTTTGCTATGGGATGTTTTATTTCGTAGTAATATTGGCGTCGCTGTCTCATTTCTGGAAGAAATGTGGTCTCGTAACCTCGCGCAACTCTGTGCCAGCCCCCTTAAATCTTATGAATGGGGGATCTCTCTGGTGTTAATCAGCCTCCTAAGAACTTTAATTGGAGTTGTACCAGCGGCTTTACTTGCGGTTCCACTTTACCATTTTTCAATTTTCGAAATGGGGTTACCCTTGGTGGCGTTTTTCTTCAACTTAATGATCTTCGGTGCCGCAGTCGGGTTAGCTGTCTCCGCTCTAGTTCTCCGGTATGGTCTCGGCGCAGAAAGCCTCGCTTGGGTCGGCATTTTTCTTATCGCGCCAATCAGTGGGATTTACTACCCAATATCCACCCTCCCGGATTGGCTTCAAACGATTTCTTATGCGCTTCCGTCCTCGCACGTTTTCGAAGGGATGAGAGAGGTGTTAGGTGAACAAAAATTCGCTATTGACCGTTTTCTGAAGGCGCTCGGATTAAATCTTTTCTATCTTTCCGCAGGAATGGGAATTTTTCTTGCTACATTCCGCATTGCGAGACGTGATGGGTTGCTGATGCAAATCGGAGAATAATTCGACCGAATCGAATAAAAGCTTGATACGAGTTTGAACGGCTTTCTCGCCCATAACACCCGTAGACAAAAGTTGTTCTTCCAGATTATAGGGTCACTTGCGCTGAGGCCTCATAGACGAGTGTATCCCGGTAGAAATCAAAATCGTCCGTTCGACTCAATTCTGGAAAAGAGAGTTTAGGACCTGTACCCCTTCCTGATAGGCCGAAATCACAGGCCTACGCGCGGAAGATTTTCGAACTTTAAATTATGCCTACTCTTAGAGATAAGGGCCGAAACGCTAATTTTTCTAATTTTTATTGAAACATTGCGGCTGTGGTTCCCCGTGAGTGAGGAAGTCCAGCTTCGCCCTTATTTGATGAAAATTAGGGCGATAAAAAGTTCACCGACATTTTTAACAATTCGTCCGGAACCCCAGCCTTAAAGGGTCACTAGCGAGGAGGTCTTAGTCTGAGCGAGTAGAGCAGCGCAAAAAGAAAACCAAAGATAATGCGACTGAATAAAAACTTGAGTTGGGCCCATAAAAAGTGACATATTTGGACTGTTGTAAAGTAGCTTGATCTGAAAGTTTCAGGACAGCGGCCCAATTAGAATTGGGATATTATCTTGACGATGTCCGAACCATCTGTTGGCTGGGATATCAAAAGTTGAAATAATTCAGCCCTCGCAACGTTTTACTCAAAATAGAAATCCGGGTGGGATATGAAAATACTCCGATATATTGCGATCGCTGGATCCGTATTGTGCATCGGCGCATTGTTCGGTCTGTATTGGGGAATTATACCAGGTGCCGAAAGAACGAGATCTGGCGGCATTGCCGCTATCGGAGGACCCTTTACTTTGAGTGATCAGAACAAAAGGATGAGGTCGGAGGCCGATTTTAGGGGAAAATTTCTGCTCATCTATTTTGGTTATTCCTACTGCCCAGATGTATGCCCGACAGCTTTACAAGTCATGAGTGTCGCTTTGGAGGGACTACCCAAAAGAACCAAGTTCATTCAACCGATCTTTATATCAGTGGACCCAGAGCGCGATACTGCCGACCACCTGAAAGAATATCTGACAAACTTTCACCCGAGTTTTATCGGGCTCACCGGCACTAAAGAACAAATAAAAAATGCGGCGAAAGCATTCCGCGTTTATTATAATAAAAGTGGAAATGACAATAATAGCCGCTCAAAAGATTATTTAATGGATCACTCATCAATCATTTTTTTAATGGACCCAGATGGAAGATACGTGACCCATTTCTCTCATCAGACCACACCTTCACAATTGTCCAAGGAACTCCGGACATTGGTCAATCCAAAGTGATGCGAAATCATCAGAAACCCTTCTGGCAAACGAAATCCCTTTCCGAAATGTCGAATGAGGAATGGGAATCTCTTTGTGATGGATGCGGAAAGTGTTGTTTGTTGAAATTGGAAGATGAAGACACGGGTGAAATCGCATTTACAGACCTTGCATGTAGGCTATTCGACTCAACCTCATGTCGGTGCTCAGACTACCCTAACCGACATGAAAGAGTCTCGGACTGCATCTTATTAACGCCCGAAAAAATCACCCAATTAAAATGGATGCCGAGCAGCTGCGCCTACCGCTTACTATCCGAGGGTAAAGATCTAGAATGGTGGCATCCCCTGGTATCTAACGATCAAAACACCGTTCATGAGGCCGGTATTTCCGTTCGGAATCGGACGATACCGGAACGGGAGGATTATGATTTAGAAGAGCACATAGTGACGTGGGTCAAGTAGCCTTATTTTTTCTCAGACTGAGAATTAACAAAAGCTACTCCCGCGACTATCAAAATAATCGCCCCCCAAATCCAGACACTGGGCACCTCATCAAATATCAACCAACCGAACAAGACCCCAAAACCTAGGGCAAGGTTACTCGACTGGCTCATATAAGTAGGACCAGAAATTCTTATGAGCTCAAAAATCATATAGAAATTTAATGCAGCTAAGGCGGCGTGGGTTAACATGGCAACCTGGGGAATCCCAAATGGTGGAACTATGAGGGCCCATTCACCCCAAATCACTGCGATAAAAAATGATATGACAGAAGCGGCTACAAGTGTCCCCCCCGCAATCATCATTGAGTCTGCATTCTGGGGACGGGATTTTTCAGATAACAAAACATAGCCAAGTGCGTGTAAAAATGGTGCGCAAAAACAGAGGAATACATAAAAAATCATAGAGGGGTCTGGTAGGCTAGAGCGGGGTAAAACAATTAGCATTACCCCCGCAAAACCAAGAAATATTCCTATAACTCTAAGCGGAGAAAACGGATCTATCCTAAGGATTAAACTGATTGCATAGGTAAATATCGGTGTGAAAGCCATAACGACTGCTGCCACGCCGACGGGTAAATTACCCTGAGCCGCGTAAAAGAAAAGATTCGCAATCGAGAACCTGATCAGTCCGATTCTGAGGTAGTATCCCAAATGCTCCTTGGCGACTAAAAGTCTTATTCCCCGCAAAAGGCAACCAAAGATGAGCAAAGAGCCGGAGATAAATGTGAACCAGAACACGTAGTTCACAGGGTGCACGCCGCCCAATACAGCTTGTTTTATTAGGGAATAGAAAAGGCCCCAAAGGGTTCCTACTGCCAGTAAAAGGCAAATCGGCAACCAACGGCGGATTAATAATTTATTCAAATTAGCAAATAACATTCCAGAACTCCGAACTTTGCTTTTGAATACTTAGATATAATAATTCAATCTCATTTATTCAGAGTCGAACCCATGAAACCGCGCCATATTTGAGCTGGAATTGAGCCACCGGTCACTCGCTTCATGGGCTTTGCCGCGTCGTTACCCACCCAAACCCCGGTTGTTAGGCCATTGGCTATGCCAATGAACCAAGCGTCTCTAAAGTCCTGGCTTGTTCCTGTTTTACCGGCTGCGGATAAAGTTAATTTGGCGGCTCTTCCAGTACCCGTTTCTACCACATTTTCCAACATCGACTGCATTTTCTTGACCACGGACTTACTTAGGAGCCGTCCTGACTCCCCAGTCCGGCGGTATAAAAGCTTCCCCGACGTGTCTGTGATCTCAATAATACCGTAGGGCCACACGGCAAAACCATCATTGCCGAGGACCGCATAAGCAGAAGTCAGTTCCAGTAAACTCACCTCATCGGTACCGAGGGCAAAACTCGGATTGGTTCTGAGACGGGTCGTTATTCCTAATCTCTCCGCGAGATCCACGATATTTTTACGCCCGACTTTCTCTGACAAGCGGACGGCGGCAACATTAAGCGAAAGTGATAGTGCCTCAGAAAGCGAGACCTCTCCCCTAAACCGACCATCATAGTTTTTTGGCCGCCAACCTCCAAGATCGATAGGGCTATCATCTATGGTATCCTCCGGCGACATTCCTGCCTCTAATCCAGCCAGATAGACAAATAATTTAAATGCGGAACCAGACTGCCGACGCGCTTGCGTAACCCTATTGAATTGCGAGGACTGATAGTTGACACCACCAATCATCGCCCGGATTTCACCATTTCGATCTAATGCAACCAGGGCGGCTTGATCTGCGCCGCGCTTGCGAGCGCTAGCGCCCAGGTGCTCTTGCAGAATTTTCTCTGCCAAAAAATGAAACCTCATATCCAAGGTGGTTTGAACGATGAGATCTCTATCTGCGTTCCCCAGAAACCCAGCTACTCTGTCAACGACCCAATCTGTAAAATAACGGATGTTTGGCCCCGCTCGGGGCGCAAGCCGAAGAGGTTTGGCTCGGGCATACAAAGAGTCCGCCATGGATATGAAATTTGAGGCGACCATATTGGAAAGCACGAGATTACCCCTTTTGAGCGAGGCATTCTTGTCCTGGAACGGAGAGTATCGCGTGGGCGCTTTGAGAAGCCCCGCGATAACGGATACTTGTCTCAAGTCTAGTTCCGATACCGGTAGCGCAAAATAGCGCCAAGCTGCTGCAGAAACGCCATACGTCCCGGAACCAAAATACATTCTATTAAGGTAAATAGTAAAAAGCTGCTTCTTTGTGTACTTTGCTTCAAGCCAAAGAGCCAAAAGCGCCTCCTGGATTTTTCTCTTCAAGGACCGTTCCTGAGTGAGAAAAAGATTCTTGGCTATTTGTTGGGTTAAAGTACTGCCACCCTGTCGTATTTTTCCTTCTCGAATATTTATCCAAGCCGCACGTAAGATCCCCTTCAAATCAACTCCAACGTGCTCAAAAAATCGTCTATCCTCAGTAGCGATAATCGCATGAAGCAAAGAGGGTGGGACATCCTCAAAGTCGACCTTTGGCCCGTAAAGATTTCCGTAAGACCCAATAATAGAACCACTCTTTCCGAGAATGGTAATACTCGGGGCCCTTGGGGAACGAGCAGCGCTATCGGGATGAGGCAAAGAGAAAAAAAACCACCCTATAGTCAAGCCGCATAGGAGGATGCCCCATAAGACAATTAAAATGAGTCCTCGAATTATCCGCGACCAAGTTGTCCTAAGCCTCGCACCCTTGAGACGATCCGATTTTTTTTTTCGTAAAACCAATTTGCCCGCTGTGTTATCACCTATTTGATATTTTTCTTTTTTACCCGTAAATATAATTGTTATTTACAGCGCTCGCCTATTGAGAGCTTTTTTCCCATGACTTTAGAAACCCGCGCAGGAAGGGGGAGATCTCCCCATTTCAGAGAAAGAAAAATTCAAATATCTAAATTTACGACCTTAAGTGCGTTGGAATGGATAAAATCTCGTCGGGGTTCCACCACATCTCCCATTAGGGTAGAAAACACTTCCTCCGCATCGTCACGATGATCAATGCGGACCTGAAGTAAAGAACGATCACCGGGGTTCAGAGTTGTTTCCCATAACTGATCCGGGTTCATTTCTCCTAACCCCTTATATCGCTGAACAGTAATTCCTCGACGACCTGCGCGAAGTATAGAATCTGCCAACCCTAAAGGCCCTGTTATGCGCTCCTCCGTTTCTCTGATTTTAAGTATTGCCGGCCGCGCATAAATCTCCTGTAGTCGTGAGGTCATTTCGTCGAGACGACGCGCTTCAGCACTCGAAACGAGTGTTCCATCGATGAGATGCCTTTCAGTAACCCCCCGCAACACACGGGAGAACTCAAACCCTCCGCCGTCAAGAATTCTAACGATCCACCCCCTCTCAGATTCAGAGGACATACCGTCTAAACGTCTCGCAAGCGCCTCGGCAACTTGTCCTGCTGTCACACCTCCCCGAAAAAGACTCTGATTAAAGGTCCCAAGTATGGCTGCCTGCTCCGCGACCATGGGGTTAGAAAGTTTTTGAAGAATGGGTTTCATCAAATCCCGGGCGCGAAAGGCCTCACGGACTGTTTCCTGCAAGTCTGCACCTGCGATTTCCGCTCCTTCCCCAACCCTCAAAACGCAGTCACGAACGCCCACCTGGATCAAATAATCCTCCATTCGGGAGTCGTCCTTCAAGTAAACTTCTTCCCCTCCGCGTTTTGCCCGATAGAGTGGCGGCTGCGCTATATACAGGTATCCCCGCTCGACCAATTCAGGCATTTGACGAAAGAAGAAAGTCAAAAGGAGCGTCCGAATGTGACTGCCATCAACATCGGCGTCGGTCATTATAATAACTTTATGATATCGAATCTTTTCGATATCAAAATCCTCTCTTCCTATACCGGTTCCAAGGGCAGCGATTAATGTTCCGATTTCAGCAGAGGAGAGCATCTTATCAAAACGTGCCCGCTCTACATTTAAAATCTTCCCTCTGAGCGGCAGGATAGCCTGGGTCCGCCGATCACGACCCTGTTTGGCAGAACCACCGGCACTATCACCCTCAACGATAAATAACTCCGCTTGGCTTGCATCCCTCTCTTGACAGTCTGCGAGCTTCCCTGGAAGGGAAGAAATATCCAGAGCACCTTTTCGACGAGTAAGTTCTCGAGCTTTTCGGGCAGCTTCCCGAGCGGCGGCCGCCTCTACAACTTTCGAAACAATGCGTTTCGCTTCACTTGGGTGTTCTTCAAACCACTGCCCCAATTTTTCATTGACTAAACTTTCCACAGCAGGTCGTACTTCAGAAGATACCAGTTTATCCTTGGTCTGAGAGGAGAATTTCGGATCGGGGACCATGACTGATAACACCGCGGTCAAACCTTCTCTCATATCCTCCCCGGTCAGGTTAACCTTTTCTTTTCGCGCAATGCCGTGCTCGTTTGCATACGCATTTACAGTTCGGGTCAAAGCCGCCCTAAATCCAGCTAAATGAGTACCGCCATCACTTTGTGGAATTGTATTTGTAAAGCAAAGAACCGACTCGTGATAACTGTCAGACCATTCAAGTGCCACCTCAATTGCCACCCCGTCTTGCTCTCCCTTAATAGCAATCGGTAATTCCAAGAGCGAGGCCTTCCCTCGATCAAGATAGTTCACAAATTCGTTTAGTCCCCCCTGATAACACATCTCTACTAATTTTGGCTCGATACCTCTCGAGTCATTAAGGATTAGGGCAATTCCTGAGTTCAGAAAGGCTAATTCCCTGAGACGATGCTCCAGTTTTGTCGCGTCAAATTCTATATTGGTAAAGATTTCAGGCGATGCTGAGAAAGTCACTTGGCTCCCGGTCACTCCCTGCCAATCTTGAACTTTACTCAAGGGGGCTACAGCGATGCCTTTTTCAAACCGCATAGCCCATTCCGCACCATCTCTCCAAATTTTTAATTCGAGCCAATCTGACAACGCGTTCACTACTGAAACGCCTACTCCATGTAGCCCCCCAGATACTTTATAGGAGCTCTGATCGAATTTCCCCCCAGCATGTAGATGGGTCATAATAACTTCCGCCGCCGACACTCCTTCTTCCTCATGGGTATCAGTCGGAATTCCGCGCCCGTTATCTCTAATTGAGACGGACCCATCACCATTAAGGGTTACCTCTACTCGGTCACAGATTCCAGCAAGGGCCTCATCAATCGCGTTATCTACAACCTCATAAACCATATGATGAAGTCCAGATCCATCATCTGTATCCCCGATATACATACCAGGGCGCTTTCGAACAGCATCCAGTCCTCTCAGGACCTGGATGGAGTCAGCTCCGTAGTCATCGGAACTGTTATTATCTCTATTTTTATTCAGATTGGATTCGGGAGTCATGATTGTTCGAACTTCTCTCAAAATGGAACCGTGGTTAGGGAAGACTCAGAAACAGAAAAATGCTTGGCACAGCCACTCAGCGACGAAAATAGCGTAGGATTGGTACCCGTCATCCAAGCCTGCGCTCCTAGCGCCGCAATTTCTTTGAAAAGCGCCTCCCGGCGCAGATCATCCAAATGGGCTGTGACCTCATCCAGGAGTAGTATCGGGGCAAACCCTCGATCCAAAACCTGAAGCCGCGAATTAGCGAGAATTATGCTCAAAATTAGCGCCTTTTGTTCACCAGTAGAACATTGTTCCGCCGGCACGCCCCGAGCCAAATATTCCACCCGGAGATCCGTTCTATGCGGCCCCACGGTGGTCCCACTGGTCAGCGCATCTTCATTCCGACGCGTATTTAAAATTGCGATAAACTTCTCCTCCGCATCTACAGCCGGCATCTGGTTCAGCCAGGAGTCCACACAACCTGAAAGAGAAAGCTCCGCCGCAGGGAAAGGCCCCACACCCAAAGCGCATGCCGCATTTAATCGCTCGACGAAATCACGGCGACCGGCCGCAATTGCAATACCTTTTTCTGCCAGCGTCACCTCCAACGGATCCAACCAATCACCATCGGGTTTTACAGCCCGTTGCCGAGCGTCAGATAAAATTCGTGCTCTATCTCGCAAGGCTCTCTCATAAGTTTGTAAATGCGAAATATGACTGGCGTTATTGGCGGCAACCATTCGATCAAGGAAACGTCGACGACCAGTCGCACCATCAGTGAAGAGTCTCTGCATATCCGGTGTAAACCAGAGTATGGAAATTCTCTCCGCCAGAGAGGACTGATTCCTCATTCTCACTCCATTGATTTGAACTACGCGCCTACCATCGTTAGAGCCGGAAAAGACTATCCCCGTTCCTACATCCAACGAGTCTCCGTCAGAATTCAACACTGCCGCCACCGCCCATTCGCACGGCTTTTGTGCCAAGGCAGCTGTCTTGGTTCTGGAAGACGGGTCTACCAAACTCGCATTTCTTAGACCCCTACCCGGCGACAAGAATGAGATCGCCTCGAGAAGATTGGTTTTCCCGGCGCCATTTTTTCCAGTCAGCACCACCGACATACCGTCGGTCTCCAATCTCATACCCTCATAGGAACGGAAATTGCTTACCGTTAATTTCATAACAGCAAGCGAAACTGCCTTTGGTCCGAGCAAAGGAATATTTCTTTTTATAGTATGCAGAACCTGAGCAGCCACCAGCGTCAAACACGCATGGGCATAAGAACATATAGAGGACCCGATCCTGTTGCTTCCCGCACAAGGGTTGGCGAGGCAGGATCAGATAGCTCAAAACGAGCGACATCTCCTTCTATTTGCTGAGTGATGTCAATCAAATAGCGCGAGTTGAAACCGATCTCCATGGCTTCATCATTATAATTGACCTCAAGTTCCTCCGTTGCGCTACCAGCATCAGGACTTGTTGCTGAAAGCACCAGGCTATTGCCGCCAACCATAAGCTTAATCGCACGCGACTTCTCTGTGGAGATCGTGGAAACAAGATCCACGGCCCTCTCGAATCTCTTACAATGCACCGAAAGTACCTTGTCATTACCTTCGGGGATTACACGATCATAGTCTGGGAAGGTCCCATCAATTAGCTTAGATGAAAGGTCAATACCATCAACACCGAACCGTATGCGGGTTTCAGATAAGTTCACAGAAACATCATCTTCTGTATCGTCCAGAAGCTTACGTAGTTCATTAACTGTTTTTCGCGGCACTATCACTCCAGGCATATTTTCAGCGGAGGCAGGCAACGGGACATCCATAAGCGCCAAGCGATGTCCATCGGTAGCAACCGACCTAAGAACATTGCCACTTTCTGCATCAGCCGCATGCAAATAAATACCATTCAGGTAATATCTCGTTTCCTCGGTAGAGATGGCGAAACGAGTTCGATCAATTAACGTCCTTAAAAGCGGAGCTGAAATTTGGAAACGGGTGGGAAGCTCTTCATTTAACACCGCCGGGAAATCCTCGCTCGGCAAGGTGGAGAGTTTTAATTTGGAACGGCCGGATATTAATTCTATCTGCCCCTCCTCTGTCGTCCCCCCTAACTGGACCTGGGCACCATCCTCCAACTTCCGGACAATATCAAAGAGCGTATGAGCAGACAAAGTCACAGAACCAGCCTGAGAGATATTAGCCGATACTCTTTCAACTACTGCGATATCCATGTCCGTGGCGGTTAATTCCAAAGTTCCATCTCCACTAGCCTTTAGGAGGACATTGGCAAGGATGGGAATGGTATTTCGACGCTCAACAATGCTTTGGGCATGATTAAGTGATTTTAGAAGCGCTGCGCGGTCAATAGTGAAGTTCATAACGCCTGAAATTCCTAACTCTGTATTATCTCAAAGTGGCAGCCGTGTTTCCTCAACAACTAAAAAAGTGTTAATTGTCTCGTTTACGGGCAACTCCAGAATTATAGCAGTTCTTGGCCGATCCTGCACCGATTTCCTTCAAGAGAAACTAATTTGCGTATACCACTCAAAAACTGGTTCAGGACTCCAGCAGTCGGCGAAGCATATCGACGTCCTCGTCAAATCTGACGTCATTACTTCTCAACTCCTCCACCTTCTTCACCGCATGCATGACCGTGGTATGATCTCTGCCGCCGAATTTACGCCCTATCTCTGGAAGGGATCTAGTGGTCAGTTGCTTGGAGAGATACATCGCCACTTGCCTCGGCCTCGCAACGACTCGGGCCCTGCGCGCCGAACACATATCTGTTAGGCGGATCTCGAAATGCTGAGCCACGCGCTTTTGAATTTCCTCAATCGTCAACTTTTTAGTGTTCGCTCTGAGCAAATCAGACAAAACCTCATGGCAAGATTCCACCGAAATATCGCGTCCTACAAGTGTAGCATGAGCCACCACCCTATTAAGGGCCCCCTCCAACTCACGAATATTTGAGGTAATCCGATGGGAGAGAAATTCGATAACCTTGGGAGGAATTTCCACTTTCATTTTCCTGGCTTTTAATTCCACTATTTGGTACCGAAGATCAAAAGACGTAGCGCTAATATCAGCCACCAGGCCCCACCCCAATCGAGAACGCAACCGTTCTTCCATACCATACAGATCACTTGGAGATTTGTCCGCTGAAATAACCACCTGCCGGTTGTTGTCTACAAGATCATTAAAAGTGTGAAAAAATTCTTCCTGGGTCGCTTCCTTACCAGTTATAAACTGGAGATCGTCTATCATTAGAAGATCCAGAGACCTGAGCTGCTCCTTAAAAGATACGGTATCCTTCATCCTAAGGGCCCTGACGAAGTGATACATAAATTTTTCAGCTGATAGATACCCAACCTTTTTTTCCGGGAAACTCTCGCGAACATGCATCGCTATCGCATGCATCAAATGCGTCTTGCCGAGCCCCACCCCACCATAGAGAAACAAAGGATTGAAACGAGCCGCCTCCAGATCCGCTACTCTACGTGCTGCAGCATAAGCGAGCTCGTTAGATGGCCCAACCACAAAATTATCAAACCTAAGGCGAGGATCTAATGGCGAGCAAATACTCAGTTGGCCCGGGCCTTTGGTAAGATCACTGACTTGTACTTGACCAGAAGAAGGCTGGTTCGGAACCACCTGCCGGACGACAGTTACTTGAGAGACAGACTGGACGACGACATCCACGGAGTGAATGTCTGACCCCTGACCTACCCAAAGCTCCCGAAGCCGATCCGCATAATGACTCACCACCCAATCCCTCATGAACTGAGTGGGGACCGACACTATCACTGTTCCGTTTTTTGCCGAGAGAAGAGTAAGTGGTTTCAGCCAACTTCTATAGGCAGCATCCCCAACTTCCGACCGGAGTATGCCACGTATCCTTGCCCATTTCTGAGTGATCACAGGGTCTACGTTTTTTGCAACCATGTGTCCACTCCCCCCAAATATTTCGCAGATTAACAATTCTATTTTGACGATGATTCGCTAGAAACCCGAGCAAATCACCGGCTACGTTTGGGGGATGTGATACCGGAAAGATCAAAAAAACCAAATACAAAGGAGCCCTTTTACTTTTTTTTTACTTTTTTTTTGGGCTAATTTGAGCATTAAATATAGTTGTAAATAAAATACAGTTTTTTTACTTTACAACATTAAACAAGTACTTCTTCCCCCAAGAAAAACTCGTTTATTTACTTATTTCCCCCGAAATTCCAGGTGACACAGATAGTAAACTATATTGGCAGCGGAGCCTTCGCAACGGGACTCGGCAGAAAAAATTAAAAAAAATTTTATTGACAAATAGGCCAAGTGCAAATTCTGTCGAGTCTTCAGATGCTTGGCTAGAAAAGCTGATTTTTTTCTACCCTTGCCCCGAGAATAGACTTTAGATCCAAAAAAAACCCGCTCACAGCGGAGCGGGTTTTGCAATTCTTTTTAAATCCGTTTTTCAACTTATCGAGCGCACCTGGGCCGAAAGCCGAGAGATTTTCCTGGATGCCGTATTTTTGTGCCAAACACCGCGGGTTACGCCCCGCATAATCTCAGGCTGCGCATTCTTGAAAGCAGCCTCAGCTCCCAATTTATCACCCGCTTTGACCGCCAAATCAATTTTCTTGATAAATGTTCTGATACGACTTCGACGCGCCCTGTTAATTTCTGTTTTACTAACAGTTTGTCGCATTCTCTTTTTTGCAGATTGAATATTCGGCATTTTTTATCCTACTGATGGCTATCGGCCAGAGCTGGTGGTTTTAGTTCGCCATCCGACTAACGTCAAGTATTTTTAGCGCGCGTCACAGGCTAGTCATGGTGTTTTATAAAATTCAGGATTTCGTTTTTCTATGAAAGCCGACATTCCCTCAATTTGATCCGGTGTGCCAAATAGCGACTGAAAAAGTCGCCTCTCATACCTAATACCCTCACTTAATGTTGTTTCAAATGCGCGATTGACCTGCTCTTTAACCATCAAAGCCGCGCTTTCAGACATTTGAGCGATAGCCTGGGCGGTTTCTAGCGCATCGTCAATCAATTGTTCGAGCGGGATTATACGAGACACTAGACCGGATCTTTCTGCTTCTTCTGCACTCATCATACGTCCCGTAAGGCACATTTCCATCGCCTTGGCCTTTCCGACCGCCCGAGTGAGCCTCTGACTGCCTCCTGCCCCCGGGGTCACTCCTATTTTGATTTCAGGCTGTCCAAATTTGGCATTTTCAGCCGCTAGGATAAAATCGCACATCATCGCGACTTCACAGCCGCCCCCCAGAGCAAATCCAGCTACAGCCGCAATTATAGGTTTTCGACAATGGGAAACTCGTTCCCAACCCGATGTGATAAAATCCTGAACAAATGTCTCCGGATACGTTCTGGCTTGCATCTCCTTAATATCCGCACCGGCTGCGAAGGCCTTTTCAGAACCCGTAAGCACTATCGCTCCGATTTCTTTGTTATCTTCCAGAGCATCTAGCGCTAGACCAAGCTCTCTGATTAATTGGTCTGATAATGCATTCAATGCCTCCGGCCGATTAAACTTTACTAACCCCACGTTGTCGTGTGTTTCGACAAGAATTGTATCAAATTCCATGTATCTAACTTCTCTCTAACGGTTCTCTTTATTGAAAGTTGTGAGCACAAATCCGACCTCAGCCGATCCATCTACCGCTTTGACCTCAATAAGTAACCTTTCCAAACCCCGCTCCCACAATGATTTAAAAGCCTTACCTTCAGGCCTCCAAATAGCCCGCGTCAATTTGGCCTCCCACCCTAATTGAGGCAGACTGTTTGCGTAAAATTTCATAATGCTGGAAACCCGGGCCACACCTTCTGCCCTGATCTCTGAAATAATTCCATCACTGGAGTCAAAAATCATAATGGTCTTCGGCTTTTCAACGAGACCTTCTGCCAAAGGTATATCATCAATAATGGATAAAAATTTCTCCCCAGCTTGGACATAATAGGAATGATGACTGAGACAGAAAGCAAGGATCAAAATGAGGCGTATCTGTGACATGGCGTTGTTCTAATGCATTTCTCCATCATAAGAAATGGTTAGGAGGTTTATCGTTGGCAGAATGAACAAAAAAAACTCGAACGTCCCGCCTGTCGGATACGCTTCAAATCATTGGAGCAATTTGGGCAGGGCTTTTTCTCACGTCCGTAAACCCGAAATTGATGCTGAAAATAACCGGTTTCCCCTGTCGGATTGACATGATCTCGGAGTGTCGACCCCCCAGCAGCGATGGCGTCTGTTAGCACAGTTTTAATGGCGAAAGAGAGCTTTTCAGCCCGCCCCCCCGAAACAGTATTTGCCCTGCGGCGAGGTGAAATCCCGGCCAACCAAAGAGCTTCACAAACATAAATGTTGCCGAGCCCCGCAATGACGCTTTGATCCAAAAGAGCTGTTTTTATTGATGTTTGTCTTCGGCTTAGTGATAAAGCTAAACGAGCCCCATCAAATTTATCGGATAGAGGCTCAATCCCAATTTTCGATAGCAGCGGGTGAGCATTAAGGCCTTCATCTGTACACAAATCAACCAGCCCAAATCGTCGGGGGTCTATGAAACGAATTACGACATTATTCTGCATCAAAAAAGTTAGATGCTCGTGCTTCGTTACTTTTTTGGTTGTCCCCAGTTGCTTATCTATGACCATTCGCCCAGACATCCCTAAATGGGCAATAACGACCAAACCATTATCTAAAAAAAATTCAAGATACTTAGCTCTTCGGTCAATTCTTAGAACCATGCTCCCAATGATCGATTTCGCAATATTTGATGGAACCAGACGCCTCAGATCCCGTCTGTGAACTTTCAGATCAGAGATGATCTCCCCATCCATAACAAGAGAGAGGCTTTTGCGAACGGTTTCAACCTCAGGAAGCTCTGGCATAACCAATAACCCACAAATATAACTCTTTGAGAGATCCTAACTGGCGCTGAACCTAGTACACAAGTGAGTGCTGGTGTATCTTAACACAATGCAGAATAACCCTAAATTTGACAGCTCCAAGAGAGATTTTGGTTTCGAAAATGTAGAACCAGAAGAACACAAAACTCGAGTCGCGGAAGTGTTTAGCTCTGTAGCAGAAAATTATGATTTAATGAACGACCTCATGAGCTTTGGATTACATAGGCTCTGGAAAACCTTTCTTATCCAAAAACTGAACCCCCGGCCATACATGAGACTAGCAGATATCGCATCAGGAACAGGCGATATCGCATTCCGGATGCGCGATTATATAGAAAAAAAGGAGGAAAATAAGGAGGCCTTTAAACCAATAATGATCTGCGATCCCAATACATCCATGTTAGAGAGAGCAAAGAGCCGAGCAATAGATAGAGGCTATTTATCGGGATTCCATTTCCTGACCGCTGCTGCGGAGGATTTACCCTTTGATGACCGGTCATTTGACGGGGCTACTATTTCTTTCGGGCTCCGAAACGTTACCGATAGGCAAGCTGCAATCTCCAACTTTTTCCGGATGATGGATTTTGGAGGGCATTTTTTATGCTTAGAGTTTTCTCCCGAAGTTCTTCCTGCACTCAAACCCCTCTACGATCGATATTCGATGCATTTTTTGCCTTGGCTGGGAGATAAAATAGCCAGTGATGCAGGGTCCTATAGATACCTCGCTGAGAGTATTAGAAGATTTCCCAATCCCGAGGCATTAGCCAAAGAATTCGAAAACGAGGGGTTTAGCAATATCTCTTGGTATGAATTAAGTGGGGGTATCGTCACGGTCCATTCCGCATGGCGAGCCTAAAGAATGTTTCGAGCCTGGAGGAGCCTAAAACGTCTGCGTAACATTCTGCGGACCCTGGCTAGATATGACGCTCTGTTCCCACTCGAGAGAGCGGGACTCAATCATAAGCTCGTAAAAACTCTCCAACGAATGGCAATGATAAAGCAAAGACCATCCCCGGACTGCCTGGGAAAAAGTCCGGGTCAAAGGCTAGCGCTGGCTTTTACAGCATTAGGACCCGTTTTTATAAAGTTGGGCCAAGCTCTTTCTGTACGGAGAGACCTAGTCGGGGACGAAATGGCGCGAGAATTGTCGTCTCTTCAAGATAGGTTACCTCCATTTCCAGCAGCCCAGGCAAAGGCCACGATAGAAAGTGAATTTCAAAAACCATTAGAAAACATATTCTCTTCTTTTTCTGACAAACCGGTCGCTGCTGCCTCAATCGCGCAAGTTCATCTTGCTATCACCACCGATGGGAACCCTGTAGCCGTTAAAGTCCTCCGGCCGGGCATAGAACAAGCATTTTTTCAGGAATTAGATCTCATCGGTTGGATCGGAGAACTAATTGAGAGAGTTTTACCGAAATACCGACGTCTCAGACTGCCCGACACAATAAATGTCATTGGCCGAACCATTCATCAGGAAATGGATTTGAGGATGGAAGCCGCAGCGGGGGATGAATTACGCAATAACTTCATTGGTGATAAAGATTTTTATGTCCCCTCAATAGATTGGGAGCGCACCTCGCGACGGGTATTAACTCTTGAGAGGATCGACGGCCTTCAGATAAATAATATCCAGGGCCTACTCAAAGCAGGACATGATAGAGAAGTCATCCTTGCAAATTTGGCAAGGATATTTTTTCTGCAGGTTTTTCGAGATGGTTTTTTCCACGCTGATCTCCATCCTGGAAACATGTTTATTTCTAATAACGGTAAAATCCAAGTTGTAGATTTCGGGATTATGGGTCGGATTGACTCCCGCACCCGATATTACCTTGCAGAGATGCTACTCGGATTCCTGGACCATGATTACGACCGGGTTGCCGATGTCCATTTTCAGGCTGGCTATGTGCCCCCAGATCAATCGCATCAAGCCTTCGCCCAAGCAGCAAGAGCAATAGCTAAGCCTATTTTTGGAAGATCATTGCAAGATATTTCGCTAGCGCATCTTTTATCTCAGCTTTTTGATGTAACAGAGCGATTTAACATGCAAACGCAACCCCAATTAATTTTACTACAGAAAACAATGCTCGTTGCGGAGGGAGTAGGAAGAGATTTGAACCCCGAAACTAATATGTGGGAACTGGCGCGCCCCTTAATAGACGATTGGGTTGCGGAAAATATGACTGCGGAAGCCCAAGCGGCCGAATTTGCTGTTGAGGCAAGTAAAATACTGAAAAGGCTCCCGTTCTTTCTCTCCAAAATAGAGGAGAATATAGAGTTATTAGACTGTAATCGACACTCCCAAGGGTCCAAAGACCCTCAATCTGTCGGTGGTCGCGCGATACGACTAAGCTTTTTTTATTGGGGGGCGGCAGCTGGATTAGCCATCTTGGCTTTACTGACCATCTAGATACTTAACCAAATTCATTTGGTAAAACCCAAAGCTGTATGTTTGATTGGTCGAAACCAATCGCTGCGCAAGCTCAATGGTCTTGCCGGCACAGAGTATACCCTCTAGTTTCTGAAGAAGTGTACAACGAGATTCGATCCACATGGGAAATGCTAATAGAGTCTTGCTAATTATTTCTGGCGGTATAGCTGCATATAAAAGCTTGGACTTAATACGCCAATTAATTTCGCAGGGGATCGGTGTCCGCTCTATCCTAACCTCTTCTGCAGCAGAATTTATCACCCCTTTGTCTGTAACGGCGCTTTCGGGTGAAAAGGTATACACCGATATCTTTTCGCTAACCGATGAGAGTGAAATGGGACATATACAGCTATCAAGAAGTGTAGACCTGGTGGTTGTAGCACCTGCCACTGCTAATATTCTTGCACGGATGGCACAGGGAATCTGCGATGACTTGGCAACAACTGCATTATTAGCGACCGATAAGCCAGTAATAGTCGCCCCGGCGATGAATGTTCGAATGTGGGAACATACCGCAACCCAAGAGAATTTGGTCAAACTGCGGGACCGGGGCATAATTGTTGTTGGACCTGAAAATGGTGAAATGGCCTGTGGGGAGTTTGGCCCTGGCCGGATGGCCGAACCCGCCACGATAGTCAAAACCGTTATCGATCATTTTAGTTCCAAACAAAGGCTTAAAGGGAAACGAGCACTCGTTACTAGTGGGCCGACTTATGAGCCGATCGACCCAGTGAGGTTTATCGCAAACCGATCGTCAGGAAAACAGGGGCATGCTATAGCAGCGGCATTGGCCAATATGGGAGCAGATACCATACTGGTTTCTGGGCCTACAGCTGAACCCGACCCCCAGGGGGTCGCGGTTCTGCATGTCGAGAGCGCAAAAGAAATGCTCGCGGCCTGCGAATCCTCTTTGCCCGCCAATATTGCGATCTTTGCAGCAGCAGTGGCAGACTGGCGACCCAGCCAATTGAGTTATGACAAATTGAAAAAAGGTAATTCTGCCCCTGTCATCGAGACAACCGAAAATCCAGATATCCTCAAGACGATAGCAAATCACGCGAACAACCGACCGGACTTGGTAATTGGTTTCGCAGCGGAAACCGGTGATGTGGTGGGGAAAGCGAGGCCAAAACTTCGCCGTAAAGGTTGCGATTGGATACTGGCCAATGATGTCTCAATTGGTACAGGTACTTTTGGCGGGGACTTGAATACAATCCATATGATCCAAGAAGCAGGGACAGAACATTGGCCAGAAATGACCAAAGTTAGAGTGGCGGATTGTTTGGTTGAAAAGATATGCAAATATTTTGAGAAATAGACTTAGGATCATGCACGCACAATCCCTCCTCATTAAACGACTAGAAAACAACACCGATTTACCTTTACCAACTTATGAGACATCGTCCGCCTCAGGAATGGATCTTCCGGCAGCGGTTATCGATCCCATGATTCTGGCGCCGGGCATGCGCGCTCTTATACCCACTGGCTTATCAATCTCCCTTCCCAAGGGATTTGAGGCACAAATTAGACCCCGTTCTGGTCTTGCGGCCCGAGATGGAATTACAGTTTTAAACACTCCAGGAACCATTGACTCCGATTATCGAGGCGAGATCATGGTTATTTTAATCAATTTAGGAAGTAACCCCTTTACAATCACCCGCGGAATGCGGATAGCCCAAATGGTTATAGCCCCAGTAAGTCAGGTCAAGATTATTGAGGTGGACGATCTCGATGCAACCGCGCGTGGTTCCGGTGGTTTCGGATCAACCGGTCTCTAGAAATCGGAATTATGGACTACACTGAAGACCAACTCGTTCGCTACGCAAGACATATCGTACTTCCTGAGGTTGGAGGTAAAGGCCAGGAGAAACTCTTAAAAGCATCCGTTCTGGTCGTGGGAGCGGGGGGATTGGGTGCACCAATCCTTATGTACCTTGCCGCGGCAGGTGTGGGAACTATCGGCGTAGTCGATGATGACGTCGTCGATCTATCGAATCTGCAACGCCAGGTTATCCATACGACTGATAGAATAGGCTCACCCAAAGTGTTAAGCGCTCGAGCGACGCTGAGAAACCTTAACCCAGATCCGAAAATAGTTACTCACGAAACCCGACTGGATAGCAGTAATGTTGAAAGTCTATTTTCAGAATACGACATTATTGCAGATGGGTCGGATAATTTTGCAACTCGTTTTCTGATCGCCGATGCCGCGCATCTAATAGGGCGCACCCTGGTATCTGCAGCAATCCTCCGTTTTGAGGGGCAACTGTCGACTTTTAAATCCCACCTCGGGAGGGGTAATCCATGTTATCGGTGTCTATTTAGCAATCCACCCCCTGAAGGGACTGTGCCAAGCTGCTCTGAGGGCGGGGTATTCGGTGCCCTTGCCGGAGTAATGGGAGCACTTCAAGCCACAGAAGTCTTGAAAGAAATTGTAGGCGGCGGGGAGACTCTCTCTGGGAATTTACTCCTCTTTGATGCCCTAAGCACAACCTTCAGGAAAATTCGGATGCCCAGCGATCCCAGTTGCGCTCTCTGCGGTGTTAACCCAACTATAAAAGACCTCTGCAAACATGCCATAGATTAGAATGACAAAACGCAGATTATCAATCATCCTCCACTCAAGCGATTATAGCCGGATACATTTCGGATTGGCCATGGCCGCCGCGGCGGCCGCCACTGACCGCCCGGTTACGCTCTTTTTCACTATGGGAGGCCTAAGATTCCTAACTCCCGATTGGGGTGAAAAGGAAAATGAAGTTAACGAAAATTTGGGTATTGCAACGTTAGATGAACTTATATCAGCCAACCTTGATTTGGGTACCGAATTCCAAATTTGTGAGATGGGTCTGCAGTCGGAAGGCCTGGCCCTTCACGACCTACGGGCGGATATAAATATAAAATTATCTGGCATAGTAGGCTTTCTGACCGCGGCCGAATCTGAGGACACAACTCCCATTTTCGTTTGATACCGGGACATCCCCAAAAAAATTTTGATAATCGAGAATTTAGATGTTCTCTATGAGATCTCCAGGGACACCCAGTTTTAAAAAGGATAAAATATTATCGATAACACGCTGTCCCATGGCTATACGCCCCTCATCTGTAGCCGAGCCAAGATGCGGCAAAGTCATAACGTTTGGTAAACTCAGAAGCTTGGGATTTATCTTGGGCTCGTCTGAATATACGTCTAAGCCCACCCCTGCCAAATGACCTGATTTGAGGCGATCTATCAAAGCATCTTCATCTAAAATTCCGCCTCTTGCAGTGTTGATAATTACTGCGTGCGGCTGTAGCTGATCCATCCGTTCTCCATTTATCAAATTTTCAGTATCTGGAGTTAGCGGACAATGAATGGACAGAAAATCAATTTCTGCCAACATTTGGTTGAGACAACCCCGCCAAATGACTCCTAGCTCTTCTTCCAACTTTTTAGGAAGCCGGTTTCTATTGTGATAATGGATTTTCAGTCCAAACCCTGCAGCACGCCGTGCAACTGCGCGGCCAATTCTACCCAGGCCAATTATTCCTAATGTTTTCCCACTGAATCGCTTTCCCAGCATGAAAGTAGGTTCCCATCCATTCCAATCGCCCGAACGCAGCACTCGTTCGCCTTCAGAGATGCGCCTGGGTACAGCGATCATTAGAGCCAGCGTGAGATCTGCGGTGTCCTCGGTAAGCACATCCGGAGTATTGGTCACGATTATTCCGCGAGTTTTTGCAATGGATAAATCAATATGGTTAAATCCAACGCCAAAGTTAGCGATCATTTTTACACAATCCGGCAAAGCTTGAAGCAGAGTTTTATTAATAGCGTCGGTAACCGTGGGAACCAAGACGGTTACACCATCAGATTTCTTGACTATTTCCTCAGCTGTCATGGGGTGATCTGTTCGATTGAATGTAACTGCAAAAAGCTCCGCCATCCTCGCCTCAATAGGGGCGGGAAGTTTCCGTGTAACCAGGATAGCCGTTTTTTTCATACCTTTATCTTTCAAGGAAAGTGGGCAGGAAAGCCTTACAGAAATTTGCCTAACACGCTAGAGATATCTAGGCTCAGTCCCTATACTTTTGATCACATTAGGACCCAGCTTTAAGGATCAAGCTTGAATCAAAGAACCCGATTTTTTAGCCTTTTGCTCTCCATCGCTATCCTTGGATCTTTAATTATACCCCTGGGAAAAGTTTGGGCGGAGACGAAAAGAGGTAAAATAACGGGCCTCAAGATCCCTCGTTTTGTCTCTCTTAAATCGCCTAAAGTCCACCTGAGAACCGGGCCGGGCACCCGCTACCCCATTGAATGGATCTTAACCCTACGGAATATGCCAGTTGAAGTAATAGACGAGTTCAGCACTTGGCGAAAAATCCGAGATTGGGAGGGGTCCGCTGGGTGGGTTCATCGTTCCCTTTTATCTGGGCAGCGATGGGTAATCCTCAAAGAAGACGTATTACTGTACAAGGCCCCGAAGCGAAGATCAGGAATTAAAGCCCGCTTGTCAAAAAAAGTAGTCGGGCAACTACAACATTGTATGGGGGATTGGTGCAAAGGAACATTTGGCGGATTTATAGGTTGGGTTGAACGTAAAAGGGTATGGGGGGTGCACGACGCCCCCCCTTAAAAATCACGAATTCAATTCATAACTTGATAACGAGCCGCAAGATAGCTTACCGATCTCCGGATTTAGATCTTGCTTAGGTTTGACAAATTGAGAGATAACTCAATCAAAATCACCTGCTAAAGCATCCACTGTCGACTGCGATAAACCCGCCATATGCCGATAGTTCGGATGCTCTATCGAGATCCTTACATCAGCACCAGATCCAAGAAACGTCTCTACCTGAGAGTCGGTGAAGGGAAAATGAATAAATTGGACGGACGAGGCTTTCCCATCTGCATTCGTGCGATCCATATCCTCTTCAGCCTGCCCTCTAATTTCTTCGTCATCAATCCTGAGAATTATACACTCTTCAATTCCCCCAAGCCCTGACAGCACTCGTTGACGACGCGCCGGATCCGGGATTTCTATCATCATGGTAGCAACAAGCTCTCTGCCCTTGGGCACCAGAGGGTTGTAAGCAGCCAGTTCATCGGGGAGCTGCTGATCTCCACCCTTTTCAATGTGCAACATTTCCTGAATCTGGAACCACATCGTATCCCAGTTCTCAAAGTAAAATGTAGCATCCGGACCGACAGCCACTCTTCGGTCCGACTTAATTTTGGATACTCTCTTCCCATGTTCCCTGCGCATTGGGGCATATTCTTCCCATGGAAGTATATCCTCTCTCGATATCGAGGTTTTTAACATTTCGTTTCTCCGATTGGGGTTCAGACCTTTATCCCGTAGGCTTGCGCCATAATCTCGATGGGATGAGGTGCTGTTTCAGGAATGCTGTTCTTACCGCTCCCGCTCTCAGCATCTTGCATGGTTTGCAAAATATGAGCGCCGGCAAGTGGACACTCCGAAACGACTGCCTTGAGACCGCCCTGAACAGCTTGCCTAGCGGCTGGCTTGCCCACTTTAATCGCTGTATCAAAATTGTCTTTCATCATCCCCCAAGAGCCTCCGTGCCCTGAGCAACGTTCAATGACCGCAACACGGGTATCGGGAAGGTTTCTCAGCATTTCGGCAGATTTGGGACCAATATTTTGAGCTCGTGCATGACATGCAAGATGCACTGCTATACCGCCTTCAAATGGCCGAAGGCCATCTGCCAAGCCTTCATTTTTAGAAATATCAACTACGTATTCGGTGATATCAGATGTTGCCTCGGCTAGACGTTTGATATCTGCATCATCGGGCAAAATGAGGGGCCACTCGAACTTCAGCATCAAGGCGCAGCTTGGAACAAGGGCAATTACATCAAAGCCCCTTTCAACCCAAGGCAGTAATTCTGCCGCGACGGCACTGGCGTTTTGAGAAACCCCTTCGATATCGCCGTGTTCTAGTTTGGGCATACCGCAACATCGAGGGTGAACAACCTCAGTTTGCACTCCGTTTTTCGCAAGAACCGCTCTCGCTGCAGACCCTATTTGAGGATTATTGTAGTTGACAAAACATGTTGAATAAATGACGGCCTTCCGTCCAAACGCAGGTGCGTCTTTATTGACTTCTATAATTTCAGTCTTAGAGCGCGCTAAAAAGGTTTTCCCATGGAATTTTGGCAGTGCGGCACGCGAGTCAATACCAGAAACCCCTTGCAAAATTTTTCTGGTAAGCTTGTTATCAGTCTTAGTGCCCCAATTCGATATGGGTTCAATCGCCCCAGCAAGTTTTCCGTTGCGGTCCGTTTTCGAGATTTCTTTCTGAACAAACCCTACTTTGCCTTTCTTATTCTCGAGAGCTCGATATCGCAACATTAGGTGGGGAAAATCGAGATTGAATTCATGCGGCGGTACATAGGGGCACTTTGTCATAAAACACATATCACAGAGAGTACACGCATCAACGATCGGCTTAAAACCCTCCGAGGAAACAGAATCCAACTCCCCTGTTTCAGAGTCATCTATTAAATCAAATAATCTCGGGAAGGAGTCACACAGATTAAAACAGCGTCTACACCCATGACAGATATCGAAGACCCGTCGCATCTCATCATCGAGCTTCTTTTCATCAAAATAGTCGGGGTTTTTCCAATCTATTGGATGCCTAATTGGTGCATCGAGACTGCCCTCGCTCATAACCTCACTCCTACGAACACCTGGCCGCCCTCACCTTACAGACCAGCAACCTAACTACCGTGATTGTAAGCATTTCGTGTGGCGTATGATCGAGCGCCACACGAAATATCCGTAACACTAGAGGTCGTCGAGAGCCTTCTGGAACCGACCAGCATGAGACCGCTCGGCCTTCGCCAGGGTTTCGAACCAAGTTGCTATCTCATCAAAACCTTCTTCTCGAGCTTCTTTGGCCATTCCCGGATACATATCCGTATACTCATGGGTTTCCCCTGCAACGGAAGCCCTAAGGTTGCTCGCCGTATCTCCGATGGGTTCCCCTGTTGCCGGATCTCCCACCTCTTCAAGATATTCTAGATGACCATGCGCATGCCCTGTTTCCCCTTCAGCCGTCGAACGGAACACTGCCGCCACATCGTTATAACCCTCGACATCGGCCTTTTGAGCGAAATACAAATACCGCCGATTTGCCTGCGACTCTCCAGCAAAAGCCGCTTTCAAATTCTCTTCCGTTTTTGTTCCCTTAAGTCCTGCCATTGTTCTCTCCTTTGTTATAGCCGCTACTAAATAGGCGACATGGGTTTTGCCCTCTTGGGCTAGCTTCGGGGCATCAAACCTACCGAGGTTAACGGTGATATAGAGAGTAATTCCTAAAATTCAACATTTTTTAATCATGGAAAAACAGAAAGTTATTATTTACTTTAAAATAGTTCTAATTTTTAGTTTTTGGATCACTGTCCGTCCTCACCACCCGAACAACGATCTCAACTCCGGCCAACTCAAGTCCGCTTGGAACGCACGGCAATTTACTAACCGAAACCTCATCTGGGGATATATCTGCAATCCGACCGCTGTCCTGGAAGAAGAAATGATGATGGGGAGAGGTATTGGTATCAAAGTAACGATTTCCTGGCCCTACCACGACTTCCCTCAAAAGCCCAACCTTACAAAATTGATGTAATGTGTTGTAAACAGTCGCCAGTGACACTTTAACACCTAATTGGTGGGCCTCCGAATAGAGCTCCTCCGCAGTGACGTGGCGATTCCCAGAACCAAACAGCCTATCGCCGAGAGCAATTCTCTGCTTTGTCGGTCTCAGACCAGCCTTGTTTAAAATTGTGATAGTCTGGGCGTAACGCTTCTCGTTCATAGCAGAAACATAGTAGCAATCTCCTCAATTGGAATAGATTAAGGAAATTTATTCAGTTCTGCGCCGGAGAAGGTCTGGCACTCCAACAACGTTAAAACCAGAATCGACATGTAAAATCTCACCGGTAACACCGGCAGAGAGATCGCTTAATAAATATACCCCTGCCCCCCCCACGTCTGGGAGCTGGGTATTTCGTCTAAGTGGAGAATATTCAGCATTCCACTTGTATACCTCGCGGGCATTTCCGACGGCACTTCCTGCTAAGGTGCGCATGGGTCCCGCAGAAATAGCATTTACCCGGATTGATTTTGCCCCAAGATCCGATGCGAGATAACGTACACTCGCCTCAAGGGCAGCCTTGGCAACCCCATAACATTATAGTTCGGCATAACACGCTCTGCCCCGGAATAGGTCAGCGTGACCAGGCTTCCGCCGCCCCCCATCAATTCCGATGCCCTCCGGGCAATACCGGTGAAGGAATAACATGAAATATCTAGAGTTCGCAGAAAATTCTCTCGAGTAGTTTCTGAGTAGGCACCCGAAAGCTCTGTTTTGTCGGAATAGGCCACAGAGTGAACGACAAAATCCAGGGTTCCCCACACAGCGGCTATTTCATCAAAAACCGCGTCCAAGCTGTAGTCATCCACCACATCACAGGGCAGAATTACCTTAGCACCCATGGACTCCGCCAGTGGTTTCACGCGCCTTTCAAAGGACTCGGTCTGATAGGTAAAGGCCAATTCGGCCCCGGCATTTGCGGCTGCTTCAGCAATCCCCCAAGCTATGGAGTGATCATTGGCAACACCCAAAATTAACCCTCTTTTTCCGTTTAACAGATTCACACCGACACCGATCTAAATACCAGGGAAGCATTGGTTCCACCGAACCCAAAACTATTTGAAAGAACGCAGTTCAACGGGATTTTGTCTCGTTTTTCCGTGACAAGCGGCATGTCGCCGACTTCCTGATCCGGTTTATCGACGTTAGCGGAAGCAGCTATAAACTTGTGCTCCATCATTAGAAGCGAATAAATGGCTTCCTGGACACCGGCTGCTCCCAGAGAATGACCAGTAAGAGATTTCGTCGAGGCAAACGCAGGTATTCGGTTCCTCTTACCAAAGACATGTCGAATTGCAGCGAGTTCCTTTACATCTCCGACCGGTGTACTTGTGCCATGCGTATTTATGTAATCGACCGGCATATCGACACCAGCAAGCGCCATCTCCATACATCTTATAGCCCCTTCACCGGACGGTTGTACCATATCGAAACCGTCGGATGTAGCTCCATAGCCAGCAAATTCCGCATAGATCTTGGCGCCACGCGCCTTCGCATGCTCCAGCTCTTCTAAAACAACAACACCCCCACCGCCGGCGATTACAAATCCATCACGGTTAGCGTCAAATGGACGCGAAGCCGTCTCAGGAGCGCTATTGTATTTACTAGAAAGGGCGCCCATTGCATCGAAGAGTAAAGTCATCGTCCAATCAAGCTCTTCGCCCCCCCCCGCAAAAACCAAATCTTGTTTACCAAACTGAATAAGCTCAGCACCGTTTCCGATACAGTGGGCCGAGGTAGCGCAAGCAGAGCTGATAGAATAATTCACGCCCTTAATTCCAAACGCAGTCGCAAGAGTTGCAGAATTGGTGCTCGACATCGTCCTGGGCACCATAAAAGGCCCGACTTTCTTCGCTCCTTTGTCTCTCGCCGCATCAAAAGCAGCAAGCAGGTTTTTTGTCGATGGGCCTCCCGACCCCATAATTAATCCCGTGCGGGGGTTCACGATATCACTCTTTTCTAAACCAGAGTCCGAGAGAGCCTCCTGCATAGCGATATAATTATAAGCGGCCCCATCCCCCATAAAGCGCCGCCACTTTCTGTCCATGTTTTCATCAATGTCTAGATTCGGCTCCCCGTGAACATGGCTTCGAAATCCCCGCTCCGAATAAGCCTCACAAAATCTAATCCCCGATTTTCCATCAGAAAGCGAGCGGACGACTTCCTTCTTATTATTTCCAATGCTACTTACAATTCCAATTCCCGTGATGACTACCCTTCTCATCCCGCCCTCATCCGTCCTTAGATTCGTTAAACAACCCTACTTTCAAATCTCGAGCCTCATACGAGACGACTCCGTCAACGCTGAGCTTCCCATCAGCAATGGCTACAGAAAATCCCCGACGAAGGATCTTTTTTAAATCTATTCGGTAGGAAACTCGGGTGGCTTCTGGTGTTACCTGGTTATTGAATTTAAGACCACCCAGACCGAGTGCACGCCCCTTCCCGGGATGACCAGCCCAACCCAGAAAGAACCCTGTCAGCTGCCAAAGTGCATCCAGACCCAAACACCCTGGCATCACAGGATCTCCCTCAAAATGACAATCAAAGTACCAATTGCCCGGCTTCACATCCATCTCGGCCTCTACCAGGCCTTTTCCATACTCCCCTCCTTCCTCTGTGATGCTCGTGATTCTATCGAACATCAACATTGGAGGTAAAGGAAGCTGCGCATTGCCGGGGCCAAACAACCGCCCATGCCCGCATTCGAGCAAATCTTCATAAGAGAAACTTGATCTAGCCATCAAATTCATCGGGTGCACATTCTCATAATTTTTCAAGAAGTTTCGCTATTCTTCCTAACTCTTATTACATTCAAGAACTGAAAACGTTCCAAGCAAAGTTATATAAAGTGTTATAAGATTGGATTTACGAAAGGCCAGGGGTGAGATAACGTTTTTTAGCTGCATTCATGAAAGTTTTTCAAAACGCCACTTATAAACGCTAAAAAGGGCAAAAAACCTTACAATGGAACTCGAGGAGGCATTTTAAGGAATATCGCCCCCCAAATCTCCAAACCAAAACATCATACGCTTATTTGATGGTCTATTCTGAACTTTTTTCTCCGTCCTCCGGCCTGATTTCTTCCCCGGTTTCCTGGTCAACAACTTTCATTGAAAGTTTCACCTTGCCCCGATCGTCTATTGCGAGGACCTTCACCTTAACCTGATCCCCCTCTTTGACAACATCTGTCACCTTTTCTACGCGACGAGGCTCGAGCTCGCTGATGTGCACTAGACCATCACGAGCTCCGAGAAAATTAACGAATGCTCCGAACTCCATGACTTTGACCACTTTACCAGCATATATGACACCGACTTCAGGCTCTGCAACGATGCCCTTGATCCAGTCAAGGGCAGCATCCCCAGCTGCCGCATCCACAGCTGCCACTTTAACCGTCCCATCATCATCGATGTCAATTTTTGCCCCAGTGGTTTCACAGATTTCTCTGATAACCTTGCCACCAGTACCGATGACTTCGCGGATCTTATCTTTTGGGATACTGATTGTAGTGATACGAGGGGCGAACGAACTCACATCCTCACGTGCGTTGGCCATACCTTTTGCCATTTCGGCCAAAATATGAAGCCTCCCCTCCATTGCCTGGGTTAGGGCGTTTTCCATAATTTCCTCTGTTATACCCGTAATCTTAATGTCCATTTGGAGAGAGGTTATCCCCTCGGAGGTCCCAGCCACTTTAAAATCCATATCCCCTAAATGGTCTTCATCTCCTAATATATCCGAAAGAACAGCATAACCGCTTTCTTCCTTTATGAGCCCCATAGCAATCCCTGCCACTGGATTTTTGATTGGCACACCAGCATCCATAAGTGACAAGGAAGAACCACAGACGGTCGCCATCGACGAAGACCCGTTGGACTCGGTGATTTCTGACACTACCCTCATGGTATACGGGAAATCATCAGCACCTGGCAGAACGGCCCGTACAGCGCGCCATGCTAATTTTCCATGCCCGATTTCACGGCGGCCTGGTGACCTGAGGAACCCTGCCTCACCAACAGAATACGGCGGGAAGTTGTAGTGCAGCATGAAACGCTCACGATACTCACCATCCAATGCATCTATAATCTGCTCATCCTGTCCTGTACCCAGGGTCGCCACACAGAGGGCCTGGGTTTCACCCCGAGTAAATAGGGCGCTTCCATGAGCCCTCGGCAGAACGCCCACTTCAACGTCTATGGGCCGAACTGTTCGAGTGTCCCTCCCATCTATTCGAAGTCCTGTATTCAGAATGGCCCCGCGCACAATACTTTTTTCCAAATCTTTCAAAAGTGTCGATACGAGCTGCTCATCAAATTCCGGGTCTTCATTTCCGAGCATATTGAGAACGTTTTCTTTCGCCGCAGAGATCATCTCCACCCGCTTCTGTTTTACGGTCTCAGCGTATGCCAACCGCAAAGCTTCGTCCGCCAAGTTGTTGACTTTGTGTCTCAATTCTTCCTTGCCCTCCGGGGCTTCGGGCATGGCCCACGGATCTTTGGCACATTCTTCGGCAAGTTCGATGATTGCCTTTATGACTGGTTGAAACTCACTTTGAGCAAACATCACAGCGCCGAGCATTGTAGCCTCAGACAATTGGTCTGCTTCAGACTCCACCATTAAAACAGCGTCTTGAGTCCCAGAAACAACCATATCCAATCTTGATTTCTCAAGCTGATCAGGGGTTGGGTTTAGAACAAATTGTTCTTCGACAAAGGCCACCCTGGCCGCTCCAATAGGCCCTAAGAACGGTATGCCTGAAATTGTGAGGGCAGCGGATGCCCCTATCATCGATACGATATCTGGATCGTTCTCCAAATCATGACTCAAAACTGTGCAAATTACCTGAGTCTCATTTTGAAAACCTTTGGCAAACAGCGGACGAATAGGCCGGTCAATTAATCTTGAAACAAGTGTTTCCTTCTCACTGGGCCGACCTTCGCGTTTAAAAAAACCTCCTGGGATTTTACCCGCAGCATAGGTTTTTTCCTGATAATTAACGGTGAGAGGAAAGAAATCTACGCCGGGTTTAGGGGCTTTTTGAGCCACTGCTGTCGCCAGGACGACTGTATCGCCGTAAGACACCATTACGGCTCCGTCAGCCTGCCGGGCAATTTTTCCCGTTTCTATAACGAGCGGCCTGCCGGCCCATTCTATTTCTTTCCTGAAAACGTCAAACATGTCTCTTTTTTCCTTCCTAGCCCAGAACACCTGGAGGCTTCTGGGCAACAATTAGCAATGTCGATTCTTCCCCAAACCGAGGCCAACTTACTCAAAATACTTAGCTCTTACCAAGCGGAAGCTCTGTCTAGAGGATTACTCCCACCAACGAGGTTTGGTGACGCAACCAAAATATCCCTTCTGCGCCTACCCAAGCTTGAAAGGCTAACGCCTTATACCCAAGGATTTGATCAGTTCTTGATAACGGGAATCATCTTTTCGTTTGAGGTAGTCGAGCAATCTCCGCCGTTGCCCAACCATCACCAAAAGTCCTCGTCTGGAATGAAAGTCTTTTTTATGATCTTTTAAATGTTCAGTTAGATTTCGGATACGCTCCGTCAAAATCGACACCTGAACCTCTGGTGATCCTGTATCACCTGTGGCTCGACCATATTCTTTGATGAGCTCAGCCTTTTTTTCCTGCGTAATCGACATCATCTTCTCCTAACGATTCGGGTTTAATACTCTCTTTGGACAAACAAAATTGTCCTTCACGAACACAAGCGCTACCAGCCGACCATCAGCCATTGCGCAGAAAGGGGCGCCTCTGACCCTACTCATAAAAGAGTCATCGGAACAATCTTCTAGCAAATCAGTCATGGGGACTGGCCTGCCATGACGTATTTGCTCTACCTGCCTTGGATTGAAAGCTAACGCCGGGATGTCGGCCAGCGCAGCTTCTATCGGCAGCAAGTAACCAGAAGAATGGGGTTCATACACCAAAGGATCAAAACTATCCAGTGAATTCGCATGCCCTTCCCCAAAAGGTCCCACAGAGACCCGATGGAGACGAGCCACATGGCCGAAGGTTCCGAGTCGACGGGCAAAATCCCTGGCCAGGCTGCGAATATAGGTCCCCTTCCCACATTCCACCCGAAACTCCGCGGAATCAGGAGATAGGATTCTTATCAGGTCGAAACTAAAGATTTTGACCCCCCGGGGCTCCAACGAAAATTTTTGCCCTGTTCGAGCCAACTCGTAGGCTCTTTTTCCATCGACTTTAACAGCTGAAAATCTGGGTGGAATTTGTTCGATATCACCGATGAATTCATCCAAGGCCGCCTCAATTTGGCTCCTTTTAGGACGAACATTACTAATATTTATGATGCCTCCCTCGGCATCATCAGTAGTGCGCTCATCGCCCCATTGAACTGTAAACCGGTATATTTTTCTGCCATCCATTGCTAGAGAAATCAATTTTGTGGCTTCTCCTAAGGCGATAGGCAAAACGCCAGAGGCCAGGGGATCGAGCGTTCCACCATGACCGGCTTTTTGTGCGTCAAACCGTTTTTTAATTAAACCGACCACACGATTAGAATTAATTCCAACGGGTTTATTGATGATTACCCAGCCACTTACAGGTTTTCCACGTGTCCGACGGATCATCGCCCTTGTTCCGGCTCCCCGAGATCTCCGGATACCCCTAAGGATTTTAACAGCCTCTCAATTCTGTCGCCGTTATCATAGGTAGTATCTTTTTCGAAGGATAAGCGGGGAAGGTATCGTGTCTCAACAACACCACCGAGCTGCCGCCGCAGAAATGGAGCGGCACGATTTAACGATCTGACGAGTTCATCGACTTGATCGCCTCCAAGCGGCATAACAAATACAGTCGCATTTTTCAGGTCTGGGCTTACCTTAACCTCCGATACGGTAACTGAAACATCTTGCAGCCCTGGATCGCGGAAATCGCCCCGCGCAAGAATCTCCACCAAAGCATGGCGTAACATTTCAGCTACCCGAAGCTGACGCTGAGTACGTTCTTTTGCTCGTCTCGAGACAGGTTGCACAGACATGATCAACAGGATTTTATGGAGACAACAAGGATGAAAGTTTATCTAGAGCGACCGCGATATTTCCTCTACGTCGTAGCATTCAATAACGTCACCTTGCCTAAGATCCTGATAATTTTCGAATGACATGCCACACTCCATGCCCTCGCGGACTTCTCGTGCATCTTCTTTAAAGCGCTTAAGAGTAGACAAAGACCCCTCATGGATAACCGTATCATCTCTTAGAAGACGCACACCCGAGCCCCGCTTAACCATTCCATCAGTTACCCTGCAACCAGCTACTTTGCCAAGTTTTCCGATATTGAAGACCTCCAAGATTTGAGCATAACCCAAAAATGTCTCCCTCCTTTCGGGAGCAAGCAACCCACTTAAAAGATCTCGAATATCGTCTGTAAGAGCGTAGATAATCGAGTAATACCGAATGTCGAGCTTTTCCCGAATCGCTAGATCCCGTGCTTGGGCATTGGCCCGAACATTGAACCCAACAATGAAACCATTTGAAGCCTTCGCCAGGCCAACATCAGATTCAGTAATTCCCCCGACACTCGAGTGCAAAATCTGAACTTTAACCTCATCTGTAGACAGCTTTTCCAAACTGTGCACTATCGCCTCTGCAGAACCATGGGTGTCAGCCTTGATGACAACGGGAAGATTTTGGACTTGTCCAGACTCAATTTGACTAAACAAAGCATCCAGCGAACCTAGCGGAGCCACTGATGTGCGTTGCATCCTAGCACGTCTTTGCCGAAATTCGGTTATCTCCCTGGCCCGAGCCTCAGTCTCAACGACCGCAAATTCATCCCCCGCCGCGGGAGCACCGGACAGCCCCATAATTTCAACCGGCTGCGATGGAAACGCTGCATCAATTTTTTGACCGGAATCTGTTAGAATTGCTCTTACTCGCCCCCATTCCCCGCCAGCCACAACAATGTCTCCGAGCTTCATAGTGCCCCTTTGGACGAGAAGGGTGGCTACAGCCCCCCTACCAGTTTCGAGGTTTGCCTCAATGACCACCCCGTCCGCCGGACGTCGGGGATTTGCTCTCAGCTCAAGGATTTCAGCCTGAAGATGAATTGCTTCTGTTAATTTGTCCAAATTTGTGCCTTCAGTGGCGGACACTTCAACGGACAATACATCCCCACCAACTTGCTCGAGCAGAATTTCATGTTGCAGCAAATCATTCCTCACGCGCTGCGGGTCAGCGTTAGGCCTATCAATTTTATTGATAGCAACAATTATTGGGACTTGGGCAGCTTTTGCATGATGAATCGCCTCAACCGTCTGAGGCATAATCCCATCGTCTGCCGCAACAACCAGAATAACAATGTCTGTCGCATTGGCGCCCCTAGCCCGCATGGCAGTAAAGGCTGCATGTCCAGGTGTGTCAATGAAAGTCACACGACTACCTCCGACGCTCTCTATCTGATACGCACCAATGTGCTGCGTAATTCCGCCAGCCTCACGAGCAGCGACATTTGTTTTTCTTAACGCATCCAGAAGAGAGGTCTTCCCGTGATCGACATGCCCCATCACGGTCACTACAGGTGCACGAGGCTCAAGATCATCATCGGAGTCTTCCTCTCCCCTCAAGCCAACCTCCACGTCAGCCTCACTTACCCGCCTCGCAGAATGACCGAATTCATCAATGACTAATTCTGCAGTATCAGCATCAATACTTTGCTGTAATGTCGCCATTACGCCCAACTTCAAAAGAGCTCGGATAACATCTACCCCCCTTTCGGCCATCCGATTGGCTAGTTCCTGAACCAGGATAGTTTCAGGTAAAATAACCTCGCGACTAATCTTCTTTGTTTCTATTGGCTGTGTTTGTTGATTTCGGCGAGTTCTCTCCCTCTGCCTCCTTACGGAAGCCAAACTTCGAGTGCGCTCATCCTCATTCAAGGCCTGACTGACTGTTAACTTCCCACCACTCCTTCGACGTGGCTCGCCCCTTCGGGCTTTTGATCTCGGGGCTTCCGGTCTTTCGGTTTTTGTATCTTCTTCGGTCTCATCGACTTTGCGCAGATTTAAATTTGAAACTTTTTCCTCTTTTGGACGCTGGAGAGCACGCGCCTCAAGTTTTGCAGCCTGCTCGGCGGCCCTAGCGGCGGCCTCTTCATCCTGACGCTTTCGTTTGTTTTCTTCCTCACGGCGCCGTTCCTGCTCCTCTTTCCTGACCCGTTCGGCCTCCTCCAACCTGGCACGTTCTTCCTCGCGGGCCGCTTGTCGGCGGGCTTCAGCAACAGCAGCGTTTCTCTCTACTAATTCATTAGCAGCTGCTTCGCTTTTCTTCGCAACCTCAAGCGCACGACGTCTAGCCGCCGCCTCATCCTCAGTTAGAGTTTTCAAAACAACGGGTTTCCGGACGGAAACTTCTGGTTTACGAGAATCATTTACAATTTTAGAGCCCAGGTTTTGGGATGCAGCCGGCGTAGACAAGGGCTTCCCGACGGAGCGCTTTCTGCGAACTTCAACAGCCACTGATCTGGTCCTACCATGCGAAAAGCTTTGTTTGACTTGGCCAGCATCCATTGTTTTTTTTAATTCAAGGCGTGGTCGGGCCCTCAACACGCCTTTCGGCTTTTCGTCGTTGCCTTTTTCTTCCTCAGTCATTTTATTATTGCCTCTAAGCCTTATTTCGCTCAACCATCTGTTATTTGGCTTTCTCTGAAACCAGCAAGTCTATCAGACTCACCCTGCAATTTTGCTGCAATTCCAGCGTTGGATATAGCCAAAAATACCGCTTCATCCCGACCAAGGACTCGACCCAACTCAATCCGAGAAAAAATACTAATCACCGGCAGGCCTCGGCTACCCGAGAGGAGCTTTTCCCGACCCCCTCTAGCCCCATCACTGGCTATTATTGCCAAAACAGCCCTCCCAGAAGAAATGCTTGCGCGAGTCTTTTCAAATCCGTTTACGATGGCATTAGCCCGCCGGGCCATCCCCACAATACCCAAACAACGTTCCAGAAGCAGCTGCTCGATTTTCGACGAGAGCTCTAGTTCTGCAGCTAAAGAGCCCTTCGCAGCCTTGCGGAAAAACCCCGAGGAACAAGCTTCGTCGACTACATCGCGCCTAGCCAGCATCCAAAATCCGCGCCCTGGCAAACGATTTCCAAGATCTGGAACTATTAGGTTATCTGGCGCGGTGACAAACCGTATTAACTCTCCTGTAGGACGAACCTGCCGCGTGACAATGCATCTTCTTTCGCGTGCCCCCCCGCTCAAGGGCAACCCCTTTTGTCCGGAGCTCTTTGGGTCGCAACCATTTGCAAAAACTCTCATTCCATAGGAGTGGTTTGGGCGTCCTTGCTATCACCAGCCTCGCCGGAGTGAGGGTCCGTATCTTCGACAAACCAATGAGCCCTTGCTGCCATAATTATAGAATTCGCTTCATCTTCGCTGATATCAAAGTCCTTTAAAATGCCGTCCTCGACAGAAATTAATTCATCAGCAGCTAAATCTGCCAGGTCATCTAATTTTTTTACATTTGCATCACCGAGGACTGCAAGCATCGAAGAGGTTAAACCTGGGATTGCAGCAATTTCATCCGAAACACCCAACTCTCTCCGCTTAGTCTCCGCCTCAGACTCGCGCTCGGACAAGAAGTGCTCCGCCCGATCCCGCAACTCCGCCACCAGATCCCCATCCAATCCCGCAATTCCCAGCAAATCATCTTCCGGAACATAGGCTATCTCCTCGACAGAAGTGAAACCTTCGGCGACAAGAAGGTGAGACAACACGTCATCGACGCCCAAAGAGTCGATGAATAGTTGGGTCCGAACTCGGAATTCCTCTTGCCTTCTTTCGGATTCTTCCTCCTCGGTGAGAATAACGATATCCCAACCTGTTAGCTGGGATGCCAACCTGACATTCTGCCCTCTGCGACCAATTGCTAAGCTGAGCTGGTCATCGGGAACGACCACTTCAATTTGCCCGGCTTCTTCATCCAGCACGACTCTAGAAACTTCCGCGGGCGCTAATCCATTTACGACAAATGTGGCTGGGTCCTCAGACCACTGGATAATATCAATCTTTTCGCCTTGCAATTCTCCAACAACTGCCTGGACCCTGCTTCCTCGCATCCCAACGCAAGCGCCAACTGGATCAATACTCGAATCATTTGAAATAACCGCTATCTTCGCTCTGCTTCCAGGATCCCGGGCGACAGCTCTTAATTCAATTATACCGTCATAAATTTCAGGTACCTCCTGAGAAAAGAGATTGGCCATAAATTGTGGATGGGTTCTCGATACGAAAATTTGCGGTCCTCGCGTTTCTTCCCTAACGTCATAAATATAACCACGCAATCGATCACCCGGCCTGTAACTCTCACGGGGTATTAGTTCATCCCGCCTTAGAACGGCCTCAGCCCGCCCCAGGTCAATCGTTATATTCCCAAATTCTATCCTCTTGACGATCCCACTAACAATCTCGCCTATCCGATCTTTATATTCATTGTACTGTCTCGTTCGTTCCGCCTCGCGAACTCTTTGGACTATGACTTGTTTGGCAGTTTGAGCAGCTATGCGGCCAAAATCCATAGGTGGGAGAGGTTCTGTAAGAAAATCGCCTAAATTTGCGTCTGGATTGAGCTTCTTAGCCTCCAAAAGTGGGATTTGCGTAGCTTCATTTTCAACGGGATCGGCGACCTCCAAATAGCGCGCTAATTTTATCTCCCCATTTGCTCTGACGATTTCTGCCCTCACATCATTTTCAAATCCGTACCTAGTCCTTGCAGCTTTTTGTATGGCTTGTTCCATAGCGTCGATGACTTCTTCTTTGTCAATGCCTTTGTCACGAGCGACGGCCTCTGCCACTTGAAGCAACTCTAGCCTGTCATAACCAACGCCAGTTAATCTTTCGTCCTCATAATTAATATCCAATTTCTTAGCCCTCTTTTATTGCAGCCGCTTGCCCATCATGCTGAGCCGCCTTAATTAAGTTATCAGTCAGGATAGGCGTCGCATTGTAAATTCCACCGAACGGTATCTGGACTTCCCTATAACCACAAACGATTCTCAGAGTATCACCAACTACCGCCATTAAACTTCCTCAAAATTTACACGTGCCGCCAATCGGCTCTTTAACTCTTAACTCTGCGTCAAGCCCCAGAAAATGCTGTAAATGCGCTCTCTTCACCAGCTGGCTAGCAATTCCAAGAGAGCTTACCTCGAGGTATACGCCTCTCAAACAGGATCATCAACATCCAACCACAATGTGATTAATCATCACTGGGATCCGCAATGGTCTTTTAGCAACAAAACCAACCCTCACGAGCTCATATCCGGACTAAATAAATGCAGGAGTAATCAGCTTTTCACCTTGGGATCTAGCTGACCAGATTCACGAATTTCGATGCCAACCTCCTTGTACAACCATAAAAAAAAGTGGGCCGCCGGCCCACCCACTAAGAACACGATGACAACCTGGCCATCAGCAGGAATACTTTCGGAGTATATCCTAAGTCAGTCCTCATCGGCAAGGGTTGTGAATCGGCTTCTGACTATATCTCAACCCTTTCGAACAAAAGAAAAATAAGCGCAAGTGCGATTGGCTGAAATGGCCTTTTTTTCATACCGAGTCTGCGGCCAATCCTCCAGCCGATCACGCCAATCCGAGGGTCCTGAAGCCAACCAATGGAACTTCTCAGAAACCAGAACAGAATGCAAAATCCAAAACTGATAGTCTGGGATATCAGTAGCAGCCCTCAAAATCCCTCCTGGTCTCAAAACAGCGGCAATATCAGATAAAGTTTGGGGATTCAAAATACGTCTTTTTCTGTGCCGAACCTTCGGCCAAGGGTCAGGAAAAAGAATAAAAATACGGTCGATCGATGCCTCCGGCAAATCAGCCAGAAGAAGGCGAGCATCATCATTCCAGAGACGAATATTGGTAATCGACCGTTCTTCGATACCGGCGATCAATTTCGCGATCCCATTTAAGTAAACTTCACAACCTATAAAGTTCGTGTCTGGATTATTTTGCGCCTGCCATAGAAGATGTTCTCCAGAGCCAAAGCCGATTTCCAACCAGATTTTCTGACCAGACTGAGACAATTGCTCCAACTCCATTCGGTCGATAACCAAGTCCGGAAGTTTGGTTTCAATTAATGTCTGTTGATGGGGCCGAAGGCGACGCCCTTTGCGCCGGCCGAAAAACTCTCTTTTGCGCGCCACTGGTCTACGGGCGGCATCCAAAACGCTTTTCACTACCGATTCATCCAATCAAAAAATAGACTTGAGATCCTCTAATAGATCCGTGCGTTCCCAGGAGAAGCCCCCATCCTCTTCCGGGGCTCGACCGAAATGTCCATAGGCACTGGTCCGCGCGTAGATCGGCTTATTCAATTCAAGGTGCTCACGGATTCCTCGGGGGCTCAGATCAACCAAATCCTGTAATACACTCGACAGCTTACCCTCGTCTACCTGGCCGGTTCCCTGAAGATCGACATAGACGGAGAGGGGTTTTGAGACCCCAATGGCATATGCCAACTGGATCAAACAACGTTTTGAAAGGCCCGCCGCAACCACGTTCTTTGCCAAATACCGGGCGGCATAGGCTGCCGAGCGATCAACTTTTGTCGGATCTTTTCCAGAGAAAGCCCCACCACCGTGCGGAGCTGCACCACCATAAGTATCAACAATTATCTTGCGCCCCGTCAGACCACAATCTCCATCTGGACCGCCGACCACAAACCGACCAGTGGGATTTACGTAGAATTCGTCCTCGCCACACATCCACCCAGATGGCAAGACACTCTCGACATGAGGTCGGACCAACTCACGGACCTCGTCCTGGCCCAAGCTGTCGGAATGCTGACTAGAAACCACTATTGACGTCGCGCCGACAGGCTTGAAGTTCTCGTAGCGCAGAGTCACCTGGCTTTTCGAGTCTGGTCCCAGCCCCGGGACCAGGCCATTATGGCGCGCATTAGCCAGCGACTTTAAAATCTCATGAGACAGATAGATTGGAGCCGGCATTAAAACTTCAGTTTCGTCACAAGCATACCCAAACATCAAACCCTGATCCCCGGCGCCTTCATCCTTGTTGCCAGCTGAGTCAACGCCTTGTGCAATGTCAGAAGATTGCTGATGCAACAAAACGTCGATGTCTACATTTTCCCAGTGAAACCCCGCTTGGCTGTAACCAATATCCTTAATCGCCGCCCTCGCAATGTCTTCGATTATTTGCGAAGTAATTGTATCGGGACCGCGGACTTCGCCAGCAAGGACCACTTTGTTTGTAGTGCAAAGTGTCTCACAGGCCACGCGAGAAAATGGATCAGCTTCCAAAAATGCATCGAGAACACTGTCAGAAATTCTGTCACTAACTTTGTCGGGATGCCCCTCTGAAACCGACTCACTTGTGAAAACGAAAGAACCTAAAGTCAATGAATTTCTCCCCGATCTTTTTGTTTATCTTCGATCAACAGTCTTTTCAGTACCATGAGAAAACCATAAATTCCTAGAGGTCCCCACCGAAAAATATTAGTTTTCCAAATTAAAAAAGGAACATCGTTGTTCATACCGAAATTACGGTTTATTCCCGTGGAACCCTTGGGTATAGGCCATAGGCCAAAGCTAGAATAAAAATCGACGAGATAATTATTATCACTGGAATCTCACCAATTCTCGAATAAAACGTCGGAGGCAACGCTTTGGGTAGATCAACATCCAGCTGTCCAGAAACACCTAATCCTATTTTATTAACAATCCGGCCCCAAGGATCAATCATAGCTGAGATTCCGGTATTTGCCGCTCGGGCCACAGGCAGCCCAAGCTCGACAGCTCTCATCTGGGCATGAGCCAGATGTTGTCGAGGGCCAGCACTGTCCCCGAACCACGCATCATTTGTCACATTTAATATCCAGGCGGGGCGCTGTTCAAATTCCTTATTGATGGGAAAAATTATTTCATAGCAAATTTGGGGAATAAAGGCGGGCAAATTATCCAAGTTTATTGGCACGGGTGATGGACCCGAAGTAAAATCATGTCGCCCTTCGGTAATTTTCGAAATACCGAGTAATCCTCTCATCGGAACAAACTCCCCGAAAGGAACCAGATGGTGTTTATCGTAAGTCGTATGTATTCGCCCCGCGGCATCAATTGCATGCAAACTATTCCAAAGTCTAAATGGGCCTAATCCAACAGGGCTGCTCCGCAAGGAACCCGTAATTAGGAAACCTCCTATGGGTGCAGCAGCGGCGATCATTCGGCGGGACTGTTCATCATGAGCAAGAAAAAAGGGGACAGCGGTTTCTGGCCAAATGACCAGGTTCGGTTCTCTTGCATTTGGCTTTTTTGACAGATTAATGAGCCCCGCCAAATGGCTAGCCCGAAACTCCGGCCTCCATTTAAGCTCTTGTGAGATATTAGGCTGGACTATGCGGACTCGCATTTCTTGATGGTTGATTGGCGGGCCAGCGGGCAACTGTATACTTCCGAGCCACCACAATAATAAACCACCGACTGCGGAGATCGCTATCGTATAAACCCGAAAGCCGCATCTAAGCGTGGCGCCTATGCCTGGCAAAACACCAAGAAACACCGTGAAAAACCCGAGCCCATATATGCCCAACCATGCAACTGACTGCAGTGGAGCCGGATCGACAGTCCACACGATCGAAATTGGGTTCCAGGGAAAACCCGTAAAAAGATGAGCTCGCAACCATTCCATTAAAGACCATGAGGCCGAGAACGCTATTGCCCTCGCCAGGCCTGACGGGACAAAATAGGCCAAAGCCGCTGCACAGGCGACAAATAAGGCCAGCCCCCCCGGAATAAATAACAGTGCGAAAGGAACCATCCAACCAAAAGCGGTGCCGTCGATAGTTAATGAAAAACTGATCCAGTGCAAACCGGCTAAAAAAAATCCAAACCCGAAACACCAGCCATCGGCCGCACTCTGTCTTAGGGTTTGGGCTCTATCCAGTATCCAAAAGAAACCGACAAATGCTATCCAAAGGGATGGGAGAAAATAAATGGGGGGTAACGATGAAACTGCCAAGGCTCCGGAAACAGTTACTGTGAGATTTCGACGCCACCCACGCAAGCCCCCCATATGATTTGCGATAACGAGGATGTAGGATGAGAACCCCATCTTAGCGGGCCAACCCTATTTCAGTTATCCTCCGCGGCCGGTGGAGAGGCCGATGGGATGGTAATCCTCATTCGCCGGATCCGGCGAGGATCGGCATCCAGGATTTCAAATTCCAACTGCGAGCTATGCGTTATGACCTCACCTTTCGCAGGGACGCGCCCGGCCAAAAAAAACACCAGCCCTCCCAGAGTATCAATATCCTCAGAACGCTGGGCTTCCGTCAAAAATTCCCCAAATCGCTCCTCGAAATCAAGAATTTCGGCTCGAGCATCTGCCTCTATGCTTCCATCTTTATTTTCGACCATTTCAGGTTCTGGGTCTTCATCATGTTCGTCTTGAATCTCCCCAACAATTTCCTCCACTAGATCTTCGATGGTCGCCAGTCCGTCGATGCCACCGAATTCATCCACGACAAGAGCCATATGAACCCGCCTCACCCGCATCTGAAGAAGCAGCTCTAAAATGGGTGTCGACGGAGCAACAAATAATACGGGCCTTACAAGCTCGGACAGCTCTCCCGGATCGTCTCTAGTCCAGCTTTGAAGAACATCCTTAATATGAACCATCCCAGTAATGTTATCTAAGGACTCCCTATATACCGGAATGCGAGAATGAGCTTCATCGCTCATCAGCCCCACAAGGGAGGCCACCGATGTGGCTGTCTCGACTGCGATAATATCAGCCCGCGGAACCATGATATCGTAAACTGTCAAACCATGGAGATTGAGAATATTGCGAAGTAACATCAGCTCATCGGCTGAGGCTGGAAGGTCTCCGGCAACCTCTTGCCCTTCAATTAGTTCCTCGATCGTATCTCGCAGGTCGCCGCCATTTGTCCGAGGTCGAAACACTAACTTTCTCCACCAACTCAGGATCCCTCTTTGACTCGCGGCGTCTTCCCGGTCGTTCATAGACCTATCTGCCTCCGATTTTAAAGGCCCCGCCATTAATCAGCGCTATCCAATATAGGCACTCTGGGAAGCGAGGCGAACGGATCCGGGACTCCCAATGCCTTTAACACTTTGGCCTCCTTTGCTTCCATAACACTCGCATCTGTTTCCCTCTCGTGATCGTAGCCCAATAGATGAAAAATTCCATGGACGACCAAATGGCACAGATGATCGTGAATCGGGATTCGATCTATCTCAGCATCTCTTGATGCCACCCCTACCGATATTACAATATCACCAAGCAATTTGGGAGCACTCCCCAAGTCAATTGAGAGGGGATCCCCGAAAGACAGGACGTCTGTTGGCCTGTCAATCCCACGCCATTTCAGATTTAGTGCTCTCAAATACTCATCCGCCTCCAACACAATACTGACCTCGCAGTCAATATTGCCAAACCCTTCCTCCGACAAGGCTGCTTCCGCAGACTTTCGGCACGCTTCAACAGCCTCAGGGATTAGAGCTAACCAAGATTTTTCCCAGACCTCAACAATAATTGAAGGACCACCAGTGCCAAATCTAGTGCCCATTTTCTGGCTCTATAGGAGTTTGGCGACGGTCGTCGGCCTCGTAGGCACGGACCACTTCTGTTACCAAGTTGTGTCGAACAATATCCTGATCGCAGAACTGTATTGTTTTGATCTCTTTGATATTCCTGAGAGTTTTCACCGCATCCATAAGGCCAGATACAGACCGTTCTGGCAGATCAACCTGACTAGGATCGCCATTAATTACCATTTGAGACCTTTCGCCCAAACGGGTTAAAAACATTTTCATTTGGGTCCTGGTAGCATTTTGCGCCTCATCGAGAATGATAAAGGCATGCCCAAGCGTACGACCTCGCATGAAAGCAAGCGGCGCGACCTCAATTTCGCCCGAGGATATTCTATTTACGACCTGTTCCGCAGGCATCATATCGTACAAAGCGTCATACAACGGGGCTAAATACGGGTCGATCTTTTCTCTCATATCTCCAGGCAAAAATCCAAGCCTTTCGCCTGCCTCCACCGCTGGCCGTGAGAGAATTATGCGATCCACCCTGCCAGACATCAGGCAGGAAACGGCTTTAGCTACCGCCAAATAGGTTTTTCCAGTCCCCGCCGGCCCAATCCCGAAAACTATTTGAGCCTCGCTTAAGGCACGGATATAGCGCACCTGACCTGATGACCTTGGCGATATATGACGCTTAGGAGTTATAATAGCGGCATCAGCGGATTTCGAGGGACTAGCCAATATATCAACGCTGGCCAAACGAAGTGCCGCGTCCACCTCCGCGGTATCAACAGGAAGTCCCCCCTCCAGCCTTTCATAGAGAGCATTTATGGCGAGTTGACCGATTTCTAGAGCATGTTTCTCTCCAGACAGAGAAACTCTGTTACCCCGAGACGAGATCCTAATCCGAAGCGCCTCTTCGATTCTGACTAGGTTTCGATCATGCTCGCCAAAAAGTACTGGCAAAAGCCTGTTTTCCCGAAAACGAAGAACTAAATTTGGTGAGCCTAAACGGGCCTCTTCACCCAGAGTCAAGCCCGATGCTCCGGGGGCTCCAACCCTGCTTGAGAGGCGAGAACACCCGAAAGCGAATTGGGCTTAGAGGCCTCAATGAAAACACTGACTATCTTGCCCATAAGCGCACTTTCATCGCGTTCTGAAATTGCAACATGGACAGCCTGATTGTAGGGGGTTCTTCCGGCAACCTGCCGTTCCTTGCGGCCGGGACGATCAATTAATACCGGCAAATGAGACCCAATAAACTGTTCGTTGAAATTAACCTGATGTAGGTTCAACAATTCTTGCAGTCGCAAAATCCTCTCAGCCTTCAGGGGCTCTGTGACATGATCTGCTGAACTTGCAGCTGGAGTCCCAGGCCGCGGGCTGTACTTAAAAGAATAAGCCTGAGCAAAGCGAATCCTTCTCACAAGCGCCAGAGTTTTCTCAAAATCTTCATCTTCCTCCCCGGGATGACCCACTATAAAATCACTCGATAATGCAATATCCGGACGCACTGATCTAAGTCTTCTTATTATTCCCTCATACTCTTCAATATTATGTTTGCGATTCATCCGATGCAGAATCCGGTCAGAACCTGATTGCACCGGCAGGTGGAGATAGGGCATCAGCGACTCTACCTCTCCATACACTCTGATCAAATCCTCTGTCACATCCTTAGGATGAGACGTAGTAAAACGAATACGGTCCAAGCCTTCTATTTTGTCTAAGGAACGAATAAGTTCTGCTAGCCCACCTGCACACCCGTTATAGGCATTAACGTTCTGGCCCAATAATGTAATTTCCCTCACACCTTGATCTACCATTCCACTTGCATCGTCCAAAACTTTTTCTGCAGGTCGGGAATATTCGGCACCACGAGTGTAAGGAACCACACAAAAAGAGCAAAACTTATCGCAGCCCTCCTGGATAGTAAGGAAAGCAGAAGAACCTCCGGCCGTGGGAGTCGGCAAACTGTCAAATTTTGTTTCTATTGGAAATTCAGTATCTGCAATCCGATTTAGCCGTGAAGATTGCCGGAGAAGAAGCGGTAGGCGGTGGGTTGTCTGAGGACCCAGAACGAGATCTACGTTTGGAGCTCTCCTTAAGATTTCATCTCCCTCAGCCTGCGCAACGCACCCTGCAACAACAATCTTAGCCGACCCCAATCTCCTTAGCCGCCCTAACTCCGAATAAACCTTTTCCGTCGCTCTCTCACGAACGTGACAGGTATTAAGAATAATTAGATCAGCACCATCTGGTTCGTCTGCGGATTCATAACCCTCTGAGGCCAAAATATCGACCATTCTTTCAGAGTCATAAACATTCATTTGGCAGCCATAGCTTTTAATAAAAACTTTCTTGGCCAAGCTCCATTCCACTAAAATATTGGTTCAAAACGTTCCGGGCCTTCCCAAAAAATAAGGCGGGACCCGACCGGTGGAGATTAACACTGAGTCGAAAGGTGTCAAGAAACTGGAGAAGCCGCCTGAAGTTCGCTCAGTCGTTTAAATAAGGAAAACTCCATCATGACAGCGCCCCTTTCTTCCTTTTGCTCCCCAGTCACGGAATAGACTACGCTTAGTTCCATTGAAAACTATGGACAATCGCATGCAGTCATTATCCCAGCGCTCAGAATAACCATCATCAATCTAATAGCAGGCGGTTTAATGAGAAGCATTTGGGAAGATTCTGAAAGCATCGGCTTACCCTTTGGCCTCGAACTTGGGCATGCCATAAAGAGCAAATCTATCGCCAATCAATTTGTAGCCAACAACAAAACGCGGTCGCTGATCCGCCTTTATTTTGTCAGCTCAATGCCGTTGTTACGAGCTGCGGCTTCAAGCACAAATTTTAAAGAGACATAATGTCCAACTAATTGAGACTTTCGACCCGAATTACTGTAAATAGATCTCCAATTGCAAAAATGAGGAAGTAAACTATCCATCATTTCGAGGAGCCTGTTTTGGAATTTCAAACGGAGCTTGGGTTAGATTTAGGGGCGGTCTGCATATGAAAAACTCTGATGCTTCTATTGAAGAACAAATTTATCGCCTAGACATAACGTCAGATGTCTGCCCTATGACATTTGTCAGAACCCGGTTGCTGATCGAAAAAATGCATACAAGCGACATGGCAGAAATTAGGCTACAAGGTGAAGAGCCCAAAAAAAATATTCCAGAGTCAGTGGTCGAATTAGGGCATACAATTATTTCTTTAACTGCTGAAGCTGGCTCAGCCCTGCCCCCTGTTTATCTACTGAGGATAAAAAAAAATTAGAAGAACTGCAAAGAGGAGACTTTAGAAAAGAAGATCCTGTAACGATCGTCTCATTGTGTGAGCGTCAGTTCTCCGACCATCCTTAGTCTGGTAATAATCCGGCCTTTCTCCAACCTTTCTTAAACCATGGGCTTCATAGAGCCGGGCTGCAATCAGATTATCTTGGGCCACCTCCAGAAAAAACCAGCGAGCCTGAAATGCTGCAGCTCGAACCATAGATTCGCGCAAGAGCGCTTTAGCCATCCCCTGTTTGCGACAGTCAGGGGAAACCCCCAATGACAATAATTCGCACTCATCTGCCACAATTCTGGCGAGAGCAAAACCACCCACAGCCTCAAATCTCGGGCGGCGCACAATAAGACCAAATGCGCCGTTCATCTTGAGAATCTGGTCGAGGGTAGCCTCTCCCCAAGGGTCATCAAAACATTTGGCATGTATCCGGGCAATAACGCCGAGCTGATGAAAGGCCATCGATTCAACTTTGTGACCGCCGTGTATAGCACCCCTCCCCGGATAACCCATCTTCAAGAACGGAGTTGCCCCCCATTCCGGGGTAATTTAGCTTGCGGTTGACTAACATACAAAGGACGAACCTCCTGACGGATGTTTTTTTCAGAAGATGCCGCAATTTCAGCTAAAATTTTAGCCACGGAGTCACGAGCATCATCTATGACTAGAGAGCTCGGAGGTAATTTCTTGAGTTTTCTCATTTCTGTTCCGCCATCCCCTCCGACAACACTTGAGGCAGTTATCACCTCACCCAAATAATCTGCATCCGCGGAGAAGGGAGAACCATCGCATTCGGGAATACCATCCTTCACTTGGTACTTTTGAACGAAAAAATCAGAGCGGCGAGCATTTATGATTATCCATAGAGTCCTTTTGTCGAGATCCGCTGACCTTTTTTTCGCAATATCAATAGCAACCAAATCAAAGGTGCTAACGCCGATCAGTCCACAACCCAGAGCAAGCGAAAGGCCACGGGCTGCTGCCAGGCCAGTCCGCAACCCCGTAAAAGACCCTGGCCCAGTCGCTACACCTATTACCTCTATGTCTTGAAAAGTTAGATTTAGCTCTGATAGATCCGACTGGATCATGGGAAGTAGGACTTCGCTGTAACCTTGAAACAAATCCTTCTTGGAGACCGATAACGGCTTTTTATTTTTCCAAATTGCGACAGCGCAGGCCGCGCCCGACGTGTCTAGACCCAGACTAATCATAAAAAAAGCTATTTTCTGAAGTCAAAATTGATACCATAGTCCTTAGGAGCAATAGTGATGACATTGATAGAGATCAATAGCGCAGATTTTGGTATCGATATACAGCTAGTCTATGCGACCGAACAAAACTTTACTGATGTTCCTGTTTATAAAAACGCTATTTGCTATCTCCATTTAGATGCGGTGACAGCGTTAGCCGAGGCGCGGGATTGCGCCAGCGATTTAGATCTCAAGTTACTTATCTTTGATGCCTTTAGGCCAACGGAAGCACAACAAGTATTATGGGATCATACTCCAGATGAGAATTTTTTAGCTCATCCCAGGCGCGGTTCACCCCATTCACGGGGGATTGCGGTGGACCTGACCCTTGCAGACAAAAACGGGCAACCCTTGGACATGGGTACCGGATTCGACACATTCAGCACTCTGTCTCACCATGGCGCCAGAACAATTTCAAGCGAGGCACGACGCAATCGACTATTACTCCTAGGAATCATGACTGAAGCTGGCTGGAATTTTTACAGAAATGAGTGGTGGCACTATCAACTCTTCAATTCATCAGATTACCCCTTGCTCGGCGATAATGACTTGCCAAAGTCCATGATGAAAAAAAAGTAAGTTCAAATTAATTTTTGTAGCGTTATGCTGGTGAATGTAAAAAAGAGCTATAAACGGTTAACCTTACCCAAGATCTCTCTCAAAATGACGGTGCTCTTAATGTTAATCAGGATTTTATTAGCAAAGACTTTTATATTGGCTAATGTTCTGGTTTTTCTAACCGGAACGAGCTTCGCAGCAAGCTCAGCGGTCGTCTTTATGTACCATCGATTTGGAGAAACCCAGTATCCATCGACTAACATACGACTTGATCAATTCAAAGCCCATATAAAAACTCTTCTGACAGGTGGGTTTGCAGTCAAGCATTTGGATCACATTACAGCCCAACTCCTTCAAGACAGGAATCTGCCAGATAAAACCGTCGGTTTATCTATTGATGATGCCTATCTGTCCGTTTATCGAAACGCCTGGCCACTTCTTCGCTCTGCAAATCTACCCTTTACTCTTTTCGTAGCCACAGATGCCATAGACAAAAAGCTTCCCGGATATATGAACTGGGATCAAATCCGCGAACTCTATCAATGGGGCGCAAGAATTGGCAGCCAGACTGCCTCACACCCTCATATGCCTCTGCTTTCACCTCAAAAAATGGCCAAGGAGCTAGAAAAGTCCAACAACCGCTTCAAGGCCGAGCTCGGTTTTGTGCCAAGCATGATAGCTTATCCTTACGGGGAATACAGTCTTGCGGTGAAAAGAGCTGTCCAAAAAGCGGGATTCAGGATTGGATTTGGACAACATTCGGGCGTTATACATAGTCAAGATGATTTTTTCTACTTACCACGGTTCGCTTTTAATGAAACATTTGGCGGGGTAGAGCGCGTTCGACTTGCCGCCGACGCACTTCCCCTTAGGGTCAGGGACATAACCCCATCGGACCCATTTCTCTCCGCTGACTCTAATCCTCCCGCCTTTGGCTTCACCGTGACCGGAGGCGCTATGAAGAAACTCGACCAACTAAATTGTTATGCGCCGAATGGGAGGCGATTACGGATCGAAAGATTGGGTGAGTCGAGAGTCGAAATAAGAATGGCCAAGAAATTCCCCGCGGGCCGTTCGAGAATCAATTGCACGCTGCCCGAAAAAGTTGGCCGTTGGAGATGGTTTGGGAGGCAATTCTTTGTCTCAAGAGAAGGATCCCCATAGCAGATGACGCATGTACTTGTCACACACCGGATCGAGAGCCTTCCAGCGAAGGCAGTAAATGGCGCAGAGTCGAACTATTGAATTGGTGTAATGAATTTATTCTTATTAAGTCCTTGATCGACTGGACATACTCATCACCCCTCTCGGAGTAAGGGGTCAGTGTTTCAATCAACCTCGAACCCGCCAAAGCCTCGCCGCTATAACGCAAATTCTCTCTAACCAACCGGAAGTTTTTATAGGCCCGATGTGTGTTTAAATTAAACGCATAAGCCCAAACACTCTCCAGAAGGTTTTTGAACGCCCTCACTCGAAAGGTTTCGCCCTCCGAACGTTTCTCGGGCACCAACCCATCGGACCCCTTCCACGTTCGCTGACCGAACAAAGCATTTCCCTCACGGGCAAATCTCGAAGTACCCCATCCACTCTCCTCCGCAGCCTGTGCCAAAGCAAGGGAGGGTGGCAAAACGTCTATGCGCCTCAGGAGATTTTTAAAATTTATTTTATTTAGGTTTTTATTAACGGCTCCAAAGCCATACTCTGCCGATTTTGATTTCAGCCAACTAAGTTCCGTTCCGGACAACGACTGCCCAAAAGCCAATTGCTTTTGCAGCCTTTGAACCCGAGCCCTATCTGCTAGAATTTTTTCATTCACGTCTAGGATCAACGGTAGTGCCGTTTTCATAAATAAAATTTTTCTAAGATTAGGCTGCCTGACTTGATGTATGTCCTTGGGAAGAGCATGAAGGATGAGCCTAGGAACCAAGCCGTAAATCCGGACCTCTCCCAGATCAAATCCAATGATTTCATGCAACCTTCGGAGTTTGGCTACCAGGCCGGCCTCTATGACACCCTCTCGGGCTCGTCCCAACCAATCGCGACCACCCCTAAAAACCCCCTTTGAAACGAAGACACTCGGACCGGCATGCGCTACCTCGGTATTGCCGGCGGTAACAGGACCCAAAGAGGCGGCACTCAACGCAATTGAAGTAAAAAAAACCGTTAAAAGATTTCTTATGCCGACTGATCTGCCGACTGATCCGACCACGGACAAAATCAATGAGAGTAAGTTTCGATTAATAGAGATATGATTAAGGGTTTGTCTAATTGATCCTGACTCCTAATATTTCGATGTTCCTATCAATGACACACAACTTCGCGGTCTGGTCCCCAGATATCTGGTATCAAACTTCTAGTTGTAAATAACATTTTTATCAAAACCCGTATTAGAAATAACAAAAAACATTTTTTAATAACCACCAAGCGGTATTCCCTCGGACTCTCTTGCCAAGTACTAAAGTCAAGATCCTAAGTCAGGTCGTCAATTTCTTTATCACTGAGAGTGCCAGGAACCACCGTTATTGGGATAGGAAATTCACCTGAAAGCTTCCCTGCAAGTGAGGTCACGAGGGGGCCCGGTCCCTTTTTATCTTTTCCAGCGCCAAGAACCAAAATCGAGATTTGGGGCTCCTCTTTTATCAGGCGAATGATTTCGTTGCTAATGACCCCTTCACGGACATAAAGAGCAGGAACTTCCCCGGTAATTTCCTTCACTTCACCACCAAGCTTTTCCAAGAGCCGCTCTGCATCCTCTCTTCGTTCCGCGCGCATCCTTTCCTCAACTGCCATCCAGTGTTGGAAATCTGCGGGCTCCAGAACCGATAGCAACGCGACCCTCCCACCTGTCTTGTGCGCCCGCTGAGAAGCGAATCGCAGCGCGACCCTAAGCTCTTCTGAGTCATCCACGACAACAAGAAAAAAGCGATCCGCCTTTTTTTTGACGAATTTGTCCATTCTGTTTAGGTCCTCCTAAAACAGGCTCCAGCGGCCCACCCCGCAATAACCGCTAAAATGATAGCCATAATACCGTAAATAGCGGAATGAGTGTGCGCGAAACGAAATACCGCCTCTTCCAACCCCACCTTCCGCACTCGAAATTGTTTTGAATAAGTGTCTACGAGAACACCCTGGCGAAACAGGTGGACCTCCACTCGGTAAGGACCGGTTGGGACGCTGGAAGGAAAATTAAGTTCTGCCCGAAATAATTGATTGTCCGTAATTTTTACTCCACCCGATTTTGTTGCATAGAGCCCGCTGAGCTCCTTTAACCTGATCAAGGCTGTTCGATATTCTCCCTGATGCAACATTTCGAATGATCGATAACCGATTGAATTTTCGATGAGAATTTCAGGTTTTGCTATCTTGGGTAAAGGCTTTGAAGAGCTAATACGATAAAAACCCGGTGCATTCTCAAAATTAACACCCGGCCCATTCACCCAAACACCTCCCACACGCTTCTTCTTGCGCACCACTGTGGGCACATCGGGCCCTCTCACCACAACAATAATGTCTCCTGGCTCCGAAACTGCACCAAATAATAAGAGGTGGGTACCCTTGAAACTCGTCGTGATTGAAATCTGTGTTTGCGATAGGTCTGCAATGAGAGGTCTTGACTGAGACACTGAAGTCCATCCCAATAAGAACCAGAAAACCGCCAGAAATGCTTTAGACCAGATCAATGCCCGATCACTCCAATAGTAAATAACTCAGAAGGGGTCGCTATTAGGGTCCAGGCCACTTTTACGCCAACCCCTAAAACAATGAGTCCCAGCAATGCTCTGAGTTGCTCACCTCTAAGTTTACTCCCAAACATGCCTCCAACCTGAGCTCCGATTACGCTCCCAAAGATCAACAGTGCAGCGAGCAAAATATCTACTGTTTGATTGTGAATTGACTGCAGCAAGGTGACGTTTGCAGTCACGAAAATTATTTGGAAAAGCGAGGTCCCAATAACGACAGAGGTGGGCATCCCGAGCAAATAAATCATAGCTGGGACCATTACAAAACCTCCTCCCACCCCCATAATCGCTGACAGAATCCCGACAAATGTCCCGATCCCGAGAGGCATGAGAGCGCTGACATAGAGCTTGGACCGGCGAAATCGCATTTTAAACGGCAGACCATGCATCCAGGTATGCTGGTGAAGTTTTGTGCGGGGACGCCCGGCTGGATTGCGATATCGGATCAGCGAATTCACGCTTTCAATGACCATCAAGAGGCCGATAATTCCCAAAAAAGTGACAAAGCAGATTGAGATGACCACATCAATCTGACCAAACTTACGAAGCGACGTAAAAATCCACACCCCGAAAGTGGAACCCAAAAAGCCCCCCACCAGTAGCACTAGACCCATTTTAAAGTCGACATTTCCGCGACGCCAATGAGCGAGCACCCCGGATACCGACGCAGCCACGACTTGATTGGCCTCTGTTGCAACCGCTACCGCAGGGGGAACCCCAGCAAAAATGAGGAGCGGGGTCATCAGAAAGCCCCCGCCTACTCCAAACATCCCCGATAGAAGCCCAACACCGAAACCCATGCCCAGCAACATCAGAGCATCTAGAGACATTTCAGCAATCGGAAAATAAAAATCCATTTATAAATGTTTCAAAACTAAGTTTTAAGAATTCAGAAAATCAGATCTCAATCAGGGAGAAAACCGGAAACCAATCTTTTTTAATGCGAATTTTCAATCATTCTGAGGCCGCAAAAATCCAATAATTTCATAGGCTCGTTCAATGACCGGCTTCGTTATTGCCCTGGCCTTGATCACGCCATTAGCCAACACCCGATCGATCTCTACTGGATCATCCATTAACCGGCGCATCTCCTGTCCTATCGGCTCAAGAGTCGAAACAGCAACTTCCGCTAATTTCGGTTTAAATTCGGAGAAAGGCCGACCACCAAATTCCAACATGATTTGAGCGGTGGTCCTATCCGCCATCGCTGCGAAAATTTCTATAAGGTTAAAAGCCTCCGGCCGAGTCTGCGCGCTCCCAAGATCCGGGGAACCATCAGGAACAGGATCAGCATCTGTCTTAGCACGACGAATTTTTTTGGCAATGATATCTCCACCATCTGTCAAGTTGATCCTGGAATTGTCAGACAAGTCGGATTTGCTCATTTTACTTAATCCATTCCGAAGGCTCATAATTCGCGCAGCAGATTCAAAAATCAGGGGCTCAACAATTGGGAAAAAATCCACCCCAAAATCATTGTTAAACTTTTGTGCAATATCTCGAGTGAGCTCGAGATGTTGTTTCTGATCTTCTCCAACAGGAACATGTGTCGCTTGGTAAGATAAAATATCTGCCGCCATAAGAGCTGGATAAACATATAGCCCGACGCTTGCGTTTTCGCGATTTTTACCTGCCTTTTCTTTGAATTGTGTCATTCGATTTAGCCAACCTACGCGAGCCACACAACTAAAGATCCACGCTAACTCTGCATGTTGCGACACTCCACTTTGGTTAAAAATAATGCTTCTTCCGGGATCAACGCCAGCAGCAATGAACGCGGCTGCAACCTCTCGCGTATTCCGTCTAAGCTCTTCAGGATCCTGCCAGACAGTAATTGCATGGAGGTCGACAACACAGTAAATACAATCGTGGGACTCTTGGAGATCTACGAAATTTTTAATTGCACCCAGATAATTACCTAGGTGCAGGTTGCCAGTCGGCTGAACGCCGGAAAATACCCGCGACATTCCTTACCTCTTTTCCCCATTAAATATCGGCGTTATCCCGCTAATGCAATGACGGGTCAAGCGGTGGTTTTGCGTCGGATCAGATCCCTTATTTCTGAAATTGTTGCCGCTCCGGTCAAAATACTCAACGCTCCATAAGCTAAGAGCGCTCCTGAAATAATTGTTAAGAGGGCGCCAATCCTCTCAAATGGGCCTTCTAAACCCGTCGGTTCAAAGAGATTTAAGGTAAACCATAATAGTCCACCCATACCCAAGGCCGAAAGGCAGATTTTCACGGCTCTTTCTTTTAAACGCTGATCTAAATTGTGAAATCCGGCTCGTTTAAGACAAATGATAAGCAGCAGCACATTAAGCCAAGCGGCTATAGAACTCGCGAGAGCAATCCCAGCATGTGATAGGAAATTGATTAGAATAAGACTAAGGATCACGTTTATAAGAACGCAAGTTGCGGCAATTTTTACAGGCGTCTTCGTATCTTCCCGCGCAAAGAAGCCGGGGCCAAAACCTTTATAAAAAAATATGCTGGCAAACCGGGAGTATATGCGACTAATGCAAGCGCTGTAGCCTCAGTGGTCTCTGCTTGAAAAGCGCCCCTCTCGAATAAAATAGTTATAATCGGTTCTGCTAAAATAGCTAAACCCAAGGCCGAGGGGACAGCAAAAAGGAGGCCTATTTCTAACGCTCGGTTCATTGTGACGCTAGCCTGAGCGTATTCACCTTGGCCTAGCTGGCGCGACAGTACGGGCAGCAAAACCGTGCCAATCGCAATCCCTATTACCCCAAGGGGCAACTGGTTCAAACGATCCGCATAAAAAAGGAAAGACACCGAACCAGATGGTAAAAAGGACGCTATAAAAATCCCGATAAGCAAGTTCATTTGTGCAATACCGGCGCCCAATGCGCCTGGCACCATTCGAGAAAACAATAATCTAATTTCTGGCGAGATCCGGGGCGTGGGCAAGCGAATACATATCCCGGCGCTCCGGAGGCAAATCATAAGCCAAACTAATTGACCAACACCTGCAGCCGCGACACCCCATGCTAGGGCGTGTCCTGGTGTGGTCAACACAGGTGCTAAAATTAAAACGGCCCCAATAAGGAAGAGATTTAAAAGGATCGGCGAAGCCGCCGCCGCGGCAAACCGATTGAAGGAGTTCAGCACTCCCCCAAGGAGGGAAACGAGTGAAATAAATAACAGATACGGGAACGTTATCCGTGTCAAATCAACTGCATATCTAAATCGGATGGGATCGTCAGAAAACCCGGGAGCAAAACCATACATAAATATGGGCATCCCAATCTGGGCCAGAACAACAAATGCCAATAAAATAATCACCATGACGGATAACACCGTGGAGGCATATTCCACAGCCTCTCGGACACCATCAGCGGCTAATTTGCGGGCAAAAAGCGGAATGAAGGCGACATTGAAAGCGCCCTCCGCGGAGAGAGTCCGAAAGAAATTAGGCAATTTCAATGCAATAAAAAAGGCATCAGAAACTGGACCGGCACCCATGGTGGCCGCTATCAGAATATCCCTCACAAAACCGAGGATGCGACTGATCAACGTCAAAATACCAATTGTCGCGATCGAGTGAAAAAACCTTATTGACATAATTTTGACTAGGCTAAACCAAGTTAGGCCTGCACTTAATTGACGGCCCAGGTAGAATGATCTTCCCTTAAATCGTTTACTATTAACTCCCTGTTGACTGAGGATTCGTTCTCCGAGTCTAGAGTCCCTGAGCTGACAATTTCATGCAGCTTTTTCTTGATTTGTTCCAATTTTCGTTCGTTTGTTACCTGCATTCCGAAGCCATCCTTGACGTAAAAAACGTCTACAGCTCTCTCCCCATACGTGCTTATTAGGGCACTCGAAATTTGAAGCCCCAAATTTGCCAGGGCCTGAGTAACATCGTGAAGAAAGGCGGGACGATCGCATGCATTTACTTCCACCACAGAATGGGTGCGGCTTGCCGCGTTATTGATCAATACTCGTGGTGATATTGAAAATACTTTTTCGGAGTTCAAAACAGCAACTTTATTTTTTAGCTCTAATTCGGGCTTCCACTCACCTCTCAACGCGCTCTCGATGCGCTGAGTTAAACGATCAAGATCAGTCTGCTCAGTCATTGCGGAGCCATTTATGCTTTGAATCGTAAACACATCCAGAGCCATTCCATTCGTCATAGTAAAAATTTTCGCGCCGACAATATTGGCACCGCAAACTGCAATCGCCCCTGCTATGGAGGAGAATAAACCGGGATGGTCCGGTGTATAGATCGTTAATTCCGTCACCGCATGCTGAGGATCTGACCTGATATCAAAAGCAACAAGGTTGCTCTCATTTAATGCCTTAAGTATCAAAACCGCATGCCTCTTGTGGATCGCGGTGTCCAAAGAAAGCCAATAGGATTGATACCCCAAAGCCAAAACCTCTTCGACGTCTTCTACCTTCCAATCGTCTGCCAATAGACTGCTGGTCAGCTCCCGGCGAGCGGTCTGAATCCTAACCTGAACACCTGTCGACTCATGCCCCCCTGAAAGTCGTGCCTCCGCTCCGTAGTAAAGCTCGCGCAGGAGAGACGCCTTCCAATTATTCCAAACTGATGGTCCCACAGCGCGAATATCTGCCACTGTAAGACATAAAAGCAAACGCAACCGCTCGACAGACTGAACTTGTTCCACAAAATCTAGGATACTTTTATTATCGGAGAGATCACGGTGGAATGCTATCCGACTCATCAAAAGATGATGACGAACTAGCCACCCGACGGTCTCGGTCTCCTCCTGGGACAAACCAAGTCTTGGACACAAATATTCCGCAATCTCTGCGCCCAGGATTGAGTGATCACCGCCACGCCCTTTCGCAATATCGTGCAATAAAATTGCAACATACAGTGCTCGCTTTGAGACTAAATTTTTCATTGCCTCAGAGGCTACGGGCATATCTTCGATATATTTGCCTTGCTCGATCGCATGCAATACCCCAATAGCGAAGATAGTGTGCTCATCCACGGTATAAACGTGATACATATCGTACTGCATTTGAGCAACAACTCGACCAAAGTCCGGGATAAAACGTCCAAAGACTCCGGCTTCATTAAGCCGTCTCAAGGTTATCTCGGCATCCCTTTTATCAACGAGAATATCCAAAAAAATTCTGTTCGCTTCCTTATTCTCCCTTATGGTATCAACGAATTTCAGATGCCGAGTGATCAGCCGAAGGGCACGTGGGTGAATATCCCTTTTGTGGATTTGCGCCGTTCGAAAAAGCTTCAATATTTGAACAGGGTCATCTGCCAATTGCGTCCCCGATGACAGACTCAGTCGACCGCTTTCTATCTTAAATCCATCGATATCTCGCCGAAAAAGATCTCGTGCCCGAAACCTGAAGCCACCCCAACTCTTGTGCTCCGCCTCAAGAGCTGAACAGAATATTCGGGTTAAGTCTCCGACCTGTTTTGCAATCAAATAGTAGTGCTTCATAAATCGCTCAACACCCAGGGTGCCCGCGTGATCTTTGTAACCCATCCTGCGGCCTATTTCCTGCTGTATATCCAGAGTTAAGCGCTCTTCACCTCTGCCTGAGATATAATGAAGATTTGACCTCACCGTCCAAAGAAAATTCTGGGCTTTGGCAAATCTGGCGGCCTCCCCTGAAGTTAAAACCCCTTTTTCCACAAGATCGGAAATGGAGTCGACTCGATAAAGGTACTTAGCGATCCAGAAGAGAGTATGCAAATCACGCAAACCTCCCTTTCCTTCCTTAACATTCGGTTCCAAGACATACCGAGAGTCCCCCATCCTCTCATGACGCTTGTCGCGTTCCATCAACTTTGCTTCCACGAACGCCGGTCCCGATTCAGAGATAATTTTTTTGCTAAAAACCCGCCTCATGTGGCCGAATAGTTTTCGGTTTCCCCAAAGAAACCTCGACTCAAGGATTGCTGTCCGAATTGTGATATCCTCTTCCGACAATCGCAAAACTTCATCAACATTTCGGGTGGCGTGGCCGACTTTCAGCCCCAAATCCCACAATAAATAAAGTGTGGATTCTATAATTTGTTCAACCCTAGGGTTAATTCGATAAGGCAGTAAAAACATTAGATCAACGTCAGAGAAAGGTGCCAGCTCTCCTCGGCCGTAACCGCCTGTGCCAACCAAACAAATCCTCTCCGCAGAAGTTGGTTCCGCAGTTGAATACATGTGCTCGGTAATTATTTGCAACGCAAAGCTTAGTAACTGATCTACGAGAAATGAATTAGAAGAAACATTGGCCTCACCGCTCGCCTTATCTTTTTCAAAACGACGCCTTATTTCCAGGCGACCCGCTGCCAGGACGTTTTTCGACATTTCCAAAAGCCTTTGGCGAGATTTGGAGATCTGTTCTTCTTCGGACCACTGAGACCGGTAATCTTCTAGAAGCCCGTGAAGATTAATTATATCTCGGCGTTTGACGATAGTCGCCATCCCTTATCTTACTCTTTTTATAGTGGCTGTTTGGTTAGTTAAGGATGGCGATCAAAAACAACAAGATCAAATTAAAAAGGATGGTCATCCCTATTTTATTTAGAAATCTGTCACAACCTCCTTTAGCCGATAGACAAATTCGAGTGCTTCGCGAGGGGTCATTGAATCAGGATTTGCATCTCGAAAAAGATTTGCGAGCTTGAGTTGGTGCTTATGAACATTTTCATCGGCCTCATCTCTGTGTCGAAAAAGCGGCAAATTATTAACCATGGCACCGGTGCGGCCCCCATTTTTCTCCGACTCAAGGTTGTTAAGCACCTCTTTCGCGCGCTTAATCACAGGGCTCGGTAACCCTGCGAGCGTGCCTACATGGATCCCGTAAGAGCGATCAGCCGCCCCCTTGATAACCTCGTGCAGAAAAACGACATCTCCCCGCCATTCTTTGACTCTCATGGTATGGCATTTGAGATACGGCAAGGACTCCGACAATTTTGTCAATTCATGGAAGTGAGTAGCAAAAAGCGCTCTGCACTTATTAACCTCGTGGATGTATTCTAAAACCGACCAAGCGATTGATAATCCATCAAAGGTTGCGGTCCCACGCCCAATCTCATCAAGAATAATTAACGACCGTTCAGTAGCCCGATTAAGAATCGCTGCGGTCTCTACCATTTCGTTCATAAAAGTAGAGCGCCCCCTTGCAAGATCATCGGACGCACCCACTCGACTAAATAAACGGTCAACAATCCCAATGCGTGCGTGTGCCGCGGGAACAAATGACCCCGCCTGAGCAAGAATGGCTATTATCGCATTTTGTCGTAGAAACGTACTTTTTCCGGCCATATTGGGCCCTGTGAGAAGCCAGAGACGGCCGTCCGGATTAAGAGAACAATCATTAGGTATGAAATTGCAATCGGCTTCCCTGGCTAAGACGGCCTCTACCACTGGATGCCAGCCTCCTTTGATATCGAAGACGGAGCTTTCTTCGAGAATGGGCCGACAAAAGTTTTTAGTGACCGCCAATTCACTGAGCGCAGAAATCACATCGATATGCGCCAGCCCATCTGCCGCCCCACTGATATCATCCGCAAATTCATTGATTTTATCAATCAGTCCCTGGAACAGTCCTTGCTCTAAAGCTAGCGCTTCCGCCGCGGCCCGAGATATCCGAGATTCTAGATCCGTAAGTTCCAGAGTTGTGTAACGAACAGCATTGACCAGCGTCTGCCGGTGAATAAACTTTTCCTTTTCCTGGGGAGGTATTTTTTCAGAGGCCGCCGCAGTCACCTCTATAAAATATCCTAGCACATTATTATGTTTGATCTTAAGTGACGGAACCCCAGTCCTCCTCGCGTACTCTAATTGCATTTTCATGATGTGATCGCGACCCAAATCACGCATTCCAACGAGCTCGTCCAAATCTTGCGAGAACCCTTTTGCAATAAACCCCCCATCTCGAGCTTTTAACGGAAGGTTGTCATCTAAGGCGGCGTCCAAAAGATCAATAAGGTGCCCGAAATTACTGAACCCCTGGACCTGTTTTTTGAGTAATTCAGGTGCCGGATCTGAATCAAAAGCCGCTCTCATTACATCAGAGATCAATGCACCTTGCTTAAGGCCATCGCGAATAACAGCAAGATCTCTTGGTCCCCCTCGATCCAGGGTCAGGCGGGCCAGCGATCGAGAAATATCGGGGACTTGTCTCAAGTGCGTGCGGATTACCCCTCTGCACAGACTTGCTCGGATCTGCCATTCTATTGAGTCATGGCGATGGCTAATTTTTTCAATGTCAGTAAGAGGTGCGCTTAACCAAGTCGTCAATAATCGTTTTCCAGCACCGGTAGTGGTCACATCTATTACTGTGTTTAAGGATCCCTTGAACTCCCCCGAGAGCGTTCTCGTGATTTCCAAATTACGCCTTGTCGCTAGGTCTATTTCCATAACTTCGCCATCCAAGATTTTTTCTAAACCGTCGAGGCGTGGACGAAGCCCTTTCTGCGTTAAATCAATATAGTCCAATAACGCGCCAGCGGCTGAAACTTCAGCGCGAGTAAATGCTCCAAAAGCCTCCAGAGAGGCCACAGCAAAAACCGACTCAAGCCGCCCACGCGCCGCAGTACTATCGAACTGACTGTCGACTAAGGAGGTAACCAAATCACCAAATTCTCTCTGGATTTTTAGACCAAGGGGCTCTCGCAGCATGGACTCGGAAACCAAAATTTCTCTTGGATCAACACGGGCTAGTATTGAAAATAATTCGCCCTGATTGACCCCCTGGCAAAAAAATTCCCCGGTTGAAATATCTATCCATGCAACCCCAATCTCTTTTTGGGCTCTACCGATTGCAGCCAAATAATTATTGCGACCACGCTCGAGAAGCGTGTCCTCAGTTAATGTCCCAGGCGTCACAACTCTAACGACTTCACGCGCGACGACAGACTTCGACCCACGCCTTTTTGCCTCAGAAGGATCCTCAACCTGTTCGCAAATAGCGACTCGGTATCCAGAGCGAATAAGTCTTGAGATATATGTATCTGCAGCCTGTACCGGCACTCCGCACATAGGTATGTCGGATCCGATGTGTTTTCCCCTTTTGGTTAAAACTATATCGAGCGCTGCCGATGCCTTCACCGCATCTTCAAAAAAAAGTTCGTAAAAATCCCCCATCCTATAGAACAACAAGCAGTCACGATGCTCTTTCTTGATGGCAAAGTATTGCGCCATCATAGGGGTATGAGGAGAATTTTTTTCCAGTGTCTGAATAGAGGCCCCCAATTCTTCGTTATTTTTAATAGTCATTGATTAACGATATCACTCGTGGACACGTCTCGTCATCTTTCACCACCAAGACCTAACCGAAATTTAGACTCTTGCGTTTGACCTAACTTGCCCCCACAGTTGAAAGTAACCCTAATTGGAAAGCATTGAACCGTGGCCAAACAATCAAATCAAAACAAAGCCAAAGAAAAACAGTTCAAAAGTGGGCAAATTTCGAATCTTGAGAAAGAGGCCCTAGCCCTGCATGCTGGCCCACCCCCGGGCAAACTATCGATTCAGCCCCTAAAACCAATCGCGACCCAAAGAGATCTCTCTCTAGCCTATTCTCCAGGTGTTGCGGCTCCCTGTCTGGAAATCGCAAAAGACGAGAGTACCGCTTATCAATACACCAATAAAGGAAATATGGTGGCTGTTGTTTCCAATGGTACGGCCGTGCTCGGGCTTGGAAATTTGGGACCCCTTGGTGCGAAGCCGGTAATGGAGGGAAAGTGCGTCCTATTTAAGCGATTTGCTGACATTGATGCGGTTGATTTAGAGATAGATACTTCTGAAATTGATGAGTTCATAAATTGTGTGCGTTACCTCGCCCCTGGTTTTGGGGGGATTAATCTTGAGGATATTGCTGCGCCTGCTTGTTTCATAATTGAAGAAAGACTCCGGGACCTCATGAATATACCTGTATTTCATGACGATCAGCATGGGACAGCAGTCATCGCAGCAGCAGGACTTATAAACGCTTTGGAAATCACGGGTAGAGACCTGAAATCCCCAAAGGTCGTCGTTAACGGAGCTGGAGCGGCGGCTATAGCCTGCTTAGATCTTTTTGTGGCAATGGGCTTGCCCAGAGACAATATCATTTTGTGTGACTCCAAAGGCGTAGTTTACAAAGGCCGTGAGGATGGCATGAACCAATGGAAGTCTGCCTATGCAAGCGATACCGCCTCGAGGACCTTAAGCGCTGCAATAAAAGGTGCAGATATATTCCTAGGTGTGTCGGTCGGGGGAGCCGTAACAAAAAAAATGGTCGCATCTATGGCAGATGCCCCAATTATCTTCGCACTTGCTAACCCAGACCCGGAAATTACTCCTGAAGAGGCATACGCTATTCGTAAAGATGCGATCATCGCCACGGGGAGATCTGATTACCCTAATCAAATAAATAATGTACTTGGATTTCCCTACATATTCCGAGGTGCTCTCGATGTCAGAGCCCGAAGAATAAATGATGAGATGAAGATCGCGGCGGCTAAGGCGTTGGCGCAATTGGCCCGAGAGGAGGTCCCGGAAGAGGTTGCAGGAGCATATTCCGGGCAAAGGCTAGCTTTTGGGAAAGATTATCTAATACCTACGCCTTTTGATCCGCGCTTAATAACTGCTGTGCCACCAGCTGTCGCTGAGGCCGCCATTCAAACGGGCGTTGCACAGAAAAAAATAAAGGACAAAAGACAGTACACGGAATCTTTGGCCCATCGAATGGATCCCACCGCGTCAAGGCTAAACATCATTTTCGAGTCCGTAAAAAACAATCCGAGAAGAATTGTCTTTGCCGAGGGAGAGGAAGAGCCTGTTATCCGAGCGGCCCTTGCCTTTAAAAATTCTGGTTATGGAACACCCATTCTAATCGGACGTGACGAGGAGATAAAAAAGAAGATAGCTGAGATTGGATTTCCGGAAAAACTAGATCTTGAAATACATAACGCGCGTTTATCGGGCCAGAATGAGAGTTACACCGAGTATTTGTACTCACGTCTTCAACGTTCAGGCCATCTGCGTCGAGACTGCCAACGAATGGTTTTGACCGACAGAAATGTATTCGCCGCATGCATGATAGCGCTTGGAAACGCAGACGGAATGGTAACAGGCCTCACTCGCAATGCGCCAACAAGCTGGAATGATGTTTTACGGGCTATTGATGTTAAAAAGGGTCAATCTTTGTTCGGACTGACGATTGTAACATCGAGAGAACGAACTGTATTCATCGCGGATACGATCGTCCATGAGATCCCGACAGCTCAGCAACTCGCCGAGATCGCCATCCAATCAGCCGACCAAGCCAGGTCAATGGGGCTCATACCCCGCGTCGCCCTTTTATCACATTCTAGTTTTGGCGGCAGGGAAAGCCAGCGGATCGATACAATACGCCAAGCAGTGTCAATACTTGACTTCCAAAAACGCAACTTCCTCTACGAGGGAGAGATATCAGTCAATACCGCCCTAGATCCGGAGATGAGTGAAATTTACCCCTTTAATCGATTGGGAGGGCCCGCAAACGTTTTAGTCATGCCTGATTTATTTTCCGCATCTATCTCCTCGCGAATTCTTCAAAAACTTGGTGGCGCATCGGTTATTGGACCCATGTTGGTTGGGCTGGATAAACCTGTCCAGATCGCGCGCTTAGATGCCGGTGTTTCTGATATTCTTACAAATGCAGTATTCGCTGCATACGACGCCAATAATTTAGGCAAATCACGATCTTGAGACAGTGCTCACCATCCCCGAGAGTTCAATAACCTTTAACAACCCTCTCAGAGATCGATTGGCGCCTTAAATAGAGAAGTAAAAACAGCCCGGGCAAGGCCAGTCCCGTCGTCAAAATAAAGAACCAGAACCAACCTAAGCTGTCCGCCATAAAACCTGAGGAGACCGATAATAAAGTTCGGCCCAGTGCCATTATTGACGTCAGCAGAGAAAACTGTGTTGCAGTGAATGAACGGTTACAAAGTGCTGATAAATAGGCCACAAAAGCGCCGGACCCCATTCCGCCTGCAAAACTATCAAAACCAATGGCCAAGGATAACAGCCCTAAATCTGGTCCGAACTCAGAGAGGATTGCGAAAAAAATATTTGTAATCGCTTGAAAGCATCCTCCGAGAAGGAGTGCGGGCCAAATCCCAATCCAGGCGACAATCAGTCCACCGGTAACAACTCCAAATAAAGTGGCAATAACGCCAAAAATCTTTGTCACGGAGGCGATTTCTAGGGCCGAGAAACCCAACTGATGGAAAAACGGAAGAACCATAGAACCTGCAATGGCATCTCCGTATTTGAAAAGAAGTATGAATAGAAGGATGGGAATAATTCCAGGCCTACTGAGGAGATCTGAAAACGGCACCCATATCATGTTATAGATGTGTTCCTTAAAACTCTGAAATTCTTGATTTCCCTTTTTAGATTCTGGGACTTCCGCTATGTCTGGCTCATTTCCCAGAAAAGCAGCTAACATGCCAACCAAGATGCATCCGGCCATTAAAGCGTAAATCCAGAACCAGCTCAGAAAAGCTGAGAGAGCAATCGCCCCGCCACCAGAGACCATTAAACCAAGCCGATAACCAACCTGAGTTGACGCAGCTCCCGCCCCTTGTTCTCTCTCTGCTAAAATTTCAATTCTGTAGGCATCAACTATAATATCTTGACTTGCCGACATAAATGACATGGCAAATGCCATGATGGCCACATATTGTAGGCTCTCTCTAGGGTCGCCATTTCCCAAGCCAAATATCAAACAAATTAGACCTAGCTGTATAAGGATCAGCCATCCTCGTCGACGACCAAGTCTTGCTCCAAAAATTGGGGGCCTAACATGGTCAAAAATCGGAGCCCAAAGAAACTTGAATGAGTATGGAGCTGAAACGGCAATGAGACCCCCAATCGTAGAAAGAGCCACTCCTTCCTTTGAAAACCAGTAAGAGAGTGTAGAAAAGCCAAGCAAAAAGGGTAACCCGCTTGAAAACCCCATCAAAAGGATCACACACTGGCGACGGTCCGCATATAAAGACCACAAACCCTGCCAACCAGAGCCCGTAATGGAATTAGTCATCTGATCTCAAAATGTTAAAAAATTAACCCCAAACCAGAGTTAAACGGATGCGCTTTTCTCCAAGTTTAACCGAAATAGATATTTAGACGATATTTTTCTGTTTCAGTTTAATTGAACTTCAAACTCCCCTGAAAGAGCCAATCGAATTCAGACTAAAACACTCGTCGGATGTCCGAAAAACGAACATCAACTTGAGCACAGGAAGACCGGGCTAGCTCTGATTGAGCGTCAGGGAAGGTGCTTTACTTTGTATTACCTCCAGATTATTAACGCGTACCCGGGCACTGTATATTCTGTTCTTTATTAGACGCCCCCTAAAAGCATCTTGCCCTTTAAATTCATTAAGAAGTGAGCATTTGAGACAATGTAATTATCCCAACGGTCAGTTGTAATGCTGGACGACGAGGGTGTATTTGCGCCATTCCGCCATTGAAAAAGACCTCCAAGAAGACCCACAAGTCCAAAATTTTTAAGATTACTTATCGGATCTCTTTGTTTTCTCTTCCAGATCCCTCGGACAGTGTTGGATAAGTGCTCTAGAAAGGCATCCCCCGCAAAATTTGCGAAAGAGGCGTCTCTGGCCTCGCGCCATAGTGACCTATAACTTCTGCCGCAGCCAATGCCCCAATGGAGCCGCTCTCCGTCACAGAATATCCATTTGTAAGTCCGAACAAAAAACCAGCGGCAAACAAATCCCCCGCGCCGGTAGTATCAATCACCTTATCTACCTTATGAGCAGATATCTCAGCCATTCCCACAGATGATAGGATAGAAGCACCATTCTCTCCTCGAGTCAGGGCTGCGATCTCGCAGCAACCAACAACCTGACTGATTGCCTCTTGAAAGTTGTCCGTTTCAAAAAGCGCAGTTATTTCAAGCTCATTGGCGAAGAGAATGTCTACGTGGTTGTTTATTAATTCAATAAATTCCTCCCTGTGCCGGTTAACACAAAAACCGTCGGACAAAGTGAGAGCAACCTTACGATCCGCCGAGTGGGCCGCCACCGACGCCATGTAAAAGGCCTCTTGTGCCTCAGGGCGATCAAATAAATAACCTTCTAGGTAGGTAATTTTAGCAGCCCTTATCGCATCTAAATTTATGTCTTCAGGCTGGAGCAAAACAGAGACACCAAGGTAAGTTGCCATAGTGCGCTGCGCATCCGGCGTTACCCCGATTAAGCATCGCGCCGTTGGCTTTCCCTGATTTGCAGGAGCCGTGAGATAATTGACCCCGATTGCCTGCATATCTCGGCAGAAAACATCCCCCAGTTTGTCATCCCCAACTTTGCCGATATAGGCCCCGGAGCCACCCAAGGAGGCGATTCCGGCCAGCGTATTTGCCGCAGAGCCTCCAGAGACCTCCACCCGCTCATCCATAGAAGCGTAAAGGCCCTCCGCTGTTTGCGTATCAACCAGCGTCATCATGCCCTTTGGCAGACCATGTTCGGTCAGAAAATCGTCATCAACAGGGCAAATAACGTCTACAATCGCATTTCCAATGCCAATAACGTCAAATTTCTCCTTAGACATGCGGTACTCCAAATTTAAATATGCAGACAAAAATTACTACTGATACCATTTTTTTATTGGAAAAACATTTAATATGGCGTTGATGATGCGACTATAGTTGTCCAGAAAGAACCGTCCAACGCTTCAGCCCATGATATCAAGCCTTTTAAAAGCTTTTTCTCAAACATTTGACCCCGTGTTCCGCGCGACTGCATTAAAAGGGTTGATCTCGAGCATGCTTCTATTCGGAGTCATTTTTGGAATAGTCTGGTCTCTGCTTGCTACGACCAACTTCGTAAATATTTTTTGGCTCGAAAATATTTTGGATGCCTTGGGCTGGTTTGCTACAGCCCTAATCACGTGGATTGTTTTTCCGGCCGTTACGATCGCCATCGTCTCGCTGTTCCTGAGTGAAATTGCTGCCAAAGTTGAATCTAAGCATTATCCCGATCTGCCAGAACCTAGGCACCAAAGTGTGAATGAAAGCCTCCGAACAGGGTTAAAATACATGGTCTTAGTCCTTACGCTCAATCTCGCGATATTACCTGTGTACCTCGCTCTTTTATTTTTACCACCAGTGAATATTTTTGTTTTTATTGCGCTTAACGGGTATCTTTTCGGCCGAGAGTATTTTGAACTTGTGGCTTACAGAAGACTGAGCCCGCAGGAGGCTGAGGGTGTCTGGAAGTCCGAGAAAAAAAACTTTATTTACGCTGGAGGAATAATAACATTTTTATTTAGCATCCCTTTCATAAACTGGTTCATGCCAATTGTGGCAACGGCCTTCATGTTACACGTTTTTGAAAATAGAAAGGGCAAGAAAGTCTAGCTAAGTTGCCCGGATTTAGTCAGGAGGAAAAACAATGAAATTTACTCGCGCGCGGAAACCGGGGAGGGCCCCAATGGTGGTGCTACACTTCCGCTCAAATCCCGATCGCTTGCTGACGTCCCGCCCGCTATCCCCAAACGACCGGGCCCAGTAATTCCAGCCCAGGAAAATGGATTTAACCGTTTCGTAGGACAAAATCTGCCTAGAATGGGCGATAGCGACGGTCGTAAGTTAATAGTAGGTAGAGATATTTCTCTCAATGGAACAATCAATTCATGCCAAAAACTAGTGGTCGAGGGCACTGTGGAAACGAACATCTCGGAATGCGAGGAACTCGAAATTGCAAAAGGTGGCCTTTTCAAGGGCGATGCCAAGATAGGTGTAGCTGATATCGCTGGCGAGTTCATTGGTTCCATAACCGCTGAATTGGTAATCTTAAGGTCTAGCGGGGTTATCTCAGGCAATCTCAGCTATACCGAACTGGAGGTAGAGCGGGGAGCCGAAATTAGTGGTGATATTTCCAAAATCATTGGAGAGTCTCAATCCTAAAACATTTGGCCAAACTGGTAATTTTATTGCTATGTGTTAGTTGCAGCTCTACTTCGCCTAGCATTCAAAAGTCGGATAGCATAATCAAACCGGCCACGAAAAAAATTGTGGCCATAATCCCAGACCCCCCAGAGAACACCCCAACTGCGAATGAATCTGCCGAAGGTGCAGAGGTTCCAGCGTCGACAAGCTCTCTGATTGGCCAAAGTATAAAGGAGGTAACAGCTCTATTGGGATCTCCAGAATTTATTAGGAGGGATATTGGTCTAGAGTTGTGGCAATACAGAGGGAAACACTGCGTCCTTGATTTGGCTTTCTACGAGATAGACAGCTCCCCTCAACTAAAAGTGAGACATATCGAGGCTCGGACTAAGCAAGGAAAACCAGTGGCATCAGAATTGTGCATGGCCCAAAGCTCGAAGAAGTCAGGTCCACTAACAAACTAAAGATTTTTTTCCTTGTATTGGCAGATATCCAAATTAATGCAGGCCTCGCAGAGCGGTTTACGAGCCTTACAGACGTAACGCCCGAATAAGATTAACCAGTGATGGGCATCCAATTTGAATTTATCGGGTGTTCTGCGAAGTAATCTTGTCTCAACTTGGTCTACATCCTTTCCGGGTGCAAGCCCTGTCCTATTTGCTATCCTAAAAATATGCGTATCAACTGCCATCGTAGGCTGCCTGAAAGCAATATTAAGAACCACATTAGCTGTTTTACGACCGACCCCAGGCAGAGTGACCAGCTCATCCCGAGTATTCGGAATATTCCCGTTGTATTTTTCGACCAGTCTTTGACTCAACGCGATGACATTCTTAGCCTTATTCCGGAAAAGTCCGATAGTCTTAATGTGATTAACAAGCCCCGCCTCACCGAGATCGATCATTTTTTGGGGGGTCGGAGCGATTTTAAACAGCTCCTGGGTGGCCCGATTTACCCCCGCATCCGTTGACTGTGCGGAAAGCACGACTGCTACCAAAAGAGTATAATCATTAGTGTAATGGAGTTCGCCCTTCGGCGCAGGGTTTTCCAGAGCAAGCCTGCTATAGAACAATTCTACATCTTTTAATGTCAGTGTCATGAACCCGTATAACACACCCCAACTTTTTTCACCTCTGGATATTTTGGTGATCTTTGACTAACCTCTTCTATTTTGGAGCTCATGATCATTCTTAGCCCCGAAAATAGGTACCTGACTTCAGGTCCAACTTTTTACGCGACCCTGAGACCAAATAAAAGCCTAACTTTTAAGGAGTTGGCTTTGGTTCTAATTGGGTTCTCCTCGATATGTGTGTTTATCAGTATTATTTTTCTGATTTCGGGAGCCTGGCCCGTATTAGGTTTTCTGGGGCTGGATATATTGATCCTTTATTTAGCTTTCCGAGCCCATGATAGATCAACAAAAAAATATGAACGACTTAGCCTTTCCCCAAACCTGTTGCTGATAGAGCGCATAACTTGTCACGGGCATAAAAGCCATTGGAGTTTCCAACCTCACTGGCTATCTGTGGATTTAGAGTGCGACCACAATGCCGGTCAAAAACTCTCTATCCAATCGAAGGGAAGGAAGCTTGAAATTGGCTGTTTCTTGAATACCGACGAAAAATTCGAGTTAGCAGAAGCTCTACAGATCAAACTGACTTGTCTAAAAAGTTATAAGTAAGGAATACTTCATAACCCCTGTTTCTCGAAGCTTCCTAACATTTTCTAAAGGGACAGGCTTAAGATGGATTAAGTCCCAGTACATCGGCCATACTGTAGAGCCCGGGACCCTTTCCATCAGACCATATTGCCGCACGCACCGCACCCCGCGCAAAAATTTGCCGATTTTCTGCTCGATGGAAAAGTTCCAGCCTCTCACCATCCGCAGCAAAAATAACGGCGTGGTCACCCGTGACACTACCCCCTCTCAATGTCGCAAAACCTATGTCCCCCTGCCTTCTAGGACCTGTGAGGCCACTGCGAGTAAAGACCGCATTCTCATCCAGGCTGACGTTACGACCCTCCGCCGCAGCTCTACCAAGACCAAGCGCAGTTCCGCTGGGCGCATCTACTTTATTCCGATGATGCATTTCGAGGACTTCAATATCAAACTCATCTCCGAGAATTGAGGACACCTGCCTCGTCAAGGCGAAGAGTATATTGACCGCAAGGCTCATATTTGGCGCATATATAATTGGAATACTGTGAGCCGCCTGTCCCATGGAAAGTTCCTGATCACGGGTTAGCCCGGTAGTGCCAATTACATGAGCGCAACCGGCTTCAGCGGAGAGCCCAGAATTTTTCACAGTAGCCTCAGGAGAAGAAAATTCAATTACTGCATCAATGTGATTTATGAATACTTCCGGCCTGTCCTGGATTTCCACGTCTAACTCGCCGACGCCTGCAAACTCTCCAGCATCCCGGCCCAACACTTTTGAACCGGGAAGATCGCATGCCCCCAGTAATCGGCAACCATCGGTTTTACTAATTTGCCTGATTACAGAGCACCCCATCCGGCCGCCGGCACCGATAACCCCTAGTTTTATTTCGGCCATGATTTTTATCCCAAGCCTAAGAAGTGATAAGTATTATTTACGCTCTTTGATCGCCCAGATTCTGCACAAAACCTAATCGGTCAAATCATCCCATAATTCTCTCGCTTTGGAAAAGAAACCCTCCGACTCCGGACTGGTCGACTTTTCGCCCCTTTTGGCGTTCGTCCCCAAGGAATCCTGAAAGGCTTTCAGTTTCTCTCGCTGTTCGCGATTGAGATTTACGGGTGTTTCAACTTGAATCTCTATATACATATCACCCCTGCGCGCCTCATTCAGAACAGACATCCCCTTGCCCCTCAATCTAAGTCGATGACCTGACTGAGTCCCCACAGGAATCGTGACCTTAGCGCGGCCTCCATCAATCGATGGCACCTCAACGTTACCACCTAGAGCTGCTATGGTCATTGGGATTGGTACCTGACTGAATGTATTGGCCCCTTCCCGCTGAAAAAGCGCATGACTCAAAATATCAACATGGATGTAAAGATCCCCAGGGGGGGCCCCTCTGACACCAGCCTCTCCCTCCCCAGACAGTCTTATCCTCATACCATCTTCTACACCGGCAGGAACATTTACAGACAGCGTTTTTTCCTTACGCACGGCTCCCACACCCTTGCAACTTTTACATGGATCGGAAATCGTTTGCCCTTCGCCCTGACAAGTTGGACAGGTTCGTTCCACCGTAAAAAAACCTTGGCTCGCTCGGACTTTGCCATGCCCTTTACATGTCGGACAATTAGACGCTCGCGACCCTGGCGCCGCACCAGATCCGTTACAGCTTTCGCATGAAACGGCCGTTGGTACCCTCACCCTGGTTTCCTTTCCCTTGAAGGCCTCTTCTAGAGAAATCTCCAGATTATAGCGTAAGTCATTTCCCCGGCTGGGCGCACGACTGCCTCTTTTGCCCCCAGTGAAGTCTCCGAACATTTCTTCAAAGATATCCGCAAAGCCTCCCGAACCAAATCCACCAAAGCCACCCTGCCCGCCGGCTGCCGAGCCATCGAAAGCGGCGTGACCGAACTGATCATAGGCAGCACGCTTTTGAGAGTCCTTTAGGACATCATAAGCTTCATTGATTTCTTTGAACTTCTGCTCAGCTTTTTGATCACCAGCATTGCGGTCCGGGTGATACTGCATCGCAAGCTTACGAAAAGCTTGCTTGATTTCCCCGTCATCCGCATTCTTCTTTATGCCAAGGACGTCATAATAATCTTGCTGAGCCATACTGGTAATTCAGATCCGATTCCTATGCCAAATCTTTCTGAGAAAAGTTAGGAGCCTGTCTTGTCTTTGTTCGGCTCTTCAACCACCTCTTCAAAATCAGCATCGACAACCCCATCCTCTGGTTTAGCGCCCTCCGAACTAGACTGCCCCGGATCCATTTCGGGCTGGGCGTAGAGCACTTCTCCAAGCTTCATAGCGGATTGGGCCAAGGCGTCAGTTTTGGTCTTAATGAGATCCCCGTCCTCGCCCGCCAGCGCCTCCTTGAGCGCAGCAATATCCGCCTCAAGGAGTTTCTTGTCTGCCTCAGGGATCTTATCAGCGTTTTCGCTAATACTCTTCTCTGTCGAGTAAATAAGGCTATCCCCCTGATTTCTGATATCGACCTGTTCTTTGCGCTTTCGGTCCTCTTCAGCATGGCTTTCGGCTTCTTTAACCATTTTCTCAATCTCATCTTCCGAGAGACCACTTGAGGCTTGAATTCTGATCTGCTGCTCTTTATTTGTTGCTTTGTCTTTAGCGTTCACATTCACTATACCATTGGCATCGATATCGAATGTTACTTCTATCTGCGGGACACCTCGGGGTGCTCCAGGGATTCCCACTAAATCGAACTGTCCCAATAATTTGTTATCCGCCGCCATTTCACGTTCACCCTGAAACACTCGTATTGTGACCGCAGATTGATTGTCTTCAGCGGTGGAGAAAACCTGACTTTTTTTGGTCGGAATGGTCGTGTTCCTATCAATGAGACGCGTAAACACGCCTCCCAAGGTTTCGATCCCGAGAGACAGGGGAGTTACATCCAGAAGGAGCACGTCCTTGACATCTCCGGTCAGAACACCAGCCTGAATGGCCGCCCCAAGCGCAACCACTTCATCTGGGTTCACGCCACGATGGGGTTCACGACCAAAAAACGATTGAACGGCCTCGATAACTTTGGGCATCCGGGTCATGCCACCAACCAAAATAACCTCATCAATCTCCCCTGCCGAGAGACCGGCGTCCTTCAAGGCTGCTTTGCAAGGCTCAATCGTACGCTGTATGAGGTTGTCGACAAGAGCCTCTAGCTTGGCACGTGTCAACTTGATATTAAGGTGCTTCGGACCAGAGGCATCCGCAGTTATGAAAGGCAAATTAACCTCGGTCTGAACTGAGCTAGACAGCTCTATTTTCGCTTTTTCCGCGGCTTCTTTAAGGCGTTGCAAAGCAAGTTTGTCACCCCTTAAGTCAATCCCTTGATCTTTCTTAAACTCATCCGCGAGGTAATCAATAATCCTAATATCAAAGTCCTCGCCGCCCAAAAAGGTATCCCCGTTGGTGGACTTAACCTCAAAAACACCATCACCAATTTCCAGAACCGATACATCAAATGTACCGCCACCTAAATCATAAACGGCAATAGTCCCATTGGTTTTTTTGTCCAAACCGTATGCAAGAGACGCTGCCGTCGGTTCATTGATAATCCTCAAAACTTCTAGCCCAGCAATCTTCCCGGCATCCTTAGTAGCCTGACGCTGAGAGTCATTAAAGTAAGCCGGCACCGTGATTACAGCCTGGGTAACCTCCTCACCCAAGTGCGCCTCGGCGGTTTCCTTCATTTTCATCAGAATAAATGCTGAGATCTCACTGGGGCTATACTTCTTCCCCTTGGCCTCGATCCAAGCACCCCCATTATCGGCCTTAACAATCGAGTAGGGAACTAGGTCAGCATCTTTCTGCGTCATGGGATCATCGAACGTCCGCCCGATCAACCTTTTGACAGCAAACAGCGTATTTTCAGGATTAGTAACGGCCTGACGTTTGGCAGATTGCCCAACTAATCTCTCATCGTCTTGCGAAAAGGCCACCATCGAGGGTGTGGTGCGGGCCCCCTCGGAGTTTTCTATCACCCGAGGTTCTCTACCCTCCATCACTGCGACACACGAGTTAGTGGTGCCTAGATCGATCCCAATAACCTTACCCATAATATTCCTCTTGGTTAAACCCTCAATTACTATCTATCCGTAACCCTGATGCTTTCCGGCATCGAAGCCCCGGACCAAACGATTTTTAAGCCATTCGACCCATACCGATGCGTATATGGGTAGTCATGTCAGGGAACGCAATGAAAAAAGCGAATTTATTCGGTTTGAGAGGGATCAGACGCTTTGGACACTCCGACCTTGGCCGCCCTTAGAAGTCTCTCGTGTAACATATAGCCTTCTTCTACTACTTCGACGATTGTCCCGGGTTCCGCCACACCAGTAGGAACCTCAAACAGGGCCTCATGCTGATCATGATTAAATTTTTCCCCTTTCGCAGCAATACGGGAAACCCCATGACGTTCTAACGTGCTCATCAATTCTTTTTCTGTCAGACGGATTCCCTCAAGAAGAGCAGTCATCTCCTTCGGGCAAGACTCATCCACCTCTGGGGATGAACTCAAGGCCCTGGCTAAATTATCGGCTACGCTTAACATGTCTCGGGCAAAATTAGTGGCAGCGAATTTCAGCGCATCTTCTCTATCTCTTCGACCTCGGCGGATCAAATTCTCATTCTCCGCCAATGCTCGCAGAAGTTTGTCTTTTAGCTCAGCTATTTCTCCTTCAAGACCTGTCACTTCAGTTTCTGACAGACTTTGAGATTCTTGCTCTGCCTCCCCTAAAATATCTTCGCCTTTTATTTCTTTAATATCGTTTTCTCGGACTATCTCCTCTTCATTTGAAGATTCACTGCTTGAACTTGAGTTATTATTTTCTTCCATTTTTTTATCCAATTACGCGGCCCACAACTTGGGCTGTATAGTCTACAATAGGTATAATACGAGAGTAATTGATCCTCGTCGGGCCGATAACCCCGATCGCGCCCATGATTTCGCCCCTCGAACCACTAATGGGCGCTGTAACAATAGCGCATCCTGTCAAATCAAAAAGTTCATTTTCCGATCCAATAAAAATTTGGACTCCATCACCACCCTTGGTCAAATCCAGAAGCAAATCTATGAGCTCTTGCCGATCTAATGCATCAAATAACATCCTTACATGTTCAAGTTCCGACACGACATTGACATTATCGAGCAACCTGGCATGGCCTTTAATAATGAGAGAGCCTCCAGCGCCCCCCTCCCCTTGACCCTCAACCTTCGTGGCCAAGCCAGCCTCCACCAGCTTGAATGTTAAGGCATCAATCTGAGCCTTTTTCTGAACAATTTCATTCTGGATAACCGTCCGTGCTTCGTCCAACGTTCTTCCGGCCAGCCGTGCATTCAAATAATTGGCCGCCTGAACCAGAACAGATGGGGGAGTTCCCGGAGGAAGTTCAATCAATCGATTTTCCAGTGAACCATCATCGGCAACCATAACCACCAGGGCACGGCCATCTCCCAGTCCAACGAACTCGATATGTTTCAAACCTCGGTCACTTTTCGGGGCCACTACCAACCCTGTACAGTGGGCAAGTCCAGAGATCGCGCTTGTCGCCTCTTCGAGTGCCTCCTGGGTGGATTTCCCCACGGCAGCGCATTTTTCCTCAATTGTGGTACGATCATCATCAGATAAGCTACCCACCTCCATCAACCCATCAACGAACAATCGTAATCCAAGATCAGTCGGCAACCTCCCCCCGGAGGTGTGCCGTGAATATAACAAGCCCATATCCTCAAGGTCCGACATCACATTGCGCACAGAAGCTGGCGAAATTCCCTCCGCCAACCTACGGGCGACTAAACGTGACCCCATCGGATCACCTGTCTCGAGATAGGTACTTACAATAGTACTAAATACTGACCGAGAGCGATCGTTAAGTTCCGCGATCATGGATTGCCTCGAAATCTTCATCTGATTTCCTCATTTCCCGATATTTAGTAACACCGTGGGCCGTGGTCAATCAATTAACGTGACCCAAGGGGCAGAAACTAGACGAAGAGAATGCGGCACTGTAGCTTACCGCCTTGCTATCCTGAACATCAAGAACATATTTAGGAGAGAGGTATGTCTTTGCGCCCGTCCGGTCGTTCGAATCATCAAATGCGGCACGTCACCCTAGAACCAGGTTTCAACCCTTACGCCGAGGGCTCTTGCCTCGCAAAATTTGGAAACACTCACGTTCTCTGTTGTGCAACCATCGAAGAAAATGTTCCACCTTGGATGCGAAACAGTGGAAAGGGCTGGATCACGGCCGAATATGGAATGCTGCCACGATCAACGCACACCCGAACTCGACGGGAAGCAGCATCCGGCAAACAAGCCGGTCGGACCCAGGAAATTCAGAGGCTTATCGGGCGTTCGCTTCGATCCGTTACAGATCTAGAGGCGTTAGGAGAGCGACAAATCAGATTGGATTGCGACGTATTACAGGCAGACGGGGGAACTCGAACCGCTGCTATCACGGGGAGTTGGGTTGCACTTAAAATTGCGATCGATTCTCTTATCGAGGAGGGGACCCTGGAGAGCATGCCGCTCAACAGCCGGGTTGCGGCTATATCTTGTGGGATATACCAGGGGATTAGCATTTTAGATTTAGACTACGAGGAGGACTCAAACGCTCAAGCAGATGCAAATTTCGTACTGGCAAGCACCAAAGGTATTGTCGAAATCCAGGGCACAGCGGAATTAAAACCTTTTCAGCGCGACCAATTCAATGAGTTGATGGATCTCGCGTTCACCGGTTGCGAAGAGCTTTTTTCATTGCAGAACGCTGCGGCGGGAAACCTCTGACCTATGGACTCTATCCGGAAATTTCAATGCCGATCCTTGGTGATCGCTAGCCACAACGAAGGCAAGATAATCGAAATCCGAGACCTTTTCACAAATCTCGTCAGCGAGATTTTTTCAGCCAAGGAATTGGGGCTGGTAGAGCCAGAAGAGACCGGTAAAACTTTCAAAGAGAATGCTGAACTGAAAGCTCTACTTGCTTCTAGGGCCGCTAATTTACCCGCCATCGCAGATGACTCCGGGCTAGAGGTCTATGCGCTAAATGGTGACCCCGGGATATTCTCCGCCCGTTGGGCTGGCTCCCCCCGTGATTTTAATAGGGCTATGGAAAAGGTGGAAAAAGAACTTGCGGGATCCACCGACCGCAGAGCGGCTTTTGTTTGTGCTTTATCTTTAAGTTGGCCTGACGGACACATTGAAACATTTGAGGGGCGCATCGAGGGTGAAATTTGCTGGCCCCCGCGCGGGAGCAAAGGTTTTGGTTATGACCCGATTTTTCTTGCCTCTGGAATGAATCAGACATTTGCCGAAATTGAACCCCAAGAAAAGCATGCCATCAGTCATCGTGCCGAGGCCTTTCGCAAGATGCTTAGTGGATGCTTCAGCGGAAATGGCTAATAAACCCCTCTCGCAACCCCTCGCTATCTATGTTCATTGGCCGTTTTGCCTCTCCAAATGCCCTTACTGCGACTTCAACTCACATGTCAGAGACAAAATTGACATTGAGCGCTGGCGCTATGGATTGGTAACCGAACTCCAATATTACGCGGAACAAACCAAGGACCGAATTGTTTCCTCCGTATTTTTTGGAGGCGGCACGCCCTCTTTGATGCCGCCAGATCTGGTAGAAAATATCATATACACTGTTGATGAGCACTGGGGCCTCTCTCCAGACTGCGAAATTACTCTGGAGGCAAACCCCACCTCATCCGAAGTTTCCAATTTTAAGTCATTAACTCAGTCTGGCGTAAATCGCTTGTCAATTGGTGTACAAGCTTTAAATACGAGAGACCTAAATTTTCTGGGACGAGAGCATTCTGAAAAAGAGGCTTTGATAGCTGTTGAAGCCGCTCAAAAAACAGTCGCAAGAGTATCTTTGGACTTAATTTATGGTCGACCAGGCCAGACTTTACCTAATTGGATGCTCGAGCTTAATCGTGCTCTTTCGACCGGAGTTAAGCATATTTCTCTTTATCAGCTCACAATCGAAAAGGGGACCCCTTTCTTTGCCGCTCATAGAGACGGAAATTTTTTCTTGCCTGATGAAGAAATAGCGGCTGCTTTATATCTGGCTACTAACGAGTTGTGCGAGCAAAAAGGTTTGCCTGCCTACGAGATTTCCAACCATGCCCAACCCGGGGAGGAATCACGCCATAATCTTGTATACTGGAAGAGCGGAGAATACGTCGGGGTTGGGCCAGGGGCCCATGGTCGTTTAACCCTCGGAGGCATTTACTTCGCTACCGAACAAATTTCAGGGCCGGAAAACTGGTTAAAAGCGGTTAATAGTCAGGGCCATGGCACGCGAAGGAAGCGAATCATTCCCGTCCAGGAAAAAATCGAAGAGGTTCTCATGATGGGCCTTCGCCTCACAGGTGGCATAAGTCGAATGGATTTTCTCTCTGCGTCTGGTCAGGATTTGGAGGCAACTCTTAGTGAGATTTCTCTGGCCCCCCTTATCAAGAGAGGTTTTCTGGAATTCGACCAGGTCGGCTTAAGAACGACCCCTTCGGGTCGCTTGAGACTGAATGCAATATTGGGAACCCTGCTAACCTAATTAATAGCTGGCATAGGAAACTCCCGTGGAGGCGGGCTTATTTCTTTGGCCCCTTCAGGAGTTACTTCGAGGACCGAAAAATTATGCTGGACCGTCCCGTTTTTTCGGAATCGAAACAATCCGACACTTCCTGAAAACCCTCGAGAGTTTGTTAGCATTTGATTTGAAAAGGCGGGGGGATTCTGGGCGGAGAGAAAGGCGGCAATTGCCCCGGCATCATAGGCCAGTGGCGCCAAAGAATTAGGAGAGTAACCAAAAATCCCTTTGAATTTTCCCACAAATTTAGCAACCGAGCTCGGGGACAACGAAGTGTACCAAGCTCCGTTCATTGCTGGCTCCCGCAGAATAGAACGCTCCCCCCAATCGGAAATGCCTAAAATACGAACTCTCCTGATATCAATTTCGTAGTAGGGCAACAAAGGAGCGAGGGCGGTTATTGCCGGACCATCCTCAATCAATAGGACTGCATCAAAACCAACTCGCCCCAATGCCTCTCTATTTTCCAAACGCCTAAGCGCTTTTTGGGATATCGGATCAGGGTTTCTGGCGAGTATCTTTTTTTGTTCTGCCCAAAGTGACCGTCGCCTATCATAGTTCGCTAAACGTTTTACCGCTCTACTTATCGACAACTGATTGTCTTTGCTGTATCGAGCGGTTCTGACGATAGTCCCCCCGGCTTCAATGACCGCTGTCTGAAACGCTTGCGCAATTACATCCCCATAGGCGCCCTCCGGCAACAAATAAGCAAACCGTCTCAACCCGCGGGAAAACGCAAATGAAACTATCCGCGAAAGACGCTGGCCCGGAAGCAGACCCATCACATATGAATCAACATCCGAGGACTGGTAATCATTGGTCAGCGCAATTGAAATAATTCCGGTCCCCCGCTTTTCAGCGGCAACTGCACGGGCTGACCCAGAGAATACAGGGCCGATGAGAAATTCTGCTCCCGAGTCAATTGCAGATCGTGCTGCGATTCGGGCCCCCTCGGGGGTTCCTTGGGTGTCCCTAGGTAAAAGCACCAGGTTTTTGGTTCCGACAGTAAACAACGCCAACTCGATGGAGCTAAAGATAGACTTTCCCAAAAGTGCATGTGGACCCGTCAGGGGCAGTAAAACCCCCACACGAACATCCGGTCCCTTGGGACGCCTGAGAGGCAAACGGGAGGCCGCTGACCTGACTGTGCTGTTCCTAGCCTCGGAGATTTTTTTTATCTCCTTCAGCACCCGCTTTTCTTGATTCTGGTGGGTACGTTCTGCACTATCCAACTTGAAACCCGATTGCAAACTTGTTTTATTTTGAGCACAGCCAGAGATAACAGCGACAAGGCCGAAAAGTAGTGAAACCCGCGGCAACCAAGATCCGCCGCCCTGGAGATGGAGCATAAACATCATTGACAATTCAAAACTCCCAAAACCCGGAAGAGAGAGCATCTGCCATTATTACCCAAAAATTTATGGGAACCCCGATAGGACCAGGTCTTCATGTGGTATCAACCCCAATCGGTAATTTAGGTGACATTACCCTTCGAGCATTGGCCACTCTTAATCAATCCCATTTGATAATCTGCGAGGACACAAGGGTAACAAGAAAACTTACATCTCACTATTCTATAAACACTCGACTTTTATCATACCATGATCACAGCAAGCCCGATGTTTTGTTATCCATTATTGAAATTCTTAAAAGTGGCAAAATTGTGTCCTTGGTATCCGATGCCGGTACGCCAACGGTCTCGGACCCCGGATACAAATTAATAAACGCTGCAATTGAAGCAGAGATTGCGGTAACTACAGTCCCGGGGGTAAGTGCTGTCGTCTCAGCTCTAAGTGTTTCGGGCTTGCCAACAGATAAGTTTTTGTTCTTTGGTTTCCTGCCTCCTCGGACCGCCTCACGAATCAGAGCATTAAAGCGGCTCACAGATTTAGCCGCTTCACTTGTTTTCTATGAGTCGCCCAGGCGCTTTAGTGCGTGCCTTTCTGACATGTCTCAAGTCCTTGGCCCCAGGGAGGCCGTTGTTGCCAGAGAACTGACAAAACGCCACGAGGAAATTCAAAGAGGGGATTTGACCCAGCTAGCCCTCGAAGCAGCCAAAGTCAAACCTCCAAAGGGAGAATTAGTGATATTATTGGGACCACCCACAGTGTCAACGCGAATGGACATCAACTCCGTCAAGGAGCTTCTATCTTCAGCCCTGAAAACCGAGTCGCTCAGAGATGCGGCAACCTCAGTAGCGTCCCAAACAGGGCATGCCCGACGGGATCTTTACTCTCTTGCACTCTCTCTAAAAGACTCACAGAAACGCTAAGTCCTCTGTCACGGCCGATCCGTTTCAAACCCTTTTGGCAGCGATCAACCGTTCCAAATTCGCCGCGCCGAGCGGATGTTTTGAAATCACCCGTATTCAAATATAATTGTCCGCAACTATTTTCACGCGAAAAATCTGAAAAAGATTGCTTGCCCGTTTGCAGAAATGATTATCAAAATTTCAAGGTCTATTTTCTTTGTTGGAGGTCTTGCAACCCTCATACCCACAGGTTGTATGAGCCCAATTATGGGCGTCGGAACCATGGCGGTAACTGCTAGCCAACAAGAGAGGGGAATGGTAGTTGCCACAACCGACCTAGCGGCCCAAGCCAATGCTCAAACTCTTTTTTTAAAGACAAACCTAGCACTGTGGTCGGACGTCACGATAACCGTAGTCGAGGGGCGGTTACTCTTGACTGGAACGGTAGACACAGACTTGAAGCGTGAGGAGGCCAGTCGAATAGCAAAACGCGCTGCAGGGGTGAAGACCGTTCTTAATGAGTTACAAGTGACCCAAGGACCTCGTGACCGAATATCGGACTGGCTTCTTAAAATAAAAATTCAGGACCGACTGCTTCGGGACCCGTCAATTTTGTCAATCAACTATTCACTTGAGGTGGTGAACAAGGCTGTCTACCTCATTGGTACCAGCCAGAGCACTCAAGAGCTTTCACGTGTTCGGGCACATCTAAGGGATATAAAAAAAGTCCGAACCCTGGTAGATCATGTGCTCATCAAAGATTAGCCAGCCAGACCGAGGGGGGAAACGGGCCCACCAGGGGAGAATTTAGGAAATGAATGGCTTGCCTGGAACGGAGGCGCAATTGGCAGCATGCTGCCAGGGATCTGACGAGGATATAGACATCGCGGAAGCATCACTGCTGCTGGCTGCCCTCGATTTAAAACATTGTGATCTCAAAAAATATCGCTCACATTTATCGGAAATATCAGAGAAGGTCAGTAATCATTCTAAGAACTTGGCTCCAGACGATGTATCCGGTCGGGGCGCAGTATTGCGACATATTATTGCCGAACAATATGATTATTTCGGGGATAATCTGAGTTATGACGACATCAGAAATGCTAGTTTATGTCAGGTTATTGATCGGCGGCGTGGTTTGCCAATAGCCATTTCCATAATTTATTTATCGGCTGCTCGAGCCCAGTCCTGGCAAGCGGAAGGAATCAATTTCCCAGGTCATTTTTTGATAAGAATAGAAGCCGAGGGGTCACGGGCGATCATTGATCCCTTCAATGGTGGCATTGAGCGGAACTCATCAGATTTGCGGGATTTGTTGAAACATATATCAGGAATAGAAGCCGAACTGACTCCGGAACATTATGCACCCATTACAAATAGACAATTGCTTATTCGTTTGCTGAATAACATAAAGGTCCGGGCTATTTCCCTAGGAGATTTGGATCATGCCAGTCAGATTATCGAACGCATGCTTATCGTAGATCCAGACGAGTCGTCATTTCTGCGAGAAGCCGGACTTTGTTACACCAGACTCGGAGCTTTAGATCGGGCGCGTTCAAGCTACGAGCGTTGTATTAAATTGACAACAGATCCTAGAGCACGCATGGAGGTTGAAATACTGCTGCGCAATCTAATCAGAAAACTTCATTGAGAGTTAGAAAATGAGCCTAACTGTTGCAATCCAAATGGACCCTATAGAAACGATCAACATCGAGACGGACAGCACATTTATGCTTGCTCTCGAAGCCCAAGAACGTGGCCATAAATTATTCCACTACTTGCCTTCTGACCTGAGCCTTCTTGACAGGAAATTATTTGCTACAGCTCGGCCGATACTAGATCTAAAACGCGAGTTTGGTGCCCATTGTAATCTTGGGGAAGCAATCAGATTAGACTTTTCAGAAATTGATGTCGTATTAATGCGTCAGGACCCGCCATTTGATATGGCCTACATAACGGCGACTCATCTCTTGGAGCATGCACCGCCAAGTACGCTTGTTGTCAACAATCCAAAGCATGTCCGGAACGCGCCGGAGAAGTTATTTGTGACCCACTTCGAGGGCCTATTGCCCCCAACACTTATATCATCTGATAGAGACCAAATTCTTAAATTCAGGGAGACTCACAAGGACATAATTATTAAGCCTCTCTATGGTAATGGCGGTGCTGAGGTGTTCCATCTTAAACCGGATGATGAAAATATTGGATCATTATTAGAGATGTTCTCCGAGAAATACAGGGAACCCGTAATTATTCAACGATACCTGCCCGAAATCCGTGAGGGAGACAAAAGAATTATTTTAGTTGATGGGCAACCTGCAGGTGCAGTTTTGAGAGTGCCAGCTGACGGAGACTCGAGAGCCAACTTCCATGCCGGGGGAGGGGCACGGAAAACAAGTCTTTCTTCCCGAGACCATGAAATTTGTGCTGCTATAGGACCTTCCCTCTCTGACAGAGGGCTTCTTTTCGTAGGAATAGACGTAATCGGAAACTATTTGACCGAAATTAACGTCACCAGTCCCACAGGGATTCAAGAAATAAATAGACTCGACGGAGTTCAAATTGAGCAAGTTATTTGGAATTCAATTGAAGCAAATGTTGCTAGAGTAAGTTCACAGAGGTGACAAGATAATGCGGCCAATCAACTCCAAAAAAGCAACTTGCATATGACTCCTAAAGCGAGATCAATTTCAACAGAAGCAATCTCTGGTCGGCAATTGATTGAAGTATTTGCCTATTACTAACTACCCATTATGGCTTTGCTATCGCCAGCATAGGGCCAAGGGGACGGCCACCCAAAACATGAACGTGAAAATGCGGGACCTCTTGATTTGCATCTTCACCGCAATTCGTAATAAGACGAAATCCTCTTTCGGAGAGCCCGAGGCTTTGCGCGGTTTCACCCACTGCCCGCCAAAACCCCTCCAACTCTTCCGGTGAAGCCGACCGGGTAAAATCATCGGCAGATGTATATAAACCCTTCGGGATCACCAAAACATGAACAGGTGCTTGCGGATTAATATCCCGAAATGCCAACGCATATTTGCTCTCAAAAACTTTGTCGCAAGGGATTTCTGACCGCAAAATCTTTGCGAAGATATTATTTTGATCGTAACTGGACATGTCTAAAATCTTGCCTACTTTTTCCGCATTTCCTTCTCAGTAATTCCGGATACACCATCTCTCCGTGCGAGTTCATTCCAAACTTCTTCAGCGTTAACATCATTCGCTGCCCACAATACCAATAGATGATATAAAACATCGGCACTTTCACGGATCAACTCCTCTCTTTTGCCGGTTAATGAAGCAACGATGCATTCCACAGACTCTTCTCCAAACTTCCTTGTTATGTTTGGTATCCCCTGGTTAAACAATTGTGCCGTATAAGAACATTCAGGGTCGCTGTCGCGTCGAGACTCAATCACTAGAGAAAGCCGATCCAATACAGACGCGGTGTTTTTGGATGATTGTTCCATTTTGCCTCCTGGCGCAATGGGTAATGGGATAAGACCAATTACCTCGGGCCTCAGATCATAACTTGTGAGATGACGATCGAACAGCGATCCCGGCATTCTCCAAATGTCTCTTCGCTTCCTCTATAGAATAATTACCGAAATGAAAGATCGATGCTGCCAAAACCGCCGTCGCATGACCATCGCGGATACCAGCAACCAAATGTTCTAAACTCCCCACCCCTCCAGAAGCGATGACCGGTATTTTAACACTGTCCGCTACATTCCGAGTCAATGAGATATCAAACCCTGCCCGAGTGCCATCTCTGTCCATAGAGGTAAGCAAAATCTCTCCAGCACCTAGGACTTCCATTCTTTCCGCCCAGTCGACCGCATCAATCCCGGTACGATTTCGCCCCCCGTGGGTAAAGATCTCCCATCTGTCCGATCCAACCGACTTTGCATCTATAGCAACCACAATACACTGAGAACCGAATTTAGAGGCAGCCTCACGAACAAATTCTGGCTTGTGAACGGCGGCCGTGTTAATTGAGACCTTGTCTGCTCCAGCTAAGAGCAGATTGCGTATATCCTCTACTGAGCGCACGCCCCCCCGACAGTCAAAGGCATAAAACATTGCTCAGCGGTTCTCCCGACAACATCTAGTAGAGTCTCTCGATTGTCTGATGAGGCCGTGATATCCAAAAAACATAGCTCATCAGCCCCTGCTTGATCATAAAAACGTGCCTGCTCAACGGGATCCCCAGCATCAATCAGATCCACAAAATTTACACCCTTTACTGTCCGCCCTTCCTTGACGTCTAGGCAGGGGATGACTCGCATCTTCAGCACGATTTTCTATTCCCCGAGTAATGCAAGAGCTGTGCGAGCCTCTATCCGACCGTCATAAAGGGCTCGGCCAACAATAACCCCTTCAAGCCCACAAGACTCTTTTGCTTTGATTTCCAATAAATCATTCAAACTCGCCACCCCGCCAGATGCAATGACTGGGGTGGTAAGCGCGAATGCAAGATCGACCGTAGCTTCTATATTCACACCAGCCATGGCTCCGTCACGATTAATGTCGGTATACAAAATAGAAGCGGCCCCGCTGTTTTCAAATTTTAAAGCAAGATCCAAAGCCCGAACCCCTGAGTTTCTTGTCCATCCCTCGACAGAGACCTTTCCGTCGCGAGAATCAATAGCTATTACAATTTGACCTGGGTAATCCTCGCAGGCCCTCAAAACAAAGTCTGGATCTGCCAAAGCTGCCGTCCCCAAAACTACGCGCCTCACTCCAGCTTCCAGCCACCTATCGACAGCAACTCGATCGCGGATCCCACCGCCCAGCTGAATAGGCATATCGGTGGCACAAATCACTTCTGTCACAGCTTTTACATTTACCGATCTCCCTTCTACAGCTCCATTAAGATCGACAACATGTAACCATTCAAATCCCTGATCCTGAAATTCTGTAGCTTGTTTTGCGGGTTCAACATTAAAAATAGTGGCCTTATTGAGATTGCCTCTTAGTAGTCTGACACAAACACCGTCTTTAAGGTCGATAGCCGGAAATAAAATCATGCTTTTTTCTAACCCTTATTTGAACTAGGAGACTTTTTCACGCGTTTCGGGTGAGCTTTTAGCCTTTTTGTGTAGTAAAGGCCTTTGATAGGTTGTCCATTGACCACGGCGTAATGCGGGTTTTCTCCCCATTTTAGATAGCCGAGAGCTTCGTAAAGGGTCACGGCGGCGATCTGTGTAGATCTAACATCTAAATTTATGTATTTGATTCCTTGTTTCCTTGCAAACAACTCACATGCCCGAACCATTCCACGGGCAAGACCTCGCCCACGCGCCCAAGGTGCGACAAAAATGTTGGAAATATTTCCTGTATGGCGTTGAGCCTCATTGTTCCTTGGAAATCGTGATAGAATGGCCGACCCTGCAATACGACCATCAGTTCTTGCGACAAAGAGAGTTCGATCTGGAACTAGCAGAACCCCCTTCCAGAAAGCCTCCATGGTCTTCCTTGGCGGTGGTTTCAACCAGCCAAATCCTCCCCCATTTATTACGGCCGTCTCCGCTGCCTCACAGAGATCGGCCAAATCTTGATCACTGAGCCGGTCCGGCTGATCAATACTTGTTGGAGGTCGGTGGCTATCAATCGACATATTCTAAGGATGCCAATTAATGAAATTTGCCAAAATCTTTAACCCGATCGCCTGGCTTTTATCAGGATGGAACTGAACACCAAGAAGATTACCATTGCCAATCGCGGCCGTAACAGGCCCGCCGTAATCGACATTTGCGATTACCTCATCCGCCTGATCGGGTTGATACGCAAAAGAGTGAACAAAATACACATGTGCATCCCTAGGAAGTCCCTCAAAGACAGGATGAGTTCGAACCATCGTCAAATTATTCCATCCCATGTGCGGTATTTTCAGGGTTTTAATAACCGGATCTAAACCACTTACGAGACCAGGAAACCAGCCAAGCCCTTTATGATCCCCGTGCTCAATACCTCTTGCCGCCATTAACTGCATACCCACGCAGATCCCTAAAAAGGGAACACCCTTGTCAAGAACTGCAGAATTCAGTGCCTCGAGTAATCCATCAACCCCACGCAGACCCCTCATACAATCACCATATGCCCCTTGCCCAGGCAAAACGATCTTATCCGCATCGGAAAGGTCAGAAGCCTTATCGCTCACAAGTACTGACACATTCTTATCGGTGAGCTTGGCCGCCGCTTCCAAAGATTTCGCAGCGGACCTCAGATTTCCTGACCCATAATCAATCACAAGGATCTTCATTTAGTCGGTTCCTATCTACTTGGCCTTGGGAACATATGGCGAGTCAGAAAAGTCCATCCACCTCACAAATGCTGCTTCTTTAGAATTTGCCGCCACAACTGAATCAAAAACCCAGCCATTACGTCTCAATGCTGATCGGCGCCAATCATTCGCGCAAAAACCCACGAGCGAGCAAAGGCAAATCTGCCAACTCCAAAACAACCCAAGACCAAGATGAGTCTCGACCACGGCCAAAACAAGAAACGCCTCAATTAGACCCACGCCCAAAGTTGCCAACCAGCAACGATAATAGATCAACCAAAACATCGGAAAGAAAAACGCAGTTAACGAAAAGCCCTCGGACACCAATATGGGACTTTTCAACGAATAGGAACCAGATTGGTAAACAGCATAAATGCGCATATCTCTCCGGCCTCAGGAACTCAGTCCCTCTCCCAAAAGTCCTTTTGTCGACGGGATTTCATCAACTGAACGAATATCTATCTCGACAGCTGTGCGCAACGCGCGGGCTAACCCCTTGAAGCATGACTCTATAATATGGTGATTATTTTCCCCGTACAGGTTTTCAACATGCAAGGTAACGCCTGCTGCCTGAGAAAAAGCCTGGAACCATTCCTTAAACAGCTCGGTGTCCATTTGGCCCAGCTTTGGACGCGTAAACTGGACGCGCCAAATAAGATAGGCCCTTCCGCTTATATCCAAGGATACGCGGCTTAACGTCTCGTCCATCGGAACGTATGCGGTCCCGAATCTAGAGATGCCTCTCTTTTCACCCAACGCCTTAGAAATTGCCTCTCCCACAACGATCCCGGTATCCTCAGTAGTGTGATGGAAATCAATATGTAAATCACCCTCAGCCCGGACATACAGGTCTATCAGACTATGACGAGATAATTGTTCCAACATATGATCAAGGAAGCCTATCCCAGTCTGAATATCGTAAGCTCCGGTTCCATCAAGATTAACCTTGGCTTCAATTCGAGTCTCGCGAGTTCCCCGGGTAATCGTTGCCTGGCGCATCATAATTCCTTTCCACTTTCGAAGACTTCTAGACTATTTCCGCAAGAGTTTGAAGCCCGTAAGCTAAAACCGGTTTCATAACTCAGTTTGGTTAGGCGCACAGGATCGTGTTAGAAGGTCTCTGGATTGCGATCATAAAACGATTTAATCTCTATATAATTTACCTGGAAGCATTTTAGGGAGACGTAACCAATGGGCAAGACCGGTGAGCGCTGCTGATAATAAGGACCAGTGGCACGGGACCACCATCTTATCTGTGCGTAAAGGTTCCAAGGTGGTGATTGCGGGGGATGGTCAGGTTAGCCTGGGATCAACAGTGATCAAAGGTTCAGCGCGAAAAGTCCGACCAATCGGTGATGGGTCAATCATTGTTGGATTCGCCGGGGCTACAGCCGATGCCTTTACGCTATTTGAGCGCCTTGAAGGCAAACTCGAACAACATCCTGGCCAATTGCGGAGGGCATGTGTTGAACTTGCCAAAGATTGGCGGACAGATCGTTACCTAAGACGGCTTGAGGCGATGATGGCTGTTATTGATCGGGACGAGTCACTGGTTTTGACCGGGACAGGCGATGTTCTGGAGCCAGACGATGGCATAATAGGTATCGGATCGGGGGGAGCTTACGCACTGTCCGCTGCCCGCGCTTTGATTGATATCGAAACCCTAGACGCGGAATCCATTGCGCGTAAATCCATGGAGATAGCGGCCGGAATATGCGTATATACAAACACCAATATAACTCTCGAAAGTCTCGATAGCCGTGTCCAGCTTTAGCCCAAGAGAAATAGTTTCAGAACTTGATCGCTTCATTGTAGGTCAGAAAGACGCAAAACGGGCGGTCGCCGTAGCCTTACGAAACCGCTGGCGTCGTCAACAATTAAGCGACGATTTGCGCGAAGAGGTTCTTCCCAAAAATATACTCATGATCGGTCCCACAGGGGTGGGGAAAACTGAAATTGCTAGGCGTCTTGCTCGATTGGCGCAGGCACCTTTTATAAAGGTAGAGGCAACAAAGTTTACAGAAGTTGGTTATGTCGGACGCGATGTTGAGCAGATAATCCGCGACCTCCTCGAGGTGGCCATCCATGAAATTCGCGAAAGACAACGCAAGGATGTTTTAGCAAAAGCAGAATTAGCCGCTGAGGAAAGGGTAATTACAGCTCTTGTCGGCGAAAATGCTAGCTCAGATACGCGACAGAAGTTTAGAAAGATGCTTCGAGAAGGTGCTTTGGCTGACCGTGAAATAGAAGTTGAGATTTCAGGAACGAGCGGCGGAACGCTCCCCACATTTGAGATTCCCGGCATGCCCGGAGCTCAAATGGGGATGTTGGACATAAACGATATGCTTGGAAAAGCATTCGGAGGAAAAAAAACAAAGAGAAAAATGACTGTCGCAGACTCCTATGACGTTCTCGTCGCTGATGAAAGTGACAATTTATTAGAGGAAGACAACATTGTCAGGAATGCGGTCGAGACCGTGGAGCAGCAAGGGATCGTATTTCTTGATGAAATTGATAAAATCTGTGCCCGCTCAGATAGACATGGGGCGGACGTGAGTAGAGAGGGTGTTCAGCGCGACTTACTGCCATTGATTGAGGGGACCACTGTTTCAACTAAACATGGTCCCGTCAAAACAGACCACGTCCTCTTCATCGCATCTGGAGCTTTTCATCTGGCCAAGCCATCCGACCTTTTACCCGAACTTCAGGGGCGACTGCCAATCAGAGTGGAACTAAAGGCCCTGAGCGTCGAGGATCTGGAGGCTATACTTACTGAACCTGAGGCCAGCCTGATTCGACAATACAAAGCACTTATGGGAACAGAAAATGTGACCCTAGACTTTAGTTCGGAAGCCATAAGTGAAATCGCGAAGGTCGCGGCAGAAATTAATCAGACGGTAGAGAACATCGGAGCACGAAGACTACAAACCATCCTTGAGAGACTGTTGGAAGACATAAGCTTTACCGCCGCGGATAGGGGAGGGGAGACAATTATGATTACCCCAGATGCCGTGAGGAACACCGTAGGCGATCTCGCCAAAAATACTGACCTGAGCAAATTCATCCTCTGACACGTTTTCGGCGCAGCAGGATATAGAATGCTCCACTCCCTCCGTCTCTGGGTTGAGCTTCTGAAAAGCCTAAGATAAGGGGGCGAAAATCAGGATGATTGAGCCAGTTTGGGAAATGGTTTCTCAGAACCCCACCGCCTTGGCTAATCCGACCCTTGCCCGTGATAACCAGAACACATCGGCTGCCAGCCTGAGTTGCATTTTGAACGAAACCCTTCAATTCATCGTATGCCTCCGATTGGGTTAACCCGTGAAGATCTAGTCGAGATTCTGGCCTAATTTGCCCTCGCCGTAAGCGGACCATCGTTCTATGATCTAGGTCAACAGAATTACCGGCGATAAGAGCCGGTGCTTTTGATGGTTTCTGAACTTTTATCGGCGTCTTTTCAACTGGATGAATCCGCGGAGGAATGTGTTTTTTCTTTTCGGGGATTGAGCCAGATGCACCCGAAGATCTTCTCTGGACATCTCGCATTGCCAAATCAAAAAGCGCAGCGTCTTCCGGCGAGATCGCTTTGTACATCCCCTTATTCCCTAATTTTCTTATCATAAGCCCCTGAATGGCTGCCCTTTGCCTCTCGGGAAAAGAACGTACAGACGACCCTTTTCATTCATCTTTCCCGCTGAGCTCTCTGCTTGTTTTCCATGTCCAAAAAAAATGTCGGCTCTAACTCCTCCCCTTATTGCGGCACCCGTATCTTGAGCTACAACCAATCGCCGCAACGGTTTCTTAGAAATCGGCCGCTCAGTATCTATCCATACTGGTGCCCCCAAGGGAATAAATGAGGGATCGACAGCAATACTAAATCCCGGCGTCAGAATAACTCCCATCGACCCGCGAGGCCCGCCGCGATCCAGTTTCTTGAAAAAGATATAGCGTGTATTTTTATTAAAAACATCAGCCACTTTTTGGGGATTTTCCAGGAGCCATTTTCTGATGCTCTGCATAGAAACATTTTTTCTACTCAGATGCCCCCCTTTAATTAGCACCTGGCCGATGGATCTATAGGGTCGACCATTGCTAGCAGAATATCCAACCTGGATTTGCCCCCCATCCACAAAAACAATCCGACCGGATCCTTGTATATGCAAAAAAAAGACATCCGCGGGATCGCGAGCCCACGCAATAATCTCTGTATCGGGCGGGAGTCCACCTTCGACTATTTCCCTCCTCGTGGGATAAGGGGACAGCACTCCGTCTGTTATCCGACCGACAATTGCCCTTTTAGGAAGCCCCGGATCAAATTTTCGGAGCGGCACTCTAACCAAATCATTAGGGCGCGCGTAAATGGGATAACGAAACGAGTCATTTTTTATGCGGGAACCAAGGATTTCTATTTCATAATATCCCGTAAACAGACCACGATCTTGACTGCCACCAATTTTCCAGGGAACAAAGTACCGAGTAAAAAATGATTGCGCCTCTGCATCATTTTTCAGGGCCTCACGATAGGCTGCACGACAAATAGATTTCCAATTTCCATCGAAATTTGGACCTGAAAACATTTTGAGATCAGAGCTAACCCCCGCGCCCGACATAAACTTGCAACTTTTCCGAAATGTATTAAAGGCCTCGAGCAATCCTTCCTCAGACCAGCCCGGTAAATCTGAAAAGCCAACACGAACAAAATCAGCTGCCTGCCTCTTCTGGTAAACAGAACAGGAAACTAAAACTATGCCGACGGCAATCAGTACAACCGCTTTGCGGACCCTTTTAAAATTAAACCTCTTCAGGGGTCCGGGTCTCTACAAGAGTCCAGTTTGGATCGCTTGCTCGCGTATTTCGAGCAAACGTCCATATATCGGTAACTGTTTCGATGCTGTTTGGATCCCCGGCGATTACTTTTTGATCTTTGTCTCGGGTGACATTTACTTGCTCCGACACAAACTGAATCGTGACGAAAGCCATTCGCCCACTGACGCGCGCCTCAGTTAAAGCAGCATCCTTCAAACCGATTAGAGTGAAATCAAGTGTCTCCTCTGATTTCTCACGTGCGTCTATTGCCGTTGCGAAATCCTCGAACACTTCGTCATTCAACAGTGTACGTAAAGTATCCCGATCGCCATTAGCGTATGCTTGAACCACCATTTCAAAGGCACCGCGCGCCCCATTTAAAAACTCAGTAGGACTGAAACTCGGATCTGCTATTCGAACCTCCGTGATCGATGCCTCAAGAGGATCTTCGGTGTTTATGTCCCCGCCTGGTTCACTCGACCGAATTTCCTCGGAGGCCGAACCTGGAAATCTAACCAAATTTTCATCCGAGTCATCTCGACTAAGATCAGACTGACTAACGGGAGGACGTTGATGCCCTGTTTTTTTCCCAAGGACACTCCTTAAACGCAAAACGAGAAACGCTGCGATCATTGCAAAAAGAATTATATCGAGCGCCTGAAATCCTTCGCCCATAGATCACCCAAGTTTGTTTTCTATCCCGACCCTCTGCTTTCCATTATAAACAAAATGATCAAGCCTAGTCCCATTACTACAACAGAAAGTAAGGTCTCAATAGGTAAATCTCAAGGATGGCCCCTTTTATTTTCTCCGCTTTGATAATACTTCCTGTCCTGGAAATCACTATTTTCGTGAAATTAGGTGAACAAATTGGTCTATGGTCTACGATAGGCTTGGTCATTCTCACTGCTTTCCTCGGTACCGCCCTTTTAAAAAAACAAGGCCTAAGTACCCTTGAACGCGCTGGCGCTAATCTGAGAGGAAATGTTTTTCCTACAGAGGAGCTGCTGGATGGTTTGTTTTTGCTCCTGGCAGGAGCACTCCTCATCACTCCAGGTTTTGCGACCGATTTTTTGGGGTTGTCCCTTTTCATCCCAACAGTTCGGCAGCAGATCCAAAGTTTTATTCTGGAAAGAGCAAAGAGACGAGGATACAAAAGTGATGGCCTTTATTCGAAAGACAACATCCATCCGCAATCAGACTCAACCATCGAAGGAGTTTATCGCGACATATCCGAACCAACAAAGGAAGACAAAGATTAATCGGATTATAGCCTCAAACACCGATCGAAATTTGAAGGGCTTCCTTGTCTGCTAATAACATCCATGCTAGCGAGCGGAAAAATTTAAAGGAGCTTTAAATGTCCGAGGAGAACGCGAAAGACACCTGGTCGGAACCAGGGGATACGGATGCATCACACTTGTCCCCTGAAATCAGCATAGAAGCGCAATATATAAAAGATCTCTCATTCGAGAACCCGATAGCTCCTCGGGCTCCCGCTGACAAATCGGCTCCAGAAATTAACGTAGAGGTGACCACGGGGGCACGACCGATCGGAGATGGATTTCACGAAACTACTCTTTTGATTCGAGCGGAAGCTACCTCAGGTGGATCACCGTTGTTCATATTAGAACTCACCTATGGCTCTGTTATGAAAGTTTCAGGTATTCCGGACGAAGCCATTAACGCTGTTCTTTTGACCGAAGGGGCGCGCTTAATATTTCCGTTTGCGAGAAATATTATTGCTGATGTAACCCGAGATGGCGGTTTTCCGCCCCTATTCCTGCAGCCCATCGATTTCATCGATCTCTATAATAATCAACAGTCCGGATCAGCTCACTGAGCTCTCACCGCCTAGGAGTTCCATAAAGGTTGTGCAATCCGTTTAAGCAGTAAGGCGTGCGCAGCCTCCTCGGCTTCCGAGGGTCGATGATCCCTTGCCTGTCGAAAGACGCGTTCTGGTTGAACTTCACTTAAGCGGGCTGCCCCTTGGGAGGCTTGCAACGCAAGATCCGGCTGCCGCCCTCCTTTTAACTCAAGATAAACCTCTGCCAATAATTCGGCATCTAGGAGTGCCCCATGTAAAGTCCGATGGGAGTTATCAATTTGAAAGCGTCGGCAGAGGGCATCCAAACTCGCTGGAGAACCAGGATATCGTTCCCTCGCTAACGAAACAGTGTCAACAGACTGGCTCAATGGCAAAGGCTCCCGCCCAGCAATTTTTAATTCTGAGTTAATAAAACCCATATCAAAAGACGCATTATGAATCACCATTGGAGAGTCCCCAATGAAATTTAAAAAATCGTCTACCACATCTGAAAATAAGGGCTTGTCCAGCAAAAAGCTGGAGCTAAGCCCATGGATTGCCTCCGCTTCCGCGGGCATATCCCTCTGCGGATTGAGATAACAATGAAAAGACTCGTTCGTGGCAATATGGTTTATAAGCTCAATACATCCTATCTCAACGAGCCTATCCCCATTGTTTGGAGATAAACCCGTGGTTTCTGTATCTAAAACTACTTCTCTCACCGCTTGCCCCTCTAACTTATTGCCATCCCGGTTTCCACTTTTTCTCTCGTGTTAAACCAACAATTTTCAAAATCGTTTTTAATGCTTTAAGCGTATGGCGCCTTCCTAAGCCCGATTGTACAACGAAGTCAGCACGTTTTTGCTTTTCTATATCACGCATTTGATGATCTAACGTTCCCCGAAAACGGGCCTCTGTCATGCCCTTTCGTTTCATAACCCTTTGTCTTTGTAAAAATTCTGGTGCGGTAATAACAATGACAAAGTCGCACTTTTGTTCTGAACTATTTTCATACAGCAATGGCACATCTAATACTGCCATGCGATGGCCGCTGCATGACACAGATTTGAGAAATTTTTTTTGACCCGCCCAAACGAGAGGATGAATAATTCCCTCTAACCTTCGAAGTGCTCCCGTGTCCTGAAATACTATTTTACCGAGGACATCTCTATCGACCTTATTGCCTTGAACAACACCCGGAAAAGCTTTTGCGATTTGAGGAACGGCTGGGCCCCCTTCTTTCATAAAACTATGAACAAGGACGTCAGACTCACACACAGGTACTCCTATTTGTTTCAATAGTTTTCCCGCTGTAGTTTTACCCATTCCGATCGACCCAGTTAATCCGATGATAATCATTTATCCCAGCAACTTCATTTCAATCTGGAAAATACCTCTGTCCTCAAATCGTCAGAGATATCTGGATCAACCCCAAACCACTTTTTAAAAGCTGGCCGCGCTTGATGAAGCAGCATCTCCAGGCCAGTAATTATTGTATTTCCTCGAGCCTCCGCATTTCTGAGCAAGTTCGTCATTAACGGAGCATAAACGATATCGTTGACGAGACACGCCTCTGGGAGTTTTTTCAAATCTAATTCGAGGATAGGTTGACCAACCATTCCACACTTTGTTGTATTCACCAACAAGGCTGTGTCCTCCAAAATATCATGTCGGTCACGCCAATTCCAAACCTTACACCGATCGCCGAATTCTGAGGCTAGTGACTCTGCGCGTTCATAAGTTCTATTTACGATACGAATCTCACCAGCGTTCAAAACTTTCAGCGCGTAGATAATAGACCTTGCTGCACCGCCGGCACCAATAACAGCGACAGGTTTGCCAGAGGGTGACCAATCTTTTTTCGATCCTGCCTGGATTGCTTCTGCAAAACCAAAACAATCAGTATTCAAACCCTCAAACTTACCTTCGACGTTGATCATTATGGTGTTCACAGCCCCAATTTCGGTAGCAACCGGATCAATATAATCCAAAAATTGGAGGGCCGCTTCTTTATGTGGCACAGTTACGTTTATCCCTGTAAATCCCAAAGCGGCACAGCCAAATAGCGCTTCTTTGAGGTTTTCAGGCTTCACCAACAATGGGATGTATACGCCCTTTATTTTGTTGATACGGAGCCAAAAATTATGAATTACCGGAGACAACGAGTGGTGTATGGGAGACCCCATTATCCCCGTAATCCGCATGCTCTGATCAACGATCACGCCAACACACCTCGATCTCGGAGAAACTGCAGAAGGGGCAAAAGTGGCATACCGAGAATTGTAAAATAGTCCCCGTCCACTTTCTCGAATAGCTGCACCCCCAGACCTTCCAATTGATATCCCCCAGGGCTAAGGAGGACCTTCTCTCCGGTTTTGGCCAAGTAGTCCTCTATAAATTCTTGAGAAAAGTGGCGAACAGTCATATTGGCCCCTCCGGTGTAATGCCACACTCTTTCACCATTTATTGCTACGCAAGCAGAACTAAACAGGTGGTGAGTCTCACCTCTTAAGGAAAGAAGTTGGTCGCGCCCGATATTTGTTGTCGCTGGCTTGCTATAGACACGGCCTCTGAAAGCGAGAATTTGATCCGCGCCAACGACGATCCTCCCCAAATTTTTTCGACTTACTGTAGTCGCTTTGTGCTCTGCTAAGATTTCAGCAATGTGTGGCGGGGTTGCGCCCTCCGATACAAGAGATTGCTTGATCTCTGTTTCATCAATGTTTGCCGTTATGATCTCTGGAATTACTCCGGCATTTTCAAGAAGTTTCCTTCTTGTTTCACTAGCAGATGCTAAAATTACCTGATCCAAATTATTACCCAATAAAAACTTTTCCAAATTTGGACGCTTTGCTATCCCAGCAAGGGTGCCCGTGGGATTTAGCTCATAAATCTTATCATTTCAGAGGTGGACTAAAACCTGGGATATATTGTGAATATCTATTAGATGCCCTCGCCTTAATTCTGATAGATATATTTTACCACCACTAACCAACCTGCTCGGCAGAATATATCAAGATGTTGAAAACAAATGGATATAATGGGGATGATTTTTTATCCCCATAACTCCGTTAATTCTAAAACGTTTAAGAATTAAAAAACCATTTAAAAACAGGAGTTTTTTTGTTTTTTTGTTTTTTCCCCCCACTGGATACATAAAGATTTATGTGAAAATAGATCTACACTATTGTTAATCCCCATTGTTTTTCGATAAACAACTAAATCAATTAATATATTAATATTATTATTTTTTGTACTCAGGAATAAAATTGGTATGTCTGAAGAATCAGGACATGTAAAACGACTGGTATCTGCGTTAAATCGGGAACCGATCGACAGACCTCCGATTTGGTTAATGCGTCAAGCCGGGCGATATCTTCCGGAATATCGAGAATTAAGGTCTAAGGCAGGGAAATTTTTGGATCTTTGTTACAATCCGGACTTAGCTGCGGAGGTAACCCTTCAGCCCCTAAGGAGGTTTTCTCTGGACGCAGCGATCATTTTTTCCGACATCCTTGTAATTCCCCACGCTGCAGGCAATGCCTTGGATTTTGTTGAGAACATAGGACCAGTCTTATCTGCTATCCGGAATAGCGAAGATATTTCCTCCCTAAATTTCTACGACGTGAAACAGAAACTAGAGCCAGTTTACAAAGCCGTATCTATAACAAAAGCAAATTTAAATCCTGGAACCGCCCTGATCGGATTTGCCGGAGCGCCTTGGACCATCGCCAGTTATTTGATTGAAGGTGGGACGAGTCGAGATTTTTTAAAAATAAGGAAGTGGATTGTTGAATCCCCTGACACCCTCAGTGAGCTGTTTTCCAAGCTTGAAGATGCTATCACCCAACATCTAATCGCTCAAATTGATGCAGGAGCCGATGTCGTTCAAATTTTCGACAGTTGGTCGGGTATTCTGGGTGATGGAGATTTTGAGAATTGGTCAATTTTGCCAATTATGAGGATTTGTCGAGCAGTGAAAGCCTCTCATCCGAATATACCGATTATAGTGTTTCCGCGTTTAGCAGGGTTAAGGTATCAAAAGTTTTTGCAGGTTAAAGAAATAGATGGGCTGAGCATTGATCAAACCATATCCTGTTCTTGGGCCAGGAAGGAACTGTATCCCCAGGTGTCGATTCAGGGGAATTTGGATCCTATTTTCCTATTAGGACCAAACAGCGTTATGAAACAAAAGGTAAGCGATATCCTGGATGTCTTCGGGTCAAATTCGGGGTTTGTCTTTAATCTTGGTCATGGAGTGCATAAAGATACAAATCCAGAGACTGTAGCAATGTTGTGCGATTTTATTTCCTCTTGGAGAAAAAATTAAGGAATGCGTAAAAAAAAGAGGAAGATAGCTGTTGTCGCATTTAACCTTGGTGGACCGGATAGTCTGGAATCGGTAAAGCCGTTTCTTATTTAATTTATTTTTTGATCCGTACATTATTCGCCAACCAAAACCCATTCGGTGGCTAATCGCTCAGTTAATTTCGAGCAGGAGGAACCAAACAGCTCAAGACATATACAAAAAAATCGGAGGTAAGTCTCCTATTTTAGACCAAACAGAAGCGCAAGCCAGAGCGTTGGAAAAAATGTTTGAGGGAGATGACCACTTAACTCTAAAAGTGTTTACCGCTATGAGGTATTGGCATCCCTTCGTGGATGAAACTATCGGGAGGGTGAAGGAGTTTGAGCCTGAACAGATAGTTCTGCTTCCCCTATATCCCCAATATTCAACGACCACTACAGAGTCGTTTTTCTCTGTATGGGAGAATGCTGCGATGGATTTAAGCACACCGGTTAAGGCCGTGTGTTGTTATCCAAATAACAAAGGATTTGTAAATACAGTATCAGAGAAACTTCGTGCGGCTTTAGAAAATATTCAATGTCCAGATTACCGCGTTCTTTTCTCAGCCCACGGGCTACCAGAAAAATTTATCAAAAACGGTGATCCGTATCAAAGGCACGTAGAGCAGACAGTAGAAGCAGTGGTGCGAGCAGCAAGGTTAGTGCAAAAAGATTACGTAGTTTGCTACCAAAGTCGTGTTGGACCTGTAGAGTGGCTGCGACCTTATACGGATGATGAGATTAAAAGAGCAGCCAAAGATAGGAAAGGAATTATTTTAGTTCCTATTGCTTTTGTATCTGAACATTCGGAAACGTTGGTCGAGTTAGATATAGAATATCGAGAGTTGGCTCGAGATCTCGGTGTAGTGGAATACTTAAGGATCGAAACCGTTCAAACGGATCCAAAATTTATAGGTGGCCTTGCGGGGCTGGTTAGAGAGGCTCTCGCCAATGACGGGCCTGTAACGTTTGATGGTTGTGAGTCGCCTTGCCAGAATGAATGGCGGCATTGCGCTTATAAAAATGGTTGGCCAATTAACCTCAGACAATGATTCAATATCTCTTTGAATACTACCTTATTATTAAATCACTTCATATTGTTTCGGTAATTTCATGGATGGCAGGATTGTTGTATTTACCTCGTTTGTTTGTCTATCACTCAACAACAACGATTGGTTCGGAGGCGTCTGAGCAATTTAAGGTAATGGAACAGCGTCTTTTCAAGTACATAATGAATCCGGCATTGATAGCAACATTGGTTTTTGGCACTCTCGTCCTAATAGCTACTGGATCAACCGATTGGTCTGCATGGTGGCTGCCGGTGAAACTTATCGGTGTTATTGCTTTGGTGATATGCCACTGTTTCTTCGGCCTTTGCGTTGTAGAATTCCAAAATGATCGGAACCGAAAGTCGGAGCGATTTTTTCGCTTTACCAACGAAATACCGACAGGGTTAATGGTGCTTATCGTATTCCTAGTCGTCATTAAACCGGGATCGTAAGTAACGATTTTTCCTATTGACATTTTTCACGGGAAGAAGTAGGAACGACAAAACCTTAATCAGCCTCATTCGAGGCGCGGTTCTTCATATCTTAAAATACAATCTCGCAGCTGGTCCAAACGGCTCTCGTTAACCCAAAAGTAAGATAGTTTAAACTTTTCCGAATTCGAGAACTAAGATGCACTTACAGGAATTAAAGCAGAAATCCCCGGCAGAACTTCTGGCACATGCGGAAGAGCTGGAAATTGAAAATGCATCTAGTCTTCGCAAGCAAGAAATGATGTTTGCCATTTTAAAACAACTCGCCGATAACGATGTAGCTATTTATGGTGACGGAGTTCTGGAGATCCTACAAGATGGCTTTGGATTCCTGAGGGCTCCTGAGGCTAATTATCTGCCAGGGCCAGACGACATTTATGTTTCTCCCAGCCAAATAAGACATTTTGGTTTACGCACTGGTGATACCGTAGAGGGCGAGATCCGATCGCCCAAAAACGGCGAACGTTACTTTGCGATGCTGAAAGTCAATCAGATTAATTTTGACGAGCCCGAAAATATTCGTCATCGGATAAACTTTGATAATTTAACACCTTTGTATCCTGAGTCGAAGTTTATCCTCGACGCTGAAAATCCAAAGGTCAAGGATTTGACACCTCGGGTAGTCGACATTGTTTCTCCAATTGGAAAGGGGCAGCGGTCTCTCATTGTTGCCCCACCGCGGACTGGTAAAACGATGATGCTTCAAACGATAGCCCATTCGATTACTGAAAATAATCCGGAGGTGTACCTCATTGTTCTGTTGATAGATGAGCGTCCGGAAGAAGTCACAGATATGCAGCGATCGGTGAATGGAGAGGTTGTGAGTTCAACCTTTGATGAGCCTGCAACCCGTCATGTCCAGGTGGCGGAAATGGTAATTGAAAAGGCCAAGAGATTGGTGGAACATGGTCGGGATGTGGTTATTCTCCTCGACTCAATTACCCGTTTAGCTCGTGCTTATAACACAGTTGTTCCGAGTTCAGGGAAGGTGCTCACGGGCGGTGTGGACTCCAACGCGCTGCAGCGGCCGAAGCGATTTTTCGGGGCAGCCAGAAATATCGAGCAGGGCGGCTCGATGACAATTGTGGCTACCGCTTTGATTGATACAGGCTCACGCATGGACGAAGTTATTTTTGAGGAATTTAAGGGCACCGGTAACTCTGAAATTGTTTTGGACCGTAAGCTTGCAGATAAAAGAACCTTTCCGGCAATGGATATCACGAAATCTGGTACCCGGAAGGAAGAGCTTTTGGTTGACAAGGGAACGCTGGCAAAAATGTGGGTGCTCCGACGTATTCTTGCCCCAATGGGAACGGGGGATGCGATGGACTTTTTGCTGGAAAAACTTAAAACGACCAAGAATAATGCCGACTTCTTTGAATCTATGAACCAGTAAAAAATTCCCCTTTCAAGGGATCAAAAGGGTTGATCCGGTAGTCTTTCTTGCCTCAAGATCTGTATGAGCCTTCTGCGCATCTTTCAGGTCGTAAATTTGATTGATTTCGACTTTGACGCTTCCTTTTCTAACAATCGAAAACAATTCGCCAGCTAATTTTTTATATTCGATAGGATCACTTATGTAGTGATTCAACATGGGTCTTGTCATGAAAAGAGACCCTTTTTGCATCAGTGTGAGCGGTGCTAATGGTGCGACTGGACCCGATGCATTTCCATAAGTCACCCAGAGGCCCATTGGCATTAGGCAATCAAGGGAGCCGGGAAAGGTGGCGGCGCCCACGGAGTCAAAGACAACAGGTAATTTTTTATTTTTTGTTAGCCGGGCCACAACATTCACAAAGTTTTGTTTGTTGTAGTTTATAACATGGTCGACGCCATAATCTTTTGCTAGTCGTGCTTTGGCAGCGGATCCCACGGTGCCTATCACTGTCGCTCCAAGCGATTTTGCCCATTGGCTTAAAATTAGTCCCACACCGCCCGCAGCGGCATGAATTAAAACCGTATCTCCGGATTTCACTTTATAAACGCGTTTTGCGAGCATAGCAGCCGTCAGACCTTTTAACATCATACTCGCTGCTGTGTGATCCGTTATGTCTCGGGGGATTCGGACAAGACGGGCAGCGGGGAATACCCGATATTCAGCGTAGGCTCCCATTGGTTCAGAAACACAGGCCACCCGATCGCCTATCTTGAAGCCCGTGACACCTCGGCCCAGTTTGCAGATCAGTCCCACACTCTCGACTCCAGGGATAAACGGAGTCGGAAGAGGATAGAGGCCCTTGCGATGATAAGTATCAATGAAATTCAGGCCCACCGCGGTCGTCTTCAGAAGAATTTCCCCGGTTTTGGGGTCGGGGGTGTCAACTCTCTCCCATTTCAAAGCCGATGGACCGCCAGGTTTTCTCACGAGAATAGCACGGTTCATTTACCCTCTCCTCTTTGTAATTTGACAAGAACAGTTGAGTTTTTGTGATGTCAATCAAGGTGTGCTTTCACATTATCTCAGTTGTTTGGGTGTTCAAAGCTAGAGTTTGTTCGTTCTTCCAAAGATAGCAGAAATCGTTTGGTTTCTGTTCCCAAACCCCCAGAATAACCAACCAACTTTCCGGTTTTTCCCAATATCCGGTGGCACGGAATGATGAGGGGGATCGGATTCGCGCCGCATGCGGCCCCCAATGGCCGAGGCGATGTCCCAATCAATCGAGCGAGGTCTCCGTAGGTCTGTGTACGACCATACGGGATTTGAGCGATGAAATGCCAAACCTGGATTTGGAACCGTGTTCCTAGTGGCGCGGTTGGCAGCTCAAATTGTTTTCGTTTTCCTCCAAAATATTCTAGCAGTTGTCTTCGGGCATCAGTTAATAACGGGGTCTCTTGATTGGTATCGCCTCTGCCCCACCAAAGTTTTGTGATGGCGTTTCCGGTTTGCTGGATTGTGAGCCAGCCGACAGGGGATCTAAAGGTAAGATTTAGCATTCATAAATGAGCGGAAAGCTCTGCGGGGGTCGTAATGGGAAGTGAACATCTCTCGTTTCGGCAAACAAAAGCAGTTGGCCGGCCGTTCATCATGGTTTTTCCATGAGCCGGATGGTTTTTGGGTAAATTATCAGTTTCGGTGTAAATGCTGGATATAATGTTGGGATCGCAGGATTTTAAGCAAACGGACTGCAAAGCTAGAGCGGCGTCATTGTAATCCGGAGAAACGATAAAGACTTGAACAGCGTTACGGAAAAATTCGACCCCACTAAAAAGAGCGGCATGAGGAAAAAAGTTTTCCATCGCATGGCCGGAGAAAGCTGAGATGATTTCCTCTGCCTGTATGCGAAAGGTTTCATCGCCAGTAAGGTAATAAAGCCGGGCAAGATTTTTTAACATGACGCTATTTCCCGCAGGAGTCGAATGGTCCTCGGCCCGTTTGGGCCTTACTATCAGCCCGTCCGAATCGTCCGCTATAAAATAATATCCCCCGCCATCAGGATCCCAATAATGCTTATTCAAAGTGTGGGTCAGATCCATTGATGTTTTGAGGTATTCCCTGCGACCGGTTGTTTCAAACAGTGCGAGGGCCCCCTTTATCAAGCAGGCATAGTCATCGAGAGTACCCAGTGTTTTGAGACTTCCATTACACCAACTGTGATACAATCGTTGGTCTCTAATCATATTTTTGGTAACAAATTCAAAAGCGTCGCTGGCGTGTTCAAGCCAGGACATTTCATTGAAAACTATAGAATTTGGCGCCAAAGCAGCGATAGCCAAACCGTTCCAATCGGCTAAAATCTTGTCATCCCTTCTGGGCCTTGGCCGTTGGTTTCTCTCTAAAAGCAGCCGACGGCGTAGCCGTTCCAAGGTCTTTTCTTCTTTTTCCCCGTAATTTTTTTGGGGGGAGAGCCGGTTAAGAATTGTTTTGCCCTTCCAGTTCCCTCCCTCGGAAACATCGTATGCCTCCATGAAAAAAGCTGCATCCGGCCCCAGCACCTGTTTTATTTCTCTAACGGACCAGACGTAAAATTTTCCTTCCTCTCCTTGGCTATCTGCGTTAAGGGTCGCGGCGAAAGCCCCGCCGTCGCAAGTCATGTCGTTAATCAACCACTGGATTGTTTCTTTAAGTCGGGATTTAAAAAGGGGGTTTTTAGATTTCTTCCAACACAACCCTAATATTTCAATGTGTTGCGCGTTGTCGTAAAGCATCTTTTCAAAATGTGGGGCAAGCCATTCGGGGTCTGTGGAATACCGAGCGAAGCCACCTCCTAAATGATCAAAGAGCCCCCCCTGAGACATACGCTCCAAAGTTAGCTCCGTTGTTTTTCTCAGTTCAGAATGGTTGCATCGAATGTAGGTTCGCCAAATAAGTTCCAACACTGACAGGTTCGGAAATTTTGGAGCTGACCCGATACCTCCGTGTATTTTGTCAAATTCTTTATTAAGTCGGAGTGCGGCTGTTTCCGCAGTTGATAGACTGATAAGCGGTCCTCTCTTTGTTTGGGTCAATTTTGCGAGACCGGTTTTTAAGGCCGAGACGTTTTTTAAAATATCCGATGGGTTTTTTTCCCAATAGTCGCTAACGGTTTTCAAAATCTCGGCGAAGCCTGGCTGGCCATGACGAGGGGTAGGCGGAAAATATGTCCCTCCCCAAAATGGTTCACCGGTGGGATTTAGAAACATAGTGAGTGGCCAGCCCCTAGGTTTGTCCAACAGGGATAAAGCATGTTGGTAGATCTCGTCGATATCCGGACGCTCTTCCCGATCAACTTTGATATTGATAAACAGTGTATTCATCAGTTGTGCGATTTCCCGGTTCTCAAAACTCTCACGGGCCATGACATGGCACCAATGGCAGGCGGCATATCCTACCGATAACAAGATGGGTTTGTTTTTTGCGCTCGCCTCGGCGAGCGCGGTGGGCCCCCAAGGCCGCCAGTAGACAGGGTTAGAAGCATGCTGCAATAAATAAGGGCTGGTTTCGAAACGGAGGTGATTCTCAGTCATTCCCTGATCTTATAGGTTAAGTAAAATGTCAGAAACATTGGGGTTAATTTCCGATGAGAATAGATTATTGACCCGCGGTTCAAGAACAATCTTTGCTCTTGGATCCGGGGGGGGTATCTCCGGCATCGCGGTGATCCGGATCTCTGGTCCGGAATCACGGTCCGTTCTATCGAGCTTTGTTGGAGGAAGAGAACCGCTGCCTCGGCTGGCTTCGAGGCGAAAACTGCGGAAACCAAGTGGGGAGGTGCTCGATGATGGTCTCGTGATTTGGTTTCCGGGACCGGCATCGTTTACAGGAGAAGATCTCGTTGAATTTCATGTTCACGGCGGATTGGCGACTATTAACGCAATTTTGGATGCGCTTGGAGCAATGGACGGGTTGTTTTTAGCCGAGCCTGGGGAATTCACGCGTCGCGCTTTTGAAAATGGAAAGTTAGATTTGACGGGTGTTGAGGCCCTTTCTGACTTAATCGCGGCAGAAACCGATGCCCAGCGGCGGCAGGCTCTGCGTCAACTTGATGGGGTTTTTGGACAGAAGTGTGATGAATGGCGAGAGAAATTGATCTCCACGTTGGCGTATCTGGAGGCTTGGATAGACTTTCCTGATGAGGATTTGCCCGATACCTTATTTGAGGAGACGAAACACAAAATATTGGAATTAAAGGATTCTATAACACAATATATTGATGATAATCGGATTGGTGAAAGGATCCGAAACGGCTTGTCTGTAGCAATTTTAGGGCCGCCAAATTCAGGCAAGTCTAGTTTTTTGAACTTTTTGGCAGGCAGAGAGGCTGCTATCGTCTCAAGTTTAGCGGGGACGACGCGCGATATAATTGAGGTTCGGAGTGAAATTGGGGGCCTGGCAGTAACATTTTCTGATAGCGCGGGTTTGAGGGATGCTCAGGATGAAATCGAAGCGGAGGGCGTTCGGAGGGCCAAGTCTCTTGCAGCGACAGCTGATTTTTGCATTTTTCTGGAGGCGCCAGATACAGGCAAGATTGATACCATGGCTACTCTTCGGGAGGCGGGAAAAACAGCGCAAGAGGCGCTTTTTATTCGGAATAAGGCTGATTTGGATCAGGCAAAGAATTTTAGCGGTCTATCGATGTCGCTTAAAACCGGTGAAAATTGTGAGATAATTCTCGGAGAGTTAGAAAAACGGTTCACCGAGAAATTCCCTGTTTCTGCATCGGCGCCAGTAACCCGGCGCAGGCATCGGGAAGCACTCGAAAATTGTGTCCATCATCTGGTCCAGGCCGGGGTTGGATTCGAAATTGAATTAATTGCGGAAGATATTCGATGTGCGGTCCGGGCGCTTGGGAGAATTACCGGTCGGGTGGATGTTGAAGATATTCTTGATCGGTTGTTCAGCGAATTTTGTATCGGAAAATAGCATGTTTCACGTGAAACATAAGCTTCAGAGAAATAACTTATTTGTTTGGCCCCTAAGATTTTTACTGTAAAAGAGGCCCCATGAGTATTTTCGATGTTGTCGTGATTGGTGGTGGGCATGCTGGATGCGAAGCGGCATCGGCCTCTGCTCGAATGGGAGCAAAAACCCTTCTGTTAACCAACAAAATAGAGACTATTGGCGAAATGTCCTGCAATCCGGCAATCGGCGGTTTGGCCAAAGGCCACATGGTTAGGGAGATTGATGCGCTGGACGGTCTGATGGCGCGCGCTATTGATGGAGCTGGCATTCAATTTCGTATGCTCAATGCCAGTAAGGGGGCGGCCGTGAGGGGCCCGCGGGCTCAAGCGGACAGGAAGCTTTATCGCCAGGCCATTCAGAAGCTTCTGCGGGAGCAAAAAAACCTGACTATTTGGGGCGAGGCGGCGGCGGATCTTCGGATGAACAACAATCAGATTACTGGCCTGATTACCGAGGAGGGCCAGGAAATCTCTGCGGGAGCCGTGATCCTGACAACAGGGACTTTCCTTCGTGGGTTGATACATATCGGTGAACGAACTTGGGCCGCAGGGCGTTTTGGCGAGGGCCCGACCATCGGGCTTTCAGAGACTCTCTCTCAGGTCGGGTTTTCCCTGGGCAGACTGAAAACCGGGACCCCCCCGAGGCTTGATGGGCGTACAATTGGATGGTCACAACTGCTAGAACAGAAAGGAGATGATCCGCCCCAGCCTTTCTCTTTTTTGACATCGAAGATTAGTACGCCCCAAATCTCTTGTTTTATTACCGGGACGACTGAGGCGAGCCACCAGCTCATAAAAAACAATTTGGACCGCGCTCCGATATATTCTGGGCAGATAGAGTCGAGCGGACCTCGCTATTGTCCTTCCATTGAAGATAAAGTTGTGCGGTTTTCTGAGAGGCCGAGGCATCAGATTTTTTTAGAGCCCGAGGGGTTAGATGATCACACAGTATATCCGAATGGGATCTCGACCAGTCTCCCGGAAGACATTCAATTGGAAATGTTAAAGACGATCCCCGGGCTTGAGAAGGCCAAAATGTTGAGGCCAGGGTATGCAATTGAGTATGACTATGTCGATCCTCGGGAATTATTCGAAACCCTTGAGACAAAAAAGGTCAAGGGTCTATTTTTCGCAGGGCAAATCAATGGGACCACGGGATATGAAGAGGCTGGAGGTCAGGGTTTGGTGGCCGGGGTCAATGCGGCACTCAGTTGTGTAGGTTCCGAGCGTTTTGTTCTCGGCCGATCCGATGGTTACATTGGGGTAATGATTGACGATCTTGTGTCCCGGGGCGTCTCGGAGCCTTACCGCATGTTTACCTCGCGGGCGGAATATAGATTACTTTTGCGAGCCGATAATGCGGATCAACGTCTTAGCCCCTTAGGTATCAGGATCGGATGTGTCGGAAGTGTGCGTCAAGGGGCTTTCGAAGAAAAGCAAATTTTTCTCGACCAGGCGCGGGAAAAGTTATGTGGGTTAACCGCAACCCCTACGGCACTGGGCCAACTCGGGATCTCTGTGGCTCAAGACGGTGTGCCTCGAACTGGCATGAGATTGTTGTCTTACCCTGATATAACGATAGATAAGCTTGTTCATCTCTGGCCCGAGTTGCGAGTTCTGCGTCCCGAGATCAAAGAACAAATGGAAATTGAGGGTCGATACTCCGCGTATCTCGAGCGTCAGGCTGCCGATATCGAAGCGTTTAGGAAAGACGAAGCACTCCGGATCCCCTCGGATCTGAATTTTGACGAAATTGGGGGTTTATCCAATGAGGTTCGGGAAAAGTTGTCTCAAAGGCGGCCCCCGACTCTTGGCGCCGCCTCCCGCATGTCTGGTGTGACGCCGGCCGCTCTGATAGCGCTTTTGAGGCATGTGCGTCATCCCCAGAGGTCGCACGAGTGAGTGTCGAGCTGGCTAATCCAGGTAGTCGAGAGGCTTTCCGTATAGAATTCGATGTTCCACGTGAAACAATGGAACGATTGGATCAATTTGTCGATTTCTTAGAGAACCAGCAGAAATCCTTTAATCTAGTTGGCCGGTCTACCCTTCAAGACATTTGGACAAGACATATCCTAGACTCTGCGCAAATGTTACCCCTTTTGCCCCCTGGGCAGCCCGTTTTGACTGATTTGGGAAGTGGAGCCGGGTTTCCTGGCTTGATTTTGGCAATTTTGAGCCAGGCAGAGGTTCACCTTGTTGAGGCAACCGGCAAAAAAGCTCGATTTCTAGAGGAAGCGGCTCGGATATTGGGGGTTGAGGCTCACATCCATCAAGACCGGATCGAGAAACTGCAACCATGGCCAACAGACATAGTGACAGCACGTGCTTTGGCTCCTTTGGACCTTTTGCTGTCTTATGCTCGTCGCTTTGGCAACGAGATAAGTCGGAAAAATCCAAAATGTCTTTTTCTGAAAGGTCGTCGGTTCAGGGATGAATTAAAAGCGGCTGAACGAAACTGGCGTTTGAAGTATTCATTGCTCGATAGTGCAATCGATGGGGGCGGGGTTATTGTTGCTATCAAGGGGTTCAAGCGTGCTTGAAGGGGGAACGAGTGGTCAGAGGGGATATGGTCAAGGCAGCTCTCCCTTAATTTTAGCCATCGCCAATCAGAAGGGTGGCGTCGGAAAAACGACAACAGCAGTCAATCTATCGACGGCCCTTGCCGCTGTTGGCCGTGAAGTCTTGTTGGTCGATCTTGATCCTCAGGGGAATGGCTCAATCTGTTTTGGTGTTGACGGGGGTGACGTCGACATTGGGATTTATGATGCATTAATTGGGGAGGTGAAGCTCGAGGCCGCGATATGTTCGACGGAAGTTCCTCATTTGTCTATTGTACCCGCATCCCGAGACCTTTCCGGTGCAGAATTAGAATTAGTGGATGTGGAACGTCGCGAGTTTCGCCTGAGAGATGCCCTGTCATCCTTGAGAAAGAAATTTGATTATATCTTGATCGATTGTCCTCCTGCCCTTGGCCTATTGACGGTGAACGCCCTGACAGCGGCTGAGGGGGTTTTGGTGCCCCTCCAGTGTGAATATCTTGCCCTCGAGGGGCTAAGCCAGCTCGTGCAAACAATTGAGAGGATCAAAACGGCTTTTAACCCCTCTTTGAGTCTCAAAGGGATTGTTTTGACCATGTACGACATTAGAAATAATCTCAGTAAGGCGGTTTCAGATGATGTCCGAGAATTTTTCGGAGACACTGTCTACGCGACCGCGATCCCCAGGAATATTCGGGTCTCTGAGGCGCCGTCCCATGGCAAACCAGTCTTGCTCTACGATTTGGAATGCCCCGGGGCGCAGGCCTACGTGCATCTAGCAGGGGAGGTGCTTCGACGCGAAGAAGGAATTGACTATGGCAAATGAAGAGAGAAAATTACCAAGACTTGGGAGGGGCCTTTCGGCATTGCTCGGGGAAAACCGTTTAAATCTGGAGGTCGAAAAAGAATCGTCATCCGGCGTCAAAACAGTTCCCATCGGGAATTTATCTCCAGGTAAGTTTCAGCCTCGACGTACATTTGATGAGTCCGAAATCCAATCCCTTGCCAACTCCATTCGAGAGCGGGGGATCCTGCAGCCGATTCTTGTCCGTCCTGCCGGGCCCAATGCTTTTGAAATTATTGCAGGAGAACGGCGTTGGCGGGCGGCACAAATTGCTCGGATCCATGACGTTCCAGTATTAGTCAAGGAAATCCCCGATGAAGTCGTTTTGGAAGCGGCACTTGTCGAAAATATTCAGCGCTCAGACCTCAAACCCTTAGAGGAGTCGGGTGGTTATCGGCGGTTAATGGATGAATTTGGTTATACCCAAGAGAAAGTTTCCCAGGTCATCGGAAAAAGTCGTTCTCATATTGCGAACATGCTTCGGCTTGAGTCTCTGCCCGTTGCCGTAAAAAAACTCTTAGATGAAGGGAAATTGACGGCAGGCCATGCTCGCCCCCTTGTCGGCAATCCGAATGCCGAGGCTCTTGCCATGGAAATCGTATCTAAGGGGCTGTCTGTGAGGAAAGCCGAGGCCCTAGCAGCCAGGAGGGCGCCCGGTTATAAGGGCAACGCAAGCAGCGCTAGAGAATTGAGTTCGCCAAAGGACCCTAATATAATCGAATTAGAAAACAGTTTGAGCGAATTTCTCGGTTTGGTGGTTACGGTCGATTTCCAGGGTGAGAAGGGTAAGGTTTCTATTCATTGCAAATCTTTGGAGCAATTAGACGATATTATTAATCGCTTAAGGTCTCCTGATTTAAACTGATGCTCCAGGGTTCCGAACGAGAGCGCAAATCCTTAGACTCGCTTGTCGACACAATAATTCTGCAGGCTTCCCGCTGGATTTACACTGGCTTTCCGTTTCTGCGAGCATTTGGAGGACAATGCCTATCTTGTCTAGGTTCCAAAAGCCCAGTTGCCTCTCAAAGATTGATGTCTGTTTAAAGAAAACGGGTGGTCGAAGGGCTTTCATGGCCTCGGAAACGCGCGCTCCCTGACTCATTTGTGCCTGGGCATAGTGCAGCCTGGAGAAATGTCGAACAAAGGCTCGGAGGATGGCGACACTATTTGCGCCCTCTGAAAAAGCTCGGTCTAAAAACCGGCCCAACCGGTGTTTATCGCCAGATCCTGCAGAAAAAACTAAATCGTCCAGTGTTGCCTCATTGGAGTCCCCAACGCAAAGTTGTGCCTCTTGGAGCGTTAACTCTCCAGTTTCGCCCTTAAAAAGCGCAATTTTTTCCAGTTCGGAAATCGTGACTCGTCGGTCGTTTCCCAGGTGAGATTGCAAATAAGCGAGCGCATCTCTCGAGGGCGTAATGTTTTCCGCACGCAGCGTTTCACGAATTACCGCGGAGAGGGTTTTTTCATCATCCAAATAACAGGGTATGGCTGCCGCATTATCGGCCCCTTCAAAAGCGAGTCTCAATTTTGACCGCGGGCCTAAATTACCCGACTCGATAATGACCAGCGTGTCGCCTGCCGCGGGTGCGTCTAAAATCGGTAAAATGGATTTTTGTTGGGCGTCCGCAGCCTCCCGAACATAGACGGTTCTCTTATTCCCTAAAAATGATAAAGAGCTCGCCTCATCGAATAATTTCGCCGGTTCTTCTTTGAGCCGTGCGGCATTGAATTCAATATTATTGAAGGGGTCGTCGAGGGTTCCAGAAAAAGTTTTGACGAGGGCTTGCGCCCGTTCCCTTACAAGACCCCCGTCAGGTCCATAGATTAACACGGCTGAGATATTGAGAAGAGAGCCTTTAATAAACTGATCCGCGCGGGCTGACGATATTTTCATTTCTTGCCAGATTCATCGAATAAAGTCGGATGCCGTATTACCAGCATTACTCGAGCTCTTATTTCCTCCGATAAAACCCTAATGGCCCTATCTCGAGCATCCTTCTCCGCCGAAAGTGTGGCGTACTGGGACTCTAACTCATTGAAACTATTGATAGAATGAGCATTGCCTTTGTAGGTGTAGGGTTTGTCTCGTCCCAATTTGTTGATTTGAAACACTGGCCGTAACGGCGAGCTCTCGGCGAGTCGTTGTCGTATCTCTCTGAACGGCCAAACCTCTTTTTTCTTCCCGCAAAGTGATTTCTAAAGACCAGCGAGGCTTGAGGGGTTGCTCTGTTTGCCCAAATTTTTGTCTAAGAAGGGTGCGGAGTCTCTGCCCAATTCTGCCGTCAATTCTGTCCACTCTGACATATTTTAGAATACGTGCGTCGGCGTTTGCAGCTTCGCCATAGAGCGGTCGAAATTGACATCCAACTAGTCCGAGGGCAAAGATCGCTAAGGCCAACACACATGAAATGGTTTGGGGCCCTAGCCCAAAGTTTTTAGGCATGGACAACATTCAGTATTCTATTCGGTACATAGATGATCCGGGCTATTGATTTGCCCTCAAGGGCAGCGGCTATAGAGGGCTCTTCAAGCGCGATCTTTTCTACCTCACTCTGGTCCGCATCACGCCGAACGGAGATCGTTCCTTTCAACTTGCCTTTTATTTGGACGGCCAAGGTCACCATCTCATCGATAAGCATCGCTGGGTCCACATTGGGCCATGACTGATTGGCCAATAACCCAGTTTTACCGATCTTGCTCCACATTTCCTCAGCCAGGTGCGGAACCATGGGTCCCATTAGAACAATGAGGGTTTCGATAGCTTCCGATAAAACGGCTTGGCTTGATTGGTTATCTTCGTCTTTGAAGTCCGATATCTGGTTCACTAATTCATAAATACGCGCGACGGCGCGATTAAATCGGAAACTTTCCAGATCCTTGGTGATCCCATCTATGGTTTTGTGAATAGACTGTCTGAGCTCTAAGACTGTCTCAGGACATGCGTCATCCGCACATGGCTTGATAGAACCATCAGGATAACGATACACGAGCCGCCAAAGTCGGTTCATAAATCGCCAGGCCCCCGAGATTCCCGCCTCGGTCCATTCTAGATCCCTATCCGGAGGGCTATCAGAGAGCATGAACCAGCGGGCCGTATCTGCACCATAGCTCTCGATAATATCGGCTGGGTCGACAACATTTTTCTTAGATTTGCTCATCTTTTCGGATCGGCCGACCTTTACAGGTGAGGCATCCGCTGTCGACACAAGCATCCCCATGTCATTCTCTATGATGTCGTCCGGAGACAACCATTGGCCAGATTCTGACTGGTAAGTTTCATGACAGACCATTCCTTGGGTAAAGAGCCCGTCAAAGGGTTCCTCCAAAGAGGCCCACCCTGTTTTTTTCATCGCGCGCGTAAAAAACCGCGAGTACAAAAGATGCAAAATCGCATGTTCGATGCCGCCAATATACTGGTCCACAGGCATCCAGTAGTCCGCAGCCGTTTGGTCGACCGGTTGGTCCGAGCGAGGCGAACAGAACCGGGCGAAATACCAAGATGAGTCGACAAAGGTGTCCATTGTGTCCGTCTCTCTTTGTGCGGCTTTTCCGCAGCTCGGACAATGAACGTGTTTCCAGCTCGGATGCCTATCCAGCGGATTGCCGGCAACATCAAATGTCACATCCTCAGGCAGGGAGACCGGAAGGTCTTCACGCGGAACAGGGACGATCCCGCAATCTTTGCAGTGGATCACAGGAATGGGGCAACCCCAATAACGTTGTCGAGAGATCCCCCAATCGCGCAGGCGGAAATTGATTTCTCTTTGGCCCGTCCCTTGTTTTTCCAGAGCATCCGCAATGACAGCCTTCGCTTTATCAAACTCAAGCCCATCCAAGAAATCAGAGTTGATACAAATTCCAGGCCCGGTGTAAGCCTCTGTGTCTATTGTGAAGGTTTCTTGTGCCGTGTTTGGGGGGAGGATGACCGGCGTAACGGGCAAACCGTATTTATTCGCAAAGTCTAGGTCTCTCTGATCATGAGCGGGGCAACCAAAAATTGCTCCTGTACCGTATTCCATCAAGACGAAGTTGGCGACAAAAAGGGGCAACGTTTTCCCTTGTATAAAGGGGTGTTGAATCCTCAATCCTGTATCATGCCCTTGCTTCTCGGCCTGTTCTAAAACAGCCTCGCTTGTTCCAAGCCGGTGGCATTCATCGATAAACTTTTTTAATTCCGCTGACTCATCGGCAAGTTCTGAGGCAATCGGGTGGTCTGGCGATATTGCGCAGAAACTGGCTCCAAACAACGTATCAGGGCGGGTCGTGAAAACCTCTAATTTTTGGTCTTGGTCACAGATTTTAAACTGGATCCGCATGCCCTCAGACCGTCCGATCCAGTTCTCCTGCATCAAGCGAACGCGGGCCGGCCATCGTGTCAATTTTTCCAAATCCGACCGCAACTCTTCGGCAAAATCGGTGATCCGAAAAAACCACTGGGACAATTGACGTTTTTCGACTTCCGCTCCAGAGCGCCACCCCCGCCCATCGATTACCTGTTCGTTTGCTAAAACCGTATTATCGACGGGATCCCAGTTCACCCAGCTCTCGCGCCGGTAAACCAGCCCTTGATCTAAGAAGTCGAGAAACATCTTCTGTTCATGCCGATAATAGGCAGGATCACAGGTTGCGATTTCCCGAGACCAATCGATCGAGAGCCCCATCATTTTGAGTTGCCCACGCATGGTTTCGATATTTTGCCAGGTCCAGGCGGCCGGGTGCACATTCTGTTCCATAGCCGCATTTTCAGCCGGCATTCCGAATGCATCCCATCCCATGGGGTGCAGCACATTAAATCCGCGTGCGCGTTTAAAACGAGCGACCACATCTCCCATGGTGTAATTCCGGACATGGCCCATATGGATCCTGCCGGAGGGATAGGGGAACATCTCCAAAACGTAATATTTGGGACGAGATTGATCTTCGCGGGCGTCAAAGCAGTGATGGTCTTCCCAGGCCTTTTGCCAGCGAACTTCAGCATCTTTGAACGTGTAGCGGGGGGGATCGGAAATTTCTGTCATGTGTGTCTACGTGTCATTGACGGCGAGCGCCGCCAAAATTTCTCAAGCAATTAATATTTTTTCTTGGACGCAATGCGAATTTGGCGCGCTCTTTCGAGAACCTTATTTTCAAGTTTAATGGCCGTATCCTGTGCTGTTTTTTCCGTTCGCCATATTCCTCCGTTTAGACGCTCCCGGAACACGGAAATACGGAGCCCGTCGGCCCTCAGTTGTCGAGATAGAATGTAAGCCGTGACTTTGAGCCGCTCATTGGGCGTCTCTGGCGGCGTATACCAGTCTGTGATGATGACCCCTCCGAAGGGATCGGCCGATGAGAGGGGCATGAAGGAAATGGTATCGAGTGTCGCTCGCCATAAGAAGGCATTAACCCCAATTGCCGGGCCGCCCGTCTCTTTTTTCTTTCCTTCGTCACCAAATCCAAAGACCCCAAGAATCCCACCATCTCCCCAGACGGTCCCGCGATCTGCCGCGTCCCTTTCAAGTTGCTTGTCGGAAGAGACATTGCCCGGATCGCGGGGATCGATCGTGGCGAATTCTTGTTCTGATTTTATTCCGCAACTTGAAAGAATGAAGGACATCAAAATTAGGCCTATGATCGTGCCTAAGTTCAATCTCACCATGCGATTTTACTCCAATTTTTTGGCGGCTGACCGGGTTCGGCGTTCCTTCTTAGCGTCAGAGACGACGATGTGGACGAACAATATCCAAAAATCATGCGTTAATCACCAAAAAAACTTATGCAAAGTGATGTGTGGTAAAATTACCACAAATGTGGAAAAAAAAACACAGTTTCAAAATGTCGGCTTGCTTATCGTTTTGCACAATTTATAAATAGGGCGTGGCAGAAAAGCCACTAACTAGAACGTTCTAAAACTTAGAGGAATAATATGAATAAATCCAAACTTCTTGCCAGCACAGTGTTGGTTTCAGCTGCCGCTGTTATGGCCGCTGCGCCTGCAAGTGCTGCCAAACTTAAACTGGGTGGTTATTACGAGCAGTGGATTGGTTACGCGGATGATAATACCGCAGGCCACGTGAGCTCATTTGATGTCAAGCAAGACGCCGAGTTCTATTTCTCCTTCAAAGAGAAGTTGAGCAACGGTCTGACTGTTGGTGGTCGCTTCGAAATGGAAGCGGGCCAAGGTAACAACCACGGCATTACCGCTGGTCAAGATGCGGCCGCGACAGCGTCCTCAACAGACGGTGCTGGTTTCGATGAAGCCTCTCTCTATGTTCAGGGCAGCTTCGGTAAGATCTTGATCGGTAACAACGACGTCGCAGCCGCTTACACAGGCGGTGCTTCCGTTGTCGGTCCTGTCGGTTTGATCAAATCGGACGCCGGTGACTGGTTGAGTTTTGGCTCTGCTATGAACAACAGCGACCTCGACCTCGGTATCGGCGATGCGGGTAACGTGACCTACTGGACACCAAAAATGAATGGTCTTCAGTTGATTGCTTCATACACCCCGGACGCTTCAGACAACGCGATTGGTGATTATGACGCGTCTGAAACCAGTGGTGCTCACAACCACATCTCCGCGAGCTTGCAGTACACTGGCAAATCCGGTGGCACCAGCTACAAACTAGCCATGGGTGTTGCACGCGTTGAAAACTCCGACAACAATGGCAATGACGAAGAGTCAGGTGTGAACTTCGCTGTTGACGTTAAGTCCGGTGCAACACGTCTTACCGTAGCGTATGCGAAAGAAAACGATACCGCAGACAAAGACTCATGGCTTGGTATTGGTCTTCGTTACAAGCTCGACAAAACCAATGAAGTCAGCTTCGGGTATGGTTACAGCCTTGCCGATGCTGCTACAGACGAAGATACACAGCTCTATACACTCGGTTATGAGCGCAAATTGGGCAAAGGTGTGTCCCTTGCAGCGTCTGCATTCTATGTCAATCATGACGACGCCTCTAACAGTGGTGGTCGTAACCGCGATGTCAAAAAAGGTGGCCTCGTCGGTGGTGTGAAGGTAAACTTCTAAGACCGTTTGAAGACGATAGAAGCGAAAAGGGGGCCTTTTGGCCCCCTTTTTGTTTCCCTTCGGTTGCAGATATTGGCGGCTTAGTCAGAGTCTAAAGGCTTAATGGAAAGCTCCTCTGACCTATATCGAAATGATTTTAAATTGGCTGCAACCAATTTCTTGAATTCGGGATCCGTTGAGAGATCCTTAATTCGAGCTGCCCATTTCCTCAGGTAAAAATCTACCGGGTCCTTTTCACTGATCATTGAATTGACCGGTGTTCGAAAGAATTCTTCCCGGATGGCGGTCTCGAAGGCAAGAGAAATGACATCCATCCCGATCATCTCTACAAGTCCGAATGACAAATGGAGGGACCTATCCTCTTTGCACATCGCGTGATGAAAAAAGCCCGACGGGATATACAGCAAATCCCCCGGCTCAAATTCAAAATCAAGCAACGCAGGGCCGGCGGTGTCACCGGCGTTCATTTGTTTGCGGTTCGTGAAAATTGGGTGGTTGATGGGATACTCGGTGGCTTTTGAAAAGATTTGCCAATGTTTTTTCCCGGCGACTTGAATGGCGAAGACGTCATGGACGTCATAATGGATCGGAAAGGCCTGATGATCTTTTTGGGAGAAATAAACGTTACACTCGAGCTTTCCTTGCGTCCAATCAGCGAAAATTTCTCGAAGTTTCATTACGCCTGGTGATACCGGGCAGACATCATTTAAGACTACGGAACACCCTCGCCGCAATACTTCCTGCAGTTTTCTCAGGCTGATCTCAGGTTTGGGTCCGGCAGGGGTTTGCTTGCTCTGGAAAATATTTTGGGCTGGAAGGGGTTGATTGTCTAAAAAAACTTGGAGCCTTTCTGGCGACCAAATTCCGCCTTGATTGATAAGTTTTTCAAGATCGTTGACGGAGAAAAAAGAATCGACATTTCTGATTGCCCCCTTACCCAGCCACGGCGTTCGGTGCCGCCGAGCGTTCCTAAGCTCTCCAATGAGAGAAGGGTCTCCTATAAGCTCTTTCACCTGTGCCTCTAATACTTTTTGAGTCGAATACCTTAGTTTAGAGAAGATTTGTGGTGGATGCGATCTGGTTTTCGAAATTTTTCAATCCTAAAATGGATTGAGGATTGTCAGTGAACTGAGGATGGGAAAACGATGGCTGACGGAATAGCTGCAGGGATCGGATCTGGTATCGCGGCGCGTATTCTGAGCATAACGGAGAAAATCAGATCTGTGGCGATTGAAGCCGGCCGGGATCCAAGCGATATCAGTCTCATGGCCGTCTCAAAATTTCATCCCAGGTCCTCAGTAGAGTTAGCCTTGAACTCAGGTCAGCTTCTTTTCGGCGAGAACCGTGTCCAGGAGGCAGCTCCGAAATATCTTGGTTTGAGAGAAAAATTCCCCGAGCTCAAATTGCACTTGATCGGCGGCTTGCAAACAAACAAGGTTCGGGAAGCGGTCCGTCTTTTTGACACGATTGAAACTGTAGACCGACCAAAATTAGCGCTTGCCATCGCCAAGGAGCGTGACCGTACCAGCCATTGTCCGGAGCTATATGTCCAAGTTAATACCGGTGAGGAGCCACAAAAATCAGGGGTGCTTCCATTTGAGGTGGATAAATTGGTCCATGAAATGAGAGATGAGATGGAATTACCGCTTTCGGGGCTTATGTGTATTCCGCCGGCAGATGAAGAGCCTGCCATGCATTTCGCGCTTTTGGCGGAGTGCGCCCGTCGGAACGGGCTGACAAAGCTAAGTATGGGAATGAGCAACGATTTTGAACGGGCAATATTTTTTGGAGCAACCCATATAAGGCTTGGGACTGCGATCTTTGGCGAACGCGTATAAATCTGCAACCATCGTCAGATTCAGTTTTTGAGACAAGTTGCGCATAATGGTCTGACGCAGGAGTTTGAATGAGCCCGGAAAACAAAATTCTGCTGTGTGAAAGAGACCCTTTGCTCGCGAATGCGATTGCTGAGCAACTTGAATGCCAAGAAGGCCTGACAGTTTTCCCGGTCAGCACCGAGGATGAGGCGAAAGACATTATCAACGGAGGGCGCATCGATTTATGTATCCTCGGAGAAGATTTTCCCGATCGGGGAGCTTCAAGATTACAAAAACTCTCAAGACAGGTTCACGATAATGTTGCTGTTATTGTAATGGGGTTGCCTCCGAGTGAGGTCGAGGAAGGCGTCAATGCAGAAGTAAAGGGGGATGAATATATCTTCAAACCGGTCAAAATCAGATTTCTAATCCGGAAAATTCGCGAGTTGCTCCTCAAGGTCCCAGATGTCGGCGAGGAAACGCTGGAGGTCGGACCTTTTGATCTTTCGATTGCTTCTCTTACCCTAATCGACCGCGCAACCGGTGATGTTCTTCGAATGACTGAAAAAGAAATTGATATTTTGAAGTATCTTTTAGGAGCTGGTGATGACGTCGTGAGCCGTGACGTTCTCCTGCGAGAAGTTTGGGGATACAATTCAGGAGTGACGACACATACGGTCGAAACCCATGTTTATCGTCTCCGCCAAAAATTAGAAGCGGATCCATCAAGAGCACAGATTTTAATAACGGGGCCCGGCGGTTATCGACTGTCTATTTAATTATTTTCATTTTGTTACGAAGGGTCCCGATGCCATCAATTTCTGTCTCGCAGATATCACCATCGGTCATATAGCCCTTTGGACTCATCCCCATGCCGACACCTGGCGGAGTTCCTGTCGCGATGAGATCGCCCGGCGTCAAGGTCATGTGCTGTGATAAATAAGAAATTAGATAGGCCACACTAAATATCATATTTTTTGTATTCGACTCCTGACGCGTCTCGCCATTCAGCCGAAGTCTGACATCAATGTTTTGGGGATCGGGTATCTCATCTGATGTGCAAATGACCGGCCCCCAGGGGCAGAATGTATCAAGAGATTTGCCGAGGTCCCATTGGCCTGCACCACCATTGAGTTGCAGGTCTCTCGCTGAAACATCATTCACAACGGAATACCCGAATACGTGGTCGAGCGCATTCACCTCTGAGAACTCGTGATGTTTCTTGGCCGATGACGACACCCAGTTCAACCTCGTAATCGACCTCTTGGGTGATATTGTCGCGCCAGCAGACATCGTCGAAGGGGCCGATTATCGTGTTTGTGTGTTTGGTAAAAACGACGGGCTTTTCTGGAACCGGGAGGCCAGACTCATGACAATGGTCGATATAATTGAGGCCTATCGCTATGATTTTTGCCGGCCTCGCTATTGGCGCCCTCAGATTTATATCATTTAGGGGCAGTTTTTGACATGCGCCAGAGGAGAGAGCCTCTTGAGCTTTTCTCAACCCGTCCCCACCCTGTTCTACCAAGGTCAAAAGATCACCAGCCCCGTCAAAGATATGGGTTAAATCTGCCACGTGGTCTCCTTGGACGGCTCCGATGCCTGATTTTGAACCTTTCGAAAAGCTGACGAATTTAGTCATTGGTTTCCTTCACGTTTTCAGCAGCGTTACTTGACCCTTGATTAGCCCGTCCGGGGGATACAGTCCAGTCTGGTGCCTATGATTTATAAACGGTATTTTTGATAAGAGTTCTGTTGTTGGCTGATCGCACGTCGATCTGTTACTTTTCCTGTGGTCATTAACCGTCTTCAAGGCTTATGTTTAGCCGATCCACGGATAATCCCCCGTCTTTGTCGACGGTGAAAATATGAACACTGGCCCAATCCATTTCGAATGGTGGCGGTCCAACCATTTCCCAACCTGTAGCAAGAGAAAGAGCGGCACGAACGATCCCTTGATGTGCGACGGCTCCGAAAGGTTTTTGCTCCTTCGCCTTATCGGTAATCCAATTTGATACACGCTGTCGGACCTCCCGAGGTGACTCGCCTTTGGGAGGGCGCATATCGATCCCCTGAGACGCTCTGTGGCGAAAAGAGTCCCCAAACTCAGATTCTATCTCCGATCCTGTTTTTCCTTCCCAATCTCCCCAATGCATTTCAACGAGGTCAGGGGCGGCCGCGGGTTTTAAGCCCAGTAATTCGGCTGTTTGTTGCGCTCGTGACATTGGGCTGGCATACCAATTCCATTCTTTGAATTCTTGCGGTAATTCCCAGCGCGCCACCTTTGACCAACCGGCGGGGCTAAGAGGGATATCGCTCTGCCCCTGCAATTTTTTCTGCTCGTTCCACTCTGTGGGGCCGTGCCGGATGAGTGCAAGTTGGGTCATTCGATTTTAGCCTCAATTTTATTTTCAAAAATGTTCCAGTGGTTTGACCCTACTTTATAATCACTATCTTTCAACATGAAAACGGCGCCCCGATTTTTCGGCGCGCCGTCGCACTTCTGGTTTTACGATTAAGAGTTTTAGGCGGCTTCGATTATCCGGCTGCCATTCACGAGCATTAATCTCAATTTTTCTTGGTTTGAGTTCTTCGGGGATTTCTCGAACCAATTCAATATTCAACAATCCCTTGCTCAGCTTTGCGCCGACTATTTTGATGTGGTCTGCCAGCTGAAAGCTTCTCTTGAAGGCGCGGCCTGCGATCCCCGATGAAGGAAAGTTTTTGTTGTTCGGTCTCATCGGTTTTGACACGACCTTCGACCACAAGTGTTCCTTCGTGACTAATAATTTCAAGTTCGTCTTCCGAGAAACCGGCGACTGCGAGTGTTATGCAGTAGGAATTATCTCCTGTCTTTTCGATATTGTAGGGGGATAGGACTCTGAGGCGTCACCCTGACGCATAGCTGCATCCATAATGTTTGTGAGCCGATCAAAGCCTACAGATGATCTAAATAACGGGGGAAAAATCGTAAGTACGCATAAGTATTCTCCTTTAAAGCAATACCAGTTGAGCTCGCCAACGATTGGCCGAGCGTTTTTGAGTTCGAGGGCCCTTCGAGGCGCCCTCGGCACAGTAGATGGTGATCTCTCCAGGTTTCAAGTGGGCGAAGTTGAGAAGTGAATTCGCTCAAAATTAAAAATCAATATCCAGTACCACAGGCACATGGTCCGAGGGCTTGTTCCAGCCCCGGGGGTCTTGGAAAACGTGTCCGCCCAAAAGTTGGCCACTCAAATCTGGCGTTGCCCAGATGTGGTCCAATCGGCGACCGCGATTATTTCCTGGCCAAGTTCGGTTCCGATAACTCCACCATGAAAAAGCGGTTCCTGTTCAGAAATAAAGAGACGGGTGGTGTCGATCCAGTCATGGGCTTTCATGACCTGGGCCAAATGCTCGACCTCAATCGGCGTATGGCTGACCACATTGATTAGCTGCTTGTGGGACCATACGTCTGTGGCCAGAGGCGCAATATTAAGATCTCCAACCAGGATACGTTCACGCGGGTTCATTTGGGTAAACCACGTCGTCATTTCTCGAAGAAAAATCCAATGTGCAAAATTTTCGGCCGGATCAGGAATGTCTCCGCCTGCGGGGACATAAAAATTATGTAACTCCAGCCCTGATGGTAAGAGAGCAGAAATATGTCTGCAGTCGCCTTTGTCACACCAGTTTCTGGTTTGGGAAGGCCGCAATGGGATTTTAGATAGGATCGCGACCCCGTTATAACTTTTCATTCCGGTAAAATGAAGATGCTGGAAGCCGATATCGAGTATTTCGGTGGCTGGGAAAAGGTCATCAGGAACCTTTGTCTCCTGTAGACAAACAATGTCCGGATTGAGCTGTTCGCAAACGCGCTTAAGTAATTGTAATCGAATGCGAATTGAGTTTATGTTCCACGTTATAATGCGCATTTAGAGCCTATGACCAGATTTTTTTATCTTTTTTTGTTGATTTAGACTGTATCGGGATTGGGTTTAAGGACGTTGTTTAATTCGCTTCCGAGTGCAGTCACGACGCTCGGCCAGTCACCAGGCCTTTGTTGCCGCAAGATTTTGACAGACGGATACCAAGGGCTATCAGCCCGATGGAGGGACCAACGCCAGTCGGGGGTCCATGCGGAGAGTAAGTAGGAAGGAAAACCCATTGCGCCGGCTAAGTGGATCAGTGACGTGCAGACACTGACAACGATGTCCATGTTGGCTAGAATCGCAGCGGTATCCGTGAAGTCTCCTATTTGGTTCCCTAAAAAATGAATCCGGTCTTCCGATTTAATAATCTCGCGATCTCGAGGGCTTACCTCCTTCTGAATTAGGAAAAAGTTTGCCTCTCCGAGAATAGGTAACAGGTTCTCGATATTTATTGATCGAATGTGATTGCGCACTTGCTTGGGGTTGCCCGAGATAGCAAGGCCGATATTTAATTTTTTCGAAGAAAGGTCCAGTCTCTGTCTCCATGCGTCTTTGGGCCCGTCCCCAGCCTTAATATAGGGGCCATCCTCAGGAATATTGGTCAAATTTGTGTGGAACAATCTTGGGAGGCTCATTATTGGCACGTGGTACTCGAAATTTTTAATCGCACCGACGTCAGAACCATCGATAACCTTACATGTAAAATTTTTCGATATTAATTTTAATAAGGATTTTTGAACCAGAAACGTTACCGTCGCATTAAGCGCCTGTAGTTGTTTGACGTAGCGAGAGAATTGAATGGTATCGCCTAGTCCTTGTTCGCACCAAACCACAATATTTTTCCCGCCAACGTCACGGAGATCCTCTAGCGCTGGTCTTTCGGGAAATAAATATGTATCGGGATGCGCTTTCTTCCATCGGCTTTCGTATAAATTCCAACCAGTTTTGAAGTCCCCAAGAAGAAGAGAAACAAGGGATTTATTCCACAAAGCGTTGTCTGATTTAGGATCCAACGAGAGTGAGGAGTCAAAATCTTTGATTGCTTCGGAATATCGTCCCAGCTCGCTGAGTGTATTTCCTCGATTGGAGAAAACCCCGGCGTGTTTCGGGGCCAATTCCAGAGCTCGGTCATATGTCCGAAGTGCGTCTTCAAAGCGAGCGAGCCCCTGAAGGGCGGCCCCTTTGGAGATTAAGGCGTCAATCGAGTTGGGATTTGTGGTCAGTGCGAATTCTATTGAATTAAGCGCATCCTCGAATCTCCTCTCTTCTATCAAGGCGCAACCTTTGTTTATCTGGGCCTCAGAATTTGCAGGATTTTTGAGCAAGATGTTCTCAAAGACAGAAAGAGCTTGTGCGGGGTCGTCTCGTTTAAGACATAACAGGCCCTTTAAATTAAGGGCGCCTTCGTGATTTTGGTCCAGAGCCAGGGCCGTCTCCGCACATATTGAGGAAAGCTCTAGTTGGTTCATCCTATAGGCCGAGAGCCCCTTGTTGGCATGATTGTCTGGTGACATCGGAGAGAGAGACAATGCTTTGTCGAAACACTCTAGAGAGCCTTCTAAGTTTCCGAGTTCAGAGAGAAACATTCCTTTTGCGGAAAAAAGTTTGGGGTTATTGGGGGCGTACCTAAGGCATTCTTCGATTGTGTTTATGGCCTCAGAATAATCACCATGATCTCCATAGGTTTCAGCCAGAAGGGCGAGGTTCTCCGAAAACTTCGGATTATTTGGGCTGATTTTGAGTGCTCGCAGAAAATATTCTCGTGATAGATCGAGATTATTTGTTTGCGAATAGAGTATGCCCAAATTATTCGCGGGTTCTGGAAAATTTGGATCAAATTCTAAAGCGGCTAAATAGCTTCTTTTCGCAAGGTCACCATTTTTTATTGTCTGTGCTGCAACCCCTATGAGATTGTTAAGGATTGCGGATTTTGGGAATGAGGGAAGCAGCTTTTGCCCCTCTGAGATGCAACGGTTAAATTCATGGCTCTGATAAAATGACAACAATCTTTTTATGGTTTGATCCGGCGGATTTAGGAGCCGTTGGATAGAGATTCGGGCGTTCTTGTGTCCTGGAAATTTTTTTAGGAGAGCATCATATAGCTCGACCGCTCTTTGAGTGTCACCCATTTTTTCAAAAGCTTGCGCTTTAGAGAGTAGAGAGGCGGCGGTCGCACTATTTGGCTGTTTGGCTTTCATAGTTTGTTAAAAAAAAAGAAATTTTTGTCGTCCGCTTTATGATCTCGTATTGGTCTTACCCGCGTTATATCCATCCGAATTTTATCTCTCATTTTCGACTTTCTATGAGGACTATCATTTTGTTCACCGAGACGGCTATTGTTGGCATTTCAGGCAAAAACTCGGAAGGAAAAGAAATGGCCTCTGCAAAGAGGGTTTTGCGAGGAATGCACTTGATTTTCATGGTTCCCAGAGCAGATTCCTATTTTATGATTTTTTGAGAATTCTGCCTGCCACTGCGTCTAGGTCTCGGACAGCTTTGGGATCCTGTGCCCCAGTTTGCGTAATGATCGCCGTATCGAGTGCATGATGACATCCGGAGGGGCAGGTCTCCCTCCTCGCTGAAATCAACGGGGCCAGTGTTCTGAGGAGATCCTTTGCATTAAGGGCATTTTGCTGCAGAACTGCAACAACGGCCTCAACGGTAACGTCTTCGTGGCCGCTATGCCAGCAGTCATAATCGGTCACCATACCTATGGATGCATAGCAGATCTCTGCCTCACGTGCGAGTTTGGCTTCCGGCATGTTGGTCATTCCGATAATGTCGCACCCCCAGCTGCGGTATAGTTTGCTTTCCGCCCGCGTGGAAAATTGTGGGCCCTCCATGACCAAATAAGTGCCCCCCCGGACTAATCGGGATGATATCTTCTCTCCGGCTTTCTCGATCAGGTCGCCCATTCTGGTGCATACCGGATCGGCCATAGACACATGCGCCACCACGCCGTCCCCGAAGAAACTTTTTTCTCTTGCGAATGTTCGATCAATAAATTGGTCTACAATAACAAACGCACCGGGCGCGAGGTCCTCTCTCAGGGATCCAACCGCTGATACCGATAAAATCTCCGTGCAGCCGGCTCGTTTTAGGGCATCAATATTCGCTCGATAATTGATATGAGATGGCGAAATGCTGTGGCTTCGACCATGCCGGGCCAGAAAAACAATTCTTTGACCGTTAAGCTCCCCGGAGATCAAATCATCCGATGGCTTGCCAAATGGGGATTGGATTGTTTCCTCCCGAACCTTCTGAAGGCCATCGATGTTATAGAGACCACTTCCACCAATCACACCCAGTACAGGTTCCGATACCGGCACAGACAATGCGATTTCCTTTCCCTTATTTAAGGAGGCCAAGGAGTAAAAACCTCAGAATCAACAATCCATGGTTTTGACATAAGTTCCGAGTTGTCATTTACCGGGCCCTGTCAAAATGGAGATAGCGCGGCTTTGCCAAACTCCCTAAAGAGCTTGTCTGAGAGTTCATGATAATCCGGATGAAACTCCGCATGCCATTGGACACCGACTGTAAAGGTTCCGGAGTCTCTCAAGACAATGCCCTCAACGACCCCATCCTCCGAGACTGCGTCAACACTAAGTCCAGGAGCAGCCCTATCAACACCCTGAGCATGGAGCGAGTTTGTCATCACGTCCGTCTGCCCCAGGAGACGATGAAATAGACTGCCTTCCACCAAATGAACTTTGTGTCGCAATGCAAATCGCTCCTCGCGCGTCGGCAAATCCCGGTTCATCCGGTGGTCATTCTTTCCGGGTAGTTCATGAATTCTGTAATGCAGGGATCCACCAAGAGCGACATTGATTTCTTGATGTCCGCGGCAGACGCCGAAAACCGGAATGGTTTGATCGACACAACCTCGAATGAGCGGCAGCACGGTATTATCGCGCTCTGGATCAATTTTTTCATCGGGAGGAAATGGCGGCCCGCCGTAGTGATGGGGCTCAATGTTGGCCCCCCCACCAGTCAGGAGCAATCCATCGATAGCGGTTAGAACGTCTTTTACAAAACCTGGGTCTGGTAATGCTGGGATCACCAGAGGAATGGCGCCGCATAATTCTATCGCGGACAAAGCATACTTGTGAGACGCCGAATGATTCCCAGAGGACATTTCGTTTGGCTGAACGAAATTGGCAGGGATCCCTATGAGAGGTTTTTCGCGGGAGGTAGGCATACTCCTCGCTATCATGCCTTGGCGTTTGCGTCAAAGCACCGCGTTATTGAAAAGCCCACTCGGGCGCATAATAATTGAGGCGATTTAGATTAATCGGTCTGTTCTCTTTAATTTCGGAGAGGGAAACTGTTGTCTCTACTCCCTGGGCGTCCCAAATTGTCCATGCCTTTAATTGAAGAGGGCTTTTTGAGAATGAAAGAGCAATGCGCCCATCTTCGGGGCTATCTCTTTGAGATAAAAGGAGCTGATAGCGGTCATCTAAATCGGTTACTGAAACCGTCAAATCCTTATCAAACTTCACATTTTCTTCTAGGAAGATCCTGGCGGGTGTTGCCGAGATTGGGATTTGGTTCACCTCTTTCAACGTGCGATCAAGATAAATCATCCAGCGTCCGTCTGCATACACTTCTAAGCCGCGAGGATCCGAATATTTGATGAACATGCGGCCAGGGCGCGCAATCAATATTTCTCCGAGGGCGAGATGTCCTGAGGAGGTGGTTTGACGGAATTGAGCCTGAAAGGTCTTTAGGCCATTGATCCAGGACTCCGCCGCGATTGCTAATTCTTTCCGGTTAACGGTTGTGTCGCGTCCCCATGCCGTTTGCAAGGTGGCAAGAGATGCGAAAACGGCGACTGCGGCGAGGTTAAGCATCCATAACTTTGGCATTGCTCGGAGAGACCTAATTATTTGCATTGCGGCGTTAACGAGTCCGGTCGTCAATATCTCTTGCGAGCACTTCCCTTTTGCCCACATGATTTGCCCCTGAAATTACGCCCTCCTCTTCCATTTTATCAATTAATCGAGCCGCCCTGTTATAACCTATTTGAAGTCGTCTTTGAATATAACTGGTTGATGCCTTGCGGTCTCTGCAGACAATTGCAACGGCCTGGTCATAGAGGCTCTCTTCCGAGCTTTTTCCAATATCATCATTCCCTATAGGGCCGCCAAAACCAGACATTGTCGCAAAATCAGATTCAGTCTCCTCTGATGTGACCTCCTCCAGATAATTTGGTGAGGCTTGAAGTTTGATGTGGTTTACGATGGCTTCAACTTCCTCATCGGTAACAAGGGGGCCGTGAACACGAATTACCTTTGCTCCGCCGGCCATATATAACATGTCACCCTGGCCAAGCAGCTGCTCTGCCCCCGCCTCACCTAAGATCGTCCGACTATCAATCTTGGATGTAACTTGAAAACTGACGCGCGTGGGAAAGTTGGCCTTGATCGTGCCTGTTATCACATCTACCGACGGTCGTTGGGTGGCCATAATGAGATGTATCCCAGCAGCCCGCGCCATCTGAGCAATTCTTTGCACCGAGGCTTCAACCTCTTTTCCGGCGACCAGCATCAGATCAGCCATTTCATCAACGATAACGACGATATAGGGTAGCGGTGTCATCTCTAAGGGTTGGTCTTCGTAAATCGGCTCACCGGTATCGGAGTCAAAACCCGTGTGTACCCGGCGCGTGAGGGTTTCGCCTTTCTTCAGGGCCTCTGCGAGGCGGGCGTTGTAGCTGGCGACATTGCGTACGCCGAGATTCGACATAGACCTGTATCGCTGTTCCATCTCTCTTACCGTCCAACGCAAGGCCACCACTGCCTTCTTAGGATCCGTTACTACAGGGCAAAGAAGGTGCGGAATGCCGTCGTAGACGGATAGCTCCAACATTTTTGGGTCTATCATCACCATCCGACATTTTTCGGGGCTTAGGCGGTAGAGAAGCGATAAGATCATCGTATTTATTGCGACAGATTTGCCAGATCCGGTGGTGCCCGCGATGAGCAAATGAGGCATTCGGGAGAGGTCTGCAATGACCGGGCTACCGCCGATGTCTTTTCCGAGTGCCAGGGTCAGCTGCATCCCCGGTTTTTCATAATCCTTTGAAGATAGCACTTCTTTTAAGGACACAATTTCTCGGCGCGCATTCGGCAATTCAATACCCATAACATTCTGGCCCGGAATTACCGCCACCCGGACAGAAATTGCTGACATCGAGCGCGCTATGTCATCTGCCAGGCCAATAACGCGAGAGGATTTGACACCCGGCGCTGGCTCAAATTCATATAATGTCACTACGGGGCCGGGTCTGACTTTGGTGACTTCGCCCTGAACCCCAAAATCTGAAAGAACAGATTCAAGCAATCTTGCATTTTGGGAGAGCGCCTCTTCATCTGTTTGTTCTGAGCTGTCAGTAGTGTAGGCAGTCAGCAGCTCCAGCGGAGGCATATTAAAGTCTTCGGCGGGGCCCAAATCTAATGTTCTCTGCCGGCTCTGAGAGGCACGTTGGCTGGCTTCCGGTTTCCGCTTCCGAGGGGCGATGAGTCTACTTTTGACAGGTTTAGGGTCATCTAGGATTGGCTCTTCATCCTCGATGGCGACTCCCAAGACTGGCCCAAAACCGTCATCGATCCTAAAGGACGGTTCTTTTCGTTGGTTTGGTTTTCTCGTACGAGGGCGAGAGGGTCGCCAACGACTGAGTCTTGATAGAAACTCAGCCGCTGAAAGACCAGAGCGTCCTAATTTTAATAGCAATCGGGCCAAGAACGCTGCCGTACCCGTGATTTCTGAAATTGTGAAGCTGGACGCACCAAACAGGAAGATCGTTAGACCGAGGACCATTGAGCCATAGGCGACCAGAGAATTTGTCACCGCTATTTGAGACGTAATAATTGTAACCAGCTGGATAAGGCAATAATCACCAATGGCACCGCCGTAACCCGCCGTAAGCGGCCAACTTGGTCTCTTTTCGAAATCTGCGGCACCTGTTGCGATCAATATTACCGCCACGAATAAGAATAAAACACGGAGCCAGAGGTGCCCTACTCGGATACGCCTGAGGACTTTCCAGCCCCAAATTCCAGGGGTCAGGGATACGATCAAGACGGCCAGTCCAACGGATTGGAGAGAGATATCAGCAAAGCTTGCGCCAATCGCACCGACCCAATTTTGAACCGGATGATTCGTTGCGGTATTGAATGAGGGGTCAGCGGGGCTAAAGCTTAAAAGGGCTAGGAAGCTTAACGCACTCACCAAGAGGAGAGATAAGCCCCACGCATCGGAGATGCGGCGTTTGAGGAAAGCCCGTACACCCTCTGGAAGTATTGTCCGCTTCGTGAGACTACGGGATGTCGTGGCCATCGTCGTTTCTCCCTCACAAAATGTTCATGATTCGTGTTAAGGCCTGCTCAGTCGTTTGCGTGTCATGCACCATCGCACATCTGATATACTGCGCTCCTGGATTCCGCCCTTGGTGGTCATCTTTCGACAGATATCGACCTGGGATGACGCGCAGAGCCCCTTCGCGCCATAATTTAAGGGCGGCCTTTTCGCCGTCCTCGACATCGAGCCACAGGTAAAAACCCCCGCCAGGTCTAAAATACCCATGCGAATTCGCTAAAATTTTGTCTGCTAAATCAAATTTCTGCCTGTAGAGGGCTCGATTGGCCTCAACATGCTTTTCGTCGCCCCACAACGCCGCAGCCGCTGCTAAAAGGGGATATGGTGGTGGGGCTCCCCCATAATCTCGCACAGTTTTAAAGGCGCTGAGAAGATCTGGGTCTCCGGCGACAAACCCAGAGCGCAACCCGGGCACACTTGAACGTTTGGATAGAGAATTAAAAACCAGAACATTTTTGAGGGAGCCGCCGAGTGCGGCGCATGCTTCTATGCCTCCCGGCGGGGGGACCTCATGGTAAATTTCGCTATAGCACTCGTCGAACAGCACCACAAAATTGTGCTCTCTCGCCATCAAAATGAGTGATTTCAGTGTGTCCAAAGACGCGACTGTTCCTTGTGGGTTGGCGGGCGAACAAAAGTAGGCGAGCGCCGTGCGCTCGAGAACTTCTTGGGGTTGCGTACAAAAATCAGGGAGAAAGCCGGTCTTTTGTGTCGCGTCCACAAAAATCGGGTCGGCCCCAGCCAAGGTCGCGGCTCCGACGTAGACCTGGTAAAAGGGGTTGGGCATAAGAACAGCTGGCCTCTTTCCCTGAATGCTTTCCGGAATGGCTGCCAGGGCAATCATAAATAGAGCTTCGCGCGTTCCCGAGACAGGAATGATGCTTGTTTCAGGGTCGACCATCTCTTTGGGGCTGCGATATCTTTTTGCGAGCCAGTCCGCTACGGCGTTTCGAAATTCGGATGTACCGCGGACAAGCGGATATTTGCCCCAGAGTTCAAAGTTGTCATTTATTATTTTCCGCACACCGTCGGGGGGGGCGTGCTGTGGTTCTCCAATTGCAAGGGAAATTGGATCTGCGTTGGATGCTGGGTTATGGCAATCCAGAAGAGCTCGAAGCCTGTCAAAAGGGTAATCCCCAAGTTGGGTCAGTCTATCATTGATCATTTTCGTGCTTCTTTGGACGAAACCAGTTTTCTATCAAGTGGCCCTCTGCGATCGGTTTAAAAATAAAACCTGCCTATTGAATCGACACAAGTGTGCGTTCTCATTGCATAGTCGCTAACCCTGATCCCTTTTTTAGAGATCATTTTCCTCAATTTACTAGCATGAAATGACAAGTCAGTGTGGAATTTTCTTTATTCGGTAAAGTTTATGGGTTTCTTTGAAGATTAGGTATCATCGAAACTCGAAAAAAAAGAAGGTAGGGGCGTTTGCAATCCATAATAAAAAAGCCGGCATTGCGTGTTTCCGCGGTGCCGGCAGGTGATAGGCAGCTTAGAGACTGCCGCAGGGAGAAGAAAGGACCTGCCGGTTCCGGCAGGCCCGAACATTATTGAATGGTCTCGCCGTGGAGCCCTATATCAAGACCGTCACGTTCGGTCTCTTCAGACACTCTAAGACCAATGATCATGTCTATGACTTTGAGGATCACAAAGGTAGCGATGGCGCACCAAACGATTGTGGCGACAATGCCCCAGGCTTGGGTAACAACCTGTCCCGCATTACCTTCTAGGAGCCCCTTGGTCCCGCCGATTGCCTCGCTCGCAAACACACCGGTCAAAAGGGCGCCGACGATCCCACCAATGCCATGGATTCCGAAGACGTCCAGAGAGTCATCATAACCGCAAGCCCGTTTTAACCAAGTTGCGCCCCAGTAACAGATGATCCCGGAAGCAATACCAATGCAAAGCGCCCCGGTTGGATTGACAAATCCGGCGGCCGGAGTGATGGCTACTAAACCGGCAATGGCCCCCGAAATGATACCCAATACGCTGGGTTTTCCTCTCAGGGTCCATTCTGTGAACATCCAAGCAAGTCCAGCTGCGGCGGTTGCGATTTGGGTCACGGCCATAGCCATAGCCGCGCTTCCATTTGCCGCGACTGCAGATCCGGCGTTGAACCCAAACCAACCAACCCAAAGCATTGCAGCCCCGATGACAGATAGAACAAGATTATGCGGTGCAAGGTTCTCTGTTCCGAGCCCGGCTCTTTTTCCAAGAACAAGAGCGGCTACGAGCCCGGCAATTCCGGCATTGATATGAACCACCGTGCCGCCGGCAAAGTCCAAAACGCCGTCCTTGCTCAAGAAGCCGCCGCCCCAGACCCAGTGTGTGACGGGCGCGTAGACCACGAGCATCCAAATCCCTGTAAACCAAAGAACGGCACTGAATTTCATGCGGTCGACGAAGGCGCCCACAATAAGGGCAGGGGTGATGATCGCGAACGTCATTTGGAAGACCATGAACAGCGCATCCGGAATTGTGCCATTCAGAGCGCCTACGGTGAGGCCAGAGAGAAACATTTTATCCAGACCACCGACAAAGGCATTTCCCTCAGCGAAGGCCAAGCTAAATCCGACAACCATCCAAAGGACACTCATCAGACACGTAATTGCAAAACATTGCATTAAAACCGAGAGAACGTTCTTCTTTCGGACCATTCCCCCATAGAAAAGGGCGAGGCCCGGAATTGTCATCATGAGGACCAGCGCTGTTGAGGTGAGCATCCAGGCTGTATCTCCTGAATCGAGTTTTGCAGTTTGGGCAAAAGCCGGACTGCTTAAAGCCGCAAGGGCGGTGCTGCCCGCTGCAAACTTTGAGAGCTTACAAAGCATTTTCATTTTTTTCTCCTGTGCGGATGCGCACTGCAGTTTCCAGATTAAAAATAAAGATTTTCCCGTCCCCGATTTGCTCGGTAGCGGCGGAATTTCGGATGCAGTCCACGACGGCTTCCGCGCGTTCGTCTGTGACGGCAACTTCGATTTTTACCTTGGGGACAAAGCTGATCTCATATTCGGCTCCGCGATAAATTTCACGTTGTCCCTTTTGGCGACCAAAGCCCCGGACTTCACTGACTGTTAATCCCTCGACACCGATCGACGTTAACGCTTCTCGAACTTCGTCAAGCTTAAACGGTTTGATAATGGCTTCGATGAGTTTCATCGTTATTCTCCCTAAAACGCTCTAGAGACGGAGAAGATGAGGGCTTTGCCTTTGCCATCGGCTTCCGGTGAGATGTTGGTGTCAGAATAGGCTACTGATACATCAAAGCCCTTCATGCTGGTTCCGGCGCTCAGATTATATTCCGTGTAGTCCGGGGAACCGAAGGTGGCGTTGTCATCAACATTCTGACGCGCGACATAGGCAGACAGAGTGATATCTTTAACCGGGACATCGACGGCGGCCTTGTAGTAGACGGCTTTGCCGCTTTTTCCGAAGTTTTCCGGCGAGTAGTTCAACGAAAGTGTTAGTGCCGCCGCCCCGAAATCATAACCAAGAGCAGCCTGCGCTTCCCAGAAATCATAGTTTAGGCTGCCTGCGGCGCCTGGGTAGGTGTAGTAAATGAGCCCGGTATCAAGCGAAACTCCCGAACCCAGGGTGGTTCGAATGCCCGCGTAATAGTCGGCCTCAAGTGAGGCGCCATCCACACTGCCACCTTCATTAAAATCGACACTTGATCCCCAAATACCGGCATAGACCGTCAGGTCTTTAGAGGCACTAACTTCATAATCGAACCCGCCCTGAAGCGCGGGGGCATCGTCATTTTGAGAAATCCCTCTGAAGTAATATTCCGAGACGAGACCGACATTTGCAGAAAACTTAGTTTTCTCTGCTGCATAGGAACCGATCGGCGTTAAAAACCCAAACATTAAAACGCCCGCGGCAACCGTCGTAATTTTTTTTATAAACATTTATAGCTCCTTAATAACGGTTAAACTGGTGTAACCACACAATGGATAAGCAAGGGCCGTGCCAGTGGTCTCACATAAAATAAAATGCAATTAAAACAATAGGTTGTGAGATTACTCAGGGCCTTCAACGTCCCGAGCGTCGGCTAGGACTGGAGATAATGCGAATAAAATAGGCAGCAATAAATTAATATGGGCAAAAATTAGCCACCTTATCAAGCTGGACAGCTTTGCCCGGGTTGCTTCATAAAGCACGCATGGAAAAGTCTATGCGTTATGACGTTGTGATCGTTGGGGGCGGCTTTGCGGGCATGCTCCTGGCTACCATACTTGGGGAAACGGGGGTGTCGGTCGCTGTGGTTGAACCCCGTGCAGAAGATAATCTTGCCTCTAGAAATTTTGATGGTCGGACAACTGCGATCGCTCCGTCATCTCAGAGAATGTTTGAGGTTCTCGGGATCTGGGACAAGATTAACCCAAACGCCCAAGCAATTCGCGATATTCGCGTCGCTGATCAGGGCTCTCCCTTTTTTGTTCATTATTCTGAGGGAGATCTCGGTGCTGAAGCGTTGGGGTGGGTCGCAGAGAATTGGTTGATTAGGCGTGCGATAAACGAAAAAATTCTGTCTTTGCCATCAGTCAAAATATTTTGGGGGGTAGAAGTTAGAGGGTTTGAATGCACCGAGCCATTCTGCGAAGCCAGCCTATCGGATGGGACCCGGCTGCAGTCGCGTCTTCTTGTCGGTGCGGATGGCCGCCGATCCCAAACTCGGAAGCATCTCGGCATATCCACTACAGAATGGAATTATAACCAGCATGCCATTGTGTTTTCTGTTAGGCATGAGCGGGCGCATGAAGGTGTTGCGATTGAGCATTTTTTGAAATCGGGCCCCTTCGCAATTTTACCCCTAACTGGTAACAGATCTTCCATTGTTTGGACGGAGAGAGCGACCTTGGCGTCCCATTTTTTAAGGCTGGATGAGGAGCAATTTTTAGAAGAGGCCTCCATCAGATTTGGTGATTTCCTTGGAGAGTTGACATTGGAGGGGCCAAGATGGGCCTATCCTTTAAGTTTGATGAACGCTCACTCTTACGTCGCGCCTAGGGTCGCATTGGTAGCCGACGCTGCGCACACAATCCATCCGATCGCCGGCCAAGGAATCAATATTGGTTGGCGAGATGTTGCGGCCCTCGGAGAGGTTATCATTGAGACGATGAGATTGGGTTTAGATCCGGGCTCATTAACAGCTCTAAATAAATATCAAAAATGGAGACGACCGGATAACGTCCTGATGTTGGCAACAACGGATTTGCTTAACCGTCTTTTTTCCAATGACGTGGCGCCATTAATTGCAGCGCGCAACCTAGGGTTGGGAGCAGTTCAGCGGTTGCCTCGCGTTAAGAAATTTTTTATGCGTCATGCGATGGGAGATGTTGGGGAATTACCCCTTCTCAATCGCGGCCTGCCTATCTAGGCATCAGGGATCTCTTGATAATCCTTCGTTTTCTAGCGCCTCGAGATAGTTCTTCCAGAGCCTTTCTTGATCTCTTCCAAGTTCATGAAGATAAGACCAGGAAAAAATTCCGCTGTCATGTAAATCATCAAAAATTAGCCTTATGGCGTAGTTGCCGACTGGTTCTACTCCTATGATGCCAACATGTTTTCGGCCGGAGATAATTTTTTTTTGGCTCGGACTATGCCCCTGGACTTCAGCAGACGGGCTTTCCACCCTAAGGAGTTCAGCAGATAACTTATATTCAGGACCATCTTTAAACTGGACAACCAAAGTCTTTTTGTCTTTGACCACTCGGATGGTTTCAGGGACCATATTCATTAAAGGACTAGTATCTTTTGATTAGGCCGGATCACTTAGCCGTCTAGCTTCATTGACCAACATGATTGGGATGCCCTCTCGTATAGGATAAGCGAGTTGCGCAGTGTCGGAGATGAGTTCCTGAGATTTGGCGTCATATCTCAGAGCCCCGCCTGAGGCAGGACAGATGAGGATTTCAAGCAATTTCGGGTCAGGCTCCAAATCGGATTTCTTCATGTCCCCTCCTGTCAATGACTTATTTCGCTCAGATCCGCTGCCGCCAATCCGGCCATCTCCATCATTGTTATCAGCATGGCTGCCCGGTCATCTATCGACACCGATTCCAGAAGTGCTTGTCTTTCCACCGGACTAAATGGAATGCTCATCGCAAGTGAGGTTATAAGACGTTCTGTGTCCGCTTTTTCGAGTTGATCCCAATCAGCCGAGATTTGCCGCGCTGAGAAATAATTTTGCACGGTCTTTAAGAGATGAGAGCGATCAATATTTTCAAGTTTCTTTGGATCATTTCGGTCATCAGCAAAATCGCTAAAATCCGCGTTGATCCGCCTGAACCCCTCTTCCGGTGTCGCTTCGGACGTTATCCTGAAACGGGTTATGCCGTGCAACGTTATGAGATTGCGCCCATCTGGCGTTTCGTTAAAACCTATGATGCGTCCCGCGCACCCTATTCTGTAAATTTCGGGCTGACCGGTCGGGGAACCCGGGATTTCGCCGAGGTTGTCTGCTTGATTTGGAACACGGGGCTGTACCATGCCTATTAAACGACTGGGAGTTTTGAGTGCTGCCGATACCATCGCCAAATATCTTGGCTCAAAGATATTGAGTGGCAGTTGGCCTCCGGGCAACAGCAACACTCCGGTTAAAGGGAAAATCGGAAGGCTGGCAGGTAGCTGAGTAGCTTCAAGACGATAATTGGTCATGTCGATCGTGCGTTACGAAAATAAAATTGACGAGAGTCTTTTTCGACCTTGAACAGTTAACTCATCTGTCGGGCCCAGCGCCTCGAAAAATTCTAAGAGCTGGATCCTGGCAGCGTCATCCTTCCACTTTCGATCACGACGGATTATTTCAAGGAGCTCGTCGATCCCAGCCTCTCTCTCCCCCAGACCAAAGAGAGCCACCGCTAAGTCCAGTCTCGCCTGGTGGTCACCTGGATTAGCTTCTGAGGCTGCCTTCAAGCTTGCTAAATTACCTCCGTCCCCGGCTTTTTCTGCCAGCGCCAAAGCAGAAATTACAGATGTTGCCTCGGGTGACTTCTTTGCTTCATCAGATAGCCCTTCGATCAAATTGCGGGCCCTTTCATTCTCCCCAGTCTCCATTGATAGTCGCGCCAGATTGATGGCCGCCTCAGAATTGCTGGGTCATGTTGCAATACTTGTTCGTAGAGCATTTCGGCTTGGGTCTTTTCTCCGGCTTCAACGAGGGCCTTTGCTTGAGCGAGTGCCTCGTCGATCGGCGACGTTTGTGTGCTCCCGGCTGCATCAGTCAATTTTTTAACGAAGTCCTTGAGTTGACTCTCCGGCAGTGCCCCCTGGAACCCGTCAACAGGTCGCCCCTGATAAAAAGCGTATACGGCAGGTATAGATTGAATCCGAAGCTGCTGGGCTACTTGGGGGTTCTGGTCGATATCGATTTTGACTAATTTTACCGCGCCACCTGCCTCGGAGATAACTTTTTCCAAAGTGGGGCCAAGCTGTTTGCACGGTCCACACCAAGGTGCCCAGAAATCAACGATCACCGGTACTTGCTTCGAGCCCTCGATGACATCAGTTACAAATTCTGCATCACTGCTGTCTTTTATGAGCTCTCCAGTCGAAGGGCTCGCCGAATTACTAGGGTCAATAATCGTTTCCATAATCTCCCCAATCACCTTTTTTTCGATCTTCTACAAAATGGCCATTTATGGCGGCAAAAACAAGGCTGGAGTTATTTTTATGCTGTTGCGTTTTGGGGTCGAGGATTTGGGCTTCGTTCTCGGCATGACTTAGAAACCAGTCGATCTTCGGGTGTGAGATTAACGGTCGCTGTATTTACCAGTGGGTGAAAACTTACGACATCTGATGCCATCATTTCAGAATAGAGGACAACTCAGAGCTCGGTCCCTCAAACAATTGTCAACATTTGATAAGAGAAAATGGGGTTACCGCGCCCGGATAAACCCCGAGAATTTTTGAGAGGAGATCAGCGCTTTCGAATTATAGGTGGCCATTCCAAGAGTTAAGCCAATATTTTCATCTCCAGACGCCGCGATTCCAGGCCTATCAAAAGCCACATTGCGCCCTTTTTATCCCGCAGGAACAGGCTTTTACATTGGGGCTCCTTTTATTTCCTTACAGAGCTCTTTTGCGTCTCGTCCGGTTTGAACGGTGGGGGTAATATAGCGAATAGGATACATTGATTCTTCAGCAGCGCATAAAGCTCCTCAGGTTTCGAAAAATCCTGGGGATGTTTTGCGGCCATCTCATCTTTTCATAAACTCTGAGTTCGCATGGCTTGGGCTGAGATGTAAGGGGCTTGCAATGTTGGCTGCGATAGCTATGATCCCGCTTCGTTTCGAGTGCGGGCGTAGCTCAGGGGTAGAGCGCAACCTTGCCAAGGTTGATGTCGTGAGTTCGAATCTCATCGCCCGCTCCATACTCCTTTGATCCATCATGCTGTCATCTTTAGTCATCCCTGAGCGTGTCTAACCTGGAGGGACAATCGGATATGTTTTGTGTCTGGGGCTCAAGAGTGCCGCCGTCCCTTGTGTATTTGAGCTTTCAGTTCATCGTGGATGCCGATTTTTCAATTATGTAGTCATTCGCTTCAGTCCCTTTTGAGTATAGATTTACACTGAATTATCAATGGAAATCGTGGAGAGAAATGTGAACCGAGCGGCATATCCTGATCCCAAAGTTATGAATGCCTTGGAAGATCTCTGTCGGTCTGGTCGTCTTTTTGAGGCGGAGAGACGCTGCAAAGAGTTGCTTGGGCGTTTCCCGAGGTCTCGGGATTTACACGAAATCTACGGGACAGTTCTTGTTGGTCAGAAAAAATATCGGGCTGCCGAGAAAAGTTGTCGGGCGGCGATCCGAGTGGCTCCGAAAGACCCGGGACTTTTCAGCAATTTGGGGTTTGTCCTTAAACAGTTAGGGAAATTCCGCGGGTCAGAATTAGCCTGCCGGAAAGCAGTTTCCTTCGACCCTAATCATGTTGACGCGCATTTAAACCTGGGGACAGTTCTGCAATCAATGGAGAGGCTGGATGACGCAATTGCCAGCTATCAACGTGTCATAGAGCTAAGCCCCGAGCATTTTTTAGCGCATAACAATTTGGCATCTGCGTTACTTACCAAGCGTCGTTATTCCGAAGCCATTAAGAGTTACGAAATAGCGCTTAGCCTGGACCCTGGGAATGCGGGAATTCGGGCGAATCTGGGACTTGCTTTGGCGGAGGCAGACAAAAAAAATGATGCGGTAAAAACTGGAATGGCTGCGGTCGAATTAGCGCCTAAGAATGCCGAGATTTGGGCTGTTCTTGGCAATATCCATAGATTAGTTGGAGAACCCGAGGCGGCGGTTTATGCCTATAAGCGGGCTTTGAAACTAGGCTTAAGTTCTGCCCATCTCCATAAAAATCTAGGACATGCTCTTCAAGATTTAAAGAGGTCAGAGGAGGCAATAGAAAGCTTTGATAAAGCGCTTAAGCTTCAGCCTGATAATGTTGATATATACTGCAATTTGGGGCGCCTCTTTGCAGCCCTGGGCCAAGCGACCGCGGCAGTCAACAATGGCAATGCCGCAGTTCGCTTAGCACCCAAGAGTTCAGAGGCTTGGTCTAATCTTGCTGATATTTATCGATGGACCGGCGAGCCCCAGGCCGCGATAGAAGCGTATCGTAAGGCTATAAAACTCAATCCCTCAGATTCGACCGCTAAGCACTTTCTCTCGGCTTTGAACAATGAGACTACCCGCACTGCTCCTCATTCTTACATTGAGGAGCTTTTCGACGGTTACGCCGTTTCTTTTGATCATCATATCAGGAATGCATTGAAATATAAAACGCCCGAAATTTTATCTCAGATCCTAAAAGATATTATCCGGCCACCCCTTGATTTTATTAGAGCGGTGGATCTGGGGTGCGGGACTGGTCTTTCCGGGGATGCGTTCCGATCTGTTGTTCGTGAGTTGTATGGGGTAGATCTTTCCAGCAGGATGGTGGAGGTCGCTAGAAATAAGAAGATATATGATCATTTAACGGTTGGTAGCATTAATGACTTTCTGTCGGAAACCGAGCTTTTCTTCGATCTCTTTATTTGTGCAGATGTTCTTATCTATGCGGGTGACGCCCGTGAAATTTTTTGCGCGGCGGGAAGGTGCGCCATGGATGGAGCAATTTTTTGTGTTTCAACGGAGGAACATGAGGGAGATGGATATATTTTGCGGGACACGGGACGTTATGCGCACAGTGATATCTATATAGAGGCTGCGGCCGATATTGCTGGCTTCCGATTGCTTCGAAAGGCTCCTGCTGCGATCCGTCTTGAAAAACAGGTGCCTATCCGAGGGCAACATTTTATTTTTCAGCGCTTCATAGAAGAATAGCTGTCCGATGGTTGGAATTTATTTTCAATTTTTGGCGGGTCGAATTCTTCTGGAGACTATGTGATGTAAAATAACCAGCGCCTGTTGCCGGATCTCAGGCCGCAAGTTTAAGGGGTTAAAATCAAGGACGCGCCTGAAAAAAGGAATTTTTGCAGAGCGGTCGGTTTTAGACACGAGGGTGACTACCATTTTTGCATCACGCAGAATGATCGAACTAAGCAACCCAGGACATAATTCTTGGCAAACTACATTTTTTGAAATTTTGGTGACCGTATTTTAGAGATGGAGATTGCGACAATCTAAAAAAAGACTGAGCAAAACGGCTTCCAAGATAATGGACTAGGACAAGCGCACCATCAGATATAATCACAGCTCCGACCTTGTTTTTCTACGTTATGTAACCGTTCGGCATGGTTATTTTTTATTGAAAATAAATGTTTTGCGTTGGAGGTCTTTTGGTTAAACGAAAGCCAGATCCGCCATGCCATGGATCTGTTTCTATCAGTGGACGATTAGCCAGGGTCTTGGTTTCTGCTAATTTTAAGACCTTGGATTATCCAGCGATAAACCGCTCGAAATCCGAAAAAGAGCATGATGCTTCCGAAATTAATGAGTATAAGGTAGAGCAGTATTTCTGCGGGGACGACAAATTTGCGTCGATCGAAAATTAAGGCGCTGAAAGAAAAAAATATGAGGTATAGAAGTGCGCTAGATCCCAGTGACGCTAGCGCCAGTCTTTTAAGAAACTCTCGGTATTGATTAAGGAAATTTTTTATTTTCAGACCCTAAGTTTTCCTGTCACAGTTCCAGTCGAGTGTTTCTGGGGGCATGTGAATCCAATTTCGAGCATACATCTCTGGCGAATTTTAATCCCCTAACTTGGTAGGACTCAAACAAAATTTTCGTTAAATTTTTACGAAGCGAAAAACCGGCCGAGTACTATAATGATAGTTGTGTCGTGCAGCATTACCGGATCTCAGTAGATCGGACGCTGCTTACTTTTGAAACAGAAACATTTATGGCGAATATAGGATTGTTTAGGAGAAAGATAGGCGATGTTTTTGACAGTTGCTCTCCAGACCCGTGGCCGACCGGAAAAACTTGCCCCCATGATCAGGAGTTTAGTTGAAACGGCTGAATGTCCCGAAGATTTTGAGATCCTGCTCGGGGTGGATAGCGATGATCGCACCATGGTCCGATTTAGTTTACCAGGGGTTAAGTATCGCTCTTTGCTTCTGGAACCAGGCCTTGGGGCCGGGTGGCGTATGAATAGACTCGCCTCTGAGTCCTTGGGTCAATACATATTTTTTCTCAATGATGACGTTGAGAGCCGGACCCATGGGTGGGATACAATTATGCGTGACGCGATAGAGGGGGGATCCGATGGGATTCAACTCCTCCATGTCAATGATGGTGTGCTTGGAGCACAGCTTTGCATTTATCCATGCTTTTCTAAAGAGCTAATGGAGGTGATCGGTGACCCGTTCCCAACCCCTTATCGGAGGTGGTGGGCTGATGATCATATCCATAATATCTTTTATCTTTTGGAGCAGCTCGGATTTTCGCGGATTCGCTATCTACCGGAAGTGGTTTTTGAGAATGAATTTGGGCGGGCTCGACGTGGGGAAGTAGTGGCTTTACCCCAGTATAGCGAATCTTTTGTCGCTGATACTCGGAGTGATAAACATTTATTTGTTGGATCCTTTGATCATCGGTGTAGCTGTGCTCTTTCATTGGCTTGGCATTTGTCCAAGGATCCGACATCCGAGGACATTAAGAGGTGGAAGCGGAGGCTTTCACAGTTACCCTGCTTTCCTCGGCAGACCATTTACTTCAAATGGACGCGCAAATGGTATCGCCGCCTGCTCTGGCCTATAATTCGCGGGCAGGGTTACCGATTCTTTGGGCGGCGGCGTCAATTCAATCTCTTGGATGAAGTTAAGAGATGATCGAGAGCCTGATAGGGTGCTTTCCTGAACTGCTCCAAAAGACCCGATAAATTGGGACAATGGGTCGCTTTGTTTCCGATGATTTGCAGAAACCTGAACTAACATTCCTTGGCATTAGGGGTGAGGCGAATATTCCGAACCGGAAAAGCCTGGCAAGTCTCCAGAATTCTCTCGGATGTGTTCCCCGTCTTGGGTGACAATACTGAGCAAAGGTATCTAAAGTAATGTTTTGATAATACTGTCTCACCCTCTCGGCGCTTTGCCCACTTCCAGGCTCTGCCTGCCGCTCTCTGAAGCATAAGGGCTTTCATGCTTGGGTCCAGTCTTGGGTTCTCGGACACAAAGTGTCCAAGAGCTAAATTTAAATCATGAAGGACCTGTGCCCCACCTCCTAGATCAGACGCCCTGTCCGCGACCTCTAGGGGTGCCCAGTAGAGAGCGCCTGGGACGAATGCAAATTTTGTTCTCACAGCTAACCGAAGGGCGAATGAATAATCCTGGATAAAGACCTTAGGATCGCATCCCCCAATGTCTCGAGCAAGTTTTGCAGAAGTGATCAAGCATGTAAGGTTAAACATAGCCGTTCGCGCAACGAGCGCTAAAGGTTCCTCTATCAGTTTGGCAGGCTCCCCTGAAAGAGGGAGGTTTGGTGCACGCATTTTTTCCGAGGTGAAAGGAATTTCTTCGCCATGACTAAAAGCCATTCCAACATTGAAAAATGACATCGCTTTTAAAAGCTCAGAGGTTCCCTGCGGATGAAGAATTTCATCTCCATCGACAAATTTTATATAAGGCCTCGTTGCCTCGGAAATTCCTCGATTGGTCGCAAGTGAAGGGCCAACATTAACTTGCTCGATGATTTTTACATTGCTGCGAGAAGCGGTGCATTGCTTCAGAACGGAAAGTGTGTCGTCAGTAGATCCGTCGTCCACAAAAATATACTCACAGTCACCGAGATTTCTCTGCGAAAATATTGAGTGTGTTAGGGCTGGGATATATTTTGCTTTGTTAAATAAGGTGACAACGAAACTTACATCTGACATTTAACTTCCCAACAATTCCCCTTGGTCAGAAAACCACCAAGTTTCTCCGTGATTGAAATGATACCTTTGTGTCAGGTCCTCATTACAGAGTTCTCCGCTCAATGTCATGGATTAAGAATGAATGTAGGGCGGAGAAGTATGATTTTTGGAGCCAATATTCTTGGATTTCTCCGGGTGTTTAGTGTCTCATAAACTAGACGCATAAAAATCGCAGATCGTTTTTGCTATCGTGCCCGATAGCACGACGTGTTCATTTGCATACAAGACGAAGCATTTATTTGTTGCCAAAAGAATTTCTGCAGTTGATACTCATTCCACCGCTTTAGAAAAGCGGGAATGTCCTGGGGAGTCTTGGTAAGAGGCTGAGATCCTGATTCGCTAATGGTCTTTGGAACAAAAGAGGCGATTAGAACGACGCAGGGACCCATTGAACCTGATCCGGATAATGCCGGCGAAGGGACGGGGCCCAGTCGTAAACCCATTCCCTTTTTCGGCGTCGTTCGCTTATGGCAACCAAAGGGAGAACTCGATGCCAGACGATACAGCCTTTAGTCGCGGAGTGACCGTGGGTTCACTGCCGGCCTCACGCAAAATTTATATTTCAGGAAAACAACACAAGGATATTCGCGTCGCCATGCGTGAAATTAAGCAGACCGGCGATACAGAATTGCCCGTTGTAGCTTATGATCCCTCGGGTATATACACGGATCCCGACGCGACGGTTAATGTGACAGAGGGTTTGCCTAAATTGCGGGACTCTTGGATCCGTGCTCGCGGAGATGTTGAAGAATATTCCGGGCGTGTGGTCAAGGCGGCTGATAATGGGTTCAACGCTCGGGCCCATGGTGCTGTACCTGAGTTTCCGGCTAAAATCAAAAGACCCCTGCGTTCTAAGGGTGGCGGGGCTGTAACCCAATTAGCGTATGCTCGGGCCGGCATTGTGACTCCAGAGATGGAATATATTGCAATTCGCGAAAATCTGGGGCGTGAAGTGGCCGCTGAGCCCAATAGTCAAGGCGGTAATTCCTTTGGCGCATCAGTACCGGATTATGTGACCCCTGAATTTGTCCGAGACGAAGTGGCACGCGGTAGAGCAATTATACCCTCTAATATTAATCATCCAGAAATTGAGCCAATGATTATTGGCAGAAATTTCTTGGTAAAGATTAATGCCAACATTGGTAATTCTGCAGTAGCGTCATCTGCGGAGCAGGAAGTAGATAAGATGGTCTGGGCGATCCGTTGGGGCGCTGACACGGTCATGGATCTGTCTACCGGGGATAATATTCACAATATAAGAGAATGGATAATTCGAAATTCGCCAGTGCCTATTGGGACTGTTCCGATTTATCAGGCCCTAGAAAAGGTGGGAGGCATTGCAGAAGATCTAACTTGGGATATCTACCGCGATACCCTTATAGAACAATGCGAGCAAGGCGTTGATTATTTCACGATTCATGCTGGAGTCAGGCTGCCATTCATACCCATGACAGCAAAGCGGGTAACTGGGATCGTTAGCAGAGGCGGTTCGATCATGGCCAAGTGGTGCCTTGCCCATCATAAAGAGAGTTTCCTTTATGAAAATTTTGAAGAAATTTGTGAGCTAATGAAGGCCTATGATGTGAGTTTCTCGCTGGGAGATGGGTTGCGGCCTGGTTCGATTGCTGATGCAAACGATGAGGCCCAATTTGCAGAGCTGGCCACGCTCGGAGAGCTCACTAAAACTGCGTGGAAACATGATGTTCAAGTCATGATTGAAGGCCCTGGGCATGTTCCGATGCATTTGATCAAAGAAAATATGGAAAAACAGCTTGAGGCTTGTGATGAGGCACCTTTTTACACGCTCGGTCCGTTAACCACAGATATTGCCCCGGGATACGATCACATAACGAGTGCGATTGGTGCGGCCATGATTGGATGGTACGGGACCGCCATGCTGTGTTATGTCACTCCGAAAGAACATCTTGGCCTTCCCAACCGGGATGATGTTAAGGCTGGGGTTGTGACCTATAAGCTCGCGGCCCATGCTGCAGATCTGGCGAAAGGGCATCCTGGAGCTCAACAACGGGATGATGCCCTTTCCAAGGCGCGTTTTGAATTCCGTTGGAGGGACCAGTTCAACCTGTCCCTGGATCCTGAAACGGCTGAAGATTTTCATGACCAGACTCTCCCCGCTGAGGGTGCCAAGGTGGCACATTTTTGTTCCATGTGCGGTCCTAAATTTTGTTCGATGAAGATTAGTCAAGAGGTTAGGGAATTTGCCCAATCGGGCATGGCTGACATGTCGAAAAAATTTCGTGAGACGGGAGGGGAGGTTTATGTGGATGCCAAGTTGGCGCCTCCAGAAGCAGTGGATGCAGGCGCTAAAACAGTAGGATAAATCTCATCTTCTGAAATCAGGAGCCTAGCCTTTGTTTAATAAGCTTGGCTCCTGATTGTTCTATTAGGCATCGGGGGAAAGCCTTTTTGATGTGTTTCAGGCTGCCGTATGGGTGGGCCGCCTGTCCTGCCGATTGAACTCAGAATTGAGAATTTGGCACACCTGGTCCAAATCGTGTCTGTCCCCTCTAAATTTGAAACCTTTATTTCCAAGAAACCCTAAATACTCGAAGAAGGCTCTTTCAATTTGGCCAAAATCGACACCATAGCCATCGGGTCCTTTGCCGGAATAAAGGCACTGTACTCGATCAAGAAAGTCTACGTCCTCGAAATGTCCTTTAGATCGTCCAAGTATTTGGTTTGAGGGTGAGGTTTTTTTTCCAAACCGGGCGATTTCCCAGTTCTTTTGCAAATTTATATTTTTTGCTGGTCCTAACATTTTAGCCCCTTCCTTTCCAAATAGAGAGTTCTTGTTTCTGTCTTGTCTTCTCTGCGTAGGAAAATATTAGTTTTTTATTGCCTCAAAAACCGGGGTATAAAAATGGGATATTAGAGCGAGTTGGGGGGAATCATTTTGGCTTACACCAAGTTACGGGACCTAGTGGCATTGGCGATCGAACTGCAGTCAAGCTCCATCGGATTGACGATTGATGAGATCATGGACCGGACCGAAAGGTCCCGCGCCACTGTGGAGAGGATGCTCACGGGGTTGGGGGAGTTGGGGGTGGAGGTGGAGCAGTCTCGCCTGGAAACCGATCATCACTTAACAAAACGTTGGCGGATCGAGCCAGGAATGCTCCCGCCCGTTTTGTTTCAGTTTGAGCCGGAAGAGAGAACTGCCCTTGAGAGGGTGACCCAGATGAAAATCGAAGGTCAAGCTCGCTCCGCAATCTTTAAAGTTTTGGCAGGGAGCCCTTCTTTGGCCAAGAATTTGGCGATAGACCAGGCGGAACTCATTTCGCGGACTGCTCATTTGGGCCAAATCGGACCCTCTATTCGGGTCCAGGACAGTGTGATGCGCACCTTGGAGCCTTGTATCCAGGGGTTTGAGGAAATTCGTATACTCTACAGATCTCGGGGACGTCCAAGAGCCGCGTGGAGGAAAGTTCAGCCGCACGGCCTTCTATTTGCACGATTTGGTTATTTGGTTGCTTCGATGAAAGTTGGTTTTCCTTTGACCTTTCGGTTGGACCTCGTGCAAAAGGCAGAAGCTTTAGGCACCTATTTTCAAACACCTGAGGGTTGGGACTTCAAAGTGTGGTCGGAGGAGAGTTTTGGTATTTTTCACGGAGATAAGGTTCTTGATGTAAAGCTTAGATTTTTTGGAGATGCCGCTAGGAGAGCTGAAAGAATAAAATTCCACCCCAGTCAGCGGACCGAGCGAGGCCGGTCGGGAAGTTTAGTGGTTTATCTCCGGTGTGCGGGACACAGGGAACTCATCCACGAACTCTGCCATCCGGACTGGTTGGGATCTGTAAGAGTTGAAGAGCCGAGCGACTTAAAAAATGAGATGAGGCGCTATCTCAAAGAGGCGCTCAAAGCAACTGTTTAAATTTTTGCTTTTTTGTCATATCGGGCCTCTCCGGATCAGAGGGGTGTGTTGGATCCGCATAGCCCCCGCCAACGCTATTCCTTAGAGGGGGTGAGGCCGTGATTTCTTGGGGCTCCATGAATTTTAGAATATCTGTGCTCGTCAAGGTTTATCGATGGGGACACCCCCATCCTCATCATAGGAACGCCGCGAATACATATTCTTAGGCAGACGCGGCCAGTCTTCCATTTTAAGCCAGAGACGAAGCATTCGGCGTTTTTCCTCTATCTTTGCAAAATCGATATAATCACGCCTGCCGTGCAAAAGGAGCCGGTTATTGAGATACTGAATATCACCTTTCTCTAAATCCATTTCATAAGTGATCTCTGGCCGATTAGAGACTTCATTCAGAAAATTGAGTGCTTCAAGCTGTTTATCTGTCACTAAAACCTTTTTTTCTCTAATTGCACGGTTAATGCTGAAGGACACATACATGCATTCGATCCGACCCTCGCACTTGCCAAAAACGGGAACCTTATGATCACTGATTGGATTGCCTCCGGTTCCTTGATGTTCAGCATGAAAATAGTGGAATCCCTCTTTGAGAGGTTCGATGAGGTCCGGTCTCTCTTTCAGGATTGTATTGTAGATCGCCATTGACGACGCAATCATACTCTCGCCACCCGATTGGGCTTTTTTTAGGCAAAAAAGAGCAACTACATCTACAGGATCTACGTGAAGAATCAGGGCTCCCGGGGAGCGGTAAGGCCTGCGTGTATCCCCCGTGTGAGTCATGTCCATCACATGACCTATTTTGTCGCCTCGATATGACTGAGAGACCCCTAGCCCTATGTGTGTTCCTATGCCCCAGTGAATTAACGAAAGCTCATCTTCATTGTATTCATCCACCGGAATGCCTTTGATAAGACAGAAGCCGAGACCACGACTGAGTTCATGCCGTATCGATAGAAAAACATCTTTTAGGCTCGGTAGTGGGAAATCATGTTTCGTAACAAATTCGAATGGTGTCCCCTCCCTCGCTATAGCTCTCACGGCGGAGCGGATCTCATCAACGGTGGCTTCAGACAAGCGCCATATCCAGCGATCATCTTGGGATATTTCATGGGAAGACCATATCCAAGGGCCCAACTCTGGTTGTTTGTCCGATACTTCCATAAGTGGATTCTCCTTTAGGAGGACTGATTGGCTTCATTAGGGCCAACCATTGGAAAGATGGCAAGCGATAAAAAGGAGTTTACGAACCGTTTGGTATTTCGGGCGGGGGAGTGTGAAGGAATTTTGATGTTTTCCGTGCAGGAGTCCATTTATCCGTTTTGCAGGACAGCCCGGGTTATTTTTCGATCTTCTACAAATGGCCCGGTATCCTCTCTATATGATGCCATGTACCCAGTTCTCATATGTTGCTCGACGGCGGCTTCATTATCGTAAACCTCGTACAGGCGAATTGTTTCTGGATTCCCCTCCTCTGAAGAAATATCGAAACGCTGGCATTGGGGTTCCCGTTCCAAAACGTTCTTGCGGTGTTCTTGGGCCCTTGCTAAGAACCTCTCCCGAGTGCCTGCCTTGAGGGTAATTTCGACGTGGAGTACGACTGCGACCATTCGGACCTCTCTCTTAAGGTTGATAGGGTGGAGTTTTAGCATAGGTCCAAGAGGCGTTATTTTCTAGTTTGATTTCTTGGCGGGATTTGCAGATTTGGGAACAAAGGAGACCTCTCATGTCTTTGTTGTTGTATTTTTACCGAGTCGGCGGCAACGCCCCAGTTTCGGTTCATACGAAACCGCATCGATCCGAGCCGTTATTAACGATCCCTATCTCAGTCGGCCCTCCAAATTGAAATTTCGTAGATAAAGTGGATTCCCTGGGCATTGTCATATGGCTGAGAAATTAGTTGAGACTGATATCATAATTGTTGGTGCGGGGCCCGCCGGTCTGGCACTGGCTAATTATTTGGGACTTTATGGTATAGGGGCAGCTGTGATAGAGCGGAACCAAGGTACTGTGGATGAACCAAGGGCTGTCTCTATTGATGATGAGTCGCTTAGATCCATGCAGACCCTGGGTCTCGTCGAGGACATAATCCCGCGCACGCTTCCCGGTTATGGGGCGCGGTACTATACGCCTGGTCAGAGAGAATTCGCGCGAGTTAAGCCTACAACCCTGGAGTTTGGTCATCCGCGCAGGTCTGCATTTCACCAACCAGAACTTGAGGCAACCCTGTTGAAGGGGCTGTCCCGTTTCCCCAAAATCCAAATTTTATTTGGACATAATTTTGAAAAGCTCTTTCAGGAGGGGGATAAAGTTGAAGCCATAGTGTCGGAACCTGGTGGGGAAAAGATCAAAATATCGGGCCAATTTCTTGCAGGATGTGATGGTGGTCGGTCCTCGGTCCGTCAGGCGATCGGGTCTCAGCTTGTCGGTTCCAGCTTCGAAGAGCGTTGGTTGGTTCTCGATACTGTCAATGATTTTGACCACACTCCCGACTCAGTCGCCCACTGTGACCACCGCCGTCCTGCAATCACCTTGCCTGGGTTTGGCGGAACTCGGAGATGGGAATTCGTTGTCCATCCAGGCGAAAATGCTGATGATTTCTTAAAAGAACCCAAAATAAAAGAGCTTTTGCATCCCTATATCGGGGATAAGCCAATCGAAATTGTCCGCAGAGTTGTCTATACTTTTCAAGCCCGAGTGGCGGACTCTTGGCAAAATGGTCGGGTTTTCCTGCTAGGAGACGCCGCTCATTTGACCCCGCCTTATGCTGGGCAGGGGTTAAATAGCGGCCAGCGGGACGCTGCGAATTTTGCCTGGAAGGTTGCTAAGGTTGTGAAAGGGCAATTCAACTCGGCTCTTATGAACTCATACCAACTTGAGAGGAAAGAGCACGCGTGGGCCCTCATAAAGATGGCGATTCAGATTGGTTGGGTAATGGTCCCCAGAAATTTCTTTCACACTTATGGCCAAGCTATTTTTTTTAGACTTGCGGGATTTATTCCCCGATTTAGGGATTATATCATGGGCCTTAAGTTTAAGCCGGTACCCAGATTTACGGAAGGGTTTTTGTGTCCCGACGGACTCTCCAATAAAAAAACTCTGGTTGGCCGTATGCTGCCTCAGCCGTTGTTAGCTGGACTGGATGAAAAACCCATCAGGCTCGATGAACAGCTAGGAATAGATTTTTCATTTTTGTGGGTGTGCCCTGAATCAAAAGATCCCTTTGGGGGCCTGAGCCTAGGTAATTTTGGCCTACCAGAAGCGAAAAAAGTCATTTTGCCGGAGAGCTCTGCGACTCATATCGCTTTTCGACCATATAAAGGAAAAATTTTACTGATCCGACCCGACCGTTATGTAGCGGCGGCATTCGATCCAAATGATTTTGAAGCCCAGCGCAAAATTTGCCAGATGCTAGCCGGGTATATTTAGAATTCCTCATCCAGAAATCGATCGACAAGGCGGTCGCTTTCTTTCGTCTCGGCTATTCGAGACACAGCTTGCAAGTTTCTTGCGCCCGAGCCCAAGTAAAATCTTTCATACTGCTCATTCCGGCCCGCCATTTCCGTGCCGATGAAATCCCAGCCAAGCCGAAATATTCTGGCCCTTTCTTCTGATGTGAAGTTCTCTGCGCCTCCCAAGTAGGCATCGACCAGGGGTCTAAGTTCGGGGTCTGTAAATACAGTCTGGCGGGGTGCCGCAAGTAGATAATGTGAGCCGATAAGTTTCAGGTATTCTCCAACTTTGGGGAACCAGAAAGGCAACATACATCTGAGCGCAAATAATGGCTCCAATAACGGGGTCCAAAATCCATTTCCCTGATCGGTAGCCTTCTCTTCGGAAGAAATTATTGCGGCGTTGGCGAATTCGGCATAGCACCAAATTTCTCCAAGCATTTGTTTTGTAGCCGGACTTTGATCATTGACTGCCGCTGCCATGCGTCTCCCCAAGGCCCATGCGAATTTCAACTTCACGCAAGCCCGGATCATGGTCTGATGCATAATATTGGGCATCCAGGTTTTGGTCATCACAGTGTTATAGACAGCAATATTGCCGTCTATGAAGACCCTGTTATGGGGAATTTCGACGTCGTCAAAAATTACGAATGCATCTTGCTCGTCAAACCGGCCCGAAAATGGATGATCGAAATTATGTTGGGGATTTGCCATGGAGTCGCGGCAGAGAAATTTCAGACCCGGGGTCGACATGGGAATCGAAAACGCAAGCATGTAAGCCTCGGCACCCTCTGGCATGGGAGTCCGCGGATATACCGCAAGCTCATCTGCGAAAGGGGCCAAAGTAGCGAGCGCCTTGGAACCTCGCACCAGGATCCCGTGTTCTGTGTCCCCTACTTTATGCAGAGTAACTGTGTCATTGGGCTTGGGTGCATCACCCAAGGATTTGTCCCCGCCGGGGGAGACAATTGCATGGGTAAGGCACCAATCTTCCTGCGAAAGTTTTTGGTGATACGCTTCTAAATGTTCTGCCCCGGCTTCATTCCCATTCGAACCCCAAGCCTCCTTGTCTCCAGCAAACCCTGCAACGGTGACATTTAGGTAATCAGGAGTTCTTCCCATCAAACCGACGGAAAATTCGGCGATTTTTTGTAGGCAGGCGTGTCGACGATATAGGTCCTCCTTGGATCTGGGGACAATATGCGAAAGGCTTATCTTTTCACCGGTCTCGGGTTTTTCTCCGAGGCAGATGTCAGGATTTTCTATTTGAAGGTCGTAGACTGATGCAAGAGTATGTGCTGCACCTCTTAAGCCAGGATGCTCGACGACGTCACCTATAAATTCGCCGTTCATCCAGATATTGCGTGCTCCCCGAATTCCCTGAAGATACTCCTCACCCGTGCGCGCTGGCATTATCTGGCCTCATAGAATTTAAAATGAAGATTGCTTAGCTCGTAAACCAGGCAAAGAAAAGTTATTTCCGAAAAGGATATGAGTTACTAGGACTTTTACTGATCTAACAACGGGACGGCCCAGGAACTTTTTCAAATTTCTTATGCCTAGGCTAAGTTAGTTCTGCTAGGGAAGCATTATGGCTCCACCGTTGATTGCTAGACTCTGGCCTGTCACAAAGGCTGCGTCTTCGCTAAGAAGTATCATTACCATGCCAGCGATATCTGAAGGGTGCCCAACCCTGCCCAAAGGGACCTTTCTTCCTCTCTCTCTTAAATTTTCGAGTGTGACACCCGAGGCCTCGAGAGGTTGCCGAGTTTCTGAAACGCCCGGGATTATAGCGTTTACTCGAATACCGAAACTAGCCCACTCTTGGGCGAGGGTTTTGGTCATTGCTATAATTGCTGCTTTAGAGGCTGCATAATGGATTCCGTTCCGTGCTCCTTCAATGGCTCGTCCTGAAGCTAGACTTATGACTGCTCCGCGTCCGGCTTCCCGCATGTATGGCGCGAAGGCCTGGGCTGTCAAAAAAGAGCCTGTCAGATTGACGGCGAGAGTGCGGTTCCACATATCCAGTGGCACGTCGATTGCGGGGGATCGTGGGTGTATGCCCGCATTATTAATAACACCATAGACCGTCCCAAATTTTTCAATCACAGCATTTTTTGCTCTCGCAATTTGCTCTGGATCTCCCATGTCGCATTGGAAAAAATTAGCCTCCGCCCCTGCTTCTTTGCAGGCGTTGGCGGCGATTTCTCCCTCATCCTCGATTACGTCCCATAATGCTAATTTGGCTCCGGATCTCGCCAGCCGGTGCGCGATTGCCCGACCAAAACCACGGGCCGCTCCTGTTACCACTACGACGTCACCCGGTTTGAGGTGGTCACGGACAATTTGTTGCCCCCCGTCTTCGATCTCTCTATCTAGGCTGTGAGAATTGATATCTGTCATTTGATCGGCCTTTATCTGTTGTAATTAATATCGTGCGGGGGCTAGGTGATCTGTCAATCCCAAAATGTTTTTAGAGTGGTCTGGGGATGCTCAAAACTCATTTTCTCCCAGTTTAAGGACTGCTTAAAATTTCTGGGCAGGGTTTTTGGGGCCTTTCTAGGATTCTCCGAGGGTACTTTCGGGTCCGTAGAATTGAAATTCACATCCCAAAACACTCGGACTTGCTTTTTTATCTCTGATTGATTTGGATTTCAGGGTTTTGGGCGCAGGCTAGCTGAGAAGCTTATTGAGTAGTGCTATCCAGCCAGCCCCGATAAAGCTGAAGAAAACTACAAACTTTACATTATTCCCGTAAGCCAGCCGTTCTATCGGTATGTTGAACATTGTTCCCGCCGCGGCAACAGAGACTGCTGAAAGCCCGATCATTGAAGCAAAGGACCAGCCAAGTAATCCGGTTTGCATCAAAGCGAGATGGTCAATCCCGACAGATAAGTTTGCACAGACCACCAGAACAACGGTTAAGGTGACGATCTGGTGAATCCCTATGAACGCAAGAACGGACATAAACGCTACGCTGCCAAAGATAATCGCGAGGGGTGGAGGTGAAAAATCGGAGATCCAATCCAAAATATTCCCTGACTCAAGGACAAATTGAATCCCAAGCCCGAGAGCAAAGGAGCAAGTGAGGAGCATTATTTCACCACGGATTGTGCCGAGTCCTGCCCCTGCTTCCTTAAAACCCTCGATTAAATTTTGGGGACCAGAGAACACTAAACTTGCGATGCAGAGAAGAGGAACGCCTAGGACTAGAGATTGCAAAGTGGTCAAAGGTGACACCAAATTTAAGGCTAAAACTACCAAGGCTGCCAATGAAACAGGCAAAAGAATCAATCGAAACGCCCGGATGGCCCTGACCAAACCCGTTAGACCAACTTTTGGTGTGTAAATTAATTGTGCTGTTACGAGGCCAAGACCTGAGAGAACCAATCCTGTGAGCATTATTTTCCAGAGTGGGACGTCTGGTAAATGTTCTGATGAAACGGCCATGGCCACCCAAAAAGGTGACCAAAGGCAGGCTAGACACATTCCTCTTTGACTTGCTTCTGCGGCGCTAAGTCTCACCTCCATCGGGGCCTCTCGTCCAATAATGGGCGAAAATATGGCCATGACACCAACGATGAGGGTTGACCCAAGCAGAAATGTGCCCGCGAGAAGTCCGGTGCTCCGTTCCCCTCCACCTAATCTGTTTACTGAAATGCGGGCTTCTTTTATTTCTGGGCGCCGCTCTGCGGTGGCTCTGATCAGGGAGAGAGTCCCGAAGAATGCGGCAAAAAGTGTCGCTTTTTCTATGCCCGCCCAAACCCAATGCCAACCATCCTGAAATATACAGATGCAAAGTGCCGAGGTCGCCAAAGCCAAGGAGAGGACTTGGAGAGATTTTCTACAGAAAGGCGCGACGAGAAGAATATATACAAACAAGATTATGCCATTGAGGGTTTTTAGCGAGGGCCAATCGATAAAAATGGTGACCAAGGATAAGATCCAAATTATCCCAAGCAAATTATCACTAATATTTTGCAAATGTGATGTACGCATAAATTTCTAAGTATTTTTCGGCCTCGTTTTGTCTCTAAAAAGAACGTAGCCACTTTCTTATTTTTGTTGTCGGTTTAGGATTGAGTAAAAAGGATTTACAGCTCAGAACCCTAGGTCTGCCGGATAGTTACGGACCTCCGAGGGATACATATATAAACCCATGAAAGTTATAGGTTTAAACCATGCCAAAGTCTAAGGTCGAGTTGCCCAAGGATGCTTCACCTCTCGATTGGGGTACCGAATTTTGCGAGATATTGAAAAGGAACTACGGGAAGAAGCAGGGCAAAACACTTTTCAGGATGTATCGCTCCGCTTTTCCGCCGGGTTTTTCTGAGGCGTTTTCTGCGGACCGCGCCGCAGAAGATGTTGGCCGTGTAGAGAAAATGAGAAATTCAGGAAGAATTGCGCTTAACCTCTACCGTCCCTTTGATGACGCACCCAATGAGTTTCGTCTTGGACTCTATCATCTGCAAAGGCCAGTACCTCTCTCTGATATAATACCGATGCTTGAGAATATGGGACTAAAAGTAATTGATGAAATTCCCTATCGCATTTGCGTCTTGGAAAATTTAGATCCGGTTTGGTTGCATGATTTTGGTTTTGTCACTGAGAGTGGGAAGAACATAGAAATCAATGACTCCGCGAAGGTCCGATTCGAAGATGCATTTCACAAGATTTGGTTAAATGAAATAGAGAATGATGGGTTAAATGCACTTATACTGGCAACCGACTTAACCTGGAGGCAGGTGGTCATCCTTAGAGCGTACACAAAGTACCTTTTGCAGGCTCATGTTGGGTTCAGCCAAACCTACATCGAAGACACTCTGGTCCGAAATGCAACAGTTGCCTCTGATATTGTATCATTATTTGAAATTTCGTTTGACCCGGGTCATCGTAAAAAGTCCGATCAGGTTCGGTCAAAAATCAGGCAACGAATCCTAGACTCTCTGCAATCTGTGGTTTCTTTAGAGCAAGATCGACTCTTGCGCCGATTTCTAAATCTTGTTGAAGCAACATTGCGTACCAATTTCTATCAGCGGAGCGAAGGTGATACTCCGAGGCCCTGCCTGGCACTCAAACTGGATAGTAAAAAAATCGACAACCTTCCCTTACCGCGACCTTTTCGCGAAATTTTTGTCCATTCCTCTCGGGTTGATGGAATTCATCTTAGGGGAGGCTTAGTGGCACGTGGGGGATTGCGATGGTCCGATCGTAAAGAGGATTTCCGAGATGAGATCTTGGGCCTTATGAAGTCCCAAATGACCAAGAACTCTGTGATTGTACCGGTCGGAGCCAAGGGTGGGTTTTTTGTAAAGAATTTACCCGGGACCCATGATCGAGATGCCATTCTTCGAGAGGGAATAGACTGCTATAAAATCTTTGTCTCGGGGTTATTGGATGTTACGGATAACATTGAAAACGGCCGGGTGGTTCCGCCTCCGATGGTTGTTAGGCGAGACGGGGATGACCCTTATTTAGTTGTAGCGGCGGATAAGGGGACTTCGACTTTTTCCGATATTGCCAATGAAATCTCAAGCAAATACGGCTTTTGGTTGGGCGATGCGTTCGCATCAGGAGGGTCGCAAGGCTATGATCATAAGGCTATGGGCATAACCGCGCGAGGTGCTTGGGAGTCTGTCAGGAGGCATTTTCGAGAGATTGGCTCCGATCCAATGGAACAAGATTTTAGTTGTGTTGCGATAGGAGATATGTCGGGCGATGTATTCGGTAATGGTCTTATCTATTCGCCCCATACAAAACTTCTCGCCGCATTTAACCACCTCCATATTTTTATTGATCCGGACCCGGACCCGGAGACATCCTTCAGGGAACGTAAGCGGCTATTTGGTAAGGCTAAGTCGAGGTGGTCAGATTACAGAATGGACCTCATCTCCAAGGGAGGTGGAGTATTCGAACGTTCGGTAAAATCTATAAATATCAGCCCCGAGATGCGGAAGATATTTAAACTTCGGAAAGGAAATACTATTACTCCCGATGAATTGATACGGGTGATTCTTGGAGCAAAAGTAGACTTGATTTGGTTTGGCGGCATCGGCACGTACATAAAATCATCCTCTGAGACAAATTTGGATGTGGGCGATCGGGTCAATGATTCGATCCGCGTCAATGCCGATGAAGTTGGGGCCTCGATAATAGGTGAGGGGGCAAACCTAGGGATAACTCAACTTGGTCGTGTCCAGTTCGCCCAAAAAGGAGGAAAAATAAATACCGATTTTATTGACAACTCCGCTGGCGTCGATTGTTCAGACCATGAAGTGAATATCAAGATTCTACTGAATGACCTAATTTCTAAGAAAAAACTTACTAAAAGAAATCGGGACTCACTTTTAAAATCGATGACCGTTGAGGTCTCAAAGCTAGTGTTGATGGATAATTATCGTCAATCCATGGCTCTTACCAATGCTGAGCATCAGAGTGCTCAGATGGTGACTGGGCACAAGAAATTAATAAAATCCCTAGAGGAGTCTGGGGAGTTAAACCGCTACGTTGAGTTTTTGCCCGAAGATTCAGTAATAGATCAGCGCAGGGCAATGGGAGGAGGCCTTTTCAGACCGGAACTTGCTGTTCTTTTAACTTATTCAAAGAATGCCTTATTTCAGGACATTGTTGAAAGCTCATTGCCGGAAGACCCTTATCTCGCCAAGAATTTGCCTTTATATTTTCCTTCGCCACTTCAGAGTAGGTTTAAAAATTACATAAAAAATCACCCTTTGCGCAGAGAGATTATCGCCACCTATGCAGCGAATACTCTGATTAATAGGACGGGTCCAAGTTTTGTCTGCACGTTACAGGAAAGAACCGGGGTTCCGCCGGCAGAGGTTGCCCGTGCTTATTTTATCTGCCGTCAGATCTTTGGTCTCTCCCGTTTTTGGTCGTCAATTGAAGAATTAGATAACTCTGTGGCTGCAGAGACACAGTCTGAAATGCACATGCAGATTATAAGATTAATAGAGCATGTTACCGAATGGTTCATAGTCAATGGGAAGTCATCAGGTATGATTGACGAAGTCGTCGCTGTTTACAAAGATCCCGTCTCAAAGCTCTTTTCAGACCTTGATAAGGTTCTTGTTAAAGAAATTTCCGATTTGCGGAATAGAATGGTGCGAAACTTCAGAGAGAAGAATGTACCCTCGGGGCTTGCTGAAAATATAGCTAAACTGGCCCCACTTACATCGGCTTGTGACATGGTAGACATAGCGGTCGATTGTAAAAAGGAGATAGGCACAGTCGCCAATCTTTATTACACGCTGGGTTCTAGGTTTGGTATTAGCTGGTTAATGAGGGTGGCTGGAAATTTGGCGGATGGCGATGAATGGAAGAACTCAGCGGTGTTGGGACTTACTCAAGACCTGAATGCTGCCCAGGTGGAGTTGACCAGAAAGCTGGTAAAAAATTCGGTCCAAAGTGAGGGCAATAATGAACTTCTCGACCGATGGATGGGTGGGAACAGCGGTATCATTTCGGAATTCCGCTCCTTGATACGCGAACTGAAGTCGGTGCCCTCACTTGAATTGCCTATGTTGGTTGTGGCCACTCAAAAGATTCGTAGGGCGATAGAAAAATCGGTTCCCGTTATTTAAATCTTCTTAGAGTGTTTTCGCAGTGTCGCGACGGATCTGTCGTTTCGGAGAATTGGGATGGATTATAATTATTCAGCTTTGCCAGATCGGAACAATTTAAAGTGGCCGGACGGTAAACATCTCGCCGTTATCATAACGATAAATTTAGAATATTGGTGGCTTACACGGGATCAGAAAGCGCCCCTCTATCCCGGTGGGCCGGCTAGCATTCCATTTCCATTGCCGGGCGACGTTCCAGATTATGTCAACTGGACCTGGCGCGAATACGGGCAACGTGTAGGAGTCTGGCGTGTCATTGACGTTCTGGACAAAGCTGGCATCCCGGCGTCATGTACCATGAATGCTATGATCGCCCTTAAGCGTCGCCGGATCGTTGATGCCATCCTTGAGCGCGGGTGGGAAATTGTTCCACACAACTGGGCGCAGAACGATATCCTGACTGATTATGCAGATGACCCCCATAAAGAAAGGGAGGTAATCCTTCGGGTCCTTTCTACTTATAACGACGTTGTTGGGCGCCCGGCTCGTGGATGGTTGTCCTCATCCCTCAGGCCGACTTCTGAGACCCCAGAGATCCTCGCTGAAAATGGAATAAGTTTCTTTTGCGACTTTTTAAATGATGATCAACCGTATCTTATTAGAACCAAGGCCCATCCATTGGTGGCCATTCCGTATTCTAACGATGTTAATGATTTTAACATGTTCGCGCGCGGAGGAATGACCCTTGAGCAGGGGCTTGCCGCTCTTAGAGAGCAATTTGATGTTCTCTATCAGGAGGGGCAAAAAAGCATGCGAATCTTTAACCTGGGCCTGCACCCCCATGTTATCGGACAGCCCTACAGGATCCGAGCCTTGAGCGATTTTCTGTCTTATATGAAAAGGTGGGATCATGTTTGGTTCCCTAAACGCGAGCAGATTGCGGACTGGTATCTGGAAAATCATGCAGCTCATTTTCCGGATCAAATCGGCTGATCGGATGATTTTCTAAACCAAATTTATTTATTTTCTGAGCCATCGAAATTTGGGCGCTGCTCTATCCTCACTGTTCCCTTACGAACGTCGTAGCGACCTCGCGGGATTGTGGATAGATCGCAGCCCGTTATTCGAATGAACCGGGAACCCCCCGGATAACGAATTGAGTGGATGGCGCCATTTTGGAAAATTCCTGCCATTCCTGGCTGCAGCCTGTAGGTTTTGGCGATCTCCAGGTCTGCTTTTCCTGATTGGCTAAAATCATCGGTTCTGAGCCAGTCTGTCATTTCAGTCCATTTCACTGCTTGACCGTAAATAGCCCAGCTAGAGCCGTGATCGTGAATACCCCCATCCAGAGGCTGGTCCATAATGTAGGAAAGAATTTGGAATCCCAGAGATGGGTGTTGGAAAAGAAGATTGGCGCCACTTTTTGCTTCTGGGCCGCAGTAGCCGCTGATAAAATGCTCATCGGACAGCAGAATTTCTAATTTGGCTCTAACGGCCTCCCTGCCAGGGGGATTGTCGTCCTGGGTCAGAATGAGGCTAATTTCTGAAACGAACTTTTCAAATGCTTTGGTCATAAATATACATTGATCGTTTGGCTCGGATTTTTATCTGGATCATAAGCCCAGCCTTCAGTGTTTTCCAGATCGGCGTGGACTCAGCGGGTAAGTCGGGGCTTGGCCCTCGGACATCATAGTCCTTGTGGTTAAAAGTTCTGCCTCCGGAGCCGCGGACAGGAGGAACCTGTATCCTTTGGCATCGAAGTATTGAGTGCTGAGCCGTTATAAACTCTATCCTGAGAGCCATATCTAACCCCTTTTGGGCATGACCATGAATTGACAGACTTTCCTTGTGACCATTGGATTGGCCGTCCCACGATGTTTAGGTGGTGCTCACTTTAAGGAGTGCCCAAAGGGCTTTTGTCCGCTATTGAGAATCCTTCTCTAAAGATCGCAGATCATCAGCTCTTCGAAGCAATCTCGACGCATGACAAATCAACGCTGGGGGGGTGGAATGGTGAGCGTTTTCTCAATGGCTAATTTCTCTAAGATTGAAGTGCTAATGACGAAAATGGCGCGTTCCTGTGAAGACCATCGCTAAATTACGCTCGTCGGCAGCTGCAATAACCTCGTCATCCCGAATGGAACCGCCTGGCTGAATAACTGCTGTCACACCTGCATCGGCAGCGGCTATTAAACCATCAGCAAAAGGAAAAAATGCATCTGACGCTACCACCGAACCCTTCACTAAGGGCATCTCTTCTCCGGCTGCTTTCGCAGCATCGGTAGACTTTTGCGCCGCGATACGACATGAGTCCACTCTGCTCATTTGACCTGCTCCGATCCCCACGGTCGCACGGCCTTTTACATATACAATCGCGTTTGATTTGACATGCTTGCAAACTGAGAAAGCAAATAACAGATCCTCCAATTCTTGAGGAGTTGGGCTCCGTTTGGTGACTGAGGTTAATTGAGCAGCGGTGATGCGTGCATTGTCTCGACTCTGAAGTAAAAAACCTCCTGAAAGCGGTTTTACGACTAACCCTTGCGTCGTAGGATCCGGCATCATGCCGCTTTCTAGAACTCTGAGGTTTTTCTTCTTGGCTAAAAGTCTCAGCGCCTCGGGTTCGATCTCAGGAGCAATGATGACTTCTAGGAATAATTCTGACATTTCTTCAGCGGTGGCTGCATCTAGAGGCCTATTCATGGCAATGATTCCACCGAAAGCGCTGACGGGGTCGCATTTCAAAGCAAGTTTATAGGCTTCGGAGATGTTCCCTGCCTCGGCCACCCCACAGGGATTGGCGTGCTTAATAATTGCGACGGCGGGCTGCTCAAACTCTGCAACCAACTCGAATGCCGCATCGGTGTCATTGAGATTGTTGTAACTCAGTTCTTTTCCCTGAAGTTGTTTGGCGGAGGCAACCCCTGGGCGGGGGATCCCACCACGATAAAAGGCAGCCTCTTGATGTGGGTTTTCACCGTACCGCAAAATTTCTGCCCTCTCCCCTCCCAGCGAGAAGTGTCGTAAAAACCTCTCACCTGTTTGGTTTGAGAACCAGCCACTAATAGCCGCATCGTAGGCTCCTGTTCTTGCGAAAGCGGCCGCCGCCAATCGCCGGCGGGTCTTTGGGGTGGTGCTCCCCGAATTCTCTCTCATTTCTGTCATTATGATCTCATAATCATCTGGATGGGTGACTACAGTCACACTCTGATGATTTTTCGCTGCAGCTCGGATTAGCGCGGGTCCCCCGATATCAATATTTTCAATGCAGGTTTCAAAATCTGAGCCTTTGGAAACGGTGCTCTCGAATGGATAAAGATTTACAATCAGAAGGTCTATAGGATGGATATCGTTTTGATCCATCGCTTTTCTGTGGGCTTCTGAGTCTCTTTTTCCTAACAGTCCCCCATGAACTTTCGGGTGCAGAGTTTTTACTCTGCCGTCCATAATTTCGGGAAATCCAGTATGATCACTGACCTCTGTTACAGGGACGCCTGCTTCTCTCAGGAACTGGGCCGACCCGCCCGTCGAAATGATCTCTACGCCATGTTGTTTTAGAAACAGCCCTAAATCTGCCAGGCCGGTTTTGTCGGATACGGAAATTAAGGCTCTATCAATACTCATCTGTTTTGTTCTCTATTTCCTCGCGTGCCGCGGATATCTAATTTTTACTTATGATCCCGATTTGTACTCTGGACCAAAAATGTGATCGCCTGGTTTATAATGCGAAGGCAATATTTTTCAAATATTCGTTGGAGTTTTTAGAAAAATTAATATTGCGGAAACTTCGACCAATCAGTACTGACTTCCCAAAGGGGATAAAGAGATCAGCGTTCTTTGAAATGGAAAGGGCCGACCGTGTCAGGTTTGCGCCGCAAGCCACTCATTCACAGTCTCTTTAAGCGCCATGTCTAGAGTGACGGGAGGTTCCCATCCAAGCCTTTCTCTAATATAGCTGTCATCGATTGTCAGAGAACCATAAATCCGCCGTGCCAAGCTGCTTGCGCCGGGGAATGCTAAGCAACCGCGCATTAGATTAGGCGGAATTGGAACAAGATGGGCGGGCTTTCCTAGCTCGGAGCGTATCCTAGCCACGAGCTCGCCTGTGGAAATGTCCAGTCCGTCTCTCACTAGAAAAACTTTTCTTGCAGCCTTTGGGTGCGTAGACGCTAAAAGGGTGGCTGATGCCAAGTTTCGGGAGGCAATCATGCTTCGCTTATTGCCTGATTTCCGGCTAAGAGGAAGGGGTAGACCGGAATTACTAAGTTTGATTAGAGCCCTGAAATTCCCCCTTACTCCTGGCCCATATACAAGTGGCGGACGTAAAATTACCCATTCAATACCTGAGCTATCACACTGATGTCTCAGAATGGATTCAGCGTTGAATTTGGTTTGTCCGTAGATGTCTTCAGGTTCCGGCGGGCTTTTCTCGGTAAATGCCCCATTCTTGGTTTCTTCGCCGTTAACTTTGATGGAACTCATAAAAACAATGCGCTTTATTTTGGTTTCTTTTGCGGCTTTGATGACGGATTGAGTCCCAAGGACATTAATTCCTTGGAAGGTCTCGATAGACTGATTGAGATTGGCCCCATGGTTGCCTGTGTGAGCCACAAGGTGGATTACTGTTTCGCAACCCTCCATGACTCTTGATAGGCCTTTGGTGTCTCGAATATCCGCTAAAGTCCGGACCTCAAAATGCTCACCGTGGCCCCTTTGTCTCTGGCATCTGATAATTTCAACATTAAGCGCTTCGCTGGCTGCACAAATCGCTTGTCCGATAAATCCACTCGCGCCTAATACCAAAATTTTCATTTTTGGCCTTTTCTCGAGGTCGCCCTCTGCACAGATCATCCAAACTAGTTCATGAAACAAAAAGTGTGAGTATGAAAAAAACTTTGATCACTTGCCATCTTCTACTCTGTCTCCTCTGGGAAGCGTTGCAATCAACAGTGCGGTAGAAAAGAACAATGCTGAAATCCACCAGGTCTGCCAGATTCCGTAAGCTACAGAGCTCATGGAAAAAGAGCTTACGAGGAATGCGACACAAATCCCACGGTCTGGCCATGGATTGAAATATCTCAACCTCCAGGCGACGGCAACCAAGAGTGAAATAAAGAGTAATACCCCGATCAATCCTAACTCGAGCCAAATTTGAAGAACCGCGTTGTGGGGATGGAGAGGCAAATGGCCGCCAAAGGCAGAACTGTCCTCGTTTTTGGCAATCCCAGGGGAGGTGTTAAAGCCCCAACCTAGAATTGGGCGTTCAAGGATTTTTTTTGATGCAAAATCCCAAATTACGATCCGGTGTTTCGCGCTTTTGGGAAAGTTGGAAACTTTTAAAGGTGAGAATAGAAACTTGGTTTCGTTTATATTTAAATCGGAGTCAATTTGGTGCAGTGCGGGAGCGGTCAAAGCGTAGATAATTAAACATGTGAAAGTAGCATAAAATCCGATTTTTGGCACTATTTTGCACAGGCCCAAGGTCACTAAAGAGGCCAAAAAGCCAAGAATTGCGGCATTGCTGTCTGTAAGAATGAGTGGCAATCCCGAAAGGATTAAAATCCCAAATCGCCCCCAGGGGTTTTTGATCGTCATCAGTAATGTAGGTAAAAGGCATAGAACAAGGACCGTTGTGCCGCGGTTAAAACTAGAGGCATCCGTTTCTGGTCCCACGGCACTGGCATTGGTGCCCATAAAGAACTCCAATAATCCGAGTTTTTTGAAAAGGAGACCAATAGAGATTGTTGTTAAAAGGATAAGGAAGCCCGGCAAAATATATTTTTTTAATTCGCCCCTTTCGGCATTAGTTAAACGAAGAGCTGCCGCGATTATTCCTACACCCAAGACTAGAATGATAATCAGCCGAGGCAATTTCTTGAGGCCAAGCTGGAAATCCGCGGACCACCATAAGCCAAAGATCATCCATCCGATAAGCGCAATGAGAATCCAGGTTGTGCTCATCTGACTGCATTTCAGTAAACCTGGCTTTTTTGAAACCCAAAAAACCATCAATGCGGTCACTGCCGTAATCGGGGCTATGGAAAGTGGGATAAAGGCGGCGCTACTGCATAGTAGAAGGTATCCCCAAGCGAGGACTTTTCCATTATGGATTTTCATCATTCCTGTCCCCAAATTCCGATATTCGTTGCGTAAATCAAACTTCAGGAAGATCAACAATTAATTGAGAATGTTTAAAATAAACATCCCTAATCTTCCGCATAATTTCGATCAATCGTTGTGGCCTGAGGTAAGAGCCAGTCACAAAGCTGTCGTTCCTAACCCAAAAGCCATATGAGACCAAAGGCTATTTTAAACCTTCGACAGCATCCACTTCAGCGGATTATCACCATATCCGGTCGCGGCTGATACTATTATTTGATGCGTCCTTTTTACCCGATCTCCGGCACCCAAATAAACACTTTCCTGTAAATTGATTGCGCCTCCTTGGGCCTGAAATCTCCAGCCCCCTCCGGCAGGTAGTCGGAGCAATACCGCCCGTCCATCATTAACTAAAGAGGCTCTAACTCCAGGATGCAAATGGAATCTCGCTGTAAATTTAAGACCTGACCTCCCTGATACTGTGTCTTCGCCCCTAAGGACATTGCCTGAAGAGTTCAGGTGTAACCGACGCCGATGCAGTAATCCAAAAGTTGGTTTGTACCCGTCATGTTCTGCGTCGATCCAAATCTGACCATCACGCTCCTGACGTTTGCATTCGGTATTTCTCGGGCGGTTACCTAAGCCACCCGATCGAATAATTTCTGCCGAATTTATATTCTCTACGGAAACAGTTGAATGAGCAGCGGTCGTTCTTTGCGCAAGACGCCAGTCTTTGCTATCGCCCATATGTGCGCCGCAATTTACAATGAGCCTCTCTTTTCCAACACTTAATTCAAAGCTTAAAGCTCCAGCATGGGCATTTCTATCCGGCCCAGTAGTTGTCGACTTTCCCGTATCCATTAATACGAGAGTGCGGTTAACCTGCAAACGCTCAAACCCAGAGATCGCGGCAGATGCGGGTGGTTTCCCAGCCGCATTGGCCCTCTCAAGAACAACATCAATGAGCCAGCCTTCTTCTTCAACTCCCCCATTGAAAAGGGCCAACATTCCGTCTCCGTGCCGGAAAAACCTTAGCATAGGCGCCATTTCCTGTATCGCGTTTGTGAGTTGCTCGGGAGGCGTTATCTGGAGCGCAAAATATGACTCTCTGATATCAATCAAATCTCTTAAAAGGACCAGTTGTTGGGAGGGATTAAGCTCCGCATTGAATCCATCTGGTAAAATTAGTTTTTGAATCTCTAAGACAAGTTTTAGGCCTAATTTTTCGAGCCTGGCCCCCTCGTTCAGAGCAATGTCGGTGAAAATTAGACCTTTAAGATTTATAATCCTTTCGGTTCCAAGCGGGGAAAAAGGAGCAATCCTTCCCAAGTGCCTCGCCTGGCGCCGAAGGCTGGAAATGAAGGTTCCCCGAAAACTTTCATCACTGCCTACCAGAAAAAATTCTGAATGCCTTATCCAATTAGCCAGCCTACTTGCTAAGGCACTGGATCTCCAAGTAATAGAATTCCAATTTCCATCAGTTTCAATCCATTTGATTATCAGGCGGCGCGCTCTTTCTCTTGCTGAATGAGTACCTAAAGCATGGAGGTCGGAAAGCCAGTCAAATTGTGCCACTTTAGCTCTCCAGCGGGCTGAGGCGGTGCTGACTCGCCAAGGAGTATCTGTTTCCAATATGGCCTTCCCAGCTAGCTCAAAATCTCCATCGAGTATAGTCGCTCCCCTTCCCGCATCACCTGGCCAATGTGCTAATATGGGTGGCGAGAAATTTCTGGTTGTTTTTGGGCTTTTACCTAGGGAGAGACCGTATATCGAGGTTCGAAAGGTAGGCTGAAGAAATAGGAAACAAATCCGGACTAATGAGATTCTCGCAAAACGTCTCTGGAGCCCTCCAGCTAACCAATGTGGGCGCATCCTTCAGAATTTCCTCTTAGTCTCTCTGGCGGAGTGATCAATAGGGGGTAACAAGTCAATTTTCTCGCAAACTGCTAATATTATCTTTGTAACAATCTGGACCACCTTTGAAACTTGCCGTCCCAGCTACAATAACGTTTGCGCCAGCTTCAATCGCGCGGGCTGCTGTTTCGCTCGTTATGCCGCCGTCCACTTCGAGGTCGATGTGCCTACCGCTGCTCTCAATCATCTGACGACATATTTGGATTTTTTTGATCTGACTCTCAATAAATGACTGTCCGCCAAAGCCCGGGTTAACAGACATGACTAGGATCAAATCGACAACATCTAGAACGGACTCAAGGGTCTGCGGTGATGTGGATGGATTCAGCGAAACCCCAGGCTTTTTTCCCAAAGATTTAATCAATTGCAAAGATCTGTGAAGGTGGGGACCTGCCTCTTGATGAATTGTAATAATATCTGCTCCTGCTTCCGCAAAGGCCGGGATATAGGGATCTACGGGCGATATCATTAGATGTACATCGAATGGCAAAGATGTTTTCGATCGGAGTGCCCTTATAACATCCGGTCCAATGGTAATATTCGGAACGAAATGTCCGTCCATCACATCAACGTGTATCCAATCAGCATTGGCTTCTTCCATCGCTGTAATTTCCGATCCAAGTTTTGAGAAATCTGCTGAAAGAATAGATGGTGCGATTAAGACCTGAGACTTACCCATGAACGACTCCCGAGTTCCTAGAGACATAGTATCGAGGTATCAAAATTCTTTATAGGTTGAAATGTATTTATAGCAAAAAATCTCCGATCTTCATTGGATTCACTGGCCATCGATTATGCGGGTTCGAGTTCATATCGCTGAGACGGTATCGAGAGTTTGACCGCGATATTTGAGACCTTTAAAAGTTTTGTAATGTTTTAAATAATGTCGCTGGCGGCTAACGTTTGCGGATACCTCATTGTACTTGAAGTGCGGTTAGAAAAAATCCGTCAATACCACCTTTATCAATTTTGGTGTTTGGTACAATTCTATATCCGATATGTTTCCGACCAAGTTTCACGGGCACCCCCCAGTCGCCTATCTCCAAAGAAATAGCTTTTAGCCCGGAATGTTCTCTAAGAACTTTCTCGATAACCATCTCCCCCTCTTCGGCTTGAAGGGAGCAGACACTGTACATCAGAACTCCGCCGGGTTTTAGGAGGTTGGCGGCCGCGAGTGCGAGTTCTAGTTGTAATGCGGCCATTCTCGTTACAATGGTCGGCTTTTTGTTCAGAAGGATGTCGGGATTGCGTCGAATGGTCCCGGTCCCAGAGCAAGGGGCGTCCAACAAAATTCCAGCTGGTGTAAGCGTTGGCTTGTATTTTCTTGCATCTGAATGCGCGATTTTAATTTTATACCGCAGCCTTTCCATATTTTTTCTGAGGATAGAGAGCCTTTTGGGGGAGCTGTCGACCGCTGTGACGATAGCACCTGCCGCGGCTAACTGGGCTGTTTTGCCGCCAGGAGCCGCACAGAGATCGAGGATTTCAGCACCCTTGCCTCTATTCGGTAGTAAGGACAAAAGAAGTCGAGCAGGCTGCGATGCTGAAAAATCCTGTACCCACCAGTCGCCATTTTTGTAACCTGGCAGGTCACTTACGTTTCCCGTCGATTCTAGGCGCACGGTGTTTTCAAATAAAATGGCACCGCCAAGCTTGTCCGCCCAGACCTTTGGGTTCTCTGATACTGTTATGTCCAAGGGAGCATTCTGAACATGTGTTTCCAAAATTTCTCGCGTCGTGGAATCGCCAAACTGTTCCAACCAACTTCGGTACATCCATTTCGGCGTATTCAGGCGGATATCAATTTTTTTGAGTCGCTGCTTCCCATCTTCTGACATCCGTCTCAGGACCGCGTTTACAAAGCCTTTGTGACCCGGAAATCTCCTGCACATCGCGACAGATATATTTACAACCGCGTGAGCAGGCGTGCCCAAGAATAGCAATTGCACGGCGGCAAGCCGAAGTATTATCAAAACCTGGAAGGCGCGTTTTTCAAGTGGCCGCTTAAGGTAAGATTTGATCAACGCGTCCATCTGCCCTTGCCTTCGGAGCACTGTCAGAACTAATAAGTGAACGAAGGCTCTGTCTCGGCGGGGCAGGCTAGAAAAATATTGATTTTGTAAAATCGCCTCATCAAGGGTGAGGCCGCGAACGCCAATTTCGGTTAAGATAGTGAGGGCCGTCTCTCGGGATCTAACCCCTGAGTCAAGCTCTTCCTTGCCGCTGGTAAGATCAGATTCCTGGTTTTTGTTTGGATCCAAGATCTTGAAATCAGCCCCAGGGGCCATGCCTCTGCCCGGCAAGGCTCTTCAGAGCCGCAATTCGATTTTGAGTGTTGGGATGTGTCGAGAAAAGATTGTCCATAGATCTTCCATGCAGTGGGTTTACGATGAAGAGATGGGCCGTAGCTGGGTTGGCCTCCGCTTTCTCATTGCTGATACTGTGAGAGCCTTGTTCCAACTTGGCAAGAGCACTGGCAAGCCACATCGGATGCCCGCAAATTGAGGCACCCTCTGCATCTGCAGAGTATTCGCGAGTGCGAGAAATGGCCATTTGCACTAATGCTGCCCCTAGAGGTGCTAAGATCATGATTAAGATAGTTCCGATAAAACCAAGCCCATTATTTCGACTGCCTGAATTAAAAAAGAACGCGAAGTTCGCTAACATTGAGATGGCACCGGCTATTGTCGCCGTAATCGTCATCACCAATGTGTCTCTATTCTTTATATGAGCTAATTCATGGGCCATCACGCCAGCAATCTCTTCGTGGGTTAGTAGACGCAAAAGCCCTGTCGTCGCTGCCACGGCCGCTTTCTCCGGGCTCCTACCAGTCGCAAACGCGTTTGGTTGATCGTTGTCAATCAAGTAAACCCTTGGCATTGGCAAGTTTGCAGAGCTAGCGAGTTGTTGCACCAACCTGTAATAATTTGGGGCATCGGCCCCAGAGATTTCTCTCGCACCATACATAGAGAGCACCATTTGATCTGAATTCCAGAACGCAAATACGTTCATACAAAGGGCGATGCCTAGAGCGATAATCATGCCCACCTCACCGCCAATAAGTGCACCAATTGCGAGAAATAATGCGGTCAACGCAGAGAGCAAAATTCCTGTGCGGAGATAATTCATTCAATTAACTTCTAATAATTCCTTCCCATACTTGGGCAGCTTGAGGTGAATCTACAAGATAATATTCTATAGCCGATGACTTGTGTTTTTAAAAATCGCCATTAGATAAAGAGAATGAACAAAACTAAAAAAGACCAAACGGCCACATCAGAGAAAAATCCGAACTCGCCGTCCACAGCTCAGAAAGAAGTGGGTGGACGTCAGGGTCCGGATCCGACAAGGTTCGGGGACTGGGAAAAGAACGGACGCTGTATCGATTTTTAATGATCGACGTGATTAATGGCTGAAGGTCCTGACATCCGTTCCTCTTAGCGGTTTGCCATTAGGTCCTCAACAACCGAGGGATCAGCGAGGGTGGTCGTGTCCCCAAGATCGTGGAACTCTTCGGCAGCTATTTTGCGTAATATTCGGCGCATTATCTTTCCCGATCTGGTTTTCGGAAGGCCGGGTGCCCATTGTATAACATCAGGGCTTGCGATTGGACCAATCTGGCGACGCACCCATTGAACAAGTTCGTGCTTCAAGCCATCTGACGGTTCTTCGCCCTGCATGAGGGTTACGTAAGCGTAAATTCCTTGTCCTTTTATATCATGGGGAACCCGACGACCGCCGACTCGGCTACTTGGCTATGTGCTACAAGTGCGCTTTCCACTTCTGCAGTGCCGATCCTGTGGCCTGAAACGTTTATGACGTCGTCTACTCTTCCGGTAATCCAGTAGTACCCATCTTCATCTCTCCTACAACCATCACCGGTGAAATAATTCCCTTTGTAAGTCGAGAAATATGTCTCTACAAACCGATTGTGATCACGAAAGACAGTTCTCATTTGACCTGGCCAGCTATGCCTAATTACCAAGTTTCCTTCGCAAGCGCCTTCTAAGATCTCACCGTTAGCATCTACCAAAGCGGGTTGGATCCCAAAAAATGGTCTTGTTGCAGAGCCAGGTTTAAGGGCTGTGGCTCCGGGCAAAGGAGTAATCAAAATCCCACCTGTTTCTGTTTGCCACCACGTATCTACTATCGGGCAGGTGCTCTCGCCCACGACCTCGTGATACCATTTCCAGGCTTCAGGATTTATGGGTTCCCCCACGGTACCCAGAAGTCTTATTGACTTGCGGCTTGTCGATTGGACGGGAGCATTACCTTCCCGCATTAATGCTCTAAGAGCCGTTGGCGCCGTATAAAAAATATTTACATTGTGTTTATCGCAAACTTGCCAGAAACGGGAAGAGTCGGGATATGTTGGCACTCCCTCAAACATCAGAGTTGTCGCTCCGTTAGCCAACGGACCATAGAGGATGTAGGAATGACCCGTAATCCAACCTACGTCTGCAGTGCACCAATAAATATCCCCTTCGTGATAATCAAAAACATATTGATGCGTCATGGAGGCATAAACCATGTATCCGCCGGTTGTGTGAAGTACGCCCTTTGGTTTTCCTGTGGAACCCGAGGTGTAAAGAATAAATAGGGGGTCTTCCGCATTCATTTCTTCAGGGGGGCAATTAGGCGAGGCATCCTCCATAATTTCATGCCACCAAACATCACGTCCTTCGACCCAATTGATAGGATTTCCAGTCCGGGCGACGACGATGCAATTCTTTACCCCAGGACACTGCTCCAAAGCCGCATCAGTATTTGCTTTGAGCGGGATGGCCCTTCCGCCTCGGACACCTTCGTCAGATGTAATTACAAACTCTGATTCGCAATCTTGAATTCGACCGGCTATTGCCTCGGGCGAGAAACCGCCAAATATCACAGAATGAATAGCTCCAATGCGCGCGCAAGCCAGTACCGCAACTGAAATCTCCGGTATCATCGGCAAATAAATTGTAACGCGATCCCCCTTTTTTATGCCCAGCGTTTTCATGGCATTGGCAAATTTAGAGACCTCTCGATGAAGTTCCCGATAGGTGATACGCTTCTCCTGATCTGGCTCGTCGCCTTCCCAAATGATCGCGACTTTGTCACCTTTTGAGTCCAAGTGTCGGTCCAGACAATTCGCTGAGGCATTTAAGGTACCATCGTAAAACCATCTGATGTGGACATCTTCGGGAGCGTAGGAAACGTCTTTGACATTGCTATAGGGTTTTATCCAGTCGATCCTCTTTCCATGCTCACCCCAGAATTGCACGGGGTCGTCAATCGAAGACTGATACATTTCAAGATATTTTTGATTGTTGGCCCATGCCTTTTGTGCCCACTCGGTTGGAACAGGGTATAGATCGTTTTTGGACATCTCGAGCTCCCATTTTTGAAAGACTTGATTTTAGGCTTCGTCAACTATGGCTAAACAGTGGCTGCTAAGCAAGATTGAGCATCGGTTGGAAAACTTTTTATGGGCCTTCAGTCTGCATGCGGCATGATTGGATAAATTTGGATGCCCATTTTGTGCAGGAACATTCTGTGGTCCCTCATGACTGATCTTCAGTTTTTAGTACCGGGGGCTAAGGGTTTTCAATTACTTCCAATAGGCAAACGCAAGTGACAATTGGTGCGTTGAAAGAGATCCTATTTTAGCGGGTATTAATTTTCCAGCTTTATTAGACCATCCTCGATAGTAATAGGAACGGATGCGAGTCTCATCCCCAGGCAAGGCCCCCATGTGCATTTTCCATCTTCGATATCAAATAACGCACCATGAGTTGCACACATTATCGCGTCCTCCTCGACCGTTAAAAAGGCATCTGGTTTCCAATCAAGGGGTGTTCCTTGATGCGGGCAAAGGTTGATATACCCGTAGGCATTAGCGCCGACGCGTACCACGAAAATCCTTGGCCTTCGGCCAACTCTGAAACCCTTCGCCCCCGGATCATCGAGTTCGTTAAATGGGCACAGGATAGTTCCTGGTCCCTTGTCATCTATCTTCGGATCATCACCATATTCACGCATGTTCTAAGGCTTTACCCCAGCCATTTTACATATAACTTTCCATTCTCGTCCCGAGACGGGCACAACAGATAGTCTGGATTGCCTGACGAGGGCTAACTCGGACAATTCTGGCTCTGCCTTGATCTCTGCAAGGGTTACCGGTCTCTCGACGGGGTACAGGGCTTTGATGTCCACCATCCCGAAGCGCCCACTTGGGTCCGTATGATCTGGGTAGTGTTCCTTTGCAATTTCGACCACACCGACGATCTGCTTCTCATTCACTGAATGATAGAAGAAGCCCTTATCCCCCATTTTCATAGCCTTCATGTTGTTATTGGCTTGATAATTTCTGACACCATCCCAATGCTCTGTTCCCTTCTTTACTTGGTCGTTCCAAGACCAGGCACCCGGCTCTGATTTAAACAGCCAATATTGCATCCTTCTCTCCTTACCCCGTTGAGCGCTTTTATCGACGAGGATCTCTCTCTTCCCGAAAAGGCCTCGCTAACAATGCCTCTATAATCCCGTCCACACTGGATCCTTTATTGACTATGGCATCAATTCCCTCTGAGATTGGCATCTCAATTCTGAGCTTTGAGGCAAGCGTGCCGACTGCGGCAGCTGAAAACACACCCTCTGCGACTGAGTGGCGGCTGCTTGTTATTGACTCTAAGCTTTGGCCTTCTCCCAACGCGATGCCCAGAGAGTAATTCCTTGATTGGGGGCTTGTGCATGTTAGCGTCAGATCTCCCAAGCCGCTTAATCCCATCATTGTTTCTGCTTTCCCCCCTTTGGCCAGACTAAGGCGGGTCATTTCTGATAGGCCCCTTGTTATTAGGGCCGCGCGTGCATTGTCTCCGAACCCCCTGCCCTCGGCAATTCCGCAAGCGATCGCCAAGACATTCTTGACAGCACCCCCTATTTCGGCCCCGATAACGTCTTGGGACTGATAAGGACGCAGTGTTTGAGTACCGATTGCGCGAACAAATGCTTCTCCAAAAGCGGGATCTTTGGAGGCGATCGTCACTGCAGTTGGGAGGCCTTTAGCCACTTCCACTGCAAAGGTTGGCCCTGATAAAACAGCGATTTCTCGACCACCCAGAGTTTCGGATGCGATTTCCGACATAAGCGCCCCGGTGTTTTGTTCTATTCCCTTGGCACAGATTACAATTGGCGTGCTTCTGCTCAGAATGGGCGCAAGCGTTTCTGTAACCCCCCGAAGAAATTGGGCTGGGGTCACTAGAAGAACGACATCAGATTCTGCTGCTTCTTCTATAACTGTGGTGGCACGGATCGCCGGATTAAGAGTGATACCTGGCAGATAGATATCATTTATCCGCTTTTTGTTTATGGAGTCTGCGACTTCCCGCTCGTGAGCCCATAAAATTGTATGGTTACCAGCGTTGCAAACTGCCTGAGCAAGCGCTGTTCCCCAGGCACCTGCCCCAATGATTCCGATACTATCGATATTCATTTCACCTGCACCACCTGCTTTAGTCCTCTAGTCGAAGATATCTATTGTTTAAACCCTAGCTTAAATCTATCAGCTTAGGAAACTTGACATTCAAATGCTAAATTTGCTCACTGCGTCTGGGGATTTTGGAGATATTAGAGTTCTCAGTGGTATCGAGAAATTTCATTTAAAGGCCAACGCGGACGTGGCTTAAAATCTAATTCATTGGTGCAACCGAGAGTCAAACGTTCGATTCCAACCCACGCAATCATGGCGCCGTTATCGGTACATAAAGAAGGGGGAGGCACAATGAATGGAAGATTAGCAGTCGACGATGCTTTCTTTAAGGCCGACCGGATCGCCTGATTGGCAGCTACGCCGCCTGCAGCAACCAGTGCTCCCCCTTTCGGATACCGTTTTTTAAAAACTTCGATCGCATTTATTGTACGGTCCTCAACTATCTCTGCCACTACTCTCTGGAAATCTGCGCACAGGTTTGCCTTCTCCTGAAAGGGAATTTTGCCTGCTGGCATACCTTCTATTTTCTGCCGAACCGCTGTTTTCAGACCTGAAAATGAGAAGTTGGCTCCCTTCCTACCTTTTAAGGGATACGGGAGCTTATATTTTCCGAGTATACCCTGGGCAGCAGTTTTCTCGACCATTGGTCCCCCAGGGAACCCCAACCCAAGCATTTTTGCGGTTTTGTCGAAGGCCTCGCCCAGAGCGTCATCTATCGTCCCCCCAACTATTTCGTATGACCCTATATCATGGATCGCGATAAGTTGAGTGTGACCTCCAGAAGCAAGGAGTAAAAGATAAGGGAAATTAATTTGATCCGTTAACCGGGCAGTCAAGGCATGCCCTTCCAAATGGTTAACGGCAATAAATGGGATTTGGAGGGCTGCAGCAATTGCCTTTCCAGTCATCGAGCCAACCAGAACACCCCCGATTAAACCAGGGCCGCAAGTTGCGGCCACTCCATTCAATTGATCAAACTCTATTCGAGCGTCCTTCAGAGCTTTCTCTATCACCCAGTCAATTGCCTCAAGATGCGCGCGGGCTGCGATTTCTGGGACAACGCCGCCATAGGGTGCATGTTCTTCAATCTGAGAGAAAATGACATTGGACAGAATTTCCCCTTCACCTGTTACAATTGAGGCGGCTGTTTCGTCGCAACTAGTTTCAATGCCTAAAATAATCATTGATGACGCTTCAGAATAAAAACACTAATAGTGAGCAACTTTTAATGGTGGTATCTTAACAGCCTAATCCAAGCTAGACATTTTTTTATGACTTCCAAACCGCCTGCCCCAGCATTACGAATAGCAACACGAGGGAGTCCGCTCGCTCTTGCTCAGGCTGAGAAAGTGGTGGCGGCGATCCAAAATACAACCCATTACAAATCGGAACAGTTCGACATAAAGGTGAAAACCTATAGAACTTCGGGTGATCGGATGCAATCTGGAGCTTTGTCGCGGATTGGTGGGAAGGGCCTTTTTACAAAAGAAATTGAAGAAGCGCTCTTGGATAATGAGGCTGATATCGCTGTTCATTCCATGAAGGATGTTCCTACTATTATGCCGAACGGACTGATCATAGCCGCTTTCCTTCCGAGGTCTGATTTTCGGGATGCTTTGATAAGTCGTTATCAATCCATTAACGATCTGCCCCAAGGTGCGATACTCGGGACAGCGTCGCTTAGGCGGCAGGCTATTATAAAAAATATTCGCCCTGACATTGTGGTTAAAACCTTGCGTGGAAACGTGCAAACGCGTTTGGCTAGAATTACTGCTGGAGATTTTGATGCAACCTTACTGGCTGCAGCAGGGCTCGAGAGGCTTGGTTTAATGGAGTCGGCCTCCGCTATTTTGTCTCCCGATGTTGTTTTGCCGGCAGTGTGTCAAGGTACTATCGGGATTGAATGCCGCGAGAATGATGAAAAGACGAGAGAGCTGCTGGAAAAGATTGATGATCCGGTTACGCGAATGGTTTCAGTTGCAGAGCGTTCCTTTCTGCGGGAGCTTGATGGATCCTGCAGAATGCCTATTGCAGCCCTGGCGACCAAAAGTAAAGATTCAATCAAGCTCAGGGGATTAATTGTTCGCCCGGACGGTGCCGAATTGATCGGTGATGAGGCTCAATCTGCAACTTCGGAGTTGGAAACACTCGGAATTGAGTTGGCCAGGCGACTGATTGAAAAAGCGGAACCAGGTTTCTTTGATGGGCACTAGAAACCAGAGGGCCATCATGGTCACGCGCCCTTCTTCGCAAAATCATTTTTTAGCAAAACTGCTGTTTAAGGAAGGATACAAAGTAATAGAGGAGCCTCTCCTTAAAATTCGTTCTCAACCTCGAGCGTTCAATCTTTCTCAAATTCAAGCTCTCATTTTTACCAGTTCAAATGCAGTTGATCCGTTTTGCAGTTGCAATCCTCAGCGTGATTTACCTGTATTCGCTGTGGGCACTGCTACCGCCTTAGCCGCGGAAAAAAATAAATTCGGCACTGTCTTTAAGGGAGATGCTGGGGTCGAAAAACTGCTTCAAACCGTGATCAAAACTTGTGTACCGGATAAGGGTAAAATCATGTATCTGTCTGGAGAGGACATTAGATTTGATGTGACTGAGGCTCTTAACGAATTTGGTCTGAATGTGAAGAGAGAGATAGTTTACAGGGCAGAACCAGCGAAAAAATTGTCTCTGCGGGGTGTGTCCGCAATTGAAGAAGGTGAGGTGGCTGCGATCATGTTTTATTCACCCAGGACTAGTGCAATTTTTGCAAAACTTGCCCATGAGACAGAGATCGTCGAAAAATGTAGAGATATAAAGGCGGTCTGTTTTTCTCCCGCAGTCGCAGAGCCGGTCTCTCTCCTTCCCTGGCAAGACTTGATTGCCGTTAATACGCCCCAGACAAGTATTCTATTGGATGTTTTACGAAAAGCTGTCCCTTTAAATTAGAGGTATCAACCTTTGTCTCGAGATAAAAAAACTGGATCCGATCTTAAGAGCGAACCTGATGTACAAGGTAAAATCATGTTAGATGCGGCAGAGCGGGATCAGAATGGTTCTGACCCCGTAGGTCGGACGACAGTCAAACAGCCTAAGAATTTAGTAAGAAAGGTTCAATATTTTCTAGCAGGGATTTTCATTTTCCCCTTTGGGGTTTGGTTAACCTGGCCCCTCTGGGGAGACGTGGTTCCGAAATCGGTCTCTTCTTCTGTTGCGCCCCTAATGGAAATTGGCAGATCGAACAAAGGCCTCGAACGCGAGAGAATCTTGGTTGAGCGGGTGTCAAAATTGGAAAATGAGATTGCCAATTTGAAGCAGATTTTCTTCAAAAAGACCCAGGAAAATTTCAGGAAAATCCAAGGTATCGGAGCGATGTTGGATAATGTTCTCCGACACGATCATTCCGCTCAGGAAAAACGAATAAAAAAACTGGAAAGTGACGTTAATCAGGCCAGCGCTAAATTGGCCCAGGCGACCGATTTGGTGGGCCGTTTCAGTATTGTTCAGGAGCAATTACAAAAGCTGAGAGCGTCCGATGATCGAGGTGAAAAAGCTGGATCCGAAAAGTCGGGACGAGAAAGTCTGGAGGGGGCGGTTTTTGAAAGGTTGAAAACTTTAGAGGAACAGATAAGAAAATTTTCAGTAAAGATTGTCGATTGGGAAAATCAGATCTCGGCAAATCAGAATTTGTTAAAATCTTCACCTTCTGAAATCCCCATAAGTTCCAATCTTTTAATGATGGCTGTCTACAATTTGCAGTTCGTAGCCTCCAGAGGGGTGCCGTTCACTAATGAGTGGGAGTCGGTGTTCTTGTTGGCGAAAAATAGACCTGAGATTGGAGAGGCTATGGCCATCCTTAAGCCTTTCATGAAAACAGGTTTTCCCACGTTGTCTGACCTCCGACAAGCCTTTGCGGTTGCAGCTGATGCGGCTAATCGGGCCCTGAGGGCGCCCAAAGGTAATGGGTGGTTTGATAAAATTATTTTAAGATTTTCCTCACTAATCACTGTCCGGCGGACAGGATCGGCGGCCGCGTCCGGAAATACTCCTGAGGCGTCTATTGCACGGGCTGAGCTTGCGATAGCCCAAGGGGTTGGGGATGTCGATCGGGCAGTCTCGGCGCTCAAAGATCTGCCCCAGGAGGCTGCTGCATCATTTCAGGAATGGCTGAGGGCGGCTGAACACAGAAAAGTGGCTAATGGTGCTCTAAATCGGATCAGAAGAGAGATGCTGCGACTTTCAGTTAGAGGACCAGCTGAATGATCCGAATTATGATTTTCATTGTGATCGCGGCCGTATTGGTTGGGATCACGACCGAAATAGCAAAAATTCCCGGAGAAGTAACTATTAATTGGGAAGGCTGGCGCATCGTAGCGCCCATTCCCCTGTTGTTGCTAATATTCTCGGTTTTGGTGGCAGCTGGGGTGCTGGTATATGCTGTCTCGAATGGACTATTGAGGATCCCGGCGAAAATCCTGTCGATCTATCGGAGGTCTAAAGAAGAGAGGGGATATCGGGCGTTAACGCAAGGGATGGTTGCGGTTGCTGCGGGAGATGCCAGAGAGGCCAGACGGCAGGCTAGCCGTGCCAACGCTCTTCTTAGTCAACCACCTCTCACAATGTTATTGTCGGCCCAGGCCGCTCAACTCCAAGGCGACGAGGAAGCTGCGACACGCTATTTTACGGCGATGTTGGCCAAGGAAGAGACGGCTTTCCTGGGATTGAGGGGCTTATTAATTCAAGCCCAGAAATCCGGCGACCGAGCGGAGGCTTTGCGTCTAGCGGAACGGGCGAATTCACTTCACCCAAAGACAGATTGGGTTTTGAACACAATTTATGAATTGCATACTGAAGGCAGGGACTGGGAGTCCGCTACTCGAGCCCTTGAGGATCTGCGAAAAACCAAATCGTTGGATGCGGAGACTATCTCGCGTCGAAGAGCTGCAATTGCATTACTCCAATGTGCCGAAGCGACCGCGAAAAACAACCAAACGGGACGAGTATCTGCTGGCAAATTGGCATACAAAATCGCCCCCAAATGGCTTCCAACCTGTATCAACCTAGCCGAAATTTTCGAAGATACAGGAGAAAAAAATAAAGCCCTTAAGTTGATAAAAAAAAATTGGTCGAAATACCCGCACTATCAGTTGGCCCAGATTTATAACCGATGCCTGTCAGATAACAATCCAATTCAGATAGTACCCCAGATAGAAAAACTTATCTCCAAGGATTGGTCGCACCCGGAGAGCCAAATTGCACTTGGGGAGGCTATGTTGAATGCTAACTTATGGGGTGCTGCCCGAGTTCATTTGGAGGCTGCTTTGAAGGTTAGGGAGACATCTTTTGCGTGCCGACTAATGGCCCGATTGGAGGAAGAGGAAAAAAGGGATTTGGATGCCTCCAATAAATGGCTTAAGCGGGCGACAGATTTGGGTCTGGATAAATTTTGGCAATGCACTGATTGCAAAGGCAGCTACACAGAGTTTTCCCCCGATTGTAGGGGTTGTCGAGGCCTTGGGACTCTGAATTGGAGAGAAATCCCAGAGTCCTCGCCAGTGTCGCAATTAGGGGAACCTAGGGAGAAATCTACTGAAGTTTCTAAAAGTGCAATTAGTTTGCAATAATAACCTACGCGAATAGCTGAATTGTTGACTGTTCCCATTTCAGAGTAGTAAATCCATAGAAAGGCCGCCTTAGCTCAGTTGGTAGAGCATCGCATTCACCTCTCACTCACTAATGTTTTGAAAAAGATTATCTGAGATAAATGATTTTGTCTGTTTTATCCTTCTGGGAAAAGATTATCGATACCTCTGGGAGATCATCCATGAAAAGTTGGTATTGAGGCCTGTGCAGACTTTGGTTTTGGCTTTGACGGGGTTAATCCTGTGTCCCGTAATGATCGCGGCCAAGGATTATCCAATAGGGACTAAGTTCCAGTCGATCTTTGCCGCAGATTTTCCTTCGGGGAAAATGCAGGTTCCGCTTCCGCCTGGAACTTGGCAATTAGCGGGGAGCTTCAAGGATCAAAGTACTGGTCCAAGCGGCTTCACTTATATGTACCAGTTTCTGCTAGTTCGGTTAGAAAACTCTGCGTTGACAGGACGGATAGATATTAGGATCCCTGCGGACATTATAGGTACCTTTTGGAACTCAACAAGCAACTGCGAAAAGAGTAAATATAAAGAGAGGTCATTTTGGCTAAACGGTGCATCTTATCACGAGAGTGAAAATTGCGTCTCTTTGCACTGGTTAAGGGGTTATAAAAAGAACCATAGGTATGGAAGAAAGATAAAAGAATTTATCGGTGATATTGAAATCCCGAAAAGCTGGATCCGGTATCAAAAGTTCTATACGGAAGGTCCTGATTTTCTGCACCATTCAGTTGCTATCCCTCTTGAGAAGTATGGGTTTGAACCAGGTTCTTATGGTTATTCAGACTCGCCTTGGGTTCCCAACAATATTGATGCGAACCCTGAGAAGAAGGCCTTTTCTGAGAAGGCAGTTGCCTGGGCAAAAAGCTGGGATCAGCTCGTTGAAAAAGGCATTAAAAATAAATTGAAAGCTTCAGAAGTTCTTCAACATCCGCGAATGGATGGCCTAGTCCTCACAATTCCAAAGGCAAAAAAAACCGAAAGCGCCAAGGATAAGTCTCAGAAGGCCGGAACTGCGATGGCTCGTCTAAAGAAACTCAAAGATCTTTTTGATGCAGGGCTGATTTCCGAAGATGAATATCAGGAAAAGAAAAAAGAAATTCTGTCGGAGATGTAGATTATAAAGTTTCAATTACTTGAGGTCATCCTGTCCTAGGATTGTTCATATTACTCACACATCAAAAAAAATAGATATAGAAAATTATAATTAATACTTTTGGCTTTTGAACTCTGTCTGTCCTTCACTTTCGGTGTGACAGGAAAACGCTATATCCGACAAGCTTTTGGAGAGTTGTAAAATAGCGTTTCAATTCAAAATCTATACACAGTCATATGATTTCTTATGCTCCGAGTAGAAACTTTGGATGGCCTAGTATGATGCTGCAAAAACTGAAATAAGGGGCTTGAGGCAGCTAGAGTGGGTGTTTCTGCATCGTGCAGGACAGTTCCAAGGCGAGTATCGATCAATTGGTCAATTGGACTTCTATCTTATTAAATACAGAAATTTGTAAATGATTCTTTCCTTGTTCTCTTCCACTAAGAAAAAAATCGCGATATCAAAATTGTAAGATTCTTGAAAGAGCTAATGTTAGGCAAAGAGTGAAAATGAAAAGAAAAGTATCGGTTATTTTAATCTTCTCCATGATAGCCTCCTGGGTTGGGGGATGTGCCAAATCTTCCTCTGATATCGCTGCTCAATATGTGTCTCCGATGCAGTACTCCTCCTATAGTTGTAGCCAACTAATATCAGAAGCGCAGCGAATCCAGGGAAGGTATGTCCAGCTAGGCGGGCGGCTCGATGAGGCTGCGAGTAACGATGCAACGCTTACCGGAGTGGGGATGATACTTTTTTGGCCCGCATTGTTTGCACTCGGAGGAACAAAAGGGCAGGAAGCTGAATACGCGAGGCTGAAAGGTGAGTATGACGCTGTTACACAGGCGTCAATCAAGAAAGACTGTGACGGAAAGAGGTAAGAGTAGATTCAATTTTCGGAGATAAAATTTGAAAGATAAAATATTTCCTAAACGAACAGTTCATGCTGTTGCTCTCTTCGCGGTTGCGGCCACTTTGGCCGGGTGTGCGGCGCCCGCGCGAGTTGATCAAATGAGATCTACTCCCTCGATGCAACTCAGGATGAATAACTCTAATATTCCTCTGAAAGGTCAAGTTGCAATCAAGGAGGTAACTGGGGGGCAGGAGACCAACCCGATGTGGACCTCAGAGGTATCAAGTGCTGACTTTGAAAGAGCCTTGGAGCTGTCGCTAGCAGATGCAGGACTTGGTGCATTAAGACAGACAGGAAAATACCAATTAATTGCTGACCTGCAGAACCTGGATCAACCGCTTTTGGGTATAAATTTTACAGTCACCGCCAAAGTTAGGTATCAGCTGATTGAGCGTAAAAGGAACATTACGGTTGCCGAACGTGCGATTAGTTCACCCTACACAGCGACCATCTCAGATTCTTTCCTGGGGGTCGAACGTCTGAAACTAGCTAATGAGGGCGCAGTAAAATCCAATATTAGACAATTGATAGAGTGGCTTTATTCTCTAAGAGTTGAAGACCTAGCTCGTTAGGAATGAAAAAACCAAATAATTGATCTTAGAGCCTCGGTATATGACAAGGTACAGGTCAAAGCAGATCAAAGTCCTTTTTCAGTTTTCGGTTACAATCTGCTTTCTACTTTTTATTGATTTCCCAGGTTAATGCCTCCAACTATCCTTTGGGGATGACATTTAAAACAATTTTTTACGTGAACCTACCTGCTACCAAAATGCAAATCCCTCTTCCTTTTGGGGTTTGGCGGCTAGCAGGGATAATTACTGATTATGGCACAAGTAGTCGCAGCGGTCCTCTAGAAATCAAGCATTTTCTCCTAGTTCGTATTGAGGATAAAAAATTTACCGGGAGAATTGATATAAGGGTTCCCTCAGATTTAATCGATACTTTTTGGGGGCCGGTGGGTACTTGCAACAATAAGAAAGTCATCAAAACCGCGCTTTGGTTAAAGGGAGAGTCTGATAGAGACGGGGAAGACTGCGCCCGAGTCCACTGGTTCAAGAATTATAAAAGAACAAACGATATCCGGAAATCTTGAAGTGGGACCCAGTTGGATCCGCTTCACAAAAGATTATACTTTAGATCAAAACTTCCTGAGATACAGACTCGCCATCCCCCTGAGATATTATGGGATTGAACCAAATTCTACTGAGGGCCAAAATAAACCTCCCTGGGATCCCCAGAATAACAAATTGGACCCCACGAACCGAGCTCTCGCTGAAAAAATTATTATTTGGTCGCAAAGCTGGAATAAGTTTCTAGACATCGGAATTAGGAATCAACTTCTACCTATGCTGGTAGAATGGTCTAAAGATTGGCAAATTCCGGGTAAAGCCACAATAAAAAACACCCCCATCATTGACACCAAAAAAAGGCGTAATCTTAATCAGAATCTCGATTTTCCGCGCAGAGCCCAGTCTCCGACCTCTCGTTTGCGAAAACTCAAAGATCTTTTTGATGCAGGGCTGATTTCCGAAGATGAATATCAGGAAAAGAAAAAAGAAATTCTGTCGGAGATGTAGCTTATAAAATGTTTATCCACGTTTCTCAGGTTTAAAAAATTATTTGAGATGCCAAGAGCGAAGATCTCGTATCCAGCGGATGTATCGGCAAAAATGTCTCAGAGAATTCTGGCCTCAATTATCCCAATCTGAATCAAATTTTAGCCACAATTTCTTAGGATCATCAAAGTTTCCGTCTATGCCTGTGGCCCAGTGGCATTTCAATGCCCCCCTAAACTTGCCCATGGTGGTTTGCATGTAGTCCCTTCTCCCTTAATAGGATGTCATGTATGGGCAGCTATGAGTCTTTATGGAGGTGTCTAAATGACGCAAATAGACCGCAGTTTAAAGAAATCTTAGATGTATGGCTCTGGATTTCTATCAGTCTCAGATATCGGTAGGCACTTTGCAAAGAGTTGGCAAAGAGAGTCACTGACGCAGATCCTCTCAGGAAAATGCCAGAGAGAGAAATTATCAGACAAATTCCAGAGGGCAGTGGGTGCTGCTGCCGTTGATCTATTGTTTGGGTTCAATGGTCGTAAATCTGAATACTCATATATTCCTCTTCAGGCAGATAGATACACTGGGCAACCTGTCTCAATTAGACACATACGAAGTGTCATTTCAGGGCTCTCTCAGCCTGGTCTGATGGAGCTGGTAGCACCTGGGTTTAAGAACCATGAGGTTATGGGTGAGAGTTTTGCAGGCGGCACCACTTTCTGGTTCTCATCCACAGTCTGAATAATTAGTGTCCTGGCAGGTACGGGCAGCTTGTCTCGCTTTTTGTATTTCGGGATAAGCCATTTTAGTTTCGAGTTCTGCTAGTGCCTTCTTGGACGCTTCATCTCCAAGGGCTGCCGCAAAGCTCAGCCAGATATGCGCCTTCCTTTTGTCTGAGGGCACCCCCACGCCCAAAAAATATGCCTTCCCGAGATTGTACCAGCCCCTGAAATATCGGTTCTTTGCGGATAATCGGAACCATTTGACCGCCTCTATATGGTTGACTGGTACACCTTCTCCTCGAGAATACATTTCCCCGAGGGCGTTTTGAACTATTGGATGTCCTTGCTGTGCTGCTTGCCGAAATCATTTTGCTGCTTTTACTGAATTTTTTGCGACACCAATACCATCTCGATACATTATTCCCAGATGGATCTGTGCATCTAAGAACCCTTTTTCTGCCAGCGGGTGCCAAAGTCTCATGGCGCCTCGATAATCGGATTTTTGGGAGAGTTCCCAGCCTCTAACAAATTCCTCGAACTCGCCGGAGTAAGAGTTGTTGGCTCCAATCAGGATTGTCAAAAAAATTAAAAGAAACCTCATTGTGATTTCATGTTTTCATTTTTAAATCTTAGTGACAATCGGCTTGTGGGAATCAATATAACGGTAAAACACGCAAAGAAATTAGGCTTTAAACTTCTTTTGTCCATAAAAGGGGTGATATTTATTAATTGGACTATCCTCTCCCGTTCGCCGATACGATTTTCAAGCCAAGCGAAATTGTACCCTTGCGGGAATTGGTGGCTGAAGAATTTTCAAAAAGAAGGTGCCAACCTACCCCCTCGGAGAGAACTCTTTCGTTGGGGACCAATGTTCTATGGACAGTCGGTTCGTCTTTTCAGATATATCAGCTGTCATGTGACCTTGGAGCGTACTTGGAGACAACCGCTTGGTATCGAGTTGAGAGAGGTCGAATAGAGCCACTAAGAATTAAGCATCCGGTATTTACGACACCACATATGAATACCCTGGGCGAGCGAAGAAAAGATCTAAAAATCCAAAAATTCGTATTCGATCATTTTCTAATAAACGCCATGTTGAACCCAAAGATAGCTCGATTAATCCAAAACAGTTATTGCTGCGCAGGGGATCTTTTCCGAAGGACTCGTTGGCGTTTAAAAGGGAATGGTTTAATTCTGGAACGTTATGATGAAGACTTCCTCAAGGATGGTCGTCACGAGCCTCAATTAAGTTTTGAGTTCAAGGAATAAAATCATGCACCCAACGCGTTTTCTATTTGTCGTCCTAATGGCGCTGCATGCAAATCCAAGTCTTGGTCAGACCATCAAAAATACTTCTGGTTCCACACAAAAATACTATTTCAAATGCATCGGGAATACCGAGACCCAGCTCACTTTTGTAGAGGACAAAAAAAAGAAAACCTTTGTCCAGGAAATTTGGGATTTCAAAATGCCATTGCGCGGTCCCGATACCTATTCTCTTGAAACATTTAGAAAGATCGGAAAAAAATTCGTATATCAAAAATCAAGCAGAAAGTTTTCTATCGATTTATTAACCGGCGTTGTTACTCGCGATGGAAAGAAAACGGGAACAAACTGTACAAAGCTTACTTATGATCTTGTTAACGAGGGGCGGGATCGAGCTCAGAACTCGACTGGCGAGTTTTGGGCAAGGACATCAGGGTGGTCTGATGCTCGATTTATCAAACTCGGTACCCTCGCAAGCGCCCAGGAAATTTGTCAGTTATTCGACCATAAAATTTTCAATAATCTGTCTCGCTACGGCTATCTTCTAGATAGCGTGAACAGGAATCTCAGATGGGAGGGAATTGAAGCAGGGAGCTTGTGGCTGGAAAAGACACTTAAAACAAAAGGAATGAAAGAGGTTTCGAGGGGTTTCGGTTTAATCGATAATATGCAACTCCAGGCGGAGGGGAACCTGGCTCAATGCTTAGAAAAAAAGTCGGAAACAAATCCAAAGTTCTATTCGACCTTGCGACGTTACTTCCTCGGCTATCTATCGAAAGAAAGGTGTTTTCAGAAGAGATTTGAGGTCAAGAAGACAGTTGATGACAAAGGGAACATAATTACGAGGAGAGTTCCCATTAAAAATGACAGGGGAGAGGGATGTGTTTATTTTGGCTACAATAGCGGCGATATTTCCTACTGGGGCTCCTCTACCTTTTTGTTGTTAGTCCTCTGGAAGGACGCCCACCCTGTCCTCAAAACAATACTTACTAAAGGAGACAAGGCGCTCTCGATTAGGATTGCAGAGTATAAAAATAAACGTCAGATTGAGGCAAAAGCCCGGCAAAAAAGAAAATTGGAAACTGAGGAACGACAAAAGAAAGTCTTTTCGGATATCCAAAAAAATCCTTGGCTCGAGTTGGTACGTCTTTCCTCAGATGGAACAACAACGTTATCTACAAGCGCTGATATCCCCATTGATCGCCTGCAAAAAGCCTGGAGTTTGGCATTTGGAAGGTGTTCCGGAGTAAAGACCAGATTTTGATTTGGGTCCTAAAGAATGCCGCCTGCGACGAATTTCTAGAGGGCATACACTGGAAATTTTTTTTATTTGAGTCTGACAACCAGCCCAACTTCTGAAGAGGAATATGTGGAACAATTTAAGGGTACCCTTAAGGGTCCTGTCGGGACCTTACAGTTTATGTTTCCTTTATACCCATCAAGTTCGAGCAGATATATATTGAACATTTAAATTGAAATGCATTTCCTGCCGCGTAAAACAGAAAGCCTGAAATGAAAATCACCGACCAAATTCACCGTCTGTTTCCCGGATGTTTTACAATCCTCATTCTTGATAATGAAGTCACTCTCGATGCCTTCATCACAGACCCTCCCCTCAAATGGGCGAGACTCGTCAATGAAGACGGCCAATATACAATCCCTGACACTTACCCAACATTCATGACCAAAGAAGAATCCGACCGGGAAGAAATGAACTGGGACAGGGTTGATCTGGGGTTACTCCGAACCAACCTCCAGGAGCTGGATCACTCTTTGGATTTAGTTGTTATCGGTAACAACGCCTCACAGGGATTACCTTTGGCGGATTCCTTACCACCAACGTTTAGATCCGATCATGCGGCGGTGATTTACGGTACATCCCTGCCGGAAAAATCGATATACCAGGGCATCGGATATAAGATTTTTTGCGCCCGAAATGATCTAATTAAAACTGCGTCTAAAAGAACAGAAAAAGAAATAGCGTTGTGTTTCATTAACACTATTCAACACGATGAACAAAACTATCACGCACCTTGGAACCCCCGGTAACGGTCAATTCTTTAAACCACAAAAAGGAGTGACCTCGGTATGGTTGCAAGTTGTGTGGTTAAGGGTAGCTAAAACCTACTTAAGTTCTCACCATCTCGGCGTCTTCGTCATCTCTACGAGGAACACAGCGAGTTTCCATTTTCATAATGGGTAAGCCAAAGCTAAACGTCTTAGCTGACTTTTCACATTGAGCCTTGCTTTCCTGTGGGATTTTCATCTCAAAGGTTTTCTGTTTCTCACCAATTATAGGAGACCCGAAAGTCAGAACAATGATGAGCATGTATTTCATTCTGTTTAGCTCCTAAGTTTTGAAATGCTCGGATCTAGCATTTAAATGCCCTGCGTTGATTTCTATCAATTTTGACTTGGGATTGTCACAAATATTTGAGAAATAATTGTCTGACCGTCCCTTTGGATAATAAAGTCCCCGTCTGGAGCGATCCATGGAAGTGGAAATTATTATCGACAAAATGCTCAGGCGCTATTCCTATTACGGCGTCTGCCCTAGATTTAGCTAACATGTAAGCGACGGCTGCTTGCGTTCCTTGACTGTGACCTGCTAAAACTACGGTCTTTTCACCTAAACCCTTTGATCCGATCATCTCATTTGAAATAATGTTAAATGCATTTTTCAAATCGCCTGAATGATTAGCCTTTCCTCGTCTTCCGGACCAGGGGAATCTAGGAAACACAACCTCATATCCCTTCTCGGACATCTTGGATTTAAACTTTTAGATTATGTGAAAATTGGGACTGCCGCCCTTTCAATGCAGAAAATAATTTTCACATTTTGTGTTGATGCCGCAAAACAGGCGCTTGTTGATAAAACTGAAATAATGACAGCAAAAACAATCAATGGTGTTTATCAAAAAAAGTCTGTTGATCTTCGTGTTCCTAAAATCTATCTTGCCTCAATGTTTGAGAAAACGAATGTTGTGGAGTTATTCCCCACGCACATTTGGGTTCATGATTTGGAACGATCGAAAGCCGCGTCGATTTGTGAAAAAGTCTTTGCCCAAGTCGAAAAAAGAATGCCGCCTGTTGATGAGATTTCGGGGGGACATTCGGTCCAATCTGGAACACAAATGCAGAATGATCCGGCCTTTGGGGATCTTATGGAATGTGTCGATAAAGCAGCACAGGATGTCCTGTCCTTTCTTGGGAAAAAGGGCGAAAGCCTTCAGGTAACTGGTTGTTGGGCTAATGTCAGTGGCCCGAACTCCCATCATAGAGAACATTCCCATCCCAATAATTTTCTTTCAGGGGTGTTTTATGTGAAAACCCCGAAGGGCGGGGATACTATCAACTTCCATGATCCAAGGCCTGCAGCCCACGCTATCGCCCCACACTTTGAAAGACCCTCAATGCACAATCTCAGCACGATGTTCGTGGAGGCAAAGCCGGGCCGTATGATGATCTTTCCTTCTTGGCTTCGCCACTCCGTTGATCCCAATTCCGGTGAGGGCTTGCGTGTCAGTGTGGCCTTTAATCTGATGTTCGGGCGGTACAGCGAGAGGCACAGCAGGCCAAAATTCTCTGGGGCATTTTAAGTCAATTTGGCATTTATCAGGGTCAGATCCCTGATGTTGATAGCATGCGGTTATTCTTTCATCTCAAGTGAAAGGTTCGTCTACTTCTAGAACAGAGGGCCTGGCAATAACGCCGGTTTTCCGGTCATTTCCAGTTACATGCTGGAAAATTCTCGAGGGTTCGATCCAACTTTTTCCTGCTGGTTTACATAGTTATTCACGCCTCGAACTGTGTGGTTTCGGTACACTTATATTGCTCTGTCCCTGGAGTGATCTGACTGGCTAATTTTCAAGTACAACTTACGGCTTCAATAAACTGGAATGGTTCCAGTATGAATGCTCTAGGAGAAAAAAGATGGTGTCGCTGAAAAAATTTGTGTCAGTGATGATTTTTGTATTGTTTGCCCCTTCTTTTGTCATGGCCGGAGGCCACGGACAAAAACAGGACATAGTCTCTATTGCCGCCGGTAACGAGGCCTTTTCAACCTTAGTCGCAGCCGTTAAGGCAGCGGACCTTGTTTCTGTATTAAAATCGGATGGCCCATTTACAGTTTTTGCACCCACTAATGAAGCCTTTAAAGCTCTGCCCAAAGGAACAGTAGAGAACCTCCTAAAACCAGAAAACAAAGCTAAATTGGTAGCAGTGTTAAAGCATCATGTTATTCCCGGTGATGTGCGTTCATCTGCCATTAAAGGAAAAAAATTGACTGTGAAAACCGTCGGTGGAACCTCTCTGAAAGTTAATGCAACAAAGGGTGTTCGTGTTGGGGGAGCTAAAGTCACTCAGGCGGACTTGGAAGCAAGCAATGGCGTGATACACGTCATCAATAAAGTTCTATTGCCCTAATGGTCCTTTGACCGTTGCCGCGGCTCTTACCTGAAGAGGGCCGCGGCAACAATTTCTAGCCCTCACTCCTTAAAGGCACGACGGGCCTGTCAAGCGCGGCTTTATAAGGCAGTATGCAAAAAAACCCCGCCTAAGGCGGGGTCTTAAAGATCCTACACTAAGTCTTTCTGCTTACCCACCCACTAACTTTTTTGTTTTGGCGAGAAGAGCCTTTGGCGTTGCTAAGATCGCTTTGAGCTCGCGCTCGGTATCCGCTGCATTTAACGGATCTATTATGATCCGGGATTTCTTTGCCCGAGCTTTGAGCGCCGGGTCATTTACCGCAGACCAGAAGCCCCGGCGAAGCCCGTCTAAGTTGGCATCAGGTGTTCCTGGTGGAGCCCCGAACGGTCTGGACAATTCAGTTGTCCCATAGACAACTTTCATGATTGTTTTTTGTTCTTCATTCTGGGCGAGATCATAGGCACTGGGCGCGTTACCAAAAGCCGGGTGCTTTTTCTTTCCCATTTGTACGATCGGGACCAGTTCTCCTGATTTAATATCTTGGGCTTGTGGACCAAGGGCCTGAGATGCCCAGAAAGAACACACTGCCTCTACCTCGTTCTTTTTCATAGCAAGGCGGACGGATCCAGTTCCACGGTAACCATGGGTGATTTTGAACTTATAGCCCAACAATGATTCAAGGATCAGGACATGCTGGGTGGTAGAGGAGCTTTTCCCCGTGGATCCAAAAATTATTGTTCTGTTCTTTGCATCCTCAATACTCTTGATCCCAGATTGTTTGTTAGCGACACAAGCAGAGGTATCTTGGGTCAAAGTACCAATCCAGCGCATTTTGTTTAGGTCATATCGGACATTCTTCTTACCAAGAAGATAGGCTATCGTGTGCGATGGCGACGTTAGAATAACGCGGGTCCCGTCTTGGGCGCCTGTATTATAGACCTGATTGAAGGCCTTAATTCCGCCAGCCCCAGGCATATTTTGAACTATGACATTGGGCTTCCCTGGCATGTGTTTTGCAAAAAAAGGTTGGAAAAACCTTGCGAAAGTATCGGCGCCCCCTCCCGGGCTAAATCCGATAACAAGTGTGATGGTTTTACCTTTGTAAAATTTTGCTGCCTCATCGGCAGCGGCGACATTGGCAAGGGCACCGCATAAAGAGAGCCCGCAAATCAAACCGCCTATTGTTTTTGTTATGCTCATATTTTTTTCCCAAGTTGTGATGGTCCGAGAATAACTCAAAAATTTATTTTGGAAACTGACGAGATACTCAAAAAATCTAATTTGGGTGGTTTAGGAAAGATCCCCAGCCAACCGTTTCCAATTGCCATGGTTTATATCCGTTATATTGAGTCCATCCGGTCTGCAGCCCGCCCAACTATCCAGATTTTGGGTTTCCAAATCGGCGACTTCCTCAACCACGTAAGGATAATCGGTTCCAAATAGAATCCGGGTTGGATCTGCGATCTCGTGAAGACCGCTGAGAGGGATCTCATTGGCAGAAAGCGCTGTATCAAACCAAAATTTTCTAATGAGTGTCAGTGCGCCTTCAGGGTAATTATCACTAAAGGGCGTTCGTTTATCGAATATAGAGAGGCGATGTGCGAGGAATGGAAGCGTTCCGCCTGCATGGCTCAAGATGAAACGAATATTTGGGTAGCGCGTGATTACCCCTTTCATAATCAGGTTTGTAGCGACACGGGTTGTTTCAAAAGGATAATCTATCAGCATCCGTGGTATGTCCCACCCTGTGGCCTCCGTGCCTGGTGGATAGCAGGGATGGATAAAAACGATTGCTTTGCGCCTGTCTAATTCTTTGTAAAGTGCCTCGAAATCTGGATGCCCTATGTACCTATCGTCCACGCTTGTTAGCAAACAAATTCCATCCAGTCTTAATTCGTCGAGTGCACGTGAGATTTCACTTAATGTTGCGTCGATGTTTGGTAGGGGCATTGCTGCAAACCCTCCGAACTTTTCACCAAAGGTTGTTTTCAGTTCGAATAGATAATCATTGGCTTTTTTGACTAAAGCGTTTGTTTTGTCCTGGTTGCCAAACCAGAACCCAGGGGATGTATATGAAAGGATTGCCTTTTCTATTTCCAGCTGGTTCATGAGGGTAATGGATGACTCAGGTGACCAAATGGGAAATCCTTTATAGGCAGAGCCCGTGATCCCGGCGGCCCGTTGCGCCTCTATGTAGAATTGGGGCAGTAAATGATGATGCACGTCGATCCGAGCGCTTGGTTTGTCCGTGTTTTTTATTTCCATTTTGAAGGACTCCCACGGAATGACTTTTTTCTATGCATTCCGTTTTCTTTTCAACTCGACGGGACTAGACCATTCAAATGGAAGGGTGGCAAATTTTGTGGTACGAATAAAGCGATGTTTCGGCCAGACGCCAAAATTTTTCAATGAAAAAGTGAGTGATCAGTTCGGGCCAAAAAAATCCGTCAATTCCCTGGGATTTGGGCGCCATACCGATTTAAATTCCGGGAGCGGCGAAATTCAAGATCCCCGCCTGACAGTAAATACATTAAAACGTTCTTTCCATTATGGTACGAGGATTGCCCGTTGGAGCAGATAGAGTTACAGCAAAACAGCCGAAGGGGGATCGCTCTCTTTATTTCAGGTTTGGCCTTTTTTGTGATCGGCGAGGCCTTGGTAAAGCTTCTCCACGAGGATTATGGCACTACCCAGATTGTTTGGTCGCGGTATTTTTTTCACTTTGTTCTTACATGTCTATTTCTGTCGCGGGGAAGTCTTTTTGATCAAGCAAGATCTTCGCGGCCTTGGTTACATGTCGCGCGGTCCCTTTTGATGTTGATAGCGACGGCTTGTTTTTTTGCGGCATTGCAATTCCTTGCATTAGCGGATGCAATCGCGATCGCTTTTCTAGCCCCTTTACTTGTGACCGCTTTCTCAATTCCTATTCTAGGCGAGACTGTGGGTTGGCGACGCTGGCTAGCGATTATTATTGGCTTCGGGGGGGTGATGGTCATCATTCGACCTGGCGCTATCGGAACTCACTGGGCAATGTTTTTGCCACTCGTTTCAGCTGTTTGTTACGCGGTCTACCAAATTTTGACCCGAATAGCGGCACGAACCGATCATGCTAACACGAGCTTATTTTGGACATCGGTCATTGGCGTGTCGGTAACCTCTTTTCTGGTTCCTTTTGACTGGAATTTTCCGGATACGGTCGGTTGGATTTATATGGTGTCCCTTGGGGCGAGCTATGGAATAGGGCACTACTTGTTAATCAGGGGCTTGGAGATAGCCCCAGCTTCAGTCGTCTCCCCATTCCTCTATACACAGGTAATTTTCGCCGCCTTTCTCGGGCTTGCGATATTCGATGAATTTCCTGATGCTTGGACACTCCTTGGCCTCGCGATTGTGGTATGCAGCGGGCTTTATATATGGCGCCGTGAAATCCGCGTTCAGGGAGACAAGAAAAATTAATTATTTTAGTAACCTAAGGGATGGGGACTTCGACATTATCGGCGCTTATATATTCGTCCGGCCACTGTAAATTATAGTTTAGATTTCGAGCGGCATGCCTGACAAAATATGGATTATAAAGTGCAGCTCGTCCCATAAGGCATATATCTGCCTGACCATTGCCTATAATTTGGTTCATTGCGTCAGCATCTTGGACACCGCCGACTGTCATTGTAGGTATATTGGCTGCCTCTCGTATTTTTGCGGAAAATGGCACCTGAAATAATTTTGGTTCGCTCTCGGGTCGTCCGCCATGGGTTACCATTCCAGATGAAATATCGAGAATATCAAGGCCCGCATTCTGGAAGATTTTAGCAATCTCCACGGCGTCCTCGATTGTGTTACCACCTTCTTCCCAATCGATGGCAGAAATTCGGCTTGCGATAGGCTTGCTCTCTGGCCAGACTTCCCGAACTGATCTGTAAATGCGGAGAGGTAACTCCATCCTCGCCTCCAATGAACCTCCCAGAGAGTCATTTCGTTTGTTGGACAAAGGTGACAGGAACGAACTGATCAAATAGCCATGTGCGAAATGGAGTTCAACCAAATCAAAGCCGGCTTGATCAACCCGCTTTGCGGCATCCACGTATTTTTGAACTAGGGCAGGAACATCGTCCTCGGGGATTGCAGTCGGTATTTTGTAGCGTTCAACAAATGGAATGGCTGATGGGGCGATTGTTCTGAAACCTCCGGCCCCTTCTTGACCTTCAGGTGTTCCTCTCAACCATCGGACCCCGGTGTCCGCCTTTCGCCCAGCGTGTCCAAGCTGAATGGCGATTGCAGATGCACTCCTCTGGTGCACAAAATCAACCACGCGCTTCCAGGGCGCTATGTGGGAATCCAGCCAAAGCCCAGCATCGCGGGTTGAAATCCTACCCTCTGGCGAAACCGCTGCCATTTCTGCGAATACTAGACCAAAGCCACCAATGGCTCGGCTTCCCAAATGGACAACATGGAAGTCATTGGCGTGGCCTTCTTTGGATTGGTACATGCAAAGGGGAGACATTCCAACCCTGTTTGGGATTGTAATGTCTCGCAATTGGAGTTTACGAAACATCGCTGGAATTTCTGAATTCTGGCTAATCTCAGGTTCCATAAAACAGTGTCCTCAAAGTTCCGGCCGTTTCTATTCTCGACTGTTCCTAAAATTATATCATTGGTTATTTTAGACTAACCCCACATTGCACAAGCATTTTCTTATGGTGCGGGGTTAAAGGCCCGTGCGGCAGGGTACTGCTTTGGCCAGGCTTCAGAAAATCCAAGGGAACGAGCTGCGTGGTGGGTCCAGAAAGGATCAAATAGGTGTCCCTTGCCGATTGCACAGATATCGGCCCTACCGGCTGAGATGACTTCGTTGGCCTGTTTACCTGTAGCGATGTTGCCGACGGTAATTGTAGGGATGTCGACGTGTTTTTTGATTTCCTCCGAGAAGGGTGTTTGGAATAATCCCTCCACATCGGGTCTTCGAACGTGAGTTATGTTTCCAGAGGAGACATCAAGGATATCCAGACCAGCTTTGTGAAACATTTGGGCGACTTGAATTCCGTCAGATATCTCATTTCCGCCCTCAATCCAGTCAATCGCCGAAATCCTAGCCGAAATTGGCTTTTCGTCCGGCCAAACTTTGCGAACTGCCTCGAAAACCTCTAGCGGTAATTTCATTCGAGCTTCAATGGGCCCACCATAAGGGTCGGTTCGCTGATTGGATAACGGTGAAATAAAAGAGGAGAGCAGATAACCGTGACCGCAATGCAGCTCGATCATATCAAAGCCAGCTTCATTTGCTCTTCTAGCGGCTTCGGTGAAGTCCTCTTTTACTTTTGCGATGTCACTCTGATTCATCTCTCTTGGGGTATCACTGCTCGGACCAAATGGTATCGGGCTGGGGGCAACCATTTCCCAATGTAACTCAGCTGCCAGCGGTGTCCCCCGTTCCCAGGTCAAGGGGTCGCACCCTTTTCTTCCAGCGTGTCCCAGTTGCATAGCGATTTTTGCATCCGTGTTGGAATGCACGAAATCGACAACGCGTTTCCAAGGCTCCACGTGTTTGTCATCCCAGATGCCAGCGTCCCCAAGTGAGATCCGTCCCTCAGGCGAAACCTGGGTCATTTCAGTACAAACTAAACCGGCGCCACCCAGCGCCCTTGCACCGATATGGACAACATGAAAATCAGTCGGGGTGCCGTCAAGGTCCTGCGCGGAATACATGCACATCGGCGACATCATGACTCGATTCTTTAATGACATTTCTCGCAAAGTGAATGGGGTAAATAGCGGAGGGATTTCAACTTGATTTGTCATAAGGGTCTCCTGGAGACGGTAAATAAGAGGGATTTATCCCGACTTTAACCCGGGAATTTTGTCAGGCAAGGTGCGGTTTCCTATCCTGGGGGTTTTAGTTCTGTTGCTTCTGAGTTTGGACAAAAAAAAGACCAAACACGCAGCGAGCAAATGATGAGGCTGTCCTATGGCAAGACCAAGCTTCGTGGGTTAGCGTGTAGCGTTCTCGAAAATGGAAGTTGAATTAGGTATGTCCAGTCGCGCCACCGCCAGGGTCTCTATGAGTCCGACGCTACTCGCCGTTGGTTATATGCTGACGGCTGCTGCGTGTCTTGCGGCAATGCATGGTTTCGTGCGGATGGCGACGACGAGCTTTGAGATGCATCCTTTTGTTGTCGCTTTCTTTCGCAACTTAATCGGTTTCGCCGTGATGGTGCCTATTTTGCTGCGAGGGGGATCTGGGATGTTTAGAACCAAACGACCCGGCATGCACCTTCTGAGGGGCTTTTTAAATGCGGGCTCGATGCTGATGTGGTTTTATGCTCTGTCCCTCATAGTTTTGGCAGACGCCACTGCATTGACTTTGACTGGCCCGATGTTTGTAGCGCTTTTTGCGATTATGTTTTTGGGTGAACGAGTAGGTTTTTGGCGGTGGGGCGCAATTATATTTTGTGCTTTGGGGGCTCTTTGTGTTATCCGGCCGGGGTTTGAAGAGGTAAGCCTTGGGGCCATGTTAACCTTGGGGTGCGTCTGTCTGGCCAGTCTTTCTAAAATTTGCGCCAAGAAACTAACGGCGATTGATAGCCCAGCCACTGTAGCGGCCTCGGTGCAGCTATTGATGATGATTATAACGCTGTTTCCAGCTCTCTTTGTTTGGCGTTGGCCCAATCTCGAACAATTTTGGATCTTACTGGTGATCGGGGTCCTAGGAGGAGTTGGTCACTACAGCTTCACAAGGGCTTATTCAATTGCTGATATAAGCTTTGCTGAGCCCATCGTATTCACTCGGATGATTTGGGCGACCGCTTTTGGTTATTTTGTTTTCGCCGAGATACCGGATATTTGGACCTGGATTGGTGCCTTTTTAATAGTCTGCGCTACCAGCACTCTTGCGCACCGTGAGCGCGTCAAAAAAAGTGTTCTCGCTTGAGACAGAAAGATTGCTGTGTTCTCATCGTGTCATGAATAATCCAGTAAATAAATTTGGGGACAAAGGATATCCGGATCTGCATGATCACATCGATACCCTCGAGTCAAAAGGATTGCTGTGTCGAATTGATGCCCAAATCAATAAAGACACCGAGCTGATGCCTTTGGTGCGATGGCAATTCCGCGGCGGAATATCTGAATCAGAACGAAAGGCGTTTATCTTTACGAATGTCACTGATGGTAAAGGCCGCAAATTTGACTCTCCCGTGGCCGTCGGCGTTCTCGCTGCGAACAAAGAGATTTATTCCCTTGGGATGGGGGTTCCAGTTGAACAGATCGGAAGCCACTGGAAACGCGCATTGGCGAACCCTCTCGCCCCTGTCCATGTAGAGACCGCACCTTGCCAAGAAGTTGTCGTTACGGGACCCGATCTGTTGGACGAGGAAAATGGGCTCACCAGGCTCCCCGTCCCAGTATCGACGCCTGGATTCGATGCTTCACCCTATTTAACGGCCACCAGTTGTATAACTGTTGACCCTGACACCGGTATCCAAAATATGGGAACTTACAGGGGGGCTATTAAATCTTCGAACCGGATCGGGCTTAAACTTTTTGTCAATCTTCGTCAGGGCGGGCATGATCATTGGTTTAAATATCGTGATCGAAGTCAGAAAATGCCCATCGCGATGGTTATTGGTAGCCCTCCGTCTGTTGCTTATGTTAGCCCACAAAAAATCCGTTCGGGTGTTGATGAGATTGGAGTAGCCGGTGCTCTGGCAGGGGCGCCGATTCGGGTGGTTAAAGCGATTACATCGGATTTGTTGGTTCCCGCAGACTCAGAGTTTGTTATTGAGGGGCTAGTTGATACCCGTTTCTTAGAGCCAGAGGGCCCATTCGGAGAAAGCCATGGGCATATTAATCTCGAAGAATATAATTTTATCATAGAGGTGACGGCCATCACTCGTCGTCGAGATGCCATTATGACATCAATTATTAGTCAGGTGACACCTTCAGAGTCGAGTGTCATCAAACGAGTGGCTATGGAACCTAAGTTTCTGAACCATTTGCGCGATGGACTGGGGATAAAGGGACTGCTGCGTGTAGCGATGCATGAGCCTCTAACAAATATTCGTCGGATCGTCTTTTTGGTCTTTGAGCGCGGGGTGTCCTCCACAGAAATTTGGCGGGCAATGTATGGCGTATCTGCTTTCGACTCGGCGGTTGGTAAATATGTTATTGCTATTAATGATGATATTGACCCTGAAAATGGGGATGCCATTTTTTGGGCGCTGGCCTACCGATCAAATCCGGCTGTCGACTCTCAGGTTCTTCCCCATCGAGATAGGGGGCACGGACCTGCGCTTGAACGGGGTAATGGGGAGGATGCCTCTCTTCTGATTGATGCGACCTTAAAAGCGATTATGCCGCCTATAGCGTTGCCAAAAAGAGAAATTATGGAAAATGCAAAGATTTTGTGGGAAAGATTGGGTTTCCCAAAACTTTCACCTGAGAGCCCCTGGTATGGCTACTCCCTTGGGGACTGGACTAAGGAGTGGGATGAGATGGCCCACCGGGCCTCTGAAGGTGGTTATTTTGAAAACGGACTACGCTCCTCCCAATTAAAACGATCTGATGTTGCGCCTAATACCTCGATAAGAGATGTTTAGATCTTGGGTTTTTTTGGTACGAAGGGTATTTTAGATGACCGAACAGGCGGATGATTTGAAGCAAGTGCTGAATATTGCTGGGGATGCCCTGGTCGAGAAGCCTGATGGGACAAATCGTTTGATCGCTGTGGAATGCTGCGATTGCTCCGAACGTGTCTTTCCGCCAGTAGCAGTATGCCCCGAGTGCATGTCAGAAAATATGACTAAGATAGAGCTCTCAGGGATTGGGAAGCTCTATAGTTGGTCCGTGGTTAGGATTGCCCCCGCGAATTGGAAGGCCCCATTCATCGCTGGCTACGTTGATTTTCCAGAGGGTGTTAGAGTTTTTGCCCATATGGTGGATATAGATCCTGATGAACTCTCGTTTGACATGCCTGTTTCGGTATGCCGATCAGTTTTGGGGGTAGAGTCTAACGGCACTGAGATTGAAAGCTACTCATTTTTGCCAATTGCGGAGAAGAACTGATGCGGGATGTTGTCGTTCTCGGTGCTGGAATGGTGCCTTTTGGCAAATACCCGGAAAAAACACTCGCTGAGATAGCCTGGCCGGCAGTAAAGGCCGCAATCATCGACTCAAATATACCCAAGAAGGATCTTCAAGCTGCATATTGTGGCACGGCCCTCGGTGGTATGATGTCTGGACAGAGAATCCTCAAAACTTTGGGGATAACGGGTCTTCCGATTATTAACATAGAAAATGCGTGTTCGAGTTCATCCACAGCGTTTAGAGAGGCGTGGATTGCGGTATCCGCCGGCGTGTACGATGCGGTTATTGTTATTGGCGTTGAAAAATTGACTAAATTTGGGGGTGGGACGCTTCCTTTGGAAAAGGAAGATTTTGAAGTAGCACACGGGCTGGTCATGCCGGCGCTTTATGCTATGAGAGCGCGAAGATATATGCACGAATTTGGACTGACTGAAGATCACTTGGCCAAGGTTTCTGTTAAAGCAAGGGAACATGGCCGGCATAATTCCGATGCCCAGATGCGAGAGCCAACAACAGTTGAAGCAGTAAAGGAGTCTCGCCCTGTTGCAGATCCCTTGCGGCTGTTCCATTGCTGTCCCTCTGGCGATGGAGCTGCAGCAGTGATTATATGTGCAGCTGAAAAGGCCTCTAAATACGGCGGAGTTCCAGTCAGGGTGATTGGCTCCGAAATTAATTCCGGAAAATATGTTACAGGTTATCGCGATATGACGTCACCAGAGATCACGGTAAGGGGTGCGTCACAGCTCTACGAAGAGGCTGGGATCGGGCCCGAGGATGTCGATTTAGCGGAGGTTCATGACGCCTTCGCCATTGCAGAACTTCTCTATTACGAGGCTCTTGGCTTCTGCGCTCGGGGTGAGGCCGGCCGGTTGATTGATGATGGGGAAACATCTGTAGGGGGACGCATTCCCGTCAATCCATCTGGTGGGTTGCTTGCAAAAGGGCACCCCATTGGAGCAACTGGAGTAGCACAAATTGTGGAAATAGTCCGACAGTTGAGAGGAGAATGTGGCGCGCGCCAGGTGGAAGGTGCGAAAGTGGGGCTCACGCACTGTACGGGCGGAGGTATCTCCGGTTTTGACCATGGCGTGTGCTCGATCCACCTATTCGCGCGTTAGGGTGGTTGAGACTCATGGGGGCTAAGCTATTTGGGGCGCGTGTAAAACGCTTGGAGGATCTAGCTCTATTAAAAGGATTAGGTGAGTATACGGACGACATTGTTATTGACGGGTGCTTGCATGCGGTTTTTGTGCGGAGCCCCTTTGCTCATGCAAAGTTTTCAGACATCAATAGTGAGCGTGCGGCTGCCTTACCGGGTGTTCATGCTGTTTTTACGCTCAAGGATCTCCCTTCGACTGTTCAAAAAAATAGACTGGTTCTACTTCTCCCCAATCCCGCGATAAAACAGCCACTGATGCCCCACCTTTTGGCGGAGAATGAGACAACTTTTTGTGGTCAGTCGGTTGCCGTGGTTATCGCAGACAGCCGGCATATTGCTGAGGATGCTGCATCCTTAGTTGAGATTGATTGGGTCCCCTTGGCGGCTGTCTCGGATGTCAGAGATGGCCTCGATCCTGGCGCAAATGTCGCTCATGAGAATGCTCCCGATAACGTCGCCGCGTATTTCAAGAATGAATATGGCGATGTCGATGCAGCTTTTAAGCGGGCGGGTTGTATTGTCTCGGAGTCAATCAAGCATCATCGAGGCGCTGGTCATTCGATGGAGGCACGGGGAGTTCTGGCAGTCCATTATGAGGATGAAGGTCGGACCCAAATCTGGTCATCCACGCAAACCCCTCACCAAGTTAAACGTTGCATAATTGGGGTTTTGGGCTGGAACGAAAATGAAGTTGACGTGATCGCTCCAGATGTTGGAGGTGGTTTTGGGCCAAAGGCACTGTTCTACAGCGAGGAGGCGGTAATTCCGCTCTGCGCGAGAATGCTGGGGAGGCCGGTAAAGTGGGTCGAAGACCGTCGGGAGCATTTTCTTTGTGCCAGTCAGGAGCGCGATCAGTACTGGGATGTTGAGGCAGCCTTTGATGGGGAAGGAAATTTGCTTGGGGTCCGAGGAACGATGATCCATGACACAGGATCCTACATACCCTGGGGTATCGTCTCGCCTCTGATTTCCGCGACTACAGTACCAGGCCCCTATGTCGTCCCGAGTTACCGCATGGAGACAACGGTTGGTTTCACGAATAAAATTCATGTGACACCGGTTCGAGGTGCGGGACGGCCCCAGGCTGTGCTTGCCATGGAGCGTCTTATGGACGCTGGGGCGAAGGCGTTGGGCGTGGACCCTGGGGAACTTCGTAAAAGAAACCTGATACCGGCAGAGCAGATGCCTTACAAGGTCGGTCTTGTATTCCGAGATGGAAAACCGGTGATGTACGACTCGGGTGATTACCCCCGCTGTCAGTCCGAGGCCTTAAATCGTATTGACTATGATGGGTTTAAGCGGCGTCAGGAAAATGCATTGGCTCAAGGGCGTTATATTGGCATTGGCATTGGAAATTATGTCGAAGGAACAGGCCTTGGACCATTTGAAGGTGCGACGGTTCGGATTGGTGCAAGCGGTAAAATTTTTGTTCTCTCCGGTGCAGCTCCACAGGGACAAGGACATAAAACAACAATGGCACAAATTGCGGCCGAAAAATTTGGCGTAGCGGTTGAAGATGTCGAAGTCGTACTTGCCGACACTTCTCGGATCGCTCATGGGGTTGGGACTTTCGCGAGTCGAATTGCGGCTAATGCCATGCCATCAGTTCATCTGGCGGCGCTTCAGGTTCGAGAGAAGGCGATTAAGGCCGCGTCTCAGATTTTGGAGGCGGCTGGGGAAGACATCGAAATTGATGGGGGACAGGTCTTTGTCAAAGGAGTCCCGGGGATGTCAATCAGTTTGGCTCAATTGGCGCATCAGGTGGCGGGCTCACCGGGTTTCGCCCTCCCAGAAGGAATAGATCCAGGGCTTGAAGCAACCCATTATTTTTCTCCCTCCCAATCGGCTTATTGCAATGGGTGTCATGTTGCGGAAGTTGAAGTGGATATAGAGACGGGAAAGGTCGATATTGTGCGGTACGTTATAACCCACGATGCCGGCACGCTTATAAATCCTCTTATTGTCGATGGACAGGTTCAAGGGGGGTTGGCTCATGGCATCGGGAACGCCTTGTTCGAGGCGCTTTATTTTGATGACGAGGCGATGCCTTTGACAACAAACTTTGGAGAATACCTTCTGCCCGCGGCGGAAAATGTCCCCGATGCAGAATGTATTCACATCGAATCCCCTTCACCTCTCAATCCGTTGGGCGTCAAGGGAGCAGGCGAAGGGGGCACAATTCCTGCCGCGGCAGCCATTCTGGCGGCTGTCGAAAATGCGCTTTCCCCATTTAATTTACACCTCACGGATATCCCGATACGACCAGATCTTCTGGTTTCGGAGATTGCGAAGAGCCAAGCCAGATGAGGGATGATTTTGCTGTCCGCTCAGGCCCCCTGAATGGAATAAGAGTCCTGGATTTAACGCAGTTCTTGGCTGGTCCTTTTGCTACACAAATTCTTGGGGATCTTGGGGCTGAGGTCATTAAGTTGGAGGCCCCCTCAGGGGATTGGGCGCGAAGTCTACCCCCTTATTTTGTTGCTAATGAAAGCTGCTATTACCTCTCAATCAATCGTAGCAAAAAAGCTGTCGTGATTGATATGAAGGAGCCTGAGGGGTTGGATCTCGTAAAACAGCTAGCCGATCAAAGCGATATTTTATTCGAAAATTTTCGCCCCGGTGTATTGGATCGTCTCGGGTTAGATTGGGATCAGTTATCAGCGCGGAATCCTGGATTAATTTGGGCCTCAATTAGTGGGTTTGGGCAAACTGGACCTTATCGGGACCGTCCCGCTTACGATATGATCGTGCAAGCGATGTCGGGTGGAATGAGTATGACGGGGGAGAGGGATGGAGCCTCTGTCCGGGCCGGCATTCCGTTGGGTGACCTATCGGCAGGTATGTATGCGACAATTGGCGCACTAGCGGCCTTGGAGGAGCGTCGCAAAACCGGTAAAGGGAAATTTGTAGATGTCTCGATGCTTGATTGCCAAGTCGCAATGACGTGCTATCAGTCGGCTTATTATTTGCATTCTGGAGAGAACCCTGGTCGGCAGGATCGCGGACACGCTTCTATCCCAACTTACAGATCATTTTCGGCAGCAAACGGAACTGAGCTCGTTATCACAGCAAACACTGAGCGTATGTGGAAAGGGCTATGTATAGCTCTTGATCGTGTTTCTTTAATCGAAGATGAGAGATTTCTTACAAATGAGGATCGATTTGCTCACCGTGAAGAGTTGTGGCCGATTTTGGAGGAAGCTTTCTCGGCGCGAGAGGCAAAAGACTGGGTGCCGCTTCTTTTGGATCAGGGGGTTCCAGTTGGGGAGCTTAATCAACTTTCTGAGACATTTTCTGACCCGCAGGTTTTACATCGTCAAATGCGATTGCCTCTGAAGAATTCAGATGGGAATGAGACGGAGGTTGCAGGAAATCCACTAAAGTTTCGAGGATTGTCGGAGGGGACCTATCGATATCCGCCTAAACTGGGAGAGGATACGCGTGAAATAATATGCGATCTCCTAGGTGTTTCTCCGATAGATTACCGAGGATTACTCGCAAAAAGGATCGTCCAAGAGGTTTCGGAGTCGGGGGAGGAAGAAATTACAAATGAGTGATGGATTTAAATTTGAAGAGAATGGCGCCATTGGTCGACTGACATTTTGTCGGCCCGAACGGGGGAATATGCTGTCGTTGGCCATGGCTAAAGATCTTTCGAAGGTTTTGAAAAAGGCAGGTTCGGATCCCTCGCTGAAAGTGATTATTATTCGGGGGGAAGGCGGTGACTTTTGTAGGGGACGCGATCCGGAGGGGGCGCCTGAAGGTAAGCCGACTACAGCCGTTGAAATGCGCGCGGCATTGGTTGAACCCCTTTTAGGGATTTATGAAGCCATCCGGACCGCTGAAATTCCTGTCGTGACCGGGGTTCAAGGTTTGGTTACCGGACTTGGTTGTGGAATAACAGCAATTAGTGATATCACGATCGCAGCTGATAATTCGATGTTTTCGATGCCCGAAATGAGAGCGAATCTGCCTCCAACGCTCGCCATGTTGGCACATCTTGATCGGATCCCGCCTAAATCTCTAATGCACATGGTTTATTCTACCGAAGCCATAGATGCGCAAAGGGCAGTCGCCATTGGGCTTGTCAGCGATGTGGTTGCAGTTGATGAACTTGATGGTGCAGTTGAAGGCTTACTCAATAAAATTGCCGATTATGAACGTCCCTCAGTTGTGACATGCAAGCAATACCTGAAAAGTGCGAAACAGGCTGATTATCAGAATGCCAATGATCTGGCGGGCAATATGTTGTCGGTTGTGCTTTCATCCCGCCGATAGCCTGATTTTATTGTTTGAACATTGAAATAAAATAGAACCTCAGAGCGGGCTTGGTCGTGGTTGTCCTCAGAGGGTTCGGCCATATTTTCCGGGCTCCCAGAGTTTATCTGATTTCCCGCTATCATTTGCTTCGCGTGCCATGACAAAAAGTAAATCCGAGAGACGGTTGAGGTAGACTAAGGCATAGGTGTTAATAGATTCGCAGGCAGAAAGGGAAACCGCTGAGCGTTCTGCCCGACGTACAACGGTACGTGCAAGATGAAGCCAGCTAGCGGCAGGATTTCCCCCCGGCAAAACAAAGGATTTGAGGGGCTTCAAAGAGCCATTTATGTAGTCAATATCTATTTCTAAACGTTCCCCCTGTTGTTTTTGTATTCTGAGAGAGCCATCCGAAGGATCATGGCCGGGCGTCGCAAGGTCGGCACCAAGGTCGAAGAGATCGTTTTGAACTCTTGCCAAGATCACATCCAATATGGGGAAGCCTTTCTCTAAAGACTGTCTTGCTAGGCCCAGAATCGCATTGGCTTCATCCACGTCCCCGATCAAGGTTATCCGAGGCGTATCTTTTCGCACCCGAATTCCGTTTACCAGAGATGTCTCGCCTCCATCGCCAGCCCGGGTGTAAATTTTGTCAATTTTGACCATAGAAAACCTATTTTCGCATTCTTAGGAATGATCCTGTAACGGAGTAGTAGCTTAATTTCTCGAGAAATGTTGCCCCCAGCAACGAAAAGTCCATGGGTGTTTTTGCTATTAATGCGTCGATATTTTTCACCAAAATATCTCCTACCCGAATTTCCCGAATACGAATTGGCGCTGCCTGTCCAAGTCCGTTCGCTGTCTTAGTGAGAATGGAAAAATTAAGTTTGTTTAAATCAAATCCCAGACGACTAGCATCACCCCTTGAGAGTGTCACGTGTGACGCACCGGTATCGAAAAGGAGAGGGACTACCGCCCCTTCGACCATAGCGTCCACAATAAACAATTCGCCTCGAGCGCGAATTATGACCTCCTTCTGCGCCACGGTGATCGCCCGCCCAGGCAACAGTTCAGCCATGATTCGATTCCAGCCGTCCAACAGGTTTTTTCGATAGCTGTATCCCGCCACGAGAACCAATCCCAATAGAACCCAAATCAGGCTATTCCGTAGAAAGTCCCGAAGGGTCGGAATATGTCGATGAAAAAGAAAAGCTGATCCGATTAGAACCAAAACCAGAAGACCGTGGATGAGGCTAATTTGCGAATCCTGATTTTCAAGTGTCTCTGGGTTCCCCCTGGCCAACCAGAATAACCCTCCCCCTGATGCAAAGATTCCAATTAAGAGAAATATCCAGATCCGTCTCATTCAGCGAAAATCTAGGTATTCAATAGACTGTGATGAAATAACTTTTCAGGGCCATAGGCGTGGGAGATCAATCTCTGGTCATGTGAGTACTGGATGAACTGCTCTAGATTCTTTTTGTTTGCTTGAAAGCCGTTTGCCCACGGGTCTGTTCCCAGCATCTGTTTTTGATGTTCAAGCGCATTTCTCGCCCAGACCAAGAGGGAATAATTGGAGTCATCATAGTAAGATTGGGCTAGCCTATAGGCCTCATCGCACATTTGCATCACCTGTTTTGGCAGTTCTGGAAATCTTTCTGCGAGTTCGCGTCTCATAACCATCAAATGCATGATTGGGTAAAAACCGTATTTCCTAAAGTATGCGACCTCTGAACTTCCATCAGCCGCGAACAGCCTTTTATACCGATGCGGTTCAGCCAGCATTGAGCGGCGAGGCTGTGGGGACATGAGCGCATCAATTTCCCCCTCCATAAGCATGACCCCCATGTCCTTCCCCTCGGACATAATTGAAATGTTCATGTCATCTGAAAAATTAACGGGGATCGGCTCTTCTCGCATAGAAATCCATTCGCTTTCGCGCCAATCAAAGCCGTACTCTCGATGCAGGTCACCCTTTGCCAGAACGGAAAGCGTCGTCTGCCAGGCATGGAGTCCAATCTTTTTACCCTTTAAATCTGAGGGGGTGTCTATTCCTGAATTGGGGTTTATGTATATTTGTCCGAAGCTGAAAAATCGTCTTGGAAAAATCGGCAAACCAATGAGGGGTAAATCTGGATCCCTCTCTACGGCCATAATCCATCCGGAAAGCCCCATTTCCCCTATATCGTATTCCAAATCGTGGAGGATACGGTCATGCCGATCCGCGCCGTCTCTGAACGGAAGGCTCTCTCCAACTTCGAATGGCTTGAGGGTGAACCCTTTCGGGGGTGTCACTGTCTGGTTGAAGAATGGGACATGGCGATCATATCGGTTTAAAGCGATGCTCAACTCCATTTTCTTAAACCTCATCCCTAAAACGAGTTTCGGCCTAACGTCCGCTAGGCCTATCTGTTAGACTAACTCAGTCCTTCACTCTTGGAACCTCACTATTGTCCGTCCTATTTGAAATCGCAACAATCATTTCTCCGCTTTTCATTATAGCGGGGGTTGGATTTTTCTGGGGCCGGTCTTCAAGGCCCTTTAATACCAATATGATTGGCGGTCTGGTCGTTAATTTCGGGGTTCCTTGTTTGATATTTTCGACCCTGACGAGGTTAAAGGTTTCGCTCGCAGATTTCGGTGCCGCTGCCGGGGTATTTTCGATTGCAGTCTTGGCCAACATCATTGTTTCTATGATCATTTTACGTCTCATGAAGCGAGATGTTGGGACTTTTCTTCCTGGGACTGTCTTCGCCAACAACGGTAATATGGGGTTACCGCTTTGCCTTTTTGCTTTTGGGCCCGAGGGTCTTGCGCTGGGGATAAGCATATTTGTTGTATCTGCGACAGCAAATTTTTTGTTGGGCGTGTCTTTCGCTTCGGGCAAGATGTCTTTGCGAGAAACCCTGACGGCGCCCCATCTCTATGTGGTTATCGCCGCGCTCGGTTTTCTTTTTGCCGGAATTGATCCACCTCGATGGCTGTCAAATACAACCCATATTATAGGCGGGATGTCGATCCCACTGATGTTGCTCGCCTTAGGCGTATCTCTCGCGCGGTTGAAGGTTAGCTCGGTGGGTCAAAGTTTGATTTTGGCGGCATTCCGGATTGGTTTTGGATTTGGCGCCGGGCTCGTCTTGTCCTGGTTATTTGGTTTGGAAGGTACCGCCCGGGGCGTTTTGATTCTTCAATGTGCGATGCCCTCCGCGGTGCTAAATTATATAATCGCGGCTCGCTTTGACAAAGAGCCCGGGGAGGTTGCGGGGTTAGTCATCAGTTCGACCGTGCTCTCTCTCGTGACATTGCCGGCCCTCTTGTTCGTTGTGATCCATGGATTGAACTGATGGCTTTATTCTCCCAGCTTTCTTCTATTGTGCTTCCGGTATTTATTTGTGCCTTCATTGGGTTTCTTTGGACCAAAAATGAACAGCCCTTTGACACAGATCTTGTCTCGATACTTGTTTATAAAATTTCAGTTCCCTGCCTCATTATTGCGACTTTCTCTAGGGTAAAACTCGACCCTGAGGCCCTTGGAACCCTTGGGCTTGCCTCCACGGTTCTGTTGGCATCGGGAGGTTTGGTCTCAGCTGTTTTTCTAAGGCTTATGGGGTTACGATTCTCATCATATTTGCCTGCAATGACATTCTCATTGGCGGGCAGCATGGGTCTTCCGGTTTGCCTTTTCGCTTTTGGGCCGGAGGGTCTTGCGCAAGCCCTCGTTTTTTTCACCGTTACATCTATTGGTACTTTTACCGTTGGAGCGGCGATCTCGGCGGGGCGAATGTCTCTTGATAAACTTATCCGGGAACCCTCGATTTGGGCCGCTGCTTTAGCGCTTTGGTTTTTGTGGGCGGATTGGACCCTGCCAGAGTGGGTGGTAAATACAACCTGGCTTCTCGGCGGAATTGCCATTCCTTTGCAACTGTTTTCTCTCGGGAGTTCTCTGGGCGATTTACGGGTTAGCTCATTAAGTCGTGCCATCTGGTTATCAATTATAAAGCTGTCACTTGGGTTCTTTTTGGGCGTTGGTATCGCTGAGATTTTTGGTCTCACAGGGGTGTCCCGATCTGTTCTGATACTTCAAGCGGTGATGCCCGTAGCGGTCTCAAATTATATGTTCGCTCTAATTTACAGGCGGGAACCGGCGGAGGTGGCAGGTATGGTTCTCATATCAACCGCGATTACTGCCATTACCCTTCCAGCGCTCTTGGCTTGGTTGTTGACTGGTAACTAATTTCAACAGTCCGGGAGCACGGGGATAAGCAAATGCGAGTCGTATTTATTCCCGCAATGGATAATGTGGTAGCCTTTGTTGATGCTTGATGGGGAATGATTAAAGCGGGAAAATCCCTTCAAAATATCATGCCCTTGTATAATTAAAACAAGCGCCTCCCCGGCGAGGAATCCGGTTGCAGAGGGCAGAATTTCAATCTCTAGGGGCACAATTTGTCCTGGTTTTAATTTTTCCTCACTGACGTGGGTATGCCAGGGGCGGTCTGGGGTCGATAGTGCAGGATCTAGAGCTCTGTGCGATGCGCGGAGCCAGCCTCCTGCAACCATTCCGACTTCGCAGTGCTGAAAATCTAAGAAGTGGACCTCTTTGCCGCGTCGATCAAATTTTTTGATCCCAACATGTATATCGAGGTCATCAGAACCCTCAGCCTCAACCCAGAGTTTGAGCTTCATGTTTCCTGCTAGATCAGTATCTGCCGGGAAGATGTATGTGAATTCAGTGCGGTCAGTTTCTGTCTCGGTTTCTGTTGCGGAATACCTGACTTTGTCACTCACACTAACCTGGGATTCGCTCAGGGCATCTAATTTCGGGTCGAGGTACAGGGGACGATAATCTGTTCCTGGAACGGGCCAGTCATCAAAGCAACGTACCCTCCCCTGATAGAATTGATCTCGTATTTCGATGCGTACTCTCGGGAGTTCTTTTATGCCGCTGTCCTCTCCTTTCAGGAAATAATCGAAAAACCGGCGTTGTCGTTCAAGAGATTCTCTGGTGTAGTAAGTCTCCCACTCCTTGCGTCCGTGTCCCTCAAGCCATTTTTCTTTTGAGCTGATTCTCTTGAAGCCTTCGATGGACCCTCGGGTGTGCAGTCCCTGGGTTGCCCAACCAGCAGCAATATAGGCGGGCACATTGATCTTCTCGAGTTTTACCCGCTTGCCTTCCCAGTATGCGTCATGAAGCGGATGTTCTTTTTGCAGTTCGAGAATTCTCTCAGGTTCTGCATCACGGGCGATAAAGCCGGTTTGGGCGTTCATCCGGCGGCTCCAAATTTCATGAAAAAATCCATGGTCTGGGATTCCCCCATGGAATGCGTGCTCCCTGTACCAATCGTTGAACCCTTCCCAAGGCATTATGGCTTTGAGATGTGGCGGGTTAGTGGTGGCCCCCAGCCATTGGCTGGCTGCGAGATAGGAAACCCCATTTGAGCCGACGTTCCCATCACACCACGTTTGTTTCGCAACCCATTCGACGCTGTCGTAAAAGTCCTCTGCCATTTTTTCAGACATATGGTCAAAACGATTGCCGCCGGAGTGATTAGTGCCGCGGCAGTCGATATTTATAAATGCATATCCATGTGGGACCCAAAAAGCGGGGTCCGGTGTTTCCCAACCGGTCAATTCAGAAAACGGGAGAACCCCAACATTTTTTATTCGTAAAAACTGCTGATCCGGAGGCATGGAGTCTTTTCCATATGGGGCCATACATATTATTGCGGGGAATTTCCCCGGACCTGTCGGGCGAAAGACGTTTGTCATAAGCGTAATGCCGTCGCGCATTTCCGCCTCAACGTCCCTTTCAAAGAGGATCTCTGCTTTCGGGTCGTGCCCGTGCATAGATCGGGTTCGTAGATCCTCAACGAGATAGACACCAGGCTCCTGCGACATTTTTCCCTCCTTGTTAACCGGGTCAGCTTAGAAATTCCGAGCACCCTCGTCGAGGGCGGGCTTGTTTAGAAAAACATGTCCGCCTATTCTTTTTTCCTAAAAAGCCACTAAAGGATAGGGGACCTGATGAGTTTTACAGGACTGTTTAGCACCACCTACTGTGCTCCGAACTTAAAAGAGGCTAAGAAATTTTTTTCTGATTGGGGTTTAAGGAAAGTCAAAGACACCCCGGCCGGGGTGGTATTCGAGACCTCGCTGGGTTGCCAAGTTATCCTGAGATCTCCAGATAGCCCTTTGCTACCAAAACCTGCGAAAGATGGAATGAACTTTCGAGAGATGGTTTGGGGGGTTTCTTCCAAGAAGCGACTGAAGGAAATTCGAGATGATTTGGCGCGGGATAGAGAAGTCACCTCAGCCGAAGATGGTTCTATACACACATATGACCCCGCCGGTATCGGACTAGGTTTTAGAGTTTGGAACCCACCAAAAGCTACGGAAGAGACCAGTAGGGCGCCTATAAATTCCTATGACAGGACCGAGCGTATTGATGAAATCGGTGCGGTTTATCAACGGGCGGTACCGCTTCGCATGGGGCATATCGGATTTTTGGTGCCAAACCTTGAGGAAGAGGAGAAGTTCTATCGAGAGAGGCTCGGGTTCTGGCTATCTGATCGTTATGTTGGGGGTGCTGCCTTCTTCTTAAGATGCGCAGCCGAATCTCAGCACCACAATCTGTTTATGATCTGGAGTGAAGCGGGTGTGACGCGTCATCATCATACGGCCTATGAAGTGAGAGATTTTCACGAGGTGTTCGGAGGGGGCGTAGCGTTTGATCGTAAGGGATGGGAAACAGAGGTCGGGCCGGGGCGGCATCCGATATCATCTGCCTATTTTTGGTACTTCAAAAATCCTTGCGAGGGCGCTGTAGAATATTATACGGACTCGGATTATTTAACGGCGGATTGGAAGCCTCATAACTATCGAGTGAATCGATTTTCGGAGTGGCATCTTGTGGATGGTATTCCTCTTCCTCAGGAACAAAGGGTTCGACCTTCAATGTCTGCGGCGGGAAAACACTAGGGAACGCAGTTCGGAAACCGATTCTGGTAACATCGCAATTTTAGTAGGCCGGGTGATCTAAGGTTGATGAGCCCGCACCGGTACATCCATTGCGCCAATTTTCTCGAACTCTAAATGCATTATATCTCCAGGGACCACGCGTGTTACGCCAGCGCAGGTGCCAGACATAATGATATCCCCGGGATAGAGCGAGTAAAATTTAGAGGCCCACGCAATTTGACCAGGCAAATCCAAGATTAGGTTTTTGGTATTATTTTTTTGCCGGGTATCACCACCTACAGAAAGCTCAAAATCCAAGTTTCCGGGATCAGAAATTTCATCTGCTGTTACCATCCAAGGTCCAAGGATAGCGTAGGTGTCTATTGATTTTCGAAATGACCTGTCTTCAGGACCTCGTACAACCATATCCATGGCAATTGCATAGCCTGCGACGAAATCCATAGCATTTTCATATGGAATGTCGCTTCCTTTTTTTCCTATCACTACTCCGAGCTCAGCTTCATGATCCGTGCGCCTGTCCGGAAACCTAATGGCTACTCCTTCTGATGGCCCGATTAGGGCCGAATTTGCTTTTAAGAATAAGCCCTGATCTTCCATTTTGCGGCGGGGATTTCCTTGCGAAATTCCATGATCGGCGGTCGCCTCTAACGCGTGTTCTTCATAATTCTGGGGCACGCCGATAATTTTGGTTGGATTTGCGACAGGGCTCAGAAAAAACGCCTCAGATTGAGGAATAACTTCGGCAGTTTTGGCAGCTTCATCCATTCTCGGACGGAGATTAGACAGGTTGTCGATCATTTGATCACCAAGAGGGATGGGATACCTGTGACTGGGTAGGGCCTCGAGAACAGGCGTCACATCATAAATGGAATCTTCCCGAACAATCCCTATTCTGTTCTGCCCGACCCTGTTGTGATTAAAACGACATATCTTCATCTTACTCGACCCATCTCTGTAAATTTGTGCTAGGCAGCCCGCGGGCTTGGTTGAGCCCCTCGAACGAGACCTCCGGGCAACGCGTTAGTTGGGTTCCCCTCTCGCCAGGTTACCTGGCCGCTCTTGATGGTTGCTACATACCCATCGGCTTTTTGGACCAGCCTTTTCCCACCCAGGGGTAGATCATGTCGCATTTTAGGTTTCCGAATGGTGAGGCGATCATGATCAATTATATTGATATCGGCTTTATAGCCCGGGGCGATTACGCCTCGATCAAGTAGCCCGACGGCTGCTGCAGCATCGCCGGTCATCCGCTTAACAAGCCAGCTGGTATCGAGCTTTCCCTCCTTGCGATCGCGACCCCAATAGGTCAATAGGAAAGTGGAGTAGCTAACATCACAAATATGTCCCATGTGAGCTCCGCCGTCAGACAAAGAGACCACAGACCGCGGATGTTCCATAAGCTCCTTACAGGCGTTCAGTGTGTAATCCGCGTAATTATTATTGGGACTGAAGATCATTTGCCAGCCATTATCCTCAAGGAGCAAATCGTATGTGACCTCGTCGACTGATTTCCCGGTGCGATTGGCCACTGCTTGAATCGAGGTCTCTGCTGGAGGCGCGTAATCTGGAGGATCGCCGAATGGAAACTGCCACTGGAAGTTCCTGACTCTGCGGACTTGCTGTTCTATATGGTGTTCCGGGCTCTCGGAGAGTAACTGTCGCCTGAATTCCGGATCACGCATGATCTTTACGCGCTCTTCAACTGTTTTCTCCGCTATTTTTTTGTAGGAAGGATGATACACCAGTCCGTGCCGCCCAAGATCGAGGCCAAACAGGGTCCCGATTGGCCGTGGGGCCACTTGTGCTCTCATGTCAAGTCCATCAGCGACCGCTTCATCAATCATTTTCATAAAGTCGCGCCACCCTTCGGGATCACGGTTCTGTTGCAATATCGTTATTGATAGGGGACGACCGGCGGCCTCCATCATGCCGCGCATGGTTTGATATTCCCCTGGTCGACGCTCAGGGGTCAGGTCAGAAATCATTTGCATGACACCTGCCCCAGCGTCTTTCAGAGCGTAAGCGATCCCGGCCAATTCATGGGGGGCAACGTCGTAACAGGGTATCAGCTCTCCCGCTAGCGTACGATGGTTCTGGGTCCTAGAGGTCGTGAACCCAAGAGCACCGGCGCGAATACCCTCTTCAGTCAGGCGCCGCATCTCGGCGATATCCTCATCAGTGGCGGCTTCTCGCTTTAGGGCCCGTTCGCCCATTACGTAGACCCGAACAGCTGCATGCGGAAATTGTGCGCAAATATCCATGTCGTGAGGGCGCGCTTCGAGTGCGACCAGAAAATCATCGAAGCTCTCCCATTTCCAGTCCATACCTTCACGCAGAACGGGGCCAGGTATGTCCTCTACGCCCTCCATCAGTTCTATTAGAATATCTTTTTGCCCAGGCCTCAGGGGTGCAAAGCCAACCCCGCAATTCCCCATCACTGTTGTGGTTGTCCCGTGCCAGCCTGAGGATAGCAACCTGTCTTCAAAAAAGGCCTGACCATCGTAATGAGAATGAATGTCGACCCATCCGGGGGCTACAAGCATTCCGTTGGCGTCAAGCTCTTCTTTGCCTCCCGCAGAGACTTTTCCAATCTGCGTAATTTTACCGTCATCTATAGCGATGTCTGACTGGAAAAGTGTGCCTCCGCGGCCATCCGCGATTGTTCCCTTACGAATAACGAAGTCGTGTGACACGTCTTTGCCTCCCTTATGAACTTTCCCCAAGTTTGTGCTTGGTCACAGATATTGGCAAGGTTCCAATTGTTGAATCTGTTGCGGCGCGATTACAGCTGATAGTATTGCCTGCAACAAAAATGTCATTGGGGAGACAGACTATGAAAGGACCGTTCCGTGCAGATCACGTGGGAAGCTTGCTTCGACCAGAAGTACTCTTGGAAAAGCGCGAAGCCTGGAAAATGGATACAGTGTCAGATGCGGAACTTCGTGCATTGGAGGATGAATGCATAGCCGAGATAATAAAAAAAGAGGAGGAGATCGGCATTAAGTCTGTTACTGATGGAGAGTACCGCAGGGAGAGTTTTCATTTCGATTTCATTAATGAAATCGGCGGGATCAATACAAACTTCACAGTCAAAGGCGCGTTTGCCCAGGGTGAGAAAACAAAGGGTGGAGGAGAAAAGGCGGTTCCCCTGACTGTTGAAATCGTGGACCGGATGGAATTGCCGGAAGGTGGGATTGGGGTGGAAAATTTTAAATACGTCGCGTCACAGGCAAGCTCACAATCAATACCAAAGATCACGATGCCATCTCCTACCATGACTCACTTCCGTGGAGGTCGTGATGCGATTAGCCGCTCTGCGTACCCTGGGATGGAACAATTTTTTTCAGACCTCTCAAAATTATACCGCAAAGAAATCGCCCTCTTGGCTGATGCAGGTTGTAAATACATACAGTTTGATGACACGAACCTCGCCTATCTATGCGATTCCAAAATGAGGCAAGACGCCCGAGAGCGGGGAGAAGATCCAGATGAACTACCCCGGACCTACGCCGCACTAATCAACGAGTGCATTAAAGAGCGGCCCGACGATATGGCGGCGTGTATTCATCTTTGTCGGGGGAATGCCCATAGCCTTTGGTTTGCAGAGGGGGACTATGAGCCAATCGCCGATCATTTGTTTAATCTCACCGAAGTCGATGGATTTTTTCTAGAATATGATGACGAGAGATCCGGCGGGTTTGAACCTCTAAGATATGTGCCTAAAGGCCAAAAAAAGATCGTTCTAGGGCTGTTGACCACCAAGCGCGGCGAAATGGAAACCCGGGATGAGATAATTCAGAGGGTTGAGGAGGCATCTCAATATGTAGATCTCAATCAACTCTGCCTCTCTCCTCAGTGCGGTTTTTCATCTAACGCTATTGGCAATCTGATTTCTGAGGAGGAGCAATTTGATAAACTTTCCATGATCGTCGATTTGGCGAGAGAAATATGGGGGTCTTCGGATTGGTAAAAACTCGGTATTGCCCAAAATTGGTCGCTTAATTTAGTTTTGTGCTCGCTGTTAACAAGGCCAGGATGGGCCCGGGCTTGCTTTCGAGCCCTGACCGAGAGGTTTTTAAAAGACCCTGGGTCGTTGAATTACAAGATCGAAGGGTGATTTGAAAAATGGGACATCTCCTCGAAGGAAAATGGTCTTTCACGGATCATCTGAAGGAAAGCGAAGCTGGGCTTTATAAAAAGAAGCCATCTCTTTACCGGGGTCAGGTAACGAGTGATGGGGCGTCGGGGTATAAGGCAGAGGCCAATCGATATGTCCTTTATTCCTCAGTTGCGTGTCCATGGGCTCATCGGGCCGTGATTTTTCGTGTACTTAAGAAGCTTGAGAGCATCATCGAGCTGGTAAATACCGAGCAAACCCCTGCTGCTATGGGGTGGGCCTTTTCTCAGGGGGCACATCATATTCCTGGTACGGATCGCAAAGTGAATTATTTGCATGAAATATACGCTTTTGGTGATCCTGGTTGTACAACGAGGGTAACTGTTCCATGCCTGTGGGACTCTAAAACATCCACAGTCGTCAGTAATGAGTCCTCCGATATTATTCGAATGTTTAATTCAGAATTCGATCAGATAGCCCCCTCATCTCCCGATTATTCTCCAGTTGAAAGAAGAAAAGAAATCGACCTCATGAATGACCGTGTTCTAAATGAGATAAATAACGGTGTGAATGAAAGCGGTCGGTCTACCAGTCAGGAAGCCTATGAGGTCTCTGTGGAGAAGCTATTTTCAGCTTTGGACGGGTTCGAAGATATTCTTTCAAGACAAAGGTATCTCTTGGGGGACAAGGTAACGGAGTGTGACTGGCGTTTTTATCCTAATTTGTTGCGCTTCGATCCAATTTATTATGTCGGATACAAATGCAACATTCGGCACCTTGAAGAGTACCCCAATCTTTCCAACTACCTCCGTGATTTATATCAAACCCCTGGAATTGCGGATGTTTCAGATGTTCAAGAAATAAAACGGCAAGTTTTTGGTCCCTGTGGTCCAATCGCTTCAAATGGTATCGTGCCGAGAGGGCCAATCGTTGATCTCATGCGGCCGCATGATCGAGACCGTTTTGGTTAAAACAGTTTGGATTAATTCCTGAGATCATGACCCAGCTCCTCCATGGCATAAGAGTTCTCGACTTAACAAATGTCCTTTCCGGCCCGTTTTGCACGCATCAGTTGGTGCATTTTGGAGCGGAGGTCATAAAAATTGAAGCACCCGGGCGAGGCGATCTTGCTCGCCAACTCGGTGCCGATCCTGACTTAAATGCGAAATATATGGGGGCCTCTTTTTTGGCTCAGAATGCTGGGAAAAAATCAGTCTCGTTGAATTTGAAAGACCCTCTCGGGCGTGAACTTTTTCTGAAACTCGTATCAAAAGCAGATGTGGTTGTTGAAAATTTTCGACCCGGAGTAATGGACAGGTTGGACCTGTCCTGGCCAACATTAAAAAAAATAAATAATAGGCTAGTATATTGTGCCATTTCTGGATTTGGTCAGGACGGTCCATGGGCGAAGAGGCCGGCTTACGATCAGATCGTGCAGGGTTTGTCTGGTGTCATGGCCAATACCGGGGATAAAGAGAGCGCGCCGCTTCGCGTAGGATATCCAATTGCAGATACGATCGGCGGTTTGACCGCTGCCATGGCAATTTGCGCTGCCCTCACAAAAAGGCAAGCCACTCTGATTGATGTTTCAATGTTGGAGTCTGTTCTGGTGACAACTGGATGGGTGGTCTCAAACTGGTTGGTCGCCGGTCAAAAACCTGTGCCGTTGGGTAATGATAATCCGACATCAGCTCCTTCAGGAATTTTCCGCACATCTGATGGACCAATAAATATAGCGGCGAACAAAGAAGAACAGTGGAAAAGTCTAGTGCGTCATATCAAGCGCGAGGACCTACTCGAGAACCCGGACTATTTGACCCGAGAAGATCGAAAACGTAATCGCCAAGCGTTGAAAGTTGAGATTGAGGCCGCGATTGGAAATCAGAAGGCGACCAAACTTGCAGATGAATTGACGGCTATCGGGGTGCCCGCTGGTCCGGTTATGACAGTTCCAGAAATTCTCGAGCACCCGGTAATTTCTGATCGAGGTCTGATAGCGACTTTTGAGGATGTTCCCGGGTTGGGCAGAAATATCCAGTCCGTTAGGACAGGGGTTAAAGTCAATAAGACTGCACCATCAGTGGAGACCCCACCCCCGGTTTTGGGGGCTAATAATTCAGAGGTTTTGGGTGAACTCGGATTAAACCTCGAGGATATCGAGCAGCTTAGGGAAAGTGGCGTGATATGACAGAAAAAAAATCCTCTCAAAAGGGATCGAAGCAGAAAAGTAGTAGTCGATCTGTCAATCAAGATATTGCTAGTTGGTGGTCGACTTCGATAATCGAGATGGAACCTAATAGTATCAAAATCAGAGGACACGAGATCGAGAAGCTTATCGGAGCGATGAGTTTCCCCCAGATGGTTTGGTTGATGGCGACTGGTGAGTTGATCACTGGTTGGCGGGAAATGCTTTTGGAGTCGGCCCTCGTCGCTGCGGTTGATCATGGTCCGCAGGCCCCGGCGGTAGCGGCGGCGAGGATGGCTATGAGCTGCGGGGTCGGTATCAATAACGCTATGGCTTCCGGTGTAAATATGTTGGGGGATGTCCACGGGGGTGCTGGCCAACAGGCGGTGGAGTTGTTCAATGATATCTCGGATCGAATAGATCAGGGTATAAACCCTAACCAGGCGGTTTTAGATGCGTTGGATCATTGGCGAGAATTTAGAGATAAGTTTATCCCAGGATACGGGCATCGCTACCACAAAAAGCAGGACCCCCGGTCTCCACGGTTATTGGAATTAGTTGATAGGGCTGTAGAGGAGGAGGCTGTATCGGGACGATTTTCGGCAATTGGGCGCGCTGTAGAGGATGCCTTAAATGTTGAGAAAGGAAAGAAGTTACCGATGAATATTGATGGGGCCACCGCTGTTATTTACGCGGAACTGGGTTGCTCTCCGCTTTTGGCCAGAGGATTATTTTGCCTCTCGCGTTCCGTGGGAATTTTGGCCCATTCTTGTGAGCAGGCAGAGGAGGGAACGCGAACTAAAGGCCCCACCCCGCCCCACTACGGATGGCAGTACACAGGTTAAAGCGAGTTTGCACCTGGAACGCGCCTCTTTAGCGTTAGAAAAAAATCAGTGAAGCACAGTTCGTGCTTAGTGGGCGACGCTGCCCCCGTCGACACAGAGCACTTGGCCTGTCACGAAATCACTATCGCTACTCGCTAGAAACACCGCGGCTCCAATGAGATCCTCAGGTGTTTCCCACCGTTGGATACAACGAGTTTCCATGTTTTTATTTAAATCATCATCGCTAAAATTTGAGTTTTCAGTGACGGCCTCAGAAGCCGTGAGACCCGGAGCTATTGCGTTGACGCAAATATTGTCATCGCCGCATTCTTTTGCCATAACTCTGGTCATGGCAACAATTGCCCCCTTTGTTACGACGTAATGCATGTGCCAGGGGGAACCTTTAAAAACGGTTCCTGAGGCAATATTGATGATTTTGCCATATCTGCGTTCTCTCATACTCGGGGTCACCGCCTTTGTCGCCTGCCAAACTCCTCTTACATTTACTCTTAAAGCAGCGTCAAACTCATCCAGCTGGATCTCTTCAAATCTCGAATGATTGAGTACCCCAAAAAGCGCGGCATTGTTCATTAATACGTCGATCTTTCCCCATTTTTCGAGTACTTGATCCACCATCGCTTCATTTTGCGCATCATCTGTTTGATCACATGTAATGCCAATTATCTCCGCACCTGATTTCCTGATTTCCTGAACAATTGGTGCGGTATCTAATACGTCGGTGACGCAAACTTTGGCACCTTCTGATGCGTAGCCTTTGGCATACGCAGCTCCTATGCCTTGTGCGCCGCCCGTCACAATTATAACTCGGCTGTCCAATTGACCCATTATTTCCTCCCAGGTTGGGCTTAAAGATTATTGTTTCTAAAGAAAGAGCTCAAGAGCCCAGCGAAAAGGGGAGACCCCATGTGCTGAATAAAAGATTTAGGTGAATCCTGATGACCGAGAGGGATTCGCCTTCATTCCGTTAGTCCTCAAAAGGATGGTCGGCTTGATTTTCAAGTGGGGTAGCGGTTCAATGAGGAAGTCACAGCAATGTTTAAGGAAAGAGGAAAATGTTTCCCCGCAATTTTTGGTATGTCGCCGCCTGGGATCACGAGGTCCGAAGACAAGAACTTTTCCGGAGGACAATTTGTAATCACCCCGTGGTCTTTTACAGAAAGGAAGATGGTGCTCCGGTCGCGTTGGAAGATCGGTGCTGTCACAGGCACATGCCTCTCTCTGATGGTGTTCTAAAAGGGAACAACGTCGAGTGTCTTTATCACGGTTTAGTTTATGAACCGTCTGGAACTTGCATTCATATTCCCAGCCAAGAAAAAGTGCCCCCGGGGACAGGAGTTAGATCCTACCCCGTGGTGGAGCGTTACCATTGGATCTGGATATGGATGGGCGATCCTGCACTTGCAAATCCAGACGCCATCGAAGATTTTCATTGGATGGATGATCCAGATTGGCGTGCCAAGGGAACCCGTCTGCAGTTAGATGGCAATTATATGCTGCTGGTAGAAAATCTTTTAGATCTGACTCATTTACAGTTCGTGCATCCGACGACCTTGGGGACGAATGCGATTGCGAAGGAACCGATCAAGACCGAGCGCGAAGAAAATTTGGTCAGGGTAACTCGTTGGATACCGAATTCTCCTCCTCCCCCCTTTTTCCAGAGGGCTGGCGGATTTGCCTCTGATCTCCTCATCGACCGCTGGCAGGTGATTGAATATACTCCTCCTGCGTTTGTCAGGCTTGATGTTGGCGGGGCTCCCACTGGTACTGCCACGGTGGATGGAGATCGTTCAAGCGGTATCTCGATGCGTAATCTCAATGCGATTACGCCTGAAACCGAAACTACAACTCATTATTTCTGGGCACAGGCCCACAATTTTAGCATTGATGATCCGAGCGTAACGGAACTTTTATATCGTCAAATTTGGACAGCTTTTCAGGAGGACTTGTTTGTTATTAAAAGGCAGCAGGCTAATATTGATGCCTTTGATACATCTTTACCTTCGCAACGAGATTTTAATCAAGACGCCGGGGGTAGTCAGGCGCGCCGTATTCTGGAGCGCATTCTGGTCGAAGAGGTGGGTCAGGCCACGGCTGCTGAATAACAATTTACGGCTTTTGCTCCAATATTTGTCGTTGACTTGTCATATTTTTGAACAGTTATTCGGTATGTTTCCCAACAAAAAAGGGCGCCCTATCAGGCGCCCTTTGAGCTTTAACCGTTGCTAAGGCCTAACGCCTATCTCCCAGCAATTGCAGAAGCATAACGAATAAGTTGATGAAGTCTAAATAGAGCCGAAGAGCCCCCGAGATTGCCAACTTCCCTTGTGTCTCTTCATCATAGTGTTCTGCATACTCGTTTTTAACATTCTGGGTGTCATAAGCCGTCAGCCCCGCAAAAACCAGCACACCAATGACAGAAATTGCAAACTGCAGCGCGGAGCTTGCCATGAAGATGTTAACGATGCTGGCAATTATGATGCCAATGAGACCCATGATAAGAAACGTCCCGAAACCAGAAAGGTCTTTTTTGGTGGTGTATCCGTAAAGACTTAGTCCGGCAAATGCTGCGGCCGATATAAAAAACACCCGGGCAATACTTGTCCCCGTAAACTGCAAGAAAATGGTTGAGAGGGATGCCCCCATGGCAGCGGCAAATAGCCAGAACACTGCCTGGGCTGTGGTCGAGCTCATTTTGTGCAGTCCAAAGCTAAGGACTAAAACGAAAGCCAGTGGCGCGAGCATGACAATCCACTTAAATCCGGATGCAAACATGGTTTGCCCAAAGCTTGTGAGTCCGGTGATTTGACCGGCATCGTTGGTAATCATTGCCATCTGGGCTATTACGACAGCGACGATCCCTGTCAGGGCAACCCCTGATGCCATATAGTTGTAAACACGTAACATATGGGCGCGGAGGCCAGCATCAAACTCGGCGCGGTCCACCGTGCGTGTCTGGTAAGCTACTCTCTCGTTTCCAAAAGCCATTTCGTTTTGCCTCACAAAAAAAGGTTTAAATTGACGGTAATATGAGGCGCATATTACACAAAATCAAGTGTTTCATTTGTCGGTTCGAAATATTTCAATCGTTGCGAAGCATGGGTGCTGCCTTGCGACCAAGCGCTCTCCAAGTTCCGATGATGCCTCCAAGCAGGACCGTGGAACACGATGTTAAAACCGTGGCAATCAGCACCACCCATGCCATCTCCCACTCTGCGCGCATGACCTGGGTCACGACAGCCCACGCTGCCCCAGATCCGATAACCGCTGCCAAGATGGCTGTGGCGATAGCGAGCAGTCCGTATTCAATTAAGAAGGTAGAAGCAACTTGGGTCTTCTTGGCGCCGAGGACTTTGAGAATAACCGCGTCGTAGATACGCTGCCGATGAGCAGTGGCTATGGCACTACCAAGCACCAAGATCCCGGCGAGAAGTGTGATGAGGGCGCTCGCTTTAAGGGCCCAGCCAATTTTTGCCATAAGCTCTGAGACCGCGTCTAAGATGTCCTTGACCCTTACCGCGGTCACATTCCGGAACCTATCTGTTATAATTTTTTCAATATCAGTAGTTACCCCTCGGGAGAGGCGGACAGTGGCGATCTGGGTCTGCGGTGCAGTTTCGATCACACCCGGAGAGAAGATAATGACGAAGTTGATGCCTAGGTTAGCCCAATTTATTTTGCGAAGGGAACTAATCTTTGCGGTAATTGGACGGCCTAAAACGTCGATCGTGAGTGCGTCTCCGACACCTATTCCCATAGCGCGAGCCGCCTCCAAGTCGAAACTTATGAGCGGGGGGCCTTGATAGCCGATTGGCCACCACTCTCCTTCCACGATATTAGCGCTGGGCGGAGGAAGCCGAGACCAGGTTAATCCGCGATCGCTTCGCAATACCCAGCGTTTGTTATCGGAAACTTTCACTTTCGAAGCGTCGGCCCCATTTACCTTTAAAATCCGGCCGCGGAGTATCGGTACTCGTTCCATGAAATCGAGTTTTGCCGATGCCTTTAAGATTTTGTCGAAGTTTTCAGTTTGGTTTGGTTGAATATCGATAAAATAATAATCTGGGGCCTTTCCGGGGAGGCTCTTTTCCAGCTGACGCCAAATATTAGCCTCAACGACCATTACAGTCACTAAAACCGTTATGCCCATACCGAGCGAGAGGATTACATTGCCCGTCTGGGCCCCCGGGCGATGAAGGTTGGCAAGGGCGAGTCGGAACTCGGTGGTGCGAAAGCCCCTAATTTTAGAGGCTGTCCACATAACCAACTTTCCTGCCCCAAAAAAAATCAAAAATGTTCCTAGGGCACCAAGCACAAACCACCCAGCTATCGTCCTATCTTGGGCAGATCCAACGGCGAGCAGACCTAGCGCGGCAATTGTCGCGATCGACGTCAGAAGAGCACCAAAACCATTTGGTTTTGCTATTGGGGAGATTAATGAGCGGAAAAGGGCGGCAGCGGACGTTTGACATGCCCCCGCTAATGGCCACACAGTGAAAGCGGAGGCCGTTAGGAGACCAAAACTTGTCGCCAGCGTAAGCGGAACTGGATAAAAACCGACCTCAATGGGGAGTGGTAAAACCTGTGACAGGCTTGTGGCAAAGATCACAGGTAATATTGCGCCCAGGAGCACGCCGAGTAGCGTTCCGACAACCCCCATTAAGGCGATCTGGATAAAAAAAAGTCGGAAGATTAGGCTTTGTGGTGCGCCGAGGCATTTAAGTGTGGCGATCATGCCTGTTTTTGCCGCCATATAGCTTCTTGTTGAGTTTCCAACACCGACCCCCCCGATAAGTAATGCGGTAAAGGCCACGAGAGTAACAAATTGGGTTGTGCGTTTCAGGAAGCGTTCAATGCCTAGGGTCGCTGTTGTCCGGTCTCGAACTCGCCAACCAGGATCGGGAAAGGCCGTATTCAGTTCTTCGCGAAATAATTTCAGGTCAGTTTGGGGTGGAAGACGCAGCCGATACTCCCACGTAATTTGTGCCCCCTCTTGGACCAGCCCGGTGTCGGGCAGGCTTTTGTCTGCGATTAGAAAGCGAGGTCCTAGCGTAATCCCTCGCACACCTCCTAATGGGTCTGGTTCAGCCTCTATTATTGCTCGAATTTGGAAGGCTGAGTTGCCGACCGACACCGTATCCCCGATTTTCGCTCCCAATCGATCTAGGATGATCGGATTTACTGCTGCGCCCCAAACCCCCGCCTCTTTTCTTAACACCTTTGTTGCAGAGAGGTTCGGTGAAAGGACAAGACCTCCGTAAAGGGGATATAGGTTATCTACAGCTTTGATATTTATGAGGGTTCGTATCCCAGTATTTCCTCGGGCCATTGATCTCATGGAGATTATTTCCGAGACGGTTCCCCGTTTTCTGAGCCAAGCCTTTTGCTCCTCCGAAATTCCGCGGTGGGTTATTCGGAGGGCTACGTCTCCCCCTAGAAGTTTCCGCCCATCGTTCTCTAATCCAGTGACTATTGCCTTTGATACAGAACCAACCAAGGCGATGGCGCCTACACCGATCATCAGGCAGGCGATAAAAACTCGGAAGCCGTTAATGCCCCCCCGTAAGTCTCTAAGGGCATAGACAGCCGCTAAACCCCAGCCCTGTCGCCCAATCATAGAGTGGGGCTTCCAATAATTTTTCCATCCTCAAGAGAAATGATGCGGGTTGATTTCTCAGCAATTGATGGATCATGCGTGATGAGCATCAGAGTCGTTTTATTTTCGGTTGAAAGCGCAAACAAGAGATCAATAATTTTTCTCCCAGTTTCTTGGTCCAGATTGCCAGTGGGTTCATCGGCCAATAACACCTTGGGCCTCCCACAAAATGCTCTCGCCAGGGCCACTCGTTGTTGTTCGCCCCCCGAGAGTTGGCTCGGGTAATGTTTAATTCGATGTCCTAGACCGACTAACTCCAAATTCTTTTTGGCTCTGTCAAACGCATCGTCGGCTCCGCAAAATTCCGCGGGTATGGCGACGTTCTCGAGAGCGCTCATGGTTGGGACGAGGTGAAAATTCTGGAAAATAATCCCTAAGGTGTCTCGACGAAAAAGCGAGAGAGCATCCTCGCTCAGATCCGTGAGTACTCGCCCATTTATTTCAACGTGACCTGAGGTCGCTCTCTCCAATCCTGCAATGATCATCATCATAGAGGTCTTTCCCGACCCAGATGGGCCCACGACACTAACGGTCTCGCCGATATTGATCTCCAAGTTGATCCCTTTGAGGATATCAACCTGCCCTGTCGGACCGTCCAATGATAGATAGACATCTTTTAATAAAATCATGGAGCTGATCCTTGATAGTCAGGTTAAACACACGACATGAGCCAGGCGACACTTCGTCGTCAAGGGGATATGCTGTCACTATGACTAAAATCAACACTTTGTTGATATTTGTTTTCTTATTTGCCTGCTTTGGGCAGTCTGCGAACCGGGGGTCTCACGCCGAAACCCTCACCATGTTGATTTTGGGCGATAGCTTGACCTCCGGGTATGGGCTCGATCCCCAACACGCCTTTCCAGCTCAATTGGAAAAAAAACTTCAATCTTTGGGGCGTAATGTCTCGGTTCGCAATGGTGGGGTTGCTGGTGATACCAGTGCGGGTGGGAGAGCAAGACTTGAGTGGGCGCTCTCTGATAAGCCTGACGCGGTGATGGTGGAGTTAGGGGCAAACGACGGACTGCGTGGTCTAGAGCCTTCTCAGCTTAGAGAGAATCTCGCTGCCATAATCACTGTTCTGAAGAAAAGGGGTATCGGGGTTCTCCTTGCTGGTATGTTAGCCCCCCCAAATTTTGGTGAGCGATACAGTCGTGAATTCAATCAGGTTTATCCGGATTTGGCCAAAAGTCATGGGGTCGAATTTTATCCATTTTTTCTAGATGGCGTCGCCGCTCAGCAGGCTTTGAATCAAAAAGATGGTATCCACCCAAATTCTAGCGGTGTAGCGATCATAGTTGATCGTATGCTGCCATACGTGCTTCGTTTTCTCGATAAACTGGAGAAAAAGTAAATGCAGTTGACATCAAAAAGGTTTCAAGTCGCCCATGCATTGGGGGGGGGATGGTATGACCTGACGCGATCTTGTTTAGACGATTTGAGCCGAGCATTGGAGGGCACAAATTTGGGTTTTGTTTACGTCTCAAAACCTCTGGACCGAGATCTCGACTCTATTGTAAAGGAACTGCAAACACAGACAAAGATAGAAAATTGGGTTGGGACGGTTGGGTTCGGGATTTGTGTGTCCGGACAGGAACTGTTCGATCTTCCGGCGATAGCCGTGATGGTGGGCACTTTGCCAGAGGAAAGTTTTCGCATTGTTCCGGCGATCACATCCGATAATATGAACTTGTCTAGTGATCTCATCGCCTGGTCCAAAGAGCACAATCCAACTATTGGAATCGTTCACGCAGATCCGAGAGCTGGCGCGGTTGAGGAAACGCTTCGTATGCTTCAAGACCAAACTGGTTGTTTTCTGGTAGGTGGTTTGAGTTCTTCAAGTGGTTTTTGTGGTCAGATTGCTGGGGGCTGCGTCGAGGGGGGGGTATCCGGGATTCTGTTTGGCTCGGAGATTTCAGCCCAGACGGCTTTGACGCAGGGGTGCAGCCCCATTGGAAATATGCGTTTCGTGACCGCTGCAGAGGGAAATATAATTCAGGCTCTTGATAACCGACCTGCGTTTGACGTTTTTAAGGAGGACATTGGGGACTTGCTTGCGCACAATTTATCTCGAGCCCAAGGTTATGTGCATGTGGCGTTACCAGTCGCTGGATCTGACACGGGAGATTATGTGGTTCGGAATCTCCTGGGGGTCTCACCTGAGGAGGGGTCAATAGCCGTTGGTCAGTACATGACAGTTGGTGACAGAATGATGTTTGTCCGACGAGATGGCACGAGTGCCACGTCTGATTTAGAGAGAATGGCCGCTGACCTGCACCGCCGGCGACCGAAAGAGGTCAGAGCAGCCTTCTACTTCTCCTGCGTGGCCCGTGGGCCGAATCTTTTTGGTGAGGGCTCAAGGGAACTCAAGGCAATTGAGAGCGTTCTTGGAGAACTCCCCCTCGTCGGTTTTTTTGCAAATGGAGAAATCTCCAATAATCGGCTCTATGGGTACACAGGGGTTCTTACCCTGATCGGCTAAAATGGTCCGTCTATTTCTCGCGATAAGACCTCCAGCTGATGTTTGTAGCTCTCTTAAAACGATCTGTTATGGCGTTCGGGGTGCAAGGTGGGTAGAAACTGAAAATTTTCATCTGACTCTCCGCTTTATTGGCGAGGTGTTTGAGCCCATCGTAGAGGATATTTCGTCTGAGCTGGTCCGGGTTTCTTTTGCCCCGTTCGACATCACTCTGCATGGTGTGGGGCATTTTGAGAGCCGCGGACGAGTGAATGCTTTATGGGCAGGCGTTGCAGAGAGTGCCGAATTGCAGCAGTTGAAGGCGAAGATAGAGAGTGCTCTGCGACGGGTTGGATGTGAGCCTGAGAAGCGCAAGTTCAAGCCCCACGTCACGCTAGCGCGATTGAGGAATGCCCGGCCAGTTACCCTTCAGGATTGGCTTCCCTCAAACGGTTTGTTCCGAGTTGGGCCGTTTGAAGTGGAGGAATTTTCTTTATATGAGAGCCGTGTTGGAGGTGCAGGTAGTGTCTACATTCCCCTAAGGAAATTTTTATCTGGCTAACCAGTTCGGAACTGGTAGCCCCTTCTCCTCCAAGAAAGTGGGATTGAAAAGTTTACTTTGGTAGCGTTGTCCCCCATCGCATAGGATTGTAACGATAGTGTGCCCCGGCCCCATTTTTTTTGCTAATCGGATTGCCCCCGCAATATTGACCCCGCTTGATCCACCAAGGCAGAGACCCTCCTCAATGGTTAGGTCGTGCACGATCGGTACTGCTTCGGAATCCGGTATTTGGAATGCGTGGTTAACCTCGATCGCAGCAACATTCTGGGTGATCCGACCTTGGCCTATCCCTTCAGTAATGGAGCTCCCTTCTGAGATCAGGGTCCCGGAGGTGAAGTAACTGTGCATTGCTGCCCCTTGAGGATCAGCCAAGCCAATAGAAATATTAGGATTCCGTTCTCGCAGACCCTGACTTACTCCTGCAAGTGTGCCCCCGGTTCCTATCGCGCAAATAAATCCATCAACGGCACCATTTGTTTGCTCCCAAATTTCGGGCGCCGTTGTTACCCTATGTATTCCTCTATTGGCAGGGTTGTCCCATTGATTTGCCCAAACAACCCCATTTTTCTCGGTTTTTTTTCGCTCTGCCGCGATTATTTCTGATTGACGCACATAATTTTTAGCATCGCTATACGGAGCCGCGGGCACTAGGATGATTTCCGCGCCCGCTAGCTTTAGCATATCGATTTTTTCTTGGCTTTGAGTTTCCGGCATTACGATTAATGCGCGATAACCACGGGCGTTGCCAGCTAGGGCGAGCCCTATGCCCGTGTTTCCAGCCGTGCCTTCGACAATTAGCCCTCCCGGTTTAAGCAATCCGCTGTCTTCCGCATCAAGAATAATTCCAAGGGCTGCGCGATCTTTCACCGACCCGCCGGGGTTCAGGAATTCTGCCTTACCTAAGATTTCGCATCCCGTTATCTCGCTAGCACGCCTTAATTTAATCAGCGGAGTATTGCCCACTGCATCGCAAAAACCTTGTTTGACGCTTCCAACTTCAGTCATGGCTAGCCTTTTCATTGTACTGACCTTCCAGGGCATCCAGTCGCGCCATTAAGGCGGCAATGAGCTCTGATTGCTCCCGTAATGTTGCCGCGACGGGATCTGGCGTGTCCGGATCTGTCGTACCGTACGCGTGGAAAGTTTGCTGACTGGGTTCTCGCACTCTCGAGGCTGGTCTAGCTGCTACCCCGACCATCGTGGTACCGGCAGGCACATCTTTAATCACGACGGCATTCGCTCCTATGCGAGCTCCGTCTCCAACTTTGATTGGTCCTAAAACTTTGGCCCCAGCGCCGACGATGACATTCTTTCCAAGAGTCGGGTGTCTTTTCCCGGGCCTAAGTGAGGTTCCGCCCAGTGTAACTCCGTGGTATAGCGTTACATCCTCACCGATCTCGGCTGTCTCTCCAATAACAGCGCCTGCCCCATGGTCGATAAAAAAGCGGCGTCCGATCGTTGCCCCGGGATGTATCTCGATATCTGTCAGAAACCGACCCCAATGCGATGTAAAGCGGGCTAGGAAAAACCAACCTTTTTTCCAAAAAAAGTTTCCGATTCTGTAGAAAACCATCGCGTGCAGGCCAGGGTAGCAAAGAAGTATTTCGAGCCAATTGCGAGCAGCAGGGTCACGCTCTCTTATTACAGCCATGTCCTCTCGAAGTCTCGACAGGAAACCGCACACTCTTTTTTTTGGCGTACCACTTTTCCCAGCTTTTTTTTCGTTTGTATCTTTGATGGGAGTCATCGTTTCTGCGTTTGGGCACTCAAAAATATTTTCAACATTCTACGACTAAAAAAAATATTTTTAAATAGCGCGAAATACATGCACCTATGAAGAAAAAATACTGATAACTATAGGAAAATAAGTATATATTCCCTTTATTCAGGATTCTTAAAGGTTTTTATTTCAGAAATAAAAACAATCATGAGGTGAGAAAAGTCTAATCCATCAGAGTTTTGGTATTCCAACGTTCGCAAGCTGCTATCGGTAAATCATCTGATGAATATTGATAGCTGGCGCTAAAGTCAGAAAAGCCCGAGATCCAGTCCGTCGTGGCTTTATCATCTGGCAAGATGAAACTGTCGAAACCGCAACGTTTCATGAAAAAGAGCTGATCCCGTAAAATATTGCCGGCGGCACGAATTTCTCCACTGTAATTGTGGTGCTGTCTCAGGAGACGAGCATGGGAGTAAGCTCTCCCGTCCGTAAATTTTGGAAACAGCAGCACGATAATTCCAAACTGATTGAGTTCATTTGCGATGTCGTCCAGAGCCTGGTCCGGCTCGACTATCAATCCAATCGAATTCGCTTTGGTTCTGATTTCAGTTTTCTCTGAGAGATATCGTTCCAAAGATACGATCGCAGAACTCTCCGAGGGGATGGGTGTCAAATTTGGAATAAGGAGCCAATGATCCGATATCATGTTTCCTTTATTATCAATGACATTCATATAAAGCCTCGCGAAATATTTCTGTGCCCAGTCGCCCGAGGGTCTGGGAAAAAGTTTCCTTGGTCTGTCGGTTGGCTAAATAGGTATCAATAATGGACTCGACAGACTCTACAACCTTGTCACTAGAAATGGCCGGACCAAGAATAGAGGCAATAGCGGCATTATTTCCAGGATTTCCACCCAGCATAATCTGGTATAATTCCTCCCCTTTTTTGTCGACGCCGAGTATGCCTATATCTGCGACGTGATGGTGACCGCACGCATTTATGCATCCAGAAATTTTGATGGAAAGCGGACCGGTTAGGTGCAGTTTTTCCTCGTTCAAGCGCTCGCTGATTTGTTGCGCAATTGGTATTGAACGTGCGTTAGCGAGGTTGCAGTAGTCCAGACCAGGGCAAGAAATGATGTCGGTTGCAAGGGAGGCATTTCCCGTGCCTAAGCCCGCCGCATCAAGTAATTTCCATAGGGGATACAGGTCAAGTTCTCTGACATCAGTCAATACGAGATTTTGTTCATGCGTTACTCTTATTTCACCAAAACTAAAGCTATCAGCGAGGCTTGCGATTATTTCCATTTGGCGCGCGGTAGCGTCTCCGGGGATCCCGCCGGGTGGTTTCAGAGAGATTATCACAGCACGATAGCCTCTCTCTCTGTGTGCGATGCAATTCCATCTCCGCCAATTAAAAAATCCTTCTGGCACTCCGAGTTTAACAGCCAAGTTCGAGTTAAATGTCTTGCTCACCCCTAACAAGAGAAAATTGGGGGGCTAGATAAAAATAATTTCCATTAAAAATGTATTTTTACTATTTAAAAAAAATAATTTTTGTGTTTTAAGATTATAGAAGAAAAAAATTGGGAAACGTTAGATGGACCAAATTGACCTTAAAATCCTCGACTGTTTGCAGAACGACGCCACACTTTCCGTCAGTGATATAGCTGTTCAGGTGGGCCTCTCAACGTCACCTTGTTGGAACAGGATACAACGCCTCGAGGCAGATGGGGTCATTCAACGGCGGGTGGCGCTTTTGGACTCTCGGGCCTTGAATGTTGGGGTTACAGCTTTCGTGTCTATTCGTACTAGTAATCATAATGCGGCCTGGTTCAAACAATTTTCTGATTCCGTTAGATCCTTTCCTGAGGTCGTGGAGTTTTATCGAATGAGCGGAGATGTAGACTATCTCCTGCGGGTTGTTGTACCCGACATTGCGGCCTACGATGAATTTTACAAACGTTTAATCGAACAGGTTGATTTGCAAGATGTAAGTTCAAGTTTTGCGATGGAGGAACTTAAATTTACGACCGCTCTTCCCCTTGACTATGTGGATGGTGGACGACCAAGGTCGCGTAAGCCGCGATCCGCGGTGTGAAATCCGCGCCGAATTTCATCAATCAGCCCTGCGCACCCTGCCTCAATTAGGTCCATTGTTGTCTTAAAATCTGAAATATCACCGTAATAGGGATCGGGCACATCAATGACATTGGTTTGCGGCGCAAAATATAGGAGGTTTTTAATTTCAGCTGTTCCAGCGTTCGGAAAATTTTTCTCTAGAAAAGATAGGTGGCTCCCATCCATAGCTAAAATTATATCGAACCTAAAATAATCCTGGGTTACAAAAGATCGTGCGCGCTGCCCTGCAATATCAAAGCCCCGCATAAGGGCAGTTTGTTGGGCTCGTGGATCAGGTCCTTCGCCAGAATGAAAGTTGATGGTTCCGGCCGAGTCTGCGAAGACATAATCCTCCATAGCGCATGCGGTGGCCATCTCGCGGAATGCCCCCTCTGCCATTGGAGACCGGCATATATTTCCTGTGCAGACGAAGAGAAGGCTGATCATTTTTGCTTTTTGCCATTATCGACAGAGGGGCGCAAACGCGTCATACTATTCTCTCAAATTACAGACCGGTTTGTTTCCTCAATATGACTGAATTTAGAGGATCCTCCGAATATAGGACTGTGTGCGTGTTCTCGACTGGATACTGTATTTTCAATCGACGTTCTGATTCCCACCCTGCGCCATTAACCTTTGCTCATCTCAGATCAGCTCAGTGTTCGGACGCCCGGGAGAGGCTCGCGCCTGGAAGGTTTGAGTAAATGATCCCTGTCAGCCGTCTCATAGCTTCCTTTTCGGCGCTCCCTGGAAATACCCGCGGTATTTTCTGGATGATATTTGCGACCGCTTTCTACGCGGCTACCTATGCGACAGTTCGGTATTTATCAAAGGAGGGATTTGAGACCTTCCAGATAGTTCTTTTTCGGTCCTCCCTCGGCATCGTTTTCCTTCTGCCTTGGCTATTCAAGAGTGGGATAGGAGTGATGAAAACAAATAAGGTCGGGACTTACACTTTACGGACTGGGCTAAATTTTGGGGGTATGGTCCTATTGATGTGGGCCCTGGGTAATCTCGAGCTGCAAACTGTCACTGGGCTTATGTTTACCACCCCGCTTTTTACCGTTCTTTTTGTGGCGACCATCCTTGGTGAGCACGTGGGTTTACGTCGGGGCAGTGCTCTCGTTATCGGTTTTATCGGTGCGATGGTGATTATAAGACCTGGGTTCGTAGAGCTTTCGTGGCCGATGATTGGAGTTGTTCTGACAAGTGCAGCATACGCGCTCGTAAACGTAACGACGAAAACCCTCTCCGTTACGGATAGTAGTAGCAAGATTGTTTTGTACGTGTTTATAGGAATGGCACTCTTAAGCTTGGGCCCTGCGATCTATACATGGAAACCCGTGGCCTGGTCTCATATTCCTTGGATTTTTGCATTGGGGGTTCTATCAAGCCTTGCGATACAGGGGGTGACGAGAGCGCTAGCCGCTGGAGAGGCAGCTGTCGTTATGCCATTCAATTTTATGAAATTGCCGTTCGCAGCCGTTCTTGGAGTTTTCCTGTTTTCTGAATTGCCTGATCTCATGACCGGTGTTGGTGCCCTAATAATATTTGTCAGTACTTACTACATTGCTCGGAGGGAAGCTTATTTGCGTTCCCAAGGCCAAACTCAGGCAAGCGGAAAGGACTAAAGTTTAGTTAGGTCTCTCTTTTTCTCGGACCTTGCTTCATCTCGAGCAATAAATAGGGCCGCTCCTACGATAATAATTGCCCCAGTAATGGTCCAGAAATCAGGTGTCTCGTTGAAGATGAAATAGCCAAATATTGCTGCATATATGAGGCGAATATATTCGCTGGGGCCGACAGCGCTTGCTTCGCCAACCGAAAAGGCTCGGACATAACACGTCATACCTGCAGTGGTAACTGCCCCAATTATGATGAGGAGGAGCCACTCCAAGCCAACGGGTGTTTTCCATACCCAAACCACTGTCAAAAAACCAATAACCAGTCCCCCTGAGTGGTAATAAAATAGTATACGGGCGGTGGGCTCGGTGTGCGCCAGAACACGGATTAATACATTGCCGCAAGCAAAGGTGAGGGCGGAGAGAATCGCTAGAAAGGCGACCGGATCTATTGTTCCAGAACCGGGTCTGATCATAACCAATACCCCAATAAATCCGACGGCGGTTGCAATCCATCGAGTCCTTCCGACCAATTCGGAGAGAATAATTACCGCGACAATGGTGGTGAATAGTGGTTTTGAGAAGCTGAGAGCGGTCGCGTCAGCGAGGGGCATATAAATAACGGCTACAAAAATACATAGCTGCGCGATATAGGCGAGCCCAAGGCGGAGAAAATGCAGACCAAAAATCTCTGTCTTCATTCCTTCCGTGCCCAGTCGCACGAATACCGGAAGCAAAATAATTGTCCCTATAAAATATCGAAAAAATGCGAGTTCGAGAGGATGAAAACTTTGTCCCAGGTGTTTCACCACGACATCGACCGATGAAAACATAAAGGTCCCCGTTACCAACCACAGGATGCCTCGCAAGTTGGGCGGTAGCCTGCCCCAAACTTGGGGAATGAGTTTTGTTAACCTGGATTGAAACAAGGTTTAAGGGCTTTCTAAGATAGGGTCGATACGCCCGCCTTCTTTAGACTGGTCCTGGGCGTTTGGCCGATTGCTCTATACCCTATAGTATGCGGGGAGGACTTGTATCAAGCAGAATTAGAGAAAACAATTTAGGGAGGTGGTGCCATGGCTATATCGGTAGAAAAACTCTCGGATGCATGCGGAGCAGAAATCAAGGGTGTCGACCTAAGGGAGAAACTTAGCGAAGACGACAAACGAGTGATTGAAGATGCCTTCCATGAAAATGTCGTCGTTGTTTTCCGCGATCAGGATTTGGAAGATGATGATCAACTCGCATTTGCAAATCAGCTTGGTGGATTAGGTGAACGCCGCCAGTCTCCAAATGGAAACACGCCCGGCGGGAGTTACGACACCCCCTTCATGTTGGTGACTAACATAAAAGATGAGAAGACCGGGGAACCGATTGGGGCGTTTGGCGATGGGGAAATGTGGTTCCATCATGACACCAGCTACTATCCTAATCCCCACAAGGCGACGCTTCTCTATTCGGTTACTCTTCCGAGTTGGGGTGGGGAGACGTGTTTTGCGAATATGTATAAGGCCTATGACAACCTGCCGAAAGATCTCAGAGTTCATTTGACAGGCAGAAAGGTTCTCCAAATCCATGACTATAAACGTCGGGAGAGGATTGATATCTACAACACTGATATTTCCGGAATGCTCCAATTTGAACAACCCCTTTTTGTCACTCATCCAGTGACAGGCCGAAAGGCTCTGTATATCAGTCGTCTGATGAGTGCCCGGATAGAAGGACTTCCACCTGATGAGAATGAGGATATTCTGAACGAGCTTTTCGAGATTTCAGAGGACCCAAGGATCATTTTCGAACATAAATGGAAACTCGGAGATCTAGTGATGTGGGATAATTATGCATCAATTCATCGCCGGAATGATTTTCCCAGGGATGAACCCAGGCTTATGCGGAGGCTTACCCTCGCAGGTTACGGTCCCCTCAATTAGTTTTTGGATGGGCTCTCTCCGCGAGCCATCCATAAAATTGCAAGACTTATTATGGTGCCGCCGATCCATGTCCAAACATCGGGGAACTCCTGAAAAAGGAGAAATCCGATAATCGCCGCAAAAATTAATCGGGAAAAATCAAAAGGGACCACCACTGTTGTGTCAGCTGCTGCATAGGCCCGGGTTAGACACCTTTGGGTCGCGGTTCCAAAGAGGCCAACTCCGGCCAGCAACAAGAATTGCTCCCAATCGGGTGTTACCCAAACAAATAAAGCAGGCAACAGTGAACACGGGGTAAAAATAACCATTTGCCAAATCACTATGGTGTCGGGTTTCTCGGTCCGTGCCAGAGATTTTAAGATAATAGACAGGAAAGCCATGGCCATCGCGGCGGTTAACGCCAGTACAACCCCGTTTGAAACTGTGCTGAACCCAGGTCGGATGATTATGAGTGCCCCCATAAATCCCAAGATTACTGAAACCCACCTCCGTCCTTTCGAGGCCTCCTTTAGAATTAGAATTGCGAGAAGCGAAGCAAATACGGGACGAGATGAGATAATCGCTGCCACCTCGCCCAGCGGTGCCAGTTGTATCGCGGTAAATAACAAATAGATGATTGCAAGCCCAGTGAAGCCCCTGAGAATATGCATCCCAACTCGGCGGGTTTTTAGTCCTGCCATTCCGACTTTCAAAAGCCAGGGGAATAGAAATATTGACCCGAAAATGCTTCGAAAAAAAACAATTTCGTAAGTGTGGATTTCTCCGGTGAAATGTCTCGTAATCGCTGCCATGCCGCACCAACTAGCGGTGCTTCCCATCATCCAGAGCGCACCGCGCGCAGTGGCACTTAGATTAAGCATCAGCGGATCTAGCTTTTCTGCTCTCGCGGTTTGGTCGCCCCTGTTTGTTTTGCTTCCCGGTGCGCCATGAAAACAGTAGCCCCGAAAATTATTGTCCCGCCTATCCAGGTCCAAACGTCGGGGAATTCTGAAAAAAGAACCAGTCCAAAAAAGGCAGCCATTGGTAGCCGGGTGTATTCAAATGGAAGCACAACCGTCAGGTCTGCAATTTTATAGGCTCGGGTCATTGCCCTCTGAGCAATCATGGCGCCGAACCCCATTACTAGAAGTGCGCCGAATTGTTCCCAGGTGGGGGTTACCCAAACGTAGATAGCAGGGCCGATGGAAAGAACCGAAAAAATTATAACTTGCCAGGCAGCGATTGCGTCCGGCTGATCTGTCTTTGTCAAAGTTTTGATCATCATTGATGTGATCACCATCGCAAAGACTGCGGCGAACGCTAAAAATTGTCCGGGGGATACGGGGCTCACACCTGGGCGAACAATTATGTAGGCACCAGTAAGTCCTGTAATGATTGCCAGCCAACGATGAGGTTTGGAAGGTTCACCCATAAATAAAATGACGCAGGCGGACGCTACTAGAGGCCTCAGGAAAGTGATCGCCGCAACCTCGCCAGTCGGGATATAAAACAGAGCACCAAACATCAAATATAGCGCGATCAACCCCGATACGCCGCGAATGACGTGGAGACCCATTTTTTCAGTTCTGAGAGCCGCAAAGCCATTCCGAGTTAACCAAGGAAGAAAAAAAATCAATGCAAAAAAACTTCTGAAAAAACTAATTTCAAAGACGTGTAGATCATCTTTTAGACCGCGGGCAACTGAGACCATGGTTGCCCAGCCCGCAGCGCTTAGAATCATCCACAGGGCCCCAACAGCCCCAGGAGAAGATAAGGCGCTTTTGGCGCGGGAGAGGCAGTTTGTGAGCATTTTCGAAAAAAGGGTGCGTTTGAGGGATCCGAGAAAATATTTAGTCTAGGTGTTTCATGTGTCCTAAAAAAGGGGTCGCTGACCGATTTTGTTTGTTTTGTTGCCACGATTGCGGCCGTTGGCTACCATGAAGCGGTTTCGAACCGATGGAAGAACTTGGCTAAGGGCTCTGAAGTCAGCAGATGCAGGAACAAGTTGGTACGCTCGATGATTTAAGGTGTGTGCTTGAACAGGGTAAGAGAGGCGTGGTTTTTACCGGAGCGGGCATAAGCACCGAATCCGGTATTCCGGATTTTCGAAGCCCTGGTGGTGTTTGGAGCAAGCATAAACCGATCCTTTTTCAAGATTTTATTGCCTCAGAAGAGGCGAGACGAGAGGCATGGAGGCGAAAATTTGATGACGCTTATGGATTTGATGGTGCTGAACCAAATCGAGGTCATAGGGCGATAGCTCGACTGGTAAGAGATGGTAAGGTTTCCGTTGTGATTACCCAAAATACTGATGGGTTACATCAGATGTCGGGGATACCCGAAAACAAGGTCATCGAACTGCATGGAAATAGTACCTATGCGAAGTGTCTTGATTGTGACCAAAGATGCGATCTTCGGGAAATCAAAGAAAAATTTGTAGGGTTAGGGTTATTGCCGCTTTGCCAAGATTGCGGGGGATTGGTAAAGGCAGCGACTATATCTTTTGGTCAGCCGATGCCTCAGGTCCCCATGGCCAAGGCCCAAGAGGAGACCCTCGTTTGCGATTTCTTTATTGCCGCTGGCTCTTCATTACAGGTTTATCCAGCCGCAGGTTTTCCTGAAATTGCAAAGAAGAACGGAGCTAAGCTAGTTATTATTAATCGCGAACCCACTCCTTTGGACCGAATTGCGAACCTTATCATCCATCGAGAATTGGGACCGGCCCTTGGTGAGGTGACAAATGTAAATTGAGGCCTCACATGCTAATCGGGGGCGGGGGACCAGGCATTCATGGTCATGTGAAAGATTTTTGGTCTAACATTCGGGATTTTTCGATTAGTTTTTATGGTCTATGAAATTTTGGAGATTGGGCGCATCAAAATAATTTTTACAACAAGCATGGTTAACTCCGTGCTGAATTCAGCCAGTTTATTCAATCTGAGAGAGAACGGAGCTTAGTTTTTTGCGGGGCTATTTTGGCATTGGGGTAGAAGGGCTGAGCAAGCCTATGAACGCCGGAAACCTCTACCGTTCAGCGCATGCGCTCGGCGCGAGTTTTGTGTTCACTATTGCTGCTACGTATAAAAATAAACTTCGAAAATCTGACACCTCTTCGATTGATGGCCAAGTTCCTTTCTATGAATTTGAAGATCTTGGAGCGATTCAATTGCCACGAAAATGTGCCCTCGTCGGTGTTGAAATAACGGAAGACGCGGCGGAGTTACCTAGTTTTTGTCATCCAAGATGTGCAGCGTACATTCTGGGTATGGAGCGGGGCGGATTATCTTCTGAAGTTGTTGAAGCTTGTGATTACCTTGTCAAAGTGCCCACCAATTTCTCACTTAATGTTGCTACGGCTGGTGCAATAGTGATGTACGACCGACTTATATCCTTGCAAAGATTTGGGCCCCGGCCTATGGCCCCAGGGGCTCCAGTAGAGAGCCTCTCCGAGCATGTGTTTGGCAAACCGAAAAACCGTAGTGCGAACCGGAAGTAGTCCTTTGATGAATTTTCTAAAAAACAACTATATTTTCTTTCTAGTCGGTTTCTTTATACTTTTTTATCCTCCGTCACCAAGTTTTGCCAAATCGGCTATTATCCATTCTGGAGAGAATTGGGTCGGTTCGGTGGTCAACTCCAAAAATAATAGAATCTGTTTTGTACACGGAAAACCAAAGAAATCCTCTGGGAAGTATTCTCGCCGGGGTCCCACTTACCTTCAAGTCACCTTCCGGCCGAAAGAAAAAATTCGCGACGAGGTCTCGATTACAGCGGGCTATCCGTATAAGAAAGATACAGAGGTCACGGTTGAAATTGATGGACAGAAAAAGGTTCTGTTTACCAGTGAGGATGGTGCCTGGTCCTACTCCGCCAGGGATGACATCGCCTTGGTCAAGGAGATGAGGGGTGGCCGCGAGCTTGTCATCAAAGGCATATCTAAGTTAGGGACCCTGACCACCGATAGATATTCCCTCATTGGGTTCACGGCAGCGTATAATGCCGTCAGGGAAGCCTGCAAGAGTCGCAAGTAGTCAATGATCTTGCTTATTTTCTGATGCTGAGATAGGCATCGGTCCGATAACATTTTACAGAGGAAAAGGACCCATGGCGGATGCCTTTGATGTGCGGACTGCTTACAGTCTAAAAGGTAAGGTTGTAATTGTGACCGGCGGTGGCACCGGGATCGGTATGGTCTATAGCCAACGCTTAGCGGACGCAGGAGCAAATGTTGTCTTGGCCGATATCGCAGAGGCCGATGGAGAGAGAGTTGCTGCAGAAATCAACAATTCAGGAGGGACTGCGCTAGCGATCGCAACTGATGTCAAAGATGAAGTGCGCGTCCAGAAAATGGTGGATGGAACAATCTCGCACTTTGGTCGTATCGATGGGTTGGTGAATAATGCGTCCATGATGAGCGTCTTGCCGAGGGGTGACTGGTTCAACATTCCACCGGAACAATGGGACGCGGTGATGGAAGTCAATTTAAAGGGGATATTCCTCTGCTGCAGAGCTGTTTATCCTCACATGAAGGCTCAAGGGGGGGGGAGGATTGTTAATATTTCTTCTAGTCGCGTATGGGAAGGGCAACCGAATCGGCTGCACTATACCACTTCAAAGGCAGGCGTTATTGGCTTGACCAGGGCGTTAGCTCGCGAAGTGGGAGATGACAACATCGGAGTAAACGCCGTAACTCCAGGATTCACTTTAAGTGCGACCCAGGTGGCAAGTTCTTCAAGCAACTACATGGCTGGGCGGGACGAAGGTAAGTGTTTCAAGCGCCCTCAAGTACCTGACGATTTAGTCGGCACGGTTTTATTTCTATTATCAGAGGCATCGGCTTATATGACGGGACAGACCCTAAATGTTGATGGGGGACAAAATATGCACTGAATGGGGTGCATGAATTAGGCTGCTAACACAGATGTCAGTTTTTAGGATAGGGGAATGATTAATCCTCCAGACCAACCGCAACATATGAAGCGGAATGTTTTTCTTCTGGCCACCTGTCAGGCATTATTCAATACATCAACAGGTGTCCTGATCGCTGTCGCGGCCCTTGTGGGTTATAAACTGGCCGCGGATAAAAGTCTTGCGACCCTTCCCCAAGCTTTGCAGTGGCTTTCAACCGCGGTGTTCGCTATTCCGGTCGCGGTATTGATGAGGCGTCTTGGCCGCAGTTTCGGCTTTACAATCAGTGCACTGTTCGGGATCGCAGGAGCTTTTGTAGCCGCGATGTCTATTTTCTATCATTCTTACTGGTTATTTGTCTGCGCTACACTTCTGTTTGGAGGTTTCACCTCAGCCAGTCAGCATTACCGCTTTGCCGCAGCGGAGGTTTCGAGCCTTGGTTTCCGAAGTAAGGCCATTTCTTTGGTGATAGGTGGAGGTGTAGTTGCTGCTTTTTTGGGACCGGAAATCTCGAAATGGACCTACAACCTGGCTTCCAGTTGGATGAGTGTGGATATGTTCTCGGTGGCCGTTGCAACGATTCTAGGTCCTGGCGTCTTAACATTACCGGAGCGGGTGCCAGATGGGCCATACCAGTTTGCCGCGACCTTTTTGGTTCTGGCTTTAATTCCGGTGCTTCTCATAGTTGTGATCCGATCAATCCGTTTTCCAAAAATACAGGAAGCAGATTCCTCGACCCCGGCTAGACCCCTTTTTCAAATTGTGTTGCAGCCAGCCTTCATTGTAGCGGTAATGTGTGCGGTTATAGGTTGGGGCATAATGGTCTTGATGATGACAGCCACACCTATCGCGATGAAGGCAGAATTTGGTCATCACGAAACCGATGCAATGTTCGTTGTCCAATGGCACATGGTTGGGATGTTTGCGCCCTCATTTATTACGGGTTCCCTCATAGCTCGCTACGGCTTGTTGAATATTTTGTTAGTGGGGCTTGTCCTCAGTGCATCTTCGGCAGTAGCCGGAGTGTTGGGAGGCAGTGTTTCGCACTTTTGGGCAGCAAATGTTTTGGTAGGAGTGGGTTGGAATTTTCTCTTTGTTGGTGGCACGGCACTTCTTACCCACACCTACCAACCTTCAGAACGGGCGAAGGCCCAGGGGTTTAACGATTTTATGGTGTTCGGAGCCGTCGCTGTATTTTCTGGTACCTCTGGCTGGATCCAATCGATTATGGGTTGGAGTACTGTATGTTATGTGGTGGCGCCCTTCATCCTCGCAGTATTCTGCGCTGTTTTGTGGTTAAAATTCTCGCGCTATGAAGCCTCAGAAGGGCTCGCAACCTCCGGTGGTAGAGGGCATTGATTTAATGGTGCAGGCCAATTTTCCTGAGGTAGACGGTATCATTATTTCCGGACCTCAAGCAGAGACTTCCTCCGACGGGGACAGGGTAAACTTGATTGGTTTGAGCCGGGTGGAACTGGAGCAAACTGTGGTGTCTTTGGGTTTGGAAAAATTCCGAGCTAAACAAATATGGCACTGGATTTATCATCGGGGTGTCAATGACTTTGAAAGAATGACTACCTTAGCAAAGTCAGTGAGAGCTGAACTCAGCAAGAAGTGTGCAATCATTAGGCCGGCCATAATTCGTGAGCAGCTCTCTCGGGATCGGACGCGAAAATGGCTTCTCAAGCCGCCGGGTGGGGGTGAGGTTGAGACCGTATTTATCCCAGAGGAAGATCGCGGGGCTTTGTGTATCTCCTCGCAGGTTGGATGTGCCCTAAACTGCAAGTTTTGTCATACGGGGACACAGCCGCTGGTCAGGAACCTCAGCGCAGCTGATATCGTAGGACAGATGCTGGTTGCCCGAGATGCTTATGGTGAGTGGCCCTCTTCCGAGGGTCGTAATCTACTCTCGAATATCGTGATGATGGGGATGGGAGAGCCATTGTTGAATTTCGACAATGTTAAGAAAGCGCTGCAGATTATAATGGATCCTGAAGGAATAGCCGTTTCCAAGAGGCGAATAACATTGTCTACGGCGGGGTATGTCCCTCACATGAAAAAATGTGGTGAAGAGATCGGCGTCAACCTCGCGGTTTCATTGCATGCTGTTAGAGATGATCTACGAGACGAGATTGTTCCGCTTAATCGAAAATTTCCGATTAAGGAATTGTTGGATGAGTGCCGTGCCTACCCGGGTGCGCACAATGCGCGTCGTATCACCTTTGAATATGTAATGCTCAAAGGCGTTAATGACTCGGAAGCAGATGCAAAAGAGCTGTGTCGTTTGATTTCCGGTATCCCTGCCAAAGTAAATTTAATACCTTTCAATAGCTGGCCCGGTGCGCCATTTGAATGCTCAGATGAGCGCTCTATCCAGAGATTTGCTGAAATCGTGAACCGAGCCGGGTATTCCTCGCCGGTTCGTCGTCCGCGAGGGCGCGATATTTTCGCTGCCTGTGGCCAGCTCAAATCAGACTCTGAGAGAAAAAAGTCAGCTAAGCCGAGTTTTTGAGCCCCTTGCCGCTGAAACAGCTTTCCCTATACTGCGCGAGATCTTTTCCAGGAATTTGACTGCGGTGGAGGATGGGCAATGAACGCGCCTGAAAAAGGAGATGTCAAGAAGGTGGTTCTGGCCTACTCAGGTGGGCTTGATACGTCTGTAATTCTCCGTTGGTTGCAGGAAGAGTACCGGTGTGAGGTTGTTACATTTACTGCTGACTTGGGTCAGGGTGAAGAGGTCGCACCCGCGCGTGCTAAGGCAGAGGCGGCCGGTGTGAAAGAAATTTACATAGAGGATTTACGTGAGGAATTTGTTCGGGACTATGTATTTCCAATGTTTCGAGCAAATGCCCTGTATGAGGGGGTCTACCTACTTGGCACCTCTATTGCTCGCCCTCTGATAGCCAAGCGGCAGATAGAAATAGCGAATGAGACCGGTGCGGACGCCGTAAGCCATGGGGCAACTGGCAAGGGGAATGATCAGGTTAGATTTGAGCTGGGTTACTACGCCCTTAATCCGGAAATTCGTGTTATAGCTCCATGGAGAGAGTGGGATCTTAATGGCCGGCAACAATTATTGGAATATGCTCGTTCCCACCAAATTACTATCCCGCGGGATAAAGAAGATGAGCCGCCGTATTCAACAGATGCGAACCTTTTGCACATATCCTACGAAGGCCGGGCCCTTGAGGACCCATGGGTTGCGCCCAGCGAGGACATGTTTACCCGTTCTGTTTCTCCCGAGAAGGCTCCAGATAAACCCCAAATTGTAGAAATCGATTTTCTACAAGGTGACCCTGTTGCGGTTGACGGAAGTTTGTTTTCCCCGGCTGAAATTTTGACCAAATTAAATCAGATTGGAGGTGCCCATGGGATAGGGCGTCTTGATCTGGTGGAGAACCGTTACGTCGGCATGAAATCTAGAGGTGTATATGAGACACCTGGGGGCACAATTTTAATGACTGCCCGACGAGCAATAGAGAGTATAACATTGGATCGGGGGGCGGGCCATTTGAAAGATGAGATTATGCCCCGCTATGCTGAGCTTGTGTATAATGGATTTTGGTTCTCTCCTGAACGGGAGATGCTCCAGGCTGCTGTTGACGAGTCCCAGAAAAACGTAAACGGGACAGTTCGGGTGAAACTCTTCAAAGGAAGTGTGACGGTGTTAGGTCGGAAGTCACCCGATAGTTTGTATTCTGAGGCACATGTGACTTTCGAGGCAGACAGTGTCTATGATCAGCGCGACGCGCAGGGTTTCATTAAGTTAAACGCACTTCGGCTGCGATTGCGTGAGGCAGCGCGTCGACGCAAAAAATAAATATTTCTCAAGCAATTCGTATGTCTCCGAACCTTAAAGGTTCCCTCTGGATGGTTGCATCGGTGTTCTCATTTGCGGGTGTGGGCGTTGGAGTGCGCGGGCTCGCGGATGGCGGCATGTCTGAGGTTGAGATTGTTTTCTTCAGAGTTCTTTTCGGGGTTTTTGTTTTGTTACCATGGCTTCTGAAAGTCGGCAGATCCGGTCTTCGGACAAAAAAACTTGGCTGGCATGGCTTGAGAAGCATTTTGATGTGTGTGGGAATGATATTTTGGTTTGCGGCTATTGCACGTCTGCCACTGGCAGATGCTGTAGCGCTTCATTTTACATTGCCGTTATTTTTGGTCGTCTATGCGTGGATTTTTCTTAGAGAAAAAATTCTACTGTCTCGGTTATTTTCAACGTTGATCGGGTTTTTGGGTGTTCTTGTAATTTTACGGCCTGGTTTCAATCAATTAACTCTGGCAACTCTTTTTGTGCTGATTTCGGCAGCCCTTTATGCCGCCAACCATGCAATTAGCCGTTATTTTGCTCAGAGCGAAAGTCCCGAGCTTACAACCTTTCTTATGAACGCAATGATCGTGGTGCCTACAGGGATCGCCTCTTTTTTTTGGTGGTCTGTGCCAGACCTGGCAGACATCGGTTGGATAACTATCATGGGTATATTCGGTACGACTTCCCACCTCGCCCTGATGCGCGCCTATGGGTTCTCTGAGGCAAGTGCGCTTGCTCCTCTAGATTTTTTGAGAATCGTGTTTGCAGGTTTTGCAGGCTATTTAATATTTGGACATATATCAGATCTTTGGACTTGGGTTGGGGCATCAATTATTTTTTGCGCCGCCTATTACAATACTCGCGCGAATACCCAATCTGTCAGGTAAATGGGCGCGCTAAAATACCATCAGATTTCTCGCGGTATTCTTTGGATGCTCGCTCAGACCGTTTGTATGTGCGGTATGATGGCCTGTGTCCGACAGCTCAGCTTAGATGGTTTTGGAGGCCCGCAGTTGGTTTTCTTTCGCGCCGCAGCCGGTTTGATTGTGTTGATTCCGTGGCTAACAAAAACCTCCCTCTCCGAACCGGAAATACTTCTTCCTAAAGAGTTCTGGTTTCTTCTCCTCCGGGGATTTATCGCCTTGTGCGGAGTTTTGGGGTGGTTTATCGCCTTAACTGGTCTTTCGATTAGCGATGTTGTGGCTATCCAATTTACTTATCCGTTATTTGTTGTCGTGGGGGCGGCATTTGTTCTCCGAGAACACGTTACAGCACCTCGCTGGATCGCTGTCCTTATAGGTTTCTCTGGCGCGCTAATTGTAATCAGGCCCGGGCTGGTGCCGTTTGATCCCTTGATAATCGGCGTTTTAATCTCGGCGTTTTCGAATGCGACCGTGCAGCTTATCACGAAGTATTTTTCATTGCGTGTGAGCGGAGCGGTCATGATTTTTTATATGAATATTGTGATGGCAATTGGATCATTAGTTATCTGCTGGTCTTCATGGATCTGGCCTGACTGGAGCCATTTAGGTTGGATCCTGGCTATTGGCGCTTCAGGAACACTTGCCCACATATTCCTGGCTCGTGGGATGCGAATGTCCGACGCCAGTCTCCTCGGACCGGTTGATTTTTTGCGGTTACCGATAGGAGCTTTTTTTGGATGGGTACTTTTTAAGGAGTTTTCCGATGTCTGGACCTGGGTTGGGGCCGCTGTAATTTTTGCATCTGTGGCCAGTATGGCTCGGCTTGAACGCAGTGACAAAGACTCCGGAAAGTAAGTTTAGCCATAAAACTAGCCCTGACTCTTAGGGTCCGTTGAAAGGCTAAGATTAATATGTATTTTGTTTTTTTGATTTGACCCGGGGAAAATTGTGGGTTTGGAGGCCTTCCCACGTGTCTAACTCCGGCCTAGTGTTTTGTCTAATAGGTGGGCTCGCTTGGGATCGGGTTACATGAACAAAATCCTTTTTTCTATTTTGCTTTCTCTATTCTGCGTCCTGATATCCACCGTCTCTGGAAGCCAGGAACTAAGGATTCTTGGATATTTGGAGCGTGCCCGAGTTGGCACAGGTGATTTAATTCTTGTCGCAAAATTAGATACTGGCGCTGATGTGTCTTCATTGGGTTACCGAAAGTTGACCAGGTTTAAAAAAAATGGAGTGCGCTGGGTTCGCTTTACAGTGCGAGATGAGAGTCGGCGTGACCACAAATTTGAGCTGCCGATAATCGGGACCTCAAAGATTCGGAGAAGGGGTGGTAAGGGTTCTCTCAAACGCCCGATCGTAGAAATTCAATTATGCGTTGGCGGTATTTCTGTTTTAACACCTGTAAACCTTGCTAATCGTACTCGCTTTTCAACGAAACTTTTGATAGGGCGCTCCTTCCTGCACCGCCGCGCTTTGGTTGATAGCTCAAGGGCACTTAAGACGGAGCTCACTTGTCCGGGGGGTAAAATTAGCAAATGAGCCGGAGACATTTGACCATCCTTTGTTCGGTGCTCGTACTTGCGGGTTTAGTGGTCACAGTTTACCGCTGGTTAGTTCTAGACTTTCCATTATTGCCTCAAGAGCGAGCATCTACATGGCGGGTGGAGGTTCAGATCTCGTTCGAGGCCAAGGGGGCACCAGTCAAGGCAGCATTGATGCTTCCTCAAAATCGAATTGGCATGACTCTCCTCGATGAGCATTTTATATCTCGGGGTCATGGACTGAGTACCGAGAGTGACTCGGAGAACCGACGTGGATTCTTTACAAAACGTAATGCCAACGGATCCCAAACTTTGTGGTATCGTTTTTTAGTTCATCAAAACCTGTCCCGTGAAATAGCTCCTAAAATCTTAGCCCCTAGGCAGGTAGAGAGCAGCGGATTATCTGGCGTAGAGCTTGTAGCCGCGCAGGAGCTTGCAAAAGAACTTGACTCTGAGTCTGCGGATGATCGATCGCTTGTTCGGTTGCTGTTCAGCCGGCTTAAAAATCCGCAGATTGGCGGTAAAGAGGCTCTTTTGCTGGGAGGGGGTGTCTACAGCAGATCTATTTCTAGGGCGGGTGTGGCTGTCCTGCGGGTCGCACGGATTCCTTCTCGGGTCGTAAATGGGCTGGCACTTAGACCAGACCGTCGATCTGCGCGAATAACCAGTTGGATAGAAATTTTTGATGACGATAAGTGGTCACCGTTTAATCCGGAGACGGGAAGATTTTTATCTCCCGAGAATCATTTTCCTTGGTGGAAAGGCAATGAGCCTTTGTTATCGGTGGTTGGAGCTGCCGATCCGAGAACAGAAATCGCGGTCCGTGAAACGCTGGTATCCTCGCTAGAGACAGCCATTAAAGAGGGGAGATTAAAGTCCGACCCCCTTCTTACGCTATCTTTATTTGGATTGCCATTGCAAACTCAGGAGGTTTACAGATTGTTAATGACCGTTCCGGTCGGGATCTTCCTTTTAGTTATTCTGAGAAATGTGATTGGGTTACGGACCTTTGGGACCTTCATGCCGGTTTTGATTGCATTGGCCTTCCGCCAGACTGAGCTGCTTTACGGTTTCATCCTTTTTTCAACTGTTTTGGGAATTGGTTTGATGATCCGGTTCTATTTAGAATACCTCAAGCTCCTTTTGGTACCTCGTCTGGCATCCGTCGTCGTTGTCGTGATTATAGTTATGACATTCATTAGTATTGTCAGTTACAAAATCGGATTTGACCGCGGCCTTTCAGTAGCCCTTTTCCCAATAGTCATTTTGGCTATGACAATAGAACGCATGACAGTCGTGTGGGATGAAAGAGGGGCTAAAGAGGCAATTGTTCAAGCAACAGGGAGCTTTGCAGTAGCAGTTTTATGTTATCTTTTGATGACAAATGAGCTGGTAAAGCACTGGACCTTTGTTTTTCCAGAACTGCTCTTGGTCATTTTGGCTGCCATATTAGCTTTAGGTAGATATAGTGGGTATCGACTTGTAGAGCTACCCCGATTTAAAGTCTTGTCTCGGAGAGACTAGGTGTGTTTGGTCTTATAAAGGAGCTTAGAAAGTCCGGGGTTCTGGGGATTAACCAACGAAACGCAGAGTTTATTTTACCCTATAATCAGCGCCGCCTATACCCTCTGGTCGATGATAAAATTGCCACAAAGGATCTTGCGCAAAGGCACGGAGTTGCCGTGCCGCAGCTTTTCGGAATAATCGAAATTCAGCGTGAGGTTTCCTTGCTCCCTGCCCTTCTCGCCCAGCTTAACGACTTTGTCATAAAGCCCGCAAATGGGAGCCAGGGTGAGGGGATTATCGTAATAGCTGGTCGAACTAGAGACCTGTTTCGCAGAGCGGATGGGTCCTTGGTCAACATCGAGGAACTTAAATTCCAAGTCTCGAATATTTTAAGTGGGATTTATAGCCTCGGAGGGCAGCCGGATAGGGCCATTATCGAGTACAGGGTGAAGTTTGATCCTGTATTTGAGAGGATCGTATATCGAGGGGTTCCGGATATCCGTATTATAGTTTTCCTGGGTGTTCCAGTAATGGCTATGGTCCGGTTGCCGACAAGAGCTTCGGGTGGAAAGGCCAATCTCCACCAAGGTTGCATTGGTGCTGGAGTTGATATTCCCACCGGTCAAACTCTTTCAGCTGTTTGGAAAAATATGGTTGTCTCAGAGCATCCTGATACTGGCAATGAGGTCAGTGGCGTTCAAATTCCACACTGGGAAAGGTTATTGGAAATTGCTGCCCGGTCCTATGAAATGACTGGGCTTGGATACCAGGGTATTGATCTTGTTCTTGATCAAGAACTAGGTCCAATGCTCCTTGAGTTAAATGCTAGGCCAGGTCTGAATATTCAAATCGCCAACCGGGAAGGTCTTCTCCCCAGGCTTGAGAGTATAAAGAAGCAAAAATTCTCTTCTGTTCAGGAGCGGATAAGTTTTTCTCGGAAACATTTTGGTTCGTTGAAACCGTGAGTGATTGATTCCTCTTTAGACGATCTATTCATAACTCGAGTTTATGAATAGGATGCCCAAATTAGTTAATAAGGAATTACACTTCGATGACAAAGTACCTCTATATATCGGCAGATAATCACTTGGATACGCATTGGTGTCCGAAGAATTTGTGGCAGGATAGGCTACCAAACAAATTCAAGGAGATCGGGCCAAAGGTCATCGAAGGAGAAAACGGCTCTCAATGGACTTGGGAGGGGAAGCTCTGGGATAAGTCGGCAGATGGATCTAATTCATCCCAATTTTTGAAGCCCTTCCGGGATCAGGGGGTGGAATTGTCGGATGGAGCATTGCCACCAGCAGATCCAAAAATATTAATAAACCACATGGACCAATCAAAAGTATGGTCGAGCATCATTTTCGCCAGCGTAAGGAAGTGGAATGTTGGCGATCCAGAACTTCTTTTTGCAGTGTATCGGGCCTTTAATGACTTTGCCATGGAGATGAATAAAGTTGATCCCGATCGCATTTTTTTGCTCCCAGCGCTGCCCACTAAATATCCGGAAGAATGTCTGCGAGAATTTGATCGTATGATCAAGGCGGGAGCGAAGGCAGTTGAATTCCCCCCATTTGATGTCGCAAAACCTGTCTACGACGAAGTCTGGGAACCACTTTGGGCAAGGGCTAGTGAGGCAAGAGTACCTCTATGTATCCATATTGGTGGGGCAGCCGACTCCCCTCTGCCTCCCTATCATCGTGGAGCACAAATCGCATTTCTTGCGACCGCTCCTTTTAATCTGTGTAACACCTGGGCTCAGCTTACTTTCTGTGGGGCGTTCGAGCGGAACCCTGACCTAAAGGTTTTGTTCTCTGAATGCAGGATTGGCTGGGTGCCATTTGCCGTTCAGTGGGCTGACCGCCAAGTTAAAGAACGTGCCCCTGATCCGTCCGCTCCACTTTCTCTGTTACCAAGCGAGTACGCGGCGAGGAACTGTGGTTTCACCTTTGAGGAGGATTATATCGGGTGCGAGTTGATCAAACAGGACTGGTGTGACCTCGGGGATTATGCGATCTGGGGATCAGATTATCCACATCCTCAGGGGACCTGGCCAGATGTTTCCATTCCGATAGATAAAATGTTTGAGGGCGTCGATCCGGAAATAAAGCAACGGGTGGTCTGGGGCCATGCGGCGGAAATGTTTAACATAGCAGGACCTAAGTAATGGCGCAGGCGAAACTGAGACATTTGGCGATTTCGTGTGAGGACCTGGAAGCGACTGCGAAATTTTATATTGAGACATTCGGCATGGAGAGGGTGGGCTCAGCTAAAGGAGACACTGCTGATGGAGTATATCTTAGTGATGGTACTATAAATCTGGCCCTCCTGCGTTACAAAGAGGACGAACCCATGGGCGAAGGGAAAGACAAAGATTGGTTTGGCCCCCACCATATCGGCTTTTGGGTTGATGACTCTGCGGAAACAGCAGCAAACATTAAGGAGGCTGGTGGTCAGTGGTTCATGGGTGAAATGGCAGTGGATAATGCTTTCTATGAGGTCAAATTTACGGACCCCAATGGGATAATTTTTGATATAACCCATAACGGATGGGGAGGTGCAAAGAAGGACGGGCCGGGGTCATAGAATCTCTCTCTACAGGAGGTTATTCTGTCTGAGGCAGGCAATTAAGGTGTTTTGCAGCAGGCATGCAATTGTCATTGGCCCGACGCCGCCCGGTACGGGAGTAATGGCCCCCGCCACATCAAGTGCCGGGGTAAAATCAACATCTCCAACGAGTTTATATTTCCCAATTTCATTTTCTTTTTGAATTCGATTTATCCCAACATCGATTACGGTCGCACCAGGCTTTATCCAATCTGCTTTGATAAACTGTGGTAGTCCCACAGCGGCAACCAGAATATCAGCCTGACGACATACTTTTTTTAAATTTAGGGTCTTGGAGTGGGCGATGGTAACAGTGCAATTTTCTGCCAGAAGGAGTTGGGCCATGGGTTTGCCAACGATATTGGATCGTCCCACTATGACGGCATTGGCTCCGGAAAGATCGCCTAATTGCTCTTTTAAGAGCATATTGCAGCCCATTGGGGTGCACGGGATCAGTCCATGTTCACCGCTTGCAAGGGCGCCAACATTTGATGGATGAAAACCATCAACATCTTTTTCTGGTCGGATTGCCTGGATAACTGAGGAGGGGTCGATCTGGGGAGGGAGTGGGAGTTGAACCAATATGCCGTGAACTGAGGAATCATTATTTAGTTTTTCGACATAGGAGAGTAAATCTTTTTGGGAGGTGTCTGATGGCAGTTTTCTGCCCGCCGACATCATCCCGCAATCCATTGTCTGCTTTTCTTTATTCCTTACGTAGACCTGACTAGCTGGGTCGTCCCCGACTAGGATTGCTGCCAGTCCCGGGATGATTTGGGATTGCGAATTCAAATGGCGGACCTGGTCCGCGATTTGATTGCGAAGATTTTCTGCTGAACTTTTTCCATCGATGATTGAAGCAGACATAGGAACGATTAAGCCGTTAGTGCGCGATGCAAATTGGCAATCACCATCTGAAGAAAGATGAGCCCAAGGATAAGGATAACTGGCGAAATATCGATGCCCCCGAAATTGGGCAAAAACCGGCGTATGCGGCGCAGGCCAGGTTCAGTGATTCGATAGAGGAAATCTAGAATCAAATATACCATCTGGTTGGAGGTATTAATGATATTAAACGCCACAAGCCAACTCAGAATTGCACCTACAATGATGAGCCATATGTAAAGCTCTAGGGCCATTATTAATACGCGGAAGAGGGGATCGATAATTATCATTTTCTGGGGTCTTACGGACTGGCAGGCCGGGGATCCATCACTGTTACTGAGGTCATTAGCCTAGCTCCAGGGAGGTTTTGGTTCAAGCCGACAGTATTGAGAAGGCGATCAAAACGTGAGCTTGACAAATTTACACCTCACCAGCACATTCCGATCGTCGATGTAGGGGCCGTAGCTCAGTTGGGAGAGCGCAGCGTTCGCAATGCTGAGGTCAGGGGTTCGACTCCCCTCGGCTCCACCAATCCCTATTTATTTTAGAAAAACAATCGAAGTCTGGTATTGGCTCTCTCAAACAGTTATCAATTCATTGAAGATATAGAAGTGAGAGAAACATTGGGGAAGCCAAAATTTAGAATTTCCTTGGCCGAATTGGCATTGGCTATGGATGCGCGATTAATCGGGGATGGGACAATCCAAATATGCCGAGTGGTTCATCCGGCAGATGCCAGGGATGAGGGGGATCTGGCAATTGCGATGGAACCAAATTTTAAAGAACTTTTACCGTCTTCGAAATCTGTGGCCGCTCTCCTTACCGATGAGCCTAGCATGCACTTCCCCCAAAGAGCGTTTTTGATTGTTGAAAGATCAAGATTCGCAATGTCCAAGCTGACCGAAATTTTTTCGGAGCCCCCCGCAATTGATCCTGGTATCCATCGATCTGCGATTATTGATGAAACCGCTGACATCGGGAAAGACGTCTCTATTGGGCCAATGACCACTGTAGGGCCTGGTGCCCAGATAGGCTCTGGAACCACAATAATGGGGAACGTCACAGTGGGTGCCAGGGTTGTAATCGGCAGTGAATGTCTTATCCACGCAGGTGTGCGTTTGGGTGATCGCATAATTTTAGGCGATAGGGTCATTTGCCAACCAAATTCGGTGGTGGGTTCAGATGGCTTCAGTTTTGTTACGCCTGACCCGGGGAGTGTAGAGTCGGCCAAAGCTAGCGGTAGAGTCGAAGCAACTAATAGTCAAATAGTCCGGATTAATTCTCTCGGTACTGTCATAGTCGGGGATGATGTTGAAATCGGCGCCAATGTTACCATAGACAGGGGAACGGTTTCTGCGACGCGAATTGGTAGGTCAACCAAATTAGATAATCAGGTCCAGGTGGGGCACAATGTTATAATTGGTGAAAATTGTATGATCTGTGGCCAAGTGGGGATTGCAGGCAGCTCTGTCATCGGTGATCGGGTTGTGCTTGCGGGGCAGGTGGGAATAGCAGACCATCTAAAGATCGGAAGCGATACGATAGCAACGGCCCAGTCGGGGATTGCCCGCAGTCTTGCCCCGAAATCCGTCGTCGCCGGGAGCCCAGCTCGGGACAGGGCAGTTGTTTATAAAGAGGTTGCTTTGCTTCGTCGCCTTAAATCTATAATGGCAGAATTTAAACAGATTAGAAGTCGATTACAAAATTTGGAAAAGCGCGACGACTAGAGCGCTTGCGATTTGGATCTGCTGAAATGTCGGCACAAAAACCGGGATATTAATCCAAGTTATGTGAGATTAAAGACCGGCCAATTTGGTATCTATATCTTTTCAGATTAGAGTCGGTCCACAGAGTTTGGAGATTGAGTTCTAGATGGAAAAGATTGAAATTCAATTTACGTTATTTTCCGCTTTCTATTCTCCTCTAATCGCCGTGATGGCAGGGGGATTTCTAGAGGAAGAGGACATCGAGGCCACTTGGTCCATATCCCCTCCAGGGGTTTCTGCTATTGCAGCCTTGATTGACGGCACTGCCCAGGTAATCCAGACAGCTCCCAGCCAAGCCTTTTCTGAACTTCAAACTGGAAAAGTTCCCGAGGCGGTTCACTTTGCGCAAATCAACGAAATGGACGGTTTTTTTCTGACGGGAAGGGAACCAGAACCTAATTTTGACTGGAAAAGTCTTGAAGGCGCCCGTGTGATTTCTTTCAATGGGGGGCAACCAAGGGCTATGTTCCAGTATGCTTGTTTTAAAGCGGGCATAGACTTTTCAAAGATTGAGCTTTTGGCCCCTGGAAGTGTTTCTGAGATGGATAAGGCTTTCAGGGGGGGACTTGGTGACTATATTCACCAACAAGGGCCATTCCCGCAGCAATTGGAGAACGATGGAGTCGGCCATATCGTGTCTCTATGTGGGCCCATTATTGGGCCTAATGCTTTTTCAAGTGTTGCGGCGACCGGAGAGTGGTTGTCAACTGATGTTGCAAAATCATTTACTAGGGCTTACGGCAAAACCAGAGTTTGGATGAACGAGACATCAGCAAATGATATTGCTCATTGTCTCCACCCTTTTTTTCCTGAAACCGATCTAAGTGCACTCAGTAGGTGCATCGAGACCTACCAAAACCTTGGTTGTTGGACGCCTCACCTTGAAATAACCGAGGAAGCCTTGGATCGAGTTTATGATGTGTTTGAACATTTTGGGACTCTTAAAGAGCGCTTCTCTTGGGATAGTGTTTGCTCGGCACCTCCGATTTAGAACGCCTCAGGGCCAAGATTTTCTGACTTTCGTTTGACCCTTGGCCGGACTTAGCTGAGATTCCTCAAGTCTTACTTCAATATCAGGGCCCTACAAGGGTGCCAAGTTCTTTTAGTCGCTTCTGGCTGATACCCGCATCACGCGTTATTTTCGCTATCTGTTTTTCCAATAATAATATCCAGGGGGCGTCAGATTGGGACTCTTTCAGTAGGTCTATCCAGATCTTCAGGGCCATTTCCGGATTTCCGGATTGTGATGCTGCAAGCCCAGCATAATAACGTGCTCGCGGTTGACGGCTATCTAATATCAAAGATTTTTCAATTGCCTTACGGGCCGCTTCTGTTATCAACCCGCCTTCCGAGGCGATAATCGTTTCCGCATAAACGGCATATAATTCGGGGTCATTGGGCCTAAGGAATAAAACCCTCCGCCAAGCTGGAATCGCTTCATCAAATTTCTTGACAGCAGTGAGCCCCTTCGCATAGAGCTTCCAGCCCTCAAAATTATTGGGTTGATTTTTGACTGTTTCTCCTAGCCTGGAGATCGCTGCTAAGGCCTTATTTTCGGTGTTAAGGAGTTTGGAAGTTTCTAAATAAGTCGGATCCGCCATATGCGGAGATCCGATGATTAGGTAAAGTGCTACTGACGCGGAAGGGATGACAAGGGCAAGGTAAAAAGCAGTGAATTTCTGCCGTGGGTTTTGTTCCTCTCCAATTTCCGCAGTATTAGTAGACAAGGTCAGCAACCGGCGACTAACCTCAACTTTGGCACTTTCTGCTTCCTCTAGGGTTATCACCCCCTGCCCTGCTTCATAATCAATTTGGTCCAGCTGCTGAAGATAAAATTGGGTTTCTAAAGACTGGCGATCATCTTTTTTCGCTTTCGAAGCGCCCAGGAGGGGTTTTATGGTGACCACTGTGGCTATCACTGAAATCGACAAAATTATAAGCCATACCATCAGAGGGTCTTCTCTTCTTTAATTCTCTCAAGAATGCGTTTTTCTGGGTCTGAAAGTGGAGGACTGATATCTAAAGATACTTTTCTCCTGAAGTAGAAAACTAAACCCAAGGTTCCGATGAAAAGCAATATTAAGGGGCTCAGCCACAAAGTCAGGGTCCATTTATTGAACGGTGGTCGCAGCAAAACAAAATCTCCGTATCGCGACACGATATGGGAAATAACGTGCTCATCCGAGTCGCCAGCTATAATTCGTTTACGAACGAGCAGCCTAAGATCTTTTGCAAGGCCGGCATCAGAGTCATCAATAGATTGGTTTTGACAGACTAAACACCGCAAATTTTTGCTGATGTTTCGAGCTCTCTCTTCAAGCGCCGGAGTTTTTAAAATTTCATTAGGTTCAAGGGCCACCGGCTCCCTCGTCAAACAAATAAGAGCAATTAGAAAGAAGATGCACCGGGTCATTTTTCTAACTTTTTTAACAGTGGAATGATGGTGTTCGAGATATCGTCGGTGCTCAAGGGACCAACGTGCCGATATCGGATATGGCCTTCTCGGTCGACTACAAAAGTCTCTGGATAACCATAGATTCCCCAATCTATGGCGGTTTGACCTAATGTATCCACTCCGATGGCACGATATGGATTGCCCAAATCTCTCAGGAATTTTAGGGCTGATTCCTTTCTGTCTTTGTAATTAATGCCAAAAATCTCGACACCTCGTTTAGCAAGAGTCATCAGAGATGGGTGTTCGGCCCGGCACGGAGGGCACCAACTTGCCCAAATATTTACCAGGCTTACTCGGTTCTTCAATGACTCAGTGCTGAACCTCGTACCTTCATCTGTAAGGGGAGGTAAATTGAAAATTGGGGCTGGCCTTCCAATCAGCACAGACGGGATCTCGCCTACCGACTTTTGACCTGATCCAAGTTGCCACAGATACATTGATAGGATCACACCAATCCCGACCAGGCAAAAAATGGGAATTACGGCTGACAATCGCATTTTACGGGGGAGAACTTAGAGGCTGTTTAACTGCGGATTTTGGTGATCCCACTCGGAAATGGCGATCAGTCAGAGATACCAGTCCACCGACAGTCATCAAAATGGCGCCCACCCAAATCCAAGAAACTAGTGGATTGAAATAAAGTCGCGTACTCCAAGCTCCCGAGTCTGAAATTTCACCAAGAACCGCGTACAAATCACCCGCAACCGTCGATAGTATTCCAGCTTCCGTGGTGCGACTTTGTTCCGCCGGGTAGTAGCGTTTCTCTGCACGGAGCACTGTGATGTTTTTACCGCCTCGAGTTACGGAAAACTCTCCCTCGACCCCCGAGTAATTAGGGCCTGTCACAGAGTTGGTCCCCTTGAAAGTAATCTTGTAATTTTGTATCGAAATTGTCTCTCCGGGTTGCATGAGTTGGATCATTTCGATTTGCCATGTCGAAGAAACCGTGATCCCAATAACCAAGATCCCAAGAGAACCATGTGCAATAGCCATACCCCAGGCGGCTCTTGGAAGGTTGAAGACTCGCGTTAAAGCCTGGGCTAAAGGAACCTTAAAAAATCCGCCTCGTTCTATAATTTGAACAAAGCTACCGATTATAAGCCACGCGGCGACCCCCAGGCCTAAACTGGCCAGAACCTCTTTCACTCCGTGCATCCAGGTTGTGAAGAGGATTATTAAAATTACGAATAAGAGTACAAATTTTAAACGCTGAAAAACTCCGGCTAGGTCCGCTCGTTTCCAGCTGAGCATCGCTCCAACGGGGCAGCAAATAAGAATGGGGATCACAAGAGGTATGAATGTGGCGTTAAAAAAAGGAGGCCCAACGGAAACTTTTCCAGCCCCCACAGCCTCCAGCACTAGAGGGTAAAGCGTTCCTAGGAGTACAACTCCCGCGCAGGTAGCTAAAAGTAAATTATTGAGAACTAAGGCGCCTTCTCTTGAAAGTGGAGAAAAGAGGCCACCCCCAACGAGTAAAGGTGCTCTAATGGCATATAGCGTAAGCGCTCCGCCTGAGATGGCACCGAGAAGTAGGAGGATAAAAACACCTCTTTCTGGATCCGCGGCAAAGGTATGTACGGATGTAAGAACCCCCGATCGAACCAAAAACGTTCCCAGAAGAGACATCGAAAATGTTAGGATTGCGAGTAAGATTGTCCAGCTTTTAAGAGCCTCTCGCCGCTCTACCACGATAGCCGAGTGCAGCAGGGCAGTGCCAATTAGCCAGGGGATGAAAGAAGCATTTTCGACCGGGTCCCAAAACCACCACCCGCCCCAGCCTAGCTCATAATAGGCCCACCAACTCCCAAGAGCGATACCAAGAGTTAGCGAACACCAGGATGCCAATGTCCATGGCCTTACCCACCGAGCCCACGGGGAGTCGACACGGCCTTCGAGAAGCGCTGCCACAGCAAATGAGAATGCCACTGAAAAACCGACATACCCCAGATAGAGAAATGGGGGATGGAATGCTAAGCCGGGATCTTGGAGTATCGGGTTAAGTCCGCTCCCCTCTATGGGCGCGGTGTCAAGTCTGAGAAAGGGATTTGATGTGAAGAGAATGAAAGCGATAAATGCAGATCCGATTAATCCCTGTATTGCTAGGACGCGAGCACGCAGACCCCTCGGTAGGTTACTACCGAAGGCTGCGATGGTGGCGCCAAACAACGCGAGTATCGTTACCCAGAGCAGCATCGAGCCCTCATGGTTACCCCATACCCCGGAAACTTTGTAAAGAAACGGTTTTAATGTGTGAGAATTCTGCGCAACATTCACCACGGAAAAATCGGATGTGATAAATGCGAGCATCAGACATCCGAAACTCGTAATAACTGCACCGAAGTGTGCGATCGCAGAAGATGATGCTAAGGTCATAAGATGTCGATTGTTTTTCTGGGTGCCGATGAGTGGCAGGAAACCCTGCGCTAATGCAATGAAAAACCCCAAAATTAGAGCGAAATGACCAATTTCTCCGATCATTTTAGGTTTGGGCCCTTCCAAACCCCGGATTTGCGTAGGCTGTCAGCAACCTCACGTGGCATGTAGTTTTCATCGTGTTTAGCTAGTACCTTATCCGCGATGAAGATACCTATTTGATCGAACTGTCCTTCAGTAACAACGCCTTGGCCTTCCCTAAATAAATCGGGGAGTACTCCCTTGTATTTAACGGTTACCTCATTCTCCAGATCTGTAATAATAAAACGTATGGTTACGCCATCGCTTTCAACGAACTTGCTGTTTTTTTTAACTAAGCCTCCAACCCGGACACGCTGTGCTTCCGATATTTTTTTAGCAATGAGGTCGGTTGGGCTGTAAAAGTAAATTATACTATCTGACAGTGCGGTAAGCGCCAGGGCTGCCGCTAAGCTAAACAGTCCGAGTCCCGAGAATATGAATACCCCTCGACGACCTTTACGAGTCATATTCATCATCCGGTTTTTTTAGCTTTTCTGACTCCAGATCTGACAACTTATTTCGGAGGCTTCTTAGATACCGTCGGCTGAGCCACCACATCAATAGCAGGCCCATTAGCACGAGGGCATAAGCAGGCCAAATGAAGGCTGCGTAGCCCCCCATTTTTAAGAATTCAATAATTTCTGCCATCGTCAGTTAAGGTTAGGATTTTGAATTAGAAGGCTTCGGATTTGACGGGCGATCAGTAGCGCGCGAATTCTTAAAACAATTATGCAGACAGAGAAAAGAGTGAATCCGGCCGCAACTAAAAAAAGCGGTGTCATCATCGAAGAGTGGATCGCTGGGCCTCCAACTTTGATTACACTGGCGGGTTGATGCAATGTGTTCCACCAATCGACCGAGAATTTTATAATGGGTAAATTAATAACGCCAAAAATTGCCAGAATGGCTGCAGACTTTTCCCCTCGTGTCGGATCATCAAAAGCCTTGAAAAGGACAATAACCCCTAAATACAGAAGCAAAAGCACGAGAACGGAAGTCAGTCGTGCATCCCAAACCCACCAGGTGCCCCACATAGGTTTTCCCCAAAGAGAACCCGTCGCCAGACACAGGATTGTAAAACATGCCCCTATTGGGGCGGCCGCCTGTGCGCTTAAGTGAGCAAGGGGATGGTGCCAAATAAGACCTATGGCGCTCAGCGATGCCATAAAAAAGTATAAAAATAATGCCATCCATGCGCATGGAACATGGATATACATAATCCTTACCGTTTCTCCTTGCTGATAGTCCGGAGGGGACAGATAAAGGGCAAAATAAAATCCGATTAATAGAGTAATCCCGCAAAGCCATTGGGCCCAGGGGATAACTAAATCCGCCGCACGGTTAAAACGGACAGGATTGGCAAGAAAATGGAACATTTTTCCTCTTGTTAAAATTTCTGTACTAACCGAGCGTTCTACTTCAAATTAGTCTTTCCAATAGAATTTTCAAACCGTATTCATTTTCTGACTGCTGGGCCGGCTTCGACACTCAATCCAAGGCCTGTCGTATCGCCGCAGTTGTTATCACCGGAACAATTGCAATTGTCACGGCTAATATGGCCCCCATTAGCAAGAGTGGCGTTTCGGCTGACAAACCATTGATCGCCGCATTTGATGCAGCCGAACCAAATATCAAAACAGGCAATACAAAGGGCAGGACAAGGAAAGAGAGGAGCAGACCACCTCTACGGGTGCCGAGGGTTAGAGCGGCTCCCAATCCGCCAATAAGACTGAGAGCAGGAGTGCCGAGAGCCATACTTAGAAGTAGAACCTGCAAAGAGGCATTTGGTAAATTATATAAAATCGCAATGACTGGGGCTGTAACCATTAGAGGTAATCCTGAGGTAAGCCAATGCGATGCCAGTTTAGCGAGTACAACGACTATCAGAGGCTGAGGTGACAAAGCAAGTTGTTCTAAACTTCCATCCTCAAAATCTCTGGAAAACATGTGTTCGAGTGAGAGCAGGACAGAAAGCAGTGCTGCAACCCATATCACCGTAGGAGCGACTTGCGCCAAAAGATCAATTTTCGATCCGATCCCAAGGGGAAACAGCACCGAGATTACAACAAAAAACATTATTACCAGGCTGGCATCGCCAGCCTGACGAACGATTATTTTAATCTCTCTCCTTAGGGCAACGATAAACACTGTCACTGAGTAATTCCCGAAATGTAAGCGCCTAAATCCAGGGTTTGCGTTTCCCTTATGGGTAGTGCCACGTTTGTTGCAATCACAGTCATTCCCCCCTTTTTTCGATGATTATGGATCGCATCGAAAAGGTATGAACAAGCGTGATCATCAAGGCCAATTGTTGGTTCGTCTAGCAACCAGAGGGTAGCGTCGACAGAAACGAGGCGCGCGAGGGCAGCTCGACGCCTTTGGCCCGCTGATAGATAGCCGGCCGGCTTACCCATCACCGATTTTAGCCCAAATGTGTTAAGAGCCTTTACGAGTTGGTCTTTCGTGAAGGCTGGTTTCCTTATCGCGGTCCAAAGAGCAAGGTTTTCGAATGCCGTGAGATAGGGTTTCAGGGCATCTGAATGACCCACATATGTCATCTGCCCGAAATGTTCTTCCGGATCAGCGCTGATTGAGCGACCTTGCCATAAAATAACACCTTGGGTAGGCCGAGAAAGACCCGCCATCAATCTAAGAAGGCTCGTCTTTCCGGATCCATTGGAACCAGTCAACATAAGCACTTCGCCGAGTTCTAGGGAAAAAGATAGTCCGGAAAAAATCTCCAAATTGCCGCGGACACAAGCCAGATTGGAACCAACAAAATCCATACTCTAAGCATAGCAGACTGGTCAGAATATCGCGAGATGACTTTAGGACTTTCTGATACGGTAAAATATAGATTTGGAAAAACTCAATCTGTTAAAACCAATTCTTTTTGTAACGGATATGACTTCAAGTTTGTCAGATCAGTAATTTATAACCCGAGGTTGTGGAGTCTGCTGTAAAAGCGTAGTTTCCGGCCAAATTGTCCGCGGCCCCAAAGTACTTGGGCCGAAACTAATTTTGGAAAAAGGAGACGAAGGGTGGCTTTATCTGGCAACGATACACTGTCGACGCGTCGTACACTAACTGCTGGCGGCAAAGAATATGATTATTTTAGCTTGACGGCGGCGGAGGAGGCCGGCATCGGGAATATAGCTCGGCTGCCTTACTCGATGAAAGTTCTGCTCGAGAATCTATTGCGTTTTGAAGACGGGCGAACCGTAAAGGTGGATGACGTAAAAGCTGCCGCGAGTTGGAATGGCACTCCGAACAATAATGAGATCGCCTTTAGGCCTGCGAGGGTGTTGCTACAGGATCTCACAGGGGTGCCTGCGGTCGTAGATCTAGCGGCAATGCGCGAGGCTATGCTTGAGTTGGGGGGGGATCCGCAACAGATCAATCCCCTATCCGCGGTTGATTTGGTAATCGACCACTCTGTTATGGTCGATAATTTTGGCGACACATCTTCCTTCGACAAAAATGTTGAGATCGAGTTCCGGCGGAATACAGAAAGATATGAATTTTTGCGTTGGGGTTCGAAGGCCTTCAGAAACTTCCGTGTTGTTCCGCCAGGCACCGGGATTTGTCATCAAGTCAATCTTGAATATCTTGCCAAGGTGGTTTGGTCGGATACAGATGTGGATGGCCGGTTACTGGCCTATCCAGATACGCTTGTTGGCACAGATAGCCATACAACGATGATAAATGGTCTGGCAGTCTTGGGTTGGGGCTGTGGTGGAATTGAGGCCGAGGCTGGCATGCTGGGTCAACCAATTTCGATGCTTCTGCCGGAGGTTATCGGGTTTAAACTTACAGGCGAATTAACTGAAGGGACGACTGCAACAGACCTTGTTTTGACTGTTACGCAGATGCTTCGGGCCAAGGGCGTTGTATCAAAATTTGTCGAATTCTTTGGACCAGGTTTAGACAACTTATCTCTTCCGGACCGAGCAACAATAGGGAATATGGCCCCCGAGTATGGGGCCACTTGTGGTTTCTTTCCAATAGACTCAGAGACAATTCGTTATTTGAAGCTAAGCGGTCGAGAGGATGCTCTTGTTGAATTGGTGGAGAAATATGCCAAGGCACAGGGGATGTGGAGAGACTCAGATAGTCCAGATCCGATTTTTACCGATACCATGGAACTTGATATTTCGACCGTTCAGCCCTCGCTCGCTGGACCGCGTCGTCCACAAGATAGAGTCCGTTTGTCCGAATTGTCTCAAAGTTTCCGAGATGCATTGCCGAGTTGGGACAAAAGCGGCGGTCCAGTCAAAATTGACGGTTTGGATCATGAGCTTGCGGACGGCGATGTCGTAATCGCAGCCATTACAAGCTGCACCAATACCTCCAATCCCTCGGTTTTGATTGCTGCAGGCCTCCTTGCTCGAAATGCGGTCGCAAAGGGGCTCTCTGCAAAGCCCTGGGTAAAGACATCGTTGGCACCTGGGAGCCAGGTGGTAACTGATTATTTGGCCGCCGCCGGGCTGCAAGACGATCTAAATACCCTCGGTTTTAACCTTGTTGGATATGGCTGCACTACTTGTATCGGCAATTCGGGACCTTTGCCTGATGCTGTGGCTGAAGCCATTGACTCTGGAGACCTCGTGGTAGGCGCCGTCCTGTCTGGAAATCGAAATTTTGAGGGGCGCGTTCATCAACAAGTTAAGGCTAATTACCTTGCATCTCCGCCTTTGTGTGTAGCCTATGCCCTGGCAGGGTCATTGAATGTGAACCTTACAGAGGATCCGCTGGGCCAGGACCCGGAGGGAAATGATATTTTTTTGAAGGACATATGGCCTTCAAATAGGGAAATCCAGGAAACTATTTCAAAGGCAGTTTCACCGGATCAGTTTCGAATGCGTTATGGGAACGTTCAAGAAGGTCCCGCAGCCTGGAGTACTATGAAAGTTCCAGAAGGTGAGATTTACGAATGGAATGAGGGATCTACCTATGTCCGTTACCCCACTTATCTCAAAAATGTTCCCCTGGAGCCGAATACAATTTCTGATGTTTTGGGAGCAAGGCCGCTATTAATCCTTGGGGACTCTGTTACCACCGACCACATTTCTCCGGCTGGAGGTTTTGGTCGCACAGTTCCGGCTGCTGAGTATTTACTCCAGAGGCAAATTCGGCCGGAGGAATTCAACTCCTACGGTGCCCGGCGGGGAAATCATGAGGTCATGATGCGCGGAACCTTCGCTAACATCAGAATTCGTAACGAGATTGTGCCCGGGACTGAGGGTGGCTATACCAAGCATATGCCCGATGGGACTGAAATGTCGGTTTACGAAGCATCAATGAAATACCAATCCGAAGGTGTTCCGCTTGTTGTTTTGGGTGGAAAAGACTACGGGATGGGTTCGTCCCGTGATTGGGCAGCCAAAGGGCCAAACCTCTTGGGTATCAAGGCCGCTATTGTCGAGAGTTTTGAGAGAATTCATAGGTCTAACCTTATCGGCATGGGCGTTCTCCCTCTTGTCTTTAAGGATGGACAAGACAGAAAGACCCTGAAGCTTACGGAAGACGTAGTGATTGATATCGTCGGGATTGCGGATGGTATTACCCCTGGGATGGATGTGAAATGCGTTGTCCATAGGCCAAATGGTTCGACTGATGAATTTTGGGCTTTGTGTCGGATTGATACACTGGACGAAGTTGAATATTACCGACACGGCGGTATCTTACACTACGTTCTTCGGAACATTCGGAGCCAAGCAGCTTAGATGATCTTTTGATGGGATCGGGGGTAATTAGTTTATTTCTATTTAAATTTATCCCCCCATCCCTTTACAAAAGTTACCACCAATCTGTGTTTAGCTGGTCAGCAACGACAAGCATGTCGACAAAAAGGATATCTTAATCCTTTAGGTCCTGGGAGTCTTAGTTATGATGGCCTGGCATGACTGTCGGCGGAACTATTCAAGGACGCTCTTCTCCAGCAGAGCATTAAATCTCCGACTGAATGCGCTAGGGTCGGGGAGCGGTTCTCCCTCTAAAATTCTGGCTTGGTCAAGAAGCAGCCAGGCCATATCGGTTACCGCAGCACCTGACCCCTTTTTCCCTATTGACTCAGAGAGAGCAACAATTACTGGATGGTTTGGATTAATCTCCAAAACCCGTGGAACCTGTTCATGAATTTGCCGATGTTGGCGCAGAAGTCTCTCCAAATTGATATCGATATCTCCGTCGTCGGCAATTAGGCAAACGGGGCTGTCCGTCAAGCGACTGGAGGCCCTTACATCTTTGATGGTTTCTCCCAGCTCTAACTTTATCAAGGAAATTAGGCTTGAAATTTCAACAGGGATCTGGTCCTCGGAGTCATCTATTTTGTCTTTCCCTGAGTCTTCCCCTTTGTCTTTGCTCATTGCGGAGAAATCCGCCCCCCCTCGGGTGGCAGACTTGAATGGTTTGTCTTGCCACTCTCCGACCGCCGGCAGCCAGAAGTCATCTACGGGGTCGGTAAGCAAAAGTACTTCGACACCGCGGGACCGGAAGCCCTCCAGTTGTGGGCTCTTGACTAAAGTCTCTTCAGAGTCACCCGTAATGTAATAAATCGCATCTTGGCCGGGTTTCATCCGCCCTACATAGTCATCAAGGGTACACATTCCCTCATGTTCGGTCGATTTGAAACGGGCAATTTTGAGAATGGAGTCCCTGTTTTCGGGATCCTCATAAATACCCTCCTTCAAAACAGGGCCGAAATTTCCCCAAAATTCATCGAAAGAATTAGGGTCTTCGTCTGCCTTCTTTTGTAAATCTCCTAACACCCTTGTGACCACGGCCTTTCGTATTCGGTTAACCATCGGGTTGGCCTGTAATAACTCTCGGCTAACATTGAGAGGTATGTCTTCTGAGTCGATGAGCCCCCGGAGAAAGCGCAGCCAGGCCGGGATGAGTTCTTCGCAATTCTCAGTGATGAATACGCGTTTTACATAGAGTTTCACACGATGAGTTCTATCTGCTGTGAACAGATCAAAGGGGCGGGTGGATGGAATAAAAATAAGTCCGGTATATTCAATGGTTCCTTCAGCACGCCAGTGAATTGTAAGCCAAGGATCGTCAAAGACGCGTCCAATGTGACGATAAAATTCGGTGTATTGTTCTTTCTTTATGTCACTTCGAGGACGTGCCCAGAGTGCGGAGGCTTTATTAATAACTTCCGTTTTCTCTGCGCTCACCAGTTCAATCGGTAGGGATATATGATCAGAATAAGTAGAGACAATGTTACGCAGGCGAAGAGGTTCCAGGTATTCTTTTTCGGTTTCTTTTAGATGCAGCTTGATAGAAGTGCCTCGGGACTCCCTTTCAGATCCACCTATTGTATACTGCCCAGCGCCGTCGGATGTCCAAATCCATGCAGTGTCTTCGCCTGCTCGTTTACTGACCACTTCCACTTTATCAGCCACTGTAAAGACTGAATAAAACCCGACACCAAATTGCCCGATAAGCGCTAAATCTTTTTGTTGGTCTCCTGAGAGTTTTTCCAGAAAATGGCTCGATCCAGATCTCGCGATTGTCCCAAGATCTTGAATGAGGGAGTCTTTATTCATGCCAATGCCGTTATCTTCGATCGTTAGTATCCCGGTATCCGCGTCGATTGAGATCACTACCCGAAAGTCATTGTCAGTTGCTGTCAATTCCGGGTTGGTTATTGCTTCATATCTAAGACGATCACAGGCGTCAGAAGCATTCGAAATAAGTTCTCGAAGGAATATTTCTTTATTGCTGTAGAGAGAGTTCGCAACGATTTGAAGTATACGTCCTACTTCTGTGTCAAAGCTTCGGGTTTCTGATGCCATTCTGTGACTGTCCTCTGGTAGTTTTGTTCCCCAACCTATATGAGTTTCTTAGTATTCAAATACAACCTTATTTGGTTTGGAATAATATGGATATTCTCTTTGGTTCCTGGAGAAAAGTTGACTGGTCTTGAAATAGAGCCTTGAGCAGGCCAAAGTTCTGTATGTCACAAATGCAGTCATTTCCGGGAACAACCGCGATCCTTGGCCCGACGAACACCGGGAAAACCTACATCGCCATCGAGCGGATGCTGTCTTATCGCACGGGTATTATTGGTTTTCCATTGCGGCTGCTTGCGAGAGAAAATTATGATAAGGTTTGCAGACGAGTTGGATCCCGGAATGTGGCGCTTTTGACCGGAGAAGAAAAAATCGTACCGGAGACTGCGCGTTATTTCCTTTGCACTGTTGAGTCAATGCCTCTCGATAGGCCCTCCGAGTTTTTAGCGATCGATGAAATACAACTTTGTTCCGACCGAGAACGAGGTTTTATTTTCACCGATAGGCTTCTCCGGGCCAGAGGTTTAAGGGAGACAATTTTTCTCGGCGCTGAAACCATTAAGCCGGTTCTGAACAAGTTGATACCGGACATTAGGTTTGAAACCAAGCCCCGTTTCTCTAAGTTGCGTTGGGACGGTGTGAAAAAGCTGACACGTATTCCTCGCAGATCAGCGGTGGTGGCATTTTCGGCAAATGATGTCTACTCGATCGCGGAGTCAATAAGACGTGGTCGTGGTGGGACGGCAGTAATTCTAGGGGCCTTGAGCCCCCGGACCCGAAACGCCCAGGTGGCGATGTATCAGTCTGGGGAGGTGGATTACTTGGTTGCCTCCGATGCCATCGGTATGGGTCTTAACATGGATATTGACCATGTTTTCTTCTCATCTCTCGAAAAATTTGATGGCAACCGATTTCGGCGGCTTGATTTGCAAGAAATAGCTCAGGTCGCGGGTAGGGCTGGTCGGCATACTCGGGATGGATGTTTTGGCACTTTGCCTGAGGTTGGAGAGCTGGAACCAGATGTAATTCAGTCAATTGAGCAACATATTTTTCAGCCGGTTAAGAGAATCTGGTGGCGCAACGCGGGTCTAGAGTTCAGTTCCTTGAGAGATTTTATGGCAAGTTTGGATGCGGACGCTCCGTCAAAATTATTTATAAAAACCGGAGATGGGGAAGATCACTTAGCCCTTCGGAGGCTTGCAAAACAACGGGAGATCCGCCGTCTTGCAATTGGACGCGGTCGTATTCGGCTATTGTGGGAGGTTTGTCAGATACCGGACTACAGAAAGACTTTTATGGATGCCCATATCAATCTACTTTCAAGAATTTACGGTCACCTTTGCGGGTCTTCTGGTCGGATCCCAACTGATTGGGTAGCACGTCAACTTGATCATTTTGATCGCCTGGACGGGGATATTGATACTCTGATGACGCGTATCGCACATGCCCGAACCTGGACTTATATCGTACATCGGGCGGACTGGGTCGAAAATCCTGCCCACTGGCGCGACCGGGCGGGAGATATTGAGAACAAGTTATCTGACGCCTTGCACTCAAGGCTGACGGAACGGTTTGTGGATAGGCGGCGCGCCATGCTCGTACAATCCCAAAGACATGGTTCTCCGGTTCTTAGCCTCGGGGAAGATAATACCGTACTGGCTAATGGAGAAGATATTGGTCAATTGAAAGGTCTACAGTTTAAACCCAATCGATTTATAACAGGGGAATTAAAACGCCTTGCGCTTGCTACCGCCCGCCGAGGGCTAAGAGAAGAGATTTCTGCACGGGTCAAAAAGATTTGCTCTGCGCGCGATGGAGATTTTCGAATAAGTAGCAATGGAACAATAGAATGGCGTGGCTATGATTTGGCAAATTTATCCGCTGGTCCGACCTTATTAATGCCCCTGATTCGGATAAAAGATACTGAGTTATTGACCGAGAAAGAAGGCATTTTGGTGGAATCACGACTTTCTAACTGGCTCCGTGACTATTTAGGGTTTGTCCTCAAGCCGCTTTTTATGCTCGACGGCTTGGGTCTTCAAGGAGCAGCCAGAGGAATTGCCTTTCAACTTAAAGAGGAGCTGGGTGCCATGCCAAGGGCGGGGTTAAGGGAGCAAATCGGTGCCCTGGGTCCCGAAGAAAAAAAGGTATTTCGGAACAATGGCGTTCGCTTCGGATTAAATCACGTTTTTATACGTTCATTGCAGAGAGCGCGTCCCTTGGTTCTAAGATCCGCTCTTTGGTCTGCCTTTAATGGAAGATACGATTTACCCCTTTTAGACCCTGCTGCGGTCACACTGCAATCATCAGAAGATTTGTCCAGAGATTATTGTCGCAAAATCGGTTTTTTTTCATCTGGTTCCCGAGAGATCCGAGTGGATATTTTAGATAAACTTGGTATCCAATTGTTAAACCTGTCGCGTAAGGGGCATGGGGCTATTCCGTCAAACCTCGCCTCGACTTTAGGGCTTAGTAAGGAGGAATTGGGGGAGACGATCAAGGGATTGGGTTACGAGATATTGGTAGGCAGTGAGGGTGAAACAATTTTAAAAAAGTTACAAAAGCAAACCATAAAGAAAGTCGGCAGACGAAGAAAAATTAGGTCACGGCCGAGGTCTAACGGGTCGCCCTTTTTAGTTCTCGAAAAATTAAGGGCCTTATGAACGATCATGAGGCCATAAGGCTCGATAAATGGCTTTGGCATGCGCGATTTTTTAAAACCCGAGGAATTGCGTCGCGTTTTTGCGGAAACGGGGGCGTAAGGATTGACGGTCATCGGACGGAGAAAGCACATTATATAGTTCGGATCGGACAGGTCTTGACTTTTCGTCAGGCAAGTCAGGTCCGCGTTGTTAAGATCGTAGCCCTTGGCTCGCGTCGAGGCCCGGCCGCAGAGGCGGCTAAGTTATACGAAGATCTATCTGATAATATCCGGTTGCCTTCTTTGAAGGCAGTTATTTGAAAGGCGAGAGAGAAAAAGTTGATAGGGAAACTAAAAGGCCTCTTTAAACAGTCAGATTTAACTTTATCCAGTGGAAAATTTGACGAAAAAACAATCGCTGTGGCTGCGATTCTTGTTGAGGCAGCTTCCATAGATGGTGATTTTTCAGAAGACGAGCGCAGCCAGATATTGGGACTTTTGACGGCGAAATTTTTTCAGGATCCAGAGACATCAGAATCCCTCCTTCGAGAGGCGGAGTTGAAGATGAGCAGGACTGGTCAAATATTTGGTTTTACCCAAGCGGTTTCTAAAAACTTTGCCTATGAGGAGAGAGTAGAGCTTATGCAGTCCATTTGGGAGGTAGTCCTATCGGATGGGAGAGTCGATGCTTTCGAAGATCAGTTGGTACGTCGGCTAGGGGGCTTGATACACGTGTCAGATCGCGATAGGGCCCTGGCAAGGCGCAGGGCTACATCAAATACAAAAGATCCATGATCAAGTTCTTACCAGTCTAAATCTTTCCTCATTAGACTTCGGAAAAGAGATTGTGTGCTGACTTGCGTAATAGCCCGCGAAATAGTAAAGGAAGCCAGTGATCGCTTAAACAAAGAACTATGGCTCTTACGCCGTGAGAACTGTATTAACCGGAGATTAGAATGACCTACGTTGTCACTGAAAACTGCATCAGGTGCAAATTTATGGATTGCGTTGAAGTCTGTCCTGTAGATTGCTTCTATGAGGGCGAGAATATGTTGGTTATAAATCCCGATGAGTGCATAGATTGTGGTGTTTGTGAGCCTGAGTGTCCAGCAGAAGCAATTCATCCAGACACCGATGATGAGGCCGAGAAGTTCCTGGAAATTAATGCCAAATATTCTGAGGAATGGCCAAATATTACTCGTAAGGGGGAACCTCCTGCAGACGCTGAGGATTGGAAAGACGTGGCTAATAAATTTGACGACCATTTCAGCGATAAGCCAGCGTCTTAAAACCAGTGTGCGAGGACTAGTAGTATAGAGGTTTTATTAGAAATCCTGTCCTATCTGTCTTGTATGTGCTATACGTCGGTCACTCATTCAGCGGCTAATCTAACGAGCAGTGACGTTTTTAACTTTTAAGATCTAATTTTTGCGGATCCATTCTTTCTGGATCATTCCGAAGTTGGGGCCAAGAAAAAAGAGTTCAAAGACGTGGGCTGATAAAAATATTTTACGCGAGGAAACATGGCGAAAGCTGGGCCAAAAGCAAAAAAACTCTTATTTTCTGTGAAAGATTATGTTGTTTATCCTACTCATGGGGTTGGACAGGTTGTCGAGATTTCATCTGAGGAAATTGCAGGTTTTTCATTACAGTTGTACGTAATCCACTTTGCTGCAGAAAAAATGACTCTCCGAGTTCCTGTCGGGAAGGCAGAGGAGTCGGGGCTTAGGGGGGTTAGTTCCAAAGATCAGATGCAAGCAGCCATTGGTGCCCTTAAAGGGAAGGCCAGGGCTAAGCGGACAATGTGGAGCCGCCGGGCTCAGGAATATGAAGCAAAAATCAATAGTGGAGATCCGGTCGCGATTGCCGAAGTCATCAGAGACCTATATCGAAAACCAGATCAACCGGATCAGTCCTACAGCGAACGGCAAATGTACGAATCCGCTCTTAGCCGACTAGCACTCGAAGTTGCAGTGGTTGATAAAATTGAACCGGATGCTGCAACGGAGAAACTAGAGACGTTGTTATTGAAGGCGGCCTAGTTCTTCTATCTCGGATGGGGAACAAATTCGAGGTGCGGTTCAATCTTACGTCGGACTATTTTGTCTCGGCTATAATTCGAGCACCGTTGCGGTTCTACTCCTGAACTAATTTAATTTTATCGCCGGTTGAGATTTGGTCTTGAGGTCTGAGGCCATTGAGAACGCGAAGACGCTCTAATTCATGACCGTTTTCGCTGACCATTTTGCGAGAGAGAGAGTCAACAGTATCCCCTGATTGAGCTTTATGCACTCGGATGCGGAGAGGTTTTAGGGTTCCGACTTCGGGTTCCGTAAGTAAGCGAAAGCTATGAGTTGTGCGGCGGAATGGGATTGAGTAGCGCGATTTTTGTCCAGGCTCAGAAAGAAACAGAAAACGATAGATAGTGTGTAAATCTTTTCGGATTGCTACAAAACGGGCATCGAGCCTATTACCATTTACGGTGAGTGCCGCTGATCCCGTGGCTGCTTTCATCCCATTTATTGTCAATTTTTCGAGATCTTGCAGGGTGGTATTCCGGCCCCACACATTTTTTAGATAATAAGAAACAGGACCATCGGATGGCCTCGTTGCTTGATCAAAGATTATTTTTGTTTGGCCGGGGCCTCGTGCGATCACTGAATTACTTAAATTAAATAATGTGAAATTAGCTGGTACTTCGAATCGAAATCGTAATTTCGGATGAGCAAAAACTCGGCCCTGCACAAGCCCTTGGCTCGGGTCATCACCGTATAACATTCCATCTATTTTCCTGAGGTATATCTCTCTCCCGCGATCCGAGATTCTCTGATTATATTTTGGGACTTGCCTCTCCGCGGTTTGGATTCTCTTGATCGGAGCCGGATGGGTGCCGAGGTAATCAAATTGATCTATCGAACCAGGAGATTTTCCTTCGCGTTTTGCCTCCAGGAGGGCGTGCGCTCTTAATTTCGACAAAAAATCAACCGATGCCTTAGGGTCAAAGCCTGCGCGGGATAAGTACCGAAGGGCGAGCGAATCTGACTCAATTTCATCCTCTCTTGACCATGCACTGAGCAATCCAGATGAAATCAAGTTGCTCACCTGCGCGGCTTCTTTCCCAGCCGTAACTGCTATTCCCGAGATTAAGGCCTCTGCAAGAAAGGTCGTCCCTCTACGCCGAGCGTGGTGGAGAGCGTTTATATGCCCCAACTCATGAGCGAGTACAGCCGCCATCTCTGCTTCATCGCTTGCCAAAGCCAGAAGCCCGCGACTGACATAGATGTAACCACCAGGCAGAGCAAATGCATTGACCACCGGAGAGTTTAAGATTGTAAATTTGTATTGGAAGTTTCTTCGTTCAACTGTTTGGGCGAGTAATTGACCCACGCTTTCGACGTAATCAGAAAGCACCTTGTTCTCATACACCCCTCCATATAATTTGGTTATCTGAGGATGGTTCTGGCGGCCAATGTTAATCTCATCCTGAGTTGTCATGTCAGCTGTAAAAACTCTCTGGCCGGTGGTCGGATTTGTACTAATGCACCCAGAAGTGGAGAAAATTAACAGAAAAGCTATAAATAAGACGATTTGAAACTTCTCCGTTTTATCCTTCAAGCGTAGAAAATTTACTTTTTCCATGGTCTGATTCTTTTATTTTAGTGATAGAGCCGGGACTACAGTTTTTCCAGAGAACTTTGCGCGGTTTAGCTAAGATATATAGTGTAAGAATTAATTCTTTTAAGTCTCTTAACTAACAGCAGTAATCAGAGAATGTTCAGAGAACAGCTTTTTCCTCCCATAGAACCGTTTGAAATTGGGCAACTTGAACTTGATCCTCCGCATAAGATGTATTGGGAGCAATCTGGCAATCCCATGGGTGTACCCGCTCTTTTTTTACACGGTGGTCCCGGAGCGGGTGCCACTCCAGTACACCGCAGGTTTTTTGATCCTGAGTTTTACCGGATTGTGGTTTTTGACCAACGGGGCGCGGGGCGTTCAGAACCCCAGGGCTGTTTAGAAAAAAACACTACACCTGATTTAATCGCTGATATTGAGCGTCTAAGAGAATACCTGGGAATCGAGAAATGGTTAGTTTTTGGAGGGTCTTGGGGGAGCACTCTCGCGATAGCATACGGAGAGGCGTATCCAGAGAGATGTCTGGGATTTGTACTGCGCGGTATATTTCTGGGTAATCCTCGAGAACTAGAATGGTTTCTTTACGGAATGCAAACGGTTTTTCCAGAAAATTGGCGTCGATTTGTCTCCCCGCTCACGGAACATGAGAGAGAAGACATCCTTGGATCTTATCACCGAAAGCTTTTAGATCCCGACGACTCTGTAAGGTTACCAGCTGCCCGGGCTTGGAGCGCCTACGAGGGATCGTGTTCTACTTTAATGCCCTCTCCGGAGACGGTTGCGGCATTTAGTGGTGACAGACTTTCATCCGCTCTTGCCCGGATAGAGGCACATTATTTCGTGAATGACCTTTTCATCAGGGACGGATCTTTAATTGAAAATATCGATATCATTCGGGCTATCCCTGCCACCATTATCCAAGGGCGCTTTGACATGGTTTGTCCTATCATTACTGCTGACTCATTACATCGGGCGTGGCCTGAGGCAAACTATCTGGTTGTGCCTGACGCGGGTCATTCTGCCATGGAGCCCGGAATCAGAGCGGCACTTTTGCGGGCGACTGAGAATTTCAAGAACATAGCCTGAAAAACTAGGAAATATGACTCGGGGACATACACATCTAATCGAAAAATTCTCCTTATTCTGTTTGAGATTTGCATTTTTTTCTGTGCTCATGGTTTTTCTCGGATCTTCGGGCGGAGCGGCGGGTCCCAGATATTACAATATAAATGTGTTGATGAAGGAGCCCTACCCACTTGAAAATTGGAGTTTCGGAGGGCGGATTTCAGCTCCTTACTCGGGGCCAAAAATGCTTCCGTTCAGCGGGGCTAAAGTCTCCAAAAGGAAATGGCCCCCCGATAACACCACAAAGCCCCTCAGGGCCGAGCCAGGTAATGTTCCCAAGGAACAGAGGCACATGATTACGACAATTTCTAACCCCAGTTCAAAAAAAATCGGCGAGATTAACGGAGAGAGGCTCCAAATTGGACTTGGTTTTTTTGATGTAACTGACGAATGGGGGGCAGCTGAATTTCGGGTTGAGTGGCAAGGAAAGAAGAGGTTTTGGGAGGCACGTCCGTTGGCCGGGGCTATGGCTACATCCGATGGGTCCATGTATGGGTATGCGGGTTTTGTGGCGGATTTCTCCCTTACCGACAGGTTGACCTTTTCTCCATCATTTGCCCCTGGAATTTATATTCGAAATGGCGGCAAAAAACTGGGCCATAAAATTGAATTCCGCTCCATGGCTGAAGTTGCCTATAAACTCGATAGGGGAAGGCGATTGGGATTGGCAATTTACCATCTTTCAAATGCTAGTTTGGATAAATACAATCCGGGAACAGAGGTCGTAAGCATCTCGTATACCTTACCGCTCGCGAATCAACGGTAACCTTAGTCACTGCTGAAATTGTATATGAATTCAAGGGTAGATTAGATTATGGATTTTTTTAGGGATGATCCACGTATCGCTGATATTATAAATGCTGGAACCATCAGTTTAGCTTTGTTTTTGCCTCAATATTCTGATGAACCTGATGGTTGTCTTCGAACCATAGGTGCAGGGGTGGTCGCTGAGGCTATTCTTAAGAAATTGGCCTCGGAACTAGGCATAGAGTTGGAGATTATTCGGCAACCAACTCCCCACGGGGCCGTTGAAGAATTGAATCAGGGCTCTTTTGACGTGATCATTCTTGGATTTAACGAGGAAAGGCGGGCTGTAATTGACTTTACACCAACAGTTTTCCGTTTTGATTTTGCCTATATGGTTCCGCCTGGCTCCAATATCACGGCGTCATCTCAGGTCGACGTTCAAGGTGTAAAGATAGCGGTTCCTGTCGGCCATGCTTCTTGGATGGAGCTCAAAAAGATCATAAAGCGCGCTGAGATTCTTGGTGGTGAATTGCCTGGCGAATCTTTTGCTGTTTTTCGCAGTGGAGATGCGGACGTATTTGCGCTGCCGCGAGAGCAACTAATTGATTTTTCAGATTCTTATCCTGGGGCGACTATTCTTGACGACGGTTTTGGTTTTAATGATGTCGGGTTTGCCGTTGCGAAGGGTAGAGAGGACTTGCGAGATTTTCTGGGAGAATTTGTTGGACAGCTGCGGCGGGAGGGCTTTGTTCAGGAAATACTTGATAAGGGCGGTTTAAGTGCCCGCGGATTCACAGTCTCTGAGTAATAACAGATTCCGTATTCAAATGACCCAAGGGTCACCCATCAGGTGATTATTATTTTGTCCGGCTAATCTTGCTGCCCGATTGTAATCCCAAAGCTTGGACTCAATCCAGGCCTCTAAATTGAGTTCCTGCAGTTCCCATTTTTTTCTTCAACTGATAAGAAAGACCCCAGCGGTCCCGTAGCTCAGCAGGATAGAGCACAGGATTCCTAATCCTGGGGTCAGAGGTTCGAATCCTCTCGGGATCGCCAATTTTTAAGCAAATATTTACCGCCCAACTTTTCTAGTGACCAATTAACAACCCACTTTTAAAAATTATGTGGCTTGAAAATCCATAAGGTCGTGCGTGTCTGGGCCTTCGAAGGAGCCCTCGCTAATTTATTTTTTGTCGTATATAGTCCGGGCTTTGGATGACACGGGCGCATAGCTCAGCTGGATAGAGCAACAGCCTTCGAAGCTGTGGGTCGGGAGTTCGAATCTCTCTGCGCTCGCCATCCAAAATTAGCTATAGTTCTCAAAAAGATTTCCATCGTCTTGGGACTAGTCGGTTAACAAAGTGACTTAAATTTTAACCGGTAGCCACTGTTGCAATTCTGTTCAGTGCAAAGGTGCTTGGGAATTGGTATTGAGTTTCTAGCAATATATCAGGAGAGACCCATGGATTGGACAGATCGACGCGAGTCATTTCGGCGTATACTGGAGGGAGATATATGCGTTCACCCGGGATCAGTTTTTGACCCAATTTCTGCCCGCATCGCTCAAGATTTGGGTTTTGAGTGCGGAATGTTTGCGGGGTCCGTTGCATCTCAGGTAATTCTTGGTGGGCCAGATATTATCCTCATCACGCTTTCAGAGTTCGCGGAGCAGGCATACAGAATTAACCGGGCGGTTTCTTCAATGCCACTCATGGTCGATGCTGACCATGGCTATGGAAATGCCCTCAATGTTAGAAGAACGGTCGAAGAACTTGAAACAAACGGGATATCTGGCCTCACTATTGAGGACACCGATTTACCTCAAGCATATGGAAGGTCTGGATCAAGCAGTCTAATTAGCGTTGAAGAGGGGGCCGCTAAGATCAAATCGGCTCTGGATGCACGCCAAGATTCCCGTTTGGTAATTATTGCCCGCACCGGGGCCGCTCAAATCACCAATGTGGAAGATGCGATCCGTAGGGCAAAAAAATATGAGCAAGTAGGTGCCGACGCCATGTTTTTTTCCGGGATAAAGACAAAAGAGGAGTTGGCGGCTGTCGCTGGTTCCGTTTCAATACCGGTTATGCTGGGTGGGAGTGGATCTGCTCCAGTTTCAACAGAAGAGTTGGGTAGACTTGGAGTGAGAGTTTCTCTTCAAGGGCATTATCCTTTCATGTCTGCGGTCCAGGGAGCCTATAATACCCTAAAAGCTTTGCGAGATGGCATTCCCCCGGAGCAACTGACGGATTATGCGGACAATTCAACGATGAAAAGACTCATGCGAGACGAAGAATACAAGAGTTGGACCAAAGAAGGCCTCGGTGGATAACTTTTATATCTTTTTGTCAGGTTGCGTCCTGTTGATGGGTGCATTTCTGGTTAATTTTTTCGACCTTATTCCGGAAATACTTTAGTCCCCATGTTTTACTTGAGCTTGCATGCCAATAATTCGAACTATTTTTCTATTGCCAGAGAATGTCGCTGGCGATTTGGGCTCCTTGAGCCATGGCGGCGAACTTCGCCCAGACGATAGTTGGATGGACCTCGGGTTCCGCCATTGCCTGCGTTCCGAAACCGCAATCTCCGCCGGCCATCACATTTTCTCGGCCCACAACATTTGCGAAGCGGATAAGTCTCTGAGAGATGAGTTCAGGGTGTTCAACCAGGACAGAGGAGTGGGTTATAACACCAGGTATAAGCATTTTTCCTTCTGGTAGTTTTAGATCTTCCCACAAAGCCCATTCATGCTCGTGTCTTGGGTTCCCATGTTCAAAGGAGAAGGCAGAGGCATTAATATTCAACACCAGGTCCATATAATCTTTCATTTCCATATCGTGGACTCTGGGCCCCATATTTATCCCATAACATGTGTGATAACGGATTTTTTCTTCTGGGATACCACGCAGAGAGTAATTTATTGCCTCAACCTGTTCTGCTGCCCATTCTCTGCATTCTTTGATCGAGAGGTGTGGATTCTTGACATAATAATTGATTAGCCTTGGGTCATCGATCTGCAGCAAAAAACCGGCATCAACGATGGTTCGATACTCTTCATTCAGCGCATCTGCGACCGCTGTTAAGAACTCTTCTTCGGTCGAGTAATAGTCGTTCAATTGGTTGCCAACCACGTCACTGGGTGAAATCGCTGGCATGAATACCTCTTCGGCTCCGAATTTTTGGGCAGCTGCCTTCAAATTCTCGATATCTCGATTGAGTTGATCCTGACCAATATAAGTAATCGGCCGAGTGCAAACCATTTGCATCGTGCTGGGGGTTGGGGGGCGCTCCCCCGCCAGTTTTTCTCCGGCATAAAACTCGGGGAATTCGGCTGACTCTCGGGACAACGCCCACGGAGATGGACGAGATTTGCCGGTTTCTTCCAGGCCTCCAAGCCGTTCGTGGGCATAGACGGCAAAGCCACGTTTTGAAAATTCTCCATCGTCAATAACGTCGACTCCAAGTTCTATTTGTTTTTGCACTACTTTTTCCACCGCATCCGTAAGCGCCAAATTATATGTAGCCGGTTCGACTTCCTGTCCTTCATTCTGGGCAACCATAAGATCGATGAGTGCTTGCGGACGTGGGAGGCTTCCGACATGTGTTGTTCGTATGCGATCTGTGCTTCGGATCATTCGTTATCTCCAATCACCTGTGCTTGTAGACCTTTGATTAGCAGGAATCTGGTGTCTCGAAAACCGGGTATGACATCGAGGTGTTTTTGCGGCATAAGAGCAGAAAACAAAGGGAGAAATAAATGACTGCCAGATTGAAACCCCCCTTTCGGGCTGACATTGTAGGGAGTTTTTTGCGCCCGGAGAAACTTAAAGATGCTCGTCGTCAGGCGGGAATGGATTTAGACTCCACGGCTGAGCTGGAGGGTGACGGCAGTCTCTCCCAGGAGCAACTCCGAGAGATTGAGAACGATTGTATTCGTGAAATTATAGAGTTCCAAGCGAGTATAGGGCTTAAGGCTGTTACCGATGGAGAGTTCAGGCGCGGAAGCTGGGCTTATGATTTTGTCGGCAAAGTAGACGGGATAGATTTGCGGCGGCCCGAGGTGTCCTCTGACGCAACTTTCTCCTCGGGGTTCCAGCCACCGGTGGCTCATGCAGTGGGTAAGGTTAAGCAACCCAAAGGAGGTATTTTTATTCAGGACTGGAAATACGCGAGTTCGCTTACCAACCTGCCTGTAAAGGCAACAATGCCCTCACCAACAATTATGTTCGTCAGAGGAGGCCGTAAGGCGGTGAATGAAGAAATTTATCCGGATCTGGAGGAGTTCTTTGAGGATTTAACGGGGGTATACCGAGATGAAATTAGTGATCTAGTGGACCTGGGTGCGACTTATATTCAAATTGATAATACCGACGCCGCTTTGCTTTGTGACCCAAAGTTCCAAGAAGCCTCTTTGAGGCATGGATTGGAACCCTCTGAGCAAATAAAGTTGCAAGGCAAATTGGTGTCTATGGCGACACGTGGAAGACCCGAGAATGTTTCGGTCACGATGCACCTTTGCCGAGGTAATTCTGCGGGCGCGTGGTTGGCGGAGGGGTCTTATGATTTTGTAGCAGAGTCTCTTTTCAACGATTTTGATGTTGATGGCTACTTCCTTGAATATGATAGCGAACGTGCAGGAGATTTTTCGCCCCTCAGGTTTGTTAACGACAAAAGTATTATTGTCCTGGGGTTGATAACAACAAAGACCCCGGAAAATGACGATAGAGATACTCTGCTGCGCCGAATTGAAGAGGCAAGTCATTATGTAAAGTTGGATAATTTGTGTCTCAGTCCTCAATGCGGTTTTGCGAGCGCGGCCAAGGGAAATCCCGTTACCTTTGATGATCAAAAGAGGAAACTCGAGCTTATGCTCGAGGTGGCAGATGAGGTTTGGGGACTAGATTAATGCCGAATATTCCTCAAAATATCCCCGTCACAATTGTGGGGTCATATGTCCAGCCCGACTGGCTGATCGATAGAGAAAAATTTCATTCTCTTGCCCCGCCTAGGGTACGAGCCAAGAATATTTGGAAAATTGATGAAGAGTTTCTAGAGGCCGCTCAGGATGCAGCAACTTTGGCTGCTATCAGAGACTTCGAACTGGCTGGTCTGGATATTATTGGCGATGGAGAGATTAGGAGGGAAAGTTACTCCAACCGGTTTGCGACTGCTCTTGATGGGGTCAATGTCGATGTCCCCGGAGTTGTTAGGGGACGGTCTGGGAATCCGCTGAGTGTCCCCAGGGTGGTTGGGCCGATAGCACGCCAAAGGTCCGTGCAAAAACGAGATGTCACCTTTCTGAGATCGGCTACAAAAAAGCCAATAAAAATAACTGTCCCGGGTCCCTTTACACTCGCCGCCCAGGTGGTGGATGAGTATTACGGCGATCAAGAGGCATGTGCTATGGCTTTCGCAGATGCAGTAAATGAAGAGATCCGAGATTTATTCCAGGCGGGTGCCGATATAGTTCAGCTGGATGAGCCTTGGATGGAGGCGTGGCCTGATAAAGCAGATGATTTTGCGGTAGCTGCAGTCAATCGAGCCCTTAAGGGTATCGAAGGTACTACGGCTATTCATCTGTGTTTCGGATACGCGTTTTCTGTCAAGAGTAAACCTGCCGGTTACTCCTTTTTGGAAGCGTTGAATGACGCCAACGTTGATATAGTATCCGTTGAGGCGGCCCAGCCTGGGCTTGATCTCTCTGTTTTGAAAAGTCTGGCTTCCAAGAGAATCATGTTAGGTGTTTTAGACCTTGGAGACATGAGTGTTGAGACCAGTGATCTAGTGGCATCGCGTGTGCGAGCAGCTCTTAAAGTTATCTCGCCGGATAGGTTAATTGTGGCTCCCGATTGTGGGATGAAATATATGCCTCAACCGGTGGCCTTTAGAAAATTGGAGTCAATGGTTGCGGGTGTAGAGATCGTTCGGAGGGAGCTTGGTATTTGATACATGACTGAAGATATTCATCTTGTTTCTGCGGATGGCCATAACTTTTCTGCCTATTTAGCGCGCCCTACGAGTTCTATTCGAGGGGGCATCGTGGTGGCGATGGAGATGTACGGCGTTAATAATTACCTTCGCCAGGTTTGCGATCGATTTTCGGATGAGGGGTACATCTGTATTGCTCCCGCATTTTTTGACCGTCATCATAGATCCCTCACCCTTCCCTATGATGATTCTGGAAGCAAAAAAGGAAAGGAACTATCGCGCTTGAATAATTTTGCATTGACGTTAGATGATGCGCATGCGGCGAGAGATTTCATTCGTTCTGAAACTGGAAAGGTCGCGATTATGGGTTTCTGTTTTGGAGGGACTGTAAGCTGGCTTGCATCCTGCCGAGGTGAATTCGATGCATCTATTCCTTACTATGGATCAGATATGTGTGACTATCCTAACGAGCCTGCGAGATGCCCAACATTGTGTCATGTCGGAGATCTAGATACCGCGGTCCCTCCGGGGGATGTTAAGATGTTCCAAGAAAAGCGCCCCGAGGTGGAGTGGTGTATTTACCCTGGCGCGCAACATGGCTTTGACAACTGGACAAGATCTAGTCGTTATCACAAAGAGGCGTCAGAGTTAGCCCGCGACCGGACCCTAGATTTTTTAGAAAAGGTCTTTGGTTAATCCCCATCAGGTTCCGGCGTGGCTCTTCGAAACAGCAGCAGCCCCGGCCTAAGTCAATTTTCAAGGCTATTTTATTGAGACCCCGGAAAATTATGGTGAAGACGTTCTAAGAAACAGAGAGTCGGACCCCTGTATAGTGAGTGGGTCGACTTGCAGCTCTACTTTGGTCAAAATACCTGGTCGGAGGGTTTGAAGATCTTAAAACACAACCGGAGTTTTGGCGGCGGGATTACGCGGGCGCTATCCAATCGGAATTTTGGTATTTATACCGCGGGTAATATGCCCTCGTTGATTGGTATTTGGGCTCAAAGACTTGCTTCGGGATGGCTCATGTGGGAAATGACAAGATCGCCTGCGATGCTAGGGTGGCTTGGTTTTGTTGATTTGATTCCTTTTGTCATTGTTTCACCTTTTGCAGGTTTAATTACAGACCGGTTTGATAAAATTTTCCTTGCTAGAATTATTAAATGCATGGCTATGTCGATCGCTGTGGCCTTGATGCTGCTTACATTTAGCGGGAAAGTCACCCCAGAATTGATACTTCTATTGGGGTTCTTGACCGGGGTAACAGATGGTCTATTTCAGCCGGTCCGGACCTCACTTGCCTCGGTAATGGTCCCTCGTGATGCCCTCGCCTCGGCGGTTGCGATTAACTCTCTCGTATTTAACATTGCTCGATTTATTGGGCCAGCGGTAGCAGGCTTGATCTTGACTCTTGCAGGAGCTGAGTCAATCACCATTCGTTCGGAGGGCTTGGTTCCCATTAAAACTGCGGCAGATGTAATCGATGTAGGCTGGGTCTTTCTCTATTCAGTTTTATCCTACCTGTTTTTTTTAACTGCACTTTTTCTTGTAAAAATCCAGGATGACGCGCCGCAGAAATCAAGCCGTCCCAGGGTATTAGAGGAACTTTTTGAGGGTGTAAGATATTCAGTTTGCCATCCCGCAATCGGTCCGCTTTTTCTAATGGTAGGCGCAGTTGCTATTTTTATTCGTCCTGTCATGGAACTGCTACCTGGCTTTGCGGATGACGCTTTCAATCGAGGCAAGGAGGGCTACGTTATGCTTGTGTCTATGATTGGTATGGGCGCAATGTTCTCCGGATTCTGGATTGGTTGGAGGGGTAGAATTGATGGCCTCCTGAAGATTGGACTGGTGGCTTCTGCCGTAATGGGGGGCTCAGTAGTTTTGTTTTCCCTCACGAAAAATTTTAGCGTTGCTATTGGTTGTATGTTGGTTTTCGGTGGTTCTCAGATGCTTATCGGGACGGCATTTCAGACTATGGTCCAAAGCTCTGCTGATCCCGGATTGAGGGGACGAGTTATGTCAATATTTGGACTATTGTGGGTTGGTTCCATCGCGTTTGGAGCCGCAGCAATTGGATTATTTGGTGAGGTTTTTGGATTGCCTTTCCCAACCGCAATTTTTGCCTTACTCGGACTTATCATTTGTGCGTATTCGCTCAAATATTTCCGCCAAATTAGAGATTCGGTGGAGGCGTCTGAGAAGTGATTTTTAGAAAATACCAAGGCATTAGTGATTTTTAAAATTCTTTTAAAAGAAAATTCAATATGAGGTTCAGAACGGTGGCTAGCAAAGCCAGAAATAGAGGAGGCCTGCAGCGCGCATTTTCCCACCGTAATTTCCTTATTTACTTTGCGGGTAACTTCCCGTCCCAGATCGGGGTTTGGGCGCAGAGAACGGCATTGGGCTGGTTAGCCTGGAAGATGACTGATTCCGCTTTTTATGTAGGCTTACTTGGATTCGCCGATTTGATCCCAATAATATTACTGTCCCCATTTTCTGGTTATCTAACTGATCGCTTCGACCGGTTGATGCTGGGAAAAATCATAACGCTGGCCAATATTTTAGTTACAGTGGCATTAGCAATTCTTGGCTTCGCAAATTTGCTGACTATCGAGCTGCTAGTGTTATTTGCCTTTCTGACTGGTGTTGATCACGCAATGTTTCAACCTGTGAGGAGCACCTTGATGGGTGCGCTTACATCTAAAGAAGATCTAAGCGCGGCCATCGCAATTAATGGGTTTTCCTGGAATAGCGCCCGATTTATCGGACCTGCAGTGGCTGGAATTGCGCTCCAATTTACCCAAGAAACAACTGTTTTCGCTGTAAACGCAGGGCTCTATTGTTGGTTCCTAGTTTCTTTTTGGCTATTGAATATTCAACCACAAGAACGGCAAGATAGTATTCGGAGTGACGGACCTATCCGACAAATAATTGCCGGTTACAAATATATATATCGGCATAGTCTGATTGGTCCCCTGCTTGCAATTCTCGCTTGCGCCTCCCTGCTCACACGTCCGATCGTAGAACTTCTTCCGGTAGCATCTGGGGCTATGTTCGACCGAGCGGTGGATGGGTTGGCCATGTTGACTTCAGCGATGGGCGTTGGTGCGATGTGCGCGGGATATTGGATTGCTCAACGGGGAAAGATTGATGGGATGCCGCGGATCACGGCTAATACCCTTCTTGCAACGATGATCGTGTTAATAGTTTTCGCGACCACCCCCAATTTCTATGTGGCTGTTGGCTGTATGTGGTGTATCGGATTTCAATATTCGACCTACGCTACATGTATTCAGACCATGATACAGACGGTCGCGGACGACCATATGAGGGGTCGGGTGCTGGCCCTCTACGGGATGATTTGGATTGGTTTTGCAGGGATTGGTGCGCTGATTGTAGGCGGGTTGGCAGATATTTTCGGTTTAAGGATACCTCTAGGTGTTGCCGCCGGTCTCTGTCTATTTGTTTGGTTCTGGGCTTCACGAAAACTGACTCATGTTGAAGCAGAACTTCGGGCAACTGGTCACATTAGCAGTTAGATCTCTGGGCGCAGACTTGGGCGCTCCACAGCATGCTCGGAAATTCGCCCCGCGAGAGGAGTTCCCTCCCTCTTCTTCGGTCCGGTTTTAATGAGACCCTAAAAATAAGATTTGTCTGGCCTGCTATCCATCATTAAAAGAATACCATTACGATTTTGAGAATTTTGACCGCTTGGTTATCTGGAGGAATGAGTGAATGGACGAGCCGCTTTTACCGCTAATTGCTGCGCCCTCCGAAATAAAGGCCGTTTTAGATGCTCCAAAACTATTGGTTTTGGATCTCAATGTTCTTGAGAAATATGCCGAGGGCCATGTGCCCGGAGCAATCCATTTTCCCTTTGCCGCACTTTTGGGTCCGAAACCGCCCGCAATGGGACTGATTGCCTCTGAGAAACAGTTATCGGAGGTACTATCCTCAGTTGGTTTAAACAAAGATAGCCATGTTGTTGCCTATGACTCTGAGGGCACTGGAAAGGCTTGTCGGTTACTGTGGACCTTGGATGTACTTGGTCATAAAAAATTTTCGTTGATGAACGGAGGTCTTCCGGCGTGGCAGAATGAGGGCTTGCCAACAGAAAGGGATCACCAGAAGGCCATTAATTCCAATTATTCTGCAGTCATTGGAAGCGAACACATTGCTGATAGAAACTATATTTTGTCGAGACTAGATGATAAGTCGGTCGTCGTTTTGGATTGTCGTGGGTCAGCTGAGTACGCTGGATTTGATGTACGTTCGGCGCGAGGTGGGCATATCCCTGGAGCAGTAAATATGGACTGGGTCCTCGCTATGGATCAATTAAATTTAGGGAAATTAAAGTCTAACGAGGAGATCAATTCTATCTTCCAGTCCCTTGGCATAAGTCGGGATAAAGAGATCATTGTCCATTGCCAAACCCATCATAGATCCTCCCACACATACATAGTTCTTAAACATTTGGGGTTCGAAAAAATTAGGGGATATGATGGCTCCTGGTCGGAGTGGGGCAATGATCCGCATCTTCCTGTCGAAGTCTAATGATTATTCTTTAAGAATTGTTTTGAATGGGTCTAGTTTTCGGAAAGGTTAGTAATGAGTGCTATTTCGCGGCTAGATCCAAAAAAATTTAAGGATCCTAAAAAGACGGCGAGCGGAGAAAAACGCGCATTTGTCGAACCGAGACAATTGCAAATTTTATGGGTCAACACTGGAACCCTTTGTAATATAGCCTGTTCCAATTGTTACATTGAAAGCAGTCCTCGAAATGATCGGCTGTCATATTTGAAGGCCTCAGAGTTGCGGCAATTTCTGGAGGAAATTAGGCGCGATAGCTGGGGAACCGAAGAGATAGGGTTTACCGGGGGGGAGCCTTTTATGAACCCTGAGATGATCCCAATGTTGGAGGATGTTTTGTCCCGAGGGTTCCGCGCGCTGGTTCTCACTAATGCTATGAAACCAATGTTGAACAAACAGGATGCCCTGAAAGCGTTATCCCAGTGGTTCGGTAACACATTGACCCTTCGTGTTTCAATAGACCACTACCATTCTGAAAAGCATGAGACGGAACGAGGGACTGGGACGTGGCAGCCAATGTTAGAGGGTATTAAATTTCTTACCGCAAATGGTATTAGTTTTGATATAGCAGGCCGAAAGAAATGGGATGAGGATGAGTTAGAATTGCGAGATGGTTACGCAGCGTTATTTCAGAAATATTCGATTGATGTTGATGCTTATGATCCGATACATCTGACCTTGTTCCCGGAGATGGATAGCCTTGCAGATGTACCTGAAATAACAACCTCGTGTTGGGATATACTGGGTATAGATCAGTCTGACTTAATGTGTTCGAACTCGAGGATGCTGATCAAGCGAACAGGAGAACGTAAGCCGTCTTTAGTCTCTTGCACTTTGCTTCCCTATGAGCCTGAGTTTGAGCTTGGGCAGACGATTGAGGAAGCGTGGAAACCTGTGGCTCTGAACCATCCACATTGTGCGAAGTTTTGTGTTTTAGGTGGGGGAGCTTGCAGCGCGAATTAGAGCGGTAATTTTGGGGTGCCACGTGGCAAAAAAAAACGTCAAACATTTTATCTCTGATTTTATTGATCGAAACACTGACACCATCGCCTGTGTTTCTGACTCGATTTTCTACTTCGGTGAACTTGGTATGCAGGAGCATGAAAGTTCCAGACTGCTTTGTGACCTCCTCGAAGTCGCTGATTTTAACGTTCAAAGTGGAATCTCGGGTTTTCCCACGGGGTTTTGTGCGACTTTCGGATCAGGTCCCCCTGTGATAGCGATGCATACGGAGTACGACGCGAACCCGAATAATTCTCAAGTCAGTGGTATCGCAGAAGCGGCTCCCATCACGCCTCACGCCCCCGGCCACTGTGAAGGTCACAATTGTAATGCCGCTGTATTGGTCGCTGGTGCCATTGCGACAGCAAAGGCGATGATTGAATATGATTTGCCAGGTACGATAAAGGTCTTTGGTGCCCCGGGTGAAGAACAATTAATTTCCCGGCCGTATTACGTTCGAGATGGTTGGTTTGATGATGTTGATGTGGCACTGCATGATCACCTCGGTGGCGATCTTGGGACGGTTTACGGACTTACTCACTCAGCTGCAATAAGTGCCTATTTCCGATTTTTCGGTGAGACTTCGCACGCTTCGGTTACCCCCTGGAATGGTCGCGATTCTCTGGATGCTGTCGTCCTGATGGACATGGGGATGGCTCAGTTCAGAGAACATATGAGGCCTGAGTGGAGAGCACATCGGGTTATTAAGGAGGGAGGAGATCAACCCAATACCATTCCCGCAAAGACTATGGTCTGGTGGACCTTTAGGGCACCTACTGCAGAGGGTGCTCAAATTGTTTTTGAGCAAGGGAAAAAGATTGCTCAGGGAGCCGCTCTGATGACGAATACAGAAGTCCAGTGTGAGGTGATGAGCGCTGTCTGGCCAGTGAGAACTAACCAGGTCCTTGCTGAGGTAATCAAGGCAAACATGGACCTTGTGGGGGCACCGGACTGGAACGAAACGGAACAGGACTTTGCAATAAGAATACAAGAAAAGGCAGGCGCCGAGTTGAAGGGCTTGCTTACAGAAGTTCGATCTTTGGATGGGCCTTCACAGCAAAGGGCTCCATCAAACGATTGTGGTGATGTTTCGTGGAAGGTCCCCATGGGGCGCGTTGGATTTCCGTCTAATATACCGGGAGTGCCCTTTCATCATTGGACAGGGGGGGCAGCCCTTGCCACGTCGATTGCGCATAAGGGGGCCGTTGTAGGGTCAAAGGTGTTAGCAGGGACTGCAACTGATTTGCTCTCTAATCCTGACCTGATTAGGCGCGCAAAGGAGACATTCGCCCTTGAAATAGGTGATGTGGTCTACCAACCTCTAATACCCTCAGACCAGTCACCTCCAGTCAATCTAAATCGCGAGATCATGGAGATGTTTCGTCCGTCTATGAGAGAGCATTATTTGAAGAAACACCCCAAATTTAACTAAAAGAATTGATGTCAGAGTTTAGGTATTTTTCTATGTTGCGTGGCTTTCTCATAAGCGTATGCAAACCGAAGCATGTTGTGATCATCATAAGCCCGGCCAAGGAAAGTAATTCCGGCCGGTTGTCCGGCTGATGTGAAGCCAGCAGGGACTACCACAGAGGATGCATAAATCAAGAACGTATTTATGTGGGGAGCCCCAGCTTGATCTGTGTATGGAGGTTTAATGCCATCTTCGATCAGGGTCGGTTCATGCTCGACAGCTTTGTGAACTATTGCATCAAGACTGTGATCAGCCATCACAGATAGTAGGTTGGTCATTAGACGCTCGCGAGCCGTATGGTATCGATCGCGGTCCTCAGGAGTAGAAGTAAATTCCCATCTTGCGCGGGTGTTTGGACGGAGACTGTCCCATTTGGGCGAAGCCATGGCATTTTCTCGGGAGCCGTATGGCGCATTAGGCCTGCCCTCGAGCCAGCGTTCAAACGCTGCATCTTCCTCTGCGACATTCCGTGTTCGTGTGGCAAGCAAATGATTCAATTCGGGTATCTCGACGGGATCGACGACATGAGCTCCCGCGTCGCTAAGTTCTGTGACAGCCCGATCAAAAACGTCCGAGACGCGTTCAAAGTCATCAGCTTTTGGATTGGCTTTAAATCCCATTGAAGTCCGTAACACCCCAATCCGAGCGCCCTTGAGCCCGGTTCGCTCTAGAATTTCACTATAACTTTTTGGCGTATTACCAACTCCCCTCGCGGTAATTGGGTCATTGGGGTCGTATCCTACGATTACATCTAGAATCTTTGCGGCATCCTCAACGGTGCGGCACATCGGTCCGAGGGATCCATTGACCATGGGCCATCCCGCATAAACACCATGACGAGAAACTAATCCTGCTGTCGGCCGCAGACCACAAATACCGTTCCAGATCGAGGGTCGCCTTATACTTGCAAATCCCTCCTGCCCTATCCCTGCCATGCAGAGGTTGGCTGAAACGGCAGCACCAGTTCCGCCGGAAGATCCCCCCGCCGTTCTTTCTAAGTCATAAACATTTTTTGTTGAGCCAAAAAGTGTCCCATGGGTGTCACCAGCCCCAAGTTCACCCAAAGTTGTTTTTCCTAATATTATTGCTCCGGCGGATTTTAGTTTTTGGGCGACGGTGCAATCCCGCCCTGGGTGATAGCCGTCGAATAGCACTGACCCCAGAGTAGTCGGCATTCCCTCAACATCCCCTTGGTCTTTGAAAACGAGCGGTATGCCGTGCAGAGGTCCTTTCAAGCCTGATGATTGAAAAAGCGCATCGAGACGATCAGCCTCGTCTAGGGCTTCAGTGTTGATTGAAATAATGGAATTTAGTTTGGGTCCGGATCGATCAATTTTTTCAATCCGATCCAGATAGAACGTCACCAATTTTCGGCAGGTAAGTGCCCCAGTTTTAAATGCTGCATGGATATCCGAAATTGTGGCATCGATTATCTCGAAGGACATTTATTTTTCCTTATATTGCGCTAATTTTTTTATGTTGACTTAGATAAAAAGCAATCGGTTTCCTAGAGCCCAACGTAGCTAATCCAGGCTTCAACTTTTTCTTATTGACCATGTTTTCCTACCCCAGGGGTTTGCTCCACTTTTCCGACCCCGCGTACCTTAGGCAAATGCATCAGGTGCCATGGGCTGGGCAACTCTCCGACGGGTATTTCAATCAGCGTGGGACCGTTATAGTCGAAACCTTTTTTTAATGCCTCACGCAATTCCTTTGGGGCGTGCGCGCGAAATGCTTGAGCCCCAAAGCTTTCTGCGTATTTGACGAAGTCGGGATTGTGCAATTCTGTACCGATAACGCGGCCGCCATATGAATGAATTTGGCTGCGTTTGACATTGCCGTAAGCGCCATCATTGAAGACTAAGGTAACAGTCGAGAGATTGTGTTGCACTGCCGTTGAAAGCTCATTACTTCCAAATAAGAATCCTCCATCTCCTGTTATGGAGACCACATGCTTGTCTGGGTTAGCAACTTTGACTCCTAGAGACGTTGGAAACCCATAGCCCAAAGTTCCCGAGAAGCCTGGTGAGACATAGGTCCGCGGCTTGTAAAAAGGCATGCCAATACGGGCCATATAAGCCATCTGGGTAGACTCACCCACAACAAAACCGTCATCAGGCAGTTCGGATCTAAGGACAGAAATAAAATCCCATTGAGGCGAAAGCTTCTCAAATTCTGATTGTAATTCGGCTTTTGCCAGCGTTAACTCCGACTTTCTCGAAGCCCGTTTTATATTGTGTTTGGGGATTGCTCGGGCTAGCGCCGAGAGTCCCTCCTTTGCATCTGCGATTATCCCGATGTCGGGCCGTCCACTCCTATTGACCTCACTCGGATCGATATCCATCCGTATGAGCCTGAGCGTGCTGTCCACGCCCCAGCCGTAATATTGTTCGTACATCCGCGTTCCAACAGCAAGAACAACGTCGCAACTTCCGTAAAGTTTATGACCAACGGATTCGGGCATTGCGAGGTGGTGGTCTGGGTGGATGGCCCCTTTGCCGTTCCGAGACATGCTAACTGGTGCTTCGAGTGCTTCGGCAACCTCCAAAAGCTCAGGGCAGGCATCAAAGACTCCTCTTCCGACGAGGATCATTGGGTATTTTGCTTCTCCAAGCATTTTTGCGGCCTTTTCGATCATATCTGGATCTGGCTCGGGCGGCGGTGGCGGGACTAATGCGTCTCGAAGTGTCACCTCCGCTTCCATCTTGAGTGTATCGGGGGCGCACTCGATGGCTACAGGCCTCCGGCGTCCGGAGAGCATTTCTGCAAAAGCTTGTTCAACTATGAAGGGGGCCTCTGATGGGTGCTCTATTCTGTCTGCCCATTTGGTAAGTTTGCGCATCAAGCCCAATTGATCATCCACTTCGTGATGTGAACCCAATTTGCGTCCGATCCGGTCGCTAGGGACTTGCCCAGATATGCACAAAACCGGAGCGTTGCAGGCGTAGGCAGTATTGAGGGCTGCCGAGGCGTTTAGGAAGCCTGGCCCAGGCACTACTGCGTAGGCACTTGGCTTTCCTGTCGAGGCCGCATAACCGAAGGCCATGTAAGCTCCGCCTTGCTCGTGCCTGTTGTGTATAAATCTTATGGCATTTTTCTCGTCATAAAGTGCATTAAAGAAATGGTCTAGCTGGACACCCGGAATGCCAAATATTGTGTCAATTCCATATTCTCGGAGGGATTTTACTATTGCGGCGCCGCCACTCATTTGAGTCATGCTGTATGTCCCTGTCAGATTTTTATTTCTGCTATTATGGACCTCAAGTTCTTCTCGTCCACCTCCCCGTCGTCATCAATTTTTGCGACAATGTGAATATTTATTTTGTTTAGACCCTAAGTTTTGGTTTCGGGGTCAAAGAGTTGGCTCATCCTGATACGTTTTACACTCGTTTTAAGGGGTTTTTGGGTCTATCCTTAGAAGGTAACGCGTGAGACCTGGAGAATTGCGTGCAACGACGATTTATCTTTCCGTTCTGTCTTCTAGTCCTGGCTATTTTGCCTTTACCGCTGCTTGCGACCTGCCTTCTGGGGATTTCCCAAAATAACCTCGGTCCACGTTTTGTCTCTGAGAGACCTTCGGCTGAGTCCTCTTCCCTTTTAGTCCGATATTTAGGGCATAGCAGTTTTCTGCTCGTTTCTCCTAAGGGTGTTACTGCTGTCACGGACTTTAACGGGCTTCATAGTCCCGCCTTTCCTCCAAATATTGTTACTATGAATAATTCTCATGGAACCCATTACACTGATTCACCTGACCCAAGGATAAGGCATGTTTTGCGAGGTTGGAGCGGGATAAAGGAGCAGGGTTTTGTTCGATATAATCTTAAATTACGCGACATGCGGGTTTGGAATATTCCAACTAACATTGGCGAATACGGAGACCCACGCAGGAACGGAAACTCAATTTTCATATTTCAAGTGAGTAATATCTGTGTCGCACACCTGGGTCATCTTCACCACATGCTTGATCGTCAACAGCTTCTTAAACTGGGTCGGATAGATGTTTTATTTGTCCCGGCGGATGGTTCCAGCACGCTCAGCCATCCAGAGGCGATGTCGGTGATAAAGCAAATTGAACCTCGTCTCGTTCTACCGATGCATTTTGGTTTCTATGGGGCCGTAGAGTCATTTTCAAAAGCGGCGGGAGCATTATGGCCTGTTAGGTTCAGTGATAAGAGCGATTACCTCGTCAATCAGATTAATTTGCCAAGACGAACGGAGGTACTTTTTTTGACACCGTATAAGACTTCTCTCAATTGATGTCTGTTATGCAGAAAAAATCGTCTAGTGGCTGAACTTTGGCCAATTAGGAGATTTCTGATTTTCCTCGCTCGGAATTAGTAAATATTGCTAGAGTCTTGAAGGATGCTAGTCTGCTCCAAAATGGATAAACGGTAGACATCTCGAAACATCATGGAACGTTCTTTCAAGAAAGAGGTTGCTCTTTTAAGGCTCAGAGATGGGGAACAATTTTACGGAGAGGGTATATTAGCCGTCACTAAGGCCCTGCTTCAATCAGGGGTGTCGTATGTTGGAGGTTATCAGGGCGCGCCGATTTCTCATCTAATGGATGTACTCTCTGATGCTGAGCCGCTTCTTGAGGAGCTCGGGGTCCATTTCGAAGTTTGTGCGAATGAGGCTGCTGCAGCTGCGATGTTGGCCGCCTCCGTTCACTACCCAATTCGTGGTGCTGTCACTTGGAAATCTGTGGTCGGTACTAATGTAGCATCAGACGCACTGTCTAATTTATCTTCCGCCGGGGTGATCGGGGGGGCGTTAATTATATTGGGGGAGGATTACGGCGAGGGAGCGAGCATTATACAGGAGCGTACCCACGCCTTTGCGATGAAATCGGGTGTTTGTTTGCTGGATCCACGTCCTGATCAGCCGACTATGGTGCGGCTTGTGGAAGAGGGGTTCAGGCTGTCGGAAGCCTCGAATATGCCGGTTATGGTGGAATTGCGGATACGGACATGCCACATCTTTGGGAATTTTACTGCTAAAGATAACCAAATCCCTGCTATTTCTCGTATGTCGCCTCTGCAATCACCAAATTTCGATTTCTCAAAGGTATGCCTGCCACCAGCGACATACGCTCAGGAAAAACACAAGGTCGAGAAGAGACTCCCTGCAGCGATCTCTTTTATTGCAGAAAATCGATTGAACGAGTTTTTTGATGGTGACTTAGAAGAAACAGGTATCATTGTGCAGGGCGGGATATATAACACGCTCCTCCGTTCTCTCTATCAGTTTGGGCTTGCCGATATCTTCGGAAAAAGCCGCCTTCCCATTTATGTTTTGAATGCCACATACCCGTTGGTCCCAGATGAGGTGGAGCGATTTTGTAAAGATAAAAAATTCGTTTTAGTCGTTGAGGAAGGGCAACCGGATTACCTCGAGCAGGCAATTGGAGCAATTTTGCGGCGTGCCGATATTGGTACCGCCATTCATGGCAAGGATGTCTTGCCGATGGCAGGGGAATATACCTCGGCGGTGGTCCTTAACGGTTTAGCCGAGTTCCTGGAGAGATGCGACTCAGCTATTTTGCAGACTGGGCCCGCGATAGAAAAAATTAGGGGAATTTTGAGAGAACGTGATGAAGTCGCAGGAGACCTAACAACCCATTTACCGTCACGGACTCCTAGTTTCTGCACAGGATGTCCTGAAAGGCCAATATTTAGTGCGCTAAACATTTTGAAGGATGAACTTGGTCCGACCCATGTAAGTGCAGATATAGGTTGCCATACGTTTGCAGCCTTGCCGCCGTTCAATTTAGGCCAAACTGTCATGGGTTACGGCCTTGGCCTTGCGAGTTCCGCCGCAGTTAGCCCCAATTTTGGGAGTCGAGTGGTCAGCATTATGGGGGATGGAGGTTTTTGGCATAATGGCCTGACCAGCGGCGTTGTCTCTGCTCAGTCAAATAAAAATGACTCAGTTCTGTTGGTGGTAAACAATGGTTATACTTCTGCAACTGGTTGGCAACTTTTGCCGTCGAGTAGACACGACCGAAATGGCAAACGCCAAACAATGACGATCCAAAAAGTCCTGAAAGGACTGGGTGTTTCTTGGCTTAAGACTGTTCGCACCTATTCTATAGAAAAAATGGTAGCCACTTTGAGGGATGCGATGACAACTTCCGCTGGTGGTTTGAAGGTTATTGTAGCAGATGGCGAATGTCAGCTTGCTCGACAAAGGCGGATTAGACCTCTTTTGGCAGAACGTCTCAAGGCAGGGAAACGCGTGGTAAAGACTCGTTTCGGTGTTGACGATGATACGTGTACTGGAGACCATGCCTGCATTCGCCTTTCTGGGTGTCCATCTCTGACAATCAAAGCGAATCCGGACCCAATGCGCGACAACCCTGTCGCTCATGTGAATAATGACTGTGTTGGTTGCGGGGTCTGCGGAGAGTTGAGTCATGCCGCCGTTCTCTGTCCATCTTTTTATGAAGTAAAGATCATTCAGAATCCAAATTTAGTAGATCGATGCATCAGCGCATTTCGAAGAGGCGTTATTTCCGCGCTCTCATCAAGCCGGTCACTGACTGAGGATGTTTGATGGTGTCGCATTTGTCTGAGCGTCCTTTAACCCTGATGATTTCCGCTATAGGTGGCGAAGGGGGAGGTGTACTAGCGAACTGGATCGTGGCCGCGGCACGGCATTCCAATTTATATGTCCAAGCCACTTCTATTCCAGGGGTCGCTCAACGAACCGGAGCGACAGTCTATTACTTGGAAATTTTTCCAATATCGTTAGATGAATTAGGTGGTAGGCGACCTGTACTCGGTATTTATCCTGGGGTCGGTGACGTTGACACCATGATTGCAAGCGAGTTCGCAGAGGCGGGTCGTGCGATAGCAAATGGCTTTATTACCCCGGATCGAACTACCCTGATCACCTCTATGCATCGGGTGTATTCCATTGGAGAAAAATCTGATCCTACCGATGGTCGTATGGACGATCAGATGGTCCTCAGTGCGGTGCGGAAGCGCGCGGCGCGAATTTTAATGGATGATTTTAAATCTTTGGCTGAGGCTTCTGGGGTTAGTCTCAATGCAATACTGCTTGGAGTATTTGCGGCCCAATGTTCCTTGATCACAGCGGAATCTTTTAGGGCTGCGATTAATCAAAGCGCAGTAGCGGTTGAGGCTAACCTTAGAGGCTTTGAGATTGGTTTGTCGCATCGGTTCGCCGATGAATTCTCGGTTGATCAGCCTAAAAACGCAATGCACAAGCGTGTCTCGAAGAAAGGGGATCCGGGTCTCGAAATTCGGGTAAGGAAAATGTTTCCAAAAGACTTAGCAGAAATAGTAATCGAGGGGGCTTACCGATTGTCTGCTTACCAGAGCTCCTCATATGGGACCCTTTACATTGATCGATTGGAAAAACTTTTTGAACAAGAAACAGAATTAGGAGGTGCTGGTGCCGTGACTTTTGAGGCTGCGCGTCATCTTGCTGTTCGAATGTCCTATGAGGACATCATAAGGGTGGCGCAGCTAAAGATTGACCCTGGCCGGATGGCGAGAATTAGAAGAGAGGTTGGCGTTACCCCCGATCAACCAGTTTCAGTTTATGATTATTTCAAACCTGGACCGAGAGAGTTTTGCGACATTTTACCTCTGCCAATCGGCAGACTCCTCTGCAGTCTGGGGTCCGATGCTCATTGGGAAAGATACTTCCAATGGGGCCTGAGGCTGCGCAGCACTAACATCTCAGGATTTTTGTTGCTTAGATTTCTCTCTGCAATGCGTGTCTTGCGTCCGATTAGCTTTGGCTACGCCGAGTGCCAGAAATCAGTCACCCAGTACTTAACGGATATAAAAAAGGCATGCGCAATATCACTCGAATTTGGCTTTGAGGTTGCAGCGTGCGGAGGCCTGAAAAGGGGTTATGGCAACACTGCGCAACGGTCAGCCGCGAAAGAAAGAGATCTTCGGGCTGCTATCATTGGCCCTGTGCTGGAAGGAAAGATAAGCCCCAAGGTGGGTTGCGATGCGTTGGCTAATGCCCGGCTTGTGGCCGCAAAAGATCCAGATGGGAACCGACTGGAGCAACTTCTCAAAAGTATTTATTTGGTATCTGAAGCCTAAGGCTTGGGTTGTCCTATGGACTAATTATCTGAGGGTTTTTTTAGTTTTTTTCTCTCCTATATTCTGGGGTCCGCGTGACCTTACTGCTGCCAATGCACTTTTCGTTGGAACAATTACCTTAAAATTTTAACGGGAGACTTTTAATGACAGACAATTGTTCTTTTGCGATCCTCGATCCTGATTTGGTCCCGCCGAAGGTTGGTGCGGCGTATCCGAAGCCTTTTTCCGCACCATGCCGCTCTAGGTCCAAACGAGCCCTTGGTGATGCCCTCGGCTTGAAACAATTCGGCGTGAATTGGGTCGAATTGCCTCCTGGTTGCTGGTCCGCACAGCGCCATTGGCATCACGAGGAAGACGAGTTCGTAATGATTGTTAAAGGGGAGGTTACCTTGGTTACTGACGAAGGCGAACAAGTTATGTATCCAGGCCAGGTTACGGGATTTCCATCCAAAAACAGCAATAGTCACCACCTTATAAATCTCTCCAGTGAACCTGCATGCTATCTCGAGGTCGGCACTCGATCTTCTTTGGAGAAAGTGGAGTATCCAGATATCGACATGAAAA
>JAYQSM010000009.1:0-352229 GCA_038146885.1 Rhodospirillaceae bacterium
TTAATATTGGTACTACCTTTTTCGAAAGGCTGAATTGGACAACAAAAATCCTATTGGGGAGAAGAAGATGGAATTCGGGATGCAATTTTTTCCTTGTGTTGAACCGGAAGAAAAATCCGCCGCTCAATACTTCGGTGAAAGTCTCGAGTTGGTAGGTTTTGCAGATCAATATGGATTTACCCATATTCGAACCGTCGAACATTACTTTCACCCTTATGGTGGGTATAGCCCGAACCCAATCGTATTTTTAAGTGCGGCGGCCCAGGTCTCAAAGAAGGCACGAATTGTGACCGGGGCGGTATTACCTGTGTTCAATAATCCACTCAAATTAGCGGGTGAGATCGGGATGCTAGATGGCCTGTCCAACGGCCGCCTGGAGGTCGGAGTAGCTAGGGCTTTTGTGCCTGAGGAATTTCGTCATTTTAAGGTCCCTCTCGATGAGAGTGTTGCGCGGTTTGATGAGGGGGTGGAGCAGCTTACACTGCTTCTGGAATGTGAACGGGCAACTCATAAGGGTAGGTTCTATGACTTTGAAAACGTGACCTCTCTGCCGAGGCCGCTTCAGAAACCTCGACCTCAGTTCTGGACTGCTGCCTTCGCTACCCCCGAGTCTTTTGAAAAGGCTGGTAGAGCAGGAAACTGGATCATGGGGATCCCAATTGCGGGTGGCCAGATGGCAGAGTTGCTGGGTATTTATCGAGAGGCCTGGAATTCCGCCGGGCACAAACATAAGCCAAGATGCATGTTGGCTTTTCATATGTTTTGTCATGAAGATAGGGAGCAGGCAAAAAATTTGGCTCGCGCTCCGATAAAAAAATACTTTGACATGCTCGTTGACTCGGCGAGCAGCTGGATTGGGGGTGAAGCTTCCGAAGATTACAAGGGGTACGGAAAGCTTATTGAAGCCCTCAAAAAAGAAGACCTCGATAGCCAGATGGAAAAATGTTCTGCTTGGGTTGGGACACCGGATGATATTGTGGAAATCGCTAGAGAGTATGATCGCCAGTGTGGAGGATTCGATGATGCCTCTTTGCAAATTAACTTTACTACGTTACCTCACGAGGAGGCAGTGAAATCGGTAAAGTTATTCGGCGAGAGGGTAATTAGTCGTTTTTAGTCCAGAGCAGGGCAGAGGTTTTTATTATCAGAGCCTCCCGAGAGATTTGAGACGTTTTACTTCTTTTCGATCCAGTAGGACTCGGTCGGATATGCCCTCTTCGTACAAAGTCAGCATCTTTTCTGGATCAAAATTACCCTCAGCCATTAGGCCAAACTCATCTGTAAATTGATGGTGCTTTTTATAGGCTTTAGTATCCAGAGGGGCGAAATTGTCTACCATGGTCTCGATTTCATTTCCGTCAGGATCGCGATAATAGAACGATGTTGCGTTGCCATGATTGACGACCCAGTGCGGAGTAGAACCCCATTCTCTCATTCTTTTGTAAATATATAGAATTTCGCCTAGGCTTCGGTACCCGAAGGCTAGATGTGAATAGCCTAAAAACTGCTCCTTTTTCGGCCCCCAACCCGGTTTTTTAACAATTGTGATTCGATGGTCATATTCGTCGTAAGCGATAAAGGTCATAGGGTATTCACGTTGCGTTGCGATTACCTCAGCATCGAAGAAAGCGCAGTAAAATTCGATCATTCTGTCATAATTTTGGTCTGTGAATATGTGGACGTGGCCTATGAAGGCGGGTGATGGCATTTTCTTAATAGTTCCTGGTGGATCTACTCGGATCGGTGCTGTTTTTTCTGGTATAACGTCGGGGGTAGCTAATTTAGGTGCATTAGCTGGGATAATATCGTCCATTTTACTGACCTCTTTTTTTTCACGGTTCCGAGTTTTGAGGGCAATCAACGCGTTGCTTCATTAGAGAGATTGTCGCATTATCTTGCGAAGAATCCAAAGGAGACTTTTTGATGTCTGAAAGAGGACTGCATTCTCGCCCCGAGGTTACTCCTGAGCGAGAAGCGTTTTATGAAAAAATTGACCCGTTGGCCGTAGCACCATTATGGGAACGGCTTTTCACATTCATGTCCAAGGAACCGAGGATGCGAGCTCAGCCGTATCTTTGGAAATATTCGGAAATCCGTCCCAGTCTTATGGAAACCGCTGATCTGATTACGGCGGAGGAAGCCGAGCGACGAGTTCTTATTCTCGAAAATCCATCCCTGAAGGGAGAGACCGCGGCCGCGGACTCTCTTTTTGCTGGACTTCAGCTAATTATGCCGGGTGAAGTTGCGGGCACGCATCGCCATTCGCCGTCAGCGTTGAGATTTATTATCGAAGGGGATGGGGCCTATACCGCGATCAATGGTGAGAAGGCGCCAATGAAAGTTGGCGACTTAATCCTGACCCCTTCTATGGTTTGGCATGATCATGGTAACGAAGGGAGCGATCCGGTTGTTTGGCTAGATGGGCTTGATATCCCCTTGATCAGGGCCTTGGGAACTATGTTTACAGATCTTTATAATGGAGGAGAGCTCCATCCGGAAGGTCGACCCGCGTATGATAACATCGCCCGCTTTGGCGCTAATATGAGACCAATGAATTATCAGGCCGAAGGGCTTCACTCTCCTGTTTTTCATTACCCTTATGATGTTTCAAGAAAAGCACTCGTTGATTTGAAAAAATCTGATGAGATCGATCCCTGCCATGGGATCAAATTGCAGTATATTAATCCCAATACCGGGGAGCCGGTAATGGCCACAATTGATTGCTATCTTCAGCTTCTTCCCGGTGGTTTCGGCACACAAGATTACCAGAGCACTGGCACTTGGATATATTCTGTGGTGGAAGGAACCGGTAAAACGGTTATCGGAGATACGACCTTTGTCTGGGGCCCCCAGGATCATTTCGTTGTGCCGGGCTGGGTTCCCCATCATCACGTTGCCGATACAGATGACGCAATTCTCTTTAGCTTTTCTGATAAAGGGACTCAAGAGAAACTAGGTCTGTACCGTGAACGCCGGGGGAATGTGACACATTAGTCCTCCGAGGTCTCAAACGTTTAAAAAAAAGGCCACTCTATTAGTGGCCTTTTTTTATTTTTCCTTTTTACTTTACCCGCCCGTCGACGTGAGTTGTTTTTCCCGGTCCTACCCCTGCCTTCTCCGGCTCTAGGTTGACTCTTTCATTTTTCACGTCATTCGCAAGTCCCGTCACTTGAAGAAGTTCCAGATCCTCGCTGCCTGTGCTCGCAAACCAATATGCATTATTCCGCGGCATTATAAGCCCTTCATGGGGGCCATAAATTCCCATCACCCGGTCTTTTTCCGGGCCATAGAACGTAACTTCTCCCTTTAATACCATCCAGAAGCTGTCCATGCCTGTATGAGAGTGCAGGTTGTTATCCCCTTCGCCCGCTTTAACGCATTGGACCACACCCCTTATCAAATCGGTTTGACCAAGGGTGACAAAAACTTTTCCCTCGTCGATGTTGGGATTTGTATGCCTAAACGGCGCGGGTGGACGAAGACGATCTCCACGTTGTGCCTTTTTTCGCGTTGATGAGGGCTGTTCCATTGCAACTTCAGCCATTTTGGCCTCCCTATAAATATTAGGCCTAGATGCTACGCCTTGATTGTAACTCTGGAAAGGGCCTAGAGGACAAGTTCGCTCTTCGAGTAAAAAGGCGGATACGACCCGATGAGGCTTTTAGCTGGGCGCAAAACTAAAGCACCCAGCTATTGCTTCTTTATGAGATTAAATTTCCTTCTCAAAACGTGTTGCACAATTTTGTGGTTTGGCAATTATCCAAAATGGTTATTGTCTCTATTTAGATGCACCTTAATGTGAGCGGCAATAACCTAAATTTATCTAGGCAATGCTGCAGGTTAATTCAGTGACTCCGTCAACTGAGACGACCATTTTGTCGCCGCTAACCACAGGACCTACCCCTGCTGGTGTGCCGGTCATTATGAGATCTCCTGGCTCTAGACTGACAAGTCCCGATAGGTAAGAAATACTCTCGGGAACATTCCAAATCATGTCTTTGATGTCACCATCTTGTTTAGTCTCGCCGTTCACCGTTAGGTGGATACGCCCTTCCGACGGGTGCCCGATGTCTGCAACAGAGAAAATGGCAGAGCACGGGGCCGAATTGTCGAAACCTTTTCCCATGTCCCAGGGGCGCCCGACTTCTCGCGCTGCAATCTGGACATCCCGCCGCGTCATATCCAATCCCACTCCGTAACCGAAAATACGATTGTTAGCTTCTTCGACGGTAACATCGGTTGCAGGTTTTCCAATGGCAACGACTAGCTCACCCTCGTAATGGTAATTATTTGTTTGAGGTGGGTAGGGTATTGTCTGTCCGTTCTGCACAATTGCATCGGCTGGCTTCATGAAAAAGAAAGGCGGATCTCGTTCGTCCATACCCATTTCTCTTGCATGCTCTGCATAATTTCTACCGATGCAGTAAATGCGACGAACTGGGAATCGGTCTTCGGTGCCGGCTACAGGCAGGCTGGGCAGTTCCCATGTGGGAATGACGTAATTCATATTTTTCTCCTGAGATATTTTTTGGGTTATCCAGACCGCGGAATTTGGCTCAGGTTTTGGAATTCGGCAAGGGAGAGAGATCTTGACGAGGTTGCATTTGATTTATCTACTGATGTCAGATGCTTAGACTTTAGGATTGACACCATGAATTTTCCGAACAGGCCCGTAGATGCTATCGAGGGTTGGCATGCTCATATTTACTATGATCCGCAGGAAACAAAGGTGCATGCTTCCATTCTGCGCAATCAAATAGGCGAAAAATTTCCAAATACTAGAGTAGGGAGTTGGCATGATGAGGCTGTAGGACCTCACTTGGTCTCAATGTATCAGGTGGCCTTCGATGTCAGTCAATTTGATCGATTGGTTCCTTGGTTGGCGCTTAACCGCAATGGCCTAAATGTACTCATACACCCTCACACTGAAAATGCATGGAATGATCATATGATTTTTGGATTTTGGCTCGGGGAGAGGTTGCCCCTAAATGAAGATCGGCTTTTAGCGACCGCGGTTAGGGTACAGAGGGGGTAGAAATTTTTGCGTAAATTTTCCTCTGCTTGCCGGTCCGAACTCCGTGACACAGAACATAAGTAAGACCTCTGGGTAAAGGTTCTAAGTAGCCCTAGTCGGTAGAACTGGAAATATTTTTTATCTATCTATAGAGATAATCTTCAACTTGATGGCTTTTGAGCATCGCTCTACAACAGTCTCATGAGCTTTCCAATAAACTCCATCAACACTTTTCTTGATAATCTGGCAGGGCACAATTTTTATAAAGGCCGTATTCCTCGTGAGGTGTCGGGAGCGGAGGAATTCGAAAATCTGGTTCCGATAATGAGTCGAGCGGATCTGATTTCGGAAATGCAAAAACCTGGATACGGGGCTTTTGGAGGGAAAAATCCTGTTCGAATAAACTTAAGCCCTATGGGCAGTGGCCTTATCCCCATATTGCAGACGAGACGGGATCTGGACCAGCAGGTTACTGCGGTTCGATCCCATCTTGATGCTTGCGGCATTGAACCTGGCGACGTTTGCGCCGTTTTTTTTGGGTACCACCTATTTGTCGCCGGCTTATTTTACCAAAGTCAAATGGAAGCCCACGGTGTTAGTTGCATCCCTCTCGGTCCGGGTGAGTCCGATCGTGCGGCCGAAATTTGTCGGGCGAACAAGGTTAATGTTATAGCCGGTAATCCGAGTTTTGTTCTTCGCCTTCTTGAGAAAGGATTGGCACCCCCAAAGGTCTTTTTTGCTGGGGGCGAGACTTTTACCTGTAATCCGACTCTTTATGCAGCCGCAGCAGATGCGATGCCGGAGACTATGTTGGTGGATAGTTTTTCTCTCTCTGAATTTATCCCGGTTGGGAGGACTTTTCCCGGTGGACATGGCGTCCATATCTTTGATGAATTGATTTATGCAGAGGTGATAGACCCGGAAAGCGGTAAAATTGTCAAAGATGGGGAGAGGGGGGAGCTGGTGCTAACTCATTTACGAAAAGAGGCGCAGCCTCTCCTTCGATACCGCACAGGTGATTTAACGGTGAAAATTGAAACCCCATCCGTTTTTGGTCGAACTCAATGTTTGCCTCGGGTGGTCTTTGGTCGGACGGATGAAATGGTAAAAGTCAAGGGCGTCAAGCTGTATCCATCGGAGGTAAAAGTCTGCCTTCTTGGTATTAATGATTTGTCAGGAGATTTCCGAGTAATTATCTCCCAGTCCAAGCCTGGGTCGGATCGGATAGACCTAATGATCCGAGGAACCCCGTCGAATGAGGTCTCAGAGAGGATCGCTACACGTTTTAAATCTCAGACACTTTTGACCCCAGACTCGGTCCAGATTACTAAGGAATGGATAGAGGGCCCAACATTGGTGGATGAGAGGTGACAGGGTGTCATGGCCAATAATTGGCGTCTAATCGTTGATCGAAATTCCTATGCGGATTTTTCTGTTTCGGTTTCGCCTGCGGTTGAGCGGGCAGTTGTTGAAGGGCGCTCACCTCCAACAGTCTATTTAAATATCTTCGACTCGGATTCGGTAACCATTGGGTTTAATGAGGATCCTGAACAGACCCTTGATTTGGAGGTATGCGCGTCGGAGTGTATCCATTTTCGAAGACGACCGAATGGCGGTGGTCCCGTTTACGCAGGTTCCGGATCAGCATTTCTAGTTTATTTTGTGCCGACAAATCACCCAAGGGTGCCGAACACAAGCGCGGAGGCCTTTCCCGAAATTTTGACTGCTTTGGCAAGAATCTTGGAAGAAAGATATGGTTTTCCGGCCGAATATAGGCCTCTGAACGATATCGAAGTACAGGGCCGCAAGCTTATTCCCACCTCTCTGAAAATAGAAAACGGGGTTATGACATTTCGGATTGTCGTCAATGTGAAACCTATAGACACTGAACTCGCCGGGAAAATAATGCCCATGCCTCCTGAAAAGGTGGCAGATAAAGAACTCAAAGATTTGACATCGCGTTTTACCTGCTTGGAGCGGGAGTGCGGAAGAAGTTTCACTGAAGGAGAACTCGAGGCATTAACTTATGAAGCGGTAGGCATCACGTTTGGAGAGCGTCTAGAGCTCGGCCGCCTCACAAAATTAGAGGGTCAATATGCTGATGAATTCCGAGGTACATATGAGAGTGAGGCGTGGTTGTTTGCTAAATCTGAGCGTTCCCTACTTGGTCCGATTTTAAAACCAGGAGACACTGTGGGCTATGGGCGTTCGAAGGCGGTTGGAGGTCTTATTCGTGCAACCATTGCGTTACGAGGGGATCGAATTGTTGCAGCGATTTTAAACGGTGATTGGCACCCGCGTCCCCTCAATTCGGTGGAGTTTCTTGAAAGGGAGCTGCTTGGGATAAAAGCGATAAGGTCAGATATCGAAAAAAAGGTCGGTCACTTTTTGCAAAGAGAGGGTATTGAGTTCGCGGGCGTGGGGAAAGAAGATCTAATGAAGGCGATTGAGATTGCTCTGGAAACACAGAAGAAAAGATAAATAATGTCTGCGGTGATTTGCGAGACTCTTCAGGGAGGCGTTGCCCGAGTGGCGATCAATCTTCCTCGTAAAAGGAATGCCATTGGGCCCGAGGTTCGGGATGAATTGATTGCGATAATTCCAAAATTGCTGGATGACCAGAACGTTTATGCGATTATTTTTGGGAGTGAGGGTGGTCATTTTTGCTCCGGAGGGGACGTTGCATCCATGAGCGATATCGATGTCCAGGTTGGACGCTCCCGAATGCAGGCGAACCACAAATTGGTGAAGTTACTGGCGGAAGCGGAGAAACCGATTATTTCTGCCGTTGAGGGGTTTGCGTTGGGTGCTGGAGCGGGCATTTGTCTATTGAGCGACACTGTTGTAGTGGCTAGGAGCTCTAAAATTGGTTTTCCATATTGTAGGATTGGGCTTACCCCCGACTACGGCATTCTTTACACTTTGCCGCGACGAGTTGGTTGGGGAAAGGCGCGGCAAATTTTGCTCCGAGGGAGAACCCTGGGGGGCGAAGAGGCTGTGAGAGAGGGAGTTGCCGATGAACTGACGGCGGATGGAGCCTCGGAGGTAAGGGCCATTGAAATTGCAGAAGAAATGGCTAGGGTCGCACCGAACGCTTTTGCGCTGGCGAAACGTCATTTGATGATCGGGATCCATTCTTTAGAGGCTGCGCTTGAGTTAGAAACATTATCCCAATCGCTTGCATTTGTGGGAGATGAGTTAGGGGAAGGGCGTCGGGCATTTTTGGCCAAGCGTCAAGCCGATTTTCGGAAAGGGAAGAAGTGATATGACAGACGTCGCGATTATCGGCGTTGGGCAAACTCGATTTGGAATGTTTCCTGAGCGCACTTTAAAAAATTTATTTCAGGAAGCCGCCAGGAACGCGCTAGATGATATCGACTTCGGGCTTGATCCAAAGGATGTCGATGAGGCATTCGTCGGTTCCTTGTCCACAGGGGGCGCACAATTGGGAAATTTTGCTCCATTGATGATGGAAGCGGCGGGAATGGTCGGAACAGGAGCCCGGCATGTTGAGAACGCTTGTGCGTCATCCGGTTTTGCAATGCGGGATGCCGTGGCGGCAATAGCATCTGGGAGAGCAAAAATAGCCGTTGCTGCAGGCATAGAGAAAATGTCCGATTTGCCTCGAGAGAGAAATCGGTTATGGCTTGGTATCTCTGGTGATGTTGAGTGGGAACGTTTGGCAGGCACCAATTTCGCAGGAATCTATGCCATGATGGCGCGGCGCCATATGCACGACTTCGGGACGACGAAAGAACAAATCACGAGAGTGGCAGTGAAGAATCGTCGGAATGCCCTGTCGAATCCCAAGGCACAATTTAGAGCGGCCCTGACCCTTGAACAGGGTATGGCTGCGCCGAGCTTAGCAAGCCCGCTTACATTTGCCGATGCGTGCGGAATTACAGATGGAGCTTCAATGGTCATTCTTTGTCGTGCTGATCTTGCAAAGAGTTTCACCAAACAGCCCATCTTGGTTGCCGGTACAGGAGCGGGTAGTGATTATGTTGCTATTCATGACAGGCCATCCATAACTATGCTCAGGGGGGCCACCGATGCGGCAAAAGAGGCCTATGCGATGGCTGGAATCACTCCAGAGGATATTGATTTCGCGGAGGTGCATGATTGCTTCGCTATTGCCGAGCTGCTGGCTTATGAGGACCTAGGTTTTTGCGAGAGGGGAAGTTCAGGATTGTATATTGAGAGTGGTGCCACTGAGCGGGAGGGTAAACGGCCTGTGAATAATTCTGGCGGTTTAATAGCGAAGGGGCATCCAATTGGTGCGACGGGAACTGGTCAGATTTATGAAGTTGCCAATCAGTTGCGGGGGCGGATCGATGAAAAGGAAAGGCAATTGGAAGGGATCCAATACGGGTTGACCCACAATGTTGGTGGTTCGGGGGCTGCGGTCGCCGTTCATGTGTTGAAGGTAGTTGAATAATTATGGTTGGAATCATTTCTTACGCGGCTTCTTTGCCAACTTTGAGGCTCTCCGCAGACGCCTACGTTGAGGCCTGGGGAAGTTGTGGAGCGCGAGGCATGAAGCAGAAGGCTTTTTGCGCCTACGATGAAGACCCAGTAACTCTTGGAATCGCGGCGGCTCGGGCCGCTTTAAGCCGGCTTGGCAGGAATACCCCTAAAATTCATGCTCTATTTTTCGGGGTTACGACACCGCCTTATGATGAAAAGCCGTCTGCATCAACGATTCCCACTGCACTTTTTGATTACATGGATATTCGGGTCACCGAGATCAGTGGGTCTCCCCAGGCCGGCATGCAAGCTTTGATTTCGGCGGTCGAATATTGTGCCGCGGATGCGGAAAGATATGCGGTGGCGATTGCCGCCGATGCTCCCAACGGTCCTCCAGATGCTAGTTTTGAGCATGCCTTTGGAGCCGCGGGTACTGCCTTTGTTATAGGGCCCGATGGGGTGGTGGCCGATTTTCAGGGAACTTTAGGGGTAACACGGGAGACCTTTGGGGCGCGCTTTCGTCGTCACGGCCAGGAGGTATTATCGGATCTAGAGCTACGTACAAAAGACAACCTCGCCAGTGCAAAGATGCTTGGCGAGCAATGCTCAGTTTTGGGCCCTGTGACCCGGCTCGCGCTGGGAGCCGAAGCGGGATTGATGCGGGGCATTGGGCGCGCCTTTGGGAATCCTGACGCCATCGTAGATACCGTGTGGTCCCAAATAGGTGATGCAGGGTCGGCCTCTGCACCATTTGCGCTAGCTTCTGCTTTTGATGAGATGAGGATTAATGAGAGTGTACTCGCGATATCCCTCGGAAGCGGGGGCACCGCTTGTTTGTTCAAGACACGAGAAGGTTTGGCCAAAAATCGCCGCAGGGGTGAGAGCGTCGCCTCGCTTATTGGGGGAGGCCGGACGGTCGGATACTTAGATTATCTGAAGCACAAGCGCTTTCTCAGTAGCCGGAAGGGAGGCAACGGGTGACATCGTATATTTCACTGCCGATGTATTCGGCGAACATTGATGAGCGGTTACGGATCGTCGGAGGCCAGTGTGCCCAATGTAAAACTGTTGCCTATCCCCAGAGGCCGACCTGTATCCACTGCGGATCAGCGTGTTTCAACGATATCGAACTCTCTGGCGAGGGAACTCTGTACTCTTATTCGGTAGTTAATGGCAGTGGCGCCCCCAGTGAATTTGACGACGAACAGATCATGACTGGCGATATTTTGTGTGGCCTTGTTGAGCTCAGGGAGGGGCCTCGGGTGATGGTCCGATTAGCAGATGTCGATCCGGATCAACTCGCGATTGGTATGAGATTTAGAGCCGTTATTCGACGGCTCTATGATCAAGAAGGGATAGTGCGCTACGGAGCGAAGTTTGTGCCTGTTCTGTGAACGGATGCTTTTGGTCCAATGACCCTCCAGTTGTTTAATACAAAAATCACTAAACTTTTTAATTTTGCACATTTCTATTTTATACGGGCCCCTGATGTGGTGAGCCAGCGTGAATTATGTCGGCGCGGTCCTCAACGCCAGAGGCCTATCAGGATGGTGGTCTTTAAAAGGGTTGCTTGGGCTTGGCCAAAGTTGTGCCTTTGCTGCTGAGATCAAGTCGGTGGAGGCAGATTTGATCAAATTTTATCTGAGGCGATGTTGAGTTCTGCTCGGATCGAAGAGCTAATGCTATAGAGAATGGTGTGAGAAGTTATGGCAAAAAGACCAGAGGCAACGGATTATGAAATTGGCATACTCGGAACGGGTTCTATGGGCAGAGGGATCGCCCAGATTATGGCCTCAGCCGGAGTTTCTGTTCTGCTCTTTGATCAGAATGCAGCAGCAGCAGAGGACGCCCGTGCCTTTGCGTTGAAAATGATTCATCGTGCTGTTGAAAAGGGCACTATTACCGCCGAGCATGCCAATTTAGCTGACGAGCGGCTTATTGTAGCTTCTGATGTTGATCAATTTTCTGCCTGTGATGCCGTCATAGAAGCAGCACATGAAGACATCTCGATCAAGAAAAATATTTTTGTTACTTTGGAATCTATCGTCTCAGAGGATTGTATATTGGCGACCAATACATCCTCCTTATCGATCACAGACATTGGATCCGTTCTAAAATATCCAGGTCGTTTTGCAGGGTTTCATTTTTTCAACCCCGTTCCCTTGATGAAAATAGTCGAGGTCATTAGCGGTCTGGAGACAGCTCCAAGCACTTCAAAAACTTTATCCTCATTGGCGCAGAGAGCCGGACATGAGTTTGTCTTAGCAAAAGATTCGCCAGGATTTTTGATTAATCATGCTGGGCGTGGGCTTAATACTGAGGGGCTCCGAATTGTCGGTGAAGGTATTGCGAATTTTTCTGAAATTGATGATTTGATTCGGGAGGGAGGTCCAGGATTCCCCATGGGGCCCTTTGAGTTGATGGATACGACTGGGCTAGACGTATCGCAACCGGTAATGGAGTCAATATACGATCAGTTCTATCAAGAACCTCGCTTCCGACCAGATCCCCTGACTCAAGTTCGGTTAGCAGCAGGTCTTTTCGGGCGCAAAACGGGCCGCGGCTTTTATACCTACGAGTCAGGTCGCAAGATAGCTATTAATGAAAATCCCCCTTCTGAAGATTTCCCTCGATCTGTATGGATCCAGGGCAGCGATGATGTCGGAAAAAATTCCCTTGTGGATGCGTTGGCCCCTCATGTCCAAATTGATCATGGTGATCGGCCATCAAGTCAGAGTGTTTGTCTATTCGCCCCTTTGGGGCAAGACGTCACTACTTCCGCCGTGGGTGCAGGCGTGGAAGCTGAGAGAAGTTTTGCAGTCGATACTTTGTTTGGTATGGGGGGGCGCCGTACGCTTATGACCTCTCCTGTGTCCGACACTTCACTCTGCGTCCAGGTCCATGCGCTGCTCGCTGCGGATGGTAATCCCGTGACCGTGATCAAAGACAGCCCAGGATTCGTAGTTCAGCGAACAATCGCAATGGTGGTTAATATTGGCTGTGAAATTGCGCAGAGAGGGATCGCTAGCCCCCTGGATATCGACAAAGCTGTTAGACTTGGGCTGGGATACCCGATGGGCCCATTGCAATTGGGTGACGAGTTGGGAGCACGAAAGATCCTTAAAATATTGGACGAGTTATTAAATTTTTATGGTGACCCAAGATACCGTCCCAGCCCGTGGCTGAAACGACGGGTGATGCTTGGTGTTTCACTGCTTACCCAGGAAGATTAGGGGAATAACTGAGTTCACGGACTCCCATACTTAGCGAGATTCGCGTACTGTATTGGTGAGTGCCTTATTTAGAGGATAATCGGGGGTAATTTAATGCTGATAGTTATAGCATTTGGGGATCTATGATTTCTGAGTAATAAGGTGTGCAGTTATTTAAACTAACTTTTCATAAACATAGATTGTTTTTCGGTGGAAATTTCACATACCCAACTCGCTAACGCTATCAGAGTTCTCTCGATGGATGCGGTTGAAGCCGCGAACTCAGGACACCCCGGTGCACCGATGGGCCTCGCTGATGTCGCAACAGTGCTTTTTAGCCGCTTTCTCAAATTTGATCCCACTCATCCGTCCTGGCCAGACCGAGACCGTTTTGTGTTGTCTGGGGGGCATGGATCAATGCTGCAATACGCCTTAATGTACCTTTGCGGGTATCCCGATATGACCTTGGATCAGATCCGGAATTTTCGCCAACTTGGTTCGAAAACCGCAGGTCATCCCGAATATGGATTGGCGGCGGGGATAGAAACAACAACCGGTCCGCTAGGCCAAGGATTTGCTAATGCAGTTGGTATGGCCTTGGCAGAAAGAATCCTTGCGGACCGATTTGGGGACAAACTCGTAGATCATCGTACGTGGGTTTTGTGTGGGGACGGTGACTTGATGGAAGGTATAAGCCATGAGGCGGCCTCCTTGGCGGGTCACTTGAAACTTTCGAAGCTCATTGTGTTTTACGATGACAATAAAATCTCGATCGATGGAAGCACAAACCTGGCCTTTTCAGATAATGTTCTCCAGCGATTCCTCTCCTATGGCTGGCAGGCTGTTGAGGCAGATGGTCACGATCCGGAATCCATTATCGCGGCAGTCGAGTCTGTTTTGGACGCAGATAGACCTGCCTTAATCGCGTGTAAGACCGTCATTGGTTATGGCGCCCCCAATAAGGCTGGTACAGCTGCATCGCACGGGGCCCCTTTGGGTAAAGAGGAAATTGCAGCCACTCGAAGTTCTCTGGAATGGCCGTATCCACCATTCGAAATACCTGCAGAAATCAAGGATGCTTGGCGGGAAGTTGGTGGACGTTGCGCAGGTGTTAGAGAGGCTTGGGAGGGGCGTCTTGCTTCAGAAGAAGAGGACATAAGAAATGAATTTAATCGGGTTACTTCTGGCGCGCTTCCTGATGGATGGGATGCCGCAATCCTGAACATCAAGGAGCAGTTTGCAAAGGACAAACCAGAAAAGGCCACCCGTGAGAGTTCGGGCATGGTGATTGAAGCTCTTCTACCTTATGTGCCAGAGATTCTCGGGGGATCAGCTGATTTAACTGGCTCCAATAACACGCGAGCAGCCAATATGACGGCAATTTCTCCTAACAATTTCGGAGGTCGCTACCTACATTATGGCGTTCGAGAACTCGGTATGGCCGCAGCAATGAATGGGTTGGCCTTGCACGGTGGTGTGATTCCTTATAGCGGAACTTTCCTCATTTTTAGTGACTATGCACGACCGGCAATGCGGTTATCTGCATTGATGAAGCAGCGTATTATCTATGTCATGACTCACGACTCGATCGGGCTTGGTGAGGATGGACCTACCCATCAGCCGGTTGAGCAATTAGCCGCACTCCGGGCTATGCCAAATTTATTTGTCATGCGACCAGCTGATCCAGTCGAGGTCGCAGAGTGCTGGGAGATAGCCGTTAAAGCCTCTAGCACCCCATCAGTGTTGGCGCTAACACGTCAAAAAGTTCCCTTTTTGCGCTCCGATGTTAGTTTGAGGAATCTCTCAGAGTACGGAGCTTATGTGATTTCGCCGGGAGAAGGGGACGTTCAGGCGGTTATTCTGGCATCTGGCTCTGAGGTCGCGATTGGTATTGAAGCGCAGAAAATTCTCTTGGCGCAGAATATAATTGCCTCGGTTGTTTCAGTGCCTTGTATGGAGCTGTTCCTTTCACAATCTAGGGCCTATCAGGAACAGGTTTTGGGATTGGGAAAGGTTCGGATCGCTGTTGAGGCAGGGGTGGCTTTAGGTTGGGAGAGGTTGATTGGTCCTAATGGGGGGTTTGTTGGGATGTCGGGCTTCGGTGCCTCTGGTCCAGCTGGAGAGTTGTTTAAGCACTTTGGAATTACAGCCGAATCTGTAGTGGACGCGGTCGTAACCCGTCTTTAGAGAACATTGAGAAGGAGAAATTTATGCCGGTAAAGGTTGCAATTAACGGTTTTGGTCGAATCGGGCGTCTAGTTCTGCGTGCTGCGATGGAGTCGAAGAGAGACGATATCCAATTTGTCGCTATCAATGATTTGGGTAGTGTGGAGGCCAATGCTCACCTTTTGCGGTATGATACCATGCATGGATCTTTTCCTGGCACGGTTAAAGTCACTAAAACCGGGATTGATTGCGGCCGCGGTGTCATAAAGATTTTTGCGGAGCGGGACCCAGCTAAGCTACCCTGGGGTAAACTGGGGATCGATGTCGTTATGGAGTGTACCGGAATCTTCACCAAGCGGGACCAAGTGCAGGCGCATATCGATGCAGGAGCGAAAAAGGTACTGATTTCGGCCCCAGCAACCGGGGAGGATATTACCGTCGTTTTTGGGGTTAATGATAAAAAATTGCGCAAGTCGCACACAATTGTTTCCAATGCCTCTTGTACGACGAATTGTTTGGCCCCAGTTGCGGCAGTTTTAAATAAAGCTATTGGAATACAGCAGGGGTACATGACCACCGTCCATGCTTTTACAGGTGACCAAAGGTTACAAGATACACTCCACAGCGATCTTCGCAGGGCCAGGGCAGCCAGCTACTCCATGATTCCGACAGGAACAGGGGCTGCGAAAGCTGTTGGTCTAGTTTTACCTGAACTCAATGGAAAACTTGATGGGACAGCGATCAGAGTTCCGACGGCTAACGTGTCTATTGTTGATTTGAAATTTACTGCCAAACGAAAGACCGATGCTGATGAAATCAATGCGGCGATAATTAAGGCAGCAAAATCGGGTCCATTAAAGGGAGTTCTTACTGTAAACCAAGAGCCTTTGGTCTCAAGTGATTTCAATCATAATCCTGCAAGCTCAATCTTCGATGCGACTCAAACTCAAGTCGTTGATGGCAGACTCTGTCGGATTGCATCTTGGTATGACAATGAGTGGGGTTTTTCCAATCGAATGAGTGATACAGCTGTGGCAATGGGCAAGCTTATATAGATTCATCTCATATTTATATGGCATATCACACACTCGATACTCTTCCTGAGCTCTCGACCGAAAAAGAGGGTCTGCGCGTTTTACTTCGATGCGATTTGAATGTGCCGATCCGGGATGGGCGGGTGATCGACGGTACTCGTATAGAGCGCCTAGTTCCGACGATTAAGGAGCTTTTAGCTAAGCGGTGTCGGGTAATTCTTATCTCACATTTTGGTCGTCCAGAAGGTAGGGCTGTTCCGGAAATGTCTCTTAGGCCAATACTGGAGGTTCTTGAACAGAGTTTGGGACTACCCGTCCACTTTGCGGATGATTGTGCGGGGGATTCCGCAGTGAGTTTGACGAATGGGCTGATGCCGGGTGAGATTGGACTCCTTGAAAACCTTCGATTTCATCCTGGAGAGGAAAAGAATGATCCTGCATTCATTTCGGCTCTTGCACGGCTTGGAGACATTTATGTGAATGACGCATTCTCAGCAGCTCACCGGGCACATGCGTCAACAACCGGGCTCGCGAAAGTTCTTCCTGCAGCGGCAGGTCGACTAATGCAAGCGGAACTTGAGGCTCTAGAGTCCGCGCTCGGGAGCCCAAAGCGTCCTGTCGCTGCTATCGTGGGTGGATCGAAAGTGTCGACAAAATTAGCCTTGTTGGAGAACTTAGTTGGTAAAGTTGATCGACTAGCGATCGGGGGGGCGATGGCCAACACCTTTTTGCAGGCTATGGGGACTGACGTTGGAGCCTCTTTGTGTGAATACGATATGTTGGATACCGCGCGGTCCGTATTGGTGGCAGCTGATGAGTGTGGTTGCGAAGTCATCCTTCCATCTGACGTTGTCATCGCTTCTGGATTTACCGAAGGGGCAGACTATAGAACTGTCAAGATCGCTGCAATTCCAGCCGATAAGATGGTTCTGGATGTCGGAGAGGAGTCGGCCAATGCTCTGTCCGAGTCTTTAAAAGACTGCCAAACGCTTCTTTGGAATGGACCTATGGGAGCATTTGAAGTGCCCCCCTTTAATGCGGGCACTAATGCAGTCGCACTGGCTGCAGCTGCCCTGACACGCACTAATAAATTGCTAACCGTAGCCGGTGGGGGGGATACTGTGGCAGCGTTATCGGCGGCGGGAGTCGTTGATGATTTTTCTTACGTCTCAACCGCCGGGGGCGCTTTTTTAGAATGGCTCGAGGGTAAAGATTTGCCTGGCGTCTCCGCTCTCCGAGATTTACATTGATTCATTCAACCGTTTCTGGCGTCGTTCGATAAATCTTTCGATTTCTGTCCTGGTCATAGGAAACTGAAACATTTCATTTCGCATCCAAACTCTCTGAAGGCTAACTTCTACAATAGCCCTTTTCATTTTATTGAGTTGGGATTCAGTTTTAATTAGCTTAGCCGCGACGCTTGCTTGTTCCAGGTAGTGATCTTTTTCGTCTGCCCAAATCACCCTCATCGCATTGGCTGTTTTTCTGTTAAGCTCGCTGCCTTTGAGATTTTTTCCCACTTTAAACAAGGCCGTGCCGCCACCCTCTGTCATCCCGACGGCGGCCCTTCCGATTGGCCCTCCTTGTTTTACGTACTGACGACGTAGATCCCCTAATTTCTTCTCCTCGGGCAGTTGTTTCAAGTCACTTTTTTTTAGCTTACGGTTTTGAACATCTTCCAGGATATCGGCGAGCAAAACAAAATGGCTGAACTCCGATACGAGTTGTTGGAGAAGAAACAAATAGTCATGTCGATCAACGGTTTGGCCGACCTTAGGGAAAAGGCTTACAGCCTGCGATAGTTCCCTATGAAGTCCATTGAAAAATCCGTCTACTGGATTGAGCTCTTTCCAGAGTTGGGCGCGCAGATAAAAAGCATGGTTCTCCTCTTTAGCGGTCCGGAAGAACCGCCGAGCGATCTCCGCTTCGGCGTCCCAGAAGGGAGTCGCTGTTTTTATGAGTTCATTCCTAAATTTAACCATTTAATCGTCCGATTATTCGCTCCGGTTGTTAGTCTAAGTCCTCGACGGAGGGACGGCAAATGCGCCGGCTAGAAACCCGAACCCGGGTGAGCTAAATTAGGCTTAGAAGAATAATAAGAGAAAAAAATGCGCAGAGTATCCACTGATGTTTTTATCGTCGGGGCTGGAGGGGCTGGCATGTACGCCGCGGTCTCAGCTTGCCGTTCGGGTGCAGAAGTTATTCTGGCCGATAAGAGCCTTATTAGCCGGGGTGGTGCCACTATTATGGCGCAAATGACGGTGGCCGCAGCGGTCGGACACCAAGAAGCAGACCACTGGACACACCATTTAGCAGATACCTTGGAAGCCGGACATGGTCTTTGCAATGAAAAGCTTGCGCGAATTCTCTGTGAGGAGGCACCTTCTCGGATCATGGAGATGGAACAGTGGAAAGTTGGATGGGCGCGAGACAAAGCAGGACGTTTTTGCCAGGTGATGGCGCCGGGTCATCAGGTTTCTCGATGCGTCTATGCTGATTTTTTGAATACCGGCCCTGCGGTTGCTCGAGCTCTAAGGGGAGAAGTTGCACAGCGTGAGGGAATAACCCGAGCTAGTGGCTTAAATGTCCTGGATGTGGTCGTGCGCAATGGCCGTGCGGTCGGGGCGATTGCAATGGATGTTGAAAGTGGTGAAATCATTCTAATTGAAGCGGGAGCCGTGATCCTGGCGGCTGGGGGTTTGACCCGGCTTTATCGAAGAAATAGTGCCTCAGTCAACATGGCTGGGGAGGCTTATGCTATTGCGCTACGTGCCGGGGCCGAGCTGATTGATATGGAGTTTGTTCAATTTTTCCCTATAGGTCACTTAGCCCCTCGCATGGTTGGAATGGACCCCATTATGTGGGATCCCTTTCGATACAAATTGGGTGGTAGGCTTCTCAACGGTCATTTTGAGGAATTTATCCAAAATTATGGAGGATCTGATGAAGGAGTGTATACGGCTCGGCGTGACCTGGCGTCTTATGCTATTTACAAGGAAAGAGAGGCAGGAAGGGCTTCTCCACATGGTGGAGCCTGGTTGAGTTTTGAGCACATTCCGGAAGAAACGCTGAAAGCTAACTTTGGCCCTGTGATCGGGAAGTTGGAAAAAAATAACATCGATCTGACGAAACAGCCCATCGAAGTATCACCCATAGCCCATTATCATATGGGCGGGATCAGAGTTGATGAAGAAATGGCTACGTGCATTTCCGGACTTTTTGCGGCCGGCGAAGCGGTGGGCGGAGCAAATGGGGCAACACGCTTGTCAGGAAATGCCATACCTGAGGCTTTTGTATTTGGTGACCGCGCTGGGAAATTTGCGGCAACAGCTGCAAGGTTTTTGGGGCGCGGGCGTGTCTTTGATGAGGACGCAGATGAGTTGTTGGAAGCAATCCAGAACCATCTTAGAACCGACGAGGAAGCGGACGGAGGTGCAGCTGCTGTCATGAAAGACCTTCAAGATGTGATGGAAGATCATGTGGGGTTAATCAGGAATGGACCAGCTATGGAGAGAGGGCTCGCTCGAATTAGAGAAATGATTTCTCAAGATCTGGATAATATAAAAATCCGAAAAACGGATCCTTTCAATCAGTCCCTGCAGGACTGGCTTGAACTGCGAAATGCTCTCCAATGCGCAGAGGCTGTGGCGCTGACAGCTAGTAAGCGGCCCGAGAGCCGTGGCGCCCATCAGAGAGAGGACATGCCTGAAGCGAAACCGGAGCTGGAAAGAAACCAAGTTGTACGGTTGAATGGGACTATGTTGGAGACTGAGTGGGTTGATGTTGTGAAGTCTGATTGGACACTCCATGACAGGGTTCTGGCCACGATATGACGGTTAGTAACAAGACGGCTAAGGTCACTATTATTCGTGGTGCTCAGGGCCAGAAAACATATGAAGAATCCTTTGATGTGCCGTTTGAGGAGGGTGCTTCGATCTTGGATGCCCTGACGTGGATCCGAAGTCATAGGGACTCTTCTATTGCTTTCCGCTATAGCTGCGTGAATGCAAATGCCTGCAAGGAATGTATGGTCTTAGTTAATAATAAAGTTGATTACGCGTGCACGGCCAGGCTTGAGGAGACCGGCGTTACCGTGGGTCCTCTGAAAAATAAAAGGCTTATTCGGGATTTGGTGACCGACATTGTACCACCCAAGGAACGTTTTTAAGACGTTTGAGCCGGACTTCATAGCGATCATAGCCATCCAAATCAAACGGAGGCCGCTAGGCAGCTTTCGATTGTGATATCAGTTCTATAATCCTTTGTGGACTGATGGGGGTCTCGGCGATCCGGACATCGAAAGGCTCCAAAGCATTTTCAATTGCGGAGGCTACAGCGGCTGCCACTGGGACCGTGGAGCCCTCGCCCACCCCTTTAACCCCGAGGGGATTAAGTGGAGAGGGACTCTCTATGAAATCAACTTTAAAACCTGGTACCTCAGGCGCAGTTGGCAATAAATATTCTCCAAAATTTGTAGTAAGCGGTTGTGCCTCTTCGTCATAGGCCATCCACTCGAAAAGTGCGTTTCCAATCCCATGGGCAGCACCCCCGTGTATTTGGCCTTCGACGATCATGGGGTTCATGAGGTTCCCGGAGTCATGAACAATTATATAACGGGTGAACTTTACTGCACCTGTTTCTGTATCGACCTCTAATTCGCAGCAATGAGCGCTATAACAATAGGCCAGTGGATCAGTAAGAAATCGTTGGGTTGATTCCAATCCAGGCTCTACCCCTCCTGGAAGAACGTAACCTGGAGTGCCTGCAACCGCATTGGCCACTTTTGCCAGGGAGATACTGATGTCGGTGCCACGGACCGTGATCTCGTTTCCCTTAATCTCCAAATCATCCTCTGAAGCTTCGAGCATGTTTGCCGCTATCTTTAGGGCTTTCTGTCTAACTTCCAATGCGGCAATATGAGCGGAGGATCCGGCTGTGATTGCCTGTCGACTACCGAAACCGCCCATTCCCATGGGGATTGATTGAGTGTCTCCGGCAATTACCTCGATATTTTTCATGTCATAACCGAGCTGCTCGGAGACCACCTGGGCCATCATGGTTTGCGTACTTTGTCCCATTGGCGCGGCCCCGGTGTAAATCGAAACCTTCCCCGAGGTGCCAATGCGAACCGTTGCCATTTCAAAGGGCCCGCGTCCGGTTCCCTTTACGCCAAGCGACATTCCGATACCCAGATATCGGCCCTGTTTCCGAGCAGCTTTTTGCCGGAGGGCAAAGTTATCATAGTCGCAGGTTTCAAGGGCCTTTCTCATCGCCCCCGGGAAATCCCCAGAGTCATACTCAATATTGACCCCTGCCCGCGTTTTTAGGGGTTTTTTGTAGGGCATTTCTGAGCCCTGTATCATATTTCTTAGGCGCAATTCGGCTCGATCAATGCCCATTTCTTTGGCCGCCCTGTCCATGAGCCTCTCCATCACGTAAGTACCTTGGGGGTGGCTTGCACCTCTGACCGGCGCGCAGGGTACCTTGTTCGTGAAGACCAAAGATTGCCGCATCCGATAATTTGGGACTTTGTAAGGACCCGGTATGGTAGCCGCGGCATTATAGGGCAGGGTTATCCCTTGAGCTGTATAGGCACCGTGATCATGAATTAAATGGCCCCGGACCCCAAGAATAATCCCATCGCCGTCAAGTGCAATTTCAGCTTCCCAGTATTGATCTCTCTCTTGAACCGCTGAGACAAAGTGTTCCCGCCGGTCCTCTGTCCACTTAATTGGGCGTCCGAACAATTTGGCAGCAAGGGCGACGACTAATTCCTCGGAGTAAAACAGAAATTTAGGCCCAAATCCTCCGCCGACATCTGGGGTAATGACCCTGATCTGGTTTTCATTTAGCCCGAGCACCTTGACGATATAACTGTGAGCAAGGTTGGGCATCTGGGTAGAGGACCAGAGGGTTATGACATCTGATACCGGATCATATCTACCCACTGCGCCACGGCATTCAATGGGATGAGCGGTTCCTCGGTGTTGCCAAATTTCCTCATGGTATCTGAACGGTGCGCTCTCAAAAATACGATCCACTTCTCCATATTCCTGAACCATTTCCATCATCAGGTTGTTGGTCGCATCTTTGTAAGCAGTCGGCGCACCCTCCTGCAGCGCTGCTTTACAATCGCCCGCCGCCGGGAGAGGTTCCCAATCCATGGCAACTAGAGCCGCAGCATCCTCTGCAATATGCCGAGTTTCAGCGATCACAATCGCCACACACTCTCCCGCATACATTGTTTCGTCCTTTACCAAAACTGCCGGCCCTGCTGTCTCTGCATTGGGAACTCCCGAGGGGAATTCGACGGGTAGTTTGTCCTGGGTCATGTGGGCGCGTATATCGGTAAAATCGTAGACAGCTAAAACCCCCTCCAGTTCAAGGGCAGCAGTTTTGTCAAGCGACTTTAAAATGGCATGCGGGAATGGACTGCGAACGAAGGCCCCGTGCACTGTTCCCGGCAGCCTTAAATCATCAGCGAATCTGCCACGGCCCCGCAATAATCTGGGGTCTTCAAGCCTTGGGACGCGTTGTCCTAGCAATTTCCCGTCCATCTTTAAAAAATCCTATTTTCAAGAGAACTCCACAATAAACAGGAGCTGCTGCGCGGGCAAATGTTCGAGAGCCTTGGAACTCGATTATCGTTTATCTGGATAAAATTGTTATCAAGAAAGCCCCAACAAGCTCTGCGCAAATTCTTCGGCCGAAAAGGGCCGGAGGTCATCCTCCCCCTCCCCAATCCCTATAGCATGAACGGGAAGTCCAAAGGTCTCGGCTAAGGCAACCAGCACACCGCCCCGAGCTGTTCCATCCATTTTGGTCATGATTAGGCCCGTGACTTCCGCTATTTTCTGAAAGTTTTTGACCTGGGAGTGCGCATTTTGTCCTACTGTCGCATCGAGAACCAAAAGACAATTGTGGGGAGCGCTTGGATCAATCTTTCGGAGGACCCTCACAATTTTTTCAATTTCTGCCATAAGGTCCTGGCGGTTCTGAAGTCGGCCAGCGGTGTCGATAAGCAGCACATCAGAACCCCCTTTTTTGGCTATCTCTAGGGCATCAAATGCTAATCCTGCGGGATCGGAACCAGGTTCTTTTGAAACTATTTCGGAACCGGTTCGCTCGCCCCATATTTTTAATTGGTCAATTGCGGCGGCCCGAAAAGTGTCCCCCGCGGCCAGGGTCACCGTTTTACCTTCAGAACATAAAATTTTAGCGAGTTTGCCGATGGTGGTGGTTTTGCCAGACCCATTCACTCCGACAACGAGAACTACATGAGGTTTATTTGATGGATCCGTTGATAACGGTTTGGTAACTGGCCGGAGAATATCAGCTATTTTACCGGCTAGATATTCCCTGACGTCTCTCTCCTCAACTTCGCTATTGAATCTCTCGCTCTTCAGGGCTCCAATCAATTTTGAAGAGGTTGAAAAACCGATATCCCCGATTATTAAAGTCTCCTCAAGCGCATCTAATGTTTTTTGGTCGAGCTTTCGGCCGGATAGTGCCCCAGAGATCCCGGATGTAAGCCGGTTAGTGGTTTTTTCTAGACCAGATTTGAGTTTGGAGAGCCAATTTCCAGTCATGCGAGCGGCTCAGCAATCCAGGTTTTTCCTTCTCGACTTTTCACGCGGGCTCTTATTATATCCCCAACTTTAAAATTTCCGATGACCCGTACGGGCATGAAATGTTCGCTGTGACCAAACCCATCTCTTTCAATTAACGCCGCCACCTCGGATCCAACTCCAGAATCAAGACATCTGAGAAACTGTGCTTCCCCCTCTTCCCTCAATATTTTCGCACGATATTTTCTTTCAGTTTCGTGCACTTGGGGCATGCGTTCCGCCGGTGTGCCAATCCGGGGGGAGTAGGGGAAAACATGCAACTGTGTAAGATTGGCCTCCTTGATAAGGGACCTAGTATTCTCAAACATGCGCTCAGTTTCGGTGGGAAAACCCGCAATTATGTCCGCGCCAAAAACTATATCAGGTCTAATTTCGCGGAGCTTTTCGCATACCTTCAATACGTCTCTTCGTTGATGCCGGCGCTTCATTCGTTTCAAAATCATGTCGTCGCCAGATTGGATGCTAAGGTGCACCTGAGGAAGTAGTCTTGGCTCATCAGCGAACAAAGCCAGGAGCTTTGTGTCGATTTCAATTGGATCCAGAGATGACAGACGTAGCCTTTTTAAATCAGGGACGAGTTTCAGAATTCTTGCAACAAGTTCGCCAAGGGAAGCGTGGCCGGGAAGTCCTTTTCCGTAATCTGTCAAATCTACGCCAGTTAAAACAACTTCATTAAACCCCTTAGCTACAAGGAGGTTGATCTGCTTGATAACCTCCCCTGCTGGAACTGAACGGCTAGGGCCACGCCCAAAAGGTATGATACAGAATGTGCAGCGATGATCACAGCCTTGCTGAACCTCAACAAAAGCCCTTGCACGTCCCTGAAATCCTTCGATCATGTGTCCCGCGGTTTCCTTCACCGACATTATGTCATTGACTCTTACACCGGGTATATTTTTTCCAGTCGCTTGCTCTGACCAAAATTCGGGGTCAAGTTTCTCTAGGTTTCCAATGACGGAGTCGACCTCGGGCATCTGTGCGAATAGGTCGGGGTTAATTTGAGCGGCGCACCCCGTAACAATTATTTTGTTCTGAGGATACTTCCGTTTGGAACGGCGAATTATTTGACGAGCTTCCCTCTCAGCTTCTTGGGTCACTGCACAACTGTTTACAACGATGAGGTTTTCAATCCCTGATTTTTCAATATGCTCTCTCATTACCTCGGTTTCAAAGGCATTGAGTCTGCACCCCATAGAGTAAATCGAAGTTGTCTTCATGGTTTAATTCAGTTCACCGAGGGCAGAGAGATTGAAGCTTCCAGTAAAGGTGATGGCAACCTCACCTGTCATAGTTACATGATCATCCTCACCCCAATTTATATCAAGATCTCCTCCATCCAACTTTATTCTTACACGACGTTCGGTCAGCCCTCGCCTGTGCGCTGACACAGCTGCTGCACAGGCACCAGTGCCACAGGCCAAGGTAATCCCTGCACCTCGTTCCCAAACTCTGAGACGGATCATTCCCCCATCAATAATTTGCGCTATCCCAACATTTGTACGCTCCGGAAATAAAGAATGTCCTTCTATCTCGGGACCCCACTTCGCCAAATCAATAGCGTCCACGTCCTCAACAAAAAAAACGCAATGCGGGTTACCCATGCTCAATGCGGCGGGGTCACGAAGATTACCGATTTCAATGGGCAGGTGGAGGGTATCTTCTTTATTCGCTATCGGAATATCGCACCAATTAAATAGGGGGGGGCCCATATCGACCCGGATTTCTCTCTCATTATGCCGGTACGCCTTAAGAAATCCTCCTAATGTTTCGATTGATACGTGGTCAGATTGTCCCGATCCTTGCAGTAACCTCGCAACGCATCGGGTTGCATTGCCGCAGGCAGCGACTTCGCTTCCATCCGCATTAAATATCCTCATGAATACGTCTGCGTTTTGCGAGGGCTGCATGACAATCACTTGATCGCAACCTATCCCCGTGTGACGATTGGAGATGGTGCGCACCGACCCCTGTGGGAGATTTATGGTTGACTCTCGATCGTCAATGACGACGAAGTCATTGCCAAGTCCGTGCATCTTAATAAAGTCGATAGTTGTCATGAATGCCCAAAACTCTTCTTTTCCGGGTATATAGGGCTTTGATATGTCTTCCGTCTATGGTTTTCAGGTTTTTAGGTAATGGCTAACGTAATATTACTCTTTCATCGGGACCTGCGACTTAGAGATCACGCAGCGCTTAAAAACGCTTCTGACACTGGGCATTCTATCATCCCACTTTATATTCATGATAATACCATCCCAGAGGAAAATCGAGAAGGCGGGGCGTCCCTTTGGTGGTTGAATCATAGCTTGTCTGAGCTCGACAGGGCTCTGCGGCAGAGAGGCAGCCGCTTGATACTGCGGAAGGGCTCTCGTCTTACTGAGCTAGAACGAATTGTTGCGGAAACACATGCGGAAGCTGTCTTTATTTCCCGTCGATACGCACCGTGGGAGGAACGTCAAGATCAAGAAATCGCTCAAAGGCTCTCAGTTCCATACCGCCGTTTTCGAGGGTATCTGCTCTTTGAACCAGAGGATGTTAAAACGAAATCTGGCACACCGTTCCGAGTTTTCACTCCATTTTTTAAAGCCTGTCTCGCGCTGGGATCTCCTTTTCCAGCCGATAATACTGTTCCCGAGATAGCGGCCCCAAGCACTTGGCCTGTCAGTGAAGAACTGAGAGATTGGTGCCTCTTGCCAAGTAAGCCTGATTGGTCCGGGGGGATATCTAGTAGTTGGAACCCTGGGGAAGCCGGAGCATTGGAACGTCTTGACGCCTTTAGAAGTGTCGTCGATCGATATGATGAAGATCGGGATCGGCCAGACCGCGAGGGGACTTCGCGTCTCTCCCCTCATCTCCATTTTGGTGAGATATCCCCAAGGGCATGTTGGCTTGAATTTAGCTCTGAGTCTGGCCTTGGTGGTCGGAACGCTTTTCTGCGTGAATTAATTTGGCGAGAGTTTTCATATCATCTCTTGGCGCAATTCCCTGACATGGCCCAAATTCCTCTGCAGAAAAAGTTTCTCAAATTCCCCTGGCGGGTTGATCACCAAAACCTTACTGCGTGGCAGCGAGGGAGAACGGGCTACCCCATTATTGATGCAGGCATGAGGCAACTTTGGAAAACTGGTTGGATGCACAATAGGGTTCGAATGATTGTTGCCTCGTTCCTCATTAAACACCTCTTAATCGGCTGGCAAAACGGTCAAAACTGGTTCTGGGATACTTTGGTCGATGCGGACCCGGCGAATAACGCGGCGAGTTGGCAATGGGTGGCAGGGTGTGGGGCCGATGCCGCTCCTTTTTTTCGAATTTTTAATCCGATGACCCAGGGCGCAAAATTTGATCCCAATGGGAATTACGTTCGCGAATGGGTTCCAGAAATTTCTCAGTTGCCGGCAAAATTTATCCATGAGCCTTGGCTGGCTCCACCGGAAATCCTAGCCAGGACAAATATTAGATTAGGCGATTCTTATCCGTGGCCGATCGTGGATCACAAGTTGGCGCGTCAGAGGGCGCTGGATACCCTCAATCGGATAAAAGGCGAGTGAACCGAGTTTTTATTCATCGTCAATTGAGCCTCCAAAATTCTTTTCGCCTTCATCACAGGGAGGGATCCATCGGTTCGATCCTGGCGCCAGATTGGTTTGGGCGACTTCTGCGGAAAATATTCGGTTTTCTCGTGACGGTGTATGATTGGCAATTTCTAAAATTAATTTGCGACGGATCGCGCGCGAGAAATCCTGAAATCCATTGGCAGCGACTATAAAAGCCCTAGGGCCACCAATGACACAGTTACGGTAGTACAGATCGAGATTTGGCATTGGCTTGCGGCCAAAATTCGGTCTGTCATTGATTATAGGGAGGCCATTGATTGTAATGCGTTTCGCGACTGCCTGATCCCTCAGAAGGTTTACCTTAAGCCCTGTGTTGTTCGGTCCATCCCCCGAAACGTCAATAATCTGCCGCGTTCCTTCAAATGGACTTTGCTCCAAAAGAGCCATCCCATAGGAAATTGCCGAGCTTATCGATGTCCAAGGACCAAAGCCGAGAGGCTTTTTTGCTAAGTCTGACGCAAATTTCTCCGCTGCCTTTTCCCCGTCTATCAATGTCCAGCCCATGACAGGCTTTTGCCAGGATCCCCCTGCCCATTCGAAATAGGTTATTCCGATACGGCGCAAGAAACCTGAGGTAATTGCATTGATCACCTCCGGATCCCGGATCGCATTGACATAACCAATTCTCTGTAGAGCGGCTTCATCTTCATCGACGCTCCCCGAAACATCCACGGCCAACACGAGTTCCAGATCTACCGGGAATTTTTTTCCAGCAGGCGCCTTTGAAGCCAATAAGCAAAGGACAATTGTCAAAGGAATGATCAAGCATCTCACTTTTTAATAGTCTCCAATAGGGTCCCATCCTTTCCCAAGCATATCGCGAGCAAGTGTCCCCCTTTTCCGCATCCACCGTCGATGCTGATCGTAGACCCTCTCTCGATCAAACCCATGCATTTGGGATCCTCTCCTCGGATTACTCGACAAATCTCGCCGATCCCATGTTCGATCTCTTCGAAGCGGGAACCGGTTCCCCACCAAAATGTATCGCTTTGGTCCTCCACCGGTTTTGATGGGTCTATACCTCGACTAACAAATAAAATTTTTCTTTCCCAACTATAGGCTGCATGCTGGAGGCTTGATAGCCATGGCTGGTGGCCGGAGTTATTGAAACGATGCCTCAATTCAGAGGTCCACCTGGTGATGGCCGCAGAATTTTGGCGAACGGCTGATCTCAGATCTTCTGAACTCATTCCATATATTCCGAGGAGACCCGCTATGTCCCGTTCAATCATCCAATCTAAAACTGCGCGCGGATCCAAAGCGAATTGCAATTCGAATAGCTTCTGGAGCATTTCTTCTTGAGCGCCTCTCAGAAAGATGACATCTGATGCGAAACCCCATTTACGACCAATAATCCACGACCGGAAATTCAGGGCCTCATCAACCGCATTATTTTCGGGTGAACCTGCACCAATGAGATTGCCGAGATAGATTAGTCTATCATTGGGTAGAATTGCCTTGGAGAGATCATCGTGCAATTGCGAGAGTTTTGAAAACTCTCCGCGGACCGCGCCGATTGCCCAAATACGATGACCCCTCCTTAGGCGTCCTAAAACTGATCCTTGTTGCATAGGAATATGTGGCTGACATGGAGTTGGCCCGTCAAGACAATGATCACTTGACTTGAATGAATGTTTTCTTCACATTCGATACACCCAAATGAAATATGAAAAATTCTCCTGAGGGTGAACGTTGGTCCGCGAGTGTCGCGCGCCGGCGCCTTAGGCGTTTTCAGAGCAACTGAACCCTTTTGGCGGTAAGGTTCTCCGGTTAATGAAATAAAAGACAGAAAAACAAAGTTTTTTAGTGGTGGAGTAAGACAATTTTCGATCAATTAAGTACTCGTCTGGGAAAGATTTTTGATGGTCTGAAACGCCGTGGAGCCCTATCTGAGGCTGACGTCGATGCTGCCCTGCGGGAAGTTCGTGTGGCTTTGTTAGAAGCCGATGTAGCGCTTTCTGTTGTCAAAAGCTTCATTGATGGGGTTCGAGAGCGCGCTGTAGGGGAGGAAGTTACTCGGAGCGTCACCCCTGGGCAGATGGTAATTAAAATCGTCAATGATCACCTTGTCGAAGCGCTTGGTGGCGGGACCAGTGAGCTCAGTCTGGCCGCCCCCCCTCCTGCAGCCATAATGATGGTTGGGCTTCAGGGGTCTGGAAAAACGACTACGACTGCTAAAATAGCTGTTCATCTTCGAGACAGGCATAGAAAGAGGGCATTGATGGCCTCCTTGGATGTCCGACGGCCTGCTGCGCAGCAGCAGCTCAAAGTTCTTGGTGATGAGAATAATATTACAACTTTGCAGATTGTGCCGTTTGAAACGCCAGAAATGATCACAAAACGTGCGATTGAGGTCGCAAAAAAAGGGGGATTTGATCTGGTTCTGCTTGATACCGCTGGGCGTCTCCATGTCGACGAGGAGTTGATGGTAGAGGCAAAAGCCATCCACCAGTTGGCGAAGCCGATTGAAACACTTTTTGTTGCGGACGCGCTGACCGGACAGGACGCAGTAAATGTAGCGAGTTCGTTCAATGAGAGCCTTAAAGTCACGGGTATCGTTCTCACACGGATTGACGGGGATGCTCGTGGGGGCGCTGCCTTGTCAATTCGGGCAGTGACTGGGAAACCGATTAAGCTTCTGGGAACTGGTGAAAAAATTGACGCCTTAGAGGTGTTCCATCCGGATCGAATAGCATCCCGTATTCTGGGGATGGGGGACATTGTCACGCTTGTTGAAAAGGCACAGGAAACAGTTGAAGAGGAAGAAGCCGAAGAGCTCGCTCGCAAGTTACAAAAAGGTCAATTTGACCTTGAGGATATGGCGAAACAGCTCAGGCAGGTGCGTAAAATGGGCGGGATGGGAGGCCTACTTGGGATGTTGCCTGGGGTTGGAAAGGTTAAGAGCCAACTTCAGAATGCCAATATCAATGACAAAGCCCTTGCAAGGCAGGAAGCAATAATACTTTCCATGACGCCATCCGAACGAAAGAATCCAAAATTATTTAATGGCTCAAGACGCCGGCGTATCGCTGTTGGCTCAGGGACTTCGGTTCAAGAGGTTAACAGGGTGCTGAAGCAGTTTCAGGAGATGAGCCGTGCGATGAAGAGAATGAGTAAGCTTGGGGAGAAGGGACTGATGCGGGGCTTGCCTCCAGGAATGATGCCGAGACTTTAAATCAATAAAAACCGAAACGAGAAACGAAAATTTAACAACGAGGATAACAAAATGGCTCTTAAAATTCGTATGTCGAGAGGGGGTGCCAAGCGTCGGCCCTTTTACAGAATTGTAGTGGCAGACTCGCGTAAACCGCGTGATGGGCGTTTCATCGAACGCGTTGGCACTTATGATCCTATGTTAGATAAGGGACACCCAGAGCGAGTAAAATTAGACACGGATCGCATCAAGCATTGGCTTTCGCAAGGTGCTCAACCTTCAGATCGGGTTGCTCGTTTCCTGGGAGCAGCTGATTTGGCCCCGGTCCCCGTGGTGCCGGAGCAGACCAAGAAGAATCAACCCAAGGCGAAGGCGCAAGAGAGGATGAAGGAAGCAGAGGAAGCGAGGAAAGCCGCTCAAGAGGCTGAAGCTGCGGTCGAGGTTGAAGAGGAGAGCGCCCCAATATCGCCATCGGAAGATACCTCTGGAGTTGGAGGATCCGAGGTTGCTGGTGATGCGGGCCAAGACGGCTCGAATGAAGACCCTGTTCCCGACGAGACTGCGGTGGCTGCTGAAGAAGAAAGCAAGCAAGATCAGTAGGTTCACTGCCTGGTGTCCCACGGATCTGATAAAAGCCCCGTCCTTGTCGGCGTAATAGCAGGTGCCTCTGGGATCAGAGGTGATGTAAGAATTGCGAGTTATACGGAAAATCCCATGGATATCGGTGCCTACGGTCCCCTGGAGGAACAAGGGGGGATTAGGCTTTTTGTTCTAAGGGTAAAGAGAATGGCAAAAGGGCATGTAATAGCGGAGGTTGATGGGGTTGCGGATCGAAACGCCGCCGAGAAGCTGCGCGGAACACGTCTGTATGTGCCTCGTGCGGCACTCCCACCCGTTTCGGAGGGAGAATTTTATCATGAAGATCTGATCGGCCTCAAAGCCGACACCGTTGCTGGTGAGGACCTCGGCTTGGTTTTGGCAGTCCATGATTACGGTGCAGGAGCAGTTCTTGAGGTGGGCTATAAACACGCGCGTACAAACTTGGTTCCCTTTACCCGGGAAGTTGTTCCAATCGTTGATCTTGAGAGAGGACGGCTGGAAATCGATCCACCAGCCGGACTTTTGGATGGCAAAAATCTAATCGGCAGAGGTTTGGGCCATGCCTCCAATGGCTGAATCGATGCCTTACTGGACTGCCCGGGTTCTTACGCTATTTCCCGATATGTTTCCAGGAACTCTTGGCTTTTCGCTGTCGGGTACAGCTCTGAAAAAAGGGATTTGGGAACTGGAAACGCTGGACATTAGGAATTTTGCGCGCAATAAACACCGCAATGTTGACGGTGCCCCTTTTGGAGGAGGCCCGGGTATGGTAATGCGGCCAGATGTCGTGGGTGCTGCGTTGGAGTCAGTGGGCCCCAAGACACAGCCAGTATATCTGACTCCGCGAGGAAGCCCATTGACGCAAGAAAAGGTTCGGGCCTTTGTGTCACAGGGTGAAGTCACTATATTGTGCGGCCGCTTTGAAGGAGTCGATGAGCGTGTACTTGAAGCATATGACCTTGATCAAGTTTGTATAGGAGACTTCGTTTTATCTGGGGGTGAGCCGGCGGCAATGGTTTTGATTGACGCATGTGTCCGTCTGTTGCCGGGCGTAGTTGGCAATGAGACGTCTGTGTGGAATGAAAGTTTTGAAGAGGGGTTACTTGAATATCCTCAATATACAAGACCCGAGATTTGGGATGGGCGTGCTGTTCCAGCGCCACTGGTTAGCGGGCATCATGAGAGGATTAGGGAATGGAGGCGCAAGGCCGCCGAAAACGCAACGCGCGAACGCCGTCCAGATCTTTGGGCGTTGAGGAACGAACGGAATATGGCAGTGAAGGACTAAAGTCATGAATATTATCGAAGAACTTGAACAAGAAGAAATTGCTCGTCAAACGGACAAGAGGGATGTGCCGAATTTTGGCCCTGGTGATACGCTTCGCGTTCATGTGCGCGTCGTGGAGGGTACTCGGGAGCGCATTCAGGTATTTGAGGGGGTCTGCATTGCTCGAAAGAATGCCGGGGTTAACTCGGCGTTTACCGTTAGAAAGATTTCATACGGCGAGGGTGTTGAAAGGGTATTTCCGCTTTTTTCTCCTCGGATTGAAAAGATTGAAGTGGTGCGTCGGGGAGCTGTTCGCCGGGCCAAACTGTACTATTTGCGTGAACTGAGAGGTAAGAAGGCAAGAATTGCTGAAAAGGTCGAACGTAGGGTTGGAAAGAATATAGTCGATGAAGTCGCTACGAATCCGATACCTGCTGTTTCTGAGGATCCGGCGTCTCCTGCCGATGCTTCTATCGAGGCACCTGCGGCGGCGGATCCCGATCAGGTTAAGTCTTAGTTCAGTCTGTTGATTATCAGGTTTTATTAGGGAGCGATTGGAATGGCAAAGGCCCGGACATTATTTGACAAAATCTGGGAAGATCACCTGATAGATGTCCAAGATGATGGCACTTGTTTGATCTATATAGACCGGCAGCTCATTCATGAAATTACGAGCGCGCAGGCCTTTGACGGGCTCCGGGCCTCAAACAGGCGCGCGCGTCGCCCTGAGGCCAATATTTGTGTTCCTGATCATAATGTTCCGACAACTCCTGGAAGAGGTGGAACCGATGAAATTGACGATGACGAATCGCGTATCCAATTAGAAGTTTTAGAGAAGAACGCCAAGGAATTTGGCCTGCCATACATCCCTATCAATGATATCAATCAGGGAATTGTACATGTTATTGGTCCGGAGCAAGGCTTTACGCAACCGGGCGTAACATTGGTGTGTGGTGACTCTCATACCGCGACACATGGAGCTTTCGGAGCTCTTGCTTTTGGAGTGGGTACCTCTGAAGTGGAACACGTTTTGGCGACCCAGACTTTGATTCAACGTCCCGCAAAAAATATGCGGATTACCGTCAACGGATCGCTCCCCCTTGGATGTACAGCCAAGGACCTAATTCTGGCTATTATTGGTAAGATTGGCACTGCTGGGGGCACGGGGCATGTGATTGAATATGCTGGACCAGCGATTGAAGAACTCTCGATGGAAGGACGGATGACCGTCTGCAACATGACGATTGAAGCAGGCGCCAGGGCAGGATTGGTTGCACCTGATGAAAAGACATTTGAGTATTTAAAAGGTCGTCCGCAATCTCCCAAAGGGGCACAGTGGGAGCAGGCGGTCGAATATTGGAGGACCTTACCCTCTGACTCGGGGGCGACCTATGATGAAGAGGTTGTTTTGGACGTCACAGAAATTGTCCCGCAGGTCACCTGGGGTACAAGCCCTCAGGATGAAATAGGGATAGATGGTGTGGTTCCGGATCCAAAAAACGAGAGCGATCCATTGCGGCGTGCCTCCATGGAGAGGTCTTTAGAGTATATGGGTCTCAAGGCTGGGACGCCCATGCGAGAGATTGCCGTTGATAAAGTGTTTATTGGTTCCTGCACGAACTCAAGAATTGAAGATATGCGTGCGGCAGCGGCTGTTGCTAAGGGACGACGCGTAGCAAGTTCTGTCTATGCGATGGTCGTTCCTGGGTCAGGCCATGTCAAAGCGCAAGCTGAAGAAGAAGGGCTGGATAAAATTTTTATCGAAGCGGGCTTCGATTGGAGAGAGCCGGGTTGTTCCATGTGTCTTGCAATGAATGGCGATATGCTCTTGCCTAAAGAAAGATCTGCTTCCACATCTAATAGGAATTTTGAGGGCAGGCAGGGGCCTGGGGGAAGGACGCATCTTGTGAGCCCACCAATGGCCGCCGCGGCGGCGATAGCCGGTCATCTTACCGATGTCCGAGAAATAATTAAGGATTAGAATATGGAAAAGTTCGATACGCTAACGGGAGTTGCGGCGCCGTTCCCAATTGTAAATTGTGATACGGATAAGATCATTCCGGCTCGGTTCCTCAAGACACTTACTCGGACGGGATTAGGGAAAAGCTTGTTTGATGCAATGCGTTATGATCCAAGCACTGGAGAAGAGAACCCCGGATTTGTTCTGAATAGGCCGGCATATCGAAATGCCGAGATATTGGTTGCGGGTGAGAACTTTGGTTGTGGTTCTTCTCGAGAGCATGCCCCTTGGGCGCTATTGGACTTTGGTATCCGGTGTGTCATTGCACCAAGTTTTGCCGACATTTTTTTCAATAATTCCTTTAAGAATGGCATCTTATTGATAACGCTGCCCAAAGAGCAAATTGAAAGTCTAATGCAGGATGCCGAAAACGGCGCCAATGCGCGGTTAACGATTGATCTTCAGAAGCAAGAAATTTCGAGGCCGGATGGATCCACAGTCAGTTTTGATGTTGATCCTTTCAAGAAACATTGCCTGTTAAATGGCTTGGATGACATCGGGTTGACCATGCAGAAAGCTCAAAAAATCGATACTTTTGAGGGTACTCAGAAATCAAAGACACCCTGGCTCTATAGGTAGGGGGCCAGGTAAACCCCTGATTTGGCGACAGAGTGTCCAGAAAGGGTCACCCACAAGCCTGAACGCATTCACATGTTTCGGATTGCCAAGGCTAGGCAAGGTAGCCTGAGCGCCTTTTCCAATATTCCCAGGCCCGATCCCCACCCAGCGGATTTTGTTTTCTTTCAGCAGATTTCTCCAGTTCACCAGCTGTGAGGAATTTTGGTGATCCCATCAGCATCGCTTTTGCCAGTATGCGGGCATTTACCATCAGATAAATGGCCGTTCGCACAGTTTGTCGAAGGTTTGCTCCTGTCACAATGCAGCCGTGCCCTCTCATAAGCGCCACATTTCCATTTCCAAGAAAAGAGGCGAGATCTCGTGCTTTTTCAATATCCGTAACGAGAAGGTCGGTATCTCCAAATCGCTTTTGTATATCCCACGTTGGGATATCCTCTCCGATCGAGGCGGCTACGTGACAACATGCTCCCAGCTTTGCCTCTGTTATGCTGAAGGGAATTAACTCTTCTGCATGATTATGGATCACTGCTCCCACCTCAGGGTTCTGTTCGTATGCCGCCCCATGAATGAAACGTTCGGCATAAGGGCTTAACCCTTTTAAATTAATCGGTGTTCCATCGAGTTCAAATTCTAAGATGTCGCCAAGTTCAACAAGTTGGGGTGCTCGGGATTGGGATAACAAAAAGCGGTCTGGTTTAGAGGGGTGTCGGACGCTCACATGTCCAAACGCATCAACCACTCCCTCATGAGCAAGTATTCGGTTGGCTGCAACCAGGTCTTCTAGAACTCTACCCTCACTCATAAGGTTACTCGGCTCCTATTTAAATTTTCTTCTATAATTTTCGAAAAACAGTATAGCCGTTCCCCTTTGCTTACAATTAGGCTAAACCGAGGCATCTTTCAAAAAGCTAGAAACGCTGGAGTGCAATGATGGCCGGTAACAAGAATATTCTTATGCTTCCCGGGGATGGAATAGGTCCCGAGGTAATGGGAGAAGTCCGTCGGGTAATGAATTGGATGGAAATGGCTGGCGTCATCAGTTTTGAAGTCGAAGAGGATTTAATGGGGGGCTGCTGTATCGATACCCATGGGGTGCCTCTTCGTGAAGAGACGATAAAGAAAGCTCGACAAGCGGATGCTGTTTTACTTGGTGCTGTGGGTGGCCCCAAGTGGGATGCTGTTGATTTTGAAATTCGGCCAGAAGCCGGTCTTTTGGCAATCAGAAAGGAACTTGGTCTATTCGCAAACCTCAGGCCCGCTATTGTTTTTGACGCATTAGCAGATGCCTCAAGCCTAAAGCGTGAGGTCGTATCTGGTCTAGACATCCTTATTGTTAGAGAGTTAACGGGGGGGATTTATTTTGGAGAGCCCCGGGGTGTGGAAGATCTTCCGGGAGGTGGGAGAAAGGGTTTCAACACGTTGCTCTACACTACACCTGAGGTGGAGAGAATTGCTCGGGTCGGGTTTGAATTGGCTCAGAAAAGGAAGAAGCAGCTTTGTTCGATCGATAAGGCAAATGTGCTTGAAAGTACTCGGATGTGGCGAGAGGAAGTGGTTCGGATAGCAGGTGATTATCCGGATGTCTCACTAAGTCACATGTTGGTTGACAACGCGGCAATGCAGCTGGTGCGAGAGCCCAAGCAATTTGATGTGATCGTCACCACCAATATGTTCGGTGATATTCTGTCGGATGCCGCATCGATGGCAACCGGTTCGCTAGGTATGCTGCCCTCAGCCTCTCTCGGCGCACCCGACTCTGATGGAAATCGAAACGCCCTCTATGAGCCTGTGCATGGTACGGCGCCCGATATCGCTGGTCAGGGGAAAGCCAATCCTCTCGCGATGTTGCTTAGTTTTGCTATGATGTTGCGTTATTCATTTGATATGGGTGAGGATGCCGATCGGATTGAAACCGCGGTTGAGAATGTCCTGGATTCAGGGCTTAGGACCGGGGATATTATGTCCGATGGAAAGGGAAGATTAGTCGGTACGGTTCAGATGGGTGATGCCGTTATCGCTGAACTATCAAAATTCTAAATGTCCCATCGCAACTGCTGTGGTTTCAGACTAAATGTGGAATTTTCTTGTTAAAAAAAGAAGCCAGAACTAAGTTCCTGCTGCCTTAGATTTTATGGACATTTTTTCAATCAAAGAGATTTACTATGGGTTATAAGGTTGCTGTCGTGGGTGCGACTGGCAATGTGGGGCGTGAAATCCTGCAAACGCTGCATGAGCGTGCTTTTCCAGTGGATGAGATCGTAGCCCTCGCATCCGATAGATCGTCGGGTAGAGAGGTATCTTTCGGCGAAGATGATGTGCTGAAGGTTCAGCCTCTCTCTGAGTTTAATTTTTCAGGCTGGGACGTTGGATTATTCTCACCGGGGGGCAAGGTTTCGGCTGAATATGCGCCAAAGGCCGCCGCTGCAGGCTGTGTTGTCATCGATAATACCTCTCATTTCCGAATGGAACCTGACGTTCCATTGGTTGTGCCTGAGGTAAACCCAGAGGCCATCGCAAGACATTCGAAGAGGAACATTATTGCCAATCCCAATTGTTCCACTATCCAAATGGTGATGGCGCTAAAGCCTCTTCATGATGCCGCCAAGGTAAGACGGGTGGTTGTCTCAACCTATCAGTCGACTTCGGGTGCTGGGAAAGCCGCAATGGATGAACTATTTTCGCAGACCAGAGGCGTTTTCGTGAACGATCCGATAGTCAAAGAACAATTTACGAAGCAGATTGCCTTCAATGTCATTCCTCATATCGATGTCTTCATGGATGATGGGTCAACCAAGGAAGAGTGGAAGATGGCGGTGGAGACCCGAAAAATTCTGGACCCTGATATTCAAGTCTTTGCGACCTGCGTTCGGGTGCCCGTTTTTATTGGTCATGGTGAGGCTGTTTCTGTGGAGATGGCCAATGAATTGACTGTGGATGATGCGAGAAAACTGATGCGGGCTATGCCCGGTCTGACGGTTATTGATCATCGAGCGGATGAAGGTTACGTCACGCCGGCGGAAACTGCTGGTGATGATATGGTTTATGTTAGTCGCATTCGGAAAGACCCCACCGTCAGGAATGGTCTTGCGTTTTGGGTCGTTGCTGACAATCTTCGCAAAGGAGCGGCTCTCAACGCTGTCCAGATTGCGGAACACCTTTTTGGTATTCAGCCGGTCGAGGGTGAAGTCAGCGATGAGGAGTTGATTATGCACGTGCCAATTGAGACTGAGTGAGGGACCCGTGCAACGTTGGCCTAATATTTTCCAAACCTCCGAAGGACATTTTTACCTAAATCGGATGAAGTCGATGAGCTTTATTGGGCCTGAAAAATGATGATTGTTTGAGAGAGTGTTTGCAGTGCCGTGAGGCGTGCGATGGTATCGCAGCCACTACGTTTTCAAGAACCAACCGTCGCGAGAGAAAAATGGTGGAAAACACAAATTCCGAAGGCTTCATTCGTCCCAGACGAAGCGCTCTTTACATGCCAGGAGCCAATGAAAAAGCGCTTCTGAAGGGGAAAGAATTGCCTGCTGATGTCCTGATAATGGACCTTGAGGACGGTGTAGCCCCCGAGGCAAAAAAAGAAGCTCGGGAGAGGATTGTCTCCCTGCTGGAAGAGGGTGGTTACGGGAACCGAGAGTTGTGCGTGCGCGTTAACGGGTATGGGAGTGAATGGCATGACGAAGATGTGATTGCGATTTCTTCGTCGAAAGCAAATGCCATTGTGCTTCCGAAAGTAGATGAACCGGATGCTGTCATACGCACCGCGGCATTGATGGACAAAAGCCATGCGCCCATTGAGATGGGCATCTGGTGTATGTTAGAGACAGCCAAGGGGATCCTTAACGCCAATGCGATTGCGAGTGCGCATAGTCGCCTATCAGCCCTGACTTTGGGTGGCGCCGATTTGACCAAAGATCTCAGGGCAAGACATACCAGAGATAGGCTTCCTCTGGTTACTGCAATTCAAACTTGTATCCTTGCCGCGAGAGCGAATGGGTTATCGGTATTAGATAGTCCATTTTTTGACCTTTCTGACGAAGAAGGGTTTTTGTTCTCTTGCAGACAAGGAAGAGATTTTGGTTTCGACGGTAAAACCCTGATTCATCCTAAAACCTTGGCAGGCGCGAATGAGATATTCGGTCCATCTTTGGAAGAGTTGGAATGGGCGCGCCGGATCACTGACGCTCATGAGTTGGCCCTCAAGGACGGTAAAGGGGTTACACTGGTTGATGGAAAATTGGTTGAGGGCCTGCATGTGGTTGAAGCGCAACGGCTTGTTCAATTAGCTGCCTCAATAAGAAAATTGGCAGGAAACTAGTTATGGGTCTCTGGGCTGAAGTGAGTCAATTCTGGTTCCGCTAAAGCGATCCATTTGTATTCGTTTTACGTAAAACACATGGTGGAAAAAAATTCGGCTAGGGTTGGGGGTGATCTCTCGGTAAATTATCCCCTCAGATAAGTTTTAGAGGGTGCCCACAGGCAAAATCAGGGGGCGGGGTTGAAGAATTTGACGAACGCTTTCGTAAGGGCTAATTCATGCCCTGGAATTTGGGAGATCACATTGCAGAAACAGTTACCGGGATATTTGACATGAGCATGGGTAGGCGTCCGCTTTCACCCCACCTTCAAGTGTACAAACCAGAATTCACCTCCGGCCTATCAATTTTCCATCGGATTACGGGTCTGGCCCTCGCAGCTGGAACTTTGCTACTGGTGTGTTGGTTATTTGCGGTCGCAGGAGATGGTCAGAGCTTTAAGGCTATGCAAGCTTTTTGGGGCACAGTCATTGGACGCTCCCTCCTGGTTGCTTGGTCCTTCTCCTTATTTTATCACCTCTGTAACGGGGTGCGACACCTCTTTTGGGACGCGGGAAAGGGGTTTGAACTCGTAATCGCTCGCAGAACAGCGGTCGCAGTAGTTGCCGCTTCGATAGGGCTCACCGCTGCAGCTTGGGCGTGGGCCTTTGTGATCATCGGAGGATCCAAATGAGTCTTCAATCAGATCTTGCAAAGGTGCGCGGTCTTGGGAGCGCAAAAGAAGGGGTTGCCCACTGGTGGGCCCAGCGCCTTACCGCAGTGGCACTAGTGCCTCTCATTCTTTGGTTTGTTGTGTCCTTGATTTCTCTTGTTGGAGCAGAACAGGAGGCAGTTAAGCAATGGATTTCAGCTCCGTGGGTCTCTATCCTTTTGATGATCCTGGTTGCTGCTATGTTCCATCATGCTCAACTTGGTGTTCAGGTTGTTCTTGAAGATTATATTCACACTGAGTGGCTCAAGCTGGGCTCGATTATGTTGGTTAAATTCGGGGCCGCTACACTCTTCGCGGCCAGTGTGTTCGCGATCCTTAAAATTTCTTTCTCGGGGTAATTTTTATGTCCAAAGCGTATGATATCATCGATCACACTTATGACGTTGTGGTTGTCGGCGCTGGTGGCGCTGGGCTGCGGGCGACGTTTGGTTTGGCGATGAAAGGACTTAAAACAGCGTGTGTGACAAAGGTATTCCCGACCCGCTCTCATACTGTTGCTGCCCAAGGAGGAATTTCTGCAGCCCTGGGAAATATGGGAAAAGACGATTGGCGATGGCATTTTTATGACACTGTAAAGGGTGCTGATTGGTTGGGTGATCAAGACGCAATTGAATATATGTGTAGGGAAGCAATGCCTTCGGTTATTGAACTTGAGCATTATGGGGTTCCCTTTTCACGGACCGAGGATGGGCATATTTATCAGCGTCCATTTGGCGGTATGACAACGGAATATGGAGAAGGTCCTCCGGCACATCGAACATGTGCGGCTGCGGATCGCACCGGGCATGCAATTCTTCACACACTTTACCAACAATCTCTCAAGAATCAGGCTGAGTTTTTTATAGAATACTTTGCTCTTGATTTGATACGGGACGTCGATGGGAAAATTTCGGGGGTTATGGCCTGGAATTTAGACGATGGCACCATTCACCGGTTTAGGGCGCAGATGGTCATCATAGCCACGGGTGGGTATGGACGCTGCTACTTTTCATGTACGGGAGCTCATACCCAGACTGGTGATGGCAACGCTATGGTGCTTCGCGCAGGCTTACCTCTTGAGGATATGGAATTTATCCAATTCCATCCAACAGGTATTTACGGTGCTGGTGCTCTAATAACAGAGGGCGTACGAGGTGAGGGGGGCTACCTCACTAACTCAGAAGGCGAACGTTTTATGGAACGCTATGCTCCGCACGCTAAAGACCTTGCGTCTCGGGACGTTGTATCCAGATCCATGACGATCGAGATGAATGAAGGTAGAGGTTGTGGTGAAAACAAAGATTTCATTCATTTGCACATTGAACATTTAGATCCCGAAGTAATTGCTCAGAGATTGCCTGGTATCTCGGAGACTGCAAAAATATTCGCAGGCGTAGATGTGTCTCGGGAACCTATCCCAGTACTTCCAACTGTTCACTACAATATGGGGGGAATACCAACGAACTATATGGGTGAAGCCGTTCAACCGGTAGGCGACGATCCTGATGTTATTATCCCTGGTCTCATGGCTGTAGGTGAGGCAGCCTGTGTCTCCGTGCATGGGGCAAATCGTTTAGGGTCCAACTCTCTGTTGGATCTGGTGGTTTTTGGGCGTGCCGCCGCTGACCGGTGTGCAGATATAATAAAGCCAGGGGCAAAACAGCAAAACTTGGCGGGCGATGCTGGCGAATCTGCGCTAGATTGGTTGGATTCTCGGCGAAATGCAAAAGGTTCTATCCCCACTGCAGAGTTACGCGGGGAAATGCAACGTACTATGCAGGCCCATTGCGCAGTCTTCAGGACTGAGGACCTGATGGCAGAAGGTGTCAGAAAGATGGCTTCGATCTGGAATAAGATGGACGATATTAAGGTATCGGATCATGGAATGATTTGGAACTCTGATTTGGTTGAGACTCTGGAATTTGATAATTTGATGGCTCAAGCATTGGTCAGTATCCACGGGGCACTTGAGAGGAAAGAAAGCAGAGGGGGACATGCTCGGGAGGATTATCCAGACCGAGATGATGAGAACTGGATGAAACATACCGTTGCGTGGCTGAACGAGGACGGCACCAGCCGATTTGATTTTAGGCCGGTGCACAACTATACGCTTTCTGATGATGTTGAGGCCGTGCCTCCCAAGGCCCGTACATATTAGATTTCTTGGAACTCTGCATAGGACAAACGGATCATGGTTGAATTTGCGTTGCCCTCAAACTCTAAGGTCAAAGAAGGCAAGACTCATAAGGCCCCGGAGGGCGCGACCAATATAAAACGGTTTAAGATCTATCGGTGGGATCCCGATAACGGCGGTAATCCGCGGGTTGATACGTATGAAATCGATCTCGATACGTGTGGACCCATGGTTTTAGATGCCCTAATGAAGATTAAAAATGAAATAGATCCTTCTCTAACTTTCCGGCGATCTTGTCGAGAAGGGGTTTGCGGGTCTTGTGCTATGAACGTCGATGGCACCAACACGCTCTCTTGCATCAAGGATATTGGGGATATATCTGGTGACGCAAAGATATATCCCTTGCCTCACATGCCTGTTATTAAAGATTTGGTCCCAGACTTAAAGCAAGCTTATGCCCAGTATGCTTCAATCGAACCGTGGTTGAAATCTAAGACGCCGGCCCCGCCTGATCGGGAGAGGCTCCAAAGTCCCGAGGAAAGGGAAAAATTGGATGGTCTTTGGGAATGCGTACTCTGTTTTTGTTGTTCCACGTCGTGCCCGAGTTATTGGTGGAATGGAGATCGCTATCTCGGGCCCGCCGCATTATTACAGGCTTATCGTTGGATAGCAGATTCTCGTGATGAAGAGACGGGGGAGCGTCTTGATAGCCTTGAAGATCCCTTCAGGCTTTACCGATGTCATACTATTATGAATTGCACAAAGACGTGTCCCAAACATCTCAATCCGGCAAAAGCCATTGGTGAGATAAAAAGGGCAATGGTTCAAAGAAGATAGATCGGGTCAAAATTACCGATATTAAGCCAGCACTTTGGACTGAGACCTCTCAACTTAGAGAAAGATAGAGCTTTTTCTTGCCCTTTTATGCGATTCAGGCTAGGTAGCGCGCCATTGTTCCGAACAACGGTCGCGGCTAAATTTTGGACAGAAATCTGACTTTTTCAGTCTTTTAAAGGTTAAGGAGTAACCATGGCACGAAGTAAAATCGCCCTCATCGGCGCAGGTAATATCGGTGGGACCCTAGCTCACTTGGCTGGGTTGAAGGAACTTGGTGACGTAATTCTTTTCGACATTGTAAAAGGAGTCCCCTCAGGAAAAGCGCTGGATTTAGTCGAATCATCGCCGATTGAAGGTTTTGATTCTAATATGAAAGGGGCGTCAAGTTACTCCGCAATAAAAGGAGCAGATGTTGTAATCGTTACGGCAGGAATTCCCAGAAAACCGGGGATGAGCAGGGATGATTTGATTGGAACCAATGCAAAGGTGATGGAAGCCGTTGGTGAGGGTATCAGAAAGAACTGCCCCAAGGCCTTTGTGATTTGTATCACCAATCCTCTTGATGCGATGGTTTGGGCGTTGCGTGAAGCCAGCGGTTTATCGAAAAACCAAGTCGTCGGTATGGCTGGTATTCTGGACTCGGGCAGATTTCGATATTTTCTGGCCGAAGAAATGGGGGTGTCTGTTCAAGATGTCACAGCGTTTGTGTTGGGGGGGCATGGAGATACTATGGTTCCCTTGCCGCGCTATTCGACGGTTGCTGGCATTCCACTCCCCGACTTGATTAAAATGGGATGGATAACTTCTGACCGACTTAAAAAAATTGTTCAGCGCACTCGAGATGGTGGGGCTGAGATAGTCCAGCTTTTGGGCAACGGTTCTGCATTTTATGCCCCCGCCTCTTCCGCGATTCAAATGGCCGAGTCCTACCTTAAAGACCAGAAACGTGTCCTTCCATGTGCGGCCATGTTGAATGGAGAGTATGGTGTGAAGGGGCTTTATATCGGGGTCCCTGTTGTTATTGGCTCCGGAGGCGTCGAGAAGATTGTTGAGATTAGTCTAAATAAATCTGAACAGGCGGCCTTTGATCAATCGGTAGGAGCAGTCAGGGAGCTTGTTGGGGTGGTTAAGAAAATGAAGAAGGAAGGATTTAAAAAATAATCTTTCCCATTTTCTGTCTCCTGAACATTTCCTCTAGATAGTGCGTTCTCATGAATATTCACGAATACCAAGCTAAAGACCTTCTACGAAAATATGGTGTCGCCGTTCCTAAGGGTCACATCGCTTACACTCCTGATGAAGCCGTGAAGGCAGCCCAAGATTTGGGCGGACCGGTATGGGTCGTAAAGGCTCAAATTCACGCTGGTGGTAGAGGCAAGGCAGGTGGGGTTAAAATAGCGAAAAGTCTGGATGAAGTTCGACAGTTTACGGATGATATGATTGGTCTAAATCTTGTCACTCATCAGACAGGTCCGGAAGGCAAGGAGGTTACCAGAGTTTATATAGAAGACGGATGTGACATCGCCCGAGAGCTTTATTTAGGAATCTTGATAGATCGGGTTTCGGGGCGCGTTACAGTTATGGCCTCCACGGAGGGAGGCATGGATATTGAGGAAGTTGCGGCCCATTATCCCGAAAAAATTCTAAAGATTGGGATTGATCCCACCACAGGGCTTCAGGGACATCATATGAGACGGATTGCCTATGGTTTGGGATTAGTGGGAGAACAGGTAAAGTCTTGTGTTCGATTTCTCCAGGCGATGTTCAGGGCTTTCATGGAGCTCGATGCCTCTATCGTTGAAATAAATCCTTTGGTTGTTACCGGTTCGGGTGAGGTCATTGCCCTCGATGCAAAGATGAACTTCGACGATAACGCGTTGTTTAGGCATGCCAACGTCGCGGAATTGCGCGATGAGACAGAAGAAGACCCCACGGAGTTGGAAGCCGCGAAATACGACCTCAATTATGTCAAACTGGATGGCAATATTGGTTGCATGGTTAATGGTGCTGGGCTTGCAATGGCTACGATGGACATAATCAAATATTATGGGGGAGAGCCTGCAAATTTTCTGGATGTCGGTGGTGGAGCAACCCGAGATAGGGTTACCGCCGCCTTCAAGCTTATTTTGTCGGATCCCAATGTCGAGGCGCTTCTTGTAAATATATTTGGTGGAATCATGCGCTGTGATGTTATTGCAGAAGGGGTTGTTGCGGCCGCGCGAGATGTTAGTTTATCTGTCCCGCTATGTGTGCGGCTTGCTGGGACAAATGTGGATCTCGGAAAGAAGATTCTTGAGGAATCTGGTCTCCCCATAATTGCGGCAGTTGATCTTGCAGATGCTGCTGAGAAGGTGGTAGGCGCTGCGAGGGAGATTGCTTGATGTCTGTTCTTGTTAACAAAAATACGAAAGTCATCTGCCAAGGATTCACGGGGTCACAGGGGACCTTCCATTCTGAGCAGGCGATTGCTTATGGAACACGCATGGTGGGAGGGGTGACACCAGGAAAAGGGGGAGAGACACATCTTGATTTACCAGTCTTTGATACGGTGTACGATGCTGTTGAGGCAACGGGGGCAGATGCCAGTGTAATTTACGTTCCCCCGCCCTTTGCAGCTGATGCTATTCTCGAAGCAGTCGATGCCAAAATTCCTCTAGTCATATGTATCACCGAGGGTATCCCGGTTCTTGATATGGTCCGTGTTAAACGGGCATTAGTGGGGTCTGGCTGTCGCCTCATCGGCCCTAACTGCCCAGGAATAATTACCCCAGATGAGTGTAAGATCGGAATCATGCCGGGTAATATCCACCAGCGTGGAAAAATCGGTATTGTATCAAGGTCCGGCACTTTAACATATGAAGCAGTGGCGCAGACTACAGCGGTGGGCTTGGGGCAGAGTACTTGCATCGGCATTGGGGGAGACCCAGTTAACGGAACTAATTTTATAGATGCCCTCGAGTTGTTTCTGGAAGATGATGAAACAGAGGCAATCGTTATGATCGGTGAGATTGGTGGTTCAGCCGAAGAAGAGGCAGCGGAATTTTTTAAAAAATCTAAGAATAAAAAACCGATGGTCGGATTTATAGCTGGTGCGACAGCTCCCCCTGGCCGTCGGATGGGTCACGCTGGTGCCATTATCGCTGGAGGCACGGGTGGTGCCGATGATAAAATCGAGGCTATGAGGGCTGCAGGGATCTTGGTGTCGGACTCACCTGCGGCCCTTGGGAAAACTATGCTGGAATGCTTGAATTTATAACTTGATGAAACTTTATGATTACCATTTTACGGAATTTTCATTAGGTTTTTGACATGTGTTTAAGATACTAATGGGTTTATGAAGCGGTCAGAAGGCTTATGGCTTTGGAAAATCTTGTTAGTACATCTTTTCTGGCTGGGGCGAACAGTTCCTTTTTAGAAGAGCTTTATTCTCGTTTTTTGGATAACCCAAAATCAGTAGATTATGCCTGGCAGCAATTTTTTCTATCTTTGGATGAAGAGGCCCCGCAAGTTGCTAAGGCACTCTCGGGGGCTAGTTGGGCTCCTCGGAAGAACCAAATTTTGGGAAAAGGGAATGGCGTTTTAGAGGCCATCTCTGTTAGGTCCGCCGGTAATAACGGACATCTAATTGAGGCGTCAGATTTAAACTCATCGATTACCGACTCAATTAGGGCGTTAATGCTTGTGCGTTCTTATCGGGTTAGAGGCCATCTCGCGGCGAACCTGGATCCATTGAACCTTCAGAGACAAGATCACCATCCGGAGTTAGATTATAGGACTTATGGGTTTTCTGAGGCAGATTTAGGACGAAAGATATTTATAGATAACGTATTAGGTCTACAGCACCCGACACTCCAAGAAATTTTGACCCGGTTGCAAGAAACCTACTGTGGGACTGTAGGTGTGGAGTTCATGCATATACAGGAACCAGATCAAAAACAATGGATCCAAGAACGTATTGAGGGAATACACAACAGGACTGATTTTTCCCCGCTAGGTAAAGAAACCCTTTTAGTTCGGCTAACAGAGGCGGAGACCTTTGAAAATTTTTTGAACACAAAATACCCCGGCACGAAAAGGTTCGGCTTGGATGGTGGAGAAAGTTTGATCCCAGCCCTTGAACAGGTGCTAAAAAGGGGCAGTCAATTAGGTGTTCGAGAAGTTGTAATTGGAATGCCGCATCGCGGCCGGTTGTCCGTTCTGGCGCATGTAATGCAAAAGCCCTATGCAGCGATTATTGCCGAGTTTCAGGGTAATTCGAGCCTTCCAGAGGGGGTTCAGGGGTCAGGCGATGTAAAATACCACCTCGGGACATCCGCCGATGTCATCTACGATCAAAACACCGTCCATTTATCTTTGTCTCCTAATCCATCTCACCTTGAGGCAGTCGACCCAGTTATCGCTGGGCGTGTTCGGGCAAAACAAAGACAGTTGGGTGACTCGGAACGTCGGGGCGTTCTTGGGATCGTGATGCATGGAGATGCCGCCTTTGCCGGGCAGGGGCTTGTGGCCGAATGTCTTGATATTGCAGATGTTAAAGGGTACCGCACGGGGGGCACCTTACATTTTATCGTCAACAATCAAATCGGCTTCACCACTAATCCGGTTGACTCTCGTTCCACTCCATACCCTTCTGATATCGCAAAGGGTGCGCAGGCACCGATTTTTCATGTTAACGGGGACGATGTTGAAGCAACAGTTCATGTCGCTAGAATTGCCACGGAATTCCGTCAAGAGTTTCGAAAAGATGTGGTTATAGATATGTGGTGTTACAGGCGGTTCGGTCACAACGAAGGAGATGAGCCTGCCTTTACCCAACCACTGATGTATTCAAAAATTGCCGAACACGTGAGCACCCGCAGACTTTACGTGGATCAGCTGGTCCGAGAGGGCGCAATGAGTAGGTCGCGCGCGCGGGAGATCGTCCAAGATGTGCGGGAACGGCTCGAGTCGGATTTCAACGCAGCGGCAAATTATAAGCCGAATAAGGCAGACTGGCTGGATGGGAAATGGTCACACTTAGCAACCGCCCCAACATTGGAAGAACGGCGGGGTAATACGGCGCTGGATATTGATAACCTAAAAAGGATTGGTCAGGCTTTAGTCACCGTCCCAAATAATTTCAAAATCCATCCTCGATTAAAGCGTGTAATGGACGCCCGAAAAAAAATGATCGACTCGGGTGAAAATATTGACTGGTCTATGGCGGAGGCGCTTGCTTTTGGGTCGTTGGTGGACGAAGGCTACTTAGTTCGGTTGTCTGGGCAAGATGTGCAACGCGGCACATTTTCTCAACGTCACGCCCATTTGATTGACCAAGAAACAGAAGATCACTTCGTGCCCCTGACCAAAATTAGAGAAGGACAAGGTCGGTTTGTGGCACACAATAGTCCGCTATCCGAAGCTGCGATACTTGGGTTCGAATATGGCTACAGTCTTGTAGAACCTGACGCGCTTGTTTGTTGGGAAGCGCAGTTTGGAGATTTCGCGAATGGTGCCCAGGTAATCATTGATCAATTTATCTCCTCGGCTGAACGAAAGTGGTTACGGATGTCAGGGATAGTAATGCTTCTGCCCCACGGTTTTGAGGGCCAGGGCCCAGAGCATTCTTCTGCGCGCCTGGAGCGGTATCTGCAACTTTGTGGCGAAGACAACATGCAGGTCTGTATGCCCTCGACACCAGCCAGTTATTTTCATTTGCTTCGCCGCCAACTACACAGAAATTTCCGGAAACCACTTATTGTAATGACCCCAAAGTCTTTGCTGCGGAATAAGTTGTGTGTTTCAAAATTTATTGAAATGGGTCCTGGGAGTAGTTTTAAAAGAGTTCTGTCTGAACAAGACAAGCTGGTTTCAGGAAGAGATGTTCGTCGGGCAGTACTATGCTCCGGTAAAGTATATTATGACTTGTTGTCTGAGAGGCGCACCAGAAAAATAGATAATATCGCTCTGATAAGGATGGAGCAGCTTTATCCATTTCCGAGTATCTCTTTGACCTCTGAATTAAAGAAATATCCGAATGCAGAGGTTGTTTGGTGTCAGGAGGAGCCCCAAAATATGGGAGCCTGGACTTTTGTTGACCGTCGGATAGAGGCGTTGCTCGTTGAGCTCCAAGGCATTTCCAAGCGTCCAACTTATATCGGAAGGAATGAATCGGCCTCGCCGGCGACCGGTTCTTCGAGAATTCACGCACAACAACAGAGTAATCTTGTTGAGCAAGCACTGACCCTTGACTAAAAAGTAGAAAATCTCCTAACCAGAGGTAAGTTGATCCATGGATATTATAGTCCCCCAATTGGGCGAGTCGGTCTCGGAGGCGACTGTCGCAAAATGGTTTAAGCGCGTTGGAGACAGCGTTATTGCAGATGAGACTGTCGTAGAGCTCGAAACCGACAAGGTTACGCTAGAAATAAACGCACCGGCGACTGGTGTACTGGCCTCTATTGCCTCTGAGGAGGGGGTCGAGGTGCTTGTCGGAGCGATTTTAGGAGAGATCGAGACGAGTGAGAATGTAATCCTCTCGAAGTCGGAACCAATCCAGGAGTCGGATAAACCTCTGGAGAGAGTATCCACAGAAAAAGGAGAAGAGGATCGTGACCTTAAATTATCTCCATCCGTGAGAAAGCTTGTCTCCGACCACAATCTTGATCTGAATGCGATACCTGCCACTGGCAAGGGTGGCCGGCACACAAAAGGTGATGTTCTCTCCTATATGGAATCCAGTGGGAACCAAAATAATATGGTGGAAGACCAGGGTGTCGATAATCCAGGGACAGAGAACCCGTTAGATCGTCTTGAAGAGCGTGTGCGGATGACGAGGTTACGGACGCGAATTGCAGAACGGCTGAAGGAAGCTCAGAACACAGCCGCAATGCTTACGACCTTCAACGAAGTGGATATGAGTTCAGTTCTTGATGCTAGGAGAAAATATCAAGAGAAATTTGAGAGCAAGCATGGTGTTAGACTGGGTTTTATGTCCTTTTTTGCGAAGGCATGCATCACAGCTTTGGGAGAAATCACGGCAGTGAATGCCATGATTGATGGTAATGAAATAATTTATCGGCATTATGTTGATTTAGGGATTGCGGTGGGGACTGATCAGGGTTTGGTGGTCCCCGTTCTTCGGGATGCACATCAGAAATCGTTTTCGGAAATTGAGAAATCAATCGGGGAGTTGGGTAAAAAGGCACGCGCAGGAGAGCTGTCGATTCAGGATCTGACAGGCGGCACGTTTACGATTACAAATGGGGGGGTCTATGGTTCCCTTATGTCGACTCCAATAATCAATCCTCCGCAGTCGGCAATTCTTGGCATGCATAAAATAGAAGAGAGACCAATCGCGATTGGTGGGCAAGTCGTAATCAGACCAATGATGTATCTCGCTCTGTCTTATGATCACAGGATCATTGATGGTGCAGAGGCAGTTACATTCCTGGTTAGGGTTAAGGAATGTATAGAGGAACCAGAGAGGATCCTATTTGACATTTGATCTGCGGATAGAAGCAGAGACCCGAGGGATAAGTTAATGGACAAACGAGTTTTTGATCTTGTTGTAATTGGTGCGGGGCCTGGGGGCTATGTTGCTGCGATCCGTGCGTCCCAATTGGGCATGACGGTAGCTTGCATTGATAGCCGTTCATCGCTTGGGGGAACCTGCCTAAATGTCGGTTGTATACCCTCTAAGGCGTTGCTTCAGTCATCTGAAAAATATCTTGAAACAAATCATGATCTTGCAGACCATGGAATAAAAATCTCGGATGTATCGCTGGATTTGGGCGTGATGATTGCCCGAAAAGACCGAGTGGTAGAGAGCCTTACGAAAGGGATTGCATTCCTGTTTAAAAAAAATGGTGTGGAACAAATATTGGGAAGGGCACGAGTCTCCGGTCCTGGGGAGGTTTTTGTCGAAACTAAGCAGGGCGAAGTCCAGTTAAACGCGCAAAATATCCTGATTGCTACTGGTTCAGAGTCCATACCTCTTTCTGCTCTGCCAGTGGATGAAAAACGGATTGTAAGTTCAACGGGGGCCCTCAGTTTAGATAAAGTGCCGGAACATTTAGCTGTAATTGGGGCCGGTTATATCGGTCTGGAAATGGCGTCAGTTTGGCACCGGCTTGGAGCAAGGGTAACGGTTATTGAATTTCTTGATAGAATTACCCCATCGATGGATGCTGAAACTGCGGGGGCTCTTCATAAGTCACTTTTGAGTAAGGGAATTGAGTTTTGTCTCAGTACGAAGGTCACCGGAATAACGTTTGAAGGAGAGCTGAGTGTTCTGGAAACTGAGTTTACCCCTGGCGGAGACAAAGACTCGATCAAGTGTAATGTTGTGCTCGTTGCTGCTGGGAGAAGACCATTTACAGAGGGACTGGGACTTCAGAATTTAGGAGTTCTAACCGACGAGAGAGGCTTTATCAGAGTAGACAACAAATTTGAAACAAATATCCCCGGAATCTATGCGATAGGAGATGTTATCCCTGGTCCGATGCTCGCGCATAAGGCTGAGGAAGAAGGTGTGGTCGCAGTTGAGATGATGGCGGGCCAAGCTGGACACGTTAATTACAAATGTATCCCAGCGGTAATTTACACTTCCCCGGAAGTGGCGTCTGTGGGAGCTTCAGAGGAGAGTCTTAAGGAGGAGGGAACTCCCTATCGAGTTGGGAAATTTCCGTTTAACGCAAATTCTCGTGCTCGATCATCTGGTATGGAATCATCGGGCTTCGTCAAAATTCTTGCTCATGGCAATACGGACGCGATTCTCGGAGCCCATATTATCGGTCCGGATGCTGGAACGATGATTTCAGAGCTGACTTTAGCTATGGAATTTTCGGCAAGTGCAGAGGATGTTGCGCGCACTTGCCACGCTCATCCTACCCTGAATGAGGCAGTTAAAGAAGCTTGCCTAGCTGCATATAATAAACCAATCCATCTTTAAAAAATGCCAGTTATCCAGGGGAGCAGGCTATTGGCCTGACAGTTATCACTAATGGACAATTAAGGTTTCAAGGAACCGGGCGTCAGGGTTGATTATGAAAACCTTTAAACACTTTTTTTGGGTTACCGCAGGATGGCTGTTTATTTTTTTGGGGGTCCTCGGACTCTTTCTACCGGTTCTGCAAGGTATACTATTTTTGTGTATCGGTTTGATCTTGTTGTCTCGTCGCTCGCCGCGAATGAGACTCTTCATAATAAAGGCAGGTCGGCGGTATCCGATATTCGGGCGTGCAATCAAGGAATCCCGATTGAAAGCGCGGCAATGGGGTGAGAAACTCTTTATGAGGCGGAAAATCCGCTAAGAAGAACGTTCGTTTTGGTGTTTACGGGTACGAAGATTTGGCTCCTCGGGTCCAAGTTAACAAATGAAGACGATATCAGGCCTAGTGTCGCCAAATAGTGGATTTATAGCATAAACCGACCGGGACCCTTGTTTTCCGCTTTGGAAAGATACTTCACCAAAGCATTTGATCTACGTTTTCAGGCAGCCATAACCGGATGATCGTCGCTGACGGTAACTCGCCTTAGAAGTCGGCGCTGTTCTTTTGGAAAATCTGTTCTGGCGTGTAATAAACACCGATTATCCCAAATAATCATGTCTCCCACATTCCAAACATGTTCGTAAATAAAATTACTGTCCTCTTGCAGCCTATAAATTGATGCCAAGATTTTGTCACTTTCGTCCCCATCCATCCCGATGATCTCCTCTGTCATCAAAGGGCAGACATAGGTAGCGGTTTTCCCGCTTTCTGGGTGTTTCCTCAGGACCGGATGGGGATGATGTGGAACGCTATTTCTATCATATTTATCAAAAGTTTTGACTGTGGTGCCAAATTCATAGCAATTCATTGCCAATTTGCCCCGTAAGGTTTGTTTTAGGTCATCAGAGAGAGCCTCGTATACCATATATTGGTTGGAGAACTTTGTATTTCCTCCCACTAAGGGGACTTCAACTGAATAAAGAGTCGTTGCCTTGTGAGGTGTAGCCAGATACGGGGTGTCTGTATGCCACATCATCTCTCCGTCGGGGTGTGCACCAATTACCCTGCCGTCTTCAACCACATTGGATATTAACATAATTTCGTCACTTGCATGTTTGGGGTGTTGTCTGTCTTTTGGTCGGTTGTAGGCCCCGACTTCCCCAAATATGCCGCAGACGCGGCGCTGATCAGCCGGCGTAATCGTTTGTCCCCTAAAAAAGATTACCTGATGTTCAAGGAACGCCTGATAGATGGTTTCTGCGTCCGAATCAGACACTTGTTTACTGATGTCAATATTGGTGATCTGAGCGCCGCATGCTTGACCAGTTGGAATTACGTCCACAGCCATAGAATATTCTCCCGGAAAATCGATGTCTCAATAAATCAGAATTATAAAATCATCGCAATCATCTGCGGATTATCTTAAGTTGCTAATTCCATTTGGGACGCTCCCCACTAATGGTAACGCGGCGCATCAGCCGCCGTTCGTTGCTCGGGAAATCACGGCGGGCGTGCAAAGAACACCGGTTGTCCCAAATTACCAGATCTCCTTGTTTCCACTGATGTTCATAGCAAAAACGCGCTTCTTTCTGGAGCGAGAAAATTTTATCTAAAATTACGCGGGTTTGAGGCTCATCAAGTCCCAAAATTTTTTCAGTCATGAGTTCATTCACGAAAACTGATATCCGCTGGGTTTCCTCGTGTCTTCGTAACGCCGGATGTGTCGCCGACCGCATTTTAGGTGAGTTATATTTGTCTTTGTTTTTGATCATCGTGCCAAACTCATATGCGGTGTAGGCAAGACGACCACCCAGGTGCTTTTTTAAATCTTCGGGCAGCGCATCATAGACCGCGTATTGATTGCTAAATATCGTCTCACCCCCTTTTGACGGGACCTCAAGGGAATATAGAGTCGTCGCTTTGTGAATGGTGGTGTCATACGCAGTATCTGTGGGGAACATCATTTCGCCGTCAGGGAGAGCACCAATTGGCTCGCCATTTTTTCGAATATTGCTAATGAACATCACAGCCCGATGGCGTTGTTGCATAGAACTAGAACGGAGGCTATTGGGTCGCATATAATCCCCCGGTGAACCGAAGTATTTTGTGAACCGGAGATGCTCTTCTTCGTTTATTTCCTGATCCCTGAAGAAAAGGATAAGGTGTTCCAGCCAGGCATCATATAGCTGTGCTGCCGCTTGTTTGCTTAGTGGTTCTCTGAGGTCTAGGCCCCTCACTTCTGCTCCGCAGGCGTTTCCCGTCGGGATTATTTCCATCCTCATGGCCAAAACATTAACGCGGCCTGTCTGAATGTTAAAGTCCCAACGGGGGCGGGATATGTCGGAATTTTTAAGTAAATATTCCCGTTTGAATTTTTTTAATAAAAATAGAGCCTACTTCAGTTAGTTACAAATTTGGTATCGGATAGGTTGAAGCATTTATTTTGCCCGAGGGTGGGATTTCTGGTAAGCCAATTTTAGGCTCTCGGAATCGACACTTGTATAACGTTGAGTTGTTGAGAGGGACTCGTGACCCAACAATTCTTGTATTGTTCTAAGATCCCCTCCAGCGCTGAGTAAATGAGTGGCAAATGAATGTCTGAGAGCGTGCGGGGTGGCGGACTCATTTAGGCCAAGGGATGTCCTCAACTCTCTCATCTTGCGCTGCACGACACCAGGATTAAGGCGTTTACCCCTAACGCCCCGAAAAAGAGGCCCATCAGGTAATATACTAAATGGGCGTATAGAGACATATGACTTTATGCTGTCGCGGACTATCGGTAAGACCGGAACGATCCGTTCCTTATTTCCCTTGCCGATAACCCGTAACACATCGCCATTCGGCATATCAGCATCATTGAGTGCTATCGCCTCGGCTATTCGAAGCCCGCATCCGTAAAGCAGCGTGAAAAGAGCTAAGTCTCTCTCGATGACCCAAGGCACATTTACTTGGTCCTGGATTGCATCCAGAAACTCTTGTGCTTCTAATTTTGTGAGTGGTTTTGGGATCGGGGCCTTTGGAGAGGGGGACCTGACTGTTCTAATACTTGAATTTGCCACCAAGCCCATTTTGTCTAGGAACCGAAACAAACTCCGAATTGTGGACATCGAGCGGGCGATCGAACTCTGACTGATGCCGCGCTTGGCCCGATCTGCTAGAAACCCCCGATAATCTCTTGCTTCCAATTTTTCAAAATCAGAGAGTGTTGGTGGTGAGCCAAGATGTGACGTTAGAAATTTTAGAAACGAGGCGAGGTCACGAGAATATGCATCAATTGTATTATTGGATGCTCTTTTCTCATGAGTAATCCACCTAAGCCAATCAGAGATGGCAAGCTGGCAATCAGCCGATGCCGAGAACTCTAGGGCTTTTTTTCGATTAACCACTTTTCTAGGCAAACCTCCAAAATGTCGGAAAAAAAATAAAGAAATTCTGTTCCTTGGCTGGGGTGAAAAGCTCTGGGATTAACAGAACCCAGTGCCAGAAAACATGTCTGAGAAGCATCGGAAGTTTTTAATTTTAAATAGGCACAAGATCTAATGTTTTTTGCAAGACCTTCGAAAAATTTCGGGGTGGTATTTAAATCAGCGGCCAATATAACCCGGTTATCAGCTTCAAAAACTTTTTCACTGCCTTCAAAGAAAAGGATAGAAACTTCGATATTAAATATTTCAGTTAGTTTGGTTGTGATCGTTTCAATAAATGTGTCGAATGAAACGGCCTGAAGAATGGCTAATGTGGCTGAAAAAATTTGTTCGTGAATTATCGAATTATCTCTCGCTGCCTTTAAAAGTTCGGTTTCTCGCGCCTGTAGCGCGTTAATGTCCATTTGTAGTTTGCGGAGAAGGTAATCTCTTAAATCGAGGATGGGGTGATCAAAACTTCTGGTTTGGTTCAGGGCGTCTCTGATTTCCTCTGAATATTCATCAAAGAAACCAGGATTGACCATTAGCCATTCCATAACCCGTCTCGAATTGAGGCCTTTTGTGTCTGGCCCTTTTGGGGGGGGTGGATTTGGCATTTTTTAATCTTTGTAAAGCCAGGTTGAGAGCTCTCTCCTGTGACTAAATCTAAATAGGGTAATTGGAGTCAGCAAGAGAGTGACTTAGAGTGTAAGACATGCGACCAGATCAGGCTACCAATCACCCCTTGCAGGCGGGATGTCGTGTTCGGGTGTTAATTCCCCTTCCTTTATCGTCAACTTATGAATACCGGATTCCAGACGGGATATCTGTGGGCCTTGGGGACTATGTTTCGGTTCCCCTCGGCAACAGAACAGAGAGGGGTGTGATCTGGGGGATTGGTCGGGATCAGGTCCCGGAGGAGAGGCTTCGGGAGATCACTGGTATTTATAAAATACCCCCGATGCAGCCGGAGATGCGGGATTTTATCGAATGGACCGCTAGCTACACAATGAGCAAACTCGGCTCAGTTTTGCGAATGGCCATGAGCGTTCCCACGGTGTTTAGGCCCGAGAGGACCGTTACTGCATATATTTCTGTGTCCGATCCCATCTCTGTAGATCCCACCGTTCGGATGACAAATGCACGCGCCCGGGTCCTTTCAGTTGTTGAAGATGGGTGTCCAAGAAAAATAGGTGAGTTGGCTCAGGCTGCTTGTGTAAGCCCTGGAGTAATTTCGGGAATGGCGAGGGCCGGGCTGTTGAAACCCATTCAAATAAATCCTGATCCAGAACTTCCCGTAATTGATGTGCACCGACCCGGTCCTATTTTGTCAGATAACCAAGACCGCGCTGCAGCTGAGCTTCGCAATGCAGTGCTAGAGGCTTCAAAGACTGGGTCTGAGGGCTTCGCCGTGTGGGTTCTCGATGGGGTCACTGGTTCTGGCAAAACAGAAACTTATTTCGAGGCACTTGCAAAATGTTTGGAGCGTGGGCTCCAGGCTCTGGTTCTGCTACCCGAGATCGGATTATCAGTCCAATGGTATTCGAGATTTGAGGAACGCTTTGGAGTCCGGCCCTTGCAATGGAATTCTGAGCTATCTGGATCTGAGCGCAGGCGCACCTGGCTAGCAATTCAGGCCGGTCATTCAGCTGTAGTCGTGGGTGCACGTTCAGCGCTTTATCTTCCGTTTTCTAAACTTGGGGTAATCATTGTTGATGAGGAACACGATATTTCTTTTAAGCAGGAGGAGGGCGTGATTTATAATGCCCGAGATATGTCGGTAGTTCGTGCCCGAATTTCTAAAATTCCGGTAATTCTGGCCTCTGCAACCCCGTCGCTCGAAACAATGACGAACATTCAATTCGGCCGTTATCGGCGCCTCCATCTACCGGATCGGTATGGAGGGGCCACTATGCCAGAAATCAAATTAGTCGATATGCGATCTGAACCTCAAGAGAATGAGAAATGGATCTCCCTTGAACTTCAAGAGAAAATTAGAAAAGCCCTAAAATCGCGTGAGCAGGTTTTGCTATATCTTAATCGGCGGGGATACGCACCACTTACACTGTGTCGTCGATGTGGTCACAGGATTTCCTGCTCTGAATGCAGCTCATGGCTGGTAGAACACAGACTAAAAGAGAGACTCGAATGTCATCACTGCGGTTTTCTGAGATCGATTCCGGATGAGTGCCCCGAATGTGGAGCTCTACAGACGCTCGTAGCTTGTGGTCCGGGTGTTGAACGGATTGCAGATGAGGTTGCAAGACGATACCCGGACGCGCGCACTGAAATTATGACAAGTGATACCATTCGGGCCCCGTCCGCGGCCCTTGACCTCGTTACGAGGGTACATAAGGGGGAAGTTGATATCCTGATAGGGACGCAGATCTTGGCTAAGGGTTATCACTTTCCGGATTTGACGGTGGTGGGTGTAATCGATGCAGATCTTGGACTAGCTGGCGGAGACTTGCGGGCGTCAGAACGGGTGTATCAAACATTGCATCAAGTGTCGGGGCGCGCTGGTCGAGCTGAAAAACCGGGTTTCGTAATTCTGCAGACCTACCAGCCAGAAAATCCTCTAATGAAGGCATTAAGTTCCGGCGATCGAGAACAATTTTTGGAAATTGAGGCAGAGGCCCGGAAAAGGTATTTTATGCCGCCTTATGGTCGCCTGGTTTCTCTAATTGTATCCGGACCCGATCGTGATCTGGTTGATAAAGCATCGCGCGAGCTGGGAAAGACCCGGCCATATTCTGATAAAATTACTGTACTTGGCCCAGCTGACGCCCCTCTCTCATTGTTGAGAGGACGGCATCGGCGTCGGTTACTCGTAAAAGCAGATCGTGATGTGCACCTCCAGGCGATCATCAAAAGTTGGCTATCAAAGTCATCGATACCCAAGGGTGTCAGACTTCAAATAGATATCGATCCCTATTCCTTCATGTAACAGCTACCTGTTATTTGCAATTCAATATTTGGTTTCGTTAGAACAGGATAGATTAAAATGGGGTCTGGAGGCCGTTAATCTCAAAGAAATTGCCTTAAATTTTCATCCTATGAACTGGGTTGCCAGCGCCTATTGAGTGTGTTAGCAAACCTCAAATTTTTGGCACACTTTTAACATCGAGTTGCAATCACTTTGTTAACAGGGTTCCATCACGTTAATTGCGATTTCAGTTGATTGTAATTAGTAACCGAGGGGCTATTTAAAGGCTAATTTCGTGTCGTCAAATCTATCAAAGACATCAGGGATCGCTGGAAGATATGCGGGAGCGTTTTTTGAACTTTGCCTCGACCGGGGAGAGGTAGAGCGGATAAATACCGATCTCATTTCCTTCAACGAGTGTATCCGTCAATCTATGGATTTGCGGGATTTCATACGGAGCCCGGTCTATAGCGCTGATGATCAATTGAAAGTCATAACCGAGATTGCTAGAAAAGCCGGTTTTTCCGAGCTTGTGAGCAATTTTTTATGTGTGGTCGCATCCAATAACAGGCTTTTCTTGATTGAGGCAATAATCACATCCTGGCAGGCTATGCTCGCAGCACATCTGGGCGAAACGAAAGCAGAAGTCTCCTCGGCAGCGCCTCTTCTGGACTCTCAGAAAAATGCCCTTGAAGTTTCCCTGCGGGAAGCCCTTGGATCTAAGGTCCAAATAGAAGAGTCTGTCGACCCGTCACTTCTGGGCGGTTTGGTGATCCGGGTTGGTTCCAAAATGATCGATTCTTCTCTTCGTACAAAACTTGAAAGACTTCAACTAATGATGAAAGGGGCTGCGTGATGGATATCCGCGCTGCAGAGATTTCTTCTATTCTGAAAGACCAAATTGCAAACTTTGGCAATGAAGCCGAGGTGGCAGAAGTCGGGAGGGTGCTGTCGGTAGGTGACGGAATTGCTCGGGTATTTGGGCTAGATAATGTTCAAGCCGGTGAAATGGTTGAGTTTCCAGGGGGTATCGTGGGGATGGCCCTTAACCTGGAGATTGATAATGTCGGTATTGTTATTTTTGGCGACGATCGGACGATTCAAGAGGGGGACACCGTAAAGCGCACCGGTAATATCGTTGATGTACCTGTGGGCCAGGGGCTCTTGGGCCGCGTAGTAGATGGGCTTGGAAACCCCATTGATGGAAAGGGTCCCATTGAGGGTTCTGAGCGCCGCCGTGTAGATGTAAAAGCGCCCGGTATTATTCCGCGTCAGTCTGTCAATGAACCCGTTCAAACAGGGCTAAAAGCGATAGATAGCCTCATCCCGGTTGGCAGGGGTCAGCGTGAGTTGATTATTGGAGACAGGCAGACCGGTAAAACCGCTGTAGCCATAGATACTATGATTAATCAACGGGAGATTAATTCCGGGGACGACGAAGACAAGAAGCTTTATTGCATCTATGTTGCTGTTGGGCAAAAGCGTTCTACGGTTGCTCAAATTGTGAAGGCCCTGGAAGATAATGGAGCGATGGAATACTCCATTATTGTGGCCGCTACAGCTTCAGATCCGGCGCCATTGCAATACTTAGCACCCTATGTTGGGTGCACCATGGGGGAATGGTTTAGAGATAATGGCAAGCATGCGCTGATTACTTATGATGACCTCTCCAAGCAGGCGGTCGCTTATCGTCAGATGTCCCTGCTACTTCGCCGGCCACCAGGTCGCGAGGCTTTTCCAGGCGATGTATTTTATTTGCATTCGCGCCTTCTAGAGAGGGCAGCAAAACTTAACAAGGACAATGGCGGCGGTTCTCTGACTGCTTTGCCAATTATTGAGACCCAGGCCGGTGATGTGTCCGCTTACATACCGACAAATGTGATCTCCATTACTGATGGTCAGATTTTCCTAGAAACAGACTTGTTTTATGCGGGGGTCAGGCCGGCTGTTAATGTAGGAATATCGGTGAGCCGCGTGGGTTCCGCGGCCCAGACAAAAGCTATGAAGTCGGTAGCTGGATCAATAAAATTAGAGCTTGCGCAGTATCGGGAGATGGCAGCTTTTGCCCAGTTTGCTTCGGACTTGGACGCATCCACACAACGTCTTTTGAACCGTGGCGCTCGTCTGACTGAGCTTTTGAAACAGGCCCAGTACTCTCCTATGCCTGTGGAAGAGCAAGTCGTCTCGATTTATGCGGGTGTAAACGGGTATCTCGATCGCATACCGGTAGGCGCGGTTACACGTTTTGAACAAGGGCTTCTGTCCAACATTAAATCCGATCATAGCGATATTCTCACGGACATTCAGAAGACTGGTCAGTTGAGTGAGGAGACTGGATCTAAGCTTAAGGCGGCGGTCGAGGCTTACTCGAACAGCTTTGCTGCTGACTAAAACATTACGTTCGTTCAAAAGTAGTTCAGGGAGCGCTCCAGCGGATGCCGAACCTCAAGGATCTGAGAATTAGGATAGATAGTGTTAAATCTACGCAGAAGATTACTTCGGCTATGAAAATGGTTGCCGCTGCAAAGTTGCGTCGATCTCAGGACCAAGCAGAGGCAGCTCGACCGTACTCGGAGCGGATGGATCGATTGATGAAATCTTTGGCCTCGGGTGTTCCGAACAGAGCCTTTGGTCCAGATCTCTTGATGGGAACTGGGAAAAACGACACCCACCTCATCGTTGTCATTTCCTCGGACCGCGGTTTGTGTGGAGGCTTTAACACAAATATTGTCCGGGAGGTGCGCCGACGGATTGAGGGCCTTCAAACTGAGGGAAAAGCGGTGAAACTATTGTGCGTTGGGCGCAAGGCACGAGACGTTTTACGGCGGAATTATCGATCTCTGATTATTGAATCCTACGAAGATGTAGGGCGCAAATCTTTATCATACTCAGACGCTACCGAGATTGGGAAAAAGGTCATAGAATTGTTCAATTCGGGCGAGTTCGATATTTGCTCAATTGTTTTCAATGAGTTTCGTTCCGTAATAAGCCAGGTGGTAACCGGCCATCAGCTTATCCCTTATGGAGGCGAGCTTAATCTCTCGGACGAAGACGATCTTACGACCTCTGAAGGCGAAGCGACCTATGAATTTGAACCAGATGAGAGAGAAATTCTATCGGATCTTTTGCCTCGGAATATTTCGATACAAATTTTTCGCGCCCTTTTAGAGAGTGCAGCATCGGAACATGGTGCGAGGATGACCGCCATGGATAATGCGACAAGAAATGCAGGGGATATGATCGACGGGTTGACTCTGACCTACAACCGGACCCGTCAGGCGGTTATTACTAGCGAGTTGATTGAAATTATTTCTGGGGCAGAAGCGCTCTAGTAGCATAGAGACCTAATACAAAAGGGACTGCAATGGCTGAAAGCACTAACAACATTGGAAAAATTAGGCAGGTTATGGGCGCTGTTGTTGACGTCCAATTTCAGGAGGGCGCTCTTCCAGAGATCCTTAATGCGTTGCACTGCGAGCATGATGGAGGCACTTTGGTCCTTGAGGTTGCACAACATTTGGGCGAGGCGACGGTGCGCACGATAGCTATGGATGCTACCGAGGGTTTAGTCCGTGGGCAGGATGTCGTCGATACCGGGGGGCCAATTTTGGTTCCAGTAGGGCCTGAGACCTTGGGTCGCATCGTCAACGTTGTAGGAGAGCCAGTCGATGAACGAGGCCCTATTGACACAAAGGAGCGTCTGCCAATTCATAGGCCGGCACCCGAGTTTATTGAACAGTCTACTGAGACAGAGGTACTCGTAACAGGAATAAAAGTCATTGATCTTTTGGCACCGTATGCCCGAGGAGGTAAGGTAGGACTTTTTGGTGGCGCTGGCGTTGGAAAAACAGTTCTGATAATGGAGCTCATTAATAATATCGCTAAGGCGCATGGTGGTTATTCAGTATTTGCCGGCGTAGGAGAGCGTACGCGGGAAGGAAATGACCTGTACCATGAAATGATCGAGTCTGGAGTTATTAACCTTGAAGGGGAATCCAAGGCGGCGCTGGTTTATGGTCAAATGAACGAACCGCCTGGTGCTAGGGCTCGCGTTGCGCTAACGGGCTTAACTCAGGCGGAATATTTTAGAGATGCTGAAGGGCAGGATGTCCTCCTCTTTGTAGACAACATATTCCGGTTCACGCAGGCAGGATCCGAGGTTTCAGCGCTTCTTGGAAGGATCCCCTCGGCCGTAGGGTATCAGCCAACCCTTGCTACGGATATGGGCGCACTACAAGAACGGATAACGACCACAACAAAGGGGTCCATTACTTCGGTGCAAGCCATTTATGTGCCGGCAGATGACCTAACGGACCCAGCGCCGGCAACTTCCTTTGCGCACCTTGATGCGACGACCGTGTTATCCAGGCAAATTGCAGAGCTAGGGATTTATCCCGCGGTTGACCCGCTAGACTCTACTTCACGTATTCTTGATCCGCGTACCCTTGGGGACGAACATTATGCAGTAGCGCGCCGGGTGCAAGAGGTGTTGCAGAAATACAAGAGCCTGCAAGATATTATAGCGATTCTGGGGATGGACGAACTCTCCGAAGAAGACAAACTGGTGGTAGCTCGGGCGCGGAAGATCCAAAGATTTCTATCTCAACCGTTCCACGTCGCTGAGGTATTTACAGGTTTTTCCGGGGTTTTGGTTAGCCTTGAGGACACTATTCGTGGTTTTAAGGGCCTCGTTGACGGCGAGTATGATGACCTACCTGAAGCAGCATTCTACATGGTTGGCACGATTGAAGATGCGATTGAGAAGGCCAAAAAAATGGCAGCAGAGGCGGCCTAATTTTAATGACCAGGGTTGGAGGTTATGGCAGATAAGATAGACTTTGAGCTTGTAGCTCCCGAGAAGCTCATAATTTCTGATCAATTTTCGATGGTCGTCATTCCCGGTTCGGATGGTGATTTCGGTGTATTGCCTCACCATAGTCCTTTGATCTCGACGGTCCGGGCAGGCGTCATCGACGTCTACCAGGCGGAATCAATAGAAAAGCGGTTATTTGTTTCTGGCGGATTCGCGGAAGTTTCGAGAAATCGTTGCACTGTGTTGGCGGATGAGGTCATTTCTCTAGCTGATGCCGATATTGAGGCTGCTAATGCACGGCTCGCCGAAGCTCAGGATGCACTTGAGAAAGCTGCAGATGAAGCCGCCCGTGATACTGCTGAGCGGGAATTAGAAATAGCCAGATCGCTGATATCGGCGCTGAGTGATTAGTTAGTCCAAAAAAAACTATTTTCCTAGCGGGCAAAAATAAGCCACACTTTGAATGATATGAATCCGGTTGTTCAAGAAATTGGAATGTTTTTCTGGAGATGAAGATGAGTTTTTTTAATATTTTACGCTCAAGCCTGGTTCTAACCATTTTGTTGGGTCCAACAGCAGTTCTTGCGCAAGGAGCAGCTAAAATGTCTGGGGGTGATACAGCGTGGATTATCGTTGCGACCGCTTTGGTCCTACTGATGACGATGCCAGGTTTAGCGCTGTTTTATGGAGGCCTTGTTCGGTCGCGGGCGATTTTATCTGTTCTGATGCATTGTGCGGTTATTTGTTGCCTAGCATCAATTATTTGGATCGTCGTTGGCTACAGTTTGGCCTTCGGGGATGGCGGCCCGCTGAATAGCTATATAGGTGGTTTTGGAAAAGCATTTTTAGCTGGGATTGGCACCGAAAGCTTAAGTGGAACGATTCCTGAAATAGTTTTCGTAATTTTCCAGATGACTTTTGCGGTTATAACGCCCGCTTTGATTGTTGGGGCATATCCCGAGCGAATAACTTTTCCGGCAGTTATTTTATTCAGCGGATTATGGTTACTTCTTGTCTATGTCCCGGTTTGTCACTGGATTTGGGGTGGTGGATGGCTCGCGAAGCTTGGAGTAATGGACTTCGCCGGAGGCCTGGTCGTTCATTTGACGGCGGGGGTGTCCGCACTTGTGATTGCGATCATGGTCGGGCCGAGACGCGGTTTCCCGAGGGAAATTGTACCGCCACATAATCCCGGGCTTGTGATGACAGGGGCAGCACTCCTATGGGTTGGTTGGTTCGGTTTCAACGGTGGGAGCGCACTTGCGGCCAATGGTGGGGCAGGTATGGCGATTTTAGTTACCCACATTTCCGCTGCGGCAGCATCACTCGGATGGATGGCGATTGAATGGGTTAAACATGGGAAACCCAGCTTGGTGGGTTTTGTAACTGGAACTATTGCTGGTTTGGCTACGATAACCCCCGCGTCAGGATTCGTGGGGCCAATTGGCGGACTAATTCTCGGGCTATTGGCAGCGCCTATTTGCTATGCGCTTGTCAGTGTCGTCAAACAAACCTTCAAGATCGATGACTCTTTGGACGTTTTCGCAGTTCATGGGATTGGTGGTTTGACGGGAACCCTTTTGACGGCCGTGTTAGCGGCACCGGCGTTCGGGGGTCTTGGACTTGCTGAAGGGGTAACAATTGCGGGGCAATTGCAAACCCAGTTTATCGGGGCCGTGGTAGTGGCTGTTTGGTCCGTTATAATCAGTTTTATAATCCTTGCGGTTATAAAGATGTTCACGCCTTTACGTGTCAGGGAAGATGATGAGACTGAAGGTCTGGATATAACTGTCCATGGTGAACGTGGATATAATTTATAAAGCCAATAGGAAGCTTAGGAGATAGCTCTATGAAGATGATTGTGGCTGTAATTAAGCCTTCTAAATTGGAGGAAGTGAGGACTGCCCTGTCTGTTTTGGGTATTGCAGGAATGACGGTCAGTGAAGTTAAAGGTTTTGGTCGTCAGGGTGGGCATACGGAGATATATCGTGGTGCGGAGTATGAGATTAATTTCGTTCCAAAGATCAAGGTCGAAATTGCGGTAGGCGACGACTTGGCTGATCGTGCAGTTGACTCAATCCGTAACGCGGCGAATACCGATAGAATTGGGGACGGAAAGATATTTGTTTTTGATCTTTCTCAGGCTGTGAGAATCCGGACAGGCGAAACTGATGCCGAGGCCTTGTAGTGACAGGTCCTAGTCTGTCATTAGGACTAATATCTTTTCACAATCGGGCCCCGGAATTTTTATAAGTACGGCTGTAACGTTTCCGATAGTCTTTGATGATATTGCTGTAAGCGTCAAATAGGCGGAAAACCCTCTGCCGATTACGTTATTTTCGGCTCAGCATATCCTCACGGATAGGAGAAAACTCTCTAACTATTTGTCTGTATAGATCTTGTTTGAACCCGATAATTAGCTCTGGTAGAGCACTAAGTTCCTCCCATTTCCAGGCCCGAAATTCAGCCTCTTCTCTTCCCAGGCAGATTTCAGTTTTTGTTCCAATAAATTTTAAAGCCACTGCTTTAACACTTTGTCCAATCCACTTGTTGTCCATCCAGCCTTTACGCAATTCCGGAGGAATCTCGTATGAGATCAATGTTGTCGACTCTTTCAAAAATACAGCGTTATTCGTCCCAATTTCTTCTTCTAATTCTCGGAAAGCGGCTTTAATCGCCGTCTCCCCGTTTTCTATTCCGCCTTGGGGCAGTTGCCATTGATCGGTCTCTTGATCATTGCGGGCGGCGACGAGTATTTTCGCATCTTCATTAAAAAGGACAATTGCTACGCAGGGCCTGAATAATTCTTCGGACATTTGTTTCAAAATTGCGCCATCGCCGAAACCGGCGCAAGGGTAATCCGAGTATTTTCTAGTGTATGAGTCCAGTAACTGAGAACTTCTAAGGTCACAGGGTATAAAAAGCCCATCACAATTACCGCTCCCGACTCAATCGCATGCTGTTCGGCTATTTTCAATTGTTTCCAAATGGAGACCCTTGAGGCTTGACGATCGATAAACATTGTATTCGCTGCGAACCCAACATTCATCTGTTTTGATCTAGCCCTGGTCGAATTAATATATTCAGGTCGGCTCTCTAAATACATAAGACCCCTGGATTTTAATAGGTTCAGAAGAGCCTCTGTGCCGGGTTCCCGGTATTGAGAGGCTAATTGTGGAAAATATGTTACCCCCAAATGCCATCGGCTTAGATCAAGGATCGCATCTAGGCCGCTAGTATCTGATTTGCCCGGATTGACCAGTTTGTTAACCATCCCTTCTAACAAGGTTTGGACCCCGAGGCTTGATAATGGGGGTACCATTAATAAAATTTCATGACTAGCGGCATGCGCCAAATTTGTCCATTCAGCCAAAGAAGTGGCATAGGGCGAAAAAGCAAGCGTAACCTCCCCAGGGAGGCCCTGGATTGCGGCTATGGTCCCGGAGGGATTGTTTCCTAGGCCATAAATCACAACCGCTATTTTAGCTGTTCTGTCTGAAACATTGAATGGCCGGGCTAAGGTTTTCCATTTCTGATTAGTTCGATTTGAACCGCTAGTCCCGGGGTTATTTTTCTTAAATCCGGTTTCAGCCGTAATATCATAGTGTTTGATAGGTATCTTTTTGTTAAGCTTTATCGAATTGGGGCCTGTCCCGCTTGGGCGGCTCTTTTGGGAGATATGAGGCCTGAGCGCTGACGTTTGGTGGTTTTGTGGGGGCTCTTTTTTTGCGGGACCGGTAAAGTCTTTCGGTTCTTTTTTTGTAGAATTACGACTTTTGACGGCTCGCACCTTTGTGTCCGACCGGTTGGTGTAGGATTTGCCGGTTTCATTTGCTGGAGCGTAAGCTGACGGAAATTCAGAGGGCTCTATGTTTATTTGGATTTCTGACTTGGGTTTGGGATGGGCGTCTAGGATAAACCCGCAGATAATGGAAGCGGTTCCAAAAATTGCAGAAAGTGCCAAAATTGCGATCGGAAAAAGAATCCGGGTATTTTCCTGGCAAAAGATCCCCCGAAATCAGTCGAGTCTATTCCTGCGCTGTTGGCATAAAACACTAAGTTGGAGCCTAGTGCTGTTCATTTGCCGTTTTTCTCTCCGTAAAGAGTAATACCCCGGATAAGGTCCAAGGCCCTTAAAAGTTGATAATCTGAACTCTTACCTGTTTTCTGCTTAGTTTTTTCTTTTTCAACACCTTTTGTGGGTGTTTTCGCGTCATTAGGGTTTTGAAGAGCCCCTTTAAGATCCGCTTCACGCCGGCCATCAGTTCCTTCAACCGTGGATAAAGTAGCTTGTGTCACCTCGATGTCAGGCTCAATTCCCTTGGCCTGGATAGAACGGCCAGAGGGCGTGAAATACTGCGCGGTAGTCAGACGGATTGCTCCCTGTCCGGATAAGGGCATGATGGTCTGAACCGATCCTTTTCCAAACGAGCGGGTGCCAAGGACTACTGCTCTGCGATGGTCCTGGAGTGCTCCGGCAACTATTTCTGAGGCCGAGGCAGAACCACGATTGATGAGTATTACAATGGGTTTACCATCTAATAAATCGCCTTTTGCTGCGTTAAAGCGCTGTACATCTTCAGCGCGCCTTGCGCGCGTTGATACAATTTCTCCGCGATCCAGAAAGGCATCGGATACTTTTATTGCTTGATCCAATAGGCCACCAGGGTTGTTTCTTAGGTCTAAAACAAGGCCTATTAATTTTTTTCCTAATTTATCATTTAACTTTTTGATTGCACGTATTAAGCCTGATTCGGTCTGTTCGCTAAAAGATGTAATCCGAACATATCCGATGTTTTTTTCTGTTCTCCATCGGACCGATTGGATTTTGATTGCGGCTCGGGTGAGAGTCACTTCAAAAGGCTCCCTCCCCTCTCGCCGGATAGTAAGTCTGATATCGGTGTTGATTTTACCCCGCATTTTCTCGACGGCTTCGGCCAATGTCAGGCCCTGCACCGGCTGGTCATCAAGTTGGGTTATAAAGTCGCCGGCTTTGATCCCTGCTCTGAAGGCTGGGGTATCATCGATTGGAGAGACCACCTTGACATAGCCAGATTCCATAGTGACTTCTATTCCTAGCCCGCCAAATTCTCCTCGTGTTTGTACCTGCATATCCTTGAAGCTATCCGGTCCCATATAACTAGAGTGTGGATCAAGCGAGGATAGCATTCCATTTATTGCGGCCTCGATAAGTTCCTTGTCACTTACCTCCCTTACATAATCGGCTCTGATCCTTTCAAACACATCGCCAAGGAGATCCAATTGACGATAGGTTTCGGATGTATTGGTCTGAGCTAGCGCTTGACCAACCAATAGAAGAAACCAAAACGTTGCTAAGACACCGAAAAATTTTTTTATCATTCTATCTCTACTAACTATCTCTACTCTTTTTACCGTAAAACCAACCACGGCACAGGGTTTATGGGTTTGCTGTCGAGACGAACTTCCAGATAAAGGATGGGAGACGGATCGCGAGGATCCATTGTCCCAATCTTTTGACCAGCCGATACTCTGTCTCCTATTTTAAGATCGGTGCGCGCCATGCCAGATAATACCAAATGATATTGCTCACCATAATCAATTATCAAGAGTTCTTCGATATCTTTAAACGGCCCAGAAAAAACAACCCTCCCAGTCATTGGCGAAAACACATGGGCCCCAGGTTTAATTTTAAATGAAAGTCCTTGGGAACGCTCACCAGTTTTTAGAAGTTTTCCGAACGAGTTAACCAATGTACCTTCCGGAATTCTTTTGGAAAGATTTATTAGGGAGTTATTTTTTTTAGGGCCATTTTCGGTTTTTCTCTCTCCGAGTATTAGACTCCGGTTGCCAGAGTGAGGGGCATTAAGAGGTGAAAATAATATTTTCTCTAAAGCCATCAGGTATGCTCTTTGATGAAATTTTTTATTCGTGGAGTTACTTAACCGGTGGTCGGTTCTGGACACCTCAGCAGAGTCTCTCCTGATCTCGTTCACATTAGTTCCCCGGGTGGCTTCTGTGATAATCGCGAGATCTTTTTGGTTCTTATGATTCCTTGCCTTTAAATAGCGAAGAGCTTGAACCAAGAATGTTAGGCTATTTTTTAACTCGCTGCTTGAGTATGACAAGAAATCCTTGTCTTGTAACTGGCCGAAAACAAGCCGCTGCAATGCTGCGTACATTTTTACAATGGCTCGTTGTTCAATTTGGATTCTCTCCAAGAGGGCTTTGATTTTTATTGGGGTTGTGTCTGATTGCCCCGGTTTCCCCTGGGTCCTAAATGTTCGATCGATGTTGGAAGCACGATTTTCTGGTTTCTTGCTGAATTTTTCTTGAGGTAAGGTCGTAGATATTGAGTCTGGATAGGGGGAGATATTTCCCTTGGCGAGTATTCGGAGCTCCCCTGCCATTGTGGAGGTCTGAAACAGAAGGCAAAATAAACTTGCCGCAATCGACCCGAAAATTCTGGAAACCCTAATGCGCCGCGGATAGAGACATTTTTTTATTTTTTAAACCCTCGTCGTGTGCCGGAACAATAAGGGAAGTCCCAGTCATAATTTCCGGCTTGTCAAGCTTGAGAAGCTCTAACAGAGTGGGGGCGACGTCTGCCAGTCGCCCGTTTCTAAGTCCCGTAATATATTCCGGTGCGTTAACTAAGATCGCTGGAACAGCGTTCGTCGTATGAGAGGTGAACGGGGTTCCCGTGTGCGGGTCCATCATAGTCTCAGCATTCCCGTGATCAGCCGTGACCAACAATACTCCATTTGCATGTTCTATTGACTGTCTTATTTTCCCAAGGCACTCGTCGACAGTTTCAATGGCTTTAATGGCAGGGTCTAATAATCCAGTGTGCCCAACCATGTCTGGATTGGCAAAATTGACAAAAATGAAATCGTAGCTTCCGTCTAAGATACTTTGGGCAAGAATTTCTGTCACTTCCCGAGCTGACATTTCAGGTTTTTGATCATAGGTGGTAACTTTTGGCGAGGGGACTAAAACTCGCTCCTCTCCATCAAATGGTTCTTCTTTACCGCCGTTGAAAAAGAAAGTGACATGCGCATACTTTTCCGTTTCTGCAATCCGGAGCTGCTTCATACCACTCTTGGCCAGAATTTCAGCAAAAATATTCTTCAAATCTTCGGGGGGAAAGAGCGTTTTCATGAAGTCGTTAAGCTCTGTTGAATATTCAACTAAGCCTAGAGCATCACAAAATTTAATGGTTTTTTCTCTTTCGAAACCTGAAAACCCTGGATCCAGAAGGGCGCTGAGAATTTCTCGCGCTCTATCGGCTCGAAAATTCGCCATCAGAAGCCCATCACCTTCCTGCATGCCCTTGTAATCAGCAATGACGGTTGGCTCAATGAATTCGTCTCCCGTACCGGACTGATATGAGTTCTCGACAGCGCTAATCGCGGAAGCCCCTTTTTTGCCTTTTGCTTGAACCATACACTGATAGGCTAATTCTACCCTGTCCCACCTTTGGTCTCGGTCCATGCAGTAAAATCGACCGCAGACAGTGGTGATATTGATGTTTTTTAATTTTGAAAGCGTGTTTTCCAGTTGATCAATAAATTTTATTGCGGTTCTCGGTGGTGTGTCCCGTCCATCCAAAATTGCATGCACGGCGACTGGAACTCCCTGGTTAGAGATTATGGATGCCAGTGTCTCGATTTGCCGCTGATGAGAGTGAACTCCCCCATCCGATATTAACCCCATCAGGTGGCAGGTACCCTTTGTCTCTTTTAGCTCTTTAATGAAGCTTACGAGTGCAGGAATTTTTTCCAATTTCCCACTAGTGATGGAGGTGTCAATGCGCTGGGTGTCCTGATTTACAATCCTCCCGGCACCAAGATTCAGGTGTCCAACCTCAGAGTTTCCCATCTGTTCATCCGGCAAACCGACATCCATTCCTGATGTTTTAAGAAGACTGTTGGGACAGTTTTGTATCATATGATCAAAGGCTGGAGTCTTTGCTAGCGCTATGGCATTTGCCGTTTGCTCAGGACGCCACCCCCATCCATCGAGAACGCACAAAACAACTGGTTTCCGGCCTTTCCGATCCATTTTCGACTACCACTTCATTTTGCAGGATTGATCCATAATTTTTCCCACAGAATAGAGTAATTTCGTGGCATAGTCAGGCCTGAAAATTCAATTCCGATGATACGGATGACCCGCTAGGATTTGCTGTGCTCTGTAAAGTTGCTCCAATAGCATGACTCTAGCGAGGGCATGCGGCCATGTCATTTTTCCAAGAGAGATTTTGTAATTCGATTTTTTTAAAACCTTTTTCGATATGCCGTTTGCGCCCCCAATAATGAAGTTAAGGTTTTGGCCTCTGATTTGCGCCTCTTCGATAAATTCAGCGAGTTCCTCGCTTTTCATTTCCCTTCCGAGCCGATCAAGCGCCACTAATTCGGCTCCCGGTGTACATGCTCTCAAAAGCAGTTCCCCCTCACGAGCCATCCTTTCATCTCCTAAAAATGGACCCCTTTCTTCGACCTCTCGCACAGATACTCGACTGCTTTTGAGACGATTAAGATATAGATCGCAAAGATTCTGTTCAGAGGTTCTTTTTAAACGCCCTACAGCGATGACAATAATTTGCAATACTGCCTCGGGAAGTCACACTTTTGGTTGTTCGACGTCTTTTTCGGGTTCCAATGACGGTTCCCACATTTTTTCAAGATTATAAAAATCTCTGACCTCTGGTCTGAACAAATGCACAATAACATCTCCAGCATCGATAAGAATCCAGTCACCATTAGTTCTGCCTTCGGGTTTAATACCAGATATTTTTGCTTCTTTAAGAGATCTAACTAGTAGATCGGCTAGGGTGACTATTTGGCGGGAGGATTGGCCCGAGGCGATCACCATATAGTCACCGATTGATGTCTTGCCCTCTAAATCGATAACTTTTACGTCCAACGCCTTTCGCTCCTCTAAAATTGTGAGAACTAAGGATAAAATTTCTTTATGCCTGGATCGCGCAATTACACGAGTTTTTTGTTTTTTATTTTTAGATGGTTTTTCCAATGTGTCCCTCTAGTTTGACCTTTTATGATTTGGTGCTCTGCCTGCTGACCTAAGTTGGGTGCCGGAAGCAGGGTGTCTGGGAATAGTAAGATAAATCCATGACGGCGCTGAGTGGTCAGCTAGGGCTTGGGCATTGCCGGGTTTGATCCGGTTAGGTGCATATATCTTTGCTGCTCTCGATGCCAGAGACGATGCAGAATAGGGGGCCCGGTCGAATACCGCAATGGGGATTGTTTCCATTAGGGCCGACCAATTTTTCCATTCTGGTAGTTGTTTTAAGTTGTCTGCACCCATTATCCAGACAAATTGATTTTCCGGAAAAGTCTCCCGTAAGGATCTAATGGTATCGATTGTGTAACGCGTGCCCAAAAATTGCTCGATGTCTGTAATTTTGATGCGTTTTTCCGGGGCCGCTACCTTTTTGGCAATCTGGATCCTTTCTGAGAGAGATGCAACATCGCTTATATCTTTTAAGGGGTTCAGGGGGGAAACCATCCACCAGATAGAGTCCAAATCAAGCCTTGTGAAGGCATGCCGACTGATGTGCAAGTGTCCCTCATGGGCTGGGTTGAACGAACCACCAAGAATACCTACACGTTTGCCGCCCCCCAATAATCGTTTGCGGAGACGTGCTCGATCTATTCCGATAGGCCTTGTCAGGGTCTCACCTGTCCTGAGCCCCGGACGACATACTTGAATGTGGTGAGCTGCTCAAGTCCGACTGGCCCTCGGGCATGAAGGCGGCCAGTTGAGATCCCAATTTCTGCACCCATTCCAAATTCTCCGCCATCTGCAAACTGTGTTGAGGCGTTATGCAAAACAATAGCCGAGTCAATATTACGCAAAAAAGTCTCTGCCGCTTCGTGATTCTCAGTAATGATCGAGTCTGTGTGATGAGAGCCGTATTGATTAATATGATCTATTGCAGCCTCAAGTCCAGAAACTTGTTTGATAGAAATTATTGCGTCTAAGTACTCCTCGGCCCAATCTGCGTCCGTTGCAGGGAGGACAAGAGAGTTGAGAGCTTGAGTTTCAGGATCCCCTCGGAGCTGGCATCCTGCCTTTTCTAGTGCTTCTAGGATCGGTGTCAAAAGATCTTTGCTCACGCTACTATCTACCAACAGGCTTTCGGCTGCTCCGCAAATACCCACGCGCCGCATTTTTGCGTTAAGGACCACGGCCTTCGCAATCTCGGGATCCGCGTCACGATGCAAGTAGACGTGGCAGTTGCCATCAAGGTGCGCGATAACCGGAATACGGCTTTCGTTCTGGACCCGGGCAATGAGTGATTTTCCTCCCCGGGGAACAATAATGTCTATAAACTGTGGGATCGCCAGCATGGCACCAACAGCTGATCTATCAGACGTTGGCACGCCCTGGATCGCCGTTTCAGGAAGCCTTGCCTCGCGAAGACCATGGTGTAAGCAATCAAGTATTGCCGCAGAGGAATGGAAACTATCAGATCCCCCTCGCAAAATCGACACGTTACCCGATTTTAAGCACAGGGCTCCCGCATCTGCGGTTACATTGGGTCGAGACTCATAAATTATACCTATCACCCCAAGCGGCACCCGAACTCTTTGGATCGAGAGCCCATTGGGTCGGTCCCATTGAGCTATTATATTGCCGATCGGATCATCCAGGCGCGCGATGTTCTCTAAACCAACTGCCATTGCCTCGATGCGATCAGTTGTCAATATTAAGCGGTCTAACATTGCCCCGCCGATGTTTCGGGCTTTTGCTAGTGAAATATCTTTTGCATTCGCCGCGATAATTTTATCCACATTGTTTCTAATTTTGGCAGCTGCTCGGATCAGTGCCAAGTCTCTCGGCTCCCGATCTGACGCGCTGACGATCTTAAAGGCGTCCCTTGCGGCTTGGCCCATCTCGACCAACAACTGATTGACACTCTCGTTTAGCTCTGTACCGATGTTGTTGTTTCCTGACATTTTCTTAAAGTTTTTTGTAACCCTTAGATTTCTAGAACTAAGTTATCGCGGTGAATCATTTCTGCTCGACCACGGTATCCCAGTAAGCCTTCAATTTCACTGGAATTGCGTCCAGCGATCAATTGAGCGTCTTCCGAGCAATATGCTGAAATACCGCATCCAAGCCTTGCCCCCGCAAGATTGTAAATAGTAACCGTATCGCCCCTATCAAAAATCCCATCTACAGATTTAACTCCGACAGGAAGTAAAGAACCACCCTGTCCGAGGGCGAGCGCTGCCCCTTCATCAACAATGAATTTTCCTCCTTGATTGACTGCCCCTGCGATCCAACGTTTCCGAGCGTTGGCGGAGGATTCAGCGGGGACAAAACGGGTGTAACGACCTTGATTCTGGAAATTGCAAAGGCTGTGCTCAGGACGACCGTCAGTGATGATGACTTGGCAACCTGCCCGCATGGCGATGTCTGCCGCAGCGATTTTAGTTACCATGCCGCCTGATGAATTACCTGGCGCCGCTGCATCCGCCATTCCAACAATCTCGGCAGTAAGTTCAGTTACTTCAGGCACAAATACCGCATTAGGGTCTTTTCTGGGATTGGACGTGTACAACCCATCGATATCAGATAGTAAAACAAGGGTGTCTGCGGTAATCATTTGAGCGACGCGTGCTGCTAGGCGATCATTGTCTCCAAAACGGATTTCCTCGGTAGCAACCGTATCATTCTCATTGATCAATGGAACAGCTTTGAGGTCTAAAAGAGTTTCTATGGTAGTGCGGGCATTTAGATGTCGTCTTCTTTCCTCTGTATCACTTGGTGTCAACAAGATTTGGGCAAGGGGAATATCGTGTTTAGCCAGAGTTTCCTGCCATGCATGTGCAAGACGGATTTGCCCTGTTGCAGCGGCCGCCTGCTTTTCTTCGAGCTTGAGTGGTTTTCTCCCCAGGTTGAGAATCGATCTACCTGCTCCGATGGCCCCTGATGAAACAATGACGATTTCTGTTCCGCGGTTTCGGATTTCCGCAATATCATCCGATAGCGCACGCATCCAATTATAACGTATGGCATTGGACGCGTCGTCGATGAGCAGAGCAGATCCAATTTTTACTACCAGCCGTTTTGAGTATGCGAGTATCATGGATGATATCCAAGAGTGATTTTAGTTTTCTTGCTTGTTACCCTATTTTGCTCTATTTCGGCCCAAAGTTTGGGCAAGATTTCTTTTATTCCATTCTGCGAGACCCCTGAAATCGGATAAACTTTCGATCCCGAGGCTGTCTCAAGCTCGCGCTTTTTATGTGCCACTTCGGACTGACTAATAGCATCGGTTTTATTGAGTGCAATGATCTCAGGTTTTTCCGAAAGCCCCTGGCCGTATGCGTCCATTTCGGACCGGATTGTTTTCCAGCGATCTACAACACTTTCCTCGGTGCAATCAACCAGGTGTAAAATTACCGCACATCGTTCGACATGTCCGAGAAAACGATCTCCAAGACCTGCTCCGTTATGTGCTCCCTCTATCAACCCTGGGATATCTGCAAGCACGAATTCTAGCTCTCCCATCCTGACGACCCCCAGGCCGGGCGTCAGGGTGGTGAATGGATAGTCTGCTATTTTAGGCCTCGCCCTGCTTACTACGGACAGGAATGTTGATTTCCCTGCATTCGGTAGTCCAACGAGACCGGCATCCGCAATGAGTTTTAGCCGCAGCCATACCCATAACTCTTCACCTTTTTGACCTTTATCAGCCCTCCTCGGAGTTTGATTGGTCGATGTCTTGAAGTGGGTATTTCCGCGCCCTCCTTGTCCCCCCCTACATAGAAGTGCCCTGGGGTTAAACTTTGTTATGTCTGAGATTAGCGTAGTTTGATTTTCCTCATAAATTTGTGTTCCTTCAGGCACTTTTATTATTAGGGCGTTACCGGAAGCACCAGACCGATTTTTTCCCTTTCCGTTTTCTCCTCGAGCGGCTTTGAAATGCTGTTTGTAACGGAAATCAATGAGTGTATTTAGGCCATCAGCAAATTCAAAGACTATGTCTCCGCCTCGACCGCCATCACCCCCGTCGGGCCCCCCAAATTCGACATATTTCTCACGGCGAAAGCTCACGCATCCGTCGCCCCCGTCACCTGAGCGAATATATATCTTAGCCTGGTCCAGGAATTTCATCTCGTCCGCCTCCTGGCGTTGCTTCGGGTCCAGGGTGGTTTAAGTCTGAAATAAATTTGGGGGAAACTTCAGTTTCCCCCAAGATAAATAAAAAAAATTTAGGTGTGGATCAACTAGTCTGGTCGACCGAAACAAAAACTCTACCACCCGCCCGTCGTCCGAACGCAACCTTTCCAGGCGCTGTCGCAAAAATGGTGTGATCTTTGCCGATACCAACATTCTCCCCCGGATGATATTTTGTGCCGCGTTGTCGGATTATGATATTCCCGGCAATAACTGATTGCCCCCCCGACTTCTTAACGCCCAGTCGCCGACCTGCAGAGTCACGACCATTCCGAGAACTGCCACCTGCTTTCTTGTGAGCCATCTTTTAAATCCCTATTTTGATGGAGCCTTTTTTGCTGCTTTTTTCGCCGTCTTTTTCGCCGTCTTTTTCGCCGTCTTTTTCGCCGTCTTCTGTGCGGGTGCTGTTGCTGTTGTCTCTGCGACCTGCTCGGTGGAAGTCTCGGTCTTTGCGGCCTTGGAGGTACCCGCCTCCAAGACAGACCCCTTGGTCAAGATGTCGGTGATTTTAAGAACAGTTTGGTCTTGTCGATGCCCTTTAAGACGATGGAAGTCCTTGCGTCGGAGCTTTCGGTAGACAAGAACTTTTTTACCACGACCCTGATCGAGGACTGTGGCCGCCACTCGTGCACCCTCTACTACCGGTGACCCGATCTCTGTGTTTATGTCGTCTCCAAGAGCAAGAACCTGGTCCAACTCTATAACGGCTCCCGGTTCACCTGCCAGCTTCTCGACGATAATGACGTCATCTTTTGTAACACGGTACTGCTTACCGCCTGTCTTAACGACTGCGTACATAATTCCCCAACTCAAATAGAGGCCTACGTCCCTTTTCTCAATGCAAAGAGGGTCAGACCTGCTCAAAGATGCCGCAATATAATTACGGATCCTGGCATGTCAAGAGTTTCGGCAGGGTTCAAGAATTAAACTCCGCATTCCAAAACTACTTATCGGTCAAGGGGGTCGCAGATTCCGGGAAGCCTGTCACGTTCTCTTTTTTACCTCCAGTAACATAATTTTTTAAAAACCTCGTTGTTTTTTGTTTGATTGACCCTGGGCTTTTGTCCCTTTAAAACCGGCAGCGGAGAGTTGCCGGAGTGGTCGAACGGGGCGGTCTCGAAAACCGCCGTAAAATTTATAAGATATTGAAAAATAATAATAAAAACAAAAACCGGTACCTACTTACGACCTACTTACTTTTTGGATTAAGTTAGTTTATAGTTGCAGCTCACAGAGAGCGTATTGAGACGGCGATTATGGCGCGAACTACACGGATGAACCCTTATGACGTAAGGGAAATCCCAGGGTATCCTAGAGCTCTGAAGCTGTTTCGCATTCCAGCCTCAAAATACTGGTATGTCAGGCTTTATATGAAAGGTGGTCCCAGCTCAGGGATTAAAAAATCTACGAGGTGCGAAAAATACACGGAAGCTTTAGCTTTCGCCAAAGATTGGTACGAACAGCGTTTATTAGAAAGACGCCAGTTTAGGGTAAAAGGAAGAGAAAACTTCGCTTATTTCGCTGATAAACTGGCGGAAAGCCAAGCAAGGCTGATTAGGCGAGGCGAGTTGGTTCCTAAAATGAAGGCGGATGACACCGCGAAGTTGAAAACTGATGTCTTACCAGCCTTCGGCGATAAACACGTCAAAGCAGTAGATTATAACCTGATTGATAACTTCATTGACGAACTGAAGAGTGAAAGAGACTTATCAGCGTCTACCCTTAAGAAATATATCGTTCTAATCCGAAAAGTTCTAAAGGAAGCCGAGAGGGAGGGCGTTATTTCGAGTATTCCCTCTCTTCCGACTGTAAAGAGCGCTAACCATCCGCGCCCTTGGTTTAACTTCGCTGAATATCGTCAGCTATTAGCTACCTGTCGTGCTCTTAGAGATAATCCGCCAGCCGACTTAAAGTTTGATTTTGGCGAAATGTACGACTTTATCGTGTTTATGGTTCATAGCTTCCTTCGCCCCAGTGAATGGAAATATCTCCAAAACAGACACATTCAAGTACTCGACGAAAAAGCCCCATCTCCTCAGCTTATATTATCTGTTCCAAATCCTAAGGTGCGAAGCTCCAAAGGTTTCTCCGACAGCGTAACCACCGATGTGGCGGCGGATATCTATTTCAAAAATATTCTGAGACGACATGATGGGAAAAATGACTTTCTTTTCTTCAATGATTTAAGAGATAGAGAAAGCTACGTGATGGATAGGGTGTCTCGCATTTTTCGTATTATCTGCGATACGGCTGATTTATCAGAGGATAGGTACGGTCAGAAACACACTCTTTATAGTCTCCGTCATTCAGCGTTGTGTTTTCAGATTATAAAAACTCAGGGAACCGATTTGTTCGCTTTAGCCAAAAACGCTCGCACGAGTGTCGACATGTTGGAGAAATTCTATCTCTCTCATCTCACACCCCAACTACCAGAGTTTGCGAAACAACTTCAAACCAGCTGGGCTAAAGAAATCGCTTAATCTTGCGTTGCGCTAATAAACTGTTGGCGATAAAACCGAAGGTGGAGAGGTGCCAGAGTGGTCGAATGGGGTGGTCTCGAAAACCATTGTGCGTGTAAGCGTACCCAGGGTTCGAATCCCTGTCTCTCCGCCAGTTAGTACCGGTTTCTTTGGGAAGAGGAGCGGCTCCGGGCTGATTTCTCGAGCTGAATGGTACAGAAAGAAAAAAGAAACTCTGTCGGAGATCGATCGGTCGGACCTCTTCAGAGGTTGCGCGGGAACTTTGATTTAAGAGGTTTACTAGAATCGGTGACAATTTTTCCAGTTAAGGGTTTGAATTGTCCTTTGTTCGTTTAGTAGGCTCTTCTCATGCACTATGGTAATCGCTACATTCCGATAAATATTATCGTTTGGGTCGTGGTCCCGTTTTTACACTCTGCTTTTCCGGCGATAGCCCAGGATGGCGCTGGCCCTAGCTTTCAGGCTGCCACAAAATTTACGGTCAAAGTCAAATCGGTCGTTAAGCACCCATCCGTTCAGGATCGCCGAGGTATTTTTACGGGTGCTGGTTTTCTTGTGGATAAAGGTCGGGGATGGATCTTAACAAACGCCCACGTCACGGGCCGAAACCCCTCCGAAATCAAAGTAAAATTCAAGGATCAGAAATACGTCGAAGTAAACCCCATTTATATCGATGGGTACTTGGATTTTTCTCTATTGCAAGTTTCGCAGGAAAAAATCCCCGAGGCGGCAAAAGAAGCCAAGATCAATTGTGATACTCCTCCCGATGTGGGGGACGCTGTCGGCGCTTTTGGCCATCCCTTTGGATTGGACTTCACAGGCAGCCGCGGGATTGTTTCAGGTCTTCAATTTAAATGGCTTAGGAACTGGGTTCAGACCGATGCCGCCATTAACAAAGGGAATTCGGGTGGACCCTTACTGTCATTGGCGACAGGCCAGGTTGTTGGGATCAATACATCAACAATATCGAAGAAAGTGGGAGAAGGTATAGGGTTTGCTATCCCGGCTAAAGACTTTTGCCCCATTCTTGAGAGGGCAAAAAAAGGACTTGATCCGAGCCCCGTTTTGATACCGGTAGAGCTGTCTTTAGATTTTGAAGAAGACAAAGGCCTGAATGTCATGCGTAGCTACGGTAAGACCCCGGTAACATGGGACTTAAAAGAGGGTGATAAGATCCTAGGGGTCAGCGGACAAAAAAAGGCTGGGACAGTTAACAAACCGAAAACTCCGGGTGACCTTATTACAGAGCTTCGGAAAATCTCTCGAACCCATGCCTTTCTAACAGTTGATCGAGGCGGGAAGGAGCAAACAATTAAAGTTGCTCTTAAAAGAAGGCCTAAGCTTCTGGAGAAAGAGTACCTCTCCTTCTCCGGTATCATCGTCGCGCCCCGAGACTTTCGAGATGATGAGATAAACAACCCTGATAAATATCTCCTCATTCATGATGTTAAAGGGAGATCGGAAGGGGCCATTGCTGGGGTTCAGGGATATGACCTGTTAGCCTCGGTTGATGGAAAACAGTTTACCTCTGTATCTACGCTTAAAGACTATCTTTTGAAGAAAGATGGCGAGAAGGTGCGAATTAATCTCTATCGCCGATCCTACTCATACAGCAGTCGCTCCACGTATCTTCTTAAAGAGGTCAGAGTTTCTGAAATCAGAATTGTAAGAAAACAGATTTGAGGTTAGCTCTCAGCGATCAACTATTAGCCAAAGACTGGCCAGCGGGAATCGAGGTTTTAATAGCTTTCGGTTTGGAAGGCACGCTTTCTTTCTCTTGGGAGCGGGTATCTCACATTGGCCTTTTTTGCTTTCCGATGTTACCTGGCAGCGTCGGCAGATAATTCATCCACCCAGAGTGGAGATAAGAGCTTGATTCCTGAAGGAGATGATGAACAGCGAACCGGCTTGTGCGGATACTCTGCCACTTTCCGTAGTGATGGTCTCAGAATTACCCTAAAAAAAAGTTAATCAGCCTTAGAACGTCTGTAGACAGACTAGTCGGAAAAGCCAATAGTTGTGAAAGAAGTCATCAAACAGGGAAAAGTTAATATGAAAAAAATTATCCTACGTGGAGCATATTCTGGAGCCATTATGGCGCTTGCTGCTGGTTCTGCCTTGGCGTCACCGGCAAATGTGGCGAATTTCTACTCGGGAAAGACGGTTACCGTAATTATTGGGTCCGGTATGGGCGGTAGTTATGGGCTTTATGGCCAGCTTACGGCCCAATTTTTGGGTGAACATATTCCTGGTAATCCCAAGGTGGTGGTCCAAAGCATGCCGGGTGGTGGTGGCACGAAGGCACTCGCCTACGCATATAATGCAGCACCTAAGAATGGATCTTATTTGGTTGGTGGACACCAGGAAGTTCTCCAGGAGACGGTTTTACGCCCGAAGGTCAAGTTCGATGTTAGGAATTTCCGATGGCTTGGCCGGTACATGGATGTGGATTATGTAGGTTTTGTATCTGGTAAAAGCGGTATCAAGACGCTTGATGATGCACGGAAGCGGCAGGTAATTGTGGGCGCGACTGGGGCCAGAGCTGCCAACGCTCTAGGTTCTCTCGCCTTTAATCGCTTTGCAGGTACGAATTTCAAGGTTGTAACCGGTTACAAGGGGACAGCAGAAATGTTCGCTGCTATAGAGCGAGGAGAAATCGAGAGCGTAACCGCCACTTGGGTGGTGATGAAAGCTTTCCATATGCCAAAAATCCAAAGCGGACAGCTTGTGCCAATCTTTGCAATGGCTCTCAATCGGTTAAAAGATTATCCCGATGTTCCAGCAATCACTGAGTTCGGGTCAAATGAAAGTGAAAAGAAATTTCTTCGGTTTTGGGCTTCGGGAGGTATGATCGGACGTTCCGTTTTCACTCCGCCAGGGGTGCCCGCAGAGCGTCTGAGCGCGCTGCGTTCTGCATGGGACAAAATGGTAGCGACGAAGAAGTTCAGAGAGGGGGCAGCTAAAAGAAGGGCCTCTCTTAATTTGTTACGCGGCGAAGTACTTGAGAAAAAGATCGCGGCCGCTATGCAGCTTTCCGAGTCTGATATTAAGACCGCTCGGAGAGTTTACGGAGAGCTCCTGAAATCAGCAGGCAAAAAAAAGAAAAAGTAGAGGCAGATTAAACCGTAAGATGGGGGCAGGCTCTGGAGCCTGCCCCTTTCCTCTGAAATAAATTCCTCAATGCGAGATGAGCTCTAAACAGAAGGGTCGATTATGGCCACCGGAAACCAGCTTGAGTTCTTTTAATACCGAACCGCTGAGGGATCTTTTTTAGAGACGATACTCTTTTATCGCATCGCGGTTTGGTTGAAGTCCTAGTCCGTTGGATTGAGGTAAATTCAGAATACCGTTGGATACTTCTGGTAAGTTATCGAAGATAGAACGGCAGGCATTAACAGCGTTTACCTGATATTCCAAATTAGTTCCCACCTGAAGCCCGGCCTGGAGGTGCATATTGTGGAACGGGCACCCGCCCCCGTTCCCAATTGAAACATTGAAGGCATCCGCTAAACCCGCGATTCTAACACACTGAGTGAGACCACCTGTGGTAATCATGTTTGGTTGGATCATATCGACAGCACCTTTTATGAGCATGTCTCGAAATCGATATGAAAGTCCTTCGTTTTGACCTGCTGATAATTTTATTGGTTGCCTTTTGCGGAGTTGTGTCAGCAACCGCACATCATTTTGCGCGATCGGTTCTTCAAACCAGGAAATGTTATATTCAGCAATATTGAAACAGAGATCGTATGCTGTTGCTAGATCTAGCCGGCATCCAGCGTCTACTGCAATTTCCATATCCGGGCCTAGTGTTTCTCTCACGATTTTAACACGGCGTGTATCTTTTCCGACGAGATCCCTCATTGACCCTGAGGATTTCCTGGAGTCGAGGCCTGGTCTGCCCACCTGGATTTTTACGCCTTTAAAACCTGCTTTTGCCATAAGCGAAACAGACTCTGCTAGAGCTTCATCATCCAGGAATGAAAAACCACAAGTAGCGTATACTTCCAGGCTCTCTCTTGCCCCACCCAAAAGTCTCCAAACAGGGGTATCGAGCGATATTCCTTTTATGTCCCAGAGGGCTAAATCAAGAGCACTTATTGCGTGGCTCGCATACCCTGTTTGACCCCAGGGTGTTGCCGCCCAGAACATGTGATGCCAGAGCCTTTCATGATCCATCGGATTTTTACCAATTAGTTCAGGCCGCAACACATCGTTAATTGCGGAAACGATGGGTCGGGGATCAGCGATGGACGATATCCCATGTCCTATTATTCCTGAATCTGTCTCGACTTCCGCATAAACCATTTGGCTACTACTTTTTCGTCGGAAACCGATTTCTGAGAAATCGACAGGGACATCAAGGGCACATGCCTCGACACGTTGAATTTTCATCAAATATTCCCCCTTTTTTTCGCTCGTTGGGCCTAGCTCATAGCTTTATTCTCAGGTTAACCAGAATCCAATTTTAGGAAATCCCTCGGGGGCACTCATTTTCTATATAATCCGCCCACCCGTTGTCTCATTTCCCAACCTCTCTCCTTGGTTTTTTCTGGCGATCTAAGTTGATCAACTCTTTTTTGGATGATATTCGACTGTTTTGTTTATTGAGACGATTGACCCAATTCAGCCTTCTGCCTAACGTTCGATTCGAACGACAAGGGAGGCATCGGTAATGACAGACGGAACTAGTCGTATTGTCGAAATTTCAGAGAGTGATCTCAGCGAAAGGCAAAAAAAAGTCTTTGATGACCTTTTAGCAGGTCGCGGGAAACTCCTAACTCCCTACAAAATTTGGATCCATTCCCCTGAATTGGCTGCGGCGATGGAGACAATTGGTACATTCTTGAACAAGAAGAGTTCGCTCAAAGAAAGAGAAGTGGAATTGGTCATTGTTTTAATCGCCTGCCATTGGGGTGGGTCCTATGTAAAGGCCGCGCATATCAAAACGTGTCGTGAGATCGGCTATTCAGAAGATGTAATAGAAGCGCTAGAGATGGGACGGAAGCCAAATCTTTCGGATCAACGGGAAGACGTGATTTATGATCTTTGCCAAATTTCCATGGCTTCGGGATCGGGTTCTGATTTGGTTTATGATCGAGCCGTAGAGCTCATCGGGCGGGATGGTTTGGCCGAGGTTTTGGCACTTTTAGGATACTATTCAGCAGTTTCCATTGCGATGAAATTGCACAGAGTGCCGGTGCCTAAGTAGTCTGATATACCCGATATCCACAAAAAATTTTTAATACAGCCATGATTGGTTTGAAACGAAGAACTGGGGTTAAATATGAAAATTTTATACTTTAATGATTTTTCTCTTGGGGTTCTGAGGGATCCCGCCACCGTTGTAGATATCTCAGAAGCGGTAAGTGATATTCCTCATGTCGGACCTCATGATCTGATCAATGGTTTGATTGAAAATTTTACCGAATATCGTGGGTCTATCGAGACATTGGTGGCAGAGAGAGATGGTATACCTCTTGGGAGTATTCGGATTCGCTCACCCCTCCCGAAACCAGGGAATATTGACTGTATGGCAGTAAATTATATGGAGGATGGGACACGTGATGAGCCTGCTCCAATAAATGCTTTTCACAAATCCCCCAATTCCGTGATTGGTCATGGTGACACCATGGAACTGCCTGATGTTCCTGCGACAATATTTGAGGGAGAGGCAGAAATTGCGCTTGTAATCGGCAAGCGTGCGCGGAATGTTCGGGCCGAGGATGCCATGGATTATATATTTGGATATACTAATTTCATTGATGGGTCCGCCCGCGGTCTACTGCCCCCTGGGAATACTTTCTATCAGATGAAGTCCCGAGAGACTTTTGCTCCGATTGGTCCTTGGTTGGTCACGAAAGATGAAATTCCAGATCCACAAAAACTACAAATCACATTAAAAAATAACGGGGTTGTTATGCAAAATTTCAACACTGATGATATGGCACATAAAATTCCTCGATGTGTCGAGTTTGTGTCATCAATCCATACCCTAGAGCCAGGAGATATATTGGCGACCGGCACCAATCATCGTGGTCTTAATCCTTTTATGGACGGCGATGTTATCGAGCTGGAAACGGAGGGTCTTGGCGTTCTTAAGGTTCATATTAAAGATGATTTGAAACGAGAATGGAAAAGAGTCACCCGTCTGCAGCATTCTGAGGCCGGCGGGCAAGGGGTTCAAACTCCACAAGTTGGCGGAAAATATTCGTAAAATATGAAAAAGATTTGAGTTCAAATTTAAAAAAAGGGCTCTAGAGAGAGCCCTTTTTGCAGATCTCGAATGGGTTTAGTCGGTGATGTGATAAACCGGAGCTTTCTCCATTGTCCAACTGTCTTTCTCGGCATCGTATTGAGATAGGGTAAAGCAATGCCAATCATCGTCGTTGAGTTGCATGTGATCCCCTCTATAGTAGTAACCAGGCCAGCGGGTCTCTTCACGAAACAAAGTATGCTGCATGACACTCTCTGAGGCCATGAGTCGATGCTTGAATTCCCAGGTCCTCTGGAGCTGGTGAAGGTCCTCTGCTCCAATGTGATCCGAGTCCTCTTTGAGCATATCCATAAGCTCGAGGCCGCGGGTGAGAAGCGGCTCATTGGTCATATAATTAGTTGATATACCACCGCAGTATTCATCCATGAGTTTTTCTAGACGCTGTAACGCATGGATCGGCAGGATATAGCTCGGAGAAACTGTTCCGGCGACAATTTCATTCCGACCCACAGTATAATTTTCAAGAGGTTGAAAAACCTCCGCTTTCAGGCGCTCTACTTCCGCCATGTCAATTTCGGGGGAGGTCCCGGTATCTTGTATATAATTTACCGCAGCTTTTCCTGCGATCCGACCCTCTGTAAAGGAACCGGAAGAGAACTTGTGCGGAGTGCCCCCGCTGGCGTCTCCTGCGCCGAACAATCCGTTTACAGTCATCATACGATTATAACCCCATCGATATTCCGATGGCGCGTAATCTTCCGGCCCGCTCGCCCATGCACCAGAGCAAGTGGCATGGGATCCCATTACATAGGGCTCCGAAGTGGTAAGTTCTGGGTTGGTATGTTTAGGATCGATGTTTTGTGAGGCCCAGACCGCCGCTTGGCCGATCGTCATGCCAAGGAAGTTCTCCCAGCCCACTGTCTCTTTGTGTGGATCTTGAAATGCTTCTGTCGTTACCATTCGGATGGGGCCGCCACCATTCGCAAGTTCGCGGAGTAGGGCATGGTTTCGGAGACAGGTGGGTACCGGGGTCCGATCTACATAGTCACCGACAAGCTTCTTCGTGTCCTCATACCATTTGGATTCGTATTCCTCGCCGTAAGCATTTTGGGTATAAGTCTTTAGGTGAAGGAAGTATGCGCCTACTGGTCCATATCCATCTTTAAAACGTGTCAAAACAATTCGGTTTTCCATCTGCGTCATTTTGGCGCCGATCCGAATAGGGAGACCGTAAGCAGAGGCCGAGCTCCATGGAGCATACCAAGTTCTACCCATTCCTTCACCCACGGCTCTGGGCTTAAAGATATGAGAAGCGCCTCCAGCAGCAACAATGACCGCCTTGGCCTTGAAAATATAAAAATCACCTGTCCGCACATTGAAGCCAATTGCACCAGATGCTCGATTGGGATCATTTTTGTCCGTCAATAAGTGAGTAACCATGATCCGATTGTGTACTTCTGAAGCTGCTTTGCGGGCGGCTTCGGCGACGATAGGCTTATAGCTCTCGCCGTGGATCATAATCTGCCACTTGCCCTCTCGCTGATATCTTCCAGTCTCAGGGTCTCGCATCATTGGGAGACCCCACTCCTCGAATTTGTGGACTGTGGAGTCAACATGTCGCCCAATATCGTAGGCCAGGTCCTCTCGGACCAGTCCCATTAGGTCATTGCTGGCATATTCTACGAAATCCTCCGGTCGATTTTCGTTCCAGCGCATCCCCATATAGCAGTTGATTGCATAAAGACCCTGTGCGACGGCGCCTGATCGTTCAATGTTCGCCTTCTCGACACAAACAACCTTGAGATTGCGGCCCCAATAGCGAGATTCATAGGTTGCTCCGCAACCTGCCATTCCTCCTCCGACAATCAGGATGTCAGCGTCGATTGTTATTGTTTTTCGGGCTTTAAAGAGGCTCATTTGTTCACCTTCTGCTGAAGTCTATTGGGATCCAGAGACGGGAGGCCCTCATCGATTTTCAAGTAGTCTGGTTCGTGCGAAAGCTCTTGCGATCTAAAATCTTCGGGTTTTGGTGGGTCATATTCCTGAGGCCCTGGTATGCTGCCCCACTCGGTAGTCCTGATCGGAGAAACAAAATTCTTTTCTTCTCCATTTCGGAATTTTACCCGCCAGGAAATTACACCCTTGTCCTCTTCTCGAAGTGCACGAACGCTGTGCCCCAGAGGCGCAAAATCTGCATAACCGCGGGAGCTGATGGCATTCTGTGGACAAGCTTTGACGCAGGAATAACAATCCCAGCACATGTTAGGTTCTATATTATACGCCCGGCGATACTTTTCATCGATGTGCATAATGTCGGACGGGCAAATATCAACGCAGTGACCGCAACCGTCACAGCTCGTCATGTAGACGAAAGTTGGCATGGTATTTGTGTCCTCCTATCTTAAACGATTTTTCTTTTTAGTAATTTCTTGGAACACGCTCCACCGAGCCAAGGGTAGCTGGTTTATCTGCTGGTGGAGGGAGGTTTCTGCGGGTCCCGTTTTCTGTCTCAATCCGTTTCTGAAGGGCCGCGGCAGGCTTGAAAAACATGTGTGAGAATTTTGACCAGGGCACGCCGCCAAACAACAAGACGGCTGAAATCAGGTACAGAGCCAGGAGTATTGGGGAGAATGACCAGCCCGCATTTTGCCCAATGGCCCACAAGAGTCCAAAAGAACAAGTCGCCAATAAAGACAAAACAAAGAAGTCCGCTCTTATAATCCGGAATGGCGAATGACCCTCTGATGCGACGTCTACACGGATGAAGAACCAAAACCAATATCCGCCAAAGCACACCATCGCAGCCCCCAGATACCAAAGTTGAACCCATACGGAGGGTGTTTCTGTGGCTGGTGTGGGGTACGAGAAAACTAGGACACATGTGGCTATCACATAAATTACGAACCCATACATCCCAAGCAAATGAGCAATCCGGCGCTTTTGATTACAGAACTCTGCAGACGTTGCGACATCAATCACCGCGGTTTGTATCGCGAGGCCCGCGATATTAACATCTTTCTGGCCTTGATCTTTGACTTTGCGCCAGTTCCGAAAAAAGTAATGCGCGCTTTTTTTATGAATCACATCAAAAAGTGTTCCGAAAACGACAAACAGGATCATGACGATCACAAAAGATTGCATGATATCGGGTGAAACAGACGTCGATAACTGTGCAAAAGGATTATTCGAAAACATTTAATCTAAAGTCCTATACATCTATATATATCAAACGTGTCGAGCGTTGTAGGATGAGCAAATGCCCTTTCTTCTTACCCCCCTAAAATAAGTAGGGCAAGGGCCTTCAATTATCGAATAAAATTTCGGAAATTCTTTGTTTTTCTAAAACTTTTTTCTTTTTGAGCTTGCTGAGTGTTTTTCATTGGTCTAAAGCAGTTTACGATTGAGGGAACAAACATCGAGACTATTCCTAGATGGCTGGACTGATAGAACCGCACGGAAGTACAGAGCTGAAGCCTCTTTTGCTAGAAGGTGAAGACTGTCTGAACCAATTAGAGCGAGCGAAATCGTTGCCTCGGGTGCTAATGTCAAGCCGTGAGGTGTCTGATCTGTTTATGCTGGGGATGGGCGCCTATACCCCCCTCCCAGGGTTTATGGGGAGAGATGACTGGCATAGTTGTTGCGTCAATATGACGCTTGCTGATGGGACCTTTTGGCCCATACCCATTACTGTCTCGTGTAAAGAAGAAGATTCTAAACAATTTTCAGAGGGTTCTGAGGTGGCTTTGGTTGATGGTGAGACCAAGGAAATTCTCGGTATTCAGCGGGTTACAGAGAAATACCAGATAGATAAGGATCTGGAGTGCACCGAGGTGTTTCGCACCAGAGATAGGCAACACCCGGGCGTTGAGAAGGTAATGCAACAGCCGACAGTTAACTTGGGTGGCCCGGTGCGGGTCTTGTCAGAAGGACATTTCCCGGAAACATACCGGGGGCTTTATTTGCGGCCGGCAGAAACCAGGGCGCTTTTTGAGAAGGAGGGGTGGTCAAAGGTTGCCGCTTTCCAGACCCGGAACCCGATGCATTGCAGTCATGAATATTTAGCCAAGATCGCGATTGAAATTTGTGACGGTGTCTTGATCCATCAGGTGCTGGGGGCTTTAAAGCCTGGAGATATTCCAGCTGAGGTTCGAGTGCGTGCCATAGACGCCTTGGTAGAGAATTATTTTGTTCCGGGGACTGCCTTTCAGGCAGGTTATCCAATTGAAATGAGATATGCTGGTCCTCGTGAAGCTCTGCTGCATGCGGTCTTTAGGCAGAATTTTGGATGTACCCATCTTATCGTCGGTCGGGATCATGCCGGGGTCGGGGACTATTATGGTCCCTTTGATGCGCATTATATTTTTGATCAGATTCCTGCAGAAGCCATGAAGATCGAGCCGCTAAAAATCGACATAACTTTCTTTTGTTATAAATGCAATGGAATGGCGACAGGTAGAACGTGTCCACATGATTCCAAAGACCGGCTTAACATCTCGGGAACGAGGCTACGCGAGATGTTTGCGGAAAATGAGAGAATACCAGTCGAATTTAGCCGTCCGGAAGTTGTTCAAGTTCTGCGCGATTACTATGATAGCCTGGCTAAGGGTTAGCTAGAGCTCGGTATATTTCTTGGATGTGCCCTTAGATTTATCTGAAGGATATTTTCTCTCGTTCATAGCAATTTTGGTGATCACTGACTCCAGTAAGTCGATATTGGTTTTCTCACTAATGAGGAGAAGATAGATCAGAATATCGGCACATTCCTCTGAGAGGCCCTTTTTGAAATCTGTGTCCTCGACAAGATGCTCTAGCTCTCTATCACTTTTCCATTGAACCAATTCAAGAAGCTCACCTGCTTCTATGCTGACGCTACTGATGAGATTTCTTAGGGAGTGAAATTGCCTCCAGTCCCGTTCATCCCGGAATCGGATCAACTGCTCGATGATGGATGAAAAACTTTTGTTCAATTGATTTTTTTGGCTCTTCATTTCAGGAGGCAGCCTATACTTATCGAGAGGGAAATTATAGAAGAGAAACCGGACTCACATTTATCAGATAAAGGTTAAATGCTTATCGCTCATATCAGTGACACTCATGTCATGAGGGCATCGTCTACAGATCAAATTTCTAGAGGTCGGGAACAAAGCCTCAGACTGTGTATTCAAGATATTAATCGACAGGGGGTTGATGCTGTTCTGCATACCGGAGATTCTGTCCAGAATGGTTTGATTGAAGAGTATCAATTTTTTCAGTCTATCATTGATGATCTGGAGGCCCCTTTATTTATTGTCCCGGGGAACCGAGATCGGTTGAGTGCGATGCGAGTTGGTCTGAAGAACCTCGATTACCTCACTTGTAAAGGCGAATTCCTGAACTATACCATAGAAAAATTTTCTGTCCGGTTTATTGGAATGGATAGTACTCTGGCGGGCGAGAGAAAGGGTTTCTTTTGTCAGGCTCGGCAAGACTGGCTTGAGGAGCAATTGAAATTGGTGCCCGAGAAGCCAACGCTGATATTTTTTCATCACCCACCATTCGACATCCCGGCGGAAGGCTACATACAGGGTTATAAATGTTTGGAGCAACGTGATGCCCTAGAGGATTTGATCTCCCGACACGATCAAGTTGTTCAAATTCTTTGTGGGCACGTCCACTCTTTCAATTCAAAGGAATGGGGGAGGGCAAAGGTCACCACAATGCCCAGTCTTGCGATCGATGTCAGAAAAAGCGTTGATGACATTTACTCGGAGGCGCCGATTTACCTCTTGCATCAATTGGGGCCTGAGAAAGTACTATCGACAAAATTGAGGATCGTGCCAGATTAGAATTTCATAGCTTCGGGGTTCCTGGTCCTTAGGCCCAATTTTTAATCTTTAAATATAAAGACTTGATCCGGGTCGATCTCGACGTTCAGCCTATCCCCGATACGGAAACAGGAAGGGCCTCTATAGCGAACGTCGACGTGATAATGTGGTTCTTTTGAGTCTCCAAGGCCCAACTTGAGCATGCTGGAACTCCCCGCATCTTTGACAGAACACACATTAAGAGAGTTGCTGTGTTCATTGGTGGGCGTAATTTTTATCGCGTCTGGACGAATGAGGACGTCGACCGTATTGCCGTCTTCTAGGGCTTCCGCATGGAATTCGCCTAAACCGGTTTTGACTTTTCCGTCAATGACCTCACCGGGTAGGATATTGGTCTCTCCCAAGAAACGGGCCGCAAATTTACTCTTTGGTCTATGATAGATGTCACTCGGGCTCCCAGTCTGAACAATTTCCCCTTTATTCATAAGGATAATCCGGTCCGATACCATCATGGCTTCTTCTGGGTCATGAGTTACAATGATCGCAGTGGCGCCATGTTTGTTAAGCATGCTTCGTGTTTCTTCCCTTAGTTGGTTGCGCAGGCCCGCATCCAATCCAGAGAAGGGTTCATCAAGTAATAAGATTTTTGGGTTATGTGCCAGGGCCCTTGCTAGAGCAACGCGTTGTTTTTCTCCGCCGGATAACATGTGTGGATATTTGCTTCCCGCGCCAGACATCTTTATCTGGGCGAGCAACTCTGTCACGCGGGGTCGGAGGGCCCTGAGATTTCGTGTCCCTAAACCGTAAAGAATATTCTCATCCACCGTTAGGTGGGGGAATAAGGCAAAATCCTGAAATAAAAACCCGATATTTCGTTTATGGGGATCGGTCGCATAGCCAGGGCCCGACATAGTAGTTCCGTCGATGAGGATACTTCCTGAGTCTGGTTTTTCGAGTCCCGCTATGAGGCGAAGCACCGAGGTTTTTCCGCAACCCGAAGGCCCCAGTAAACACACAATCTCCCCTTCAGAGACGCGGAAGCCAATATCATGGATAACCTGTGTCCCATTCAGAGTGAGATTGATATTTTTGAGCGCTAACATTTTACTGGTCGTTTTATTCAGCTTAGTTACCCAGGACCTAGAGGACGGACACGTATACTGCAATTAACAATCATTCTCAACTAAATCTATTCTGGGCCTATTATTTAGAATTTAGGAGTGAATTTCTTCATGTCATTGGCCATTAATACTTTTAGCCCTCCATCTAAAAAAGATTGTTCCTCAGTTGCATTCTGTCAAAATCGTGTGTTTAAAACGGAATGAGACTAATAATCATTCGCAACTATATTGACATTGCGACTTATTATCAATATGGAAACACCTTATTGTCGTGATCCCATACAATGTATCGATCGTCGCTATTATTTGCGGTAAATGTAAGTTGTGCGAATTAACCTTTTAACCTTGCCTTAGTCGGGGAATAAATGCTGAGGATTTTTTCGTTAGGACTAATTTTTTCGTATCTAACCCTTAATGCTTTTTTAGCATTTAGCGCGGAATTGAATATTTATTCTCATCGGCAACCATTTCTCATTAACCCGTTTCTGAAAGAATTTGAAAAGGCCTCGGGTGCTCGAGTGAATGTTGTTTTTGCGGATAAGGGCCTGGTACAGCGGTTGTTGGCGGAGGGTGAGAGAAGTCCAGCTGATGTTGTCTTGGCGGCAGACATTGCCCGTTTGGATGCCTATTCAAAGAACGGATTATTCGCCAGAGTGGTTTCTGAAAAGCTTCAGAAAAACATTCCCCCGTCATTTCGAGATCCTCGAAATCGCTGGTTTGGATTTTCTATCCGGGCTCGTGTGCTTGTGAGCTCAAGGGATCGTGTAAAGATAGGCGAAATCCTGCGGATTGAAGATTTGGCAAACCCTAATTGGAAAGGACGGGTCTGCACGCGGGCTGGCAGTCATGTATATAATCGAGCGCTGCTCGCATCCATTATCGCTGCCAATGGTCATGGCGCGGCCGAAAAATGGGCTCGGGGTCTTGTCTCAAATCTGGCTCGAAGGCCTCAGGGTAATGATCGTGCCCAGGCAAAAGCAATCTATGAGGGTGTCTGTGATATCGCCATTATAAATAGTTATTATTTCGGCTATATGAAAAACTCCAACAAATCGGACCAGCGCCAGTGGGCTGACGCTTTAAGGGTTGTCTTCACCAACCAAGGCGATCGTGGAAATCATGTCAACATTTCAGGAGGTGGCGTCGCCAGGTACTCTAAAAACCGGCGATTAGCGATCCAGTTCCTTGAGTTCTTAACTGAGCCTCAGGCGCAAAAGACTTATGGTGAAACAAATTACGAATTCCCTGTTAACCCTTCGGCATCCCCCGGAGCCGAAGTGAAAAGCTGGGGTGATTTTCGAAAAGATACTCTGCCAATTGAAAAAATTGCCGACTTGGCGCCAGCGGCCCAAAAGATTATTGACCGGGTTGGATGGTAAATAAACTTGCTTTTTTTTAAATCCAAGAGACTTCGTGATAAGATAGACATTTGGTCGGTCCTTACCTGCATTTCCGGACTCTCTTTGATTGGTCCTTTTGTCGCGCTCTTTTGGGTTGCGTCGGGAGATAGCAGTGGGCTGTGGAACCATCTTTTTCAGACAGTTTTTCCTCGATACGTTCTCAATACTCTGCTGCTCATGGGCGGTGTCGCCTGTGTTGCCCTGATTTTTGGAATTACAACAGCCTGGATAATTGCGAGGTTTAAATTTCCGGGGAGTACTCTTTTTGAATGGTGTCTCTTACTCCCCGCTACGGTGCCGGCCTACATAATCGCATATACTTACACAGATCTCCTTGAGTATGCCGGTCCATTGCAAGGTTTCTTGAGGGAATATTTCGGCTGGCGGTCGGCGCGGGATTATTGGTTCCCCGAGATCCGCTCTATGGGGGGCGCGATATTGGTGATGGCATCAGTCCTCTATCCATATATCTATTTACTGGCCCGGACTGCTTTTCGGCTGACGCCGTTGTCTTACTTTGAAGCTGCAAAACTTCATAATCGAAGTTTTTATCTGTCAGTTGATCTCCCCCTTGCCCGTCCTGCTATTGCTGCCGGTTTGGCCCTGGTTTTGATGGAAGTAATTTCAGATTTTGGTACGGTCGAGTATTTTGCGATTGAAACCCTCACTCTCGGGATCTTCAATGTATGGTTGGGGATGAACAACCTTGCGGCAGCAGCACAGATCGCAATTTTTGCTTTTATTTTTATTCTGGGATTGCTCTACATGGAATGGAAAGCGCGTTCGAGACAACGCTTCCATGCTCTGGCGCAAAGTGATACTTCGATCCCTCGCATTGGGACAACTTTGCCGGCGACGTGTCTCTGTATTGTGGTTTGTTCCATCCCTATTGTTTTGGGTTTTGTTTTACCTGTTTGCGTTCTGTTGGGATTTATTTTTGATGGCAGCCTGGTTTTCGGTGATGGTGTTCTGCTGTCTAGCTCCCTGAATTCCCTATTGGTTGCGGGGTTGGCGGCCATCTCGGTAACCGCAATCGCTAGTGTAATGGTGCTAACAGTTACCTATCGTAAACATCCCTGGTTGAGGGTTATCACGACTATTGCGGCAACCGGATACGCCTTTCCGGGAGTTGTTTTGGCGATCGCCGTCGTATCTTTCTCGGGCGTATTGGAAACAATTTTTGGCGCATTGATTAGCGGTATTTTGGGCCCAAGCCTCGGGGGGTTTTTGATAGGTGGGATCGGTTTATTGATTTTTGGTTATGTCACCCGGTACCTTGCGATCGGTGTTGGCGCGATGAAATCTGGCGTAAACAGGATTTCTCCAGACATTATGAATGCAAGTTTTGTCTTGGGTCGTGATTTTGGGGGTACTATGATGTCCCTCGGTCCCCCGCTCTTCAAAAATTCAATTTTAGTTGCTGGTTTGCTTGTATTCGTTGATGTGATGAAAGAGTTGCCCATCACACTGCTCCTGCGTCCCTTTAATTTCGAAACTCTCTCTACTTTGGTTTATCAGTTTGCTAAAGACGAGCTTCTAGAACAAGCGGCGCCTGCCGCTATAATGATTGTACTAGCGGGGTTGATTCCCGTCTGGATAATGAATGCCTCGCAAAGGGACTGAGCTTTTAGGGTTTCTGATCCTTTTCACTTGGCTCCAAAGCCGTTCCATAGAGATCAAGGCGGTCCCCAATTAGCCGGTATCCCAACTGATTGGCGATTTCTTGCAAACGCTTGTCTACCTCTTCATTCTCAAATTCTATTACTTTACCCGTTTTGATATCTATTAGATGGTAATGATGCGTTTCGTCTGATGAGATTTCATAGCGAGCACGCCCATCCCCAAATTCAAGTCGGTCTATGACGTTTGCGGCATCGAACAGTCTCAATGTTCGGTAGACGGTTGCGATACTAATTTGCGGATCAAGGCGCTCGGCTCTTTTATAAATTTCCTCCACATCCGGGTGGTCCTCTGATTCTGAGAGAACCCGCGCGACAACGCGACGTTGACCTGTCATTCGCATTCCTTTTTCAATGCAAATTTTCTCTATCAGAGAGATGTCAGAATCGGCCAAACGGTTTCTCCCAGGGTTCTTCTCATTACTCTAACGTCCGTGGAGAAAAAATCTAGACACGTGGCTTAACTAGGTATGATATTTTGTCAGCCGGATCCTCAGAAAGAAGGTGCTATGCGAAAAATTGCTTGGGTTACAGGCGCTGGAAAGGGAATCGGAAGGGCAACAGCTCTCCTGCTCGCACGTAAGGGGTGGCATGTCGCAGCGAGTGCACGCACAGAAGAGGACCTTGTTGCTCTGCAGTGTGAGGCTGCGGAGGGGTCGATCGAAATATTCCCATTGGATGTTACTGATTTGCCGGCAACTCTGGAGGTCGTAACTAAGATTGGTCAGAAATTAGGCCCAATTCAACTAGCTATTTTAAATGCGGGTACTCACAAACCGTTTCAAGCCTTGAATTTTTCGGTGGATGATTTTAGGCAGCTTGTTGAGACAAATGTCATGGGCACCGTTCATGGTCTTGCATCCATTCTGCCTGAATTCTTGGAGCGCAAGTCAGGACACATCGCTATCGTGGCTTCGGTCGCGGGATATCGAGGTTTACCAAGCGCTGCAGCCTATGGCTGCACAAAGGCGGGCCTGATTAACCTTGCCGAGGCTCTAAAACCCGAACTGGATGAGGCTGGAATCAAGCTCTCGCTCATCAATCCGGGGTTTGTAAAAACCCCTTTGACTGACCAGAATGATTTTCCAATGCCAGAACTGATAACGGCTGACGCCGCTGCAGACTATATAGTTCGCGGGCTGAGCAGCAATAAATTTGAAATTACTTTCCCATGGCGGTTTGCGACACTGATGCGCATTTTACGCTTCTGTCCGGATTGGATATTTTTTCGAATAACGCGAAGGATGGTTAGAACCTCATGACTAGAGCGGACGAATATGCCAGATATTTAGAGAGGGTTTCGCCTGAAAATTTGGATGAATTTGCGAACTTCGTCGCGGCAGATGTGCGGTTTGCAGATCCCTTCCATGATGTTCGGGGGTTAAACTCTCTGCGAACGGTTTTCCAACAGATGTTTGAGAAAGTAGGGCCCGTGACATTCGTTATTTCGCGGATCATCGAAAAAGGCCAAGAGGCCGTCTTTGTCTGGCAATTTGACGCTGCTTTGTTCGGGAAGCCCTGGGTAATACAGGGAATGTCTCACATAAAGTTCAATCTGGACGGCAAAATTACAGAGCATATCGACTACTGGGACTCAGGTCGACTTTTTCTGGCAAAATTACCCCTTATCGGGCGATTGCTAATCTACTTATACCGACGGATTGGCTCGCAGCCAGACCCTCAGGGGCGGACTCAATCTTAGAAAAAACAATGGTTACAGAGCCGACAAGAATGCCGTATTTGAGAACTCTCGCTCTATTCAACAACTTTCCATCTGCAAGGAGCCACATTTTATCATCGAAACGCACCTGTAATGATCTTTTTCCAAGGGGAAGTCTCATTCTATAGGACCAATGCAACGAATTCCCTTTGACCTTACCGCGAGCGATTCCGATCACATCGCGCGCTCGCCCCTCATACTCCCCTTGCCCGCAGATCTTTATTGTCCAGACCCGAGTTTCCTCTGAACCATCATCGTATTCAAAATTCTCTTCTAAATGCAGCGTATCCCGCTCCACAGTCCCGTTGATGACCACTGTGAAGCACTTCCGAATGTTCCCGAAACGATCTTCGAAGATTCCTTCTGCGACAGAACAGCCATTGAAATAACGTTCTAGTTCGAAATCAGAAGACGTTTCTGCAATTGGTTTGATGAAGTTCATTTCGACAGGTCTCGATGGGGTCGCATCACACAAGTATGACGCCTGTACGCCACCGAAACGAAATTGGATCACTGAATTAGGTAAAGGAGTCAGCTCTTTTCGATCAAAAATTGACCGACATTAATACGGCCGCTTACAAAGCCGGCCGCACAATAATTTAAGTAATAGGACCAAGTTTTCTTAAAATTTAAATCAAAGCCGAGGGGTTCGATCTGAGCCCAATTGTTATTAAATTCTTTGTCCCACAGCTGTAGCGTTTTTACATAAGATTTTCCGAAGAAATAAGCGTCGCTCAGCGATAGGCCAACTGCAGAAATATGGCTTTTTATTGCAGACGCCGTTGGCAGCATTCCGCCGGGAAAGATAAACTGCTGGATGAAATCCGGATTCCTTTTATAATTTTCAAAGACATCGTCCTCGATTGTGATCGACTGTATTGCGGCTTTCCCACCTGGAACCAATCGATCCCGGATACTCTCAAAATAACGGGGCCAATATTTCTCACCGACGGCTTCGAGCATCTCTATTGAGATGATCTTATCAAACTGACCTCTTACATCACGGTAATCTTCTAGTCTTATGTCAACATTCCCGCTAACTCCCGCCGCCACCATCCGGTCCTTGCAGCTTTTGGCCTGCTCTCGGGACAAAGTTAGCCCGGTGACATGACACTTAAATTCACGCGCAGCGAGTTCCGCAAACCCCCCCCATCCGCATCCTATTTCGAGGAGCCGTTCTCCTGCCTTGAGTCCTATTTTATCAGCAATCCGAGAATACTTTTGTCGTTGTGCCTCTAAAAGAGTTTCATTTCCATCCTCAAAAAGTGCAGATGAGTAAGTCATTCCCTCATCGAGCCAGCAACTGTAAAATTCGTTTCCGAGGTCGTAGTGAGAAGCAATATTTTTTTTGCTTCCCTTCTTAGAATTTCGTTTTGCATTATGAGTTATTTGCTCAATAATCCGGCGCCAAAGGGACGACTTCATCACTTTATCCACCGACGTCTCATTGAGTTCCCCAAACAGTAGGAGAGCGGTTAGGTCTGATGTTTCCCACTCACCCTTTCGAAAAGCCTCAAAAAAATTTGAGTGGCCTCCAATAATCGTTTTTAAAAGCACGCGCCAAGTTTTAAGCGTTATATCGGCTTGCGGACCCTGATTGGGACCACTGAATTTTAAGATTTGTTTTTCTGGCGTTTTAACCGTGATCGAGCCAAATTGGATATTCGCTAGGATCCGGCTGAGCACCTGCCTTTGCCAAGAAAATCCGAAGGCGTTTTTGCTATCCTTTTTATCGCCTGTGGTCATGATATCGGATCCTTTTCGCGAGAGGGGACGTGAACGCTTGAGGTTGCCCTCTCGGACTTGTGCGTATGAGAGAACACAGGAAATCTCTGGATCCACATCTTAAGGGCTTCAAAGTGGATCCCCAGGATCACCTTAAAGGATTGGAAGGGCGAGGAGCACACAAATTTTATAACTGAAGCACTCGAAAGCGGCGTTGCCTGAGCGACAAACGAGGCTGCTAGCACAAGGGTATTATTGTCCTCGTAACGAATGGCAAACTTCATTTTGTTATCGGGTGGCAACATCGTGAACTTGTAAGTGCCGCTCATGTCGATGAATGGAGATACATAATGTTTTTTGGGGCATGTTTGAGTTATGGCTTTTTTTCCTCTCAAATCGACCGGAATAACATATGTGTGTCTTTCTGAGTAGGTGTTGCAGACTTCATAAAGCGTTGCAAAAAGCGCATTATCCTGGTCATAGCAAAAATATATGCTCAGTGGATCAAAAACATATCCGAAAAGACGCGGGTAACAGAGAATAGTGATGGCCTTACAATCCTCCAGTAATCCGGCTTCCCTTAACTTCGTCTGAACCCAAGGCCGCAATGGTGACCCATCCAGGGGTCCATGATCGCGATCATGGAACGCCATCGGTGCCCAGTGATTATATGAGAACCCCAAAAGGGATGAGTCGAGACTTTCTAATTCATCAAGGTTTAGTAACACCGCGCAGACATTGTAACGAAGATGATGGGATTTTGGACGAAATCTCCGGTGGGTGACTAAGCCTTCATAGAAACAAGATTGCATGGGTATGAGTTAAACTACCATTTTCGACTACGAGATTTGTATCCTGGACTTCCCGTCGGGAATTTTCCAGGGACGCTCCACCTCTCCGAGTTGCTCGGCAATGGACAAACCGGACTCTAGCCCATCCTCATGAAACCCGTACCCAAAATAGCTTCCACAGAACCAGGTTCTTCGTTTGCCTTGCAGGGACCACAATTCACCTTGGGACTTTAAAGCAGCCGAGTCAAAAAAAGGATGTTCATAATCAACAACAGAGTGTGTCCCGTGGATGGTTTGGTCTGACGGCGGGTTAAGAGTTACAAATAATGGATATGCCTCCGGAATTGATTGCAGCAAGTTCATCCAGTAGGTAACGCATAGAGGAGTATATTGGGCTTCGGACTGCTTTTGAATAAAGTTCCAGCTTGCCCAAACCCGACGGCGCTTGGGCATGAGTTCTGGGTCGGAGTGCAGCACCGCCGTGTTTTTAGTGTAACGCCAAACTCCCAGAAGTGATTGTTCTTCTGGACTGGGATCTTGCAGAAGTTTTAGGGCTTGATCGGCGTGAGTCCCAATAACAACATGATCAAAAACATCGGTCTGTCCATCGATACTAGTGACGCGAACGTTGTCCGCCGAACGTTCTACCTTAGTCACACCAGACATTCTTGTTTTACCTGAAAAGTTTTGCTCTAAAAGCTTAACATATTGTTTACTCCCGCCGTCGACCGTCCTCCATTCGGGTCTTCCAGAGATCGTCAGTAAACCGTGGCTCTCAAAAAAACGAATGAACGCCTCAGCAGGATAGTCTCTCATCGCTTGCGGTGTGGTTGACCATATGGCTGCTCCCATCGGGAGAATGTGATTTTGTACAAATGGCGCAGAGTACATATTTTCTGTCAGATATTCTCCGAGTGTCAGGTTTTTGAGGGTTCCATCCTTGAGCTGATTCGGGGCTTGCCGATAAAATCTCTTCAAATCCCATAACATTTTCCAAAATGAGGGCCTGAACAAGTTTTTAGGTTGACCGAAAAGGCCCCAAAGGTTGGTGCCTGAGTATTCAAGAGACCCGTTCCCGAGAGAAGCGGAAAAAGACATATCGCTAGCCTTAGTTTTCACCCCCAGATACTGAAACAACGCCTCCAAATTCGGATAATTTAGAGTGTTGTAGACGATAAAACCTGTATCAACATCAACCTTGGTTCCATCGAATAGCGCTTCAAGCGTATTTGAATGGCCCCCCAGCTTCTGGTTTTGCTCATAAAGTGTAACATCGTGCCGACGATCAAGGAGCCAGGCCGCGGAGAGGCCCGATATGCCGGATCCGATTACAGCAATTCTCATTCGATTCGTGGAAGTCATAGACTCAGTCAACTACCAAATTGTTGAGAGGCTATCCAGTTAAATTTCGGCTGAAATCAAATTCCAAGGCGAACGTGAGATGTGATCTAAAGTCTAGAACAGTACGTACTGAACCTATGGACATAGGATCAAGCAGACCTTCGGAGTTGTTGTCGGAACATAAATACGCGTTAGGCGCGGTTTCCAGAGTTGCGCGGCAAGGTCGAGTAAGTAAGAGTCAGGGTGTCAAGGCTTTCAAACCGGAGAGGGAAAGGCTATTTGCTGCCTCTGTGCCAATGAATACTGAATCCATGGAAGATTATTTGGTCCTAATTGCGACTAAGCGCGACAGGGGGGCCTTCAAAAAGTTATTCGCGGCTTTCGCACCAAAAATAAAGTCGTTCGCTATGAGAAACGGCGTTGGACCGGAATTAGCTGAAGAAGTGGTGCAGGAAACCTTCATTCGAGTTTGGAGAAAAGCAGAGCAATTTGATCCTGGCAAGGCGTCAGCCAGTACCTGGCTTTACACGATAGCTCGGAACCAACGCATCGACCTTTTGAGAAAACGGCACAGGCCAGAGCCGGATTTTGAAGATCCAGCTTTCGTGCCTGAACCTGAACCGCAACCTTCAGACGTCATTTCGCGGAGTGAGGAGGCCTTGCGACTTCGTCAATGTATGGAGTCGTTATCGCCCGAACAACAAGAGGTGCTCAAGCTAAGCTTTATGGAAGAGTTGCCCCATGTGGAGGTGGCTGAGCGATTGGGAATTCCTCTAGGAACTGTGAAATCGAGAATTAGGTTGGCCATGAAACATATTAGATCTGAGATTGGAGATATTCGATGACGATCAATCATCATCCACGGGAAGAGATGCTTTTGGATTATGTCAGTGGTGCTCTTGGAGAGGCCTGGAGCATAGCGATTGCAACTCATTTATCTGTGTGTCCGCAATGCAGAAGAGTTGCGTCTGGCTTGGAGACACTAGCCGGTTCGGTTTTAAAGGAGCTGTCGGACGAGGTGGTGGAACCAAGTACCCTAGATTCGGTTCTCTCCCGATTAGAAGAGGGTGAACGAAGGAGGAATCGGATAGAGGTGGATTCTCTTGAAGTTGTCTGTCTACCGAAACCACTGCGAGATTACACGGGAGGGGACCTTGACTCTGTGAGGTGGAAAAGGCTGGGCCCCGTCGCGCATCAGGTTGTTGTGTGCGCGGAATCGGATGGAACTGTGGCACGCCTTTTACGGATTCCAGCGGGCAAGCCGGTCCCGGAGCACAGCCACGGGGGTGACGAAATCACCTTAGTCCTGCGTGGTGCTTTTGAAGACCACCTCGGGCTATATGAACGTGGGGACATGCAGTCAGTTGATGCTAGCATTACCCATCGACCGTATGCTGTCCCCGGTGAAGATTGTATTTGTTTGGCAGTTACCGATGCGCCGCTTCAGTTCAGAAGCATGACAGCCAGATTATTGCAACCTGTCGTGGGGATATGAAGTCCATGATGCTCGCGGAAATTATGCGAGCACCTTTGAATAAGGACAACAGTTTAGACTGATTTTTTAACCGGCACCCATTGGCTCACTGGATCCATCATTGTGGATGTGCACCTTGCCGTCTCCATATTTCTGACGGACGTCCCGTCGAGTTTCGTAATCAATTATCTTTATATTGTCTTGCTGGCCAGACCTGTTTCCCATCATGATCATCGGTCCTTGGCCCGTGTTTTCTAGGCGGTAAAAAGAACCGCCTCGTATCAGTGCTGCCATACCCGGGTTAAGCTCAGATTTGCTCCCGTCGGGAAAATGCATTGTGCATTGCCCCTCAAAACATATGAAGGTTTGGTCTTCATTGTGGCAATGCATGTCGTCGTGATCTCCCGGATTTGGGTAATAATGCACCCAGGCGTGCATTTTTCGGGTATCAAAAACCCGGGTTCTCTTTTTTTCACGTTTGCCGACTTCAACTACATCAATAATTTCGATTGCCATGGCTTGCCTCCATTTTTATAACTTTTCCCTGCCTTATTGTTCGGATATTCCGACATATACCCCTTCTATGTCAGTAATATGAAATTGATTGAGGGGACAGCGTTTAAACAGCTCAAGTCTTGCCTCACCTTCACTTCCATACCCTAGAGCTCGGATCCTCATGTGGGGATTCTGCCCGGTCAAGTCCTCAAGGTCCTCTCTGACCTGATCAATACTTTCAACTTGAAAACCAATATGGTCAGGCCCCGTGCGTTGCGGATCCATTCCGTAATAGTCATCTATGTCCCACTTCAGGATAGCAAGGGTCATATTTCCATCTGAAAGATAGAAATTTGGATCATCTTGCTTTTTATTCAAGAGTTTAAGCTCGAAGACTTCTTGATAAAATTCTGCACAGCGTTCAGCGTTCGCGGTTCGAAGTGCGAAATGGCTGAAACGCCGTTGCGTTCGATCAAGTTGATCCGCATAGACGTCCTTTTGCATTTGTAGGCTCTTGGCGGACAAGTCGAAAATATTTATGTCTGGGTCATGCGCGCTGTAGGCGGCGAATGGCCGAACCGGGGGTCTTTTTAGTGTCCGGATTGACGGATCAAATTTCGTAATCCGTGCCTTTGCTTCGTCAATATCTTCGACTTGCAATCCAAAGTGATCCAAGCCTGATGTTCGGCCCTCTCGTCTTGGAATTATATTCATTCCTACAATTCCATCGCTTACAACACAGGCGCGAGCCGGTCGTGGATTTTTCGATGTTCTCAAGCCGAATAAAGCTTCGTAAAATTTTGCGTTGATAGCATAGTGATCACTGGTGATTGCAATATGGTTTAGTTGCGCAAACATTGTTATCTGACTCCAAGACCTTTTCGATTATTCTAGGGGTCATTTATCGGCGAGGGAACCGGATGTCAGAAGTTTCCTTTTCGGGCTGCTATGTTAAGTTGTCATGCCAAGAGGTCCAAAATGAAAAAACCAAGTTTACCCGCAGCAGCAGGTTTTGTGGATGATGTCAGAGGATTGTTCGCCTCGGATCTGAGGGGTGAGCCTTTATGGCATAAAATAAAGGAGAGGATGTTGCCTCTTCTGGCCGACCCCATGTTGAGAGAGGCGTCTCAATCTTGGCCGGCCACTGTTGAAACAGCGCCCACAGTCCGGAACTTGTTATTTTACGAGGACCCAGAGTACGGCTTCGTGCTCAATGCAACAGTCCGCAAGCCAAATTTGGTAACAAATGTTCATGATCACGGTGATAAATGGACCCTTTACGGGCTTATTACCGGTCATGAGACTATGCACCGTTTTGAACGAATAGACGGTGGAGACAAAGACACGGGGCCTGCAATTATAAGGAAGCTCGGGGCCCATCAAATGGGGCCTGGGGACATTGATGTTGTCCCTCCGGGGTCGATCCACCAAGAACATGCAGGCGACACACAGAGTATTGCTTTTATTGTTAGGGAGGCGCGCGGCGGAACCTTTACTCAACATCACTATGATTTGGAAACAGGTGCCGTTACGTGTAATAAAGGGCCTGGATTAATCCCCATGGAGTTAAACGGTTAGATTTGATGGCGACAGCAATTCAATTTTCTGATGATACGACAGAGCCAAGAGATCTTCTGATCAAAAAGGCCGCTAGTCTGGTTCCATTTTTAAAGGAACACGCCCAGAACACTGAAACCAAGCGCAGGTTACTCGATGAAACCCATGAGCTCTTTCTCGAAGCTGGTTTTTATCGGGCTCTTCAGCCAAAGCGTTATGGAGGAATGGAACTAGATTTTGGCGCTCATACCCTGTTTTCACGTGAGCTTGGAAAGGGGTGTGCCTCGTCCGCATGGGTTGCGGTAATACTAGCTTGTCATGGATGGATGGGCGGGATGATGCCCGATGATTGTCAGGCTGAAATCTGGGCTGATGATCCCAAGACGTTGGTTGCGACGTCATTTTTGGCTACCGACACGAAAGTTGAGCGTCGAGGAGAAGAACTTTTGGTGTCAGGGCGCTGGCGCTTTTCTAGCGGGGTTAATTTTTGTAAGTGGGCACTTCTTATCCTTCCAATTCCGAAAGAAGATGGTGAAGGTCCGCCCGATGTTTATTTTGTAATGGTTGATCTGGCTGACTGTATTGTTGAAGACACCTGGCATAGTAACGGTCTAACGGGATCTGGAAGCAATGATATTTTGGTGGATCAGGTCCTCGTCCCCAAACATCGGATGCTTGACACGAAAGTGACCCGCGGGTTCGAAACGCCTGGTTCTGTTGCCGCCGGTGGAAGCTATCTCTATCGATTGCCGCTTTTTGCAATCTCGCCCTTTAACCTTATTGGGCCCGCCATGGGTGCTGCGCGGGGTGCTTTGGAAGACATGATTGTAGACATGACAAGTCGGCAGACAGTGACAGGCGCTAATCTGACAAAAGTAGCAACCGTCCACGAACGTATCGCGCGAGCCGCGGCCCTGGTTGATGCTGCTGATGCAGTCATTGAACGTCAGCTTGATCATGTCGTGGCCAAGGGAAAGGCAGGACAAGAATATTCTATCGAAGAACGGGTCCGATATCGAATTAACCTAGGGCACTCCGCAAAAATGTGTTGCGATGCTGTCGATACCTTACTGCCACTCTCAGGTGGCCGGGGTCTCGAGACAACTCACCCGATGCAGCGCGCGTGGAGGGACGTGCATGCCATTGCCCAACATTTTGGTCTGGTATGGGATATTCAATCTAGCTTCTATGGAAATGTTGCCCTCGGGCACGGTTGCCCGGATCCGAAGATTTAGAGTTTTCCTTCTTTTACCAAGCGGGCAACTTCATGCCGACTGCAAAGGATTTTATCTGAGACTCCAGACTCATAGAGTTCGACCATTTTATCCGGGTCAAAATCTCCATCTCCAGTATTTTCAAGGAAATCATCAGACCACTGGTAATAGCGTTTATACTGTTGCGTTTCCAAAGTCGTGTAGTTGTCCATTTGGGTTTCAACCATGTTTCCGTCTGGATCTTTATAATAGAATGACGTCGAGTTTCCATGGTTATTGGTCCAAACTGGCTTATATCCTTTTTCCTTCATTTTTTTGTAAATAAACACGAGCTCTCCCAAGCTCGCGTAAGCAAATGCTAAATGGGAAACCCCAATGGGGCGCCCTGGTTTGGTGCCCCAGCCTTTCCGTTTTACGATTACTACGCGGTGATCATGATCATCGTAAGAAATAAACGTAAGACCATTTGGATTGACCCGAATAATTTCTGCGTTGAATAGCCATGTATAAAACTCAACCATGGCATCGTAATTAGTATCCGAAAATATATGAACATGATGGATTTCACGAGGGCTCGGCATTTCTTTTACTGTGCCCGGAGGGTCTGTGCGAAATGGGTGTGGTTCATCCGGAATGTAATCGAGTGGGTTGATAGTATCCATTTTGCAGCTCCGAAAATCACAAACTATCATAATTGTGGCATCGAGAGGCAGCGCCGTCCATTCCCAATTGACCTTTAGCGCAGCTGCTCTAGCACTATTCTTCCTTGGACTTCCCTTCTTTCGACACGCTCCAGGGCATCTTGAAACTGTTCTATCGGAAGCACCTCTATTGGGAGTGGTTTAATCTCTCCGTTTTGATATAACGCAAAAATTTCGTTAAAGCATTGTGCCGTTTTGTTCGGCGTTCTCTTTCGATAATCACCAATTTGCAGTCCAGAAACTTCAATATTTTTGACGAGTAGGTAGTTGGCCTTGATGGATGGTATCAAACCTGCGGCAAACCCGATTATGACAAGCCGTCCACACCAGGCAAGAGCTCGTAATCCGGCGCCTAAAAACCGGTCCCCTAAAGGATCAATAATAATATCCGCCCCGTTATGGTTCGTAGCAGCGAAAACCTGTTTCCGTAAATCATCATGGATGTTTTCGTTGTCGAGCCATATAACCTCATCTGCGCCAGCCTCGAGGACTAATCGTTCTTTGTTCCGGCTGCTGATCCCTGCGAGTGCTCTGCCACCAAGGGCCTTTACCAGCTCGATTGCTGCCAAACCGACGCCCCCTGAAGCCCCCAGAATTAGAACAGTTTCGCCCTTCTGCATTCGGGCACGTTCACGTAATGCAAACCAAGCTGTGTCAAAAACCAACGCCATTCCGGCGGCCTCGCTGAATGTGAGTGTATCTGGAATTTTATGACATTGGGTGGCTGGAAGTGCGATTTTTTCGGCATAACCACCACCCGGTTCGCACATGGCGATCACACGGTCACCCGGGGTAAGGTCTGTTACGCCGTCGCCTATCGATGAGACAATACCTGCCGGACCCTTGCCCGGAATGTAGGGCGTTGCGGGACGTGACTGGTGTTTCCCCGCTATCAGAAGGAGATCCACGTAGTTTACTGCCGTAGCATAAATCTCAACTAGTACCTCACCGGCTTTAGGCAACGGGTCCAAGGTCTCCTCAAGGATCGCATCTTTGAATGATCCAAATTGATTTATTAGGACAGCGCGCATGCCTATTTTCTTTTACCAATCGCCGTGGGAAGGAGCGCACCATCTATTAGCTCCTTCAAAATAGCTCTCTTTTCGATTTTCCCGTTACTCATAAGGGGAATATCGGTCAAATGAACTCCAAACTCAGGCATGTCATAGCGGGACAGACCGTTTTCACGAAGATGTGTGAGGAGTTCATCAAACTCTAAACTCACACCATCCCTCAACATGATGGCGATACATGCCCGTTCACCCAGTCTGTCGTCAGGGATTGGCAGAACTGCCGCTCTTTCGACATGGCTATGGCGCATTGCGATTTCCTCAATGTGCTCAGGGTTAATGTTATGTCCACCTCGGATGATTACTTCTTTCCGTCTTCCGGTAAGACGCAGATATCCTTTATGATCGATCCACCCCAAATCGCCGGTTAGAAACCAACCGGCTGCATTGAAAGATGTTTCTGTGGCGACTTGATCATCGTAATAACCCAGCATCAGACTGGCCCCCTTGCCGGCAACAAGGCCAATTTCGCCATGGGACAACTCGATCTCTGGGTTTTCTGGATCAAAGATCCGAATTTCGTAGCCCGGGCAGGCCTTTCCGCTGCTTTCAGTGATCAAATTAATGTCATCATTTGGGAGTGTGTATTGGTGGCCATTTGTCTCGGTCATACCATAACCACTTTGAGGAATGACTCCCATATGGAAAAGTTCTGAGAAAACAGTTTTAGGGGCCGCAGCTCCCGATATTCGGAAGCCAGATACTTTTCCCAACTTCTGCAGGCCCCTCTTGGAGGCTTGCTCTAGAATATCGATTGCATGTGTAGGCACGCCCACGAGATAGGTTGCGCCCACCTCTATAATTCGGTCTAGGTTGCTCTCCCCACGTTGTCGGTCGTGGATCACAAACTGGCCGCCGCCCGTTAAGGTTGTGAGATATGCTCCCATACCAAGATTGTGGCTGAATGGGCTCATCGAATAAACCACAGAGTTGGTATCAATTTGCCAGTCCGAGGATTGGCCCCGGGCTGTAACGAGTTGGGAGTTATCGCTATGCATCACGCCTTTTGGGTTTCCGGTGGATCCGGAGGTAAACGCGATATAGCTGACGCGGTCGGGCTCGGTAATTTCAGGTGGCGGTATCTCCTTTGAGTTAAGGAGACCGTTAAAAAGTAACATGTCTGCTCCTGGTGGAGGGATTTCTGTAAAACACCGAATAGTTGGACGATTTCCAATAAGATCTGAAGTATTTTGGCCGGAAGCATCGGATCCAAAACCGCTTTGATAAAAAAAAGCCGATGCTCTCATTCGGTCAACAAGTTGACATACTTCCTCAACCGTATGATTTCTGTGTGGAGAGGGACAAACGACATAGCCACCCCTGGATGAAGCGAGTACAATCAAGATGCTCTCGATCCGATCTGGCATCCAAAAAGTTATTCGTTCGCCCGGACAAATGCCCTTTTGATCCAGCCAGCCAGCTAGATTGTCTGCTGCGTCTAAAAGTTCTGAATAGGTAAGGGTATTGAACCGATCTTGGATCGCAATACTGTCAGGGTTTTTCAAGGCCCAGCGCTTGGCCAGTTCATATATGGTCTCGTTTTTCCAAAAGCCCTGCTCGTGGTAGGACTTAATTAATTGGGCAGAAAGGCAACTGAGGATCGGAACGGACATTTTATGCAGGTAATTTTCTGATGACAGACTTTACGTTTTCGCATGGCTTGCACGATTTAGGCAATGGTTGCTGGGCCTTTCTGCAGCCTGATGGAGGCTGGGGGTGGAGCAATTCCGGGCTTATTGAAGACAGCGGAGAGACCCTTCTCGTGGATACATTATTTGATCTTTCCCTCACCGGGAAGATGTTGGCAGAAATGAGGAAAGCTGTTCCTGCGGCGAAGGATATCGATGTACTCGTCAATACCCACGCAAACGGCGATCACACTTACGGTAATCAGTTGGTTAAGACGGCTCGTATAGTGGCATCTGCGGCAACGAAAAAGGAGATGCAAAAGCGCCCTCCGGAAGCCTTCACAAAAATTACCTCTAATTGGCAAGAATATGGTGAATTTGGTCGCCTCATTCATGAGTTGATGGGACGGAAATTCAATTTTGAAGGGATCGAGAATGTCCTGCCGACAGAAACCTTCGATCGAAAAAAAAATATCTTGGTTGGAAATAAAAGAGTTGAGTTACTGAACGTGGGGCCAGCCCACACCTCAGGGGATACGCTTGTTTGGCTGCCGGACCAAAATCTTGTGTATACAGGAGATATTATTTTCTCAGGCGGACACCCAATTATCTGGGCAGGTCCTATCGATAATTGGATTGCTGCTTGCGATCAGATACTTGCGTGGGATGTTGCAGTTGTTGTTCCCGGTCATGGGCCGGTCGGCGATAAAAATTCGGTTTCAAGCCTAAGGCAGTATCTCGTTGAGCTTTTCACCTTAGCGAGACCAAGATTTGATTCGGGGATGGCCTGGGTAGATGCTGCCGAGGAGATTATAGCCGACCATTTTACGCATTGGATCGACAGGGAGAGAGTATTCATTAATGTCGCATCTTTATGGAGAGAGTTCTCGGAAGGAAAAGTTCGTCTCTCCCTGGGGGAGATTTACCTTGCTATGGGTAAATGGTACTGGGAAAAAGGTCCTAATCGATTGCACGCGGGACATATTCATTAGCGGAGACATATCGAGTGAGAAAAAAAATCAAGTCGGTAATGGAAATGGTGGCTGAAGCGGACTCGGCCGTTGAAACGATTGATGTCAGCCAGGCGCAAGCCCATCTCGATGCTGAAGACTCAGTATTTATCGATCTCAGAGATATCCGTGAGGTTGCCAAAACCGGAAAGATTAGGGGCGCCCATCATGTTCCGCGTGGTATGCTTGAATTTTGGATTGATCCTCAGAGCCCTTATCATAAGAATGTTTTCGTGCTTGAAAAAAAGTTCATTTTCTATTGTGCAGGTGGCTGGCGTTCTGCCCTGGCCGCTAAGACAGCCCAAGATATGGGTCTGTTTCCGGTCGCGCATCTTGCGGGGGGTATGAAAGCTTGGATGGATTCGGGTGGTCCTGTCGACCCCCCCAAATCAAAGGAATGAGTTCGAAGGAAGATGGTTGAAGGTTCTAATGCGCCCTATACGCCTGATTTGCGTGGGTATTTGAAATATTTGGAAGAAAACCACCCCGAAGAGGTGTTTAAGATAACGAAGGAGGTCGATCCAGAGTTTGGTGTATCCGGCATTTTGCATAGGCTAGAGGCCGATAATCATTTCAAAGCCGTCATTTTTGAGAATGTAAAGGGATCGCAGGTGCCATTGGTTGCCAACATGCATGCCGGGTTTGAGCGACTGCGCTACGCTCTGGGTATGGAAGACGGAGATATCGATGATTTCCTCGCTGAATGCTCAGCTCGGCAAGAGAATCCCATTCCTCCTATCACTGTCCAACAAGCGCCAGTTCAAGAAGTTATATTAACTGGCGATCAAATTGACATGGGTAAATTTCCTGTCTGCACCTACCATGAGCTGGACGCTGGTAAGTATGTCACAGCAGGACTTTCTGTTATGAGAGATCCTGAAACTGGTATCAACAACGTGGGTATTTACCGTCACCAGGTGCATGAAAGAAACCTTTTGGGTGTCCAATTCTCAGAGACAGCAGATGCTAATGTCATTTGGAAAAAATATGAAAATAAGGGAAGAGGTTGTCCTGTTGCTATTGTGATCGGCCATCATCCGGCCTTTTTCATAGGTTCTCTTTGTTTCTCCTCTTTGGAGGTCGATGAACTGCACCTTGCGGGTGGGATGATGCAGCAGCCGGTTCCGATGGTTGATTGCAAAACTATTCCTCTTCAAGTTCCTGCTGGTGCGGAAATTGTTATTGAATGTTGCACGCGGCCGGGTGAAAGAAGATCTGAAGCGCCATTTGGCGAATATCCAGGAACCTACGGACCGGAACGGATGAATCCGGTTTTAGAAATTACGGCGATAACCCATCGTAAAAATCCTCTCTACCAGAACGCTTTTGTCGGGCATGCTGATAATTTACTGCTTTCGGGAATTATAAGAACTCCGTTCATTGAAAGGACAGTGAGGATCGCTTGTCCAACTGTTACAAAGGTGGCAGTGCCGAGATCGGGCAGATTTCGCTTTATGTGCTTCATTGCTATTGATCGAATGATCGAAGGGGAAGCGAAGCAGGCTGCGATGGCAGCCTTTGTCGCAGATCCTTTCCTGAAATTTGTTGTCATCGTCGACAAGGATGTTGATGTCTACGACGACACCTCTGTTTTGCACGCAATTTCCACCCGGGTGCGCGCCGACCGAGATGTCTTTTTTGTTCCTTATGCGAAGGGTTCGCCCTTGGACCCGGCCTCTTATGACCCTGCGGGTGGATCCCATTTGGTCACGAAAATGGGCATTGATGCGACGCGCAAGGACAATTACCCAGAAGAAATTTCTGTTCCGGGATCTGAAAACATAGATCTGGCTGAATTCATACCCGGGTACACGAAAAATTAGTTTTTACGCAGTGCTTCTCGTGCAGCGTTTTTCCCGGCTATGCGCCCCGACGTAAATGCCCAGCCAATATGGTGTCCGTGACCTTTTAGCATTAAACCGCCCTGGCCAGATGATCCAGCGGCATAAAGCCCCGGAATTGGAAGATCCTTGTCCCCCAGAAGTTGGAGACTTTCGTTGACCGCCAATCCTCCGTCAGTAAGGACGATGTAGCTCTTTGCAGGCCCCAAAGCATAGAAAGGTGCGCTAGAAAATCTGTGATTAGCCTCCTCGTTATGAGCGTCAATTGACTCGGTAAGTTTGGATGGATCCATACCCAGTTTGTTTGCCAAGTCTCTGATTGTATTCGATTCAAAAAAGATATCTTTTCTTGTGGCTTTGAAATCGTCGAAGTAGGCATATGAAACTCCGGGTGCTGTCGCTATAAAATTGGGCCAAGCGTTGTAGCGGGCTGCAAGATCCTTATCCATCAGAACATAGCCGATTTTTTCAGGGTGTTTCGCAATTTCTGTTCCGAGTTTTCCCGCATCTCCAGAAATACGTTCACCCAGTTTGTTCACGAGTAAAGCTCCGTTGCGAAATAGATCGAGCTCGGGGGCCATAGATGTCACAGTGAAACGCAAGACAAAGGGTCGTAATATCCAGTTTGGTGCATATTTCAGCGCAATTCGCATAGATTTTGCCATAAAAGGCGTAGCGGGGAGCATACGTTGAAGCGTCTCCTTTTCCGGCGGAATAAATCTCAAATTGGGACCTGACAAGATATCCCCATTAATAATCCGACCGCCTATGGCCAGGGCCATCGTGTGACCATCCCCGGTTGCGGTCGGGTTCATGGCGTCTACTTTGGATATTTCCTCAGAAATATATTCTCTTTTGAAATTGGCGCTTGCTGAGTAATCGCCACTGGCGAGAACAGTGACTGGAGAAAAGATTTGAGCCCCATTTTTGCAGGCCACTCCGGTTACCCTATCTCCTTTGCGGAGGAAGGACTCCGCGGCAGAGTTAACTTTGATTTCGACACCAATTTTGCGGGCATGCGCCTCGAGCCGAGAAATATAGGCCCGAGAATTGGGTAACACATTATGCATCCGAGGTTTGCGATGGGGTGGTTCCGGCATCGGCCCGAAAAATTCAACCCCATGTTTCATGAGCCAACGGAGGGTCTCATTAGCATTATCGACAAATAATCGCCTTAGCTCAGGATTATCCCTGTCCGCCTGAGGTCCTGAGAATTTTGGCATATCCTCGAAATGCTCATCAGGAGAGTCCTCTATACCCGCCGCAATTTGCTGCGGAGTTTGGGTGGCGGTGAAGGAGCCGATGGACCAGGCAGTGGAGCCACCCAGCGCGGGATTCTTCTCCAATAGTATTGTGTCGGCGCCCAGCTCTCGGGCTTCGATTGCGGCAGCTAGGCCAGCACCTCCGCCGCCAATCACCAGCACGTCGCAAATTTTTTTCCCCATTTTGTTCGGCCCTCCTAACACCGCGATAGCCTAGACTATTTCAGTTACAGTGACATCCTGCGTCAGCAAGTTTATCCTGGACTGGGCGGATCCTTGGAAATACGGGGGTGATTATCGATGACTAATGGCAGGGGCGTCTCTTCGAATTTTGCGATCAAAAAGGTGGCACCCTATTTAGGGGCAGAAATTACTGGGGTTGACCTTACTCAACCATTGGACGCTGGGACTATTTCTGGCCTCATTGAGGCGCATGCTCAATATGGCGTCCTGATTTTTCCGAACCAGAAAATTGACGCGGAAGATTTAAAACGCTTTGGTCGGTACTGGGGAGATTTGTCGATCCATCCTTTCTCTACAAATGCGGCAGATGCACCTGAGCTTATTGTGTATGACAATAAAGAGGGAAACCCGGCTCATAGCACTGATATTTGGCACACGGATGAGACGTTCCGGGAATGCCCGGCCAAAGCTACATTTTTGAGTTGTAAGATAATTCCGGAATTTGGCGGCGACACAGCGTTCGCAAATATGGGCGCAATCTATGAGGGTCTATCCGATAAATTGCAAAATTTTATCTCAGGTCTTGAGGCGGTCCATGATTTCAAAAATTTCCGAGAGCGGTTCAGCGACTCGCCTGAAGATCGAGCAAGAGTGCAATACTATGAGCGTGAATATCCAAACCCGATCCATCCCGTCGTCACTGAACATCCCATCACCAAGCGCAAGGTGCTTTTCGTTAACCCGCAATTTACGATCAAGATAAAGGATATGGACCCTGATGAGAGTGAGACAATCCTTAGGTTGCTCTTTCGAAAGGTCTATCAGCATGAGTATCAATACCGCCATCGTTGGGAAACTGACATGGTTGTCTGTTGGGATAACCGTTTGGTGCAGCACTCGGCACTTCACGATTACTATCCAAGTCGGCGGAAAATGGAGCGCGTTACCGTCAGAGGAGAGAGGCCTATCCCGGCTTTCCCCGTAGCCCCAGTCGAGACCATTAGGCGCGATATTATGCCCCCGATTTGGCAAGTCTCAGAAAATCGGCCTCGTTACCAGCACGAGAAGAAATAGGGCGAAATATATGCCTGTAGTGACAACCAGAGATGGGATTGCTCTTGACGTGCTCATAGAAGGCGATCACGAGGAAACCATATTATTTCTTCATGAATTTGCAGGAGATGCCCGCAGCTGGGCCACGCAAATGGCCTATTTGTCGGGTCGTTTTCGCTGCATTGCCTTTAATGCGCGCGGTTATCCGCCCTCTGAGGTCCCTGTCGAGGCCGAATTTTATTCGCAGCAAAAACTTGTTGATGAGGCTTTTGATGTGCTTGACGCCTTTGGGGTGCAGATCGCTAGTGTTGTTGGTTTATCAATGGGAAGTTACACCGCTTTGCACATGGGACTGCAAGCGCCAAATCGTATAAAATCGGTCATTGCTGCCGGCATTGGGTGGGGTTCTGATCCTGCGCAAAAGGAGGAAAACCTCTCGGTAATTGAAAAGAATGTGGGGATGTTTCAGGAAAAGTCGATGAGAGAGTCTGCAGCCCTCTATGCCGATTATCCGATGCGTCAACGCTTTAAAGAGAAAGATCCAAGAGGGTGGAAGAAATTTAGGAAAGAATTAGAACATCACTCGCCCTTGGGGTCTGCGATGACAATGAGGAATGTTCAAGGGAGGCGTCCGACGTTACCAGAAATGGAGGACTCTCTAAAAAAATTCCAGCCGCCTCTATTGGTCTTGGTGGGTGACGAAGATCTCGCATGTATTGAGGGATCGTTGTTGTTAAAAAAAATCGTTCCTGATTGTGGCTTGGCTATTTTTCCATGGTCAAGTCATACCCTTAATCTCGAGGAACCTGACGCGTTTAACGAGGCGATTGCGGGCTTCTTGGACTACGTCGAATAAAAAAAACCCTCACTACATGTGTAGTGAGGGTTAATTACTATTATGTCGTGGGTCACATATTGACTTTTATGCCAGCCTCTTTAAGAGCCTTGATTGCACCAGGGTGATAGGGAGTCTCTCTAACCATTCCCATTTCGGCGACTTTATTTCGTTTAAAGGCACCAAATGCCTTGCCCAGATCTTTTTGATGCTTGATTAGGGCTTTGGTTACCCTATACACCAAGTCTTCACTGGTTTGCTTGCCGGTTAGCATTATGTAATCCATCTCGGCCACGTGTGTGGGGGCCTTGATCCCTGCGATTTTTGTATTGCTTAATTTTCTGAGCCTAAGGGCCGGCGAAACTTTGTTGAACCTCGCCAGCGCTTCAGGAGATGGGTCAAGATCAAGATACCGTATCCCACCCCTATTTCTTAGTTGATTATTTATTTTTTTAGCAAGTCCGGAACCCACAGGAACCCAAGCGATATCTACCTTACCTTGACCGAGTGCCAGTGCTCCTTTCGCGAGACCAGAAACTGGAACACCTTTAAAGTCAGCATAGGAAACGCCACCGTTGGCCATACCCGCGGCTATGAAATCCTGGATAATTGCCAGCGCGGTATATTTGGTGGGAGCTCTTTTCCCCTTAAATCTCTGAAGGTCCGCAATTTTTACTAATCCCGTGTCAGCCACGACCGCTACACCTGAACGGAGTGGAAACATCACGCCAATAGCACGGAGATTCCCCTGTTTTTTGCCAGCGAAAGTACCGACCCCACCCGCCGCATGTTGAAGTTCACCACCATTGGTAAACCCAAAATGGATTTCACCGCGATTGAGCATTGGCAAATAAGTTGACGAACCGGCCATGGGCTGCGCGCGCGCGGTCACATCAGTTTTTGCTGTGACGACCTTGGCAACTGCGATCCCGGTTAAGAAGCCGAGGGTCCCTTGTGGATTGGTCGCAACACTGACCACTTTCTGTGCGGAGGCGGCGCTTGCAACCAGCACTAGCGCAAAAACCGTTGCTCCAAAAATCTTGGATCTCATTTTCTCTCTCCCTTGTTTCGAATTCTTAAGATTTTTTATTCCGTCAGACTTTACTTGCTGGCAATTAATTTTCCAACCAGAAGTTCCTTTGATAATAAAAGTAAAATGATGACAGACCCTATAATGTCCGCCAAATAATTAAGGCCAAAAGCGTGATCGGGTATCATTGCAGCGAGGCCGGCAAGGATCAAAAGGATCCGGGTCCAGGCAGGTTGTTGTTTGCCAAAAAATCCAATCGCGGCCACTGAAATCCCATAAACTCCTATCCCGACTGTGACCGTATCGATCACTATCTGCATACTATCTTCCCCGTAGAGTAATAGGGTTGGGGAGACAACGAAAAGGAACGGGATTACATAGGCAGTCCACCCGAACCGCATTGAAATAAACCCAGTAGCCATCGGATCGGCCTTAGTCAAAGTTGCTGCGGTGAAGGCAGCAAGAGCTATGGGCGGCGTGATCATCGACATCATTCCAAAGTAAAGGATAAACATATGAGCGGGCACAGGGTCGACCCCTGCTTCAACAATTGCGGGCGCGATGAGAGCAGACAGTAGAATATAGACGACAACAGTGGGCATACCCATTCCAAGGACGATACATATGAGGGCAGCAATAAAGAGAAGTACAGCAAGGTTATCACCCGCCAAACTAATGAGGGCTGTTGGTAGGGCCAGGTTGAGCCCGGTCATATTTAGCACACCGATGACCAACCCAGATGCTGCTACGATCATAATAAGGCTAATTGTAACCGTGCCGGTTTCGGCAAACATTTCATAATAGTCAGAAAGTCGGATCCTTTTGCCTCTATAGGAGAACAAAGTACCCAAAATGACTAACGATCCTGCGGCCCAGACTGCAGCAACTCCTGCAGGCTGATTTTCCCAAAAAAGCATATAGATAAGGAGAACAAAGGGTAGCGGGAAATACCAGCCCTCTTTTAAAACCTGAATTGGTGCTGGCAGATCAATGGTTAGGGCCTTAATATTTTCCCGAGCGGCTATAAGATCAACTTGGGTAAAAGTTGCAAAATAATAGAGAAGTGAGGGAATGATGGCTGCGATGACAATCTCGCTATATTGAATTTCGAGAGTTTCCGCCATCATAAAAGCGGCTGCGCCCATTATTGGAGGCATCATTTGTCCGCCTGTAGAGGCAATCGCCTCTATTGCACCCGCATGCGTTGCTCGATAGCCAGACTCCCTCATCAGAGGGATTGTAATCACCCCGGTAACAACGACATTGGAGACCGCAGCCCCTGAAATGGTTCCGAATAGCGCCGAAGCTACGACTGATATTTTGGCAGCTCCTCCTCGTTTTCGCCCCATTGTGGCCATTGCGATATCAGTGAAAAATTCGCTCCCTCCGGCCTTCAGAAGGACCTGGCCCATGAAGATAAACATAATCACGATGGTGGTAGAGACGATTAGAGGTGCGCCAAAGAGGGCATTTGGATTGAAGCCCAGGTTCATCCCAATTTGCCAAAGAGGTAAGTCGAGTCCAACGAGTTGGCCTGGAACCAAATGGGCAATTGGTGCGTAAACCATGAAGACACCAACTACACACAATAAAACTGTACCTGCCGAACGTCTCAATCCTTCTATTACGAGTGCTGCTGCGATCCACCCGAGAATTATCACTTCCTTGGTGCTGTTTGCGTAACCATCTTCTTTGAGAGCCAAAAAGTTGTAGCTCATGTACCAAAACAGAATGAGCCCTGAACCCGCTAAAATCACGTCGTACCAGATTAATTTTTCTGGGGCTTGTCGCATAAATCCATAGGTTAGGAATGTAACAGGCAGTGCCAGGCCGAGAACAAATGATTGGAATGACTCCTCGATCGGTGCCATGTTGATGAGCGTAAGAAGATCAAGATTCCAGACGAGACATCCGATTGTCATGATCACCGCTAGGAAACGTGCGACTCTGAGATTGGGAGGAAGGCCTCTGGTGGTTTCGGTATCAGTATCGGACAAGGCTACTAACAAATCTCGAATCAAAATTGTTTGAGCGGAAGACTATACATAAATAAACTCAGTGCATACCGGGTTTGTTTGTAATCATCTCCCCTCAAATTTTTGTCGCCTCGAGCGTATTGATAAAATCTGTGAGCCAGGACAATCTCTCCTCAATCTGGCCAATATCATGTTCCAGCCACTCCGACAGAAACCCTGGATCATGATTATGTTTTGATTTTAGATCCAAAAGTCTTGTGAGGTCTGTTTTGCTCGCTTCAATAATATTATTGAGTTGGTCTCGCTGCATGTCACTCGAGAGCAGATGAAGGAAACGAAATTTTAAGGCCAAGACCAATCTTGCAATATCGTTAATTGGAGGTTGAAGTCCCGTAGACAGGATTGAGATGAGTACATTTTTTCCGCTGCCCGATAGCTCGAGAAGGGCATCTGGTCCGGGGCCCGACATCGGGTCTATTAGGGTAATCAGCCCCTCCTGTCGCAGGACTTCAATCGAAGAAGTCATGAGTTCAAGCGTTGGCCCGACGTATCGGCTTGTAAAATTTCTCACTTCTGAAGCGAGCGAAGAGTAGGAACGAGGGCCGTCGGCCAAAAACCCTAAGGCTGCGAGACGGACTGTTTCTCTTGGGAGAATAGATTGGGGCTCAATCAAACCGGATCAGCGTCCAATGTTGGCAAAAAAGTCGTTTCCCTTGTCATCAACAACGATAAAAGCCGGGAAATTCTCAACCTCGATCCTCCAAACTGCTTCCATACCAAGTTCTTTATATTCGAGGCACTCCACTTTTCGGATGCAATCTTGAGCCAAACGGGCGGCCGGGCCGCCTATGGATCCCAAATAGAAACCACCATGCTTTTTGCAGGCATCTGTGACCTGTTGAGATCTATTGCCTTTGGCAAGCATGATAAAACTTCCTCCGTTCTCTTGAAAACGATCGACATAAGAGTCCATCCGCCCTGCGGTGGTTGGACCGAATGATCCGGATGCGAAACCAGTGGGCGTTTTTGCGGGCCCCGCGTAATACACAGGATGGTGCCTCAAGTATTCAGGCATTGGTTCCCCTTTATCCAAGCGCTCGGCAATTTTAAGGTGCGCCAAGTCTCTGGCAACAACGATTGGCCCTGTTAGAGATAACCGGGTTTTGACGGGATAGTTGCTCAGTAGCTCGCGGATTTTTTCCATGGGCTGATTGAGGTCGACGGATACCACCTCGTTGCCTAGTGAGCTCTCGTCCACATCTGGAATGTATTGTGCCGGATTGGTCTCCAATGCTTCCAGAAACACTCCCTCACGCGTGATTTTAGCATTCGCCTGCCGATCGGCCGAGCAAGAGACGCCGATCCCGATTGGAAACGATGCACCATGGCGCGGCAGCCGAATGACGCGAACATCATGACAAAAATATTTGCCCCCGAACTGTGCTCCAATTCCAATGGTTCTTGAAAGCGAAAGAATTTCTTTCTCCATTTCAAGGTCCCGAAACGCATGTCCCGAACTTCCCCCTGTTGATGGTAAAGTATCGAGCGCTCTGATACTCGCAAGTTTTACAGTTTTCAGATTCATTTCGGCAGATGTGCCGCCGATAACAATCGCCAGGTGGTAAGGTGGGCATGCGGCAGTGCCGAGCAGCATGAATTGGTCTTTTAAGAATTGAACCAATCTCTCTGGATGAAGAATGGAGGGTGTTTGCTGAAACAGGAAACTTTTATTCGCCGAGCCGCCGCCTTTTGCAACGAACGTTAATTTGTAAATCTGACCTTGGGAGGAGTAAATATCCACTTGCGCAGGTAAATTATTTCCCGTGTTTCGTTCCTCATACATTGAAATCGGTGCAAGCTGAGAGTACCTCAAGTTAAAGGTGGTGTAGGCATCCGATGCACCGGTCGCCAGAGCTGACTCATCATTTCCGCTGGTCCATACACGGTGGCCCTTCTTGCCCATTATTATGCATGTCCCCGTATCCTGGCACATCGGCAATATGCCGCCGGCAGCAATATTCGCATTTTTTAGGAGGTCCCAGGCGACAAAATGATCATTAGCCGAAGCTTCTTTGTCCTCTAGTATCGAAGCCAATTGTTTTAAATGCGCGGGTCGAAGATAATGATTGATGTCATGGAAAGCCTCCATTGACAGGGCGCGCAGCGCCTCCTCGTCTACGACCAGTATTTCTTCTCCACGACAGGTATCGAGACCAATATTACCTGCATCTAACTTACGGTAATCCGTTTCATCAGATTCCAGAGGGAAGATTTCATTCTCAATCAGACTTGATGCCATTAATTTATTCCTAATAGCTGGTGTAAGGGGGCAGGCAGTTCCAAGTTGGTTGGATAGTCCATTAGTCAGGTTTTTTCCGAAAATTATCTAGAGTAACCACTTCAGCTGAAGTATCTATGTTATTTTCTGCCCTCTCGGTATCGGGTTTGCCTATTTCACGACTTGGAGTGGTTTCCGAGGTCATTTCTTTTTCTTCCTTCGTCGTTCCTGAGAACTGGAGACCAAATTTTACGGAGGGGTCGACAAAAGCTGATATCGCATCGTAAGGAACCTTCAGTCTCTGCGGGTTGCCACTGAAACTAAGAGTTACCTTAAAATAAGTTCTGCCCACCTCGAGGTCCCAAAATTGGTTCTCAAGCACGATTGTAATTTCATCCGGGTGCTGTTTACGGATACTCTCAGGCATCTCTAATTCCGGGTGTGTTGTATCAATGGTTAGATAAAAATGATGGGTTCCTGGTAAGCCATTTGACGCAGCAATCTCAAGGGCCTCTCGCATCACCGATTGCATGGCCTTCTCGACAAGTTTTGAGTAGTCTAGCAGGTCTTCTGTCATAGTTGCCTTTTTAGATCTATCAGCGCTTAGAGAGCAAGATAAAGCACGCTGTGATTAATTTGTTTTTTTAGTGAGGGGCTTCTGTTGCCCGGCGCCCCCCGAACCGCGCTTACCTAAAGTTAGGCAGCGAGAGCCAATTCATTATCGTTGGCAATTGTATATCGGCCCGATCACGGTGGTACCATGCCGAACGAAAAACTTGCCTTTACACGCGCGTCGATCCTGTTTCGCCCCCTTAAAATGGTGCCTCACAAGAAGCCCTTGAATGGTGGAGGCGCCGGGTACCGCCCCCGGGTCCGCATCGCTTATTTCACAAGCCGTTTATCGTCATAGCCGGAAGCCCGGCACTTTTAATATGGCCCGATTCTGCTTTAAATTAAAGTGAAAGCTTTGAACCCTCTAATTTCTAAGGCACTGGCGTGAAGCAATATCTTGACCTAATTGAGCACGTTCTGGATAAGGGAGTTGTCAAAGGAGACCGAACAGGGACTGGCACCAAAAGTGTATTTGGTTACCAGATGAGGTTTGATCTCGAAAGCGGTTTTCCTATCGTTACCACCAAGAAGCTTCATCTCCGGTCTATTATTCACGAGCTGCTTTGGTTCCTTAGGGGAGACACAAACATCGCCTATTTGCGGGAAAACGGAGTTCGAATTTGGGATGATTGGGCTGACCCAAATGGCGAGTTGGGGCCTGTTTACGGTGCCCAGTGGCGCTCTTGGCCGGCGGGCGAAGGTCGGCATTTTGATCAGATTGCGACCTTGATCGAGGGACTAAGAAAAAATCCTGATTCTCGCCGCCATATCGTCAGCGCTTGGAACGTTGGGCAATTGGAAGAGATGGCACTGCCACCATGTCACTGTCTATTTCAGTTCTACGTGGCAAACAGAAAACTATCCTGTCAATTGTATCAGCGGAGCGCAGACATCTTCCTTGGTGTACCTTTTAATATTGCCTCCTATGCCCTTTTCACAATGATGGTCGCTAACGTCACGGGCCTGAGGCCCGGAGAATTTGTACATACTCTGGGAGATGCCCATTTATACTTAAATCACCTTGATCAGGCGAGTTTACAGATTACTCGCAGCCCACACTCACTGCCAAAAATGATTATAAATCCGGATATCAAAAACATCTCAGATTTCCGATATGAAGATTTTGTTTTGGATGGCTACACGGCGCATCCTCATATTGCTGCGCCTATCGCTGTATAAACCGAATGATTTTTGAGGGATGTATTTCTGTCATTGCCGCCGTTTCATCAAACGGGTTTATTGGAAGAGATAATGATCTTCCATGGCGTTTGTCTGCTGATTTGAAAAATTTTAAAAGTCTCACTCTCGGGAAACCTATGATTATGGGTCGGAAGACTTTTCGATCGTTGGGCGGCCCCTTGCCTGGCAGGTCCCATATTGTTTTGAGCCGGGATCCAAATTTCCGCTACTCAGGGGTAGATAGTGCTCTCAGCTTCAATGAAGCACTTATCAAAGCCGCCGAAATTTCTGGTCGGTCAGATAGTGAAGTCATGGTGATTGGCGGTGAAACGGTATTTTCGGAAGCCTTGCCCTTAGCGACGCGACTTTATATCACGGAAGTCCACATGGATGTTTCAGGTGATGCAAGATTCCCTCCATTTGATCGTCGTGAATGGGTTGAAATTTCTCGGGAAAAGCACTTGGCGGCGCCCAAGGAGACTGCCGACTATAGCTTTGTTGTTCTTGATCGTCTTCCAAGCACGGTTCACCAATAGAGTTTTTAATGCGTGAATTATCCTTCTTGTTTCTTTTGAGGCATTCGGTTGCCATGAGACCCATTTTGGCCCTGTTTGGTGTGCTCTGTGTTCCTGAGCATTCCTACGGATTTAGTTCGAAGGGGTCTTTTTCAGATGTGTTGAATCAACAAAAGACAGCAGATCTTGTAGTTGTTTTGAAAAGTGAACGACAGCTTATCCTGATGCAGGATGATACAGTTTTAAGAATTTACAGAATGGCGTTGGGTCGCTATCCAAAGGGCCACAAAGTCCAAGAGGGAGATGCTCGGACCCCTGAGGGCTCGTACATTCTGGACAAGAGGATCGAAGACAGTGATTTCTTCAAAGCTCTCAGGATATCCTATCCAAATCAAATCGATCTTGAGAGGTCTAGACAGATGGGGGTCAATCCCGGGGGAAAATTATGATCCATGGCCTGCCTAATGCATTGAGAGTAGATGATATTGGACATCCTTACATTGATTGGACCCAAGGCTGCATCGCCGTTACCAAACAAGAAATGGAAGAGATTTGGGGGATAATAGAGTTGGGCACGCCGATCGAGATTCACCCGTAACTTGAGGTGAACTCACAGATTTTCGTAATGCCCTTCGGACCCGATGTTTTTGTAATGTTTAACTCGTCCTGTTTCAATCATATGTTCCAAATGGGCCAGGACTGACTGTCCTGCGGCCTTATGCATTTTTTCTGGCAGATGTGAGTAGAGTGCCTCTACTATTTCAGTGACTTTATGGAGGCCGCGATCAAGACAACGGATGATTTCACCCTCACGCATGCGTCGGTGATTACGATATGCTCGGGTGAAAGGTTTTGGATTAATGATTTCAGGCCCATGAGCTGGCCAATATACAGTTTCATCCCGGGACAAACACACCTCTAGGCTCTTGAAATAGTCCCCCATATTTCCATCGGGGGGAGATACCAAAGTTGTATTCCATGCCATGATATGATCGCCCGTAAACAGTACTCTTTCTTCGGCCAGCGCGAAGCACATATGGTTGGACATATGACCAGGTGTGTGGATAGCTTCCAAGGTCCAGCCCTCCCCAGAGACTTGGGTGCCGTCTTTTAATTCCTGATCAGGGGAGAAACTCCAATCTATGGACTCCGCTGTACTCGATTTTTCTCCGATCGGTTTGGGAAGTTTTCCCCAAATGCACCCCCCGACTTTCTCTCTTAGAGGCACTACCCCGGGAGAATGATCATGATGTGTATGAGTGACAAGAATATGTTCCACGATTTCTTCTTTTAACGCGGATCTAAGCGCCCCGATGTGCTCTTTCATTAGAGGACCTGGATCAATTATAGCGACCCTTCCGTGACCTATGATGTAAGTATTGGTGCCGTAAAAAGTGAAACCACTGGGATTGCGAGCGACTACTCGACGTACCAGCGGTGTCACTTGCTGCACTTCCGTATACTCGAAATCCATCTGCTTAGTGAAAGGGATTCTGCCTCCACTCATCAGGGTCATTCTATAATGATTGAGGGTCCAGATTGGCGCTTGGAAGAAATTGTGCTCTCCTTTATGAGTTTAGCGATAGCGTGGTAGGGCGCAGCTTGGGCGCTGTCGGGAGCTTGCGCAACTATTGGTTTACCAGAGTCCGATCCAGCTCTGATCGACATTTCAAGTGGCACAGCACCCAGAAAATCAATACCCATACGATGGGCCGTTGTTTCGGCGCCCCCATGGGTGAAGATATCAGATCGTTCACCACAGTTTGGGCAAAGAAAATAGCTCATGTTTTCAATGATTCCCAAAATCGGGACTTCAACCTTGTGGAACATATTTAGCCCCTTGATCGCATCGAGAAGCGCTAAATCTTGGGGCGTTGAAACGATTATTGCACCGGCTAACGCGACTCGCTGGGCTATCGTTAGCTGGGCGTCCCCGGTTCCTGGAGGCATGTCGATTATCATAACATCCAAGTCCCCCCAATCTGTGTCTCCCATGAGTTGCTCTAGCGCGCCCATCACCATCGGTCCGCGCCAGATCATCGGGGTATCGGAGGGTACCATGAACCCTATGGACATGCATTTAAGTCCATATTTTTCAATGGGGAGAAGCCGTTCCCCGTCTGGCGACTCAGGTTTTTGGTCAATAGCCATCATCATGGGGAGAGAAGGGCCGTAGATATCGGCATCCATGAGGCCAGTTTTGACACCTGCCTGCGCTAAAGCCAATGCTAGGTTCACAGCCGTAGTGGATTTTCCAACGCCTCCCTTGCCCGATGCAACAGCTATCACAGATCCAATATTGTCTAATAGCTTGGGCTTTGAGACCCCATGTGAGGGGGTTGGCGCTCGCGGTTGACGTTCTGCTGTCAAAACAGCGGTAACGGAGAGCACCCCCTCAAGCGCTTCGACGGCTGAGGCTGCGGCTTGTCGCACGGGCTCCATGACGTTACCTTGGTCTGGGTGGATTTCGATTGAGAAGCCGATGTTTCCGTCCTTATTAATGAGACCTGAAACCATATTTTGGGATACGATGTCTTCCCCAGAAATCGGATCTCGGACAGCTCTGAGTGCACTGAGTACCTTGTCCTCAAGTTTTTCTGTCATTTTTTAAAACCCCATCCTAGAGTGAAAATTTGCATAGCCGATACGAGGCAAGCTTGACCTGATACATTGCGTTCTCCCAACTCCTAACATATATATCTCGCATGGGCTTGAGCAAAGATGAATCCGATTGGGTGCTCATCTTGAGGACTGGCTTGATATAAACAAGAGCGGAGATCGCTATGCCGTGGCAGCAGCAAGGTGGAAAAGGTGGAGGGGGCGGAGGCCCTTGGGGTAGTGGCCCAACCGGGGGATCCGGTGGAGGCGGGATGCGAGGTCCGACGCCTCCAGATTTGGATGAATTGCTTCGCTCGGGTAAAGAAAAATTTAAGAACATGATGCCCGGTGGAATGGGAACGGGGAAAGGAATAGCCCTGATTTTATTAGCTGGCATAGGGATATGGATATTTTCAGGGGTTTACCGGGTCCAGCCAGGTGAAAGAGGGGTTGAATTATTATTTGGAGCCAAGGTTTCCGACTCAACCACTGCACCGGGACTCCATTTCTGGTTTCCTTCGCCAATCGGTCGGGTCTATACGCCAAACGTTGAGCAGACCAATGAAATTCTGGTCGGTTTTCGGGGCACAGGCGCTGGTAGTCGAGCGGCGACGGTGCGCGACGTGCCTGAAGAAAGTCTGATGTTAACTGGGGACCAAAACATTATTGATATTGATTATGTGGTTCAGTGGCGTATCAAGAACCCCATCGATTTTCTGTTCAACACTCGTGATCCAGTCGGAACAACGAAATTGGCCTCCGAGAGCGCTCTTAGGGAGGTCGTTGGTCAGACAAATTTAGAAGATGCATTGGCTGCCCGTCGAAGTGAGGTCGAGAATAAGACCCGAGAATCTCTTCAGAAGATTCTCGATGAGTATAAGGCGGGAATATTTGTAGCCTCAGTTAAGATGCAGAAAGCAGAACCGCCGCAGCCAGTCATCGATGCCTTTAATGATGTTCAGCGTGCCAAACAGGATCGTGAAAGACAACAAAATGAGGCTGAAGCGTACAGTAATGACATTTTGCCGAAGGCGAAGGGTCAAGCTGAGCGCATGATCCAAGAGGCACGCGCCTATCGTGAACAGCGGATTAAAGAGGCTGAAGGTGAAGCTAAGCAGTTTCTCGAGGTATACGAAGCCTACAAAGGTAACCCGGATGTGACCAGAAGAAGGCTTTATATCGAACGGTTGCAAGATGTTCTCAGCGGCTCCAATAAAGTGATCATTGATAGCGAAAAAGGCGGAGGGTCAGGGGTCGTCCCATATCTGCCTCTACCAGAAGTGCAAAAGCGACTGCAGTCGGGTCAGACAGCGGGAGGACGGTAATATGAACAAAATTGGCCTTATTATTTTAGGTATCTTTGTGATCGTTGGTGGGTTTTTGGCACTGGATGGGATGTATACGGTCCATGTGACTAGGTCAGCTCTAGTGCTGCAGTTCGGTAGACCGGTTGCAATCAAGACAGAGCCAGGTTTGCATTTCAAAATGCCGATGCTTCAGAGTGTTGAATATTATGAAAAGCGGATTTTGGAGCTAGATCCGCAGCCTCAGGAGGTAATCCTGAAAGATCAAAAGAGGGTGAATGTTGACTCCTTTATGCGTTACCGGATCATTAATCCTCTTGAATTCAAGAAAAAGGCGGTTACACAGGCCAATTTCTTGCAGCTTTTCGGAGGTCGGCTGAACGCGGAAGTTCGAGCTGCTGTCGGACAAGCGTTGCTAGCCGATATGCTCTCGGAGAAACGAGATGATATCATGGCTGTCATCACGAAAGAAATCAGGGCGGAAGCTAAAGAATTTGGTGTCGAGGTAGTCGACGTCCGAATTGGAAGGACAGATTTGCCGCGTGCGACAGCCGAATCCGTCTACAATAGGATGCGCTCTCAAAGGGTCGCTCAAGCCGCACAGTTGAGGGCTGAGGGGGCAGAAATAAAGGCTCGCATCCAGTCGAATGCGGATCGCGAACGAACCATCATTCTAGCCGAGGCCGAGAGAAAGGCGCGGATTTTGCGCGGTGAAGGAGAGGGCCAGCAAACACGAATCCTCAATGAAGCCTTTGGTCAAGACCCAGAATTTTTTGCGTTCTATCGGTCGATGGAGGCATATGGAAAGGCTCTGGGTGATGGTACTACAATGGTGCTTTCACCTGACAGTGAATTTTTTCGGTTCTTTAATCAGATCAGTAAGGATCCGAAGAAAAAGTAGTTCGGTCAAATTGGGCGTTCCATGGTTGTGAATATTGTCACAGCGGTTGCTCTCGTCTTGGTGATTGAAGGTCTCCTCTACGCAATATTTCCTGCCGGAATGAAGCGTATGATGGAGCAGGCCCTCGTGATGCCCGAAGGATCACTGAGGACAGCGGGCTTGGCTGCCGCTACCCTTGGGGTATTCGTGATTTGGTTGCTTAGAGGGTAGTTAGCTGAAACCTTAAATCTTTTTGGTGATAATACTTTTCCCTCTGGAAATTCGGTACCCTAAACCACATGTTAAGAGAAGAAATTGGCATCACCTTTAAGCCGAGCAGATCTCCAATTGTCGGTGGCCGGGTGTATCGGAGGCAGAGGAGCTAGGATTATGGATCGAAGGTGGACTGTATGCTTACATCCGATAAGTAATTATCGAACGACCAACCTGTTTGTTTTTGCATTGTCAGCCTCCATTATTTTGGCGGCGGGCATGTGTATGGCCCGCGGAGCGCCAGAAAGTTTCGCTCCCCTCGCAGAAAGACTTCTTCCGGCAGTCGTTAATATTTCGACCACTCAAACAGTCAAACGGGAAGAGCGCAATGACATGCCAAGCCTCCCGCAAGGTTCGCCGCTCGAGGAATATTTTAAGGAATTTTTTGAGAGGCAGCAGCGGAGGAACGGGCAGGAACCGCGTCAGGCTACGTCGTTGGGTTCGGGGTTTGTGATAGATGCAAACGGTTTAATCGTTACTAATAATCATGTGATTGAGGGGGCCGACGAAGTCACGGTTATTTTCCATGATGATACCCGTCTCGAAGCGAAAATTTTGGGAAAGGACAAAAAGACGGATTTGGCTCTTTTGAAAGTAAAGTCGCAAAAACCGTTACCCTATGTGAAATTTGGTGACTCGGACGCATCTAAAGTCGGAGATTGGGTCGTCGCGATCGGGAACCCTTTTGGCCTCGGTGGAACAGTTACAGCGGGCATCATCTCGGCACGCGCCAGAAATATTAATGCCGGTCCCTACGATGATTTTATTCAGACAGACGCATCTATTAATCGGGGTAATTCAGGGGGGCCAATGTTCAATCTGAATGGCGAGGTTATTGGTATCAACACGGCTATTTTTTCGCCGACAGGTGGCAGTGTTGGGATCGGATTTGCGATACCGGCGAAATTGGCAAAGCCCATAATTCTGCAACTCAAGGAGTATGGCAGGGCTCGGCGTGGATGGTTGGGAGTTCGGATCCAAGAAGTTACAAAAGAGCTTGCAGAAAGTCTGGGCCTCAAGGAGCCCAGAGGTGCCTTGGTCGCAAATGTTACCCCGGATGGTCCAGCAGAAGTCTCAGGTGTAAAAGTAGGCGATGTGATTCTGGAATTCGACAATCAGAAAATTTCTGAAATGCGCGAACTTCCGAGGGCTGTTGCGGAAACGAAAGTGGGTAAACCCGTGAAGTTAAAGGTTCTCCGTCAAGGAAAACAGAGGACTATTTCCGTGAAGCTTGGTGAATTTCCCGAAGATGAAAAGTTAGCAGCCGCTGAAAAAAACACGCAAAAAAATAGTGCCGAACGAGCCTCTGTCTTGGGAATGGAACTTGCCAAGATCAATGAAACCCTCCGTCAGAAATTTAAATTGAAAGAAAATATAGAAGGCGTTCTTGTAGTCAGTGTGGCTGAAAGGAGCCCGTCGTCCGAGCAAGGGCTGCGCCCGGGTGACATTATCCGGAAGGTCGGGCGAGCACAGAAGTCTCCTCAGACAGGAGCAGATGTCAGGAGACAGGTCGATCAAGCTCTCAAAGCCGGAGAAAAAACATTACTTCTATTGGTGGAGAGAGCCGGTAATTCTCGATTCCTTGCGCTTCAAATCAAGAATAAGAAGGGCTAAAGCGGAATTCGGATCAGATCACAAACTGGCTTTGCGTGTATCCTTGTAGGTAGAGCAGAGAGGCCAGATTAGTATGTCGAATACATACAGGCGCCTGAGCTTCTACCAGGGGTTTGGCGTGATAAGCAATCCCGAGGCCAGCTGCCAAGATCATTGGTAGATCATTTGCACCGTCTCCAACGGTCATAGACTCGGTTTTATCTATTCCCATTCGGTCGATCATTTTTCTCAAGATTAAAAGTTTGCTCTCTTTTTGGAGGATAGGTTCTTTGACCTCCCCTGTGAGGCGTCCTTCCTTTAATATTAGATCGTTAGCGAAGTCATCGTGGAAGCCCAGCGTTCGGGCGACCCGCTGAGTAAAAAAGCGAAATCCACCGGACACTAGAACACATCTTGCCCCATTTTTTCCCATTGTAGCGATAAGCTCTCGGGCGCCTGGAGTGAAAGCGGATTTGCTCCAAGTATCCTCTAGGAACTTCTCTGGTAACCCTTGAAGCATTTGTACTCTCGCCCGTAAGGCTTCCTCAAAATCAATTTCACCCCGCATTGCTCGAAATGTGATGGAGCCGACTTTATCCTTTAATCCCGCAAACTCCGCGAGGTCGTCCAAAGACTCACCTGTGAGTATTGTTGAGTCCATGTCCGCGAGTAGCAACTTTTTTTTCCTATTTTGGGTGGGCTGAACCACAGCATCAATTTTTTTCCCTGCAAATAATTTTTTTGCCTTTGCTCGCTGAACCTCAAGATCCCCCTCAAAATAGAGGTCGCATGCTATTTCGTTGGCCAACCAGGAGGGTGAGCTTGCCTTGAAATGTTCTCGAACAGACGTAATATCTGTACTTGACAGAATATTGCAGTTTTCGTCTGCGATTAATGTAATCACTAATTCCATCAAGCATTTATGACGGCTAATCTCCTCAGCTACAAGTGCCCCTCTGGCTACTGAGCTTTGCTGTAGACTCTGAATAATATCATTTTATTAATTGCTTTGATTGCTTAGAAAGAAAGACAACAATGGGCCAGGAAAGTTTTGTAACTTAAAAAAATAAAATGGCTAATCTCTTTTATCCCTGTTACCCGATATGAAGCCGGTGATAATTATTGGGGGTCCCACGGGGAGCGGGAAATCAGCCCTTGCTGCCAGTATTGGTGAGGAGTTTGAGGGAGTCGTTATAAATGCTGACTCCATGCAAGTGTATAAGGGCCTTGAGATCATTTCGGGAGCCCCCGGGTCCTACGAGTCCTCGCGTTGCCCCCATCGTTTGTTCGGATTTTTGGATCCAGCTGACACCTTCTCGGTCGGGAAATGGCTTTCAATGGCACTTGATGAAATTGAGATGGCGCATGAGTCAGGGCGACTTCCCGTTGTAGTAGGGGGAACAGGCCTATACCTCAGAAGCCTCTTGTATGGTTTAGATGCCATTCCTTCGGTGCCAGAGGCGGTCAGAAAGGCCGTTCATTCGAAGATGGCCTTGATGGGTTCGGACGATATGCATGTTGAACTGGCTCGGGTTGATCCCAAATCTGCTGCCAGGATCTCGCAAGGCGACAAACAACGTATCAAAAGGGCACTGGAAGTGTTTGAGGCCACAGGAAAACCACTTTCTGTCTGGCAGGAAGGCTCTAAGCGAGACCAATATTATGACTTTTTCACTTTGGTGATTTTACCCGACCGTCAAATATTATATCGAGACTGTGAACAGCGGTTTCTTGAAATGCTTAAGGCCGGGGCATTAGAGGAAATTCGGATGTTAGACTCCCGTGGACTGAATAGCGATTTAACTTCTATGAAGGCTTTGGGAATTCCTCAACTAATCGCACATTGTCATGGAGAGCTTGATTTAGATTTGGCGATAGAGGGTGCCCAGAGGGCAACCAGGAATTATGTAAAACGGCAGGTGACCTGGTTTAAGAATCAGATTATTGCGAATTTATTATTGAAAGAGAAATTTTCAAATAATAATAGGGCTTTAATCTTTTCAGAAATTAGTAAATTTTTATTGACCGCCGCTGGTTAAGTTATTACTTTGCCGCCCGGCTATCTGGGGTCCCTTTCTGGGGGCGTTTAGTAGGCTTTATGGCGTAGTAGCTGGTTTTCTTGCAAAAAGCGCCAACGGCAGTGATTTACGGTTTTATGATTATGGCGAAAAGAAAACTTAATGGATCTGAGGTAATTATACAGTGCCTCCTGGAAGCTGGTGTGGACACTGTGTTTGGCTACCCTGGTGGCGCAGTGTTGCCGATATACGATGAGATCTTTAAACAGAATCATCTTAAACACATTTTGGTTCGGCAAGAGGGTGGGGCCGTTCATATGGCCGAGGGCTATGCCCGATCTACCGGAAAACTGGGCGTAGTCCTGGTGACTTCAGGTCCCGGAGCGACTAACGCGGTAACCGGTTTGGCTGATGCGCTCATGGATAGCATGCCCGTTCTTTGTTTAACGGGGCAGGTGCCAACTCATTTAATTGGGAATGATGCATTTCAGGAGGCAGATACTACTGGAATCACTCGCCCCTGCACTAAACACAACTATTTAGTGAGGGATGTTAATGACCTAGCGCGCCAGATCAGAGAGGCAATTTATGTCGCCACCTCCGGACGCCCGGGTCCAGTTGTAGTCGATTTGCCTAAAGATGTTTTGATAGAAGAAACATCGTTCCAGTCGCAAAAGGGAAAAAAGACAGTTCATAGAAGCTATAAGCCTCAAACAAAAGGGGATCCGAAAATGATCTCAGAGGCCGTGGAATTGATTGCGAACGCAAAAAGACCGCTTTTTTATTGTGGTGGTGGCGTAATTAATTCGGGCCCTGTTGCCTCTAAAAGGTTAAGAGAATTGGTTGAACTTACGGGTGCCCCCATCACACTCACTTTGATGGGTCTCGGGGCATTCCCAGCTAGCGATCGGAAGTTCCTTGGAATGGTTGGTATGCACGGCACCTATGAGTCAAATTTGGCAATGCATGGCTGCGATGTAATGGTCAACATTGGAGCACGGTTTGATGATCGGGTGACCGGCCTGCTCTCAAAGTTTGCGCCCACTGCAAAAAAAATCCACGTCGATATTGACCCAAGCTCAATAAACAAAAATGTTGCCGTTGACATACCCGTTATAGGGGATTGTGCGAGTGTTCTTGGAGATATGTTAAGGGAGTGGAAAAAAAATCAATTGAAGCAGGATAAAGCCGCATTGGCCTCCTGGTGGAAGCAGATCGAAAGATGGCGGTCCAAAGACTGCCTAAAATATCAGGCATCGAAGAAAGTTATCAAGCCGCAGTTTGCGCTTGAACGGCTTTATCAAGCGACAAAAGACAGAGAAACCTTCATAACGACGGAGGTTGGCCAGCACCAAATGTGGGCAGCCCAATATTACCATTTTGACAAGCCAAATCGTTGGATGACATCCGGTGGCCTGGGAACAATGGGCTATGGTTTTCCAGCGGCCATTGGTGTTCAAATTGCTCATCCGAAAGCAACAGTGATAGATATTGCAGGTGAGGCATCATTTCTGATGAACATGCAGGAGTTGTCAACGGCGGTGCAATATCGACTGCCTGTAAATATTTTTATTTTGAATAATCGCTACATGGGAATGGTTAGACAGTGGCAGGAGCTATTATATGGTGGCCGTTATTCTGAAAGTTATTCCGACTCCCTGCCTGACTTTGTCAAATTGGCAGAGGCCTATGGAGCAAAGGGCCTTCGGGCGACAAGTCCAGACGATGTCGATCGGGTGATTGAAGAGATGCTCTCGAGTGATCAATTGACTATCGCCGATATTGTTGTTGATGAAACAGAAAATTGTTTCCCAATGATCCCATCGGGTGCACCGCACAATGAAATGTTACTAGGACCATCCGACGAAGCGAGTACACCTGTTTCCGAAGAGGGTATGATTCTGGTTTAGGGTGTTTGCAGCGGGAATAGATTAAGTGGACAAAATTCTTAGACATACGATAGCAATCTTGGTGGATAATGAAGCCGGAGTTCTGGCCCGTGTTATAGGGCTTTTCTCTGGCCGGGGTTACAATATCGAGAGTCTTACTGTCGCTGAAGTCGACCCCGAACGGAAAATTTCTCGGATCTGCGTGGTGACGTCAGGTACACCCATGGTGATCGAGCAAATTAAGGCGCAACTTGATCGCCTCGTTCCGGTTCACAGGATAAGTGATCTGACAGCCCAAGGAGACTCTGTTGAACGGGAACTGGCTCTGGTCAAGGTTAAGGGAACAGGAAACAAAAGGGTCGAGGCCCTGCGTATCGCCGATATATTCCGAGCTAGGGCAATTGACAGCACTGACACGTCATTTGTCTTTGAGATTTCTGGGGCAACAGAAAAAATAAACGCTTTTATTAAGCTGATGGGGCCGCTTGGATTAGTGGAATCATCAAGAACCGGTGTTGTTGCTATTGCGCGAGGAGCAAAGGGGCTTTAGGAATTCGTCCCAACAAGGCATCACCCAATAGAAAAAATTGATATTGAAAGACGAGGAACAAACTATGCGTGTATTTTACGATCGTGACGCAGATGTAAACCTAATAAAGTCTAAGAAGGTTGCTATTATTGGCTATGGCAGCCAGGGCCACGCCCATGCGATTAACCTCACTGAAAGCGGCGTTTCAGAGGTTGTTGTAGGTTTACGGGCGGAGTCCTCGAGCATGCCAAAGGCGTCCGCGGCGGGGCTTCAAGTAATGACGCCAGGTGAGGCGGCATCCTGGGCCGATGTTGTCATGGTTTTAGTTCCGGATGAGTTACAGGCAGCCCTTTATAATGAAGATCTGAGAGATAACATGAAACCAGGAAGCGCTTTGGCGTTTGCTCATGGTTTAAACATTCATTTCAACCTAATTGAGCCGAGGCCCGATATGGATGTTTTTATGATTGCGCCGAAGGGGCCTGGACACACGGTTAGGTCCGAGTATCAACGAGGAGCTGGAGTGCCGTGTCTAATCGCTGTTGAACAGAATGCAAGTGGCAATGCCCATGAAATCGGCCTCTCCTACGCTTCTGCTATTGGAGGGGGACGAGCCGGGATAATAGAAACGACCTTCCGTGAAGAATGTGAAACCGATTTATTTGGTGAACAAGCTGTGCTTTGCGGTGGCTTAACTTCCTTGATTAAATCAGGTTTTGAGACGTTGGTAGAGGCAGGATACGCTCCAGAGATGGCCTATTTTGAGTGCTTACATGAGGTAAAATTAATTGTCGACCTCATCTACGAAGGGGGCATCGCCAATATGCGCTATTCTATATCTAATACGGCAGAATATGGAGACTATATCTCGGGGCCGCGTTTGATTGATGATACCGTCAAGGACCGGATGAGAGAGGTCCTGAAAGATATTCAGTCAGGGCGCTTCACGAAGGACTGGGTTTTGGAAAATGCAGCTGGGCAAGCAAGCTTTAAAGCGATGCGTCGGCGCGAGTCAGAACATCAGATCGAAGAGGTGGGCGAACGCCTCCGCGGCATGATGCCTTGGATTGCAGAAAACCGCTTGGTGGATAAGAGTAAAAATTAGGTTTTTACAAAAATTTCGAGAGTTCCTTTTTTTGAGCTGAAATTTTAACCCATTTGGGTAGAATAAAGCTGATCGGATTGCATTGGTTGTTTTTTTGGAGGCTGTACCAGAGATCAAAATTGCGGTTCAGTTTGGTTCTTTTCGGTATTGAGCACTAGTATGTGTTTTTTGCGGTTTGGTCTTGGTACTGAAAAGCTAAAATTATTCTAGGAAGTCGAATTGGTTAGGAGAGCTGTGCAATGACCGCCGGCAAAACCCACCCGGACCGGGTTGTAATTTTTGATACTACTTTGCGGGACGGAGAGCAGTCCCCTGGTGCCTCGATGAATCTCGAAGAGAAACTGGCTATTGCCGAGTTGTTGGAAGAGATGGGTGTTGATGTAATCGAGGCAGGCTTTCCGATTGCCTCCGAGGGTGACTTTCAGTCAGTCAATGAAGTGGCCAAACTTTTAAAGGCATCAGTGGTATGCGGGTTGGCTCGCTCTGCTCGCGGTGATATTGAGCGGGCTGCTGAAGCCTTGAAACCCGCTGTTCAAAGCAGAATCCATACATTCATCTCAACAAGTCCTCTTCACATGAAGTTTAAACTTCGTATGGAGCCGGAGGACGTGCATCAGGCTGTGATTGATAGCGTCTCATACGCGAAGAATTTTACAGAGGATGTGGAATGGTCTCCGGAGGATGGTTCCCGAACGGAACATGACTTTCTGTGTAGGACGGTCGAGTCTGCCATTAAAGCTGGTGCAACGACAATAAATATCCCTGACACGGTCGGTTATGCGGTCCCGGAAGAATTTGGGGCATTAATTTCTATGTTGAAGAACCGAGTTCCAAACATTGATAAGGCTATCATTTCAACTCACTGCCATAATGATTTGGGCTTGGCGGTTGCTAATTCTTTGGCGGGGGTGGTTGCGGGAGCCCGTCAAATCGAGTGCACGATAAATGGCCTTGGCGAAAGGGCAGGTAATGCTGCGATGGAAGAAATTGTCATGGCTTTGCGCACCCGGAGCGATATGTTGCCCTTTAATACTCGGATCGACACAACCTGTATTACCAGGGCTTCAAGAATGGTCTCTTCTGTGACAGGTTTTTCTGTGCAGCCCAATAAGGCTATCGTAGGTGCAAATGCATTTGCGCATGAATCTGGGATCCATCAAGACGGAATGCTTAAGAATGCGCAGACTTACGAGATTATGACTCCAGAATCTGTTGGCCTGACCCAATCTAAGCTGGTTATGGGGAAGCACTCAGGCCGGCATGCTTTCCGGGTCAAGCTGGAGGAACTTGGTTATGAACTAGGGGAAAATGCCATTCAAGATGCATTTCTTCGATTTAAAACGCTTGCCGATAAGAAAAAGGATGTTTACGACGAAGATATTGTTGCTTTGGTAGATGATGAAGTCCAAAGTAATAAGGATGCCATTCAATTTGAGTCTTTGAGAGTGATTTGCGGTTCGGAAGGACCGCAAACAGCAACACTGGTGCTGACAGTTGACGGTGAACCCCAGGAGGTAACTTCTACGGGAGACGGTCCTGTAGATGCAACCTTCAACGCAATTACAGAGATTGTCTCTCATACAGCTCGTCTACAGCTATATCAGGTCCACGCTGTTACCGAAGGAACGGATGCCCAAGCAGATGTTTCGGTTCGATTAGAGGAAAATGGGAAAAGTGTTGTAGGTCGTGGTGCTGATACAGATACGTTGGTCGCAAGCGCCCGCGCTTATGTAAACGCGTTGAATAAATTGATCGACAAACGAGGGAAAACTATGCCGGGAGCGCTTTCTGCGTAAATGAAAATAATGCCGGTTTTGATAATGAAGAGGTAATTAATAATGTTCTCGAAACTTCGGGGAATGTTCTCTGCAGACATGGCTATTGACCTGGGAACAGCCAACACGTTGGTTTATGTAAAAGGAAGAGGCATCGTATTAGACGAGCCTTCTGTTGTGGCTATTACCGAGGTGCGGGGTAAAAAACAAGTTCTCGCCGTCGGAGACGAGGCCAAGCTTATGCTGGGTCGTACGCCTGGGAATATTATGGCAATTCGACCATTGCGAGACGGCGTGATAGCGGATTTTGAAGTTGCGGAAGAGATGATTAAGCATTTTATCCGCAAGGTGCATAATCGTCGGACCTTTGTAAGCCCTGAAATTATCGTGGCCGTGCCATCTGGTTCTACCGCTGTAGAACGGCGAGCAATTGAAGATTCCACCCTCTCTGCTGGAGCGCATCGAGTGCATGTACTCGAAGAGCCCATGGCTGCTGCCATAGGGGCAGGTTTGCCTGTGGCGGAACCGACGGGTTCAATGGTCGTAGATATCGGAGGGGGGACCACGGAAGTGGCCGTTTTATCTCTTGGGGGTCTTGTATATTCGCGTTCAGTTCGCGTGGGTGGAGATAAAATGGATGAGGCTATTGCGGCTTATGTTCGTCGTAATCACAATTTATTGGTAGGAGAGAGCAGTTCTGAACGGATTAAAAAGGAAATCGGATCGGCCAGTGTCCCGGCGGATGGAGAGGGTAAAATCATTCATATAAAAGGTCGTGACTTGATGAATGGTGTTCCCAAAGAAGTAGTGATGTCTGAGCGTCAAGCGGCGGAGAGTTTAGCTGAGCCGGTGGGAGCCATTATAGATGCAGTTAAGGTCGCCCTGGAGCATACTGCACCAGAGTTGGCCGCAGATATTGTCGATAAGGGCATCGTTTTGACGGGCGGAGGGGCATTGCTTGGTAATTTAGATCTTGTCCTTCGGCACTCCACTGGGCTGCCAGTTTCTTTGGCTGAAGATCCGCTCTCATGTGTTGCCCTTGGAACGGGGCACTGCCTCGAGGATATGAAGAAATGGACCAACGTGTTTTCGAGCTCAAGTTGATATAGCTCCTTTTCAGCCGATTTCTGACTGGAGAGACAGGAATAAATATTATGGCCAGCAAGTTTCACTTCAGAAATGGTTCTTCCGTTTCGCGCTTTGCGGTGCCATTCAGATCAATTATCCAAAGATTTATTTTTTTCTTTCTGGTGGCGGCATCTATTTCTTTCATGTTGTTAGCGCGGAACGAGAGTGTATTTATCGAAAAGACTTCTAATTTTACAACCGATATATTTGCTCCAGTGCTTGAATTTGTATCCAGGCCAGTGGCGTCAGTCGAGAAAATTATAAATAAAATTGATGATTTATCTCGAGTTTATAGCGAGAACGCCAGGCTTAAGCAGGAGAATGAGCGACTCAAAGGTTGGGAGGCTGTCGCCAGGGACCTGTCTTATCAGAATAGATTACTGAAATCTCTAACTCACTTTTCTGGTGATTCTCAAGTAGAACAACTGACGGCGCGAGTCGTCGGAGACGCGGGAGGCCCTTTTGTCCGGTCTGTCATCATTAATGTCGGTAGTCTGAAGGGAATAAAAAAGAACCATGCCGTTGTTACAGGTGATGGACTTGTTGGGAGAGTAATTTCCGTCGGGCTTCGGTCAGCGCGGATTTTGTTGATTACAGATATCAATTCACGTATCCCGGTCGCCATAGAAGAATCCCGCGATCGAGCTATCCTTGCAGGCAACAATATTGGTCAGCCTCGGCTTACATTTTTGCCTGTTACCGCGGCGGTCAAGGAGGGAGACAGGATCGTAACCTCAGGTGAGGGTGGGGTGTTTCCGCCGGGGTTACCCGTTGGAACAATTGTTAATTCCGGAGAAAGCGGCATTAGAATTTCACCTCTTGCCCGTCTAGAAAACCTAGAATTTGTTTCGGTCATCAAGCGTGATATTCCCGGTTCTCGCGGACTTGGGGAGAAGAAAGCTGCCACTTCTGATATTCGGGTCAAGTGAGGGATACACCTCTAAAAAAATTTGAAAGTCGGGCACGAGATCAAATTCCCTTATTTATATTAGTTTGTCTCACTGTTCTCTCAGGGATAAATTTTTATCTGCCGAACTATAATGCAGTTGCTATAAATTTCCCGCTGATCGGGATATATTATTGGTCACTGCATCGGCCTGACCTTTTAGGTCCAATCCCTGTTTTTTTTATAGGGTTACTCTACGATTTTCTAATTGGAAATCCGCCTGGAATGTCCGCTTTGATTTTTGTCGCTATCCAGGGTCTCATTGGGGCAAGGCGAAAAACATTGTTAGTTCAGGCTTTCTGGGTGCATTGGTTGGCTTTTTTCGGAACGGTGGTTGTAGCCAGTTTCTCTCTTTGGTTGATTGGCAGTATTTGGTACTCGATCCTAATGAATCCTTTTTCCTTTCTTTTTCAAGGCCTGTTGACGTTGAGCGTGTTTCCCTTACTTGTTGGACTCATGGGTTGGCTGCGGATAAAACTCCTGAAAGTCTGATAGATGTATAGAGAGGATTCACGGCGACACAATCTCTTTTCTCGCAGGGCAGTTATGCTGGGTGGCGCGCAGCTCTTAATGTCCACTGTTCTGATTGGAAGAATGTATCAGCTCCAAGTCATCGACGCTAAAAAATTTCAGATGCTGGCAGATGAGAACCGAATTAATATGCGGTTGTTGGTGCCGCCAAGAGGAAGAATTTTTGACCGTAATGGGGAGCCATTAGCGGTTAATGGCATGAATTATAGGGTTTTGATCACAGCAGAACAGGCTCCAGATATTCTCCAAACTCTTACAGCATTAAAAAGAATTTTAGACATAAAGGAAACGGACCAAGAACGGATTCTAAGGGAGATCTCCCGCCGCCGAAGTTTTATTCCGGTAACTATCCGAGAGAGCATCGATTGGTCGACAGTATCAAAGATTGAAGTTAACGCGCCTGATCTTCCGGGTATATCAATTGAGGTTGACCAAACCAGGCAATATCTCGTCGGATCAAAGACGTCGCACATTTTGGGTTATGTGGCTTATCCTCCCCCGGACCTGAAACAAAGCGACGCTTTGCTCCGCGTTCCTGGCTTTAGAGTTGGGAAAACAGGCATTGAAAAATACCATGATCTACAATTGCGTGGTAAGGCCGGAAACAGTCAATTTGAAGTTAATGCCTTGGGAAGAGTTATTCGCGAGCTGAAACGTGAGCCTGGAGTTCCGGGCAATGATCTTATTTTGACAGTCGATCTCCCCTTGCAAAGCTTTTTAAGCCAAAGGCTATCAAATTTTAAGAGCGCGGCTGGAGTGCTTTTAGATGCTAACAACGGCGCGGTATTGGCGTTGGCTTCGGTCCCAAGTTTCGATCCAAATGAATTCAACACACCGCTACCTGCCGATAGTTGGCTTGCGATTAGTAAAAGTCCTTATCAACCATTAATGAATAAAGCAATTTCTGGAGTCTATGCTCCTGGCTCGACTTTCAAAATGGTAACCGCATTAGCTGCTCTGGAATATCGTCTTATTGCCCCGAATCAACAATTTTTTTGTCCGGGTCATTATACTCTTGGAGAGGGCAGGTTCCATTGCTGGTCTAAAAATGGGCACGGCCGAGTAAATATGAAGCAGGCCCTTCAGCAAAGTTGCGATGTCTACTTTTACGAGCTGGCCCTGCGTCTAGGTATAGAACGGATTGCTAAGGTCGCTAGAAAGCTTGGTCTCGGAGAGGCTACGGGTATCGGTCTGCCCGGGGAAAGGTTAGGTTTGGTTCCAACACCACTCTGGAAAAAGGAAAAACTCGGAAGATCTTGGCAAGGTGGGGAGACACTTCTCGCAGGGATTGGTCAAGGGTTTCTTCTTTCAACCCCCCTTCAGCTTGCTGTCATGACAGCTCGAATTGCAACCGGGAAACGCATAAAACCTTACCTGTTGCGCGCATCAATGTTGGACGGAAGAATTGAGATGGAGCAAGCGGAAGAGGCCTCTGGGATTGCTCTCAGTCCTCGGAATTTAAAAATTATAAAAGAGGCGATGAGGGCTGCAGTTAATACTCCTTTGGGAACTGGTTGGGGCTCAAGGTTGACCGGCTCTGGGCATCAAATGGCTGGAAAGACGGGGACATCTCAGGTGCGGCGCATTAGCCGAGAGGAGAGAGAGTCGGGTATTAAAAAAAATGAAGACCTTCCATGGAAAGAACGAGACCATTCTTTATTCGTTGCTTTCGCACCCACAAAAAAGCCGCGATTCGCGATCTCCGTTATTATAGAACATGGGGGTAGTGGATCTAAAGTAGCTGCGCCTGCTGCGAGGGATATTCTTTTAGAGGCATTAAGGCGGGAGCCCTCTTCACTACTAACTGCGGTAGAGAAAAATTGAGCTTTGAAACGAGTTACGATCCGGGGGAGATAAGCCTCGGAAGAAAACTGAAGATGGTTAGCTGGCCGCTCATTTTTATGCTTTGTGCATTATCCGCGATTGGCTTTTGCATGCTATTCTCTGCGGGGAACGGGAATTGGGAGCCTTGGGCCTCGAGACAGTTATTCCGTTTCTGCTTTTGTTTGGTGCTAATGTTATTTATAGCCCTTACAGATATCCGAGTTTGGTTGCGATACTCGTATTTTTTATATTTCTTGGGACTAGCTTTGCTAATCGCCGTCGAGTTGATGGGTGTTATTGGAATGGGTGCTCAACGGTGGATTGATCTGAAATTCATACAGTTGCAGCCTTCAGAAATTATGAAAATCGCACTTGTACTGGCGTTGGCTCGCTATTTCCACGGGATCTCTATTGATGAAGTTGGACTCGTCCGTTGGTTGATTTTTCCAATATTTATGGTTCTTGTTCCAGTGGCCCTGGTCATCCGCCAGCCTGATCTGGGGACAGCAATTATGTTAGCGCTCTCCGCTGTGGTTGTATTTTTCTTAGCAGGCGTCCGAATTTGGAAATTTGTTTTAACTGGAATCCTGGCCCTTTCCGCTTTGCCACTCGTCTGGTCACTCCTGCACGAATACCAGAAGCGTCGGGTTTTGACCTTTCTTAATCCTGAGTCGGATCCTTTGGGATCGGGCTATCACATCATCCAATCAAAGATCGCGCTCGGATCGGGAGGTTTCTTTGGAAAAGGTTTCCTGGGAGGCACCCAAAGTCATCTAAGTTTTCTGCCTGAGAAACAGACGGATTTTATTTTCACTATGTTTGCAGAAGAATTTGGAATGATTGGCGGCCTAGCTCTTTTGGGGCTCTATCTTTTAATAGTTGCCTATGGGTTTTTCATTGCATTAAGGGTCCGTAATCAATTTGCACGGCTGGCTGCTTTGGGAATCGTAAGTGTCTTTTTTCTCTATGCTTTCATAAATATCGCAATGGTGATGGGCTTAGTGCCGGTGGTCGGTGTTCCGCTTCCCCTTGTGTCATATGGTGGAACTTCCATGCTTTCTTTGATGGTTGGGTTCGGTATCGTTCTATCGGCAAATGTGCATCGTGAGATACAAATGGACCGCAGCGGTGATGCCCTTTAGTCAGCATCCAGGTTGCAGGGTTTATTTGGATAAAAAATGACGCCGATTTGGTAGGCTTGGGAAATAGGAGCTTAGTCCCACGAAATTTCCAACAGTTCTTCTTATAATTTTGATGAGCGAATTGCATGTCTTTTAAGAAACAGAAAATCCAATTTTCTCGCCTATCTCAGGCTGGAGGGGCGTTAATTGAGGGAATCGATTTAAAAAAACCTCTGGGGTGTGAGGAAGCAGAGGCCCTGCGTCTGGCCTGGACAGAGCATCTTGTCTTAGTAGCTCGTAATCAGATAATTGATGAGGAAGATCAGGAAAGATTTTGCCAATTATTTGGAGAGCTTGCAGGTTTGCATTCCAAAGTGAGCTCTGAGACTCCAAAGGGAAAGTCTGGAGCAAAGGTGCTTTGGGTTGCAAATATCGATAACCCAACCCGTCCCACTGCAGTTCAACGCGGGGAGATGATGTTTCATATCGACCAGTGTTACACAGAATACCCCTCGAAAGCTTCTACCTTGTACGCAGTTAATATTCCAAAGATTGGCGGTAATACGCGTTTTAGTAATCTTCAAAAAGCCTACGAAGAATTAAGTGATGATTGGAAAAACCGTTTAAAGGGGCTGAGAGCACTCAATTACTTTGATTATCGATCCAACGCCACAACGCGACCGAAAAAGATCGATCCTGATGCGCCACAATATTTTCATCCATTGGTGCGGACACATTCTGTATCTGGCCAAAAATCACTCTTTGTTAATCGGCAGATGACGATCTACATCGAAGGAATGGAACGGTCGGAGAGTGATGAAATTTTGGGTTTTCTTTTTAATCGGATGGAGGACCCTGACAATATCTATGAACATATTTGGCAGGTTGGGGATCTTGTTTTATGGGACAATCGATGCACAGCCCATGCAAGAACTTATTACGACCCCGAAGAGGCTCGATTGCTTCGCCGAATGACCGTTGTGGATGAGTGTCCAGTTATTTGATCGGACAGATGCGCCTAATCTTAGGCGTAAAGTTGATTTTTTCTGAAGAACCGATTGGTTGGTCTGGGAAGCCCAAGATTCTCCCTTAAGGTTTTTCCTTTGTAGTCCTCCCGATATATTCCACGTCTTTGGAGCACCGGGACAAGCCGGTCTACAAAATCATCTAGTCCCTGTGGTAGATGAGGAAATTGGATTGTAAACCCATCTGATCCCTTGCTTGAGAGCCAATTCTCCATTTGATCGGCAACCAATTCCGGCGGCCCCATGAGGCACAAACTTGAATGCCCACCCATGCGCTGGGCAAGTTGACGAACTGTCAATCCCTCCTCTTCGGCAATTTTAATCGCTTTTTCTCTGCTGGATTGACCTGCATTGGTCTCTGGTATCTTTGGCAAAGGTTTGTCTGGGTCAAAAGCGGATGCATCAGTTCCCAGTGCAATGGACAGAGAGGCCATTGCACTCTCAAAATGTACCAAGGAGTCAAGTTTTGCACGTTGCTCTCTGGCTTTTTCCAGGGTGTCGGCAATTATCACCATACAGGCAGGTAGAATATACATATGGTCTGGGTTGCGCCCTGCATCTTGCATGCGTTTTTTTACATCCGCGTAAAATTCTTGGCCATGTTTTAAGGTTGGTTGTGATGTAAATACTATTTCGGCGGTTTCAGCAGCAAGTTGGCGTCCGGCATTAGATGCACCGGCTTGAACTATAATTGGCCATCCTTGTATGGGACGCGCGATATTTAGTGGACCTCGTGATTTGAGGTATTTTCCATCATGGTCAAGGACGTGCATTTTTTCTGGCTTGAAAAAAATACCGGTGTTGGAGTCACGGATAAATGCGTCATCGTCCCAGCTGTCCCAAAGGCCAGTCACCACGTCATGAAATTCGCGAGCTCGTTTGTAGCGCTCATCATGCTCCATCTGTATATCAATGCCGAAGTTTTTTGATGCGTTGGGATTTGCCGTGGTTACTATATTCCACCCGGCTCTACCGCCACTAATGTGATCAAGAGAAGCAAAGCGTCTGGCTACGTGATAGGGAGCGTCATACGTTGTTGAAGATGTCGCAACCAGTCCAATATTATTGGTAACCATAGCGAGTGCAGATAGAAGGGTCATGGGTTCAAAAGAAGTCGGTGTGGCCGAACGTTGCAGAGCTTCGATGGGCATGTTCAGAAGCGCTAAATGATCAGCCATAAAGAAGGTGTCAAATTTCCCTTCCTCTAATTTTTTTATGAAACGAACAATGTGGTTGAGATTGAAATTAGCATCGGGATAACCGCCCGGGTATCGCCAGCCCCCAGTGTGAATTGTGGCAGGTCTCATAAAGGCATTAAAATGCAGCTGTTTTTTTGCAGGCATAGTGCTTAGTTCCGGGAAATTCTCCAAAAACATATCATAATTATGGGTGCCGAGAAGATATGGGCTTAAGAATCTGTCGTATTTAAAATTACGCCGGGATTGCTCTGCGAATACGTGGGGTAGGGGTGTCATTCATAAAGATTTGGAACATCCCTGCGGTAACACCAATAAGGACGCCGATTTGCCAAGCGAGGTCATAGTTCCCCATCGAGTCAAAAAGAAGTCCAGCTCCCCAGGCGCCCATAAAGGATCCCGTCTGATGACAAAAAAAGGCTATTCCTGTGAGTGTTGCCATGTTCCGGAGTCCAAAGATTTGTGAAACAAGTCCGTTTACGAGCGGGGCCACGCCCAGCCATAACAGCCCCATAACAGCTGCAAAGACCAAGGTTGTTGTTGGCGTTGCCGGTAGAAGGAAATAGATCACAATAAAAGAAGATCGCAAAATATAAACACTTCCAAGCAGGACATGTTTAGGAAATTTTCCTCCGAGCCACCCAAGAACATAACATCCGATCGCGTTAAAGCCGCCGATGACCCCGAGCGCTTGGGCGCTTAAGGTCGGAGATTGCCCGCATATCTCGAGGTATGCTGGGAGGTGGGCAGCGATGAATATCAATTGTAATCCACAGACAAAATAGGCCACTGCCATGGTTACATACCCTTTATGAGCCCAGGCCTCTGCCAGAACCTCTTTTAATGGCATGTTGGTTTCTTCCGGACCACTCTGGGCGTTAATAAGTTGACTTTGGAATGCCTTGTCCCCGGCTCCGGTAAAAAATGCTGCAGGAATCATCACAGCACAAAGACCCAGGAAACTGACCATTGCAAGTATCCATCCGTCTTTATCGATCAAGCCCTGGGCCAAGGGAGCAGCGACAAAGGTTCCGATAGATCCGAAGGCTGAGATTGTTCCCAGCGTGACGCTACGTTTGAGTGATGAAACTGCTCTTGCGGAGGCGGCGAGGGCAAGGCTGAGGCCTGTGCAGGCTAAAGCAAGGCCGACCATTATTCCAAGGCCTATCCAGAGTGCCAATGGGCCTGAGGCTGAAATGGTTACAGCTAGACCCGCGGCGTAGAGGAGAGATCCCAAAATCGTCATTGTCCGACAACCGATCCGATCGGCCACAGCACCTATCAACGGTTGGCTGAGACCCCAGGTCAAATTTTGTAGGGCAATTGCGAGAGTGAAATCTGCAACGGAAATTCCGAGATCTTGGGTTACAGGATTTACGAACAAGCCGAAGCTTTGTCGCATGCCCATGCTCATGGTGAGCATTAGGCTCGCACCCATTAAAACCGATATTGTTTGGGCACTTGAGTAGCCGGGATTCTTGAATCCTTCAAACAAATCCGCGGCCTTTTAAATCGGGATGACCAGAAGGGTGTCAATCCGTCGAGATTCCAGAATTACTCTCCTCTCAGAAAAGAGCAGCTTTCCATCAGTCTCGACAATTTTATCCAAATAGCGCCCGGCAGCGAATATCATCATTTCACCCTCAGACATGGTGCGAATAATCGAAAAGTTTGCTTTGGTTTTCAGTACTCCATCCGAGGCGCCTGTGATCTGAAGCGCGCTTATCGTATGGCAATATGTATGTGGTTCAAAGATGTTCGCCTGTCTCAATGCAGAAATACGATCCCGAAACATCCCAGTTCCTTTGCACTGGATGAGGCATATCGGTAGATCCAAATCGTAATTTTCTCTGGTCGAAATAGAGTATTCTCCGTCCGAAGTGAAAAAGGTGGGCCATTCCTCCAACCGATCATCGTCTATTGCGTGAATGTAGTCCGCATTCAAAGCATCAACGCGGATTTTTAGCGAAATCTGGTACTCTAAATCAGGTGTGGTGTATGACATTAATTCAAATTCCCATGCATTCGCGCCAACCCTTCCAAAACCCGCGAACAGCCGCTTCTGTTACTCGAGATCCCTGACTAGGTTCGATCGCGCGCCCACCCATGGGCATCACTGTTAAGGCTTCCCCATCTGATTTCGCGGCACGTTGCACCCAGGCGCCGACAGCACCATCCTCCATCGAAATAAAGCCAGCAGGCCCTACGAGATTATTCGTTGCTATCCGGTGCTGAGTCATCTCTGCATCGTCGTCCTCAAAACCCAGAATTGTCCAAATCAATTCGGACTCATGAACTCCACGTGGTATGAGTTGTCTTACTGCCAAGCAATTTAAAATTTGTTGGATTACCAGAGTTGGAAAAACAGTTTGGATGTTGTTGGTAACCTTATCACCAAGCTCGGGTTTGTGTTCCATGAGTGCGGCATCTTCAAGCCGATAGGTATCCTGTTTAGAGCGGACCTTCTCTTTACCAATTTCCTCGTCTGAGATATCGGTGCGCTCAGTATAGCTAAGGTGATGCCATCCAGAATCGCTGATCTTTATGCCTCCCCCCATAGTTGGCCGAACCACCCCAAAGGTGTTATGAAAAACATGAAGGAGGCTTGCGTGATAGGAATCTTTGTTATTCTCAACATAGAGTTTCCAGTTATTTTTGAAAATTTGAGAATAATATCCCAAAACTTTGAGAGGTTTTATCAAGACCCTGTCGACGGCTGCGACGAGTTCCATTCCGAGATAATCTGAAACAGGCTCAGTTTTTTCCGAGAAGGTACCAAAAATCAGTCCACGAAAGACCTCCACCCGGAGTGTTCTGAGTCCGTGGTTACGGTTATCGAATTCTTCTGAAAGCCCTCCTTTGCCGCCAACGCCTCTCCTGAATGCGACTGCCTTTAGGCCCCCTTGAAGGTCGTAAACCCAGTTGTGATATACGCACGTAAGCTCTTTAACATTGCCTCTTGGCTTATAGCAAACGAGAGAGCCTTTATGTGCGCACCGATTCACCATCGCATTAACAGCCCCATTTTCATCGCGAACAACTATGATAGGTGTATCGCCGGCATAGGTAGTTTTATAATCACCGGGTTCGGGGATCTCACAGTCTAAACAGAGAAAATTCCATACACTCCCCTGGAAAATGCGTTTTTGTTCAAGGGCGTATAGGTCTTCATCTGTGTAAACTCTGAATGGCACTTGAGACGTATCTTCACAGGGCCAAACAAAATCGGATGGGGAGTTGCTATCTATGGTGTCCATTTTAGACATCCTTGCCATTTTTAATTTGACAGGCACTCTACCAAAACGGGGCCTTGGAGCAATAGAGAGGTTCCAATATCCTTGCCAACTGAAAGAGTAAATGAAATCCTGGGAAGATGTCGCCTCTAACAGCCTCTCGAAAGAATGCGTATGTCGGTCAGCCGATCCGCCGGATCGAGGATTTGCGGTTTTTGCCCGGGAAAGGCAGGTTTATTGACGATATTTCCCAAGAAAATTTACTGCATGCCGTAATCCTTCGGAGCCCCGTTTCTCATGGAAGACTTGCACGGGTAAATCCTGAAGCAGCATTGGGTCTGACTGGCGTTCATTCGATTATAACGGCAGCTGATCTTCCAAGGGAAATGCCTCTGGTTCCTCTTCGTTTAATGCCAATGGAGTCTCTCACTTCTCTAGGGCAGCCTCCAATGGCTCGTGAAAAGGTGCGGTATGTTGGTGAGGCGATTGCTATCATTCTGGCGGATAGTATCGCCGTGGGAGAGGATGCTCGGGCCCTTATAGAATTGGAAATTGTGCCCCTTCCTCCTATTTCGAACCGCTTGGCCTCTGGGCTAAAAAAGTCTTTATTGTTTGAGCATTGGGGTAGTAATGAGGCGGTCGCCTACACAGCAAACAAGGGTAACGCTCAGGACGCTTTTAATGCTGCGGATTACATCCGATCTGTCAGGTTATCTACTCAGAGGCACTTAGCCTTGCCGATGGAACCTCGGGGAGTGTTTGCCGAATGGGATCAAACGTCCAAACGGTTAAGAGTAGAGGGTGCTGCTAAGGTACCTTTTCCTAACCGGCGAATTTTAGCTGGAATGTTAAAGCTCGAAGAAAAAGATATCGATATGATCGAGTGCGATGTTGGCGGCGGTTTTGGGGCGCGAGGAGAGTTTTTTCCTGAGGATTATTTAATTCCTTATGCCGCTCGGCAGTCAGGTCGCCCCGTGAAATGGATTGAAGACCGACGTGAGAACCTTCTTACTATGGGCCATGCCCGCGAAATGGATTGCGAAATCGAAATTGCCTGCACCTCTGAGGGTAAAATTCTTGGGCTTCGGGGCGAGGTTTGGGTTGATGCTGGGGCCTACTACCGGACCAACGGTCCTATAAGTCCTCGGAACGTCGCACAGTTTATGTCGGGTCCTTATAGGGTTCCAAACATCGATATTGTTTCGCACACCATGCTTACCAATAAAGCCCCTATCGGTACCTACCGAGGCCCTGGAAGATATGAAACTATCTTTTTCTTTGAGCGGTTATTAGATATCGCGGCAAAAGATCTTCAAATCGATCCTGTAGAATTTCGACGGCGCAATTTGGTGAGCAAGGAAGAGATGCCCTATCCAATTGCGAAAATTAGTCCAGTACCCCTGGAAGATGAGCTGGATAGTGGCGACTATGAAATGATATTGGATCGCTGTCTGGCTGAAATAAATTGGTCTGAAAAGCAGCATCTTAACGGAAAATATATTGAAGGGGCTTATCATGGCCTGGGAGTAGCATGCTTTATCGAAGGCGGCGGCGCAGGTCCGAGGGAAAACGCTAGAGCTACCCTAGAGGGGGATGGAACGGTAACAATCCATGTTGGGTCCACCTCTGTCGGACAAGGTGTGGAGACAGTCCTCACTCAGATCGCCGCAGACGCCTTAGAAATTCCGTTGGAAAAAATTACTCTTGTTCACGGATCTACTCCTTTGCTCAGGGAGGGCTTCGGTTCGTATCATTCCAGATCGACCGTAATGGGCGGTTCTGCGATTATTTTATCTGCCACCAAATTACGAGCCCGTATATGCGAAGCTGCAGCAGAACGTTTTGGCTGCAACCCAGGGCAGATTCTCTTGTCTGGAGGAATTGCGTCGGGGCCTGATCGTGGATCAATTTCGATTGGTGAACTGGCGCACAGTATTGCGCCAGTCGAAGAAACTTTTCACAATCACAATCATACTTACGCGAATGGCTCCGCCGCCGTCCATTTGACGGTTGATCCTGAAACGGGTGACATTAAAATAATTGATTTGGTCTTTTTTGAGGATGTCGGGAAGATTATAAATCCTTTGACTCTGAAAGGGCAGGCGATGGGCGCGATAGTCCAGGGTCTCGGGGGCGCAATTCTTGAACATGCGATTTATGACGCGGAGGCGCAACTGGTTACTGGGACCCTTGCCGACTATTTAGCTCCGTTATCTTGTAATTTTCCAAACATACGCGCGTTCCTCCTTGAGGAACATCGCTCTCCGGTAGGGCCACTTGGCGCCAAGGGCGGGGGAGAGGGGGGACTTTTGGCTATGGGCGGATTAATGGCAAACGCTGTAGAAAATGCACTCTCATCCCTGAACATAAAAATCGACAGGTTACCGCTTACTCCGGATTATATTTGGGGCCTTTTAAACGAAGCCCGAATAAAACAATAGAATATAATTTTATTGAGTGTTTATAGACCATTCAGCCCAACCACAGCCTACGTATACTTCAGGCACAGGCTCGTAGTCGATTAATTCAAAACCGCGGCAATTCATGGCTGAGTGGGCAATTACCCAACTTCGGACCTCCTCGCTCCCATTACCCGCAAATTTTAGATCTTGATTGAGCGTCGCAGTGATCGTGGCTTCATCGGCATTTGAAAATAATTCGATGCAATTTCGATCGAATCGTTCATCAATTTCACCCATTGTGGGTTCCCCGATCGAATGGCTTAAGCCGCCGGATCCTAAAATGGCGATCCGCTTATTTTTAGGATAACTATTGATCGCAACCTTTATCATCCGACCCCACTCAAAGCATCTTTGTATGCTTGGCATCGGTTTTTCTAATTCATTAACAAATATCGGTACAATGAATGGGATAGTCTCGAGCTCAAGTTGCCACAATGGAATACAGAATCCGTGGTCCAGTCGAACGTTATGACTTAGCGAAGGCTCGAAGCTATTCTGTAGCGCAGTTTCAGCAAGGTGGAGGCCAAAATCTGGATCACCAGGGATTTTTTGATGAGGAAATTTTGGAGCCAGAAAAGGTTCTGGCGGTCCTCCGTGTTCTACACCGACACCGATACAAAAAGCCGGTAGATTGTCGAGGAAAAAATTTACCCAATGGTCAGGTGATAAGATAATCAGGATGTCCGGCGAGACAGCCGATATACGTGAACGCATTTCATTGAAAGCGGCGGTAATTCTCTGTTTTGTTTTAACCGGAAGGATTTCCCAGTCCCGAGCAATTAATGGAGCATGGCTTGCTGCAAAGGCACCTACCAGTTCGGCCATCTTAAGTTTCCTCTGTCGATTTGATGTCTTGAAGATGAGAAATAAATTCCGCGTCACCCATCCCACAAATACCGCAATAGAACCGCAACAGGTAGGCATTAACATGGGGCGCCAAAGATTTGATGTCGTCGTTTCTGACCGCCTGCTTGATCTCTTCGGTCAGAGGATAATGCGACAAGATTGGCTCTCGGTTCGCCCGCCATGAGGCGGCATCACCATTTCTTTGCAGGTCAAACATCATCTTACTTAGCCAGTAATCAGTCATCTCGAGCCATCTACTTGACCCAAATCTTCGAGGGCCTGTCCCGGGTGATGAGTCGGATCTGGTGCTTCGTATATTTGGGCAATCTTTCCCTCTGTGTCTATTAAAAACGAAATCCGCGTAGCGCGCTCCTGATCCGAGTGGTCTGCGGCTCCATAAGACAGAGCCATAGTCCGATCCTCGTCATATAAAAGAGTCAAATTTAAGTCATGTTCTTTTGACCATCGACTTAAATCCTCTTCAGTACTGAAAGTGACACCAATTAATGTTGTGGTTTTTTCTTTGAAATCGGAGGTTCGGTCACGGAACCCAATGGCTTCCCGAGTTCACCCACCCCCAAAAGCTCTTGGGAAGAACCAAATTAGAATGTTTTGTTCAGCATAGTCCCTCAGGCTTACGAGTCTCCCATACTGATCAGGCAAGGAAAAATCGGGTGCTGTATCACCTATCTTAAGTAAAGCCATTTTTAGTTACCTCTTTAGATATCTTCTCAGAAGACTAAAAAAATTCATCTATGCTTTCGATCATAAGAGATTAGTTTAGTGCTCAAAATCGAGCATTTCTATCAAAGTCCGCGTATCGGATATATTTCGAAGATCGGACCATGCCGAGATTACTGCATCACAACGCTCGGGTCCAATCAACGGAAGTGCAAGACTGTTGAATTTTGCCGAAATATCACCCTTGGTCATGGGGTTTAGGGGATGTCCTGGCGGGTTCCTACTCTCGGTCTCAAAGGTTTTGCCATTTTTTAGCCGTGCGACTACACGGACAATAAGATTTTCCGGCATAGAGGCTTCTATCTCATCATCGACGGTAGCCACTATTTTGTTCATCAATGGCCTCAATGCTGGGTCTTTAACAAAATTTTCAGAAAAAGCCTCTATGGTAGGCGGACCATCTACCAAAGTCCGTGCAAAAATATAAGGCATGGAATGGTCCGCGGTTTCGCGGGTTTGTGGATCCCATTTTTCTGGTTCGCTTGCGATTTCATGTTTTCCAAAAGAATCACAGAATATTTCTACATGCTCGATATCATCGATGTCTGTGGAGGTAATTTTTTTTCTCATCTCCAATGCAGCCCACACGACAGGTTGGCCGTTAGCCTCTAAAGGCCAATACTTAATTTGCACCTCTGGGAAACGTATTGGGCCGCTTTCTGTGGGAAAGGCCATTAGGTCAAATGGACCGGTGATGTTTTCAAATAATCCAGCGCGTCCCTCGAAAACACTTCCCGGTCCCGGCATTCCCTCCGCAGCTAGGATGGCGGCGAATGCACCGTTGCGGGCTGCGAAAGGTGTTGCCACATTCTTCCAAGCTGTGAGTGCACCGGAACGAGAGACCCGAAGAGGCACTGAAGAACTAGCTATCATACCTATGGCGTTGGCGGTCTTTTCTAAAGAGAGGTTCAGAAGTCGACAAAGGCCGGCCGTTGTCGCAACACCAACTGCAAAACCTTGGTCCCATCCGCGTTCACGCATTCGCGAGGCTTCTGATAATCGAATAAATACTTCATATGTGATCAGGGCAGCGACGATTAAGTCTTTTCCTTCCAGCCTTTTTGCTCCCGCGAGTGCAAAGTGCGGACCCAGACCATCTGATGGGTGCCCCCCCGGGAACCTGTCATTGAAATCAAAGTTGCGGATCATGCAACTATTGATGAAGCCAGCCATATCGAGGGGCATGTTACCCCCTCTAAATAGAACGCGCCCCCCGTATTTACCTTGGGTTTGTCCATAAGAAATATTTCTACCAATAGTCGTCGGTAGAGCTCGATCTGCGCTTATCGCACACCCAAGGGCGTCGATTAGATGTAGAGATAAAAGATCGGGAATTCGACCTTGTATGTGTCCAATTTCTAGTTCTGTAGCAAAACGCGCAATTCTTTCCGTTAGTTTATCCATTAGAATTAATTAAATGGGTTGCTGACGCTTTAGATTTAAACCGAAGATTAGGCCGCGTGACTTAATGATCAGAAGCAATCGAATGGGCTGGAAAGATATAAACTTTCGCACTTGAGAAGAGCTAGCCGATCAATCATCGAGCGTTACGGTCTCATATTCCGCAGGTATAGTCAGCTCAAGAAGCTCGTAGTCTTCGGAATAATACATTACATTGTGCTTGATTTTTGGAGGCTGGATCCAACAATCACCCTCTTTGAATTCTACTTCGCCTTGGCCCTCGAACCAAACTCTGGAATTACCTTTTAGAACCATTACCATTTGAAATTCCAAATCGTGATAATGCAAACCGCTACCACCCTCCGGGCAAGGCTTTGTGGTACGGATGATGTGTGCGTGGACTTGACCCATGGTCGCATCAGAAATCCCGAGGTCTCGATACTCACGATATACTCGAAGGCCGCCACTCACGAATGGGTTGTCTTCTGCTCTATTCACAATGAATTTTGACTGGATTTTTTTTTCCGACACGCGCCCACTCCAATTAATTCTTATTATACATTTTCGACTTTTTAGAGCCTGATCGTACTTTAATTTTCATATTTTACCATCGTCTGAAATCAGTTAGAACCTAAAGCGTCAAAGGAGAGTTTATTTGGATAAGTTTACACATATGAGCTATCCCGCGCGGGTGCTTCTGGGTTCTGGACAAATTTGTCAGTTGCCCGACGAGGTCTCGGCTCTCGGGGCAAAGCGTGTAATGTTTTGTTGTACAGAGAGCCGAATGGCTCAAGTTCAAAGAATTAGTGGCCTTCTTGGAGAGAGTGCCGTTGGGATTTGCTCTGATGCAAAAATCTTTGTGCCAATGTCTGCGGTTGAGAAAGGCAGAGCTGCAGCTATAGAACACCAGGCGGATTGCCTGGTTTCATTCGGGGGAGGAACTGCTGTTGGCCTTGCAAAGGCAATAGCACTCGAACTTGGATTGCCAATTATAGCCATCCCTACCACCTATTCTGGTTCTGAAACAACTCATATTCAGGGAATCATCCATCATGATGGTGTCCGAAGAAATAATTATGATCTTAGAATGTTACCAAAAACTCTAATCTATGACCCAGAGCTTGCCTTTGATTTGCCAAAAGATACTTCCATCGCTAGCGGTTTAAACGCCATTGCACATGCGATTAGCTCTTTTCTGGGAAAGAATGCCAATCCAGTCACAGATATGTTTGCCGAGGTCGGTATCCGAGAAATGTCGTCGGCTCTGATTGGCATAGCCCGAGATCCCAAAGATCTTGTTAGCCGGACTCAAGCTTTTTTGGGGTCTTGGCTATGTGGGACGACAGTAATCTCGGCAGGAACTACGCTGCATCACAAGATGGTGCACGTTTTGGGAGGAGGCTGGGATCTGCCGCATGGACCTACTCACGGAATCATGCTTCCGCATTCGACAGCCTATGTCAGTGGGGTGCAGCCTGATCAATGTCATCGAATCTCTCTGGCTTTCGGACATGAAATTAAAGGGGATGCTGCCAATGCGCTTTATAATCTATTAGAAGCATGCAGAGTTCCGCGCGGACTTAAGGACTTGGGCTTAACTCGGGATGCGCTGCCTGAGGCGGCTAATCGTATCATGACGGATCAATATTACTGTGCGAGAGCTTATGACAGAGATGAGATTCTCTCTCGGCTCGAGGATGCCTGGGAAGGTCGCCCCCCCAGATAGGCCCCAAATTATGCTCCGGTGGCGAGGCGGAAATCCGCCAAGGGCCTGCGCTTATTATTTACTCTTGGTCTGAATGAATTTTCTCTCCTGGGTTGAGGACTTTTTGTTAAAATAACTATTTTCCAGTGAGATCCTATCGGTAGATTTTAGCATAGGTTTTAGGCATTCTCCTTTAAAGCGTCATTAACTCTCGGCATCACTTGTTCTGCCAGAAGTTCTAAAGATCTTTTTGTGAGGCCCTCATCGACCCAGTCCATTCCCGCTACTACGAGTTCGCCAAAGGGTCCAATTTCCGAACGGAAAGCCAAAATCTGGTCGACAACACTGTTAACCGTGCCACAAATGACTAGGTCATCCAGGACCCGATTAAGGGTGATGGCCTCGTCTGACTCCTCTTGAAATTTCTTAAAGACACCCTGACGACCGCCTCTCGTCAGTTTCGTGAGAAGCTGGTTATAATAAAATCGGTAAGGGCTCTTTTTATCGTTCTTGCCATAGGCGAGGGCCGTCTGCTCGTCGTCTGCTACAAATATCGTCCGAGCGACGCGCCAATCTTTGGGATCAGCTGTTAACCCTTTATCCTCACATCCCAACTTGTAGTTTTCCCAATGGGAGCCGACCCACCTTGATAAGAGAAAATTTGCGGATAAAGGGTGGAAATTTTTCCGACCCATCTCTATTACGCCCCTTGAAAAGGGTGCGACAACGGTTCCCACAATTTCGGGATGAGGGCTTTGAAGAGGTTTTTGCATGATCCCTACACCAAAGTCAGGATCAAAAGATGTTTCTGTAGTGACCTTAAATCGATTATTGGGAAGATTAATTTTGTAGGGAGGCTCGCGCTTCCAGATCTCCAAAATGACCTCTATTGCATCCGCAAAAATTTTATTGTGGTCATCTTCCAAAATATCCATCGCTTCCCGGTCGGATCTTAGCGTTCCTGGACTTATACCCAGGATAAAACGCCCATCGGCCAGGTGGTCGAACATTGCGGCATGGGTTGCAACTAAAACCGGGTGATTATGGGCTAGGTTAGTTGTTCCAGTAGCAAGCTTAATATTTTCGGTTGAGTGTATAAGCGTGGCCAAAAAGAGCATCGAATTGGTTATGGGTTCGGCGCCATCAGCTAAATGCTCTCCAACAAAAGCATCGTAGAACCCTAATTTATCGCATAGGATAATGGTTTCTCTGTCTTCTTGGAGCGTCTTCCCATAATTTCGATCCAACGGGTGAATCGGCATTGTAAAAAATCCATGTCGCATGGGCTTATCTTATTTCTTTCTGTAAAATCTAGCTTAATTCGAGGTCGCTAATCTGGCATTAGGGAAAAACATTTGTTCTCCGTGGATTTGGAATTCTCTTATCAGGTTCTGACCGGTTTCGGATAAAAGCCACTCAATGAACCGGGCTGCCGCTTCGGCATTCACGTGGGGATGCCTCCTGGGGTTGACCATGATCACGGAATATTGATTGAAGAGTACCGGATCTTTTTCAACTAAAATTGTGTGTTCAGCTTTGTTTCTAAAAGCTGCCCATGTCGCTCTATCACTCAGCGTGTAAGCGTTCATCCCAATGGCTGTATTAAGAACGGCCCCCATACCGGCACCGAGCGACAAATACCATTTTGCTCCTTTCGGGTCGATCCGGGCGGCCCTCCAGAGGTCATTTTCCGATCTATGAGTTCCGCTCTCGTCACCCCGGGACGCGAACAATGCCGATTTTGAGGAGATAGCTGCGAATGCTGAAATGGCTCTCCCTGAGATCCTGACGCGGGCAGGATCCGCTTTTGGGCCCACGATAATAAAATCGTTATACATTAGAAGGTGGCGTTGCACGCCAAACCCATCAGCGACAAATTTTTTTTCTGATTCCGGATGGTGCACTATCAGGACGTCAGCATCTCCATTCTCAGCCATCCGCAAAGCCTGGCCTGTTCCAGATGCTATAACCCGAACGGTGATATCTGTTGCCTTCTCGAACTTTGGGAGCACGAAATTGAAGAGACCTGAGTTCTCTGTCGATGTTGTTGACGCTAAGATTAGGGATTCTGCTTTTGAGGAGGCAAGGTAAGACAAAAATATAATTGCGACGGCCATAGCACTTATTATCGCTACTTTTATCTGCTCCAAAATAAAGCCCCTTCCATGAAGCCCTTTGCCTCAGCGCTCTCTGGTTCTGTAAAAAACTTATCGGCCGGCGCCCGTTCTAAAAGTGACCCTTGATAAAGAAAAATAATATCGTGCCCTAATCTTTTAGCCTGTCCTAGATCATGGGTGGTCATAACTATTTTAGTCCCGGCATCTTGTATGTCTTTTATAAGAGACTCCACCGCGGCTGTAGAACCGGGATCAAGGTTAGCGGTAGGCTCATCTAGAAATAATACATCGGGGTTGAGAGCCCATGCTCGACCGAGAGCAAGGCGTTGTTGTTCTCCGCCGGACAAAGAGCAAGCGGCTCTTTGAGCAAATTTCTGAAGCCCTATGCGATCAAGCGTTTCCTGAACTCGGTGATCCCGCTTTTCTCCTCGGAAACCATGAAGACGCAATCCAAATGCAATATTGGCCGCCACAGATCTTCTAAGCATGACGGGCTTCTGAAATACCATCGCTTGCTTCAATTGAGTATCTTCATCTCTTTGTCCGAGCCATAAAATCCTGCCCTCCGAAGGCCGAAGCAATCCATGGCAAATTCGGAGAAAAATACTTTTTCCCGCTCCATTTGGTCCGAGTATCACCGTAGCTGGTCCACTTTCGATTTCCAAGTTGCACTTAAGTAATGTACGCCCCCCAATTTGATAGACAATTTTCTCCAGAACTAAGGGTAGAATAGTCATCTGGTTCTATCCGAAAGGTCTGCTGATACCCCTAATAAACTGGCGGCGGCATTAACACCGACCGCGAGCAGAACCAATATGAGACCAAGCGCCATCGCAAGTGCCAGATTTCCCTTGCTGGTTTCAAGTGCGATGGCAGTGGTCATTACCCGAGTGAAATGCGCAATATTACCACCGACAATGAAGACCGCCCCAACTTCGGCGATCGCCCGCCCGAAGCCCGCCATCATCGCCGTCAGTAGAGCCACTCTGGCATCCCACAGTAGAGTTAAAATTATGTTGCCTGACTTTGCCCCTAAAGAGCGAAGCTGTTCTCGATAGATTTCATAGAGGGCCTCACAAATTTGTCGGCTCAAGGCTGCTATTATTGGTGTAATTAGAATTGTCTGTGCAATTATCATCGCTGTGGGCGTAAATAGAATTCCCAAAGCTCCGAGGGGACCAGATCGAGACAAAACCACATATACAGTCAGACCGATGAAAACGGGTGGGAGCCCCATTAAGGCATTTAGAAAAATAATAGCGCATTTGCGGCCGGGAAAGCGCATCACAGCGAGCGCCGCCCCAAGCGGCAATCCTATTACCCCAGCTATTAAGACAGCAGTTAAACTGACATAGAGGGAAAGAGCGACTATTTCTACGAGGTTTGGATCAAAGCTGATTATAAGATCAAGTGCCATTGAGAGAGGGTTGGCGGAGCCATTTACCGGGTTGCTGAATCCGGCCATTTGGTCAGGTCATTACTCGGCTGCTGTCGCAGCCTTATCTGATGGCTCGACTTTCGCTGCACAAAATTTGAACTCGGGGATTTTACCTAGGGGATCGAGTTGAGGGTTTGTTAAAATGTTGGCTGCAGCCTCTGAGAAGCAAAATGGAACAAAGACCATATTTTCAGGTACAGCAGGGTCCTGTCTTACTTTGAGGGAGATATCACCCCTTCGGGTCGAAATTCGAACAAAATCACCGGCATCGATCCCGATCCGGCTCATGTCTGTTCGGTTCAGGCAGGCAATGGCCTCGGGCTCTAGCGAATCGAGTTTTTCCGCCCGCCTCGTCATTGCTCCAGTGTGCCAATGTTCAAGCAGCCGTCCGGTGGTAAGGACCATTGGGTACTCCTCATCGGGCAACTCGTCCGGCGGAACTATATCAACGGGTACGATTTTTGCTCTTCCGCTTGCAGTCGGAAAACCATCTCCGAAAATAATGGCTTCGCCAGGTTTGCTTGGATCTATGCACGGATAGGTGACAGAGTCTTCTCTGTCTATTCGATCCCATGTGATATTGGCGAGCGATGGCATAACCTCTGCCATCTCCTCAAAGACATCTCTTGGATGGGTGTATTTCCATTCGAGTCCAACTCTTTGAGCGATCTCTTGGATCAGCTCCCAATCTTGCCGGGCTTCTCCTGGAGGGGACACAGCAGGCCTGGCCATTTGAATCTGCCGATTTGTATTTGTAAAGGTGCCCCATTTTTCTGCATGCGCGGAGGCTGGTAGCACCACGTCCGCATGCCATGCGGTCTCGGTAAGGAAAATATCTTGCACCACAAGGTGTTCCAGAGAAGCGAGGGCCTCACGGGCGTGTTTTTGATCAGGATCCGACATGGCTGGGTTTTCGCCTAGAATATACATTGATTTGATCTGACCGGAGAGAATTGAATTTACAATTTCAACCACCGTAAGACCCTTTGCCGGGTCAAGGCTCCGCCCCCAAAATTGTTCATATTGATCTCGAACGCTATCTCCTTCCACTGATTTGTAGTCAGGGTAAAACATTGGGATAAGTCCGGCATCCGAGGCTCCCTGGACATTATTCTGCCCACGTAATGGATGGAGCCCCGTTCCTGGCCTACCGATTTGTCCAGTTGTTAAAGAGAGCGCAATAAGGCAACGCGCGTTATTTGTACCGTGGACATGCTGGGATATGCCCATCCCCCAAAAAATAATTGACGATTTAGCCGTCGCATAGGTTCGGGCGACCTCTTTGATGATGGAAGCGGGAATGCCACAGATCTTTTCCATTTTTTCAGGAGGAAAAGCCTGTATTTCTTCGCTTAAATTTTGAAACCCTTCCGTATTGGCCTGGATATATTGTTTGTCAGCAAGTCCCTCAGTGACGATCGTGTGCAACATGCCGTTGAGAAGTGCGACGTCACTCCCCGGCTTAAATTGCAGCATATGGCTGGCATACCGCCCTAGTCCTGACCTGTGTCCTCTCGGATCCATTACGATCAGTTTGGCGCCCTTTTTGGCGGCGTCTTTGATATATGTTGCCGCAACAGGATGGTTTTCTTCTGGGCGGGCACCAATAACGATGATGCAATCAGCGTCTTTCGCAGCAGTAAAGGGAGCCGTAACCGCTCCTGAATTTAAACCCTCCATCAGGGCGGCAACTGAAGATGCGTGGCACAGCCTGGTACAGTGATCAACATTATTTGTGCCAAAACCCTGCCGGATTAGTTTCTGGAAGAGATAGGCCTCCTCGTTTGAACATTTTGCTGAACCAAACCCTGCAAGTGCAGAGCCCCCATCGCGATCCAATACTTTCTTAAGTCCGACCGCAGCTTTTTCGAGGGCTTCCTCCCAGCTCGCCTCACGAAATATCTCATTTATGTTCTCTCTGGCGATTTGAATTTCCGAACTTTTTGGAGCATTTTCGTGCCTGATTAGGGGTTTGGTCAGCCGGTCAGCACTATGAACATAATCGAAGCCAAACCGGCCTTTAACGCAAAGTCGATTGTTGTTTGCCGGCCCATTTTTACCGTCGACCGATAGAATTTTACCCGCTTTTGTTCGAACCTCAGTTTGGCAACCCACCCCGCAGAAAGGGCAGAGGCTCTCCACAGTGCTTTCCTCGAACTCTATCCTTGTCCCTTCGTCACTGAGAAGACTGGCTTCCATGAGAGCCCCAGTTGGACAGGCCTGGACGCATTCTCCGCAGGCAACACAGGTTGACTCGCCCATGTCCTTGTCAAAATCGAAGATTATTTTCGACTTATGGCCTCTATAGGCTAGACCTATTACGTCATTGACCTGCACTTCGCGGCATGCCCTGACGCACAGATTACATTGAATACAAGAGTCTAAATTAACAGCGATGGCAGCATGCGAGTTGTCCGCCAGGGGTTTTGGGGATCCGGGTAGACGCTCAGCATTATCAACCCCCATTTTATCGACCCATTGCCAGAATTTCGATTCCGGGTCGTGGCTGGTTTTTCTTTCGGGCTGATCCGCTAGTAAAAGTTTAAATACCATTTCCCGAGCCTTTTTTGCTCGGGCGGAAGCTGTGGAAACTTTCATCCCATTTACAGGTTGCCTCACACAGGAGGCAGTAAGGGTGCGTTCCCCCTCAATTTCAACCATACAAGCGCGACAGTTTCCATCCGAGCGGTAGTCCGGTTTGGGTTGCCAGCATAGGTGAGGAATTTCAGTCCCATTTCTATTGGCGACTTGCCATATTGTTTCTCCTGGTCGGGCGCCGACTTTTTTGCCGTCGAGCTCAAAGAAAATTTCTTCTGTCATCAGAGCTCCTCCGGAAAATACTTCATCACCGAGAGAAGCGGATTTGGGGCCGCCTGTCCAAGGCCACAAATTGACGCATCGGCCATCACAGTCGCGAGGTCACTAAGGGTATCAAGATCCCAAGAAGCCTCGGACATAAGAATCTTACTTTTTTCCGTGCCTTGCCGGCAAGGTGTACATTGGCCGCAACTCTCGTCTTCAAAAAATGCCATGAGATTTCTGGCAACATCTTTCATATCATCCTGGTCTGATAATATAACAACTGCATGCGATCCGACGAAACACCCATGTTCTTCTAATCTTCCAAAATCTAGAGGCAAGTCCGCCATTCTTGCTGGCAATATCCCACCGGATGCTCCACCGGGGAGATAGGCCTTAAAATTGTGACCATCAGCCATTCCGCCACAATATTCTTCGATGAGTTCCAAAGCAGTCGTGCCGGCAGGCGCGAGCTTAACCCCAGGATTCTTGACACGACCGGAAACCGAATAGCTGCGAAGACCTTTCGCCCCTCTGACTCCCTGACTGGCAAACCAATCGGGGGTTTTTTCGAGTATCTTCGGAACCCACATAAGAGTTTCCACATTGTTGACCAGCGTTGGGTGTCCAAAAATCCCAACTTGGGCGACGTAGGGTGGTCGGTGACGCGGAAGCCCACGTTTTCCTTCAATGGATTCGATCATTGCTGACTCTTCACCACAGATATAGGCACCGGCACCTCGCCTCAGATGAAGTGTTGCGTGCTCTGCAAGACCTTCTGCTTTGACCGCTGCAATCTCTTTAAGAAGGATTTCCCTCACCGCAGGGTATTCATCGCGCAAATAAATATAGACGGCCTCAGCCTCAATCGCCCAGGCCGCTATAAGCACACCCTCTAGAAAAGCGTGAGGTTCCCTCTCAAGGTAATATCGGTCCTTAAAGGTGCCTGGCTCGCCCTCGTCGGCGTTGACCGCTATTAGACGCGGTCCCCGTTCAGCCTTTACTAAGTTCCACTTGCGACCCGTCGGGAATCCGGCTCCTCCGAGGCCACGGAGTCCGCTATCGGACAGGGTTGTAATGACATCCTCCGGGGTCCTGTCACCTCGTATACACGCGCGGAGAACATTATAACCGCCTGCTTCAAGCCTAGCGTTTAGTGTTTGGTAATTTGGTATTTTGGGTTCTCTATTGCCAGATTCTATGCTCTCAACCGCGCTCTCAACGGTTGCTAGATCAACATGTCGATGCCCAATCTCGCAGACGGGAGCTTGATCGCAGCGCCCCATACATGGTGCGCGAACAATGCGGACGTCAGGAAGAGACATCTTTTCGAGAGAGGTGAAAAGAGCTTCCGCTCCTTGCAACATGCAACTTAAGGAGTCGCAGACCCTTACTGTGGTGCTTGCTGGCACCGGATCATGATCCCGAACGATATCAAAATGGGCGTAAAAGGAGGCTACTTCATAGACCTCGGCCATTGGTAGCTGCATCTCTTCCGCTAGCGCCTGGAGAAGCCCCGCTGGGAGGTGTCCTTTTTGATCCTGAATTAAATGAAGAAACTCAATGAGAAGGTCTCTGTTCCGAGGGGCCTCTCCCAGAATATCTCTTATTTCGATCGAGTCTGACTCATCAAGGACCCGACCCTTGGGAAATCTGGGCGCCTTCCTCCGTCCAGAGCCCGGATGAATTTTTATTCCTTCCGACGATGTCGCAGGATCAGTCATCCTCTAGTCCAACCAATGTGTTTGGTGGTCATCTCAGCCCGGGTGTCTTCTATTTTCAATAGAACGCACACCCCGCTTTTAAAACAGGCCTTCGATTTGTCCATGTTCATTCAGCCTAATCGAGTCAGCAGAGGGTACCCTTGGCAATCCCGGCATTGTCATTATATCTCCGCATATGGCCACAATGAATCCCGCCCCGGCTGACAAACGGACCTCACGGATGTTGACATCGAAACCCTCCGGGGCTCCCATAAGCTTCGGATCAGTCGAGAAACTGAGCGGGGTTTTTGCCATACAGACAGGGAAATTCTTATAACCTCGTTTCTCGAACGTTTCTAGCTGGCTGCGGACTGCGGGCGCGGCAGTGACTGAGCCGGCACGGTAGATTTTCTTCGCTACGGTCTCGATTTTTTCCCAAAGCGGCATTTCATCAGGGTATAGGTAGTGAAAGTCGTTCGGTTGTTCCGCCATTTCAACGATTGACCTTGCTAATTCCTCTGCTCCGGCGCCCCCATTTGCCCAATGGGTACATTCCACGGCTTTTGATCCGGCATCCTTACAGATGCTTTGCAAAAGCTCTATTTCGGCATCAGTATCAGTGAGAAATCTATTTATTCCCACAACAACAGGGACACCAAAGCTTTTGATGTTCTCGATATGGCGCAGCATATTCGCTGCCCCCAGTCTGAGTGCCTCTATATTTTCACTGCCCAGATTCTCCTTGGCCACGCCCCCATGCATTTTTAGGGCGCGCACTGTGGCAACCAGAGCGACAGCGTCTGGTTTTAAGCCTGCTGATCTACATTTGATGTCAAAAAATTTCTCTGCGCCGAGGTCGGAACCAAAACCGGCTTCTGTCACCACATAATCTGAGAGAGCAAGAGCGGATTTGGTTGCCGAAACCGAATTGCACCCATGCGCTATATTGGCAAATGGTCCGCCATGCACGAAAGCAGGGGTGTGTTCAAGGGTCTGAACTAAGTTGGGAAGGATCGCCTCTTTAAGCAAGACTGTTAATGGGCCCTCAGCCTTCAGAGCGTCGGCTGTTATCGGCTCGCGATTGCGTGTCTCGGCTATCACGATGCGTGCTATACGTTCTTGCAAGTCCTGCAGGTTATTGGCCAAGCAGAAGATTGCCATAATTTCGGAGGCTACCGTAATATCAAAGCCTGTTTCCCGAGGAAAACCATTCACCGCTCCACCTAGGGAGGCTACGATCGACCGAAGTGCCCTATCATTGAGGTCAACGACACGTCGCCATGCGACCCGTCGAGAGTCAATCCCAAGACTATTGCCCCAGTAAATGTGATTGTCTATCAAAGCCGATAGTAAATTATGGGCCGAGGTAATAGCATGGAAATCGCCCGTAAAGTGAAGATTAATGTCCTCCATAGGCACCACTTGCGCATAACCTCCGCCTGCTGCACCGCCCTTTACCCCAAAGCAAGGGCCAAGGCTTGGTTCCCGGAGGCATATTGATGCGTTTTTCCCGATGCGGTTCAGGGCATCGCCTAGCCCAACCGTCGTCGTACTTTTTCCCTCTCCAGCCGGGGTCGGGCTGATCCCCGTGACCAAAACAAGTTTTCCTTGCCTTGAAGACTCTCCTAGGAAACTGACGTCGACTTTGGCTTTGGTGTGACCGTAGGGCTGCAAATTTGCCGCAGGGATTCCGAGTTTTTCGGCTATCTCTCCAATGGGTTTTATCTCTGCCCCACGCGCAATTTCTAAATCCGATTTAACCTCTGACATGGATACTTTCCCCAAATAAAAATTGTTTTCGCACCAGGGCCTTCAAAATTGTCCTTAAATTTTTTTTAAAAACCAGTGCAGAGTCCAGTTGACGACCATTGTTTATATCTATTTCATTTCTAGTCTAGTACTGATCTCTAAAATTACCAGTGTCGGTTTCATGAGGCGTTGAAGGTTTTAGAGCCATTAAACAAGATGAGTAGCAGCTCACAACTAACGCGTAAATGTTACAAGTTCTCGTAGGGGAGGGACATATGAAAAAGCTCTTAAGCGCCGGGATCGCAGGGGTTGGCCTGCTATCGCTATCAGGGATTATCTCAGTCGGTATTTCATCTGAAGCGGAAGCAGCCTGGAAACCTCGAAAGCCCGTCGACTTTGTAATTATGGCCGGTAAGGGTGGTGGCGCTGATAGACTGGCGCGCTTTATACAGGGAATTATAGAAAAGAATAAACTCGCTAGTCGGCCTTTCGTGCCTGTTAACAAAGGCGGTGGTTCTGGTGCCGAGGCTTTGCGCTTGTTGAAGGATAGCAAGGGCAACCCGCACATGATTCTTGCGACCTTGAATTCATATTACACAACGCCACTGCGAAATCCGAGTTTGGGCGTCGATATTAAAAACTTCACACCCATTGTGAGGCTGGCGGAAGATACCTTCCAGCTCTGGGTTAGCACAGCTTCGGGAATAAAGACCGTCCCCGAATACGTGGCCGCAGTAAAAAAAGCTGGTCCGAAGGGTTGGAAAATGGGCGGCACGGGCAAGGGTCAGGAAGACTCATTAGTCACTGCTATGCTCGAAAAGAAGTTTGGTTTCAGGGTTACCTACGTGCCGTTTAAAGGTGGCGGGACAGTTGCCAAACAGCTAATTGGTGGTCACATCAACTCCACCGTGAATAACCCCTCAGAACAGGTTGGCTTCTGGGATGCAGGCAAGTCAAAACCGCTGGCGAGCTTTACGCCAAAAGGGAAATTGAAAGGGAAATGGGGTAAGATCCCCACTTTCGGTGAGCTGGGGCATGGAGATGACATGGTCTACTATATGCAAAGATCAATCGTTGGTCCCCCTGGTATGCCAAAAGAAGCCCAGGCTTACTATGTTTCGGTTTTTGAAAAAGTTTATAAATCAGCGGCGTGGCAAAAATATCTGACCTCAAAGGGCTTGGTCCCCGGATGGTTAACGGGCTCGGAGCTCCAAAGTTATTTTGTTGCTGAGCGTGAAAAGCATCGGAAGATCCTAAAGTCTTTGGGAGAGATTAAATAGGGACCTCCAAAGACTTTAAATTGTAATATCGGGGCCGCTATGCGTGTAGCTGAAATTTTAATGGCATTCGCGTTGGCGGCCCTTTCTATTGGAATAATGGTAAAGGCATCAGAATTGCCGATTGGATGGATACCGGGTTCTGGGCCTGGACCGGGAGCTTTTCCGTTTTGGTTGGGCCTTGGGATGCTCGGCTGCTGTATTGTGATAGCAGCACGGTGGTTCCTCAGACTGAGCCCGCAATCTCAATCAGATGAGCCATACTTTGATCGGCGCAGTCTCAATTTATTTTTAATAGGGGCAGTACCACTTGCCGTCATGCTGGCTCTCATTCACGTCGTGGGAGTCTATTTTTCTCTACCGCTTTATCTTTTTTTCTATATTCGATTTATCGGCCATCACTCTTTTTCCGCGGCTGGTTTAATTGCTTTGATTGCGCCCATAATTACCTTTTTGTTCTTCGAAATAGCTCTCAAGATAAGCCTTCCGAAAGGGTACACAGAGCCCCTCTTTTATCCAATTTTTGATTTATTTTACTAGATAATGATGGATATTCTCGGACATCTCGCGGATGGCTTCTTAATCGCTTTCGAACCATTGAACCTGGCTCTGATTATTTTGGGCTGTATCGCGGGGCTTTTCATTGGCGCTATGCCAGGGCTTGGGTCCGTCAATGGTGTCGCCATACTTTTGCCCATGACGTTTTTAGTGCCTCCGACGGGGGCGATCATATTTCTGGGTGCTCTTTATTATGGTGCCATGTATGGGGGTGCTATCAGCTCCGTAATGTTGGGTATTCCAGGGGCGTCTACAGCGGTCGCGACGACCTTCGATGGGCGTCCCCTTGCCCTAAAAGGGGAAGCCGATAGGGCCCTGGTTGCTGCTGCATCCGCAAGCTTTGTTGGCGGAACAATTTCTGTTGTCCTGTTTACTCTTTTCGCACCTCCTCTAGCTGAGGTGGCGCTGGCATTTGGCCCCCCTGAAGAATTCGCACTGATGATTCTTGCCTTTGCGACTTTTATTGGTCTCGGTAGTGACGATATCCCGAAAACATTCTTTTCAATTTTTATCGGTCTCGCGTTAGCGACGGTTGGGCTCGATATCGTCAGCGGCAAGCCCCGACTAATATTTTTTGACCTTCCCGGCTTTTTCCACGGGATCAACTTTTTAGTGCTCGCCATAGGGATATATGGGATCGGGGAAATGCTCTGGACGATAGAGCAGAGCAAAGGATCAATGATCATTTCCAAAGCCGAGGTATCTTTTTCTCGGATCATGGACTCTCTTCGGAGGGTCATGAGCACCTGGAAAACAATGTTAATGGGTTCTTTCTTGGGATATTTCGTCGGGATTCTTCCCGCTGCCGGTGCGACCCCGGGGTCTCTGATGGCTTATGGCGTGGCGAAGGCGATGTCAAAAGAACCAGAGACCTTTGGCAAAGGAAATATTGATGGCGTCGTTGCGCCAGAGTCGGCCAACAACGCCGCAAGCACCGGGTCAATGCTTCCAATGCTTACTCTCGGTATCCCTGGCTCACCCACTACTGCCATTCTTTTAGGAGGAATGGTGATCTGGGGTCTTGATCCTGGGCCACGATTATTTACGGATCATCAGGATTTTGTTTGGGCCCTGATTGCAAGTCTCTACGCAGCTAACGTATTTGCGGTCCTAATTAATATAGCGTTCATTCCGGCGTTCATCATGGTGTTGAAAATGCCTTTTACCATATTAGCGCCGGTGATTTACGTCCTCTGTATCGTAGGTGGCTATGCCCCCACTAAAGACATGCATGATGTCTGGCTGATGCTTTTATTTGGGGTGGCAGCCTATCTAATGAGGAAGCTGGATTATCCGCTCGCTCCTGCAGTGCTGGCGATCGTTCTGGGGCCTCTTGCGGAGGCCTCTATGAGGCAATCGCTGATCATTTCGCACGGATCATTTGAAATCTTTTTCACGCGACCTATTTCTGGTTCAATAATGGTGATTGCGATTGCCCTTTTCCTTTGGCCCCTCGTTAATTTGGTGCGCCGATCCCTGCGTGCTAGGCCATCATCTTAGGGTTTTTAGGTTCCATTCAGTTGCCCCAAATATAATTAGCCGACGGCTTTCAACAGGAGTTAAATCACAATGGCAGAGAGCGACCACAAGGCAATCGAAGGTGAAATTGGTTCAGAGGCATTAACCGATGGTTTCCACCTTATTATTGATGCTTTGAAACTGAACGGCCTTAATACAGTTTATAATGTCCCGGGTATTCCGATTACGGATCTGGGGCGGATGATGCAGGCAGAGGGTATGCGTGTTCTCTCATTTCGCCATGAGCAGAACGCGGGTTATGCGGCTGCAATTGCCGGATTTCTGACCAAAAAACCTGGAATCTGTATGACTGTTTCCGCACCGGGATTTCTTAATGGTTTAACGGCGTTGGCGCACGCAACCACAAATTGTTTCCCTATGATTCTAATTAGTGGTTCTTCAGAGCGTGAAATTGTAGATCTCCAGCAGGGCGACTATGAGGAAATGGATCAATTAGCGATTGCGAAACCTCTTTGCAAGGCGGCCTATCGAGTACTTCACGCCGAAGATATCGGTATTGGTGTAGCCAGAGCGATCCGGAGTGCAGTCTCTGGGAGGCCAGGCGGAGTTTATTTGGATGTTCCAGCAAAATTGCTCGGTCAAGCCATGCCCGCAAAGGCAGGCATCCAATCTCTCGTCAAGGTGATCGACCCTTCACCCTTGCAGATCCCTTCCAGGGAAGCAATCGCCAGAGCAATTGATGTCATAAAAGGTGCGGAGAAACCGCTAATAATTCTTGGTAAAGGTGCAGCTTATGCACAGGCGGACGATGACATTCGCAATTTTGTCGAGAAAAGTGGCATCCCGTATTTGCCCATGAGTATGGCCAAGGGGCTGCTTCCCGATACTCATCCCCTGTCTGCGGGCCCTGCAAGGTCACTAGTGTTAAAAGACTCCGATGTCGTCATATTGATCGGAGCTCGACTAAATTGGTTATTGTCGCACGGCAAAGGTAAGGCGTGGGGAGAGAGCCCTAAGCAATTTATTCAAATTGATATTGAGCCTCGTGAGATGGACAGCAACAGGGAGATTGTTGCGCCGCTAGTTGGCGACATTGGATCGTGTGTGCGAGGGCTGTTGGAACAGATGGGAACCGACTGGATGTCCGCTCCGGCAGCATGGACGAGTACGGTAGCTGAAAAGCGAGATGCCAATATTCAGCGCATGGCGCCCCGCTTGCAGAATAATAATGTCCCGATGGATTATCATGGAGCGCTCGGTGCGCTGCGAACTATAATAGCAGAGCGGCCCGATGCGATCTTAGTGAATGAAGGTGCAAATACTCTGGATTTTGCCCGGTCGATTATCGATATGTATAAGCCTAGGAAGCGATTGGATGTTGGTACCTGGGGCGTCATGGGGATCGGTATGGGGTCCGCCATTGCCGCTGCAGTAGAAACAGGGCAACCGGTTTTAGCTGTTGAAGGGGATAGTGCATTCGGATTTTCGGGAATGGAGATCGAGACGATCTGTCGTTATAACCTTCCGATCTGCGTTGTCGTCTTCAATAACGGCGGGATTTATAGGGGTACAGATGTAAATCCTGCCGGAGGGGGGGATGTCGCCACAACGGTATTTGTCAAAGGAGCTCGGTACGACCGAATGATGGAGGCCTTTGGAGGCAAAGGATATAACGCCACGTCCCCAGACGAACTCGCTCGGGCCGTGAACGAAGCTATGGACTCGGGCAAGCCAACTCTGGTAAATGCTGTTATAGATGAGGCCGCGGGAACAGAAAGTGGCCGTATAGGTAACCTTAATCCCCAAAGCGTTGTCTCCAAGAAAATCTAGAACGCGGTTAAATTAAACCCCCATGAACAGGTGTTGAAATGAAAGCTCTTGAAGGCGTTAAAATTTTGGATATGACCCATGTCCAGTCTGGTCCAACCTGCACACAGCTTCTGGCTTGGTTCGGCGCAGATGTGCTAAAAGTCGAGAGACCTGGGGTCGGTGATGCGACCCGTGGCCAGCTGCGTGATATCCCCGACGCGGACAGCTTGTATTTTACAATGTTGAATCACAATAAGCGCAGTGTGACTGTCAATCCCAAAACGGAGTCGGGGAAAAAGATTTTCACCAGGCTTTTGGAAGAATGTGATGTGATGGTCGAAAATTTTGCTCCTGGGGCGATTGATCGAATGGGATTCACCTGGGAGCGGATTCAGGAGATAAACCCGCGCTTGATTTATGCGTCGATAAATGGATTTGGCCCCGGTCCCTATGAAGACTGTAAAGTCTATGAAAATGTGGCTCAGTGCACAGGTGGAGCTGCATCCACTACAGGGTTTCTCGGCGGGCCGCCGATTGTTACAGGTGCGCAGATTGGGGATTCGGGAACAGGGCTTCATCTCGCACTTGGGATTGTAACCGCGTTATATCAGCGGGAGCACTCAGGGAAAGGCCAGCGTGTTACTTGCGCGATGCAAGATGGTGTTTTGAATTTGTGCCGGGTCAAACTACGGGATCAACAGCGCTTGGAACGGGGTCCCCTTAAAGAGTATAGCCAGTTTGGTCAGGGGATTCCTTTTGGAGAGGCAACGCCTCGGGCAGGGAATGACTCTGGAGGTGGTCAGCCGGGTTGGATTCTAAAATGTAAGGGTTGGGAGAATGATCCCGATGCTTATGTCTATTTTATCACTCAGGCGGCCGTGTGGGGTAATATCTGTGACCTAATTGGCCGACCAGAATGGAAAGAGGCCGAGGGCTATTCAACGCCCAATGATCGATTGGATAAAATCCCACAAATTTTTGATGCGATCGAGGAGTGGACTATGACGCTCGATAAATTTGAAGTCATGCAGAGATGCAATCCACTGAATATACCATGCGGCCCTATTCTTTCGATGAGAGAACTTTCGAGAGAACAGAGCTTGCGGGAGTCGGGAACGGTCGTAGAAGTTGACCACCCTGAGAGGGGCCCTTACTTAAGTGTCGGGAATCCTATAAAGCTCTCCGATTCTCCGTCAGAAGTAAGACGAGCGCCGCTGCTGGGTGAGCACACAGTGCAAATTTTGCGGGAGATTGTCGGATTTAGTGATGAGGAAATTGCTCAGGCAGTCGCGGACGGTGGTACGGGTCAAGAGGCGTCTGTCTCCTAGAAATTGATGGTCTTCATAAGGAGGAATTAGAAATGAATATGGTGCGCATTGGGGACTCAGTAGCTAGGGATGAGGATCTTCGTCTTTTACAAGGAAAAGGTCGTTATTTGGATGATGTGACCGCAGCTAATCAGGCTTATGCCCAGGTGTTGAGGTCGCCCTTTGCCCATGCGGAGATCAGGGCAATTGACACTTCTGCAGCGGCGTCGGCCCCCGGTGTTCTCGCTATTCTGACAGGAAAAGAGCTCGAAGATCGTGGATTGGGTGCTTTGAAGCCAGCAGACGCTGGAAAACGATCAGATGGTTCTCCGGGTTTTGGCTGCGCCTTGCCGCTATTGGCACAGGGTAGGGTCCGTTTTGTTGGGCAGGCAGTTGCGTTCATTGTTGCAGAGAGCGCCGCTGAAGCTCGAGATGCGGCTGAGCTCATTGAAGTCCAGTATAGTCCCTTGCCAGCTGTGGTAAGTGCCGATGCGGCTCTTGCGGATGGAGCACCCGTAATCTGGGAAGAGGCTGGCAATAATGAGGCCTTTCTCTTTAAACAGGGGGATGAAGCTGGTGTGGAGGCGATATTTTCGCGGGCCGCCCATGTTGTCAGGCATCGGATTTGTGTTAGCCGCGTTGCGGGAAATCCGATGGAAAATCGCGGTTGTATTGGGGAGTATGACTCCTTTGAAGATCGTTATCGACTGAGGGCAACCGTTCAGTCGGTTCACGGTATGCGCGGCATGATTGCGAGCCAAATTTTTCGTATGCCTCATAACAAGTTGCAAGTGATTTGCGATAATATGGGCGGCGGTTTTGGAACACGTGGCGGGTGTCAACCAGAATACAGCCTTGTTTTATGGGCCTCTGAAGTTGTCGGACGGCCGGTCAAATGGGTCGCAACTCGCGAGGAAGGCTTGCTTTCGGACGAACAGGCGAGAGGCACTCTCGCTGATACCCAGCTTGCTTTGGATGAAAATTTTAGATTCTTGGCGATCAGAGCGGATGTTAAGGTGCCAATCGGAGCATACTACGCCACCGATCGGAACATGCGTTCTGTTACAGGGGGTTTCGGAGGCATGGCGGGTGTATATGGCTTTGAGAAGATTTATTGTACTGTCCAGGGTGCCCTGACGAATACCATGACAAACGCTCAATATCGAGGTGGGGCGAAACCAGAGCCGGTTTATTACCTCGAAAATATTATTGATGTTGCAGCCAGAGATCTTGGTGTAGATCCGGCAGAACTTCGTCGCATTAATACGATCCCGAATGACCAAATTCCATATACTACCTGCTTGGGTGACGAGTATGATTGCGGCGACTTCCTCGGAAACTTTGAGGATTGTTTAAAGGCTGGAGATTATGCGGGTGCAGACGAACGAAGGAGGGAAGCTGAATCGCGGGGTAAAATCCTTGGCGTGGGGATGTCTAATTCCATTACAGGGGTTGCGAGTACAAACTTTGAACACGTTGAGGTTCGCTTTGATCCATCAGGAGGGATCGTTCTGCAAAGTGGCGCGATGGACCATGGCCAGGGGCATGACACTACGTTTCGCCAGGTTCTTGCAGATAGGCTAGGCATAGATCACACAGGAATAAAATATCGGTTCGGCGACACAGACAAGATCGCTACCGGTGTTGGGACCTTCAACGCTCGTTGCGCGGTTTTTGTTGGGTCCGCCGTGCATAATGCTGCGGAGAAAATCATCGAAAAAGGCAAGAAAATCGCAGCCCATATGCTTGAAGCAGCATCAGATGACATCGAATTCGGCAGTGGTATGTTCAAGGTTGCTGGAACGGACCGGCAGGTCAGTCTTACCGATGTTGCAAAAACGGCATTCAATAAATCGAAGCTGCCTCCCGAAATAGAGCCTGGCCTTTACGAGCACGGAGAGTTCGGGATGGGGCAAGGTCAACGCCCCACTTACCCAAATGGTTGCCATTTGGCGGAGGTTGAAATCGATAAAGAAACTGGTGAAGTCGAAATTGTTCGATATACAGCGGTGGATGATGCTGGCACCATACTAAATCCAATTCTTTTCGATGGTCAGGTTCATGGCGGCATTGTGCAGGGTGCCGGCCAGATTCTCATGGAAAATGTTAACTACGATCCAGAGTCGGGACAGCTTCTCTCCGGCTCCTTTATGGATTACTGCATGCCCCGAGCTGGCGATTTTTGTGATTTTAATATTGCGGCCAATGAGGTGCCAACCGGCCGCAATCCTCTTGGTGTCAAGGGGGTTGGAGAATCTGGGACCGTGGGCGCCTTGCCCGCTGTGATGAACGCTGTCAATGATGCTTTACATCGGGCAGGGGCTCCAACTGTTGAAATGCCAGCGACGCCACAACTTGTCTGGAAGGCGCTGCATCAGAATTAAAAAAAAGAGCTTGTGGGTCCCTCTTCTTTTCCATGGGAGGGACCTACGCTCGCCTTGCCTCCACACGGCTTGCAAAGTATCCCGCAGCAAAAACAATCAATGCGCCGGTCCAAACCCACCGATCGGCAACTTCATCAAAAAGAAACCAAGCAAAAAGAGCACCAAAAACTAATCGTGAGAAATCGAATGGCATAACAGCGCTTGTGTCGGCTTCCTCAAAAGCGCGGGCCTGGCAGAAATGAGCCAGCCATCCGGATAGAGCCATTACACCGAGGGGGATAATTTGTTCAACGGTCGGGGTTTTCCACACGAAGAAGAGTGGAATGGTACAAAGCGGCACCATCAAAATGTTCATGTAGAAAGTTGTAATCGCTGCCGAATCTTTTCGCGTAAGAATTTTAATTGTAGACCAAGTTCCTGCGTAAAATACGCAGGATAGTATGACAAGAAAAATGTAGGGGTTGATGTCATTGACCCCGGGTCGAACAATTACTAAGGCACCCAGGAATCCTACTCCTGTCGCAATCCAACGTGACCGATCCACATTTTCTCTCAAAACAAAAGCAGCTGCCAAAGTTGTGAACAGAGGGATCAAGAACGTAAGGGAGATGGAATCAGCGAGGGGTGTGACCGCAAGGGCGTAATACAATGTAACCATCGCAGCAAAAGCGAGTATCGTTCGAAGTGCGTGCAATGGTAGCTGTTCCGTTTTGAGGGCCGCTAGCCCAGATCGGATCACGATTGGTACCACCATGAATAGGCCTACAATCGCCCGGACAAACACAATTTCAATTGCATCCAAATTAGGACCGATATATCGGACGCTGGCCATCATCGCGGCGAAACTGGCGCACCCTAATATCATCCAATAAATACCTCTAAGAGTGCGGATCCCAGTTGGTGTTGATGCGATGCTCATGTATGAATTCAGTTAAGTTGGTAAGGTTTGGATTTATAACCTTCAATTTCCTTTTATGTCATTACGGAACAAGGGACTAAAAGCATGCAAGATGATTTAGCAAGGTCCGGAGTAGCGTTACCACAAATAGATTTGTCAGGTCTTACAATTCTTATGACTGGCGGAGATAGAGGTTTGGGTCGTTCTATGGCTGAGGCGCTAGCGAAGTGCGGAGGAAGGGTGAGTATTGCCTCCGTTGATGAGAAGGGCTGTACACTTCTGGCAAACTCTCTTAATTCCAAACATGGTGACGGGACTGCCTGCGCAATATACTTGGACGTGACTGACCTTGAGCAATGTCGTCAGGCGGTAAAACAAACTATCTCGGAGTTGGGCACATTTGATGTCTTGTTTAACAATGCCAGAAGGCTAATGCGGGGCCCTGGCTTGCCCCCTGCAGGAAATTCTCTTCCTTTGTGGGAAACTGATCCGCAAATTTATGCAGAGACGATAACGGTCAACGTTATCGGTGTTTTTAATATGGCAAGAGCAGCGGTGGAGCATTTCCGAGAAAAAGGCAGGGGAAAAATTATTAATATTTCAACATCCCTTCGGAACTTTTCTTTTACGAAAAACTCTCCCTACGGCGTGACAAAGACGGCTCTGGAATCGCAGACACTTATTTGGGCCGGAGACTGCGAGCCAGAGAACATAATGGTTAATTCGATTTGCCCTGGTGGCGCTGTCGATTCTGATTTGAACAGGCCGGATCGGAAGACGAAAAAACTACAACCCGTCGACATAATGGATCCGCTCGCCGTCTGGTTGGCCTCATCTCATTCTGACGGAGTTACAGGCTGCCGATTTAATGCCAATCTCTGGAATCCTAATATGCCCCCCGATCTGGCGGCGGGGGCAAGTAGGGAAGAACCTGTGTTTTCCCTGCAGCCTGAAGGTCGGTTCCCAGTTTCATCAAGTTGATTGGCCTGGATAGATAAGAATTTGATTATGGAAGCCCAAGGACTCGCTTCGCCATGATGTTCCTCTGGATTTCGCTCGTCCCGGCAAAAATTGATAACCTTCTCGCCTGAAGCCAGGTAGTTGCGACATCAATATTACCGTCAGGAGTTTCGATCGGGGCGAGATTTGCAGCATCAGATCCTGCTGCCTCGAGGAGAAGGTCTGCAAGATCCTGGGATATTTCAGTCGCCGATAATTTGATGAAAGAAGAATGAGATCCAATCTCCATTTCGGCCTTGGCCAGTTGAACTGCATGGGCAAACATCGCAGCCTGACCAACGACTCGAATTTCAGCTATGGCAACCTTGTCTTGAAAAACCGGATCTTTATCCCTTTCAGTAACAACCGCAACCTTCCTGATACGCTCAAGCACATCGAAAGCCGCTTGTGGGTTGGCGTTTCCAATCCGTTCCCAGTCCATTAAGTTTTTTGCGAGAGGCCAGCCATTATCGAGTTCACCAACGACATTCGTTATGGGAATACGAACGTCATCGAAAAATTCTTCGGCAAATTCTTCATCCCCTGCAATGGTCTTAATTGGTCTTATGGTAATACCCGGTGTGTTCCGCAGGTCAATGAGAACCATGGTTATGCCGTCTTGTTTCCGCGAGACACTTTGATTTGTTCGAATAAGCGCGTACATCCAGTCGGCATGGTGTCCCCAGGTCGTCCAAATTTTTTGCCCGTTAATGACGATCTCATTACCCACCACGGTTCCTTTTGTTTTTAAACTGGCAAGATCCGATCCGGAGTTAGGTTCTGAATAGCCTTGGCACCACATTATTTCCCCGGATAGCATTTTCGGTAGATGAAAATCCTTTTGCGACTGAGTTCCGAATTTCATGATTATTGGGCCGATATGATTGAGTGCCTGGCGAGATAAGACAGGGGCCCCCGCCCGGCCGAGCTCTTCTTGGAGAATTAATTGTTCGTCTACGCTTGCTTCCATCCCCCCATATTCCTTTGGCCAGTGGGGTGCGATCCACCCTCTATTGTATAGTTTTCTGTACCAAGGCTGGACAAGTCCGGGCGGAGGGCGGGTTGCCCAGCCGACAAGGTCAGGGGGTAAATTGTCTGCTAGCCAGTTCCGAACCTCTGATCGGAAGGCAGAATTTTTGGCGTTATCGGCGATAAAGCTAATTGATGGCATGAGGTCTTGAGATGATTTAATAAATCCTTACTTGTCCGAGCGTAAATTTTTGATGGTTACTGTCAATAGAGACTAGATTGCGAGAAGCTTCGGTTCATTTTAACCTCACTGCCATGGAACTAGTTTTAAGCGAAGAGCAACGAATGTTGCGCGAAAGCGCCAGGGCTTTTGTTAAATCAACGGGCGGACCTAATGCCTATCGAAGGCTATTAGCTCAGGATCTGTCATTTGATCGCAAAAGATTAGAAGCTTTGGGGGCAGACGGGTGGTTAAGAATCCTTGTTTCTCCTGCTAAGGGGGGACTTGGTCTTGGTCTAACAGAATTCGCCTTAATTATGGAAGCGGCCGGAGAGGGGCTGATAACAGAACCTGTGGCCGAATTGACTGTTGCTGCGTGGGCTATTTCGACTGGTCGAGCCGCGACTGGGCTCGGCTCGACTTTAGATAAATTGATAAATGGGTCCCTGGTGGTGATCCCAGCAATTCGCGATATCGAGACCTCTGCAACTCAGGCAGCGCGAATACTCTCTACCAATGAGCATCATGGTTATCAGCTCACCGGTGAGACCCCGATCATCCCGTATTCGGACCAGGGTGATATTTTTCTGATTGATGCGGCCACTCAGGAGGGGACGCTTATCTATGCTGTTCGGCGCGAAGGTTCAGGATTGGTCGCCCATTTCGCTCCTCGGAAGGATGGTATTTTATCAGGAAAGCTCGTATTTCCGGGAGTTTTTGTCGTGGAAGACGCCTTGGTCGCAAGTCGAGATCAAGGTCCGCGAATGGCAGCTTCTATTTATGATCGTGTTCTGATAGGCCATGTCGCGGAAATGCTCGGCGTCATGGAAGGAGCGATGGCGCTTACCCTGGGTTATGTTCAAACTCGAGAACAGTTTGATCGTCCGATCGGATCTTTCCAAGCTATACAACATCGAATGGTTGATGATGCTTTAGCAATTGAGACCACCCGGTCTCTGCTCTTTCAGACCTGTAAAGCTTTTGACGACGGCCGAGCCCAGAGAGCCATGGTGGCAGCCCTGAAGGCTTATGCGTCCGAGGCAGTGATGCAGGTCACTAAATCTTCAATCCAATTGCACGGAGCAATCGGATTTACAGAGGAGCATGATATCGGCCTTTTTCTGAAACGGGCTCTTGGTTTATCAGTGCAATATGGGACAGCCTCGGATCATCGGAGGCGCTTTCAGATTTTATCGGAGGAGAGGAAAGCCGACCCCGCCGCTGATCAGTCCCGCGAGGGAAGGAGGCCTCGAAAAAAACGCCGTCGATCGGTATTTTCAGGCATCAGCGGAGGTTAGGTCAAACATTCAGCCTCATAATTGGCGCCTGGTTAGACTAAAACCCTAAATTTAAAATTACCCTTACACACCGCACAAACTTTTGGGGGTCTCTTCAATATAAGTTCAGTATTCCGTTTGGTGGCCATGCTTCTTATGGGTCTGGTTCATGTCTCCCATACCCAGAATTTGCACGGAAATATCAATTTCACCGGAGTTCACGAATTTAAGGGTTAGAGGAAAGGTCTGGCCCTTTCTCAACTTTTCCTTTAGCCCAATAAGCATTAGATGCAAACCACCCGGGACCATACTGATGGTTCCACCCGGGGGGATCTCAACGCTATCGACTCGCCGCATTCGTAGAATAGTTCCATCCATGAGATGGGTATGTAATTCAACCCTTTCAGCGATGTCCGTAACACACCCGATCAGCGAGTAGGATGATTTGCTTTTATTATCCAGTGTAATATAGGCGGCCCCGTTTCGGCCGACGGATGCCCGAGCCCATGCCGATTTAACAGATATTTCGTCTATATTTTTTTTGTTGAAGTCTTTTGCAGACGCAGAAAACCCTACTGTTGCTAAAAAAAAACAAAAAACAGTAATTAACTTCATAACTCCCACTTTGATTTTGTTGTGCCTGGGAAGCGCCACCCGCTTAGATGCTTGATGCTAATGGAGTGTTCCCTTTATATCGATCAGTGAACTGGAGTAAAGGCTGCGATGAATTATCGGGTCTGTTAGTGGCAAACAAGAAGTTCTCTCGAGACAGAGAGTGATCTGGTTTTATCCTGCCCTGTTTTGACCAGAGCCTTCATAAGCTTTGAGCTTAATGGCTTCTTTCAGCCGGTCTGGAGTGCATGGGGTTTGGCGGATGCGAACTCCTGTAGCGTGATAAATCCCGCCGTATATCGCCGGTGCTGTTGCGCACAAGGCGGGCTCGCCAATGCCCTTCGCCCCCCAGGGGCCAGTGGGCTCGGGGTCTTCTACAATAAAAATTTTGATTGGTGGGATGTCACCAATTGTCGGAATTAAGTAGTCATGCAGATTTTCGGTTTTGCCTGGTATGTATTCCTCCATAAGAGCGAAACCTAGCCCTTGCGCTGTACCTCCTTCTATTTGCCCCTCGACTTGGATCGGGTTTATAGCCTGGCCTACATCGTGAGCGGCCTCGATGCTGATTACCTTTACAAGTCCGAGTTCACAATCGACCTCTACATAGGCTGTTTGCGCAGCAAACCCATATGTCCCATAGGGATTCCCTTGCCCGTGTTTGTCCAAGTTTGTCACGGGAGGATCAAAATACCCCTCTCCGGTAAAGACATCTCCAGTGTCTTCAGCCGGAAGCGAGGACAAGTTAATTTCATGGGTCACTGATTGATCGTGAACTAATAGCTTAGAACCTTGCAGCTCAATTTTTGCGTCGTATCCAGCATTTGCGAGGCGCAAGATCTGCCCCCGTAAATTTTCGCCCGCTGATTTTGTGGCGTTACCTGACACATAAGCCTGTCGCGATGCAGAGCTCTTGCCTGAGTCAGGTGTCTTATCGGTGTCACCCCAAACCAAATGGATATCTCTCATGGGAACACCTAAAGCATCGGCCGCTGCTTGAACCATGGTTGTATTGGTACCCTGGCCGATATCTTGAGCTCCTGAATAAAGTCTTATTAACCCCTGGGAAGAAATGCCAATCCGCATAGTGGATGGATTGGAGAGAGAGGTGTTCCCGCAGCCATACCACATGCATCCAATCCCGACTCCCCTGCGAAGGGGACCATCGGCTTTTTTATTGTAAGCCTCCGCCTCCGCGCGATTTTTCCGCCAGCCGGGTCTGAGGGCTTCTAGGCATTTGTCGAGCCCGGCGCTCTGTAATTCTTGGCTTGTATTGGTGGTTTGCCCCTTTCGGATGGCATTTTGATGGCGAAATTCTAAGGGATCGATACCCGTTTGTTCTGCCATTTCATCGATCAAGGCTTCGTGCGCTATAGCGGCTTGAGGAACACCAAATCCCCGAAAGGCACCGGCTACAGGATCGTTTGAGAATATTGCCCGCGACCGAGAGTGAACGGAGGGGACAAAATAGGGTCCGGACGCATGAATTGGCACCCTATCTTTGACGGTCAGTCCCCAAGAGATATAAGCCCCAGTATTGAAGTCACCCGTAAATTCAAAGCCCGTTAGAAAGCCATTCTCATCACATCCATAGCGTGCAATTATTCGTGAGGGATGACGTTTAGTCGTCGCCGCCATGGACTCTTTCCTGTCATAGACCATGCGCACTGGTTTATTCAGCTTCCAGGCAGCGATCGATAGAAAAAGTTGAACGGTTAAGTCTAATTTACCGCCAAAACCGCCTCCGCATGCAGTTGGTATAATTCGGACATTCTCTTTCGGGATTCCAATCAGCTGGGCAATTTCATCCCTGTCCATGTACGGGGACTGGGTAGTGGCATGTATTTCTAGCCGGTTCCCGACCCTTTGAGCCCAGCCGGCCTCCGGCTCGATATAGGCATGCTCCACAAATCCTGTTGCAAAATTACCCTCAGCTCGGATTGGACTATCCTTGATAGCTCTGGATGCGTTACCCCTTTGAACTCGACCACTGGCAAGTACGTTTCTCGAATTACCGGGATGTATTTCCGGAGCGTCGGGGTCCAGAGGTGCATCAAATCCACTCAGCGCAGGAAATTCGGTCCAGGTAATTGGCAGGTCCTGATCTTGAATTCGGTATATTGTTTCGTAGTTTCCGACCAAGGCTAAAACAGGTTCGCCCCGGTATTTTACGGACTTTATTGCCAGGGCCGGTTGGTCTTTGACATCCGGGTAGATGCCGTATCCATTGTTGCCGGGAATGTCTGCCTCAGTGAGAATATCAGAAAGGCCGGGATAATTTCTTTTGAAATTCTCAAGGTCTCCCAATTTGAACTCAGCATTCCAATAGGGAGATCGTATGGCGCGTATCCACAATGCATCCTTCGGCGCAGAGTCGTCACCGAATTTTTCTTCCCCAGTTAATTTTTGGACCCCATCAGTTTTTAGTACTCGTGCACCGACCGCAGATCTGGGTTTAGGTTCGAGGACGTTCGAAATTTCCGGTTGGTTGATATTAAGGATCGCTTGTATAATTTTTTGATATCCTGTGCAGCGGCACAAGACACCCCCCAGTGCATTTTGGATTTCATCGACATTGGGTGAAGGGTTATTTTTTAGAAGATCTGTCGCCGCCATTAATATGCCTGGAGTGCAAATCCCGCATTGAGCCGCGCCAAAAAAATGCATCGATTTTTGCAAACTATTCAGCTGTCCGTCCTTGGCAAGTCCCTCTACCGTCAGAATATCTGCTCCTGCCGCTCGGCCTACGGGTACCAGACAGGCGCAAACCTGCTTCCCATCCATCAGAACGGTGCAAGCGCCGCAGTCTCCTGAGTTGCATCCGACCTTGGTGCCGGTCAGGCCCAACTCCTCCCTAATGACGTCAGCTAAGCGGGCCACTGGCGATGCATTAACCTGGTATTCTTCTCCATTCACCCGTAGAATCATTTTGATAGAGCGCTCTCGACTTTGTCCAGCGCCCGGCATACCAGGGTAAGGGCCGCTTCCATTCGATAAGTGGCAGTGCTTCGAATGTCATCAATTGGACTGAGATTGGAGAAATGAGACTGGATCGGAACTTTTGAAAGAGACATTCCAATCTTCGAGCCAATTATTTCTTCCTCAAGTTCTTTAAGCCTTTGAGCAACAGGTGAGCAAGCGCCAACGGCGATCCGGCAAGAGGTTATTTCTTTTTTTGAGTCAGTCTCCAGCGCAATCGCAATCATCGCGATCGATATTACTAAGTACCGGCGTGTTCCCAGTTTCAAGAATGTCGAGCTGTGATTGGGCTGTGGTTTGGGGATATAAATGCTTGTCACCAGCTCGGAAGGTTTTTTTGCCGTGCGTCTATTTCCAATGATGAATTTATCTATTGGTATGGATCGGACTGAGCCCATGCTTGCTAGTTCAACCTGTGCTTCCAATGCCATCAGCACAGGTACGCCGTCCGCTGCAGGGGAGGCGTTACAAATATTCCCTGCTATCGTGCCCATGTTCTGGATTTGCCGGCCCCCAATTTCCTGTGCGGCGAGCTTAAGGCAGTCGAATAGTGGGGGTAATTTTGTGTCACAAATATCTGACCAGGTTGTCGTCGCACCGATACGCCAGCCAGTTCCGATTTCCTCAATACCGCGCAATGACGTAATTCGGGACAAGTCCAGTATGGGATCATCAACGATCTGACCCGCTATCGGTGGGTAATAATCGGTGCCTCCCGCGACGGGTATGAAAGAAGTTTCAGCGAGGGCAGACAGTGCTTCATCGAGGCTCTTGGGTTGAAAAAACTCTGACATCGCATGGCAATCAATAAGATGTGTATCCCGCATCTACAGTCATATCTGTTCCTGACACGTAGGAAGCTTCATCGCTCGCTAGAAATAAAGCAGCCGCCGCGATTTCCTCGGGTTTACCGAGGCGCCCAATATGAAGTCTTGGTCCGTGTCGTTCGAGAACGTCTTCAAGGGATGCATTTCGTACAAGAAGTCTCGGCGTTTCAATAGGCCCAGGCATGATAGAATTGCATCTGATATTATCAGAGGCGTAATCGATTGCGATATTCTTGGTAAGCATTCGAATTCCACCCTTTGATGTTGCATAAACTGCGCGCTCTTTAGGGGAAACCATGCCGTAAATGGAAGAAATGTTTACAATGGAGCCAACACCAGCCTCAAGCATTTGAAGCAAACAATGTTTGGCGACGATGACCATACCGGTGAGGTTGATATCGAGAACTCGGCGGTAGTCGGCTATAACTGTTTCGTGGACCCGACCCTTTTTATCTTGTCCGGCAGCGGCGTTCATCACGCATGTAATGGGACCAAAAGCTTCTTTGGTTTTCGCACAGGCGGCGGCAACGGACTCTTCGTCTGTGACATCGCAGATGATCGGGATTGCTTTTCCACCAGCGTCATTGATGTCTTCAGCGGTTTTTCGGACATTTTCCTCCGCTATGTCTAAGCAGGCAACGGCAGCTCCCTCCTGTCCCCAGAGGCGCGCTGTTGCCCCAGCAATATAGCCTCCTGCAGCGGTAACCAATGCTACTTTCCCATCCAATCTACGCATTTTCGTTCCCCTTTAATTTGAAATTTTTTGATGGTTTTTCTTACGTTGACCTATAGTTATGCCGGCTAACAGCTGTCGTCTTTTACTCTCCTTTGTCTCATTGCCTTCGGATCAACTTGGTTCTCCCCAGTTATTAGCATTATTGTTTTCCAACATTGTCTATGAGGATCTGTTGCCGGAGGATCCGCTGAAGCTCAAAAAGAGTCAAATGATTGGAGCTGAGTAGTTTAAAAATCGATAGCCAAGGTCAGGCATAAGGATTTAGACTGAGTTGGTCAGGTATCTGTCAATCAATATCAAGTCTGGAGCGCGTTATGGACGGATCTTTTAGTGTAGACATACCCTCTCTAAGAGGAAAAGTTTCCGAGGAGGAATGGCACGCTAGGGTAAACTTGGCCTGTGCTTATAGGATTGTTGATTACTATGGCTGGACCAATGTGATAGCCAATCACATATCACTCAGAGTCCCAGGAGATGAAGAACATTTTTTATTGAATCCCTACGGGCTTATGTACGAGGAAGTGACGGCATCAAGCCTGGTTAAAATTGACCTTGCAGGTAATAAGGTTATTGAAAGTCCCTTTGATATCAACCAGGCAGGTTATGTTATCCACTCCGCTATCCATGCGGCCCGAAAAGATGTGACTTGTGCAATACATACACATACCGAAGCAGGTATGGCTGTTTCTGCCCAAAAATGTGGCCTTTTGCCAATCTCGATGGCGGCTATTCGTTTCTATGAGAATATTTCTTACCACGACTATGAAGGCGTGGTGCTTGAGGTTGAAGAGCGGGAGAGCATCGTTGAGCATCTGGGAAACAATTTTGCGATGATCTTAAGAAACCACGGGCTGCTTACATTGGGCAGGAATCTCGGTGAGGCTTTTTATTTGATGTATAATTTAGAAAAGGCATGCCGTTCGCAGCTTGCGGCGATGGCGGGTGGGACGGAGCTTGAAATTCCGTCAGAAAACATCTTGAAAAAATCAGCAGCCCAAAGCTGGATCCCTAATAATAACCGTACCGATATGCACCCTACATGGCCAGCTCTTGTGCGGAAGATGGATCGGTTGGATCCGAGTTTTAGGAATTAGGTTGAACTGTTAATTATAATTCCTGAGGATATTCCTTGCGATTACCCATTTCATAATTTCCGTTGGTCCCTCTGTGATTCTGAAAGACCGCGCTTGGCGCCAGAACCGTTCGATGGGTAGGTCAGTTGTAAGTCCAATGCCGCCATGTACTTGCATGCAGCGATCCGCGGCTCTGAAGCCAAGCTCATCGGCATACATTTTCTGTATAAAACCATCAGTTCTGTCCAGTTGCCCTTGTGACGCCAGATCTGCCGCATTGTAAACCATCAGTCGGCCTGCCTGGAGTTCGACATATGTGTCGGTGATAAGCCATTGTACTGCCTGCCGGTCAGCAAGTTTCTGGCCAAATGTTTCTCTTTGTTTCGCATACTGGCACATCAGATCAAGGCATCTTTCTGCGGTTCCTACTCCGCGGGCCCCATGTTTTAGCCGTCCATGAGCAAGGAACCGTTGACCCAAGCCGAAGCCCTCTCCCTCTTGACCGACTCTATGTTCGATGGGGATTTCAACATTATCAAAGTGGATTTCGCAGGGCTTGTCGCCCATCATTGTTTCGTATTTTGCGGTAATTTTTACGCCCGGCGTGTCCATGTCTACCAGAAAAAGTGATATCCCGCCTCGGGAACCTTTTTCCTTGTCGGTTACTGCCAAAAGTTGCGCAAAGTCGGCGTCATCGGCATCTGTAATCCAACGTTTTGTACCATTTATGATATACTTGCCACCTTTTCGTACCGCTGATGTTCTCATGCCCCCCGGATCACCGCCGGCGTCGGGCTCGCTTTGGGCAAAGCACGCTGTTTTCTTGCCCTCCAAGACAGGGTAGAGATATTTTTCCTTCATGGGGTCAGTTAGCTCATAAAGGGGCGCCCTGACCTGAGGTCCCATAATTCCGCCAAGACCTCGGGTTGGCACGGCTACGGTTCTGCCGAGTTGCTCCCAGACGATTACTAGAGACATTAGGTCGGCTCCCACACCGCCATATTCTTCTGGAACTTCCATTTTCCATATGCCTAGGTCCTTTGCCCGCGCATGAAATTTGTCCCGCCATTCGTTCTTGAGCTCACCATTCTCGCATGTCTCGAGTTCATGAGGGATCAATTCTTCATCTACGAAGCGCTGCATTGTCTCTCGAAACATTCGATGTTCTTCTGAAAGCGGGTAGTCCATGGAGCCTCCGATCTCTTGATCTCAAGATAAATGATCTCGATGCATCAACGACTTGTCAACGGAAGGACCCGCGTTGACCGAATTTTAGGGTGGGTCTAGAACTTAAGTGAAAAAAATAAAGGGGGGTATTATGGCCGGGAGTTTCCGAGCCCTGGTCCTTGAGGACACACAGGAAGGTGTAACTAGTTCGATCCAGAATTTAGACGAAAGCAGATTGCCTGAGGGTGACGTAACGGTTGCTATTTCCCACTCTACTTTGAACTATAAAGATGGCATGATCTTACAGGGTCTGGGGAGGCTTGTTAGGAGCTACCCGCATGTGCCCGGGATCGATTTTTCTGGAACAGTCGAATGCTCGGAAAATTCTGATTACAATGTGGGTGATAAGGTCATATTGACTGGTTGGCGAGTTGGTGAATCTCGCTGGGGAGGGTTCGCAGAAAAAGCACGCGTGCATTCGGGTTGGCTTGTGCCTATGCCTGATGGGATTTCTGAAAAAAACGCGATGGCCATTGGCACGGCTGGGTTCACCGCGATGCTCGCGATCATGTCTCTAGAGGAGCATGGAATATCCCCTTCATCCGGACCAATTTTAGTGACGGGCGCCAACGGCGGTGTTGGGAGTGTTGCGACAGCTCTCTTGAATGCTATGGGGTTTGAGGTGCACGCGTCGACTGGCCGGCCTGCTTTAGCCGAGCGTTTGAATCGTTTGGGTGCAAGGATCATTATCGACCGATCAGAAATTCACACTGAGGTTCGGCGGCCGTTGCAGGGTGAGCGTTGGGCGGGATGCGTTGATGCGGTTGGCGGCGAAACGCTATCGAATGTTTTAACCCAGATTAAATATGGTGGTTCGGTAGCGGCGTGTGGTCTTGCAGGGGGCAATACCCTGACGGCCACTGTGATCCCATTTTTGCTGAGGGGCATAAATCTTCTGGGGATTGACTCTGTCATGTGTCCTGCGGACCGAAGGCGGAGAGCATGGCATCGTTTGGCTTCTGAATTCCCAAGCGAACTATTCGAAGAATTGACCGAAATTATTGGCCTTTCGGAATTGCCGCAGACAGCGGCTAAAATCCTAGCGGGTCAAACAGTCGGTCGAGTTGTTGTTGACGTTAATGGCTAGTCGATCAAAGTAACAGGGAGACAAAGATGGATTTTCACTTGCCTGAGGAATTGCAGATGTTGAAAGACAATCTGCGGCGCTTCGTAAATAACGAACTTATCCCGATTGAACGGGAGACCAATGACGGCTCTGATTTTCTCCCTGGTGTTCAAAAAGAACTCGAGGAAAAGGCTCAAGGACTTGGTCTTTGGATGTTTGATGTTCCGGAGGAATATGGTGGATTGGGTTTAGGGCATTTATCAAAGGCTGTGATGTGGGAAGAAATGGCTCGGACGATCGCGATACCGGCCAGGAATGCCTCGATTTTCGGGCCCCGTGTCAGCCCTATCCTATATACGCTCAATGAAGAGCAGAAAAAAAGGTGGCTGTATCCCGTCATTTCTGGGGAAAAGAAAAGCTGTTTTTGTCAGAGCGAACCCGATGCTGGCGGCGACCCGGGTGGGATGCGAACAACTGCGGTTAGAGACGGTGACCACTACATTATCAATGGCTACAAGCGCTGGATTACGGGAGCAGGCGATGCCGACTTTGCCCAAATTGTAACGGCGACCGATAGAAGCAAAGGGTCTAGAGGCGGCTTGACCGTTTTTCTCGCGGATATGGATACACCGGGCATTAAAAGGATCCGCCAACAGGATTTGATGATTTCCGACAAACCTTGGGAGATTGCCTTTGAGGATGTGCGCGTTTCAATAGACCAGCGGGTTGGTGAAGAGGGAGACGGAATGCGTGCTGCGCAGAGCTGGCTTACGGAAGGTAGGCTGAGGCATGGAGCCAGAGGGATTGGTGTTATAGAGCGTTGTTTGGAGCTGGCGTGTTCCTATGCTCAGCAAAGGAGCACTTTTGGGGCGAAGTTGGCTGATCGTCAAACCGTCCAGAATATGATTGTCGACATGTACCAGGATTTGCATCAACTAAGGCTTATGGTCTACGACGCTGCTTGGAGGGCTGATCAAGGAGAGGATGTTCGGAAACAATCCTATATGTGTAAGTATTTTGGTGATGAACGATCTTTCAAGGCAGCGGATCGTTGTATGCAAATTCATGGTGGAATGGGATTGGCGAAAGATCTGCCAATAGAACAGTTTTTTAGGGATCAAAGAAGTATGGTGATCACCGAAGGGCCCACGGAAATCCTGAAGATGGCGCTCTCTCGCCAGATTTTCCGTCAATTCGGGGATTGAGGTCAGACGTGGACTCTAAGGGATTACCGCCGGCCAGGCCGAGTTTAAAACAATTCGGGGCTTTCGCGGGGCAAATTGGCATCAGGCTTGTGGAATGGGAGCTGGATCGATGTGTGATTGAGTTCGATGTTAGTGAACAAAATTTGAATGGTACCGGAGTTCTTCATGGTGGATGTCTGGCGACTGTTATGGATACTGCTATTGCCCATGCGGCCATCTTTTGCACAGTGCCTGAAAACTTTCGATCAGGTGCAACCGTTAGTCTCAGTGTCAATTTTGTCGCGGCAGGTCGGGCAGGTAGCCGAATAACAATTGAGGCTCACAAGACTGGGGGTGGACGAACAATGTTTATGTCCGTTGCAGAAGCAAAGGATGAGAGAGGCGTAGTTATCGGCACTGCGCAAGGGATTGGGCGGTATCGCGATGGTTGTCATCTTCCCGAGGGTCTCCCGAGGCCCGCAGGTCTTGAGGCCGGAAAATCGCCTCCACGTCTCAATCCTGACGGGACTAATAATGAGGATTAAGGGTAGTCATGTTTCGTAACGCGGATCCACTTTTAAAACCAAAATCAATGGCGATCGTTGGAGCCTCAGAGAGCGGGGGTGAGGGTTGGTCGAGAGTTTTGTTCCAAAACCTTAAAGATGCAGGGATGCCCTTACGTGCGTACTTGATCAATCCGCGCAGGGAGGAACTTTGGGGAGAAAAAGTTTATCCGGATTTTGGATCGTTGCCAGAGCAGGTAGACCATGCCGCTGTTCTGGTCCCAGCGCGATTTGTAAATGATGTCATTAGAGATGGCATCTCGAATGGATTGAAGGCGGCAACAATTTTTTCTGCGGGTTTTGGAGAAGGTCGAAAAAAGATAGGGCTTAATCGTGGAGAAGAGCTTCGCCGGATAGTTGCGGATGCAAACTTGTCAGTTTGCGGCCCAAATTGTATGGGCACGTTTTCTCTGCCCCAGAGAATTCTTCAATATCCAACAAGCAGGCTGAGAAACCTCAAACAGGGCAAGATAGGCGGTGTTTTTCATTCCGGCGGTACTCTGGGATACTGGTTTGCCCGTGCTGCCCAACGCGGTCTAGGGTTTTCATACGCTGTTTCTTGTGGGAATGAATTCGGGCTTGATTGTGCCGACTATATAAATTTTTTAGCGGAAGATCCTGACACTGAAATCATTGTAGGGATGTTAGAGAGTATTCGGCGTCCCGCGGCATTTTTGCTCGCCGCAGAAAAGGCATTTCATGCTGGAAAGCCGATAATCCTCCTGAAATTGGGTCGGTCTGAGATGGGGAAAGAGCAGGCCAAAACTCACACTGGCGCTGTTGCCGTCGATGATGATGTTTTCATGGCCGCATGTCGAAGGCTTGGCATTACTCGTGCTAATAACCTGGATGATATGGTCGAGTTTGCGCTTGCGTTCACGCAAAATCGTTATCCGGCTGGGAACCGCCTGGCTGTTGTTACCTCCTCAGGAGGGGCGGTAGGTCTGTCGATAGATGCTGCTGAGGAGGAGGGAGCAACACTCGCGCAATTATCACCAGAAACAATTAAAAAAATGGAAGCACTTATTCCCGAGGATGTTGATGTTCATAATCCTATGGATGCTGGAACTCAGCTAGCGGGTAATGTTGAGAGGTTTACTCGGCTGTGCAGTTTGTTCGCAGAGGATCCTGCGGTTGACATTGTAGCCTTGCAGGGGCGTCTTCCATTGCCCACCGATACAGAAGACACCCATCAACATTATGTCAAGTTAAAGGAAGGGACTGAAAAGCCGATCATCGGTTTAGTTCGAATGAGTGAGAACGCTGATGAGAAATATCGTCAGTTTCAAGAAGCTGCTCAAATCCCGTTTCTTTTTGGTATCCCCCAGACTGTCCGAGCGGCGAAGGCACTTATAGATTATGGAGAGGCCAAGAGAAGGGGTATTCCTCCGATATCGGTAGCCCTTGGCCACACTGATCTTAGTTCAAAAAATTTACTGGACGTTTTAGATGGGGCTGGAGTGAAGACCCCAAAACAAATCCCGGCAGCGGATCCAGATCAGGCGGCTCTGGAGGCTGCAAAAATCGGGTTCCCTGTTGCTTTAAAAATTATTTCAGAAGAAATAAGTCATAAAACCGAAGCTGGGGGCGTTAGACTAGGCCTTGATACGGAGGATGAGGTTAGGGCCGAGGCTCGAGATCTCATGGCGACTATAGGGGCAGAAAATATCTCCGGTTTTTTGGTACAAGAGATGGTTTCTGGCACTGAGATCCTGGTGGGTTTGAGAAATGACCCAGAATTTGGTCCGCTGCTGGTGGTCGGCTTGGGGGGCATTTTTGTTGAAGTTCTGAAGGATATTTCACTCAGGCTTCTTCCGGTTGACGAAATCGATGTTCGTGCGATGCTTGATGAGCTCAAAGGGGCTGCAATCCTTGATGCTTTTCGCGGTCAAAGTGCGCGCGATCGCGATGCTCTGGTAAAAGCCATCGTCGCCCTTACGACCTTTTTCCTTGAAAATCGCGAGAAACTCGTGGAAATCGAAATCAATCCGTTGGTTGTTCTCGATGAAGGCAATGGTGTAAGGGCTGTTGATGTCAGGCCGGTCTGGAAAGAATGATAAAAATTTTAAAGGGAGAAAACTATGCTGACTAAAAAATACACGTGTGTGACGGTGGATCAACAAAAAGACGGAATCACTTGGGTGACCTTCAATCGCCCTGAAAAGAGGAATGCGATGAGCCCGACTTTCCATCGTGAAATGATGGAGATCATGAAATTACTGGAAGTTGACCCTGATACCAAGCTAGTGATTTTAACCGGAGCTGGAACGGCCTACAGCGCTGGTCAGGACTTAAAGGAATATTTCAGGGAAACTGACGGCAATCCTGCAGCCAAAGCCGAGGCAGGGGCAAACAGCCGATGGCGTAGCGACGTGCTCTGGATGTATAACAAGCCAACGATTGCTATGATTAATGGGTATTGTGTTGGCGGCGCTTTTACCCACTGTATATGCTCTGACTTTGCGATCGCTGCTGATGATGCAATTTTCAGCCTTTCTGAAGTGAACTGGGGAATTCTTCCTGGCGGAATGGTTTCGAAAATGATGTCCGATACTGTTAGCCCTCGAGATGCGATGTACTATGCCTGTTCCGGCCGCACCTTTACGGGTAAAGAAGCGGCTGCAATGCGTTTGGTTACGTTATCTGTTCCAAAAAGAAACTTAAAGCGTGAAACGCTGAAGCTCGCCAAGGAGTTGCTTCAGAAAAACCAAAATGTCCTTCGAGGAACCAAACACGCTATTCGTGCTACTCAAAATATGCATTGGGATGCTGCCGCTGATTACCTTGCGGCCAAACAGGCTGAAATCAAAATGCGTGATGCAGCGCGTGGACATGATTCATACCAGGAGGGAATACGTCAGTTTATTGATGAAAAAACCTATAAGCCTGTATTTTCTCCTTACATCGGTGCTGGGGATGGCAAAAGTGGGGCTGTAAAAAAGTCGGCAAAGAAAGCTGCAAAGAAGGTCTCGAAGAAGAAGTAATTTTATTGGATAAATAAAAAAAGGCGGCTTTTTGTCGCCTTTTTTTTGGCCTCAGAGTTTGGTTTTATCTCAGTTTAGGTATCCTCTAATTTCGGATCTTTTTTGAGTCGGAAAACCCTCGAAATTGGATTTAACCGAAACGGGAATGAGATATCAAAACAAGTCGGTTTGGATACAACTGATGGATCTTTTGGTTTTTGGAAGAAATTTTTCCAAAACAGCCGCAGGTCTGATACCACTATTCGGTCCATGCGATGATTGGAGCAAAGAGGGAATCAATATCAGGCACCTGATCCAGAAAATGTTGCTCTACCAGGTATCTTGCAAATGCCTCAAGCATTTTTCGGTTTTTTTCTACCCCGTAAGGCCATGGGTCATTTCCCATTAGCTCGTGCATCTCCGCAATTTCTTCGTGTAGCCAAGGCAACATTGTTTTTTGCGCGCCAGAAAATTTCATTGCATCAAGTGCCCAGTTCTTTGCGCTCTGGCAGGCTTTAAACAAGGATTCAGCGACCCATGGGTTCTGCTCATGAAGGTCTTCCCGAATTACGATGGTATGCATTATTGGATGGAAACCTGTACGTTTGTAGTAGGCCTTTTCCTCTTGGCGATATTCAGGAAACAGCCTTTTGACGTTCTTCCCTCTATCAAAACTATCAGGCCTTCGGGCGCCGAAATATGCATCAATTTGACCCGATTCCAGCTGGTCGCTGAGGCATTGATCAGGCGGAATTATATCGATTTGCATTCCTCCCAGTGGTCGCAGATCCATATCGTCATCCTCAGGCCTCGGTGTGTTTACTCCACCCTCTACCCAGCGGACACTATCCAAATCAACGCCATATTCGTGCTGCAAGATCCCCCGAACCCAGACCCCAGCCGTTTGGCGATATTCTTGAACACCAATGCGTTTCCCTGAAAGATCACTGGGTTTTTGAATCCCAGATTTTTCATTAATAAAAATAAATCCGTGACGAAAAACCCTCGAAGGAAAGACAGGTATCGCGAGAAATGGAAATTCGCTTCGAGAACGCATGATCATATAATGGGCTAACGACATTTCGGCGATATCGAATGAGTGAGTTTTTTGCATCCGAGCGAAGATTTCTGGCGGTGATTGGATTGCTATGTACCTTAAATCTATTCCTTCTGGCTGAATGATCCCCAAATTGAGAGCCTCCATGCGGTCGTAAGGTCCACATGCAAGGGTGATCTGCAGCTTCTTCATTGGTCTCTCCCGAGTTTTCCATCGAGCCTATATTTCGAACCGAGGGTGTCAAGCGACATCCCCTTGCCAGTGGTTTTGCATCTGCTGAGGGCCAAAGAAGGACAGAATTTTTTTGGACTTAGAGGGGTCTTCAGGGTTCTTTATCTCGCCAGTGATCGGCTTCATCATCGTAGCCCCGACGATTACTATAAAAGACTAAAAACATTAAACCTGCCCCCAGTCCAAATGTGGCCAAAACTCCCAGACCAAGGGCCAAAAAACCATGTACTGAGATTTTTGTATCCCCGAGCCCCGTCCAGGCCGTGATCGCGGCCGCAGTCGCCGTGGACAACAAAAGAATTAAAACGAGGATTAGAAAAATAGCTTTCTTAGTCATCGTATCGAGAGCCATGGGTAACTTAGAAAATACTGTTCTTCAAATTTTTCAGTTTCTTTCAGATACTGCTGCGTATAGCCGATCATATCTAAGCCCCTGAGCAACCTTTCTCGCCTGTGCGGATCAATATCAAAGGTTGTTTTGAACCCTGACTTATGAAGTACGATTTGATTTTCCAAATCGACCAATAGCTCTGGGTTCAGGTCCAAGAATAGCTCATTCTGTAGTTCTTCCACGTGCTGTTTTTCGAGAATGATGGGCAATAGTCCGTTGTTAAATGAATTGTTGTAAAAGATATCTCCGAAACTTGGAGCAATAACACATCGGAAGCCGGAATCTACCAATGCGAAGACTGCGCCCTCGCGGGACGAGCCACACCCGAAGTTTCGGCCTGCTACGAGAATTCTGGCGTCGGAAAATTTTTCCTGGTTCAAAATGAAACTGGATATTATTGCCTGATTTTCATCATGGCTTAGATCCCTAAACAAATATGTTTTATATTTTTCATCCCTTGGCATCATCAAAAAGCGAGCTGGAAGAATTTGATCAGTGTCGAGATTGTCTTGTTTTAGAGGGACAGCCTTAGCCAAGATTTTTACAAGAGGTTCCAACTCAGAGCCTTTCAAGTTTTCGAACGTCAGTTAATCTTCCAGTTACGGCTGCTGCTGCGGCCATGGCTGGTCCCACGAGGTGGGTTCGAGCTCTGGGGCCTTGTCGGCCGCGAAAATTTCTATTTGAAGTTGAAACACATCGCTCCTCAGGTGCTACCAGGTCCCCGTTAACGCCGACGCACATCGAACAACCGGCAGAGGGACGCCAATCGAAACCGGCCATACGGAAGATTTTATCCAGACCTTCTTTTTCTGCCTGCGATTTTATAAGTGCTGATCCGGGCACAACTATTGTTCGGACCTTCGCCGTCCGTCCTCGGGCGACGGCTGCTGCTTCCCTTAGATCTTGGATGCGACTATTTGTGCAAGATCCGATAAAAACGCAATCTATTGGTGTATCCATCAGAGCACTACCTGGTTTTAGTCCCATATATTCTAGTTTCCCGGCGAGGGCGCGTCTTTTTTCCCTGTCAGGTTCCTTTTGGGGGTCCGGTATGGAGCCGGTTATGGGCAGTGTATCTTCTGGGCTCGTGCCCCATGATACCATTGGTGCGATGTTCGTCCCATCGATTTCAACATCTAAATCAAAACTGGCATCTTCATCGGTCACCAGAGCCTGCCAATTCTCAATAGCCTCAGAGAACTTCTGTCCTGAAGGTGCATAGGGTCTGCCTGCAATCCATTCGAACACTGTGTAGTCAGGTGCCACCATGCCAGCGCGGGCTCCAGCCTCAATTGACATGTTGCAAACAGTCAGGCGTTCCTCCACAGACATGTTACTAATGACCGGGCCTGCATACTCAATAACATGACCTGTCGCACCAGAAGTTCCAATTTTCGAAATAATTGCGAGGATAGTATCCTTCGCTGATACGTGGGGAGGCCGTCTTCCAATGACCTTAATTCGCATTTTTTTGGGCCTTGGTTGCCATAATGTTTGGGTGGCTAGGACGTGGCTGACGTCTGATGCGCCTATCCCAAAGGATAGAGCTCCCACTCCCCCATGGGTTGCTGTATGGGAGTCTCCGCAGACAATCGTGCTACCGGGAAGTGAAAGACCCTGCTCAGGACCGACCACATGAATAATGCCGCGCCTGTCGTCGCCTAGGCCAAAAAATTCAACACCATGGTCAGTCGCATTAGATTCCAGGGTCTTATATAATTTGAACCGGTCTAGACTTGAAAAGTTTTCAGGTCTCTCTCCAGTAGTTGGCGTGTAGTGATCGGCAATTGCAGCTGTTCGCGATGGATGACGAACCTTAATGTTCCGCCTTTTTAACATATTAAAAGCGTGAAATGAGAGTTCATGGCAGAAGTGCTGATCTATAAATAAGAGGGATTGACCGGCACTGTTTCTCATAATTTCGTGCCGATCCCAGATCTTATCAAAAAGGGTCCTAGGGTGTTTTGGCGAGGGTTTACTGGTCCCTGTGCTCAGCACTGTTTTTTTCGACTCCGTAGCGTTGTATTAGTGGCATTTGTGCCAAGATAAAAACAAAAGTTAGAACCATTAAGCCCCAAACCTTGAAGTTCACCCAGACCTCAGTTGATTGAGTGCGCCAAACGATTTCATTCAATATCGCGAGCCCCAACGAAAAATACGCAAATCGTGATGTTAATTTTTGCCAACCTTCGTCAATCATTGGAAGCGCATTTCCGATGAGAGATTTTAAAAATAATTTCTTAAAAAATAAGCCCCCAAGAAGAATAGCGGCAATAAGGACTTCCACGATGGTAGGCTTCATTTTTATGAAAGTTTCGTCTTTTAGAAAGAGAGTCAAACCGCCAAAAATACCCACGGCTATGGCTGTGACGAGAGGCATAGCGGGGACTTTGTGAGTGAATAATAAAGATAAGCTTATCACGCAGACCGTGGCTATCATGATCGCGGCAGTAGCAAAGAAGAGGTCTTTTGCATAATAGGCTGCAAAAAAGGTTATCAAGGGCCCGTAATCAACAAGCGGTTTGAGCCAGGAAGGTTGGATTTTTCTATTCATGATTTCCTTTTCGTTTAACGCCTAGGCCAGATGCATCTCTCTGAGATACCAAAAGTGAAATTGCCCCGCGTTGACCAAAAAGGCTAGCCCTAATAATCTTCATTGAGGGTAAAACGCATTTTTTTTTGGAGGTGCTAAAATGGCGGATTTTTCTCAAGTTCAGGTTGATGGCGTACCTATGAGGATTGCTCATGCATCTCCTAGCGGGGCAGGCCCTCATCCTGGCGTTGTCGTCATGTTTCATCGCGGCGGTTTCGACGATTTTACAACTAAGATCGTTGATGACTTGGCGGCCGCAGGGTTTGTGGCGGCTGCTCCAGATGTTTACCACTGGCCGCCAGTAGAGGAGCCCCCTGAGAAGAACCCGTTCCCGGTAGATCCAGAAATTATCAAAGATATTAGCGCTACGTTGGAATGGATGTCGGATCTAGGCACCGTTGATATGAACCGGTTAGGCATCACCGGCCATTGCATGGGTGGTCGGATGGCATTCCTTGGCGCCAGCACACATCCTGAATTCAAGGCTTGTGTACCTTATTACTCAGGTAATATGTTTAAGCCGTGGGGCGACGACAGTGGCCCAACCCCATTCGATCGTCTCAAAGATTTGAAAGCAGAGGTCACGGGATTTTTCGGAAACGACGATGGAAATCCCTCTCCGGAGGATGTCGATAAAATTGGTGCAGAGTTGACCCGCTTGGGAGTCAAGCATGATTTTCATAGATATGACGGGGCGGGTCATGCCTTTCAGAATTTTTTAGCGCCTGAGCGCTTTCGGGAGGAGGCTCGGAATGATAGCTGGGCTAAAACTGAAGCTTTCTTTAAGAGGGTTCTCTGAGGGTTTTGGGGCTGTGGGGGGCTCTATTTCAGGATTTATCTGATCCACGGTTTATTTTATTCTTCAGAAATTAAAAAATAACTTGGCGGGGAACACCTTTACCGCTTGCGAGGGAGAGACCTATTGGAAGATCAGTTGCAAACGTCGATGCTGGAGCTCGTCATTGCAAATCGGATTCTGGACCAAGAAAATATCTGTGATGCTTTTGGCCATATAAGTGTCAGGCATCCAATGGACCCAGATAAGTACATTATGGCAAGGTCCAGAGCGCCAGGTGTCATTGAGCTCGATGATCTTATGGAGTTCTATTTGGATGGGACCCCGGTCGATCTCAGGGATAGGGCTATTTATGCGGAGCGGCATATACATGGAGGGGTCTACGAGGCCCGTTCAGATGTTATGTCGGTTGTCCACAGCCACTCTCATTCGGTCATTCCCTTTGGTGTCACAGACGTTAAGCTTCAGCCTGTATTTCATATGGGAGCTACCGTTGGCCACGATGTTCCAGTTTGGGATATTAGGGATACATTTGGGGATACCACGTTGCTCGTGAGTAACATGGAACAGGGCCGCGATCTGGCAAAATTTTTGGGCGAAAAGCGAGCATCTTTAATGCGTGGCCACGGTGCTGTTGTCGTCGGCAAAACCATAAAGGAGGCCGTGTTAATAGCGGTATTCTTGGAACATAATGCACGTATTTCGATGCAGTGTTTGCAGCTGGGAAAGACCACCTTTCTCTCATCCGGTGAAGTATCACTGTGCATGGAGCAATTTGTTGGGGATCTGGCAATTGATAGGGCTTGGGATTATTGGACCCTTCGTACTGGTTATCAGCCTAAGGGTTAGATCTTTTGAAAGGACCGATTGAGCTCTATCGTGAGCGTCTCGAGAGCGGCGAAATTTTAGAGGATCCCGTTCAGGAGTCGGTGGTGGAAAGCCTGCAGGTTCTCCACAATAATCTGAGGCCCAGATGTAGGTTTTCGAAGCATTCTATCTTTAGAAAATTTCTTTTTAGGAGCGGAAAAAAGTTTCAAATAGAAAAGGGGCTATATATTTATGGTCCCCCAGGGCGCGGCAAGTCGATGTTGATGGATCTCTTTTTTGAGACTGCTCCCGTTTCCCCGAGACAGAGGGTTCACGTCCATCCTTTCATGCAGAGTATCCATGAACGGTTGCACAAATTAAGAGCTCAAAAAGGTGGAAATCACGTTGCTGACCCTTTATCTGTTCTAGCTGCCGATATAGCCAGAGAGAGCCCACTCCTGTGTTTCGATGAATTTCAGGTTGAAGCGATTGCCGATGCTATGATCGTTCGCCGTCTTTTTGAAAAGCTCTTGGATCACGGTGTCGTAGTCGTTGCAACATCAAATACCGCTCCTAACGACCTTTATGCTGGTGGGCTCCAACGGGACCGCTTTATGCCCTTTATTGATTTGATCCTGGAGAAGTTCTCAATTCTGACCTTGGCCGGCAAAACCGACTACCGCAGAGATCGGCTGAAGTCCGTGGGGATTTGGCATATGCCGCTGGGTCCTAAGGCTGAGGATAAACTGAATTTAGCCTTTGAGAGGTTGGCCAATGGTCGGCCAGGAGAACCAGGCTCGATCAGTGTCCAAGGTAGGGTGCTTAAGGTCCCTAGGCACGCGGCTGGGGTGGCTTATATGACGTTTGATGACCTTTGCAATAAGCCACTTGGACCAGCCGATTACGGTGCGATCGCGTGCCAATTTCAGACACTTGTAATTTCGGGGATTCCTAAATTGAACGCTACCGATCGCAATGCTGCGAAGCGTTTTGCGACACTGATTGAGTGTCTTTACGAGCAGCGAACTAAAATTGTTTGTTCTGCCGATGCCACTCCAGATGAACTTTATTTGGATGGAGATGGGGCAGCCTTATTTCAGAGAGTAGTTTCTCGTTTAGAAGAGATGCAGGCTGAAACCTATCTCGCTGAACCTCACCGGCCCGCAAGTGCGAAAGACGCTGCGTAAAATCACTCTTTCTGCCAAGTTTTATCCAAGCGCGAGTCCCGGAGGGGCCGCTGGAAAATCGCCGTCTCTCTTGCCCCCTCTGCTGCCAAATGATCGGGTAGTGATGTGTCCCATTTCGCTCCAATATATCGGCAACCCGTAATTCCATCAGATGACTCCGATGCGAGCCAAACAGCGGCTGGAACTATAATCGCTGGATCATAGAAAATTTTGGTGATTTCTTTTCTTAACAGGCGTGCGCGAACTGCGGGAAGGACAAACCCTGTGTCTACGCTCCCCCCAGGTGCCAGCGTGTTCACTGTTACGCCTGAGCCTATTAAATCCTGCGCCCAAGAGAGAGACATTGCCTCGAGAGCCGCTTTTGATGGCCCGTACGGTGAGTTCATCGGCCTGTGCATTGAGTCTCGCGACTTGGAAATATTGATTATTCTTCCCCAGCCCTCTTCTATCATTCCGCTGACTGCTGCGCGTGACATGAAAAAAGGTCCATTAACATTCGTATCGATAATCGCTTGCCATCCCGAAATATCGGCATTCCAAAACGTTACTTTGTCATCACTTATGAAATTTTGTCCTTTACCTGCGTTGTTGATTAAGATCGTTGGAGGTCCCAAGTCGTTCTGTGTTTTCTTAACAACTTCGCTGCAGGATTGCGGGTCGCCCACATCAGAAATTATTGGAATAACGGTTGTTCCCAAATTCAGGCTCTCGATCGTCTCAGCAACTTGATCTAACTCGCTGGAAGAATGGCTCGCGGTTATTGTAAGGCCAGATATCCCCGCTTCTGCAAGACCAAAAGCCATTGCGCGACCAAGGCCGCGGCTCCCGCCTGTAATTATTGCAATCTTGTTATATAGGGGCTTTGTCATTCTAGTGGTTCGATTCTAATCTTCTCTGAGATGATAGGTAGTCTGAACAGATCTTTCTAGTCTAACGGTAAAGAGGCAAGGCAGATGGCGGGCCAGTATCCTGAAAATGAATTTTGGAATTTTTCTCTGAAAATCTACGGTGGTGACGGTGTGTCTCGAGCCTTTATCAACATTCAGGACCGCCACCAGATGGATGTGAATATGTTGTTATTGGGCATCTGGTTCGGATCTACTGGCCGTGGTCAGCTCTCTCAAAAACAAGTATCTGATGCCATCGAAATCACCAGTATTTGGAATCAAAAAATTGTTTGTAATCTCAGAGACGTTAGAGATCGACTGAAGGAGCGGTTTGAGTTCTTTTCGGACAAACACACCCAGGCTATGAGAAGTTCTGTTTTGGCTCTTGAGATTGAGTGCGAAAATATAGAGCATTTAGCCCTGGCAAATTATCTTGGTGAAATGGCCGAGGGAATAGATAAAACAACAGCAGGATATTTTCCTGATGTTGCTGAAAATATTTTCTCTTACTTTCGAGCGAAGAAGCGGATTATCACTGACGAAGACCTTGACGATCTCTTTACCATTCTGAAGTCCGTCTTTCCCGAACAAGGTCCGGAAGAAATTGTATCGATTTTAAAACGTTAGCCTCCATTCCCCTGAAAAGAAGTAAAACGGCCGGCAGGATCATCTATTTTTCTGCACTCCAGTGATGTCGCGATCTAACTATCTACCTTTTTGATGAGATCATTGACGATATTTTTCGTGAGGATTTGGAATGTCCCGATAGCTATGAAGTCGGGATTTCTGGTCTCGGGGTCGTACGGTGCCAATCCGCCGTAATCCCTCTAGTGTCCCCCAATCTTTGCCGCATAATAAATGAGGAATTTTTTCCCGGATGACCTTCCGGCGTGATCGCACTATATAAGGGATATGACCTCAAAAAAATTAAAACATGGGCCAACTGGATCGGCGGCCCTTTTATCAGCCGACAGAGCCTCATTTGAAATGAGAAGGGGCCGCCCACTGTGTGTGTTCGGGGGGGACGAGGCTCCTCTATTGGTAGTTCCGACTGAAACTGTAACTGAACGTGCCCTTTCTTTGATGTATGAAATTTCCCGAAAGGAACCGGATCTTGCGATTACGCATCACAGAGCTCGGACTTTAAAGGTCCGACTCTACACCGAAGAAATCGTACTCGTACCATTCCCTGGATGGCTCACAGCTGATATGGCTCGAAGCTTAGCTGATCCCACGACCGATCTAGACCATCCTCTTCGAGGTCCTTTTACGGCTAAAAGAGGCGCTCTTCCGGCAGGTGCCATAGCGGCGGTTCAGTTGGCAAAAGCAGCAAGGCTGCTGCCTTCCGTGATTTTGGTCTCAATTGATCAAACGGTGGCAGCCTCGCTTGAGGAAAAAGGTATCCTCTCAGTTTCTACCCAGAATGCGTTGGATTATGAGTATAATAGTTCCGCAACACTCAAGCAGGTCGCAGCGGCTAGAGTCCCATTGGAGAATGCAGAAAATACACGAATCTTTGCGTTTCGTTCCACAGATGGTGGGCGGGAGCATCTTGCAATTGTTATCGGGAACCCTCCTAGTGACACGCCGGTTCTCATAAGGCTCCATTCAGAGTGTTTTACGGGAGATTTGATAGGTTCTCTGAAGTGTGATTGTGGACAGCAGCTGAGGGGTGCGATAACTCAGATTTCTGAAGAAGGCGCTGGTGTCTTACTTTATCTGCGTCAAGAAGGTCGCGGGATTGGTTTGCTGAATAAGCTGCGAGCATACGATTTGCAGGGGCAGGGGTATGATACCGTTGAAGCCAATGAACGCCTGGGCTTTGACTCCGACGAAAGGCTTTTTATGCCGGCTGCCCATATTCTAAAGCAGCTGGGCTATCGAAAAGTCAGATTAATGACTAATAATCCTGATAAGGTTTTAGGACTCCAACAATACGACATTGAAGTCACAGAGCGCGTGGAACATAAATTTCCTTCTAACGAACACAATGAATTTTATCTATCTGTGAAGCGAGAAAAAAGCGGGCATTTGCTTTAACGAAGCCCAAAAACTTGAATTATCGTTCAGGATCACCTGCGGTTAGATAGTCCCACATCCTTTCGTAAATGCGGCCGGTACCTGTGGCCCTAATTTTTACCTCTTCTTCGGTGAAGCACACTGACTCCTGATCGCTTTTATTGGACATTACAGCCAGCTCAGTGATTGCCGACTCCTCGAGGTAAAAAGCCATAACCACACTCTCTTCGATCGTCGGTCCTACACATACTGCGCCATTCCCGCGCATAACGATGGCTCGGGCCATTCCCAAAGTCTTGGCAAAATTTGCGGCCTGAGCGTCGTCCCTGATGAGAAGAGGATCATCCCACAAAGGGGGATGAGGGTGAAAATATGAACCAAATCCGAGGCGTGCCTTGGGGGTCAATTTGAATGTGGATAGGGTCATTACATTTCTGGGAAAAATCCGGCAGATCCCGTTAACGTCGGGCCTATTCGAATAAATCTTTTGATGGCACCGGACTTCTCCCAGAACCCCCTCAGGTAAAGGGCCCTCGATTGGAACAACTGTCCCACTAGCGCCAGGCTCTATTAGTCCCATGGGGTGGGGTGCACATACCAAGAATTCTCTATCATTCAGACGAGCGCTGGCGTGCCCGTATGCGTGAACGAATCCATGTCGGCCAAGCGCTCGAGCTGCAAGGCGCACTCTTCGTTGTGTTTCTTCTATTGGCTCACCTATTCGCCCAAAATCTTCCGACATAATTCCTAGTTCCTAAATTCGGGAATATCCGGCACAGCACCCCAGACACAAAAGGCCTCCGGAGTAAATGGGAACTGACGAGGTCTGTATTCTGGGTCCTCAATAATTCGGACTCCGTTGGAGTATTCGTAGACCATTCCGTCGGGTCCTTCAAAATAGAGGAACATCGCGCCCGATGTTGCATGTCTTCCAGGACCAAAGACTATATGAATTTGTTTTCCAGAGAGAAAATAGTACGACCTCATAATGTCATCGATGCTCTCGACTTGGAAATTTATGTGTTGGATGCCAGGGCGATCAGCGGGAAAAAGAGCAAACCGATGATGAACCTTGTCAAATGATAGAAGACCCGCCGGCCCGATCCAATCATTCACCCTTACATTAAACAGTGAGGTCCAAAATTCCTCATCAGCCTTTGCGTCCGTAGTTCTTAGTCCAACGTGGCTGAATTCTGAAATGCCCGCATCTCGGGTCGGGAAATACCGCCGCGTCGCTTTAAAGGGACGAATAGTGAGTTCAATTTTATTTCCTGTGGGGTCACAAAAAGCTACAAAATCAGTGACCCTTCTTTCCAAGCATTCCTCAGACGTCCCCCGTCTTACGGATATACCAGCCGCTTCTAACTCTGAAGCTGCTGATTCGAGAGCGGAGAGGTTACTTAGTTCCATACCTAGAACATGATGGGAGGGGTCGGTATCGATGTAACAAATGTCGTGGTCCCGATCATCGCCGCGTACATAAACCCTATTACTTTCTCGGCGAACTATTTGCAGTCCCAGAATCTCTGTCGCAAACGACACGGTGGATTCAAGGTCGCTAGTGCCCAAGCGGGCATATGTCATGTCTATAATTTCTATCATCACGGATATGATATGCGAGACGGTTAATCACGCAAGTCAATAAAATTGGTTACTGCTACCCACGTGTACCAGAGAGCCTGGCCTCGAAAAAGAGGGTTAGACCCAGCTACAATTCAGTTTAAGCTCGTTCAGTTGGCATCAATTCTTGAACCCAATCCTCTGGAATCGCCCCGGCATCAGCACCTCTTGCCAAAAAATACCGCCATAATTTTACGGCGTGATTGGTGCGCTTGAAATTATTACCGAATTCCCTTGTCTCGCCCTCAGTGAGGGGTTGAACGGTGCCTAGGCGGGAAGCGTCGTAGAGAGTTTTCGCATTTTCTTCAAAATGAACTGCATCAACCATCAGGGCAGGAATATCTTCCGATACTATCACCGCGCCATGAGCGCGTAAAAGAAGGGCATTATGGCTCCCAAGGGTATCTGCCATCGCTTTGCCGCGCGCAGCGGTATCTATGTGCCATGACTCCGGGTGGGTTGGTATCCCACTAGCCCACCGATAGGCGTGGTTTTTCATAGGGACAAGTTTCAAACCCTCTACCATCGTAAAAAGCGTCGCGATTTCGGGATGATAATGTAGCACTGCATTTACATCTGGGCGTGCTCGCATGACCTCGGAGTGTATTTCCACCTCATTGACAGGGCGCGCATCGGATGGTCCATCCAGTACGTTCCCATCCAAGTCCACTATATACAACTCCTCTGGGCCTAAATCGCTTCTACTGGCGTCAAATGATTGTATTAGAAGCGATTTCCCATCAGGCAACCGAGCGCTAACGTGTCCGCTGTAACCAAGAATACCCTCGTTATTTAAGAGCCGGGTACAGGCAGCAACTTGAACCTTCAAATTCTCAACAGCGTAGTTGGAACCACCATCAGCCATTTACGAAATCCTTTATTCTTTTATAGGGGACTGGAGACAAACTCTAAACTCTAAACTCTAAGTCTCGGTGGGGGAGACCGGTTAGTCAAGGTAGGACAATTAGATTTCTAGTTTTGAGGTGTAAAGGGACAATTAAAATTAACCCCGAAGTAAATTAGGTGTTGAAAACTGTGTGATCTGAAAAGGGAGCACGTATAGCTGTTTAGACAATAGAAAATTTGATATCTTCGAGGCATCATAATTTTAATTAATAAAGGCGTTTGTAAGTTGACAGAACGGATTGAGGTGGTCGTTATCGGGGCAGGAGTGGTTGGTCTCGCGATTGCGAGAGAGTTCGCGCTTGCGGGGAGAGAAGTAGTCGTTCTCGAAGCCACTGACGCTATTGGTACCGAGACCAGTTCACGTAATAGCGAGGTCATACACGCCGGAATTTACTATCCGACGGGAAGCCTGAAAGCGGAGTTGTGTGTGGCTGGTAAAATTGCTCTATACGATTTTTGTCGTTCGCATGGTGTTCCCCATAGGAATTGCGGGAAGTTTATTGTTGCAACTAGTGAAGAACAGCTTCCTGAATTAGAGGCGTTGATGAAAAAGGCAGCCGATAATGGAGTTGATGATATAGTTTGGCTCACGCCCGAACAGGTCCGAAAGGAAGAGCCCTCGGTATTCTGTGTGGGGGCACTTCTGTCGCCTTCAACCGGGATAATTGATAGCCATAGTTTGATGCTCGCCTATCAAGGAGATGCCGAAGATGCCGGGGCGGTAATCGCATTTTTATCACCGGTTACGTCGGGTCGCGTGGATAGTGATGGGATCCATATTACTGCTGGGCTTACCGACCCCTTGGAAATCCGGGCCAATATAGTCATTAATTCTGCCGGACTACATGCTCAAGATGTTGCCAGACTGTTCAATGGGTTTCCCTCCGAACATGTCCCGCCAACGTTTTTTGCGAAAGGAAATTATTACTCTTTACTCGGAAAACCACCGTTTTCTAGGCCGATCTATCCAGTTCCCGAACAAGCTGGACTGGGGGTTCATGTAACCGTGGATTTGGCTGGTCAGGTTCGTTTCGGCCCTGATGTGGAATGGATCGAAAATATCAACTATGACGTCGACCCAGGTCGGGCAGATGCCTTTTATGATGCGGTAAGGAAATATTTCCCAGCGCTAAAAAATGGCGCGATCCAACCCGGGTATTCCGGCATCAGGCCAAAAATACAGGCGCCCGGAGGCCCGGCAGAGGACTTCATTGTTCAGGGGCCCTCTGTGCATGGCGTCGATGGATTTGTTAATTTGTTTGGTATCGAGTCGCCAGGGCTTACCGCATCTCTCGCGTTAGCTAACCACGTGGCGGGTTTGTTGGGAGTATCCCGAAATTTTTCTCCATAATAAAAAAACTACTCTTGACATTGACGTTCCTTGTGCGCACATCTCTACCGCGAAAAACAGGTGCTTACAAAACCGATCTTGGTCATTCGGGCATGTTGGGTTTCAGCCTCCCAAGGTCTTAAGTGAGCGGTTGTGTAGGAGAATTTACTTCGATTAAAGCTATCTGTTTTGATGGTTTGAAAGGGGAAGTAGTCATGAGCAATTTGCTCGCGGTTAGAGGTCTGACCAAGAAATTCGGTGACTTCACCGCTGTCGATGGGATTGATTTTTCGGTCTCTAGGGGCGAAGTTCTTGGTTTTCTTGGACCAAATGGCGCCGGCAAGACGACGGCGATGAGAATGGTTACGGGGTTTCTACCTCCTTCGTCAGGAACGGTCTCTGTAGGTGAGTTCGACGTTAAAACGCATCCGATCGAAGTAAAGCGCCGAGTCGGTTATCTCCCAGAAGGGGCGCCTTTATATGATGATATGACCCCCCAAGAGTTACTGACCTTCGCTGCTGATGTTCGCAACATAGAGCGATCTTCCCGTAAGACGGCAATCGAGAGCGCGGCTGAAAGGATCAATATCGGACACGTTATGCATCAACCTATTGGGACGTTATCGAAAGGATATAAGCGCCGGGTTGGTATCGCCCAGGCTATTCTACATGATCCGGATGTGTTGATCCTTGATGAGCCGACGGATGGTTTAGATCCGAATCAAAAACATGAGGTTCGTAACCTCATAAATGAAATGTCCGCGGATAAAGTGATTGTGATTTCAACTCACATTTTAGAAGAGGTGGACGTCGTTTGCTCTCGGGCAATTGTTATTGCTTCAGGGAAGATTGTCGCTGATGGTAAACCTAGGGATTTGGAAGCGCAGTCAGTCTTTCATAATGCCGTTTCGCTTCGTTTAAAGGCAGTGTCGGATGATTTGTTAAGTCGATTGGGCTCACTGCCAGGAGTTGAAAAAACGGAAACTTCCGAGATTGGAAATGGGGAGTTTTCCGTTACGATTTTCCCTGGGTCAGGGGCTACTATTTTGGGCCCCGTCAGCGACTTCCTTAAAGCCTCAGAAGTTATACCGGAGCAGATTCACGTCGAACGGGGGCGGATGGACGAGGTGTTCCGCAGAATCACAACGAATTCAGCGAGATAGAATTATGGGAACAAGTTTAGCAATTTGCCGTCGAGAGTTGCGCGCATATTTCACAACCCCGCTGGCATACGTTTTTATAGTGATCTTCGTTGCAATGAATGGCGCCACTGCGTTTTTCTTTGGCGGCCTTTTTGAACGTGGGCAAGCAGATATGACCTCGTTATTTAGTATGCTGCCATGGCTATACCTTTTTTTGATACCGGCTGTAGCAATGCGGCTGTGGGCTGAAGAGAGGAAATCGGGCACTTTAGAGCTCCTTATGACCTTGCCGGTTTCAACTTTCAGCGCGGTTCTGGGCAAATTCTTGGCTGCTTGGGTTTTCTCGGGAATTGCATTGTCGCTTACTTTCCCGGTGTGGGTGACGGTGAATTGGCTTGGCGATCCCGATAATGGGATAATAGTAGCAAGCTACCTGGGCGGATTTCTTATGGCTGGGTCGTACTTGGCTATTGGCGGTTTTGTCTCTGCTTTAACTAAAAATCAAGTCATTGCCTTTGTTGTTGGGGCCGCTGTTATTTTTTTGTTCATGATGAGCAGCTTAGATCTGATACTGGCAGCGTTTCGGGGTTGGGCACCAGTCTTGCTTGTTGAAATTGTTCAATCCCTGAGTTTTTTGGTGCATTACGACTCAATTGTTCGTGGTGTAATAGATTTGAGGGATCTGGTTTTCTACTTCTCGATAATCGGCGTTTTCCTTTTCGCCAATGTGGTCGTTGTCGATCACAAAAGGGGGGCTTAGGAGAGCGTGATGGAGAAATCTGTAAGGAATTGGGATCGCCGCAAGCTCGGTTTAGCTAGTGTATTTCTTTTGCCGATTTTTTTCTTAGCTCTTCATGTGCTTTCTACCGAGAGTTTCCGAAGTGTCACGATAGATTTAACTCAGGAAAAACTGTACACCCTCTCCGACGGAACCAAGAACGTCCTTAGAGCTATGCGCGAGCCGGTGACCTTGCGTCTCTTCATGTCAGATGAACTGTTGGACACCAGTCCTGGTTTGAAAGATTATGCAAGGCAGGTAAGAGAGTTACTGGACAGATATGTCGAGCTCTCGAACGACCGGATAAAGTTAGAAATAATAAGACCTCAGCCTTTCTCTCCGGAAGAGGATCGTGCTGTTGGGTTTGGACTTCAGGGTATACCGATCACTCAGGCCGGTAACCTTGGATATTTTGGCCTAGCTGGAACAAACACCACGGATGATCTTGATACAATTCCTTTTCTGACCCGTCAGAGAGAGGCTTTCCTGGAGTACGACCTAAGTAGAATGGTTCAGAATTTGGCAAATCCCAAAAAGAAGAAGGTTGGTTTTGTCTCTTCGCTCCCGATTGAAGCAGATCCGCTAAAACGTTACCGGCCTTGGGAGGTTTTGAAGAATCTTCGGGAAGCGTTCGATGTGGAGAAGATAACGCTTGAGAATCCTGTCCCAAAAGACATCGATCTTCTCTTGATTGTCCATCCGAGAGAAATGGACGAGGTCGACCGATATTATATTGATCAGCATATAATGCGAGGCGGTAAGACAATTATATTCCTCGATCCCTTCTCGGAAATTGCCACGCAAGGCAATAGGATGAATCGGCAACCCCCCGATACTGGCTCTGATTTACCAAAATTACTCAAGAGCTACGGGATCGTTTATGATAAGTCAAAAGTGTTGGGTGATCGACTTGGTGCGCAACGGGTGAATGCTGGCAGAGATGCTCTGGGTCGTCCGGTTATCACCGATTTCATAGCCTGGGTGACGCTACGAGATAATCGAATTAATCGAGACGATGTTGTAAGTGGTCAATTGGAACAAATTACCGTCGCGTCCTCGGGCATAATAGATGTGGCCTCGACTTCCAAGCTGAAAATGACACCACTTCTGACTTCGAGCACTGAGGCAATGAGAATTTCAGTGCAATCCGTCAACAAGGATCCGAAACCTGCGTCGCTTCTCAAGGAGTTTAAATCGGAAGGAAAAAAGATGGTGATCGCCGGCCGGTTCACTGGGATGCTGAACAGTGCTTTTGCGGCGGGTAAACCTAAGGATAAGATCCGCGAAGAAATAAAAGCGGCGCAAATCAAGAAGGGTGAAGCCGTTACGGATGACCTGCCTCATATCGTGAAATCCCAAAAAGAAGCCAACATACTTGTTGTGGCTGACACTGACATGCTTGCAGATAGTTCTTGGGTAAGGATGCAGAATTTCTTTGGCCGTCAGGTTAATGTTCCATTTGCGGATAACGCGGATTTTTTATTTAACGCCGTCGATACTTTTACCGGATCAGCGGATCTTATCGGGCTGCGAAGCCGCGGAGTCAGTGGGCGTCCATTCCAAAAGGTGGACGATATGAAGCGTTCGGCTGAATTGCGATACCGTGCCAAGGAACAAGGTTTGCTAGAAAAGCTCGCAGAAATTGAGAAAAAGCTTAAGGAACTCCAAACCAAAGAGACCTCCGCCGGTACTACGGTGATTTTGACTGATGAGCAAAAGACGGCGATCGACAAGTTTCGTCGAGAGTCTGTCGGAATCAGAAAAGATCTCCGGGCGGTTCAGCTCGCTTTGAGAGAAGATATTGATAAGCTTGAAGCTTGGCTGAAGGCAATAAATATCGGCTTGGTGCCCTTGATTGTGGTAGTGTTTGCGATTTTTCTGGGTCTCTATCGACGCGGAAAGTCGAAGCGGGCGAAGGTGCCTGCACTAATCGTTTAACTAAGAAATCGCGTGAAGTGAGGACAAGGTTATGTCTCCCCGTTCCTTTTTGATATTTGCAACAGTGACAACCTTCCTGGTTTTGGGTGCGGTGTTTGCCATCGTATCGCGTCCGGCGCCTGTTGAAATCCCCAAGGACCGGCCTTTAGTTTTTGCTGGCCTCGAGACAAAGATCAATGAAGTTTCCGAACTCCAGATCAAAACATCCGCGCGCTCCTTTACCATTGTCCGTTCAGAATCGGGATGGGGTCTCAAGGAGCTCAATAATTTTCCGGTACTTTTTGATAAGCTAAAAACCGTTGTGGTCCAGCTTGCTCAGCTCCGATACTTGGAACCCAAGACGAGTGACCCCAAAAGGTATGGGCGTTTAGAGTTGCAGGATCCTAAAGAGAAGGGGGCTAAGTCCAAGCAGGTCAGCGTCCTTACGAAGGGTGGGGTGACCCTGGCAAAGGGTATTGTCGGAAAAAAGAATGAAGATTTATTCGGAAACGGTCGAAGCGGCACGTATATGAGGTTTGGAGATGACAAGAAAACGTGGCTTGTAGAGGGGGGGCTGGATCTTGGTGAGGGCCCCTCTGACTGGACCCTTAAAACCATTCTTGATATTAAAAGAGAGTCTATCAAAAAATTGCAGATCGAGTCCCCTAGGGGCGGATCTGTGGTGATCCAGAGGCAGAAAGCCGATCAAAAAGACTTTAAATTTGAGAAAATTCCCGCTGGTAAAAGCCAGCGTGGCCAGTGGGAAACCAATGATATGGCTACCCTGCTTGATAAGCTTGAACTCAAAGATATCAGGTTGGTTAAGGATATGCCTCGGAAAGACCAGGCATATACGGGCCAGATTTTTACCTTTGATGGCCTCATAATTAAAACCCGGGCGGTAAAATCGGGGAAGAAATATTGGGTGAGTCTTAATGCTGAAGCCATCAAGGGTGCTTCAAAAAGTGCCGTTGATCGTGCCAAGGATATTTCCTCTGCGCTGTCCCCATATGCCTTTGAAATCGATGAGAAACCCGGGAAAAAGCTCACTTGCGAGCATATAAATTTACTTGAGGGTGCGGGTATAAACGCCTGTGCATGACGCTCCGCGGTGTTTGTTCGGGTTGACAGCGCCTTTCTCACTGTAAACCATGCCGAGTCTCTGAACTTTGATAATGGACGGCCATGAACACGTTTCTCCTATTAAAACCGGATGATTTCCAAGATCTTGTTTCTATGGATGAGGCGATAGACGCTGTAGAGCAGGGTTATATTGATGGGATGAATTTCCCAGTGATCAACGCCCCGAGGCGCCGTGTTCATTCCCCGTCAGGTGTCCGCATAAGTAATTTCCCAGGCGGTTCGCATACCATGGGTGTTATCGGAGCAGCCAGCCGGGCTGATCATGTCATTCAGGAAGAAGGTGGAGCCAACCAGCATTATGCCTATAGGGAGCATCCAGTCCATGTTCTGAATAACTCTGAGACCGGAGAACTCCTGGCAATTGTTATCGGTGAGCCCGTAGAGAGAACTCTAGGTTACACTAGTCTGGTTGCCTTAAGGACGGCAGCCACCTCTGGCGTTGGTTTCCGATATTTAACCCGCGAAAACTCAACACAGGTCGGTTTATTCGGGTCGGGCGGGCAGGCAGCTAATCAGCTCCTTGCCTTGAAATGCGCGCGTCCGGGTATTCAGCGTGTTCGGGTTTATTCTCGTGATCCAGAAAACAGGCGTGCATTTGCTGAAAAATACGGCCCGAAATTTAATTTACAGATTACTCCTGTTAGCTCTGGCGAGGAGGCGATAAGGGGAGCCGACGTCGTGTTATGTGCCACAAGCACAAATGTCGAACTATTTGATGGTAATTTATTGGAGCCAGGACAGCATGTCACCGGGATTATTGGTGGCAATGTCCAGCTTGTGGAGGGGGGTTTCCTGAAGAAAGCCCGCCGCGAGATTGATAATCGAACTGTCGAGAGGGCTGACATCGTCGTCACTAATCTAAAAGAGTCAGTGATTTCCGAGAAGCAAGGTGATCTTTATGAGCCATTAGAGCTTGGGATCATTAGTGAAGATGATATTCTAGAGCTGGGTCCTCTTGCCGCCGGTCAGGTGGATGGCAGAAGCAGTGATGACCAGATAACCTATCACAAGAATAATAATGGAACAGCAGCTTCCGAGATTGCTATTGCTATGCTCGTTTACAATAAGGCCAAAGAGTCAGGACGCGGTACAGAAATTGATCTGATTGCGGCAGCTGATTTGCCTCATGCTTTGTGAATATAGTCCAAGGATACGGCTATGGCTGTTAATGCTCTGAATCATGTAAACATACGGTGTCGTCCTGATAGAATGGATGAAACTATGGAGTTTTATAGAGACTTCCTTGGTCTGGAGGTCGGTTATAGACCAGATTTTTCTTTTCCAGGATATTGGATGTATTCAGGAGACCAGCCTTTGGTGCACATTTCCAGCCGTCCTCCAAAAGGCAGGCATGATGGGCAACCTGATGATATGGACGCCGGCTTTGGGCATATCGCCTTTTCTGCCACTGGCCTCGCAGATGTTAAGGCAAAACTTGATGCCAAAGGATTGAAATATATTGAACGACCAACTCCCGATGAGGGTATTTATCAACTTTTTACCCATGATCCGAATGATGTCATGGTTGAGTTTTGTTTCCCCATCGATGAAGGACTTGGTCACTGATCTCTATCACGCATCATCCATGCGATAATGGCTCCGATACTCATAAAGGTGGCACCAGCCAGAAATACTGGTGTGTATGAACCAGTTGAGGCAAAAAGAGCGACATAGATAAAACCGCCCACAGCCTGAACAATGGTTGAAATTAAAGCAGAGGCACGCCACACAACCGGCATTTTTTCTGACCCCATCATTTGGTGTACCCTCCCTGAGAGGATTGCGGTTAGGCCAGGCTGAGCGCCAACCAACAAAGATGATAATATTAATGCCCATTCCGCGCTTGTGATAACAGGGAGGGCAATACCAGTTGCAACGAGAGAAAAGGCGAGTGGCAGTGCATGATGAAGTCCGATTCGATCAGCAAGCCTTCCCCACAAGTACGTGCCAACAATGGCCCCAAGACCAAATATGGCCCAGTGAAATCCTCCGAATGAGTTGCTATTTCCTAGTCCCCTCACAATGTAATCAACCCAATATATCGTATGGGGTATAAGGCCTAATGAGAACATCGCGCGCGCTGTGATTACCGCGATTGCGTTCCAGTTCCACTCTAACGACGGGTGTTTTTGGAGCAGATCATTCTTGTTTTTGTTCTCGGGTAATGCCGACCACCCCCAACCCGCCACCATGCTTGCTAGAATGCCCACCAAAACAATACCGATCCATGCGGATGCAATGCTGAAGCTTAGGAGTGTTGGTACCAACGTCCCGGCCATGAAGATTCCGACTCCAACGCCTGTGTAAGTGATGCTGGTGGCAAGTCCCAGTTTCCCGGTGGGTGCAAAGCGGGTTGTAATTGAGAGTGCGTAGATCATGATGACCCCCACCGCAGCTCCGGCGACTGCCCGCCAGAACATTATCCAAAAAAATCCCCAGGGTAAGGCGCTACTCACAAGTGCGATCAGGGTAGAAAATAGACAGATTTTTAGAGTTCCGATTTCGCCCCAGCGCTTTCTCAATGCTGGGGCGGTGATTGCTCCGGCTAGATATCCGACGAAGTTTGCACTACCTGCACTTCCTGCCTCTATTTCGGTAAGCCAGCCTTGATCAATAAGAGCGGGTATCAATGGCGAAAAGGAAAAACGACCTAATCCCATTCCCACTAAAAGTGTTGCTGCGCCGGCGATAGAAAGTCTGATCCAGGTTGCCATCTTTCCCCCCGGGGGCCTGAGAACAGTGGGTTTATCCATCAGTGTGGACCGACGCGGTAAAGAGGTCTAGATCAGTGAAAGTCGCGCGATGGATATTGTTTCGATAATTCACTCCCAATAGGTGATTCAGTTAGTGAATACAGTTCTGAGGTCATATCTATGAGCTGCCGAGCGACGACATGAATCACAGGTCCTTCGCGTTGTAATTCACCCCTTACCAGAAGTAACTTTGAGTTTAACGTTTCTTTGCGATATCTCTCGAATACATCTGGCCAAATGATGATGTTGGCATTTCCTGTTTCATCTTCCAGGGTGATAAATATAACGCCATTGGCGGTACTCGGACGCTGACGGTTAATTATGAGCCCCGCAACACTTAACGCTGTACCACTTTTGGCGTCTGTCAATTGTTCTGATGGGATTGCGTGTGTCGATAACATCGATTTTCTTAATAGGGCCAACGGATGCTTCTTAAGCGACAGGTGTATAGTTCGGTAGTCGTGGCTGATTTCTTCTCCCATCCCCATGATAGGTAGGGTAATTTTTGGTTCGATGATTCCCGCCCCAGTTTTTTCAAAAAGGGGTCCTTGGTTAGGCGTTATACTTTGCACGGACCAAAGCGCGCTTCTCCGGGAAAGGCCCATAGATTCAAACGTATCTGCTTCTGCGAGCTGTTGCAGTGCATTTCGGGAAAGATGACTACGTCGGGCAAAATCATCGAGATCAAAAAAGGGCCTTCCGTTCCCATGTTCTCTCGCAGTGACAAGTCGTTTGGCTAGCTCTTTTCGGAATCCTTTAATTTGCCTTAGTCCAAGTCGGAGGGCGTCCAAGCCTTCACTTGTCTTCTCTATTGTACAATCCCAGTGGCTATAATTTACGTCAGGAGGTCGGACTGTTACACCGTGTTCACGTGCATCACGGACAATCTGAGCTGGGGCATAGAAACCCATCGGTTGGCTGTTCAAGAGAGCACAAGTAAAAATCGCTGGATAGTGGAATTTAAGCCAGGCTGAAACATAAACAAGTAGTGCAAAGCTCGCTGCGTGGCTTTCTGGGAAACCGTAATCACCGAACCCTTCTATTTGTTTAAAGCAACGCTCTGAAAAACTTTTTTCGTAACCGCGGTTGATCATACCTTGGATCATTTTATTACGGTATTTTTGGATGGAACCCATGCGGCGGAAAGTAGCCATGGCGCGCCTCAGTCCATCGGCTTCTGTTGGTGTAAAGCCAGCGGCTACTATGGCAATTTTCATGGCTTGCTCCTGAAATAGTGGTACACCATATGTTTTGCCAAGTACCTCGCGTAAGGCATCAGATGGGAAAGTAACTTTTTCTTCTCCGTTTCTTCGCCTTAGGTAAGGGTGGACCATGTCTCCCTGAATTGGTCCTGGTCGGACAATTGCTACTTCGATAACCAAGTCGTAGAAGGTACGAGGTTTTAGGCGGGGTAACATAGTCATTTGTGCCCGACTTTCGACCTGGAAAACGCCTACTGAATCTGCTTGGGATAACATGTTGTAGACTTCGGGGTCCTCCGATGGGACGGTCGCGAGATCAATTGCTCGCTGATGATGCATTTGCAACAGTCCAAACGCTTTACGAATGCAGCTAAGCATGCCTAATCCCAAAACATCGATTTTTAGAAAACCGAGTGTATCAAGATCATTTTTGTCCCATTCAATGGTAGTACGGCCATCCATCGCTGCATTTGCGATAGGAACAAGATCATCGAGACGTTTTCTTGTGATCACAAACCCACCAACATGCTGGGATAAATGTCTTGGAAATCCGGAGATTTCCTTTGCCAATTTTAGTGTGCGAATAACTCTCGGATCTTTCTCATCCAATCCTATTTCGGTTAGTGAGAAATCTGCCCTCTTAGACAGCCTTTTTATGACGGCAGCACTTGAAAGTGCGTCTTCTACATCGCGGCTTAATCCCATGGCACGAGCGACCTCTCTCATCGCACTACGGCCCCGGTAGTGGATTACAGTTGCAGCAAGCCCAGCACGTTCACGTCCATATTTTTGATATATATACTGAATTACTTCTTCTCGACGTTCATGCTCAAAGTCGACGTCGATATCAGGTGGTTCTCCGCGTTCGGCACTAATAAATCTTTCAAATAGAAGATCAATGTGTGTCGGATCGACGGCTGTGATTCCAAGGCAGTAACAGACTGAAGAATTGGCAGCTGATCCACGCCCTTGACACAGAATACCCTGACGTCGTGCGTACTGGACAATGTCGTGTACGGTTAAAAAATAATTGGCATAGGAGAGCTCATCGATCAGCCGAAGTTCGTGAACTATCTGATTGCGAACTTTATTAGGAATTCCATCTGGATAGCGCCATGTCGCACCTTTCCAGGTTAATTGGGTTAGGTATTTTTGTGGTGTGATATCTGTTGGTGCTTCATCATCTGGGTATTCATAGGATAACTGCTCAAGTGAAAAGGAACATCGCGCAGCAATTTCAACTGTGCGAGAAGTCGCTTCTGCGTGATGGGGAAAAAGCGCTGCCATTTCAGAAGCAGATTTCAGATGACGCTCGGCATTGGTGAAGAGTTGATATCCAGCATTATCGACTTTGCATCGGTTTCTTATGGCAGTCAGTGTATCTTGCAGTTTCCTTCGAGCCGGTTCGTGGTAATGCACATCATTTGTTACAACTGTCTTTACCCCAAATTTACTTGCCATTTCGGTAAGTGCAGAAATTCGTTTTTTATCGCCACCTTGAAGTAAATTTTGGATGGCCAAATAGCAGCGGTCATCCATAGCCTCTAGTAGCTGTGACAAGAAGGTCGGAGAAAGTTTTTGATTGATTTCGTTGGGCGTTAGTGTAATGGCGATCTGATCTTCCTGTGCTTCAAGAAAGTCAGTCAGTGAAAGATAGCAATGTCCCTTCGGCGCGCGCCTCCGGCCCAGCGTAATTAGGCGTGTAAGACGGCTGTAAGCCTGGTGGTTTGTGGGTAGACAGAGAAGCGAAGTTGAATCTGTAAAGTTCAGCCTTGCTCCAACGATTAACTGTATCCCTGTTTCTCGTGCTGCTAGATGAGCTCGCACAACACCGGCCAAAGTATTGTGGTCAGTGATGGCGATAGCTTTGTGTTTGAGTTCTGAAGCACGGCGAACGAGTTCTTCTGGGTGTGATGCACCTGTGAGAAAGGAAAAATTACTTGTGGTTTGTAATTCCGCGTACGAGCTCATGAAAATAGCCCTTGCACGTACCATCGCTGTATTGTTTGTTCATCATCGGTTTCTCGGAAGAGCCAGAAGCGTTGGCCTTTTTTATCCTCAACTTGAAAGTAATCTCTTGTACCTGTGTTTTCTTCCTGCCACCATTCTGGTGCGATTCTCTCGGGTCCTTCACTCATAACGACTTTGTGGAGCTGTCTACGCCAGCGGAAAATAGGTGGTGGTTCAAACGAAAATTTAGATACGATAGTGACTGCTTCAATTTCTTCCGGGGGGCGTAGTAATCTTATAGGGCGGTTTGCGACTTTCTTTTGTATATGAATGTTTAGGGGGGGGGCTACAATTGGCGAGAGAATGCCTGCACGTTCAGGTATGTGGCTTTCTGCAAGTCTTGGTCTCAGAACGTTTTCTGGTCCGAATCGATTAACTAGTTGATCGATTAATGTAGAAAAATCTCGGTTCGAATTGTGCCCGATTAATTTTGTTTGATGAGGACTAAGTGCTTCGGTTCTGTCTGCGAACAGAGTGGCTTCCTCTATACCAAAACCAGCGTCAATATCGTCAATCAGCTCACTGAACAATTGTTGTAAAATGACATTGTCACAGACAGGTTGAGCAGTTTTAGCAAGACGTCGCTCTATACTACCATCAGTGCGGTATAGAGTGAAAACTGATCTTCTTGTGCCAATGCCCCGGTCCTCCATTCTCTTGCATAATAGGAGGAGGAGTTTTTCTAATGTTGCTTTTATATCCTCTCGACGTCCAATTGGTTCTGAGAAGGTAAGTCGGACATAGAGTGGTTCTTTGTATTTTTGAGTAGAGATTGGCTCAGATATATTTCCAATGGCTGAGTCTAGTCGCTCCAGCAGAGTTTCTCCGTAGCGGACCGCTAGTGTTGAGCGTGGCAAGAGGAGAAGATCGCCAATAGTACGAAGTCCTACTGAATGGAGCTTTAATATAGTATTAGAAGAAAGTCTTAACGCAGATACGGGCAGGGGTATTAAATGTTGACGCACTTCGCCGAGAGGTGCAGTGGTCCAGTTGCCTTTGTCATTTGGGTGATAGCGGGCCAGAGCCCAGGCGGCACCTTTGGTTTCCGCCATTGCTGCTCTAGAACTAAATCCTAGTTGGTTTGTTTTTTTCGTTAGGTCTGCCAGCATCGCTTCTTCACCCCCAAACAAGTGGGTGCAACCGGTGGCATCTAACCAGATTCCAGCACCACCTGGCCCTTCTAATGCCTGATCTTGTTCTGCTGTACCTTTTCCCCAGTCATCTTTTGCCTCACCGATTGAAGTCCATGGGCTGTAACGACTGCACCAGTTCCTTATTTTTTCTAGTATAGCTTCGTCTTCTTTTGTCTGTTTTGCCTCTGTTTTGAGTCCTGGGAAAATGGCGCGTGCATCGGCTAGCCTCATGCCCGGTTTTAGGCCTACTTGTTCCGCTATTGCATTTGTTGCGAATAGAATGGCTTGTGAATGCCGCTCGATGGTTAGAGCAAATGCTCTATCCCGCAACGTCGGTATTAAACGGCTTACTCGGTCTATCGATAACCGAGGCAGCCAGAGAGAGATCACCCGTCTCATTATGCCATTCTACTTTCCATATACCCGGTGCCCCTCTACGGCAGCGATAAAGCTCGGCTTGCCAGCAGGGATTACCTGGCTCATTTAATGTTTTGGCCAGACCAAGCTGTCGGCTCTTTTGAGTTGTGATTCGCCATCGTGTCGATGCGGCAGAATTTTGTTCTCCTTGCCATCCAGGGCGGAGAATGAGTGCAGGCAAATCAGCATATTGCGCCGCTAGTTGAAGTCTGCGTGTTGCCGTCAGGCTGGCATATGCCACCTCACCGAGTACGCAAACGGGTCCTTTGCTACGTAATGCTTCCTCCATTGACCATAAAACATCTTCGTCTCGTTTGAGTTTTAAAATGACCAGCCTTTCGGGTGCGATTCCATGATGTATTAGGCCCGGGGGATAAACCTCTCCCGCATCAAGCATATTTATGTTGTGACACCAGAGTGCCATCCCTTTGTAAGATCGAAGTAAGGATGAGAGTAAAGATAAGCAAAAACTAGTTGCAGCAGCTGTATCTGCAGGCTTTGGTGTCGTTACCTCATGCAGCGCGCCTAAAGTGAGTCCTCCATCTGGTAGGTGTGAGTCCAATACTTGTATACCAATTTTCAATATAGTTGGTGTGTTTGTCTCTGGTTGAGTTTCCCTATTGCCGCGTTCGATATGTGCGATGCGTGCACGCAAATCTGAGATAACAGGGTGAGAATGGTTATGACGAGATGTCATAATGTTTCCTTTTAATCGATCTAAATGTTCCTGTTTTGTTCTTATCAAAGATCAATCAAATGGGTCAAGTCGTTATGGGTTATTTAGAGCTATTCCTTAGGACTATAAAACGCGCTAATAATTTGCAGTAATTTGAGAAAAGCCATGACTAATACACTCGATCCATCATCTGAATCAGTTTTTCTTCAGCGTTTGCGTGGTTTTATTGAATGTGCGGTATTTCGGCATACAATTCTGGGCCTAATTGTCATTAATGCTGTGATATTGGGGCTCCAGACTTCAACCCGGGCCATGGCTGTAATAGGCCCAGAATTGATTCTAATTGACCACATCATTCTTTGGATTTTTGTAGCTGAAATTATTCTTCGTATCATGGTTTATAGACTGAAATTCTTTCGTGATCCGTGGGGACTTTTTGATCTTTTTGTGGTTGCCATTGCTTTAGCACCGGCCAGTGAAGAGTTTAGTGTGTTACGGGCACTTCGCGTGCTTAGAGTTTTGCGTATTATCTCGGGTGTACCCCGCCTGCGTAGGGTAGTTGGTGCGTTGTTGCATGCCGTACCAGGGATTGGCGCCATTGGGTTGCTTCTTGGCCTTGTCTTTTATGTCTTTGCCGTAATTGCAACCAAGCTATTTGGTGGAGCATTCCCACAATGGTTCGGTACAATTGGCGAATCTATGTATTCGCTGTTTCAAATTATGACCTTAGAGAGCTGGTCAATGGGAATTGTACGACCCGTGATGGGACAGTTCCCGCAGGCATGGGCGTTTTTTGTACCCTTTATTATTGTTTCATCATTTACAGTATTGAATCTATTTATAGCTATTATAGTCGACTCCATGCAGACTTTGCATGCGGAACGAGAAGATCGGACTGTAGAAAAAATCGAGACTGTTATCGATTCTGATACAAAACTGGTTTCGCAAGAAATATCAGCCCTAAGGGAAGAAATTCTTGATCTTAAGAAAAAACTAGATCAGTCAACGTAAGATATTGAATACGCAAATTGATTTAAAAGAAATTTCGAATGGATAGAAACGAGGCACGTATTGGCTATACCTCTGTTGCCTATGTTACAGAAATTTTCCCTAAGTTATTTTACAGCCTTGTTCCGGAAGGTGTTTTTCTCCAGATAATCACACAACATGTGACGTCTCATTCACAGAATAGTATGGAACGTCTTCATGAAGAGGCACGTGCCACGATAGAAACTTTTGTTCGGGCCGGTGCAAATACAGTGATTCTTGGTGGGGCACCTACAAATCTTTCCAGAGGTGAAAAGGCACTTGAGAATATTCTCGGTGATCTTTCCCTTGAATTTGGAATTCCTGTTTCTTCCAGTGCTACCGCCCAAAGAAAGGCCCTTAAGGCTGTAAATGCACAGCGTATTGGTATTGTCCATCCAGCATCAAACAGGCGAAATGAGAACCAACTGCTTAAATTGGCAGAGAGTGGATTTGAACCAGTTTTGTGTATAGGAGCCGGTGCGAATTTTGAAGATTATAACCGTATTCCTGAAGGCACAGCACTTCGACTTGGAAGAGAGTTGCTGGAAACCGATAAGGGCATCGATACTTTACTCTATTCTTGTCCCCACTGGCCTTTATCCGATGTGGTCGAAAGTCTAGAAAAAAATAATCAGGTGACAGTTGTTACGTCGCTTCATGCAATAGTTTGGGAGGGCCTCCGAGGCTGTGGTATTAGTACTTCGATTCAGAATGGTGGAAGACTATTAAGAGAATGCCTGTAGGGAGGTTTAAATGTTCCGTGTGACATTGCTCGGTACGGGTGCGCCACCGCCTCTTTTTAGTCGGTTTGGTCCTTGTACTTTAGTTGAAGTGGGCCGTGAAAAATTTTTATTTGATGCGGGGCGCGGTGCGTTGCAGCGACTTTTTCAACTCGGAATCCCTTTTGGTGATATCTCGGGAATTTTTCTAACCCATCATCATTCAGATCATGTGGTCGGTTTTGTCGATCTCTGGTTAACTGGGTGGATCGGGCGACCATGGGGGAACCGCACAAAGCCTTTGTCTGTTTGGGGTCCTGAAGGGACTGATCAGATGATGGAGCACTTACCTCTCGCCTTTGCGACAGATATTAGGGTACGAGCACATAGTTATGCGCCGGATGGTGTGGTTCTTGCCTCACAAGAGATTTCTGAGGGGATCGTTTTTGAAAAGTCAGGAATAGTTATTAAGGCTTTTAAGGTAGATCATGGGGGTGAAAAGCTCTCAGCTTACGGTTACAGAGTTGATTTTGGGGGGCGCTCGGCAGTTATTTCCGGAGATACGACTTACAATGAGAATTTAATCGCGTATTCCAAAGGAGTTGATCTTCTGATTCATGAAGTGACCTACGGAATGGGGCAGGGTAAGGATAAATCGAATCTTGAGCGTATTCGTCGTAATCATACTCTTCCGGAAGATGCAGGGAAGGTTTTTTCTAAAACGAGGCCAAAGCTTGCTGTTTATACTCATCTCTTGCTCTTTGGTGGCGCGAAGCCAGAGGATTTAATACCTGCTACTCGCAAAACCTACGACGGACCACTGATTGTTGGCCAAGATTTGATGCAATTTGATTTGAATGAGAGCGAGGTTATCCAGTCTCAGTTTACTGTCCCACCTCCTGACTATGATCGCGCTGGCTTCTGAAACCTAGAACTTTCGACGTAAGAACTGGGTCCTAACCATCCCTTGCCTTATCCATCAGTGGTTTTTGTTGCCCGCCATCAATTTCAATCATTGTGCCATTGATAAAATGTGCTCGGGGAGAACATAGGTAAGTCACAAGGTCGGCCACTTCCTCTGTCTCTGCTATTCGCCCTAGGGGAATCGAGTGTGGGGCGAGACGATCAGCTTCCTCAATGGTGATTTTCATGTCTCTAGCCATGGCTTCGACGAGACCTGCCCACCTTTCAGTTCTAACAGGACCAGGATTTACCGCACAAAAACTTATGTTGTCTGCACCATACTGTCCCGCAAGAGACATGGTAAAGTTTTGACCGGCCGCATTTGCTGCGCCGGGAGCAATTTCCCAGTAGGAGTGTTTGATGCCGTCATTTCCGATTAAATTGACGACCCGCCCTGCTCCAGATAATTTTAGGTATGGAATGGCCGCACGAGTGCACCGAACATAACCAAAAAATTTGAGTTGTAGGGCTTGTTCCCATTGTTCATCCGAGAGGTATTCGAGTACACCTCCGGCTGCAGAACCTGCGTTATTTACAAGGATATCGATACCCCCCAGTTTCTCGGCTGCTTGAGAAATAAAATCATCGGCATCTGATGTTTTGGTGAGGTCTGCAGTGAGCGGCAATACTTTGCGATTCGTTTCGCGAGAGATTTCGCTTGCGGTAGCTTCTAATTGATTAAGATTCCGGGCACAGATTGCAAGATCTGCCCCCTCCCTGGCAAGAGCAGATGCGATGGCTTTGCCGATACCTGCACTGCCTCCTGTTACAACTGCCTTTTTTCCTTCCAAACCTAGATCCATTATCCATAACTCCACTAGTTTCTAATTCCCAGTATCGTTCTTAATAAGGCCATTGGAAACCATTCTCCGTTGCCGCTATTGCTCAGCTAAGATAGTTTTTCTGGCACATGACCAAGAAACAAAAATATATTGGAGAGGCTGTAAGCCGTATTGAAGATCGACGTTTCCTCACTGGGTCAGGATGTTTCATCGATGATGTCAGTAGGCCCGATATGGCGGCTATGGCGATATTACGTAGTCCCCACGCACATGCCCATCTTAGAAACGTTGATTGTTCATCAGCAAGAGCTCTCTCTGGGATAATTGATATTTTTACCGCTTCGGATTTGGGTTTCGAACAGCCCAAGATTCCCATAAGGCTTGCCCCCTTTAAAGGTTTTGAGAATTTTTTGCAGTGTCCTCTTGCAGAAAATAAGGTTCGTTATGTCGGGGAGCCGGTTGCTGTGGTCATAGCAGAGGACCGCTATTTAGCCGAGGATGCCCTAGAGGCGATCGTTGTGGATTACGATGTCATAGAGCCTGTGGTTGATATTGCCCAGTCCGCCTTAGATACGAGCCTTCTTCACGAGGAGGCCGGTACAAACTTAGCTACTCAATATTTGGTCGATCGGGGAGATGTCGATGATGTGTTTTCACGGGCTGAGTACACTCGGAAAGAGAAATTTACGACCAATCGGCATGCAGCATGTCCACTCGAGACCCGGGGACTTGTGGGGATCTTTGATGATGAGGCACAGGGCCTTCGTCTAGAGGGTGCAGTAAAAGTTACGTGGTTTAATCGAAAGCACTTGGCACTTGCTTTCGGCCTACCGGAAAAATCAGTGGTTTTGATTGAGCATGATGTCGGCGGTGGTTTTGGTGCACGCGGTGAACTTTACCCAGAGGATTATTTAGTTCCTATGGCGAGTCGTCGATGTGGACGGCCAGTAAAATGGATAGAGGATCGCCGTGAAAATTTAATATCTGCAAATCACTCACGGGACATTACATGTGAAGTAGAACTCGCGGCAGATCGAGAGGGCCATATTCTTGGTATCCGTGCGACTGTCCAAGGAGATCTTGGCGCCTATGTCCGCACTAACGGTGGTGTGGTTCCCTCTAAGGCTGCACAGTTTCTTCCTGGTCCTTACCGCATTCCTGCTTTTTCATGTCTTGTGCAGGCCTTAGTAACCAATAAAACCCCGGTAGGGACTTTGCGTGGGCCGGGGCGCTTTGAGGCTAATTTTTGTCGTGAACGGATGATCGATTTGATGGCGACAGATCTGGGGATGGATCCGGCCCAGGCGAGGCTCCGCAATTTACTAAAACCTGAAGAGCTACCTTATCGTATTGGTGAACTTGTTCCGGGTGATACCGACGCTACCTTTGATGCGGGTAATTATGGTGCTGCCTTAGAAAGGCTTTTGGAGGAGTTAGACTACTTTAAAGGGGGTGGGCTAAGGCAGACAGTTGACGATAGGGGACGTTTTCTGGGTCTTGGTCTTGCGTGTTTTGTGGAAAGTAGTGCTGCTGGACCACCAGAGGGGGCTATTGTTGCAGCCAAGCCTAATGGTTTGGTGGAAATCCGGACTGGGGCATCGTCATTAGGTCAAGGAACCGAAACTGCGCTGGCCCAAATTTGTGCTGAAGTATTAGAGATTTCTATAGATAGGATATCGGTTCTCCATGGGAGTACCAATTTACTTCCGTTCGGAGGAGGAACTTTTCACTCGCGTAATACTGTTATGGCCGGAAATGCGACACGGATCGCAGCGGAGAAATTAAAAACTAGGGCTGTTGAAATAGCTGCATTGCGCTGGAATGTATCCGCAGAAAATTTACTCTATAGCGCCGGTGTCGTCTTGCAGCCCAATGACAAAAAGCTCTCGCTAAGTGATTTAGCGGAGTTCAACGAGCTTTGTTCAGAGGGGACTTTTGATAATCAAGGTAAAATATCTTGGTCCTATGGCGCACACGCCGCTTTGGTTGCGGTTGATCCGGAAACCGGAAAAATTGAAGTTTTACGCTATACGCTGACCGAAGAGGTCGGCCGGGTTCTTAATCCGGCTATGCTTAGTGGTCAGGCCATTGGAGGGGTGGTTCAAGGAATAGGAGGCACACTGCTTGATCATATGGTCTACGATTCAAATGGTCAGCTTTTGACGGCAACGCTTGCTGATTACTTATTGCCTACGTGTGACGTAGTACCCGGAAATATTACGGCGATTGCACTGGAGGACGCACCGTCGCAGCTCAATCCGATGGGTTTTAAAGGAGCTGGGGAGGGGGGTATTGTCGCGGTAGCGGGTGCCATCGCAAATGCTGTCTGCAGCGCACTTAGGGATTATCGGATTAACATTACTCAGTTGCCACTAACTCCGGCTGTGATTTATGGATTAATTAACGAGGCAAAAAAAGAATGATAATTGATGTGCATGCACATTTTGTACCTCAGTCTGCCATAAATGAGCTCTCCCGCCGTGGCAGTGACTTTGGGATTGACTTGGTTGAAAGCGAGCCTGGTTGTCATTGTTGCCGTTTCCCATCGGGGGCCCAAGTTCGGCCGTTTTTTGACTCTCTGAGTAATGTTAATCAGCGAGTTGATGAAATGGCTAAAATGGGGATTGATCATCAAATCCTGACCATTTGGACTGATATATTCGGTTATGAACTCGCCCCAAGTCGCGGGGAAAATTGGCATCGAATGCTGAATGACACACTTGGTGAATTGTGTTCTGTGAACCCCGGTAAATTCTCGTGGATGGCATCTGGTGCTCTTCAGGATGCGGCAGTGGCATCTCGAGAGCTGGAAAGGTCAATGAAAGATGGAGCCGTTGGTGGGGTCATAGCGGCCCATATAGAAGGTCGGAATTTAGGCGAGTGTGACTTAGATGAGTTTTGGGAGACTTGTGTTAAGTTAAACGCACCAATTTTTATTCATCCGGCAAACCCAGTCCCGGCGCTTCGGGAACGAAAATTTTCGCTTTCGCAAATCGTTGCTTATACCACTGACACCTCTTTGACCGTAGGATCTCTGATATCTGCAGGCGTGCTCGACCGGTATCCAAAGTTAAAATTGATACTTTCTCACGGTGGTGGTGGATTGCCCTGGTTGATTGGTCGTTTCGATAGAATGTATGACGCAGCACCGCAGTCTGGAACGGGAACAGTCTGCTTAAATCCTCCCTCAAATTATCTTATGCAGATGTATTATGACACTATCTTGCATTCGGGGCCTGGATTGAGATATTTGCGCGATCTCGTTGGCATAGAAAAAATTCTAATCGGGACCGACGCTCCCTTTCCTCCAGGTGATTACGATCCGGTGACAAGCTTGCGGTCTGCCTTATTTTTTGACGAAGATATCAAGAAAATTGGGGAAGAAAATCCCCTCAATCTATTTGGCGCAAATCATTTCGTTTAACTAAAGAAGGGGGAGGATAGAATGGCTGATGTTTGGGTTGAGGTTCAAAGCTGGCCGGAACTTATATTGGATAAGTTGGATGGAGCAGGTGTTGCCCGGATCACTTTTAACCGGCCAGAGAAAAGAAATGCCTTGAATGAGGCTCTTTTGAATGCGTTTCTTGAGTCACTTGAACTTATCCGAGCTGACCGTGATCTGAAATGTGTCGTTACTCGTGGAAATGGTATCAATTATTCCTCCGGCTTGGATCTCACATTCCTTCGGGCTGTTAATGAGGCGGGATTGAGGGATTGGGATCGGCCAACACCGTCTATTCAACTAGCTGAGGCAGTACGCGCGTTTCCACGCATTATGATTGCTCAGGTTCACGGTTATTGCCTTGGTGGTGCGCTGGGGATCATGAATTGTCACGATATGGTCTTTGCTGCTGCGGATGCTCAGTTTGGGATGCCAGAGATCCTCAGAGGGAGCTTTGGTCAGCTAGTGACCTCGACACTTCTGCATAGCGGTATTCCTATAAAAAAGCTTGCCTATATTCAGCTGGTGGGAAGAAATCTGAGTGGAACAGAAGCAGACAATATTGGCATCATTTCTCAATCTGTGCCCGCGGATGAGCTTGAGAAAACAACTATCGGAGTTGCAAAAGAGATAGGGTCACGCCACCTAGCACCGCTTGAGCATTCCAAAATAGCTGTTCAAATGGGGCGAGATTTAACAGTCTCCCAGGCCATTCAGTTGGACCAGCTCGTTGGTTCACGCATGCGACACGCGATGAATCCCCTAGATAATGTTGAGTCCTATCTTAATAGCCAAAAGGGTGGTCCCAATCTTGGATATAAGCGCCCCGATGTGGATTGAGGGAAAACAACACACTTGACCAGAGTTTCCCCCGCATCTCAAAACCCAAACCAGGGATTTGAAATGCGGAGGTATGAGTGGTTATTGGGGTGAAATAAGGTATCTAAAGCTTTAGAAGCTTTTTAGCATTACCATTTAGGACCTTAATCCGGTCCTCTTGCGAGAGAGATACGCCTTCCATCCATTCGGGACCTGGTTTGTTCTCGACATATGGCCAGTCTACCGAGAATAAGATCCGGTCGATTCCCATCTCCATCATAGTGCAAAGGAGAGCCGGGTTTGAGAAGTTACCACTCGTTGTTACCCAGAAATTATTGGTAAAAATTTCTCGGATACGAGCATTCGGCGCATCGGGACGGAATCCCTTAGAAAAGCTGAAGTCAATGCGCCACAATAGGAAAGGCAACCCTTCCCCCATATGCCCGAGAATAATCTTAAGATCTGGAAACTTATCGAAGACCCCAGATAGCATAAGCCGTAATCCTGCTGTCGCTGTTTCAACTGTGAAGCCCCAACCAGCCGACAGTATTGAAGGCCATTTCTCTACATAATCTTTGTAATACGCTTCAATGACGGCTGGATGTGGTGGGCCAGGATGAACATAAATAGGCACATCGAGTTTTTGAGCACGTTCGAACATTGGCCAGTACCGCTCATCATCAATAAAGACCCCGTCAGTCAGCCCATGTGTCATGGCTCCTTTGAAACCAAGTTCTTCGACACATCTCTGTAACTCATCCGCACAAGCCCCCGGAACTTTAGTGGGCATAGATGCAAAGCCCATGAAACGATCTGGATAAGAGTCTATTGTTGCCTTAAGTCTATCGTTTACTCCAAATGCCCGTTCGAGTTCATTTTCCTCAAAACATTGGGCACCGGGAGGGCAGTGAGAGAGAATCTGAACATCTATCCCAGCGGCGTCCATCTCTGAGATTCTCCCCGCCCCCACATCCAGGAGCCTTTCCTTTACCAATCCACCACCGCCTTTATTGATTTTTGCATCAACATCTGCATCTAAGTAATGCTCTTCTATCGCGATGATTGGAATTCCTGCCTGACTAGTCATTTTTTTCTCCCTTTAAGCCGGATTTTACCGGCCTAGCATTTGCTGTAGTTTATAAGCTGCGCAGAGGCGCCAGATAGCTAACGGAATTATCATGCCCTATACCGACCTTCGCGACTACCTCGATGAACTCTCCCGACGTGATCTTTTGTACATAGTCGAGGAGCCGATAAATAAAGATACGGAAATTGTCCCATTAGTTCGTCTTCAGTTCAGGGGATTGCCAGATCAGAGCCGGAAGGCATTCTGGTTCAAGAATGTGACTGACTCTCGGGGTAAAAATTTTAATGCAACCGTCACCCTTGGTTCCTTAGGGTGTTCACGAGCAGTTTACGCCGCTGCATTGGGAACCGATGAAAATGGAATTGGTGCAAAATGGGCGGGCGTTCAAGGAAATCATCTGCAGCCAAAATTAGTTCCGAGGGCTGATGCCCCGATAAAAGAAAATGTTGCCACTTTGCCCAATCTCGGTGAAGGGGTAGATCGTTTTCCGCATTTGATTTCGACCCCTGGATTTGATCCCGCGCCTTTCATTACCGCAGGCACTTGGGTAACGCGGGATCCTGAAACTGGCACTAATAATCTTGGTATCTACCGGGGAATGATCAAGGCTCCGAATCGGATTGGTTGTGCCACTGACGTCAATACCCAACATCTTCATATTCAGTGGGAGAAGGCCAGACGTATGGGTAAACACCTGGATGTCGCCATTTTTATTGGTGGCCCTCCAGCGCTTTTATTGTCAGCCGCGGCAAAAGTGCCCTATGGGGTGGACGAATACGGAATTGCGGGTGCTCTGAATGGGGCTCCTATCGATGTTATAGATGCTGAAACAAATGCCTGTCAGGTGCCAGCCAATGCTGAAATTGTTATCGAAGGGCGGGTGCGCACTGACTTCTTGGAACCCGAGGCCCCCTTTGGTGAAGCCAGTGGTTATTTGGGTCCCCGGAAGATGGAAAAGGTTCTCGAGGTAACTTCAGTCAGTTGGAGGAATGAGCCTGTATACCAGGGAATAATCAGCGAGTTCCCCCCCTCTGAAAGCACGGTTATGCGCAAGGCGGCTTTTGATGGGATCTACCTCAATCACCTTAAAAATAATTGTAATATTCCGTCAGTTGTGAAGGTGGCCTGCCACGAGATGGCAAGTTGCAATATGCTATTTGTTATACAGTTGGATCAGCCCGCTTTGGGTCAACCATGGCAAGCACTGCATTCAGCGGCCGGTTTTGACTCTTCACTGGGCAAAATTTTTATTGCTGTTGACTCCGATGTAGATCCGGATTCGATGGATGCGATCCTTTGGGCGTTATCCTATTCTATGCAACCCCATCGTGATGTCGAAATTATCCGAGGGAAGCTCCCAAGGTTAGATCCCTCTATTTCACCCCTGCTTCCGGAAATGGATCGGCTTTATCCGGACGGGCAGGGGGCATCTGCATTGCTTATCAATGCCTGCCGTGAACACCCTTATCCGCCTGTGTCTTTACCTCGTAAAAATTTTATGGATGCCGCGAAAAGAAAATGGTCCGAGCTCGGGCTGCCAAATTTAGAGCTTCGAGAACCATGGCATGGGTATCCTTTAACTGCTTGGACATCGGAGAATATGGAAGAAGCGGAATTCGCTATTACTGGGCGTTATTTCGAAACTGGAGAGAAGCTCTCCCAGCGTCGGCAAGAAATTGGCAAAAAAGAATGACGGTTTGTGCGGGAATTGTTTCGCCTGCTCGATGGTTGGATTCGGGTGCGCTTCGAGCGGCTTGCGGTGCACTTGAAGCTGCTGGAATTGAGGTGGCAATTCCAGATCAGAATTTCGCCAAATGCGGGCAATTCGCAGGGGATGACCGCTCGCGAGCAGAAGCTCTCAATAATCTTTATGCTAATGATCGTGTCGACGTAATTCTGTGTGCTCGTGGGGGATACGGCGCGAGTCGTATTTTAGATTTTATTGACTATGATCTGATCTCTGCGAACCCGAAACCTCTTATCGGTTATAGTGATATCACCGCTTTGCTTTGTGTGATTGCCGATCGAACCGAGGCCCCTGTTTGGCATGGGCCGATGCTTACTGATATTGCTCGCGGTCTGGATTCAGTTTCCTTCGAGAGACTGCTGGGAGTGATCCGCGATCAAGCGGATCCCTTACCCAGAATGGATCTATCAGTTCTGCGTCCCGGTTTGGGAGAGGGACCGATAGTTGGAGGGAATCTATCTATCCTAGCGACTCTCTGCGGCACTCCGTATCATCCAGATATGAACGGCCGAGTTTTATTCATCGAAGATACTGACGAGCCCGCATACGGAATTGATCGAATGATCTTGCAGTTAAGATTGGCGGGAGCCTTCGATAGGATTGAGGGATTGATCCTAGGAAATTTTTCTGAGATCCGCGATGCTGCGGAATTCGGTTCTGGGGTAGAGGATATTGTTCTCAATCTGTGTAAGGGAACAGAATTCCCGATACTGTCTGGATTAAGGGCGGGTCATAGTATGCCCAACCTGGCAATCAGGCTAGGCACACCATTTTTTCACGCATCGTAGCCAGGGTTAACACGATCTAACATTTGTAAGAGAGATGGCCATCCGCTTGGTCTTTCCCTCGTAACCTTGGCATCATCTTCAAATTGCTGCGCAGTGTGCTCGAGTAAATTTTCTGAAAGGTGGATTATTTTTCCTCCAGAGGCCATAATTTGCAGCTGGGTCTGACAAGATTTTTCCATGGCATACATCTCTTTAAATGCAGTGCCGATTGATGGAGCACAGACGAGAAGCCCGTGATTCCGGAGGACTAGATAGTTTTTATCTCCGAGGTCTTTTACCAGCCTCTCGCGCTCATCCATATCTTGCGCTTTCCCCTCAAAGTCGTGGTACGCAAGCCTTTTGTAGTAGCGAGTGGCTTTCTGGCACCATGGTTGTAAGCCCTCTTCGATGGTTGAGATAGCCATCCCTGCCACGGTATGAGTGTGTAAAACGCAAATTGCGTCAGGTCGGTTTGCGTGGATTGCTGAATGAATAACAAAGCCTGCCGGATTTATGACATGATCGGTATTCGATACGATGTTTCCATCGAGATCAACTTTTACCAGGCTTGATGCAGTGACTTCACTGAAATGGACTCCGTAAGGATTGAGTAGGAAATGCATCTCGGGACCCGGGACCTTAACGGTGATATGGGTGGCAAAAAGATCATCCATCCCGAAATGGGCTACTAGCCTGTAGCAGGCCGCTAGATCCACTCTTACAGCCCACTCTGCTTCTGTCGTTGGCACGAACAAATCATCGCGCCTTTCTATTACCGGGCTCGCGCACATTGTTGTTCCCCCTTATTTTTTTATCTTTTTTTAAGAGTAGAACCGATTTGAGTTATTGGTCAATTGCCGTCCCGGTATGGGCGATCTAGAGTTAGACGAAAAGTATTGGGGAGATGGTTATGGCCCGGGTAGCGTTACTAAACGATGAACAACTTCCTGCTGACGCCGGTGAACTTATTGAGAGAATGCGAGCAGGCCGGCGAGGTAATCTTCTAAATATCTACAGGATGCTGCTTAATGCTCCTCCTCTTGCCGAGGCCTGGTTTTCCCAAATGAATGCTGTTAGGTGGGGAACCGAGCTGCCTGGTCGGTTGCGTGAGCTTATCATTATCCGGATCGGTTATCTCTTAGATGCCGCGTATATGTTGCGGCAGCATGTTCCTAAATTAGCGATTGCGGATGGTGTCTCTGAAGAAGAATGTTCGGATCTTAGAGACTGGAAGAAGTCAAGCAGCTTTTCCGAGAGCGAGAGGGCGGTCCTTGCCTATGTTGATTCTGTTACTCAGGCCGCCGCAGCTGAAGATGAAGTTTTTAATTCTGCCGCAACCTATTTTACAGAGCGTCAGATGGTAGAGATCACTGTGCTAATCGGTGCTTACAATATGCATGGTCGTGTAATGGGTGCTCTAAAAGTTGATCTTGAGGAAAACCCCTGAGAGCTTGGATTTTTTGCAAAGTATTCTGGGAGTTGATAAGGCTTGTCATGCGGTCTTTTCGTCTGGCTTCCCCTTTGAAAGGAGAAGTATAAGTGGCATCGATAGAAATGCACCAATCAGTATTAGGTTAAAATCATTCAGGAATCCGATCGAGAGAGCTTGTCGGTTAATTTCATTCTCTAACGCCGCGAGCCCCTGAATTTTTTCGATTGACCAATGCTCAGGGAGCCAAGGGCTCCGCATTAGCTCGTTATAGGGAGAAATTCTCTCAGTTAGAAAGGCATGCGCTTCTTTTTGCGATCGTGAAAGGACGCCGATAACAATAGAGACCCCGATCCCGCTTCCATAATTCCGAACCAGGCTTGAGAGCGTCGATGCTTCGGTGCGAAATCGTATTGGCAAGGTCCAGAAAGAAACTGTGGTTAGGGGCACATAAACCAAACCAATCCCGGCTCCATTAAAAAACCCAGCGATGGCAAAAGTTGCGTAGCCAACATCAGTCGTGGAATTGGACAAAGTCCAGGCTGAGTAGGCAACGCATAGAAATCCGATAAAAATGACGACTCTGGGATCTAGAACTCGATCGCTTAAGCGGCCAGCTAAGATCAATGCGAACATTGTTCCCAGTCCTCGAGGAAGCATCGTCAAGCCAGCTGTAACAACGGGAAATTCGCGCACGTTCTGAAGAAAGAGCGGCATTATCACGTTGATTGACATCACAAGGACACCCAAAAGAAACATAAAAATCATTCCGATCATAAAGTTTCGATTTGTAAGGATGCCGACACTGATGAACGGGTTATCTGTGGTCATGCTGTGGATAACAAATAGGTACAAACTAAGACCGATAACTACGGCCATGAGAATTATTAAATCAGAGTCAAACCACCCTTCTCCCTCTCCTCGATCAAGAGTGAATTGCAAACACGCAAGCATTAGGGCGAGGCAGAAGAAACCCAACCAGTCGAATCGGCGGCTCAGATCCCGAGGGATCTCTCGAATAAAAATAAGCGTACCCGCGACGCCCAGAATTGCGAATGGAAGAGAAAGGTAAAATACCCAACGCCAACTATACTCCTCAGTTATATACCCGCCTAATACCGGCCCAAGGACGGGAGCGACCATCACACCCGAACCCCAAAGTGCTAGGGCAAAGCTGTGTCTTTCGCGTGGATAGTGGTCCAGGATTAAGGCCTGCGAGATCGGGACAACAGGAGCAGAAAACATCCCCTGAAGGCCGCGCCAGATAATAATCTCCTCTAAGCTCGTCGCGTTTCCAGACATTGTCGCACAAAGTGCAAACCCTATGAGGGCTCCCATGTAAAGTCTTTTGCGCCCCAGTCTTCCCGCAAGCCAGCCGGTAGCCGCCATCGTCACACCCTGCGCCATGAAATAGGTCGTCATGACCCAAGAAATCTGGTCTTGGCTTGCCGACAAAGCCCCTTGCATTGCGGGTAGCGCAATGCCCGCGATGTTTATATCCATAATTACAACAGTCGTTGATAACATTATGGCTATGGTTGCCATGGTGACATTGGTTTGGGGCCTGCCCGGGTTCAGCGGACTCCCAGTAGGGGTGGTCATTCGATTATGTCCGAACCTGCGATTGCGGTTTTTATGATTTTAAAAAGTGATCGCCTGCGCTCCGTATCAATGGATATGTGGGCTGTCATGCCGGCACGCAATTTACCGATAATTTCCTGATCGGCGATCTCAATCTTCACGGGCACTCGTTGCACCACCTTAACCCAATTACCACTTGCGTTTTGCGGAGGTAAAATTGAGAGTTCGGCACCTGTTGAGGGGCTAATTGATACTATCTGCGCTTCATGCGGTTCATCGGGATACGCATCTATGATCACCTCTACCCTTTGGCCGGTGCGGACATGGGTAAGTTGTGTTTCCTTTAGATTAGCCTCTACCCACTGCTCGTCGCTTTGTATAATCGGTATTAAAGATCTCCCCCTTTCGACAAATTCTCCGGGCTGAAGAGAAAACTTTCCGACAGTCCCATTGGCGGGCGAGAAAACTCTGGTTCGCCTGAGATCCAATTTTGCGGATTCCACTTTTGCTTTGGCTTCGAGATACATCGGATGCTTTTCTGGCTGGCGGTTCTTACTTCCCCCAAGTTTCGCCATGACACGTCGTATTTTGTGTTGGACTGTTCTGGCGCGCTGCTTTGTAAGGGTAAGCTCGCGCTCGGTCTCATCTAATTTTGCGCGGGAGGATATGCCTTTGGCGTACAATTTCTCTTGGCGGCCATGAACACGAGCTAAATAAGTAATTTCTGCTCTGACCTCAGAGAGCTCCGCAGTTGCCTCGGCAAGTTCTGCTTGCAACGCTTTTATTTCATATTTAATGGAATTTAGTTCGGCCTCCGCCTTGGCGAGCATGATACGGAATGGTTCAGGGTCTACGTCAAGGAGGGGATCACCCATTCTTACAACATCATTTTGTTTGACGAAGACTTTGGTTGCCCTTCCATCTAAGTCGGCACTGATAGAGAGCAGGTGCGCCTTTATATAGGCATTGTCTGTTGTCACATAGCGAGTGCTTTTTATCCAGTAATCGGTGCCAAAGGCTATTCCACCGGCCGGTAGGGCAACCAAAAATAGTCCTCGAAGGAAGATACGATAGAAATGTTTCATGTACCCAGAACACTGTGATTGGCGCCGCGGTCCAAAAGTTCAGAGAGGTTGTGCTTTACTCGATTAAGAGCTTCCCGTAGTTGTTTAGCCTCTTTCTCTGAAAGTCCTGAAACCGCAGCATCAAGGATTTCGTCTCCAAGCTCGTACATTTCTTCGAGTACTGGTTGGGCGCTCTCTGTCAAACTGACTCTTTTAGTACGACCATCATGTGGATCTGGGGTGCGCTCCACCCAACCTTTGTCCTCGAGACGGTCTAAAAGGCGCCCCAAGGTAGGCTTCTCGATTTCGAGCACGGATGCGAGTTCAGTTTGAGTGGCACCCTCCATCCTGTTAATACGAGACAAGACACGCCATTGTGCCCGGGTGAGGCCTAATGGTTCGACCCGTCTGTCGTAGACAGTCCGAAAGATTCTTGAAACATCTCCGATCAAGTAAGCGACGTGCTCGGGAGGATCTCTGTAAGCCACCTTGAAACCCCATTTTTAGTTAGTTAGACAATAGTTGTCTATGCAATAATTAGCAAGCTTACTAAAATACGATTATTCTGTCCAGAGTTTTGGTGCCTTTGTTTGATTCCTAGACTATTCTCGTAGGTGCAGAGATATAGAGATTTTGGATGGTTAGACCTTTAGTGCTCTCTAAAACCAGCGATTCCGTGTGCACCATTATCATGAACAGGTCGGAGAAACGGAACGCGCTAAATACAGCTCTAACAGAAGAATTGATCACAGCACTGGAAAAAGCAGATGCTGATCGAAATATAAAGGTAGTCATTTTGACGGGGGAAGGTGCGGCTTTTTGTGTTGGTGCCGATCTGAGAGAGTTCGGGGATCAAGATACCTCCAGTCATGAATTCCGGGCTGAGCTGTACTCTCGGCTTTATGATTTTTTGCCTGAAATGCGAAAGCCTGTGATAGCCGCGGTAAACGGGTTTGCTCTTGGTGGCGGGTGCGCATTACTTCTTTCCTGCGATATGGCGATCGCAGCTTCGAGTGCCTCTTTCGGCTATCCAGAAATAGCTTTTGGAATGGTGGGGAGAGGAGTTTTACCGCCACTCATACGGGCCGTGGGTCCTAAAGCAGCATTCGATCTTCTAGTCAGTGGAAGACGGATTGGTGCCGAAGAGGGGTTAAGGTTGGGGATGATAAGCAGAATTTGCGATCAGCATGACTTTTTGAGTTTTGTCCAGAATATAGCTGCCGAAATCGCATTATTTCCTCTAGAGGCTGTTGCCGCGACAAAAAAACACGTACTTAAAGTCTCTGATATGAATCTCTCCGACGGTCTCGACTATGTTCGGAGTTAAATAAAGGTATAATTTTTAAAAAAATGAAATTTGGTATTTTTGATCACGTCGATGCAAGCGGTGCATCACTCTCAGATTACTATGAGGAAAGACTCAGATTAGTCGAGCTTTATGATGCTGCAGGCTTTCATGCTTATCATATTGCAGAGCATCATTCGACGCCTCTAGGCATGGCCGCCTCTCCAAGTGTGTTCCTTGCGGCAGTGGCTCAACGGACTAAGAATCTCCGGTTTGGGCCAATGATTTTTGCCCTGCCCCTCTATCATCCGCTGAGGCTATTCGAAGAGATCTGCATGCTGGATCATATGAGCAGAGGGCGGTTAGAACTTGGATTTGGGCGTGGAGCCTCTCCTCTTGAGTTAAAAATTTTCGGTGTCGAGCCAACCGAAGCCCAAGAATTCTATGACGAATCCATGCGTATCATCATGGAGGGCTTTAAAGGAGGGCGTATCAATGTTACCGGCAAATTTTTTGACTGTGGCGACGTTCCCGTAATTTTTGACTCGAAACAAAAACCTCATCCTCCTCTTTGGTACGGTGTTCACTCCACCGACAGTGCGCGCCGCGCCGCCAAATCGGGCCTAAACATAATAAGTTTGGATCCCGGCGGCCCAACCGGAGAATTTGTGGATGCTTTTACTGAGGCTCTCGAACAAGGTACGGCCACCCCGTTGATGGGTATTGGCAGGTTTGTAACAGTTGCTCCAAGTGACTCAGAGGCGCTTGATATTGCTCGACGGTCCTATCCCGTTTGGCATGACAGTTTTAATTATCTTTTCAGAGATCGTGGGTCCTCCCCTCGACATCAGCGCGCTGATACCTACGATGGTCTGGCCGCAGATGGGATGGGTATTGCAGGTTCACCAGAGACTGTTATTGAGTTCTTAAAAGAAGATCTCAAGGTATCGAAAGCGAATTATCTAGTTTGCCAATTTGCTTTTGGGGATCAAACGGAGACGGAGATGAGGCAAACGGTGGAGCTTTTCTCAGACGCCGTTATGCCTGAACTTTCGGGTCTCTGATATGGCAAGACCAACCCGCACCGCGGTTGCGGGTACAGCTATCATTTTGATCCTCGGCACCTTGTCCTCTTTTGGCCCGATGTCGATGGACATGTATCTTCCTGCCATGCCAACGATAGAAAAAGACTTTTTAACAACTGCGAGTAACGCGCAATTAACACTCAGTTCATTCACGATTGGTTTTGCTGTCGGTCCCCTTCTGTATGGTCCGTTATCGGATCGATTCGGCAGACGGCCTCTACTTTTGTTTGGCATTGCCTTTTATGTGTTCGCCGGTCTCATGTGCGCCGTGACAGAGTCCATCAGTGCTCTCATCACGTTGAGATTTTTTCAGGCTCTTGGGGGGGCGGCCGGCCTCGTGCTTACTCGGGCCATTGTCCGCGATTTATGGTCTGGTACAGAGTCTGCAAGGATACTGTCTTTATCTCTTTTAATCGTCTCTTTATCTGCCTTGATCGCACCGTTTATCGGAGGGTACCTCCTGAAATTTTTTGGTTGGCGGTCAATTTTCTGGCTCTTAAGCGGATATGGCGTTCTTACGCTTGCACTTGCTTGGTTCGCTCTCCCTGAGACCCTGCCTCAGGCACGACGTCAGGTCACAAGTTTTTGGCAGATAATTCCCCAATATTTTGTCGTCTTCCGTCATCGACGAGCGATGGGGTATATGCTGTGTGGTGGTTTTTCATTCGCCGGTATGTTCGCGCAGCTTTCCGGGACGCCCTTCGTATACATCGAAGTCTTTGGTGTTGCACCTGAACATTATGGATTCATTTTTGCAGTAAATATTATAGCGATTATGTGTGGATCATGGCTCAACAGCCAATTGGTGGGGAGATTCGGGGTCCGGCCGATGCTCCAATTCGGTTTAGCAATTGCCTTAATTGGAGGCACAATTTTGGCATTCTGCGCCTGGTCGGGCTTGGGCGGTCTTTATGGAATTGCCATTCCGATAGCACTCTACATGTTCCCTCATAACCTAGTTAATGCTAATGCAGCTTCAGCTTCTCTGGAATATTTCCCTGACATCGCGGGAACAGCATCCGCCGTCCTTGGCCTCATTCGTTTCGGTACTGGAGCGAGCGTCGGGGCACTGGTTGGTTTACTTTATGACGGTTCAGCGCTTCCGATGTCTTTTGTACTCGCTGGATGTGGAGTTGGGGCCATTCTGACTTATTTGCTAATGACCCGTGAGCCGCGCGCCGTCTGAATCGATTCCCAAACTCGATAGGGCGTGACTGGCATATCAATTTGGGTAACGCCGGCCTGGGATAGGGCATTCATTATTGCGTTAATAAGTGTTGCTGGTGCTCCGGTGGTTCCGCCCTCTCCAGCTCCTTTTACTCCTAAAGGATTAGTTGGGCTTGGACAGTCGTTTGATACAGGGTCAATGGGCGGGAGGTTGTCCGCTCTTGGCAAACAATAATCTAAAAAAGAGCCCGAAATAAGTTGACCTGTCTTTCGATCGTACACAGTGTGTTCGAAAACGGCCTGTCCAATTCCTTGAACAATGCCGCCCTGTGATTGCCCATGGACAATCATTGGGTTAATCGCCCGCCCTACGTCATCGACAGCAATAAAGGACAGTATGTCTAGATTCCCGGTTTCGGGGTCGACTTCGACTTCGCAAACTTGACAACCGTTGGGATAAGTCACGGCCTCATTACTATGACGGTGTTCGACCGATAAGGTATTGTCGTGCGCCATGTCGAATAACGAGATTGATTGGTCTGTGCCTTTGATAGAGAACACTCCGTTCTGATAGTCAATATCCTGAGGTGAGGCCTCAAGTCTCTCCGCTGCTATCTCCAGTCCTTTTCTGATCATTATATCTGCTGTTTCACAGAGGGCAGTGCCGCCTCGCACGATAGAACGTGAGGCATTCGTTCCAGTGCCTTCTCCGATTACATCGCTGTCGGACTCAGGCATCGTAATATTTTCAAGCGTAATTCCTAGTTTTTCAGAAACAATTTGACGCATTGAGGTTTCATGACCCTGACCCTGCGACAGGCAACCCGTTCGGAGTTCAACTTTGCCCTCGGCAGATATCGTGAGCGCGGCAAACTCGGATCCGTCTCCGCCGGCGCCCTCAATGAAATTGCATAATCCGATCCCGCGGAGCTTTCCTTTGGCTTTAGAAATTAGGCGGCGCTGGGAAAAATTTTCCCAGTCTGCGATTTCCATGGCGCGGCGCATATTCTCCGCATAGTCACCGCTGTCATAAATTGATCCCGTTGGCGTTTTATAAGGAAATTGCTCTTTGGAAATTAAGTTTTTCAGACGTAAGACAATTCGATTTATACCGCATTCTTTCTCCGCTTCATCGATCAGGCGCTCTAACATGTAAATCGCTTCGACGCGTCCGACACCCCGGTAAGAACTAATGGGAACAGTATTTGTAAACACGCCTTTTAATTCCAACCTCATCAAAGGCGTTGTATAGACGCCGGCGAGCATGCGGGTCACATTGCGAAGCGCGGTAAAGGGGGCATTTCCTGTATTATATGCTCCCATACTGCAGACACCTTTTACATGCAACGCGGTAAATTTCCCGTCTCGGTCTAGGCCTAGGGTGCCTGTCAAAAAATAATCTCGGCCTTGCGCGGTACTCCTAAACTCTTCTTCCCTTGTTGCCGTCCAGCGCACCGATCGCCGAAGAGATTTTGCTGCAAACAGCAAACACGCGTATTCGCCGTAAATCACATTCCTGGATCCAAAACCTCCTCCGACATCCCTACTTATGATGCGCACTTTTGACGGATCAGCTGAGAGCATATCTGATAGCCTATCACGCATCGCGGTGAGGCTCTGGACTCCTGCTTCCAACTGATAAATACCTTTATCCGGGTCCCAGCGCCCAATGGCTGCTCGAGGTTCCATAAAGCAAGTAACCGTTCGGTTGTCGGTTGCGGTTAAAGTCACTCTGTAAGCAGAATTTTTAAGGGCCTGTTCCACCCTGTCAGCATCACCGGTATCCCAATCAAAACAGAGATTTCTGGGAATTTCTGGCCAGATAAGGGCGCCTGTCTCTGCGCAAGTGGTTTCTGCGACGACCGGAAGTGGTCTCCATTGCACGTCAATTAATTCTGCGGCATCAGATGCAGCCTGGGGATCAGAGGCCACCACAAAGGCGATTGGATCCCCAACATGTCTGACGCGGGATACTGCAAGAGGATAGAAAGGGGGCGCTGACATGAGACTTCCATCGCGGTTTGGATATTGTTCTGCCCTTTTTAGGTCAGCAGTGAACGGTTTTACACCGCCTTTGATTAGATCACTCGCTGTCCAAACCCCAAGTACCCCCGGCGCCGATTTGGCAGCGTCTGTGTCAATGTTAACGATTTCAGCATGAGCATGGGGAGAGCGGATGAATGCAGTAAAAGCGGCATCAGCCGCTAAAATATCATCGGAAAATTGTCCCTGTCCGGTTAGTAGACGATAATCCTCAAGTCGTCTGACAGAGGAGCCAACGCCTTCTTTTATTGTTGTTTGATCTTTTATTTTCGTGACTCGTAAAAATTGATCAATCGCAGGACATCTTCGGCTTCCATCCGTCCAAGCGGGCCGTCGCTGTAAGAGCTAATCACAACTTTACCATTCTCATCCAAAATAAATTCAGAGGGTTGTATGATTTGGCGGCGGTCCTCCCACCATGAACCCAGGACATCTGCGATTTCACGCGTGACTCCCTCAGCTATCGGAAATGAAACCTCTTTGGCAACCTCAGATGAGTGCTCACCCGTATCAACGCTTCCTGAGACAATCGAGGCGTTTATTTGCTCAAGAGCTTTTTTATGTTTCTCAAAGCCGACCAACTGCCGGCGGCAATATGGTCACCAATGGCCCCTGTAGAACAAGATGATTTTGTATTTTCCGTCCATTCCCTGCGGAATATTCAAACTTTTTCCGCCAACTAATTTCAGAGTGATATCTGGAAATTGATTGCCAATTCCAAGTTTCTCAGACATGTCTCAATGCTCCGTTGTTTAGCACCACAACAATAATTTATTAATGCCGGCTAATCGTCAAACCTTGTTTCAATACGACCTTGGAATTTCCGGACTGCACTAGCAAGGTAGCTTTGACTGTTATTGCCAGTGGTTTTGATTTCTTTGTTTTAGAACAGAAGCCCTCTAGAAAGGATTAAGTCGCTTGTCTTGTTGGTGCGCTTTCGGCGAAATTAGAAAAAATCGAAAAAGCTTGAAAAGGATTTCATCCCATTGGATAAGTGAAGGAACGTAAAATGAGCCCACGCCATGGTTTCAGACATATGTTGTGCGGCCGAGAATACAAGACAGTGGTGTATATATTCTTTAATCCTGCAGTTCGCCCAGTAAAAACTGTAAACCCGACCTTTCTTGGTGTCTTCGCTAACTTGCTGGGTCTGCGGTTTTGATCAGGAATCACAAATACAATGGGGACTTGATAGATCAGAGATGGTTACTAGGCTTATTGAGATAGTCCATTGGGGAGTGCTCTTCATCGCAGTTCTTATGATTTACTTACTGATAGACAGTAATGCCCAGTTGATCGATTGGATCTTGATGACTCCCTTATTGCTGATGTTTATCTGCATTCCGGGTGTAATATGGTATTTTATCGAAGCTAAGTTCTATCTCGTTCCTTGGGGTTACAAAAGAGATAGTGATGTCCGTTGATGTCTCGGCTTTTGTTGAGGAGACCACAGAAGATCTTCAGAAAATTTGGGATAGTTTTCATATCCAAAATGGAACTCCGAACTCACAGCAAATTGAAGAAATCTTGAGCGAATGGCTTGCTGCTGATCAGTGGCGGTTTGATACGAAAGATGAAGCATTCGATGCTATGCGCAAGGTATTTCATTCGATAAATATCAACACCGGATATAACCGCCAAACCCTGAAGAAGGAGATAAGAGAATACTTAGAAATTCAAGAGGACGGGATCAGCGAACAGGAATGGAATAATATTAAGTCGGAAATTTATAACACTTAATTTTACCGTACTTTCCGAATGATCACCCAAAAACGTCCCACGGAGCAGGAGGCAGCTTTGAAAATCGATCTATATACCAGAGCAGCACTAACCGTTATCGCCATTGGCATTGCGTTTCTTCGTCCTTGATCAGGATCCCTTAATGACCAGTTGATTAGCTCGCACCGGTCAAAAATTCTTACCGTCCTGTTCAATTGCGGAGGCGCGATCAAACTCCCTAAACTTAAGCCCCAGCATTACTTGGGTTTTTTTCAGGAGAAATAAAAGCGGTAGCCAACCCATGCACCTGTGCCGGTGAAAAGCCAAATAAGAAAACTAACCCAAGCGACCAGGCGTTTCTTGTCCTCCGTGGTACCAAACCAACCAGCAGCACAGATCACACAGACAATGTACCAAAGAAGACCCACCCCGATTAGTGCGCTTTCTCCCAGTATTTTTGATCGACGGTTTCCCATTGGAAAAAACTAATGCAGTTATTATTCGGAGTTAAGAGAGAGATATATTCTTACAAAAGCGGATTCAAAAAAATCACGAAACTGTGACAATCCCACCGCCATTTTGCCATGGTGGCATTGCTGGGGCTCTCCTTTTATGGTTTTACACTCAGGAAACCTCATGATTTAAATATCGAGTCCGCTATCTTTAGACAATCTCAACATTGGTGGTGGGCCAAAACCTAGACTTCTTGAGGAGAAAGTCCATGTTCGTTCTCTACTATTCGCCTGGTTCTTGTTCCACGGCAGCCCATATCTTATTGGAGGAGTGTGGAGCAGACTATCAAGTGAAACGGGTAAACCTTGCTGAGGGAGAACAACGGACGGACGAGTATCGGAAAATCAACGTTCATGGAAAAGTCCCGGCTTTAGCGATTAACGAACAAATAATCACCCAAAATGCTGCGATTTTACCCTTTATTAGCGGTCAATTTCCTAAATCCAACTTAACTCCGTCTGACCCAATTGATTACGCTAAATGTGTAGAGCTGGTCGGATGGCTTGCCAGTGCGGTTCATCCTGCATTTGGGCTAGCCCTACATCCAGAAAGGCCCGCTGGAGGTGCAGACGTAGAGGAAAACACCATCGATTTGATTAGTAAAAATGGCCATAACATTTTTTGGAATAATTTAGAGGAAATTGACGGCAGGCTTAAAGGCAAGGACTGGGTCATGGGCGCTCAATACACCTTCGCCGACCCATATACGCTGGTTTTCTATGCTTGGGGTAAAAGGCTTGGACAGCCGATGTCGCAACTGGAGAACTACACGGCGTGGAAAGACCGAATGCTCGCGCGTCCAGCAGTCCATAGGGTTCTCGATAAGGAAAATAGCCTACTCCTCGGGTCTGCCTGACAAAATCTTGGCCGCTATCCAAGCCATATGCCGTAGAATTTGTGATTTCCATTTATCACAATTTAGCAGCGAAGCGCATCTATGAAGCCAAAGACCTTCTGCGACCCGGCATGTTCGCGGTAATGGCAGATGTCATGGGATAAGGTCTTATAACTCGGCTGCGCCAACAGATAATGGCGGAAAAGAGTGGGAGTCGAACCCACCAGAGACGTCTGACGCCTCTCACCGGATTTGAAGTCCGAGCGCCCCACCGGGGTGCGATTCTCTTCCGAAAGCTTCCAAATTTTTTTTTCGAATTTGACTTATCACTATTCTTTTCAACTGCCCACAGCCTGTTCGGCCGGCTTTAGAATTTCTCTTCCGCTTTCCAGGCGTCTCGTAAACTTTATTCTGTCGAAATATTCCAAAACCTCTATCGTCATGTTTCGGCCTATCCCTGTTTTGTCCCTGAATTCCTTCACCTCTAGGGATTTCTTAGGATGTGCCTTGGCCAAACCTTCTGCTATTTGTGCCAATTCTCTTAGCGCTGGGAGGGTAAGAAACCGCGTCTTTGAAATTCTCTGGACCCTTCCAATACGGCCAGCTCGGATCATTAACCTCTCTAATTCCGCGGCTTTAACGTTTATGTCTGCAGCCATTTCATTAACCGATGGTGGTTTTAGGCCTTGGTGTTGCATATAGACCGTCACCTCATGCCAAATTGCTTCATCCTTGCCTGTAAGGGCCGGTTGGTGTGATGGGAGGCGGACGGCCGTTCCCTCCCGAATTAGATGACCAGTGCGGACCAGGTCAGCTGCCAGGGCGGCGCTGACCCCTTCAGGGAGTCGCAGTCCTAAAAGCGATAGCAAGCGATCCTCGTTGGGCCCGTTATGGCCCGGGTTTTTTGTATGCCAGACGTCTAAAGCTTGAATCAGTGCGGTGCGTAAATTGTCCCACCTCTGGTTTCTAAATCCCAAGGTCCCGTTCGCCGTGCGAACCTCCTGGAACTTGGATTTTTGTAATAATAGAGTTTGCTCCTCCGGAGAAAGGTTTCGGCAAGCGAAAAACTTTTCAAGCGAGAGCCCCGCATCCGCAATTTCTAAAAGGTTGGAGAGGGTCTCCGCATGATCCCCTCGTCTCATCGTTTTCAAAAAAGAGAGGCGCTCTGGTTTGGCTCTACCTCTCTTAGGGGGGTATATATCTATGACGATCCCGCCCCCAATCGTGCGTCGCGCGGATTGATCGCGAATGATGAAACGGTCCCCATGTAGGGCTCCGAGCGGCTCATCAATCAAGATCTGAACGAGCCCTTGGCTGCCAGGAGGAATGTTACTGGACTCGAGAATGGCCACCCTTCCTGTGGTCTCGCCCGCTCCGGAGTGGACGTGCACCGGCGTCCAGTGGGCCAGGGGTTTGACCTCTGTCGATAGGACCCGGAGATCGGCGTCGAATTTTAAGATCAACGGTGGAACGTCATTGGAAACTATCCAGCTACCGCGTTTTATAATGTCCTTGCTTATTCCTGGTCCAGATAGGTTCAGGGCTACCCGTTCTCCGGATTGACCAATGCGAGACTCCTTATTCTGGGAATGCAGTCCCCTGACCCGAACCTCTATATTTCCAGGCAGGGCTCGCAGGGTCTCACCCTGTCTCACACGCCCGGAAGATACTGTCCCGGTGGCCACCAATCCGGCCCCCGTGATGGTGAAACTTCTATCAACCGGTAGGCGAAAATTTCCATTTGAAGATCTTTGGGTCCAATTCCGAGCCCGGCGAGATAGGTATTTCCTCAGTTCATCAATGCCCTCACCATTAAGAGCAGAAACGGGAAACAGAGGAATGTTTTTCAGTCTGGTGTCCGAAGCCAGAACACCGAATTCCTCAGCGACCTCATCTATTCGACTTTTGGGAACTCGATCCACTTTAGTAATTACTAACGCCCCATCAGTTACTGCCAATAGATCTATAATTTGCAGATGCTCCTCCGTCTGGGGCTTGATTCCATCGTCGGCGGCAAGAACAAAGAGAACAAAATCAATTCCTCCGACCCCGCAAAGCATGTTGCGGATGAACCTTTCGTGGCCAGGAACATCGACAAAACCGATTGTTGGTCCATTTTCTAGAGGTAGATAGGCAAATCCAAGATCAATGGTGAGACCGCGTTTCTTTTCCTCGGGCAACCGATCGGTATCCGTGCCAGTCAGCGCTTTGATGAGGAGGGTTTTTCCATGATCGACATGGCCAGCAGTGGCTATGATCAAGAGATCACCTGAAGTTGTCCCGTGAAGCTCTCTTCATCCTCCAAGCAGCGCATATCTAATAAAAGAGCACCTCCCTCGATATGACCGATTATAGGGATAGGAAGATTCCTAAATCTCTCCGAGAGATTTTTAAGAGCAGTGCCGGCACCCCTTTTCTGGTTGAGTGGTCTAATCGAGATTGCCCCGCTTGGAAGACGGCGAGTAGGCATGGCACCGCTCCCGACCTGGCTTTCGCAATGGACGACTTCGACGGAAAAACTATTGCCTACCCAGGCTGAAATAATACCAGAAACTCTTTGGCCAACAGCGATGATCTCTGGGCGTTCTCGGGAGAGGGATCGCAAAGCCGGAATTCGGCTTAACAGTTTCTCCGGCTGTCTGTATAAATTGAGCACAGCAGATAGGGCTGCTATCGTCATTTTATCTAACCTCAAAGCCCGTTTCATCGGGTTTTGCCGTATTTTCCGGATAATTTCTTTTCGTCCTACGATTATCCCGGCCTGAGGCCCGCCCAGAAGCTTGTCTCCACTAAACGTTACGAGATCAGCACCTGATGCCATTGTCTCTGCAGGTGTGGGTTCATGGGGAAGACCGAATTTTTCGAGATCAATTAGGCTACCGCTCCCCAGATCAACAGCGAACGGAATTTGTTGTTCCCGACAAAGCTTCGATAAATCTTTTTCTGATACTGAGGCGGTAAAACCCTCAATCGCATAGTTACTTGTGTGGACTTTCATAACCATTGCTGTTCTTGGGCCAATCGCTCTCTCAAAATCTCTCAGATGTGTCCGGTTTGTGGTGCCCACCTCCACAAGTTTTGTGCCCGCTCGTGACATGATTTCAGGGATACGGAAAGATCCGCCGATTTCGACCAATTCACCACGCGAAACTGGGACCTCCTTCCGAAAGGCTAGGCTATTGAGAACTAACATGACTGCAGCGGCATTATTGTTGACGACGGTTGCGGCCTCCGCACCTGTCAGTTTAGCCAACTGATTTTCGATGTGGGTGTCTCGATCCCCCCTTTTGCCTGAACGAATATCAAACTCAAGGTTGCTTGCGCCACTGGAGACAGACATTACAGCCTCGAGAGCCTCTTGAGGAAGAGGTGCCCGACCCAAGTTAGTGTGCAGCACCGTTCCGGTAAGGTTGAATACCCTTTTGAGACTGGGCGAAAAAGTTTCAAAAAAATAAACCTCAGCTCCTCGTGTAATATCCTCAACAGAGGGGATTTCATCTTTGGAAGAGATACTCTCGCGATATTTATCAACAATGTCGCGAAATCCATTGGTGACGGCCGTTCGGCCATACCGTTCTATGAGTTTCTTTGCCGAGGGCTCATTCAGAAGCCGGTCTATAGACGGAATGGCAGACAAAGGTGATAATTTCTCTTGATCCATAGTACAGGTATCACCGGAGAAAAGTTTTAGTGCAAGCCTTTGTTCGAGGCGAAAACAAAGCTACCAAATAGTGTCCTATCAGATTTTAAAACGCTCTAATTCTGGGAGAAAGAAATGATTGATTTATACGCCGCACCAACAACCAACGGCCTTCGAGTAAAAATTACCCTAGACGAATGCGGGCTAGATTATAACTTGCATCGAGTAAATATGGCTGAAAAAGAGCACAAGTCGGAAGCCTTCTTGAAACTCAATCCACTGGGCCAGACCCCGGTGATTATTGACCAAGACGCGCCCGGTGGCCCCCTCACTATGTGCCAGTCGATGGCTATTATGTTTTATGTATGTGAGAAAGCAGGGAAATTCATTCCAACTGATCCAGCCCAAAGGGCTAGTTTCTGGGAGCCAGCAATGCACGCTGCAACAGAAATCGGACCAGGATATGGAGCTATCCCGTTCATTACCCGTTGGGAGAAAGAGAACCAGCATGCTAAAGATATGTTTCAGAGCCGATATAGGCTTCATATGGAGCACACCGACAAAATTTTGAGCAGGCAGAAGTATTATGCAGGTGATGAAGTGACTCTCGCAGATTTCGCGGCCTTCGGAATTATTACCCGGGGTAAATCGACCTTCCCTGAAATGTCAGAGGGCTACACAAATATAGACCGATGGCACGATGAGCTAGCAGCCCGACCCGGGGTACAAAAAGGACTTGATTTTGGTGGTTGATCTATTGGCTCTGGAGAAGGTGTTTTTTTAAGAAATTCTTTACAACAGGACCCCAAATTTGGTGACCGGCGGCGCAAAATCTGTGTGCCTCGCCGCCGGCAACGCCCCAAGCGGGAAAGATAGCGGCGTCGTGAGTTTTCCCTAGTTCAACTAGAATTTTTGATAACTCTATCGTCGGGGCCGTATTGAAATCATTCGCGGGCTGAATCAGAAAGATAGGCTGTGTTAAAGTACGAACCGCCTCCTTTAGCATTTCTCGGATGATGGGATGATCGTCCCACTGACTTGCCCCCCCCGAGAAATCAATCCCGCACTTCCAGCGACTGTCACGAGAGAGCGCTAGGAGAGTATGTATTCCTCCAAGAGAACTTCCCATTACCCCTATTCTATGGGGATCGATTTGGGATATTTGTTCCAGCCTGTCGAGAGTTGAGATCACCTCCAAATTCTCTCTCTTGAGACGTTCTGACATCTGATGATCATGTAGGGCCGTCCCTCTTGCAGCCGGGACTTCTTGCGACAACGGAGTTCCCTGTGAACGACCGTAACCCGATCGATGTGGGAAGAAGTAGGCGCAACCGAGACTATCAAAAACAGCTGCGGTTTGAGGGTGTGATAAATCAGCGGAATCCTGTGGGAGTTGGCTCCCATGGTTGTCGACGATACAGGGGAAAGGACCATCTCCATCGGGTATGTATAGATATCCGGTCAGGGTATTCCCTCCACAGGTAAAAACTATTTCTTCGGGTGCGTGCGCATGTCCATTAACGTACATTTTAACTCCTCTCAGAAAGGCCTCTAAAACACAACATAAACTCCAATACTAGGTGCTGACTATGAGGATATTAGAGGCTATGTTCACGGCTCGCACATCATAACAATTTGGGGAGCAGTCCGAGTATGGTGAATACTTCCGGCAGGAGGCGGTATCGGTTGGGGGTCGATGTTGGGGGCACACATACGGATCTGGTTCTGAAAGATGAAAAGACCGCTGCTATTTTAATCGAAAAGGTTCCATCTTCACCGGAAAATCCAGCTCGTGCTGTTCTTGAGGGGGTCAAAAGGCTTTTGGAGCGGGGTGTCGGCCCCGAGGAAATTGATTTTTTTAGTCACGGGACAACGGTCACCACCAATGCCCTCTTAGAGGGCAAGGGCGCGAAGGTTGGTCTACTTATAAATGACGGTTATCGGGCAATCTGTGAGGTTCAAACCCAGGCGAGAGATGAGGGAAATCCGTATGATCATCTTTTTACGCGTCCCCCTCACATAACACCTCCTGATTTAACATATGAAATTCCGTGCCGGATCGACTACAAAGGATCTGAGCTCGTAATGCTCGACCGGGAAAGCGTCGAGAATGCAGCCAGAGAACTCTATATGAGAGGCGTAAAGTCTTTCGCTGTTTGCTATCTTTTCTCGTTCATGAATGACAGGCACGAGCGTGAGACTGCGGAAATTATCAGGGAAGTTGTTCCTGGGGCTCAGGTCTCTCTTTCCTCTCAGGTGCTCCCAAGAATAAGGGAATGGCCTCGGTATTCTACCACATTGATTAACGCCTACTTGGTCGAGGTGCTCGCTGATTATATTTCTGCCCTTTCGGTCGGTTTGGATGACTGTAAAGTCGATACCCCGCGTCGTTTTCTGATGCAATCCAATGGAGGAGTAATGCCGCTTTCAGCAGACGCAGAGAGTCAGACTGTCCACACGCTTTTGTCGGGACCTGCTGCCGGTGTTCAAGGTACAGCCTGGTTGCTCGGAAGGGCTCTTCAGATTGGAAATATTGTTACCCTAGATATGGGTGGGACAAGCGCAGACATAGCTTTTATCAAAGATGGTATTCCGTTGGAACACGCGGAGGCATTTGTTGCCGGACGTATTGTGGCTGTTCCAGCTCTTGATGTCTCCACAATCTCTGCGGGGGGCGGGTCTATCGCCATGGTTAATTCCGCCGGTTTGCTTGAAGTTGGACCCCAAAGTGCAGGTGCAGAACCTGGTCCGGTTTGTTACGGAAAAGGAGGGCAGGCCGCCACGGTGACCGATGCGGATCTCGTCTGCGGCTATCTAAACCCGGATTTTTTCCTTGGGGGGCAGATGCGGCTGGATACCCAAGCGGCTGAGCAAATAATTTTTGGAACAATCGCTGAACCGATGGGAACCGATTTAGCAACAGCTGCCACTGGTATTGTACGAGTCGTAAACGCAAGAATGGCGGATGAAATTCGGGTTCAAGCCGCGAAGAAGGGCGTTGACCTATCAGATTTCACTTTGGTCCCATTTGGTGGCGCCGGCCCGGTTCATGCTGCGGCTGTGGCGCAGGATCTCGGGATACCCCGAGTGCTTATCCCCGCTAGCCCCGGTGCTTTTTCAGCCTTTGGTTTGTTGTGTGCAGATGTGGTGCACGATTACATTCGCTCTGATCTGCACTCTTTGGAGCGGCTTCTACCTAATAATATGGAAATCGCATTTTCTAAGTTAGAGAAAAAAGCGAAAGAGGACCTTGAGAAGGAGGGTTTGGGCAACGCCCCTGTTAAGTTCCAGCGAGAGGTCGACCTAAGATATGGAGGCCAGGGCTATGAGTTGAGGGTTAATTTGGAAGGGTTCTTGCCGCCTATCTCCGCAGACAATCTAATCGAACTGGCTGAAAGGTTCCATGTTCGCCACGAGGTCGTTCATGGACATGCGGCGAGAGATGCTGAGATTGAACTGGTTAGCTATCGTGTACGGGCAATAGTTGAAGAGTCTAAATTAGACCTGACCCCTGTTTCTTTGGAGGAATACCCGTCCATCGGAGAGCAAGAGTATCGGGCGGTTAACTTTGGCACGCTGGGTGCGATCCAAGCCAAAATCATTAGTCGAGACTCTCTCTCTGGGGCGGCAATAATTGAGGGCCCTGCCATTATTGAACAGCTTGACTCTACAACGATCGTCCCTCCGGGGTGGACCATGTCCCCGGATTGTTATGGAAACTTGGTCCTCAACAGGAAGGTTGATTGATGCAAAAATCCATAAAAGCGGATCCCGTTACTATTCAGATCCTTCGGAACAGAATAGGGAGTCTGATGGAAGAAATGCATCATCATTTTTTCCGCTCCGGCTACTCGACAATTGTCCGAGAGTCTCGAGACTTTTCGTGCGTGATCCTGGATCCACAAGGTCGCATTTTGGTTGCCCCCCCAATGTTTTTTCATTCAACGGCATATAAATATTTAGTTGCCAGGATCTTTGAACTTTACGGTGAATCTGGGCTTCAAGAGGGAGATGTATTTGTTTCCAATCATCCTTACGATGGCAATTTACCGCATGTTCCCGATATGGGGGTTATCATGCCCATTTTCGAAGAGGGCTCCCTTATCGGATTTTCTGGCAGTATTGCTCATAAGGCGGATGTCGGTGGAACTGTTCCCGGCTCCACTTGGGGGCAGGCGACGGAGCTGTATCAGGAGGGCATTGTTTATCCCCCGGTTCATTTTTATCGAGCTGGGACCCTTAATCGCGATGTAGAGCGTCTAATTGCGACAAATAGTCGTTTCCCTGAGACAACACTCGGTGACTTGAGAGGTCAGGTCGCTGCAATTGGAATCGGTCGGAACCGCCTAAAGGAGATTTCCTCCGAATATGGGAAGGAGACTGTCCAAGTGAGCATGGAGGCGATGATTGCAGCGGCTGCAGCAGAATTTCGAGCGGCGTTAGCGGATTTGCCCGAAGGAGTGGCAGAGGCCGAATCCTTTCTGGATAGTGATGGTATAGATTTTACGAAACCCATCCGAATGCACGTCAAGGTTTCAGTGTCGGGAGGGAAGGTAGAATTCGATTTTTCAAAAAGTGATCCCCAGGGGAGAGGGCCTGTTAATATTCGAAGGGGGCTTCTCGAAGCCTGCTGTTTTCAGGTTTTGATTGGGATGATCAACCCTAACCTTCGATATTCGGATGCGGCATTCGACTCGGTCGAACTCAAGACTAGTAAAGGCACAGTGGTTGACCCCTATCCTCCTGCACCATGTAGTTCTTATATGAAAACCTGTATGACGGTCATCGACATGCTTCTGGAGGCCTTGGGAATTTTTGTCCCGAATCGCGCGGCAGCCTACAGCGGTGGAAGTGGTGGTGGATTGACTGTTGATTGGCGAGGGAATGGCCGAATTCCGAGGGGTAATCAATATGAAATTTATGGATCGGCTTACGGTGGTTCGGCGTCACAGGATGGGACATCTGGAACCACCGTTCATCTCTCAAATATTTATGTAACACCAATCGAAATTGTTGAGACTGAATTTCCCTGTCGAGTGGCTCGCTATGAATTGATCCCTGGTTCGGGCGGCGATGGAAAATATCGTGGTGGTCTCGCAATGAGGAGGGATTACGAACTTCTTGAACCAGCGATGGTTATATTCCGTGGTGATCGGGCGGCCCGCCCCCCTAAGGGAGTGTCCGGGGGTAAGGACGGCCGACCCAGTCGGTTTCTTCTAAATCCTGGTCGGTCAGATGAGAAGGAAATGCCAATTACGACCCGGATAGAGCTTGATGCCGGGACAACAATGCGGATAGAGGCTGCAGGGGGCGGTGGGTTTGGTGACCCTGTAAAACGCAGAGAGAGTGATCGTAAACGGGATCAAGAACAGGGATATGTCTAGAAGGGGCCAGCAAAGTGCGCGAAATTTGTTCCCAGAAATGTGTCATTTTTTATTTTTAGGAGCCGCTTGGTTCAAGGTTGGTATGCTTTTTTGTAGATCCGGAACGGATTGTTTTCGAAATATCTCTTTGGCAAAAAATTAACCAGAAACTCATGAAAATATGGTTTGAATTCGGCTGTATTTTTATTTCTAGGGGAATTTGATGCTGAGTTTATCACCGGCCGTCCGAGGCGGGCTTTATATGATGTCTGCCGCAGCCAGCTTTACTATTATGACAACGCTAATAAGGGTTGTCGGACAAGATATCCACCCGTTCGAAATCGGTTTTTTTCGAACGGTAACAAACCTCCTGCTCATGATCCCCTTCGTTTTTCGAGTGGGGCCGTCCGTTTTTAAAACAGACAATCACAAAGCCTATGCATTACGAGGTTTGATCGGCTTTGTTTTTGTTACGAGCTATTTTTCTGGGGCCGCCATGATCCCGGTATCAGATTCCCAAGCGCTGATTTTTACGTCTCCTCTATTCGCAACGCTTTTTGTCGTCCTTTTTCTCGGAGAAAAAATCCGGGCACGTAGGATGGTTGCGCTTGGAGTGGGTTTTGTTGGGGCGATGATAATTCTAAGGCCCGGTTTTGACGCAATTAGTATTGGCGCTGCCCTGGTTTTGGTTGGCGCAATGACAAACGGGGCGAGTAACGCCGTGGTAAAATACACGACACGGAAAGATCACCCAGATAAAGTAGTTTTATTTCTGATGCTTTATGTGACCCCTTTAATTGCCATCCCGACTATTTTTGTCTGGAAGACGCCGACTTGGGAGCAGTTGGGTTTGATGATTGGGGTCGGATTTTTCGCGACGCTTAATCAACGGTTCTTATCTCGCGCTTTTGCTGGAGCGGATGCAACAGCGGTTCTGCCCTATGATTTTATCCGTCTGCCCTTTGCAGCGTTGATAGGCTGGCTTGTGTTTTTAGAATTTCCAGATATTTGGGTGTGGCTCGGGGGCGCCGTTATTTTTGGAGCCTCGATTTATATCGCTCATCGCGAATCGATGGCATCTCGGAAAAAATTTGAGTGATTGTTCTCTTCAAGCAGTGGTTCTATATTTTAACAAAAGGAGAGTTATCGATGGCGGGTAGGTTTAAACTTTGTAGTTTTAAGACGTGTCCTTGGGTCCACCGTGCTGCGATAGTGCTGCAGGAAAAGGGAATTGACTACGAAATAGAATATATAGACCGTCATAATCGTCCTGAGTGGTTTCTGGAGATTTCTCCGCACTCGAAGGTGCCTGTTCTCATAGTGGACGGGGAGCATGCATTATTTGAATCTAACGCTATCGCGGAATACCTTGATGAAGTGGCGGAACCTCGGTTGCACCCAGAGGATCCGATTTTAAGGGCCCGAAATCGAGCTTGGACAGATTTTGTTCCGACATTCAGTCAAATTACACATATTTCAAACGCTCTTGATGAAGAGGATTTTAAAATACGGGTTGAAAAGGCACAGATACCCGTAAGCCGTTTGGAAGGTGCACTAGAAAAACGAGGTAATGACGGTCCTTTCTTTAACGGCGAAAAGTTCCTCTCTAGTAGATGCTGCATATGCTCCCCCGCTTCTACGATTTACGTATCTCGATAGGGTGAGGCCAACTGGGCTCTTGGATGGGAAACCACTGCTTTCGGCCTGGCGGGATGCGCTCATAAGCTATCCAGCGGTACTAAAGGGGGTGGTACCAGAATTTCATGAGGTTTGGCAGGATCAAGTGCGGACGAATGGGAAATGGGTAGTCCAATTTCTTCCGACGGCCTCTGCAGCTGAGTGAACGCTTTGATATGCAGAATTAAACGCTAAGAAGGTGCAGCGCCATTATTCCTGGCGTAGATATACTTCATCAGCGATTGTACGTGGCCTCCAATTCTCTGCGACCTTGTGTGCAATGTTATAAAGACGCTTTTAAAGTATCTCTCTAGTGATCGAGGACTGAAGCCACAAAAGAGGATCATTTTAACCCTTGTAAGCTATTAATGATCGTTTCATTCGTCTTTCGTTCCCAGTCTTTTTTTGTCTACGATTAAATCGCTTTCTCCTTATATCGCCAGAGTTTGAGAAACTTTATTAGGGTTCTTGTAATCGATGTTTAGGTCAGAGGTGTCGAACTTTTTTGATGGTTTAAATTTAATAATTTGGGGCATTTTGCGGATGACAGATAATTTGGACTTATCATACGGGTGAGAATCTTTTAAGAAATCAATTAACCTTCCCTGGTGTTCGATAAGAACCTTCTCAAAGTTAAGAGAATTGGTTTCGGCTTCAATTAAAATATCTTGTGCCCTCCATTGGGTCGGAATAATGAGGATTATGTCTCTCAAGTCTCTTAGATCCTTGATGGAAGAGATCTTTTTTCCGATCCCTGGAACGAATGAACCCACCTTCCGTTGATCTGAATCAACCACCAAGTCCATTTCGTTCCAGTTTAACTCATAGTGGTGCATAAATGAGGCACACTTCCCTGTGCCTCCCCATATGGCAATTTTTTGCCCCTTAGACTTGAATTTTTGGACTTGGTCCCTGACCGTCTTAATCGATTCTTTGATGGATCCTGAGAAACTGCCCGCATTGGCACTAATTACCATTTGCGCTGGTTTGAGACCAAGCTGCACTAATCCATAAATGACCTCCCTATCATAGCCATGCTCAATAGAGACTAAGCTTCCGATGGAAGAAAGCAATTGTCGAAATGAAGCAGTTGTGAATTGTGATGGGTGCTCGTAATAAAAATCGGCCAACCTGTGGGTCTGAAAAACTCGATCTATACAAGGCACCTCGCAATATAAATAGATGGGCTTTTCGCAGGATGAGGCGGCCAATGCCATTGAACTCAAAAAGCTGGCTGGGGTTTTTAAATGTTCGACAACATGTCTCATAAGGATTAGATCGGGCTCATATTCATTGACATGCTCAGAAGGTAAAAAAAGTGACTTATAAAATTCGATAGGCCTTTTTGTTGGCTTAACATCCCCGCAGGGGTCGAAGCCAATAAACCGACCTTGTGTTGAATATTCTGAGGCCAAGTCACTCAGAAAGCTGCCATCACCGCAACCAATGTCAATGACAACGGGCGATTTAGGAAGCCTGGACTTAAGCCCAGTATTTAGCTCTGCAAGATGTTTTCCCCATTGGGCTCCAGAATTGAACATTTTATTCGGTTTTTCTTGATATGGGATATTCTCCCAGTCGAAAAAATGATTCCATACATGCGAACAGTCTAGACATTGAACATAAACCTGCCGAAAACGCTCGACCTCCATCGCTTCCTTCCTGGTTTGCGGCCACGCATTGGTCGCTAGGGGTTTTGTCCCGGCATCAAAAACTTTCCTTGCGATTTGATAACCACACACCGGGCAGGGTTTTTCTACGAAACTGTTCATGGAAACCTCAAATAACTAGATTTTGCAAACCGTATCCAATTGATCTTGGTGCAAACGATCATTACAAGTTTTAAAGAAATGTATTAATTCAGCCTCTGCTTTTTCATCATCGAAAAGGCTTTCCCTTGCTGCCTCGCGGATCTTGTTTCTCAGGTCTCGGCGCATTTTTTCACTTAGAGATAGTTGTTTACACCACCAGACATATTCATCCGGTGTTTGGGCAATGGGGGCCACGCCAATTCCCATTTGCTCGTAACCCCCGGCGACAATTCTTGCTCTCATGTACGTTCCTGGCATAGTTACAAAGGGGGTTCCGACTGCCATTGATTCATAGAATGTATTGCCACTTCCAAAGTAAAATGGGTCTAACATAATATCTAGCCGTTCCAGGAGGCTTAGATACTTTTCTCGGCTTAAATGAGGAAGGAATAAGGTACGACTTAAAAATAAAGGAGCGTTTCTTAATAATCTGGCTTTAAATCTTTCATTTTGTTTAATGTTTTTCCCAGAAATCAGAATGAATATTGCGTCAGGAATTTCTTGTGCGATACTTTCTAAGGTTGCATCGAATTGGGGGTGGAACTTGAAAAGGGTCTGCGGAATCCCGATCAAAAACTTATCATTAGGAAGTACCCCCTCATCCAAATGTTCGCGATTTATGGGGAGCTCTCTGAATTCATAGATGCAAGGTAAGCGAGACAGTAAAACAAGTTTCTCGGTATAGTTATTCTGGGCACCTTTAGGCTCAATCAAACTGGAACTAATGAAGTAATCGATTGTTGATAAGCCGGTCGTATTGGGATGGCCCAAACTGGTAGCTTGTACTCGTGCTAATCTTGAGAGCGCCAAATGATATGTGAAAGGTGACATCCCAATGTCGGGATAGAATAGTATATCCAGATTGGTCCTGGAGATGATTTCTGCAGCGGCTATTGGGTTTGAAGGAAGGTCAATGCTATTTTTCGAATATTTTCTAAGTTTCTTGAAAATTTCATCATGTTTGGATTCAGGAGGGCTTATCAGCGTCACATCAAAGTCATTCCTCCCCAAGGCTTTTACAAGGCCCTGGTTGAGTCTACCGATAGTGTGATTACCTAAAAATTGAGAGCAAATCCCTATCCTGATTTTATCATTGCCGGTGCGAATTTGCGGTACTTTTTTAGGCTGAAAAATTAGTTGCTGAGTATAGGGTGAGGCTCTTAGAGCTGTTTCCAGGGACTCGAGTATTTTCCTATCGTCATCACAATTCTGGTAGGCCAGCCAGAAAATGGAGGGGTCAATCAAATGGTCCTTCGGTGGTCCCTTATGAGAATTTTTGATCTCCCGAAGTTTTTTTAACTTTTCGGTGTAGTGTTCACGAGCTTTATTGATTTCCCCCTGATTTTCATAAATATCGCTGAAAAACAAATTTGCTTTCAGCCAGTAAAGCGGGGTTTCAGGAGATAATTCTGAAGCAACTAACCACTGACCCTGGGCCAGATCCAAATTGCCCAGCTCTTCTTGAACATTTCCAAGGTTGTTATGAGCTTCAGCAAAGTCTGGTTTGAGGTCGATTGCCTTTTGGTAGCAGTTTATTGCTTCTTGGAACTGACCTTTAATTTTGAAAATGTTTCCGAGGTTGTTATGAGCCTCAACAAAGTCTGGTTTGAGGTCGATTGCCTTTTGGTAGCAGGTTATCGCCTCATGGAACTGACCACCAATTTGGAGAATGTTTCCGAGGTTGGCGTGAGGTTCAGCAAAGTCTGGTTTGAGGTCGATTGCCTTTCGGTAGCAGTTTATCGCTTCTTGAAATTGACCGAGATCATCTAGAACAACGCCTAAACCGTTCTGAGCTTCAGCAAAGTCTGGTTTGAGGTCGATTGCCTTTTGGTAGCAGTTTATTGCTTCTTGGAACTGACCTTTAATTTTGAAAATGTTTCCAAGGTTGTTATGAGCTTCAGCAAAGTCTGGTTTGAGGTCGATTGCCTTTTGGTAGCAGTTTATTGCTTCTTGGAACTGACCTTTAATTTTGAAAATGTTTCCGAGGTTGTTATGAGCCTCAACAAAGTCTGGTTTGAGGTCGATTGCCTTTTGGTAGCAGTTTATCGCCTCATGGAACTGACCACCAATTTGGAGAATGTTTCCGAGGTTGGCGTGAGGTTCAGCAAAGTCTGGTTTGAGGTCGATTGCCTTTCGGTAGCAGTTTATCGCTTCTTGAAATTGACCGAGATCATCTAGAACAACGCCTAAACCGTTCTGAGCTTCAGCAAAGTCTGGTAATTGTTCAGCTGCTAGACGATAGAAATAAAGGGCTTCTTCTAATTTTCCCTGTGACTTTTTCGCTCGGCCAGCATTGTAGTGTGCGGCACCGAATTTAGGTTCAATTTCAGTCGCGATTTTAAAGCACTGAATAGCATCGGAAATTCTGCCCTGCGCCTCGAAAACATTGCCCAAATTGCAATGCGCTGCAGCATAGTCTGGTTTCAGTGCAATTGCTTCTTTCAATTTTTCTGCTGCTAAACCAAACGCCCCAATTTCGTTGTAGGTAACTCCAAGCAAATTTAGAAGTGATACATCTTCAGGGTAGCAGGTAAGAAGTTTTTCGCCCTTCGTCGCGACGTCTTGATACCGACGTTCAGAATACATGCTGAGAAGAGGATCGAGTTCTTTTGGTGAAATAGAATTTGCCCTAATCCCTAAATTCAAATCTCTTATACCTTTCTTGGCCTTCAGATTATTAGGAAAAGCAAGTAAAACAGTCTCGTAAAGCGTTTTTGCCTCATGAACTGCCCCTGTGCGGGCCAAGGATCGAGCCTTTAAGAGGGTTCGTGGGACATCGAGCCGGTTCTTGGGCGATATCTCATCGTGGCTTTGGGGTGCGACTAGAACCATGATTTTTACCCTGTTCGGAATTCCTCTGCTGCGAATTAAATCGATATGGACCGTGCAGTCCCGTCTTACTCCACCCGCCCTTGCAAACCGCGTGTGAAAAGCAATAGATCAACCCCTGCTTCGGGTGTCTCTCTCAAATGGTGTGCAATATATATGCCAGTTTTTTTAGATAATTTTGGGGATATCTCAGGCTTTTTCATCGGGAGCCCGGAAAGCAAAAATTATTTGTTTTCGTAATCAGCAGAATTGCGTTCTATTTAGAAACTTACACAGATCCTTTGGGAAGATGACATTCGGGCGCATTGCTCGTGGGCCTTATTTGGTATCCAGGGTGTTATTCCCTGTGAAACATTTGAAAAATATCGTCTAAGTTCAGAGACACGAAAGAAAGTATTACTCCCTACAGGGGCAATACAGGGGCAATACAGGGGCAATGCGGTATGTTTTCTATTACCATAGGGGCCCCTCGGGCCATTGACCATGAGAGACTGTACAGATATTTTCATCGATGTAATGCACGCTAAAAGCTGAATAAATTGATGAGTAGAAAGATCTCTCGATAAAACGAATTATTTTATTTCAGAGTCTTTTAGATTAATTTCACCTCAATGAAAAAAATTAAAGGGAACTCACAATGACCACCATTGTCGTTCAAGATGATCATATTATTCGTGCACTCAGTGTCCTCCTCGATCCAGATTGTCCCCAGGAGCGAACCGATGCATTCGAGGATTACTACTCGGTCGATATGCCCGAATTTCGTGAGTGGCGTGATCGCTTGCGCGGCAAATACACAAATGTTTTTCCGTCCAAGGTTGTTCTGACCCATAGCCAGGATGAGTTGGACAACGCCCTTCCTGATGCTGATGCTGTTGTTGTAGAAGACTTCCTATTCACTACAAAACAGCTGGATTTGGCGCCGAAAGTCCGAATTTGTCATAATTTTCGGACTGACATGCGGAACATTGATGAAGCTGCCTGTGCCTCGCGGGGTGTGGTTGTGAAGCCCTTCTTTCGGCGGGTAAATGTCGCGGTGGGAGAGCATGCATTCGCATTGATGATGGCTTTAGGAAAGAAACTTGTTGAGACCAATAAGCTCTTAACGATTGAGGAACTCCAGGCCGAAGGCTGGCCCGCTCGGATCTACAACAGGAAGCATACGGCAAATTCAAATTGGGCGCGGATTAACGGTATTAAAAATATGCGAGGTTCTACCTTGGGCCTCGTCGGGTTGGGTTCCGTTGGTCGTGAGGTCGCACAATGGGCGAATGCCTTCGGCATGAACATAATTTATACACAACGTAATCAACTGTCAGAGGATTTGGAGAGGCAATTTAATGCCTCATACCGGTCCATCCAGGATTTGTTCAGAGAGTCAGATTTTATTTCTATTCACGTGCCTCTAAACGACGGCACCCGGGGAATGATTGGCAAAGAACTTCTAGAGGTTACGCAGCCGAATACAATAATAGTCAATATTGCGAGAGCTGACATTATCCAGCGAGAGGCATTACTCGAAGTGCTTGAGTCTGGGCACTTGGGAGGTATCGGTATGGATGTCCATTATAAGGAGCCTGGCGATTTAGATGACCCATTTCGCAAATACAAGAATGCTGTTCTTAGTCCGCACATTGCTATCGGTAGTCGCGTTAACGGAGCCGAAGATATGGAGGATATTATCCGGAACCTCAATGAAGCCATAGGAGACTAGATCTTCTTCGCCAGTATAGTTGTGTAGGAATTTAAGCTTTGTCAGGCAGCAAGTCTGCTGAGAAGGATTTATAAGATAAAAGAGGATGACCTATAGATTTACAGCGGCGGCGAAAAACGCGATCCCTATTTCATTGATTGAGACCACTAATTTCAAAGAGTGGAAAAGCAAACAATCTAAACCGGTGAACCGATGGGTTGAAAATGTTGGATTTATGGCTGATCCGAACACGCACTGCCTTGTCCCTGATTCGGCTGGTGAGCTGTCCAGAGTCGTTGTGGGTGTTGAGGGGCCTGCGGGTCTATGGTCAATCGCTGGTCTGCCTGAGATCCTTCCCTATGGCAAGTATTTGATCGATACGCGGCTGGAGCCTCGAGCAGCTACGGACCTGGCCGTTGGCTGGGCTTTGGCTTGCTATAAGTTTGAGAAATACAAAACCCAAGGGAAGCCGAAAAAATTTCCCTCCCTTGTTTGGCCCGCCGGATGTGATCGATCAGCGGTAATCCGTGTTGCCGATTCGGCGGCATTGGCAAGAGATTTGATCAATACTCCGGCAGAGGACATGGGTCCTCCTGAACTCGCCGCTGCTGCCCGAAACCTCGCACGCACCTACAAGGCGAAATTTCGTGCGGTGGTGGGTGATCAACTCTTGAGACAGAATTTTCCTACTATTCATGCGGTCGGGCGCGCTGCAGCGAAGGCACCCCGTTTGATCGATTTGATTTGGGGGAATTCCAAGGATCCCAAAGTAACTTTGGTTGGAAAAGGAGTCTGCTTCGATACCGGTGGATTAGATCTCAAGTCAGCGTCCGGAATGTTGAGAATGAAAAAGGACATGGGTGGGGCAGCCTGCGTTCTGGCCCTTGCGCGTATGATCATGGATGCCCAGCTGCGAGTAAGGCTCCGGGTTCTGATCGCAGCTGTAGAAAACTCTGTGTCGGGTAATGCTTATCACCCCGCCGATGTCATTAAAACCCGAGCGGGGATAACCGTCGAAATTGGCAATACGGATGCCGAGGGGAGGCTTGTGATGTGTGATGCCCTGGCTCTGGCTGAGGAGGAGTCACCAGATTTGCTGGCTGACTATTCTACTTTGACGGGTGCCGCGCGTATTGCTGTCGGAACCGAATTGTCGGCGTATTTTAGCAATGATGAGAAATTGGCTGCGGAACTGGATCAGGCTGGAACACTTGTTGATGACCCGACTTGGCGTTTGCCGCTCTGGCGTGGGTATCGGCATCTGATTGATAGCCCAATTGCGGACGTCAATAATGTGGGATCAGTTGGCCAAGGGGGAGCCATAACTGCTGCACTATATTTGCAAGAGTTTGTAAGTGACCTCACGCCTTGGGTGCATTTTGACATCATGGGATGGAATACTCGCAATCGGCCAGGTCGTCCGATGGGTGGAGACGCTATGGGTGTCAGGGCTTTGTATAAAGTTATCGAAGAGCGCTTTGGTGTAAAAAGGAAGCGCAGTTAAATCTCTAAAGATCTTGTTCTGGGAGGGCGAGGGTCTAGGCCAATCAGCTCGGGAGGGAAGTCTCGCAATTCGCTCATTCGCAGTCTCTGCCGAATAATTATCATTTTCGTTTGGGAGTGATAGAATTAGTTTTCAACTTCTGAGTTTCTGGAAACTTCTATATTTAGAGCTGCCGACAGTAATCTCCGGGTATAGATTGTCGAGGGATTGGAAAAAATACTTTGAGCCTTTCCTTGCTCTACAACGCGACCATCTTTCATTACAATTAGGTCCTCTGCGAGTGCTCGTACCACTTTTAAATCATGGCTAATAAAAATATATGAAAGTTTGTGTCGGATTTGCAGATCCCGAAGTAGGTCGACGATTTGAGCTTGAACAGACATGTCCAGAGCAGAAGTTGGCTCATCGAGGACAATAAGCTTGGGTTTGAGGACCAAAGCCCGAGCGATAGAGATGCGTTGTCTTTGACCTCCCGAAAATTCATGAGGGTATCTGTCACGCATTCTTGGGTCCAAACCGACTTCCATTAGAGAAGAGATTATCACTTTTTCTCGCTCTTTCTGCTCAACAAAAGGTTGATGAACTCTCAATCCTTCTTCAATGATTTGTCCGATTGACAAACGCGGACTGAGTGATCCAAAGGGGTCTTGAAATACGATTTGAAGCTCTGCCCTTAGATGTCGGATTTGTTTCCAATTCAATCCGTCGATATTGCGGCCTTGATAGACAATGGCACCATTACTGCGCTCCAGGCGCAGCAGTCCCAGGGCAAGAGTGGTTTTGCCCGATCCACTTTCTCCAACAATTCCAATTGTTTGCCCTTCTTTTACCTCGAGAGAAACGCCATCGACGGCTTTCACGTGGCCGATAGTCCGTTTCAATAATCCTCTTTTGATGGGGAACCAAACCCTTAAATCTTGGGTCTTCAACAGAACCGGTGCATCCACGGAACTCTTTGAAGGCGTTCCCTTCGGTTCTGCGGCTAAGAGGTGCTGTGTGTATTCATGTTCTGGATCATTGAAAACTGTTTCGGTTCTTCCCGCTTCTACGATCTTTCCGTCAGTCATGACACAAACCCGATCAGCGATTTTGCGAACGATACCTAGATCATGGGTAATGATAAGCATCGCCATTTTCCTGCTTTGTTGCAAATCCCTCAGAAGTAATAGGATTTCTGCCTGTATGGTTACATCAAGAGCCGTTGTGGGCTCATCGGCAATCAAGAGCTCTGGTTCATTTGCCAAAGCCATTGCGATCATTACCCGTTGGCGTTGGCCCCCCGATAACTGGTGCGGATAGGCGCTTAAGCGCTCTTCAACTTTGTCGAGTTTGACCTGCCGAAGTAATGTGCAGATCTGTTGTCTTGCGGCCTCTTTGCTTAGACTTTTATGCAGAAAAAGTACTTCTCCGATTTGTTTTTCAATCGTGTGTAGGGGGTTGAGCGAGGTCATTGGCTCCTGAAAGATCATTCCTATCCGATTCCCTCGAATAGTTCGCAGTTGACTCTCCTTCGCCCCAATAAGTTCCTGGTTCCTAAACAGGATGCTCCCCGAAGGGTGCGTAGCGAGTGGATACGGCAGGAGTTGCATTACCGAGAGCGCACTCACCGATTTTCCTGATCCACTCTCGCCTACAAGCGCAACGGTTTCACTCTGCTGGATCTCAAATGAGATGCCGCGAACTGCTCTAACTTCGGAGGGGCCCTGGCCAAAACTTACTGAGAGGTTTTCTACCGTGAGCACCGTCTCGTTTTTATCATCCATTAAACGAACGTCCTCCGGGGATCGAAGGCATCGCGGATTGCTTCCCCAATAAAGATCAAAAGTGAGAGCATTAAGGCCAGGACACAGAATGCCGTTAGTCCCAGCCAGGGTGCTTGGAGATTAGCCTTACCTTGTGCCAACAATTCCCCAAGGGACGGTGACCCCGGCGGTAAGCCAAATCCAAGAAAGTCGAGGGAGGTTAACGCGGTGATCGATCCTATCAGGACAAAGGGTAGAAATGTTAGGGCGGCAGTCATAGCATTTGGCAATATGTGACGGCGCATAATTGTGACATTATTTACGCCAAGGGCGCGCGCGGCTCGAACATAATCAAAATTCCGTGTTCGAAGAAACTCTGCCCTAACCACGCCTTCGAGTGCCATCCACTCAAAAAGAAGAAGTAGTCCGAGTAAAATCCAGAAGTTTGGTTCAATTATGCTTGCAAGGATAATCAGAAGGAACAACCGCGGCAGGCCCGACCAGATTTCGATAAATCGTTGAAACAATAAGTCAGTCCAGCCACCGAAATAACCTTGAACCGCACCTGCAGCAATTCCCAATAAGGTTGAGGCAATAGTAAGGACCAGGCCGAAAAGTACGGATATGCGGAAGCCATATATCACGCGGGCTAGCACATCGCGCGCCTGATCATCTGTTCCAAGGATGTTCTTGGATGTCGGTGGAGAAGGGGCAGGCTGAGTTAATTCAAAGTTTACTGTTTCATAAGAGAATCGGATTGGTGCCCAAAGGATCCAGCCATCCCCTTTTCTAATCAGATCTTGGACATCTTTTTCACGGTACTCCGCCTCAGTGAGGAAATCCCCACCGAAGGTCGTCTCCGGATAGACCTTAAAAACAGGAAAGAATAATTCCCCCTTGTACCCGACTACCAGCGGGGAGTCATTTGCGATTAACTCTGCAAACAAAGTCACAGTAAACAAAATAATGAAAATCCAGAGCGACCAGAATCCGCGTTTGTTTGCACGAAAATTATGTAACCGGCGGGCTGTTAGCGGAGTAATTTCGCGTCCCATAAAAGTGGGGCGGTCTATTTTATCATCGATTGGATTTTCGACCTCAGACATCTCGAGCCTCAAAATCAATCCGAGGATCGATGAGCATGTAGGTGAGGTCCCCAATTAATTTCATTACCAATCCAAGTAGGGTGAAGAAAAATAAAGAAGCGAACATTACGGGATAGTCTCGCCTTATAACGGCTTCAAATCCCAATAGTCCTAGCCCATCTAGAGAAAAAATTATCTCTATGAGAAGGGATCCTGTGAACAAAATCCCGATAAATGCACCCGGAAAGCCCGCTATCACGATTAGCATCGCATTGCGAAAAACGTGGCCGTAGAGTACCCGATGTTCGGATAATCCCTTTGCACGCGCGGTCAGAACGTATTGCTGGTTGATCTGATCGAGGAAGGAATTTTTCGTAAGGAATGTTAGTGACGCAAAACCACCGATAACGAGGGCGGTGACCGGCAGTACCATATGCCAAAGATAGTCGAATATTTTTTCTGGCCAGGAGAGGGTATCGAAATTTTCTGAGACGAGTCCTCGCAAAGGGAACCAATCTAGATAGCTGCCCCCGCAAAAGATAACCACTAAAAGAACAGCGAATAGAAAACTGGGGATAGCGTTGCCAACAATAATAACGCTGCTCGTCCATATGTCGAAGCGTGTTCCGTCGCGGACTGCTTTCCTTACCCCCAAGGGAATTGATATCAAGTAGACTAGCAATGTTGTCCAGAGGCCCAGGGATATGGAAACTGGCATTTTCTCTAGTACCAGGTTAACAACGGTTTCATCCCGAAAATAAGAACTCCCGAAATCGAATACCAGGTAATCTCCCATCATTTTAAAGAAACGTTCATGTACGGGTTTATCGAACCCAAATTGCTTTTCCAACTGCTTGATAAATTCTGGGTCCAGGCCCTGAGCCCCGCGATATTTTGAAGTATTACCGGCAGCACCTGAGGATGCCAGGGAGGCGGTATTGGTTGCAGAGCTTGCTTCTGTGCCCCCGCCTCCACCAATTCTTGCCGTCGCGCCCACATCTGATCCGGTTAATTGGGCTATCAGCTGTTCGACGGGGCCACCCGGCGCGAATTGAACAATGGCGAAATTAATTACCATAATTCCCAAGAGTGTCGGGATGATTAGGAGCAAACGACGAATAATATAGGCAGCCATTACAGATTGCTTAACTTATGACAGATGTGACAGAGGACGCTTCTGAGAGAGTATTCATTTTTATTATTTTGTATCAATATGTTTTGCTTTGTTTACGTCATACCACCAGGTATCGAGAACGCCGAGGTCGTATTTTGGTTTGGTGGCTGGATAAGAATATTTATCCCAATAGGCTATGTTGTGCGCGCCCTTGTACCATTGCGGAATAACATAATGATTCCACATTAAAACGCGATCCAATGCGCGGGTCGCAGAAACCAGGCTTTTGCGGTTTTGGGCATCGATTATCTTGGTAATTAGGAAGTCCACCGCAGGGTTTTTTATACCAGCCAGATTCCTGGTACCGGGAGTGTCAGCCATCTCTGATGAAAAATATGTCTTTTGTTCGATGCCAGGTGTGTTGGGTTGAATATATCTTTGGACAATAATATCGAAATCGAAGTTCTTAAGTCGGTTCTGGAAATTCGCGACATCGACAATCCTGATTGTCGCAGAGACGCCAATCCTTTTTAGGTTTTGTACATAGGGATTTATGATTCGTGTGAAAGAGGCCTCGAATAGCAGGAATTCAATCGTGAGAGGGTAGCCGCTTGAATTTACCAAACGCTGATTTTTCTCAATCCGCCAACCCGCCTCTCGTAGAAGCCGCGCAGCTTTCCGAAGGTTAACTCTATTTCTACCCGAACCATCAGTCTGGGGAGATCTGTAAGGTTCCAAAAGGACCTCATTGGGCAACTGATCTTTTTGCATTAGCAGGAGATCAAGTTCGCCTTTTTCTGGCTTCGACCGAGCCGCGAGATCGCTATTTTCATACATTGAGTTCGTCCTCTTATAGAGGCCGTAGAAAAGAGTTTTGTTGGTCCATTCAAAGTCAAAAGCAAGATCTAAAGCCAACCGCACCCGCCGGTCTTGAAACTTTCCACGTCTCTGGTTCAAGAAAAAAGCCTGGACCCCGGATGGGCGATGGTCAGTCAAGGTATGGCGCTTGACTTTTCCGATGCGGACAGGAGGACGATCGTACTGCGTGGCCCATGCCCGCGACGTGAATTCCTCCCGAAAATCATAGGCTCCGGCAAAGAAGGCTTCGAACGCAACGCTCCTGTCTCGGAAGTACTCTACTTTGATTTGGTTAAAATTATAACGCCCCCGCATCACCGGAATTTGATTGGCCCAGTAATTTGGGATTCTTCTGTAAGTAATACTTCGACCTGGTTCGACTTTCTCGACGAAATATGGGCCTGAACTTACTGGCGGTTCCATCGAAGTTTTTCCGAATGGCACTTTGGAAAAGTATTTCTCGGACAGGACAGGCAGATCCGATAGTTGCAGAAACAAATCCCGGTTTCCGGGTGTTTTAAAATGGAAGACCACTCTGCCTTCACCTTCTATTTCTGCTCTTTCAACCTCAGAATAAATTACCTTGAATTGGGGGTGACCCTCCTTAATAAGGGCGTTAAAGCTATAAACCACATCTGAGGCCGTTATAGGTGATCCATCGCTAAAAACCGCTTGTGGATGGATATCAAATCTGATACTTCGCTTATCCGATGCAATCGCTGCCCCCTTTGCGATATAGGCATAACGGGCATCGGGTTCATCCATAGCCCTTTCCATCAAAGTTCCGTAAATCAATCCGATGCCTTGCGCTTCGACTCCTTTGAGAATGAAGGGGTTAAGACTATCGAAGCTATCGATGCCTGCGAGCCGAAGAATGCCCCCCTTGGGGGCTTGTGGGTTTACGTAATCAAAATGGGTGAAGTTTTCCGAGTATTTGAGATCCCCAAACGCTGAGAGCCCGTGGCTGACTTGGCCCGCAATCCCTCCAGAACCCCATTGCCCAAGCAAAGAAGAGAATAAGGAGGCTAGGAAGAGAAAACCTTTATGGGTCATGGTTTTATTTCTCGATCAACCTGAGTACGTTGATTTTTTTTGGATCAATCCACCATGACCAAAATCCTGGACCGTGGGCAGGCGGATTTTTGGGGGTCCCAAAGCGATCCCAGCGTGCGAGCCGGAAGGCACTAATGTGCCATTGGGGTATTACTATATGGCTCCATTGCAAAACACGATCTAGGGCTCTGGAGGCGCTTATCAGGCTATTGCGATTGGGGGCTGTAATTATAGCATTTACCAATGAGTCTACTGCTGAATTTTTTATCCCTGATATGTTAAAACTTCCCCGGCGGTTTGCTGCGTCCGAAGACCAAAAGTCGCGTTGTTCATTGCCCGGTGAATTTGATTGACCAAAAGTGAAAATCACGATGTCGAAATCAAAGTCTCTGATTCGATTTTGATATTGAGAAGGGTCAACAGTCCTTATTTTCCCAGCAACCCCAAGCCTCTTGAGGTTTTGCATAAACGGCAGCACCACTCTCTCAAAGTCCGGTGACACGAGTAAAAACTCAATTTCCAATGGATTTCCGGAACCCGGATCGATCAATTTGGTGTCTTTGATGTTCCAACCAGCTTTCTTGAGAAGTTTTTGGGCAGTCCGAAGGTTTTGCCGAATACGTCCGTCGCCCGTCGTTTTTGGCGGAGCGTAGGCCTCTGTAAAAACTCGGGGGTCAATTTGTTTGCGGAAAGGTTCGAGAAGCCTTAGCTCATCTGCGGATGGAAGATCCTTTGCGGCAAGGTCTGAGTTTTGGAAAAAGCTCCGAGTTCTTTTGTATTGTCCATAGAAGAGTTTCTGATTGGACCATTCAAAATCAAAGGCATAACCAAGCGCTTCTCGCAATATCGGATCCTGGAACTTCTTGCGTCTCAGATTGAAGACAAAAGCTTGCATACCTGCAGGGTTACTATGGGCTTGCTCAAGCACCACAACCTGTCCTTTGCGGCGGGCCGGAAAATCATAGTCTTTTGCCCAACGTTTTGAGGAGTTCTCTGTCCGGAAATCATACTCTCCTGCCTTGAAGGCTTCCATTGCTACTGCTTGATCCTTGTAGTAATCAAAGCGGATTTGATCGAAATTGTAACGTCCTCGATTGATTGGCAAATCTTTGCCCCAATAATCTCGGACACGCTCGTAAAGAACATAGCGCCCCGCTTCGAAACTTTTGATCCTGTATGGGCCGGATCCGTTTGGGATCTCAAGGGTTGTGGATGCGAAGGTTCGCTTCGACCACCAAGTTTTAGAAATTACGGGTATTTGGCCCATAATTTGTGGTAGTTCTCTATTCTTTTTACCTTTGAAAGAAAATTTAACGGTCTGGGGGCCGGTTTTTTCTGCTTTGTCTACATTGGAGTAATAATACCGATAGTGGGGACGACCCTGTTTTGTGAGGGTTTCAAAGCTGTAAATGACATCTTCTGGCGTTATCGGGTTGCCATTGTGAAATCGGGCATTATCTCTCAACTTGAATTCCACCCAGGAGAGGTCTTCTGGGGTTGTAATTGACTCAGCGATTAAGCCGTAATCTGATAGGGCATCATCTTCCGGGGTAGTCGTTAGGGTCTCAAAAACAAGGCCGATGCCGGCCGCTGCCTCACCCTTGATAATAAATGGATTAAAACTATCGAAACTGCCAATAGAATGGCGCCGGACCAGCCCACCCTTTGGGGCATTGACGTTTACATAATCAAGATGCTGGAAAGAAGCACTGTATTTGGGTTTGTCGCCTAAGGTAAGCACGTGACTGGTTTTTACCGCCTCGGAATTTGCAAAGGCGATCGTCGCAAATAAAAATGTGATGAGGGAACCAAAGATGTGGGGCAGAAAATATTTCACCGAAACCTCCATTCCATTTAACTCTGGTTTCGGCTGGTAAACCTATTAAGTCAAGATTTTACCGAGAGAATATCTGATACCGCATCTGCGAGGTCCGGGTTTCCTGCAGCTATAATGTGTCCTGATGATTGCAAATTTAGTACCTCCCCATCCCAGTCACAAATACGACCTCCGGCCCCTTCTATCACAGGAATGAGTGCACAAAAGTCGTAAGGTTTCAGGTCGCTCTCGACAACAAGATCGATAAAACCGCTTGCCAGAAGAGCATAGCCATAGCAGTCGCCTCCGTACTGGGTTGACTGGCACATATTTGAGAGAGCTTGAAACCGTGTCCCTGAAATGTCATCAAACATATCCGGAGACGTCGCATTCAGAATTGCATCCGATATAGCGGGGCAATCGCGTGTGCTGACAGGATTACCATTCAAGGTAGTATTCGTTCCGCTTATTCCTATCCATCGCTCTTTAAGAAATGGTTGGTCGATAATTCCTATAATTGGTATCCCGTCCTGAAGAAGTGCGATTAAGGTGCCAAAGATAGGCTTCCCCGCAACAAATGCCCGTGTTCCATCTATAGGATCAAGCACCCAGAGAAATTCGGAGTCAGAATTTTCCAGTCCATATTCCTCCCCGAAAATCCCATGATTGGGGTAATATTGATTTATGATCTGTCGCATTGTGACCTCGGCCTCGCGGTCAGCGGCTGTTACAGGGGTTTCATCGGGTTTTAAATCTATAACAAGGTTCGACCTGAAATACGGCAAGATCTTCTCGCCGGCAGCATCAGCAAGCTGGCATGCGAAATCATCTAACCCTGGGGGCAATTTCCTTGAGGGGTTCATCTACGATCACCCCCTAGGGAAGGGGTTTTGGGGTCTCGCTTAGGCTCCTGAGAAAGGCGATCAGGTCGGCGCGATCCTTTGCTTTTTTGATACCAGCAAAAGCCATTTTGGTTCCCTTGAGATACTTTTTGGGGTTCTCAAGGAATCCGTTTAACGCCTCATAATCCCAACGGCCTTCAGCAGCTTTAAGTGCGTTCGAATAGCCAAAGCCGTCAGCTTTGGCTTTCTCCCCCATAACGATATTCCAAAGAGGGGGACCGATCTTATTTTTTCTTGAGGCGGCTAAATCATGGCATGCTTTACACTTCGCCGATTGCGCTTTCCCTTTTTCGACACTAGCGGACGCGAGCAAAGGACTTATCGGTTCGAGCTTTACCTCCGGTGTTTCTGCAGGAGCCGCCGCTTCAGCAATTTTCATTTCGGATGGGGAGTATGCTCTTGGTTCGACCAATTTATCGCCGATCATCCCAATGACCATTGCGACGAGCCCTACGCAAAGAATTGCTCCAACAACCTTGTTCAATTCGAAAGAGGACATCGCTCCACCCTACTGATAACTGAGTCTTGTACAAATCAAGACGACCTTGATTTTAGTCATTTCCTCCAAATCTGTCTAATATTTGGCGCACAGGTCTGTTATCAAATCCGCGTCAAGTTGCCGCAGTAGATAAAGATGCCTTTTTTACCGGTTTCTTTGTCTAGGATACTAGAGTGAATTGGAGGCAGTTAACGAAATCATGACTAATTTTAAGAACCCAATCATTATTATTCCAGCGCGGATGGGGTCCAGTCGACTTCCGGGGAAGCCTCTTGCGGACCTTAATGGTCAGGCGATGGTCATTCACGTGATGCGTCGCGCTGAGCAGTCTGGTGTTGGACCAGTTTATATTGCTGCAGCCGAGCAAGAGATTGTTGATGCGGTAATTGTTGCAGGCGGAAACGCAATTTTGACGGACCCTGATTTACCGAGTGGTTCCGATAGAGTTTTTCGGGCGCTTGAGATCGTTGACCCGGACGGGAAGTATGATGTGGTGATAAATCTGCAGGGTGATCTTCCGACAATTTCACCAGAGATAATTGAAAGAGTGCTTGATCCTCTGACCGAGGACGAGGTTGATATTGGAACCCTCGCAGCTGTGATAGAAGATAAATCGGAGACAGAGGATCCAAACGTCGTGAAGGCAATAGTGGGGCTTCAGCACGGGCAGAGAGTTGGGCGTGCGTTGTTTTTTTCCCGGGCCGCCGTGCCCTTTGGAGAGGGCCCATATTACCATCATATTGGGCTATACGCGTTTAGAAGAGATGCTCTAAGACGCTTTGTTTCTCTACCGGAAGGAGTACTTGAAAGGCGAGAGAGACTTGAACAACTCAGGGCCCTTGAAGTTGGTATGCGCGTTGATGTTGCGCTCGTTGACACTTTTCCTGACGGTGTTGATACTCCGTCTGACCTCGCTCGGGCGCGGGAAAGGCTAACGGCTCAGAGTTGAGAGGTATTAAAAAGAGGCGGTCATGGCGAAAATAAAACCGGCCAATACAATAGCATTTCAGGGACTTGAGGGGGCCTATTCACATTTGGCCTGCACGCGTGCCTATCCTGGAATGGATGTAATGCCTTGTCAGACCTTCGAGGATCTTTTCAAAGCGGTGGAAAGTGGAAAAGCGAAGTATGCAATGACGCCCATTGAGAATTCTGTTGCAGGTCGGGTAGCTGATATTCATCGATTACTGCCAGAATCAAGGCTTTACATCGTTGCAGAACATTTTTTTAGGATTAATCATCACCTCTTAGCTCCCAAAGGGGCCTCGCTAAAGACCATAAAAATTGTTCGAAGCCATGTCCATGCTTTGGCCCAGTGCGGCAAGGTAATAAGTCACTTGGGTTTGAAACCGATTGTTCATGCGGATACAGCGGGAGCCGCAATGGAATTAGCGCAGAACGGTGACAGGTCAGAAGCAGCAATTGCCTCCAGCCTCGCTGGAGAAATCTATGGCCTTAAATCCCTAAAAAAGAATATCGAGGATGCTGAACACAATACGACACGATTTGTAGTTCTTTCAACAAAACCTGTTTCTAAGAAGCCTGGTCAAATTAAGCTCATAACGAGTTTTGTTTTTAGAGTACGGAATGTTCCAGCCGCTTTATACAAGGCCTTAGGGGGATTTGCGACCAATGGGGTTAATATGACCAAGCTGGAGAGCTATATGGTTGGGGGGAGTTTTAACGCAACGCAGTTTTACGCAGATGTGGACGGGCATCCAGATGATCCCCGGTTGAAAATGGCTTTGGAAGAGCTTGAATTTTTTTCCCATGAGGTTCGTTTATTGGGGACTTATGAAGCAGATTCGTCCCGCTATTAGTTTGACATTAAAAATTACCGAGAACCCAATCAGCAATTAAACGTCGAGCTATTGAAACTGAATGTGGTCCTTTGAAATACGCTAAAGCCTCAGGCTCTAATTCCTCTCGAGTAAACCATCTGGCATGCTCTATTTCGTCATCATCAATGCAGATTTGGCTCGATTGAGCCTCGGCAAAATACCCTAGCATTAGGTTTGCAGGAAATGGCCATGGCTGTGCTGAGTGATACCTGACATTAGAAACTGGTATCCCGACTTCCTCCTTGACCTCTCTGACTACAGCATCCTCCGGTGTTTCACCGGGTTCCACAAATCCGGCAAGTACTGAATATCTGTCGTCAGGCCATCCGCGTTTCCTGGCAAGGCAAATCTTATCTTCTAGACTAACTAACATTATTACCGCGGGATCGGTGCGGGGGAAATGTTCTGTCTTACAATTGGTATTTGTGCAACGGCGGACATGACCAGCAGATTGAGATCGCGTCTCGGATCCGCAACGACCGCAGAACTGATGGGTGCGATGCCAATGAACTAGGGCCCTTGCGTAGGCTAAGATCCCTCCGTCTTCGCGTGATAATCTGAGCCCTACATTTCTGATATCCTGAAATTGACCGGTTTTTTTTATCAGGGCAGCAATGTCTTCCTCTTTCAAATCAACCAGATCAATGCAGACGTAGGGTGTGCCGTCCCTGTAGCCGAGAAATATCAGTTGATGGGGCCTTTGAATCAAGGGGGCTATTTCTGAAACATTTAACTTTCCGATAGAAGGGCTTTCGGAGTCGGGATCGGTGATAAAACTTTTTGTCTGCCAAACGGGGAGGAACCGAGTCTCTGCCGCACTTAAAAGATTTGAATACCAGATTTGGTCCGGGCGCTTTTCAGATTGGCGTTCTAATCCGCTTACGGCGAAGAAATTGGGTTCTCTCATAGTGTCAGCGTCCAAGTTCGGTTTGAAACAGGTAAAAGTGTGTAATATCTGTCTAGGGCATTAGGACTCTCTGATCTATCCTGATATACTAAAACCGAGAGGTTGGCGACAGACAGGATCCTCGCCAACCCGGTCAGGTCCGGAAGGAAGCAGCCGTAACGAGATTTTCCTGGGTTGTCCTACCAGCCTCTCACTCTTTTCCATGATTGGACCGTCGATATGTAAATTTGGTCGGGATGAACGAAATTTCAGAAAATCAAGACTATCGGGTCCTTGCTCGAAAATATCGGCCAACAACCTTTTCTGGCCTTATTGGCCAAGATGCGATGGTTCGAACGTTGACCAATGCTATCGGAGCTAATCGTCTCCCCCACGCCTTCATTCTAATAGGGGTAAGAGGTATTGGAAAAACAAGCACAGCTCGGATTATAGCTCGGGCACTGAACTGTATCTCTACAGATGGTAACGGAGGCCCTACCGCTGAGCCATGTGGAGAGTGTATCCATTGTAAATCTATTGAAAATGATAGCCATGTGGATGTCATCGAAATGGATGCTGCGAGTAGAACTGGAGTCAATGATATTCGGGAGTTGATCGAAGGTGTTCGTTATCGTCCTGTTGAGGCTCGTTACAAGATCTATATCATCGATGAGGTTCATATGCTCTCAACCAGTGCTTTTAATGCGCTGCTGAAGACGCTCGAGGAACCACCAGAACATGTCAAATTTATTTTTGCGACGACAGAGACCCGGAAAGTTCCCGTAACGGTACTATCAAGGTGTCAGCGTTTTGATTTGCGCCGCGTTGAAACAGAGGTTCTATGCCGCCATTTTGGAGAGGTTGCTAAAAAGGAGGGTGTAACTGTTTCAGAAGAGTCCCTTGCAATGATAGCGCGGGCCGCTGATGGATCGGTCCGTGATGGCCTTTCTCTTCTGGATCAGGCAATAGCGCATTCGGGCATCGAACATGAAGGCTCTGTCTCGGAAGAAAATGTCAGGGATATGCTAGGTCTTGCTGATAACGGTAGGTTGTACGACTTGTTTGAGAACCTTTTGGCCGGCAAAGCCCAGGAAACCTTGATGGATTTGGGTGGTCTCTATGCTGCCGGTGCCGACCCCCAAGTAATTCTGGAAGACTTGTTGAATATCACTCATTGGTTAACTCGCTTAAGCCTAGATCCTAGTGCGTCAGAGGGACAAGGCGTGTCGGAGCTTGATCGTGAACGGGGATCGGAACTCGCGAACAGAGTGAATATTCAGAGTTTGGGTCGGATTTGGCAGATATTGCTTAAAGGTCTGGAAGACCTTCGTAATGCGCCTTCCGCGATACAAGCGGCGGAGATGGTTTTAATTCGCCTTATCCATATGTCAGAACTCCCGTCGCCTTCTGATTTGCTCCGAATGGTGCAGGAGGGACAAAAGCCCGGGCAAAATGAACGAGTTTCTAATCAGGTAAAAAGTACTGACTCTGCCCCTGCGCCAACGGTCGGGGCCGGGCTAACTAGTGGGCCAAGGGGGACTGTCGCGCTTGCATCGGGTGGCCCACGAAATTTGCCGGAGCCGGCTTTGGATGCCAGGCCGGTAAATCAGATGCCCAGGACATTCGAAGAGGTGGTAGCCCTTTTCGAGGAGAAACGCGAGGGCCTTATAGCAGCTAGTTTGCGGGGGCAAATTCATCTCGTGAGTTTTGAGGCCGGACATATTTGTTTTAGGGCTGATGAGGAGGCCCCATCAGATCTGGCTAATCGAGTTAGTCGGCTATTGAAAGAGTGGACGGGGCAGCAATGGTTGGTCAGTCTTTCCGAAGAGGTCGGTCATCCCACTATTCGTGAGACCCGAGAGGCGGTGGCGCGAGAAAAACGTAATTCCGCGATTGCGCATCCTTTGGTGCAGGCTGCCTTGGAGGCTTTTCCCGATGCCAGAGTGGAGTCCGTGACCCAGCGGGCCGATCTTTTGGACGGAGAACTTGAATTTTATTCGGACCCTGAGGATGATGACGATAGAGAGGATTAGGCATGAAAAACCTTGGTCAGATGATGAAACAAGCTCAGGAAATGCAGGCAAAGTTTCAGGAGATGCAGGCAAAATTGTCTGAGATAGAAATTACAGGTACCGCGGGGGGTGGCCTTGTGACCGTCACGTTATCGGGCAAGCATGAGCTCAAAAAGCTTTCCATTGATCCAACCCTATTTAATTCGGATGATGCGGAGGTTGTAGAAGACCTAGTTGTAGCGGCGCATGCAGACGCGCGGACAAGAGTTGAAGAGGTGATGAAAGAACAGATGAGTAAGTTAACCGGCGGTCTCACACTGCCCCCAGGCATGAGCTTGCCTTTTTGATCGGGTTTCAATGAAAGGGAATGAGATTAGCGAGCTCATTCAGCTTTTTGCTCGCTTACCAGGATTAGGACCGCGGTCAGCTAGGCGTCTTGTATTATTTCTGATCAAGCGCGGCGATGCTCTATTGCGTCCTTTGGCCGAGTCTATCATTCGAGTAGCGGAAAAAATCCGACCATGTTCAAGTTGTGGTAATGTTGATTCCAATAACCCGTGCTCAATTTGCAGTGATGGTCGCAGGGATCCCTCTTTGATTTGCGTGGTCGAAGATGTTGCTGATTTATGGGCAATGGAACGGACCGCTGCCTTTCCGGGGCGTTACCATGTTTTAGGAGGAACCTTATCGGCTCTTGATGGTCGTGGCCCCGAGGATTTAAATATCGCTAGTTTAGTCATGAGAGCTGATGAGGAAGCGGTCACAGAGATTATTCTGGCGACGTCAGTGACAGTTGAGGGTCAAACCACCGCCCATTATGTAAATGAACGGCTCTCCCATTGCCGGGTTAAGGTGTCGCGATTGGCTCATGGTGTTCCTGTCGGTGGGGAACTCGATTATCTTGATGATGGCACGATTTCAGCTGCCCTCAGAGGACGCCTCCCGCTTGGATAATAACAGTTATATTATGAATCCAACCAAGCATGCCGTCAGACAGCTAGACAAAAATCCCGCTAAAATTGACTTCAGGCCAAGTCCTAAAATGTCTTTTCTTCGATTAGGCACCATCGCAGATAGTCCCGCAAGCATGATCGCAAGTCCCTGAAAATTGGCAAATCCGCATAAAGCATAAGTCAAGATTAGTCGACTGGAGTCTGACAGTAATGGAGTTTGCAGTTGGCTCATCGAGAGGTAAGCGAGAAATTCGTTCAAAGCTACCTTGGTTCCCAAAATCTCGCCCGCGATTTTCGCTTCAGCCCAAGGGATACCGAGTAGCCAGGCGAGGGGTGCCATGAAGAGACCAAGGATAGATTGTAAAGTCAGAGGAGAGGTTTGAAAGGGAATCAAACCCAGAACCATATTGATGAGTGATACCAAAGCGACCACTACAATTACCATGCCCGTGATATTCAGTAATAGAGACATCCCATCGGCGGTGCCCCTCGTCAAAGCGTCCATCGGGCTATCATAAATCTGGCCGAGATCAGTATGTTCGGAGATTTCACTTGGTTTAGGAGGCACAATTAGTCGTGCTAAAATAATCGCCGCAGGAGCATTTAGTATTGATGCGATTATGAGGTTACCTAACGGATCAGGAATTATTCCGTTCAGAAAAGTGGCGTATAAAAGCATTACTGTGCCTGCAATTGTGGCCATTCCCGAGGTCATGATTATAAAAAAATCTGATTTCGAGGCCTTTTCGAGATAGGGCTTTACCAGCAACGGAGCCTCCACCATTCCAACAAAAATGTTAGCGGCTGTACTGACTCCAGCGGTCCCTCCCACGCCAAGAATTCTCTGCAAACACCAGGCAAATCCGCTTACCACTAAAGGCAGTATACGCCAATGATACAGTAGGGCGGACAAAGCGCTTACCAAAAGAACAAGAGGCAACGCTTGGAAAGCAAGAATAAAGGTGCTTGAGCCCAATTTTACGTCGAATGGGATCGGACTGCCGCCTAGGTAGCCAAATATCAAAGATGTTCCAGAGAGGGTAGCCTCCTGAAGAGCCCTTACGACCTCATTAAGCAAAAGAAAAAACGAACGAATAAAAGGTATCTTGAGAAGCAACAAGGCAAGGCCCAGATGCAAAACAATACCCATCGATATTGTACGCCAAGGGGTATGACTTTTTCTTTCGGCTAAAAGATACGCTATCCCTAGGATAACAACGTATCCTAAGATTGCTTGCATGTTAGTATCGCGCATAGATCTAACCGATCCGGACGCTTGGATTGCTGGTTTCTAAAGAGTGATCTGTAGGTTTCTCCTCCAGTTCCAACTCTTGGATTCGTTGCCCGCGGCTTGCCAGTTTTCCTGTTGAGATCAATATTTGTCTGACGTCGTTATCAGAAAGCTGCAAATGTTTTTGTAAATTTTCGGCCCGAGTCTCAAGACGACTGACGTCAATCAGAAGGCGACCCACTTCCGTTTGGATCAGGCTGGCCTGCTCCCGCATTTGCGCATCTCTCAGAACGGCCCTCACCGTATTTAAGGTTGCCATCAGAGTGGTCGGAGAAACAATCCAGACCCGCTTTTTCCAAGCAGTCTCTACCGCAGAGCCAAAGTTCGCATGCAACTCAGCATATACAGCCTCGGAGGGCAGAAACATAAGTGCTGACTCTGCCGTTTCGCTAGGCAAAATGTATCTCTCAGCGATATGACTTACATGAGTCAGAATATCTGCAGTGAACCTCTTGCCGGCAGCGTTTCGGGCGAGATCATCGTTGGCCCGAGTCAGATCTCGATAACCTTCAAGCGGAAATTTGGCGTCAATTACGATTGAACCTGGTGGATTCGGCAAATGAATAATGCAGTCTGCGCGGCGTCCGTTTGATAAAGAATACTGAAATTTATAAGCGTTCGGAGGCAGAGCATTTCTGACTAAATCCTGAAGCTGCACTTCGCCAAAGGCACCTCTGGCCTGCTTGTTCGCCAGTATATCCTGCAATCCTACCACTCTGCTGGATAGCTCGGTTATATTTTTTTGCGCCGCATCAATTACCGCTAGGCGTTCTTGCAGTTTTGTCATTGTCTCGGTAGTTCGAGTAGAATTTTGTTGGAGATTTTCGCCTAACCTTTTTGCCATTTCAGAGAGCCGATCTTCAACTGCTTTCGTTACGGCGCGCTCTTGGGCTTGAAGCCTTTCGTTTAATTGTGTTTGCGCAATTGCGTTTGACTCCGCCAACTGCGAAATTCGACCGATAAGCTCCGCAGATGGATTAGCGCCTGAGTTTTTTTTTTGTTGAATAACTAATGTAACCAGAATGCCCGTGCCGACTGCTATAACGGCGGTAAGGATAACTAAAATATCCATGTCCATGCTCAAAAATTCAAATTTATTTAACAAAATCATACCATGATCACACGAATCAGAGATAACTCGATGGTCAACCTTGACGCCCACAAATGCTAAGCCTAGGTAAACCCAAGAAGGTTTTCTTTAGGTAACACTCGCTCCTATGGCACTGCTCCCAATAATAAAAGCTCCCGATCCTCGATTGAAAATTGTTTGTGACCCTGTGGAACAAGTTGACGATGATCTGAGACTGCTTATGGATAACATGCTGGAAACAATGTACGCAGCCCCTGGGGTGGGTTTGGCCGCCCCGCAAATAGGCGTCTCAAAACGGATCATCGTGATGGATGTAGCCCGCCATGACGAGGCTCCGATGCCGCTACGGATTGTAAATCCGGAGATAATCGAATTATCTGGTTCAGTTGTTTCTCGGGAGGAGGGATGTTTGTCCTTTCCTGGACAGTTTACCGAAGTTGAGAGACCAGAAACCTTACGATTTCGATATTGGGACGAAAATAACCAGGTAAAAGAGCTTGAGGCCGCAGGTCTTAGTGCAATCTGCATACAACATGAGATGGATCACTTGGATGGAATCCTTCTGACCGATCGGATCTCGGCGATTAAGCGTAGCATGATTATACGAAAAATGAAGAAATTGAAAAAAAACCCTTAGACTGGACTTTCATGGAATGAGAATAGTCTTCATGGGGACGCCAGATATTGCTGTCCCGGCGCTTAATGGCCTGATCAATGCTGGCCATGAGATTTCATGTGTTTATTCCCAGCCACCCAGGAAAGCGGGGCGCGGTCAAGCTATTCGGCTCTCTCCAGTTCAGACCGCTGCCCAATTTCTTGGACTGCCCGTTCGATATCCTGACTCTCTGAAAGCAAAATCGGATCAGGAAGAGCTTATCGCTTTCCAGCCTGAAATGATCGTGGTTATAGCCTATGGTTTGATATTACCCTCACAGATAATAAAGGCACCACCCTTCGGATGTCTTAATATCCATGTTTCAGCTTTGCCTAGATGGCGAGGTCCCGCGCCAATTCAGCGAGCGATTATGGCGGGTGATGCCGAAACCGGGGTTACCATCATGAGAATGGATGATGGAATTGATACAGGGCCACTACTTTTGCAAAAAATGCTGCCCATAGGACCAGATGCGACGGCTGGCGACTTGCATGATGAATTAGGTGGAATGGGGGCGGAATTAGTTGTAGAGGCGATCTCAGGCCTTCTCCGAGGAGATGTTCATGAAGTCCCGCAATCAAATGTCGGGGCGACCTACGCGCGGAAGCTGTCTAGAGATGAGGGGCGTATTGATTGGGGTCTGCCTGCCGTCCAGATAGAGAGAAATATTAGGGCCTTAAATCCTTGGCCTGGCGCCTGGTTTGAATTTAAGGGAGAACGAATTCGTATTCACCGTGCTTCAGTGAAAAATATCTCGGGGGTTGCATCAGCTGTGATTGATGCGGACCCAACTATTGCCTGCGGTGAGGAGGCGCTGAAGCTAGAGATTCTTCAGCGCGCAGGCCGTAAACCTATCGAGGGAGCCGCTTTTTTAAGGGGTTTCGATCTACCGCTTGGGACTTTCTTAGGTAGCCCTTAATGGCGCGTTGGTACCTAAGAGTTGAATATGATGGAGGAGGCTATGTTGGTTGGCAGCGTCAAAAAAGTGGCGCCTCTATTCAACAAGCACTCGAGGATGCGATTTTGAGGTTCAGCGGAGAAACGGTTAACGTCCAGGGTGCAGGGCGAACTGATGCTGGGGTCCACGCGTTGTCTCAAGCAGCACATTTTGATCTTAGACGTGAAGCGACTGCAGATACGGTGAGAGATGCGATTAATGCCCATCTCCGTCCTCAGCTTATCTCGGTTCTATCGGCCTCTCGTGTAACCGAGGAGTTTCATGCACGATTCTCAGCAAAATCGAGGTCCTACTCCTATCGAATTTTAAATCGGCGATCTCCCCCCGCAGTCGATGCAGGAAGGGTATGGCATGTCCAGAAGCCCCTTGATGCTGAAGCAATGGGGGAAGCCGCAAAGGTCTTAGTAGGTGAACACGATTTTACAACTTTTCGAGCGAGTATTTGTCAGGCTAAATCCCCCATAAAAACCCTATGGTGTTTGAATGTCTCTCGTGAGCGAGATCTGATTATTTTTAACGCCAAAGCTCCATCGTTTTTACATCATCAGATAAGAAACTTTGTTGGAACTTTGCGTTTGGTTGGTGAGGGGAAATGGACTTCCTCAGATATTTCCGACGCTTTGGAGGCCCGGGACCGTGCGAGAGGCGGAGAAACTGCACCGGCCGCAGGGCTCTTTTTAACTGGCGTTGATTATCCGGTTGAATTAATGGGTTGAGCTTGCAGCAACCGAAGTGTCCAGCTTTCGAAAATAAGGGCGAGTATGAAATCTAATATAACTAGAGCAAACGCTGGTCCACGGCTAATTTCCAGGCCGACGTGGGCTATGAAACCCTTATAAATAAAAATCCCAAAAATAACCGTCAAAGTTAGACCAAGTGTGATGGTTTGGGGCAAGAGTTGTAAGTATGTTATCAAAGAAACGAGTAGGAGTGCAGAGAGTTGGATAACAGTGCCCCAGTTATAGGCCGAAATATATCGGAAATAGTGTGATTGCCGATCCAGTATCCTTGAAACGTGATAAATCGCATAAGGGAAAGCAAACCAGCTTATCACATAACTTATCGAGTAAATCACAGAAGAAGTAATACCACCCGCATTCGTCTTAATTTCCAAAGAACGGGTCAAAATTAGAAACGTATATAGTGGGGCACAGAGCAAAGCAGCCCTAAAAGATCGCCAAAAGCCATCCAATGTATTTTCAAAAAGCTGAATGCCATGCCGATTAAAGCATGCTAGCTCCCAAGCGCCGTAAACGCCTCTAGTGAGGTCTTTTCCTGTCATCTAGTTATCAGTCCTGAAATCGAAAAATTCATGCAGGACCATTTCATAAATTTTGGTAAGATTTTTAATATCTTGGAGTGAGACACATTCATCGACCTTATGCATCGTTTGGCTGATCAGACCAAACTCAGCCACAGGACAAAAGTCTTTGATAAAACGAGCATCCGATGTTCCCCCAGTGGTGCTGAGCTCCGGAATTTTTCCAGTAACTTTTTTAACAGCGCTTGTAAGAATACGACTTAAGGGCCCTGGTGGTGTGAGAAATGCTTCCCCGGTAAGCTGGAACTCAAGATCAAAATTTCCTCCGATTGATTCGCACCGGGCACGAACCCAATCCATAAGAGTTTGGCCCGTGTGATTGTCATTGAAACGAATGTTAAACGTTAGTCGGCCGCTTGCGGGAATCACATTCGTCGCTGGATTGCCGACGTCCAGAGAGGTGATTTGTAAATTAGAGGGTTGGAAGTGATCAGTGCCCTGGTCTAAAGGCGTCTCAGCCAGGACCAATGCCATTTTCGCAAGTCGTGGCAGGGGGTTTTCTGCCAGATGCGGGTAGGCTGTATGCCCCTGTGTGCCGTGTACAGTCAAACATCCTGATAATGAACCCCGCCTTCCAATCTTGGCCATTTCCCCGAGGCTTTCGGGGTTTGTTGGTTCCCCCACGACGCATGCATCAATTCTTTCTTTTTTCTCTCGCATCCAGCCGAGAACTTTCTTGGTACCATTGATTGATGGACCTTCCTCATCTCCCGTAATAAGAAGTGAAATTGAACCCCCAAAATCAGATCCATTTTTTTCCAAGAACGCCGATATGGCCGCAACGAAACTGGCTATTGCTGCTTTCATGTCCGTTGCACCTCGTCCGAAAAGAGTATCTCCTATTATTTCTGCGCCAAACGGGTCAACGGTCCAGCCTTTAATATCCCCTACTGGAACAACGTCTGTATGGCCTGCAAAACAGAAGTTAGGGCTCTGGAAGCCTAAACGAGCATAAAGATTATCGACACTCGCCGTGCCCGGTTCATCGAATGTAAGACGATTGCATGTAAACCCTAGCCCTTCGAGCACTTCTCGAATGGTATCGAGTGCTCCTCCATCTTCAGGAGTGACGCTTTGACAACGGATAAGTTTCTGAGCGAGGGCTACTGGGTCTAGTATTCCGGTCAATCTCGTAACAATTCGTTTATTGAGGTTCGACTGCGGGTTTTGTCGTCTACCCGCTTTACGATAACGGCGCAGTAAAGAGCAGGTCCCGGCGATCCATCTTTTAGGGGTTTACCGGGTAGCGATCCGGGAACGACAACCGCATTAGATGGGACACGACCCGTAAAGATTTCGCCACTTTCCCGATCAATTATTTTCGTTGATGACCCGAGGAAAACTCCCATCGATAGGACCGCACCGTCCTCTAAAATTACTCCCTCCGCAACCTCTGACCTCGCTCCCACAAAGCAATTGTCGCCAATTATCACAGGATCTGCCTGCAGTGGCTCCAGAACGCCTCCGATACCTACCCCGCCTGAAATATGACAGTTCTTTCCGATTTGTGCACAAGAGCCGATGGTTGCCCATGTATCTACCATAGTCCCACTATCAACATAGGCCCCGATGTTCACAAAACTCGGCATTAGAACAACCCCGGGCGCAATGTATGACCCCCTTCGAACGGCACAATTTGGGACGGCTCTAAATCCGGCTTCACTGAAGCGCTTGTTGTCCCACCCCGAAAATTTTGGTGACACTTTGTCATACCAGGCTGATGTGCCTCGGTGAGGATCAGTTGGTCCCCCAGGCATTGGTGCATTCTCATACAGTCTAAATGACAATAGGACTGCTTTTTTTTAGCCATTGATTAACGGTCCAAATTCCAGACGCGTCCTTCTCCGCGACTCGGAAATTTCCGTTATCCAACCCATCTATGGCTTCCTCTACCGCATCACGTACAGACCCAGTCGTTCCTGAGGTGATTTCCTCTCTACTTTCCCAGGCCTGATCAAGTATTGTTTCTAGTTCGGAAGCGGTCATTTTTCCCTGTCCATTCTAAGTTTGGATCCTTGTACAAAGACGATTTTACGGGACAATAGATTGCCGTTTGGCGGTGTCAACCGGGTTAATCCGCGGCTGCTGCGACCCACTGGTCAATATTTCTGATTTCAAAGTCTACATATTCTATTCTCTCTTCCGTGGTTGCCCATTCAGCTTTTGTCTGCATCCAAACGGTGGTCATACCCAGCTTACCCGCAGGTTCAAGATTGCGCGCGATATCATCTACCATCAGCGCATTCTCGGGTTTGATAGAATGGATCTGACACAGTCTTTGGTAAGGCTCTGAATTGGGTTTGGGAATAAAATCGGCTGCTGTGATATCAAAAATATCTTCGAAGGCGTCTAAAATCTTTAATCGCACTAAAACCATTTCCGCATGTTTGCGATACGAGTTTGTGTAAATCAATTTCCTGCCAGGTAGTCGCTTAATTGCCTCACCCAAATTAGGGTTGGGTTTTATTTCCGCGAGATTTGTCGGGGTCATGGCAGAAAAAAATTCTTCTGGGTCTAAATTGTGGTGGATCATTAGCCCTCTGAGAGTGAGCCCATATTGATGAAAATAGGCTTTTTGGATTTTTCTTGCTTCTTCGCCGTCGACACCCAAAAAATTTGCAACAAATCGAGACATTTGAGAATCAAGCTCTGCGAGCAGCGGTGTTGTCACGGGATAGAGTGTGTTGTCCAGGTCAAAGATCCAACAGTCAATATCGTGATAGTCTATCGCAGGTTTTTGTTCTTTCATCTCTGGTTTGTAAACGGGTTTGATCAACTTTACATTTTAAATTTTAAAAAAATGGCTAGGCCGAGGGGTGAAATGTCTCTCGAAAATTCCGTTGGTTTTTTCGATTACGCTGAGTTGTTTTCATGATTTCTTAATCTGAAACTCGTGAAAGTATCCAACTTGTTAGGGTTTCCTGGGGAATTTTAAAAGGTTGCATTGATAGGGATAGGCCTATTTTGGGGTCCTGTGCTGGTTCATGATCTTTTCAAAAAAAATAATTTCTCAATTTACGAAATAGCGGATGCAAACTGCCTAAAAAAATTAAAACGGGTTAGCGAAGGCCCAATCCTAGCTTTGCGAATGGCAGGGTTCTCATGCATGATATGAGCAAATCACTCCCGAGATCCCGAGGATGCAAAGCCGTGTAGCCGTAATCTACCGCGACGACTGGTATCCCGGCGTTTCGTGCGGTTTGCACATCTGTTTCGCTATCACCGACCATAAGGGCCGTGTGTTCCGGAATTCCCATTAACTTAATCACTTCCAACAGGTGCCTTGGGTCTGGTTTTCGGCAATTAAGGGAGTCCCCACCTAAAACAGAACCACCGAAATACTCTGCGATTCCCATGCAAGCGATGATCTTTCGGGTTAAATCAATCGGTTTATTAGTGCAAATTCCCATTTTTACGCGGTATTTTGTCAGAGTTTCCAGGCATTCCATGACCCCAGGATACAGATTAGAGCGGGCTGCCGGTTTTTCATCGTAATAAGCAATGAATTTTGAAAAAGCAGTTTCTATTTTTCCTGCACTGTGCCCAGCTCCGTGGGTAGAAAAAGCCTTCTCGATGAGATTATACGCTCCACCGCCAATCAAAGTCCGTCCCTGGTCGGGACTAATTTCTTCGAAACCCTCTTCTATCATAACGCGGTTTAGTGCCGCCATAATGTCGGGAAGAGTATTAATCAGAGTTCCATCTAAATCAAAAATTACGCCTCCAAATTGTTGTATAATGGCCTCATCATTTTGAGGTTTCATACACTTGCCTTTATTTTTTTGCGCACGGACCCCCTTATGAGGGTTCCGGCCCCGTGTTCAGTGAAAATTTCAAGAATGAGGGCATGGGGTACTCGCCCATCAATTATTACGGCAGCATCAACTCCCCCGGCAACTGCATCCAGGCAGGTATCGACTTTGGGGATCATACCGCCTTGGATTGTGCCGTCTTTTTTTCGCGCTGTTACTTGTCTGCGGTTCATTTCGGCAATGAGGCTGCCTGCCTTGTCCAAAACACCTACAACGTCTGTCAGCATAAGAAGCCGTTCTGCTCCTAAGGCAGCGGCGATTGCTCCTGCCGCTGTGTCAGCATTTATATTAAAAGTCGTGCCATCTTTGCCCACACCGATGGGGGCTATTACCGGGATGAGCCCAGAGTCCGTTAGAGCTTTGAGCACCTCTCCATTTACATCCGTTGGCTCACCTACCAGACCAAGGTCTATGACTTTTTCAATATTGGATCCTGGATCACGAGTTTTCCTTTTAAGCTTTTTGGCTAAAATAAGTCTTCCATCTTTGCCCGAGAGGCCGATCGCTGTTCCCCCGGCCTCATTAATGGCTGAGACGACTTGTTTATTGATGCTTCCGGCCAGGACCATTTCGACGATTTCAACGGTTTCCTTGTCTGTGACGCGGAGTCCATCAATAAAAGAGCTTTTTATCCGAAGTCTTCTGAGCATTTCGCCAATCTGAGGCCCGCCCCCATGCACGATCACAGGGTTGATCCCAACCTGTTTCAATAAAACAACATCGGTAGCAAATAGACGCGCGAGATTTTCATTACCCATGGCATGGCCACCATATTTGATGACAAACGTCTTTCCAGAATAGGCACGGAGGTAGGGTAGGGCCTCTGATAATGTTGTGGCTTTACTGAGTAATCCCGCCTTTGCGGACTCGCTGAGGGGAGTTTTGCGGGCTATCGGCTTTTTTGACATCTTATTAGTTTATCCAAGTTTATTCTCAACAGCTAGCGTTGCTAAAGAAGCACGAAGCTCTTTTATTCCTGAATTATTCTCTGCGCTGGTCTGGTGAATTTCTGGGTGAGCAGCTGGGTGTCGATTGAAAGAGTTCCTTATACGGTTGATTATTACCGCTCGTTTCTCCTCACTGGTTTTATCAATTTTCGTCAGCACAAATTGATAAACGACCGCGGCCTCATCGAGCTCTGCCATTAGAGCTTCATCATTTGGCTTTAGACCGTGACGTGAGTCCACTAATATACAGACGCGCCTTAGGTTTGGTCGGCCTCTTAGAAATGAGTGAATCAGGGAAGTCCATTCTGCAACCCTTGTTTTGGAAGCTCGGGCGAAGCCATATCCGGGCAGATCGACCAACATCAATCTATCTCGTAACTCAAAAAAATTTATCTGTTGAGTGCGGCCCGGATTTTGAGACGTGCGGGCGAGTTTGGTTTGACGCGTGAGTGCGTTGATCAAACTTGATTTTCCGACATTTGACCTGCCGGCAAAAGCAATTTCGGGCAATATTAACGCTGGTAACGCGGCCTCATTTGTTGCGCCGGCAACGAAGAAGCATTCCCGCTCAAATAAAAGCCTACCCTCTTCCAGAACCGCGCTTTGGTCCAGATCCAGATTTTTAGCATCAGACATGATAGAGTAGGTGGACTAGCCTCCTATTTTTACACCCATGCGACGCATGATGACCCATTGTTGGGCAATAGACAAAATATTGTTCCATGCCCAGTAAATCACTAAACCTGCCGGGAAACGTGCCAACATAAAAGTGAAGATGATAGGAAGGAACATGAAAATCTTCTGTTGGATCGGATCGGCCGGGGCTGGATTTAGTTTTTGTTGAAGCCACATAGAGCCACCCATAATCAGAGGCCAAATTCCAACCAAAAGGATTTCTGGAGGATTCCACGGAATTAGGCCAAATAAATTGAAGAGAGACGTCGGATCTGCTGCTGAGAGATCTTGGATCCATCCATAAAATGGGGCATGGCGCATTTCGATTGTAACAAAAAGAACTTTGTAAAGCGCAAAGAACACAGGGATTTGGACCATAATGGGCAAACATCCTGCAGCCGGATTGACTTTTTCATCTCTGTAGAGACGCATCATAGATTCGTTGAGTTTCTGTTTGTCATCAGGATAGCGTTCCCGTAATTTCATCATTTTCGGCTGTAGTTGTTTCATACGGCTCATTGCACGATAGGATTTGTTTGCAAGAGGGAAAAACGCGAGTTTGATTAAAACCGTAAGCAAAAGGATGCCCAGGCCAAAATTACCGAGTAGACGATAAAAATAGTCTAGGACATAAAAAATCGGTTTTGTAAGAAAGTAGAACCATCCAAAATCGACGGCGAGATCGAATCGAACAATGCCTTGTTTCTCTCCATAATCATCAAGAAGTCGTACTTCTTTAGCTCCCGCAAAAAGCTGATTTGAAACGCTCGCAGACCCGTTTGCAGGTACAACTTTTCCTTGGCCTACAAAATCCACCTGAAACTTATGCCTGTTTCCTGACAGGTTGTGGCGAAATGCTCCTGTGAATTTTTCTTTCTGATTGGGAACAAGGGCCATCAGCCAGTATTTGTCGGTAATACCAAGCCAACCTCCGGTTGAGTCACGCGTTTCTGCCTTTTTGTCCTTCAGGTCCTCATAGTCAAGCTCCTCAAGTTGGCCGTTGAAGACGCCGATTAATCCCTCGTGAAGAATGAAAAAGCCTAGAGTATCTGGGGTGTCCGTGCGCGACACTAAGCCGTACGGGTAGAGCGTAATCGGTTTATTGGTTTTATTGACTACGGTCTGGGTCATTGTGAAGAGGTAATTTTTGTCTATTTCGATCCTGCGCTTAAAAACTAAACCTTTGCCATTATCCCAGCTTAGAGTTACCGGGTTGCCAGGGGACAATGTATCGCGGTTCGCCTGCCAAGCAGAAGTGTCCCCGGGTAGAGGAATCGTTCGGTCCAGCGCAGTCCAGCCAAGTTGTGCGTAGTAGGGTTTTGGAGCTCCTACGGGCGAGAGCAGGGTTATTTCCGGGCTATCGGGCTCGACACTCTCCCGGTAACCGATAAGCGTTAGATCATCTAGTCTGCCACCTGTCAGCGCAATTGAACCGCGGAGCCGCGGGGCTTCTATTCTGAGCCGTTTGCTGGCGGTTACAGCGGCTGTCCGGAGGGCCGTCGCAGATGCCCGGTTGACTTGTCCAGCCCCTAGTCCGGGCACCTGTACGCCATCATTTTGAGGGATCGGGGCCACACTTGAATTTGGCTGGGGGATATTTTCTGAACCAACCGGCATTCCAGGAGCACCGGTAATTCGTTTTTCATCGAGAGCGACTTTTTTTTCTTTCTGCAATGCCGCTTGGCGGGCTTGTTCAGCCTTTTGCCGCTCTATCCTGGGCATTTCGTATAAAAACTGCCAGACGAGCAGGATACCAATCGAGAGGACGGCGGCTATAATTAGGTTACGTTGTTCCATTTTTTTCTCGTCTCAAAAGTCTTTTTTTCCGGCACTGGATCAAATCCTGAATCGCCCCACGGATGACATCGAAGGATGCGTTTTATAGAAAGTATCAGCCCCCGGATAGGGCCGTGGGTCGCGATTGCATCCAGAGCATAATGCGAGCAACTTGGCGCAAAACGGCAATTTGTCGGTATTATCGGCGACACAATCCATTGGTAAAATTTTATCGATACGACTAGCGGGCAAGAGGCTAAGGCTTTGGCAATCCTTTTGATCATGTTTCAACACTGGAATTCCTGCGGGTCTCCAAGCAACTCAAACCCTTTATCAAATCAATCTTTAAATCTCCGAATGTGCGGTTTCGAGTTTCAGCACGACCGATAAGAACGAGGTCGAAGGCACCGCTCACATAATTCGGGATAATTTCCTTTGCTAATGCCCGCAATCGTCGTTTGGTTCTATTGCGAACAACAGCATTTCCAACTTTTTTGGTAACTGTGTAACCAACCCGGACATCTTCACCGATTGCCTCGTGAGCCCCGTCCTGGAGGGTGAGAGGCCGTTTCCAAGCCTGTAAGACAAGACCGGGTGTTACGAACTTTTTACCCATTCTCGCGACGGATAAGAATTCGTGCCGCCGCTTGAGCTTCCGCAGCATTCTCTTGAAATTAGGCTGACAGGCGCTTGCGGCCTCTGGAACGGCGGTTTGCAAGAACACGGCGGCCACCCACAGTCGCTTTCCGCGCCCGAAATCCATGTCTTCTCTTGCGTACCAAAACGCTTGGTTGATATGTGCGTTTCACATCAATTCTCCGATTCACCAGTCCTGGAGCCTTGGGTGTATAAGGACTGAAGGACTATAAGTCAATTCAATCGTAACAAGAATTTTGATCTGCTCTGATGTCGTAAAGCGTTCGCCACCAACAAAGTAAATCCTGCTGAGTAGGAGGAGAAACTGCTATATTAGGGGATCTTGCTTACTCGATCCGTCACTGGCGGGATGTTTGGAGAAAAGTGTTTTGAAGGGGCTAGGATTATAATGGTCAAGGACCAAAATCATACTAATAAGCTGGGTCTGGTTTTTCGACGATTTTGGCCGTTGGGCATTTTGGTCATTGGGATTTTGCTTATTTGGGCTTTTGACCTGAAGAGGTATCTGACCTTTTCCGTATTGGCTGATAACCGGGCTATTTTGATAGAGTGGGTCACCGAAAGTGGAATAATAGCCGTAGCTATTTACATCTGTTCGTACGCAGTACTTGTATCTTTTTCAATTCCCGGTGCTGTTTGGGTAACGATCGCAGGAGGTTTTTTGTTTGGTCCCTTTACGGGCGCTCTGTTCGCGGTTACCGGTGCCACTTTGGGTGCTGGCATTGTTTTCATTGGGGCCCGCCATGTATTCTCTGATTTTTTTATAGCCCGATTTGAAAGTCGAACTGCGGGTATGATTTCAGGACTAAAAAAACATGCCCTTAGTTACCTTCTTTTTCTGAGGTTAATCCCGATCTTTCCGTTTTTTTTGGTCAATTTAGCCCCAGCATTACTTGGTGTTAAGTTCTCCACCTATTTACTCGCGACTTTTTTCGGTATCATTCCAGCCACAGTGATATATGCGCATATTGGTGCTGGTGTTGGTTTGGTGTTGGAACGAGGTGGCGAGATCGATAGTGCAATTATATTTTCGCCGAAATTTTTTGGACCTCTCGTTGCCATGGGGTTGCTCTCGCTTTTGCCGGTAATTTATCGGAAAATCAAAAAGTAACCGGTATTACTTGTCCGCAATGGCGCCTCTGCTCCAGGAGGTTCTCATGGAAAGAATTAATACGGATATTTGCGTTATTGGCGCAGGGGCTGGTGGTTTGTCAGTTGCGGCTGGCGCAGCCCAGCTGGGTGCAAGGGTTGTCATGATAGAGTCCAACAAAATGGGGGGCGATTGTCTAAACTATGGCTGTATCCCCTCAAAGGCCCTTATTACAGCTGGGCAGGTTGCATACCAGATGAGGCATAGCTCAAGGTTTGGTGTGTTTGGTGGCGAGACGCAGGTAAATTGGTCAGAGGTCCAAGCTCATATAAGGGGTGTTGTCGAAAAAGTTGCAATCCATGACTCCCAGGAACGTTTTGAGGGTCTCGGAGTTCGGGTTATTCGAGAGGTGGGATTTTTCTCGGATAGTCGGACCGTGTGTGCTGGTGAGACCGAGATCTCTGCAAAAAGGTTCGTTATAGCAACAGGATCATATCCAAGTGTTCCATTGATCCCGGGAATTGCTGATACACCATTTTTCACTAATGAAACTATTTTTGAAAATCAATCTAAGATAGGTCATCTTATCGTAATCGGCGGTGGACCAATTGGATTGGAGGTCGCCCAAGCAGTAAGACGACTAGGCGCTCAGGTAACCGTTTTAGAGATTGCTAAAATACTTCCTAATGATGATTTGGATTTGGTTTCAGTGGTGAGAGATCAACTCAAAACCGAGGGGATACAGATTAAAGAGGGCGTGGTTGTTAAGTCTGTGTCTGGTTCAATCGGCGCGGTCTCTGTAAAGGTCAGGGAGGCCAGCAACACTAATACAATTATCGGGACCCATTTGCTTGTTGCTACGGGTCGTAGACCTAACCTGGCCGGTTTGAATCTGGAGTCCGCAGGTATCGTGTATAGCGCCGACGGGATAATCGTTGATAGACGGCAGCGGACTTCTAACGGTCGTGTATTTGCGATTGGAGACGTCGTCGAGGGATGGAAATTTACCCATGCCGCCAGTTATCAAGCCAGTTTAGTTCTTCAAAATCTTCTCTTTCGGCTACCCAAAAAGTCCGATTATCGGGCGTTCCCTAGGGTTACTTTTACATCTCCAGAGCTGGCTCAAATCGGAATGACCCTCAATGAGGCTGAAAAGACGTTCGACCAAGTCAGAGTGATTACACAACCTCTTGGTGATAATGATCGTGCCCAAACGAACCACGAAACTGATGGTTTGATCAAAGTTGTGACGTCAAAGCGGGGGGTGGTTCTCGGGGCAGGAATTGTCGGAGCGAATGCAGGAGAGGTGATTCAGTCCTGGGCTTTGCCAATCGCCCGAAAAATGAAAATCAAACAAATGTTTGATTTAATACTGCCTTATCCAACGCTCGGAGAAATTAATAAGAGAGCAGCAGGGGCATTTTATGCGCCCACTTTGTTCAGTGAGCGCACTCGAGCGCTAGTCCGCTTCTTGCTCAAATTCTATTAATTACGCTAGAGGTAGCGAAAAAGAGTCTATATACCCAATGGGTTTTATTTGGTGACCTGGGCCATTTAAATTTACGTTAGTTGCCAATTCGGTGTCTCTCAGTATAGAAGAATAAGAGATGCGGACTGTTTGTTTTCGGGGTTCGCCACCGACACAGGAGATTGCTTAGAATGACAAATTTTGGGAATTGGGTTATGGGGGCTGTTATGCTTGTCCTTGCAGTCTGCGGTCTTTTTGTTGCGAGTACTGCTGGTCATGGCGTCGGATATTGGGGTGGTTTGATATTTTTTGTTTTTGCTATCTGGTTCATTTTTAGGCTTATTCAGGCTAGTTTTGACCACGCCAAAGAATGAGGTGAATAAATGGCAGCTGTCAAAGCTGTAGAGAAACTTAGGGCTCTCCTTTCGGATGGAAAACCTCATCTAACGCCGGCTTGTTATGATGCTCTTTCGGCACGCTTGGTCGAGAAAGCCGGTTTCGATATGTCCTTCATGAGTGGGTTTGCTGTGTCTGCTGCCCGGCTTGGTATGCCAGATACAGGGCTGATTTCTTATGCAGAGATGCTTGATCAGGGGAGGAATATTTGTAGTGCGGTCTCAATTCCGATTATTGGCGATGCTGATACCGGCTATGGGAATGCCTTGAATGTTCGACGGACCATCGCGGGGTTTGCCCAAGCTGGTTTTGCCTGTGCCATGATTGAGGATCAAGTGGCACCAAAAAGATGTGGCCACACACAAGGGAAAGCGGTGGTAGATCGGGATGAGGCCCTCTTGCGGGTGAAAGCCGCGATTGATGCGAGGGACGAGGGAGCGGATATTCTGATAATGGCACGAACAGATGCTCGCGCTACCAACGGCTTTGATGAGGCAATGTGGCGTATAAAAGCTTTCGCTGATATTGGGGCAGACATTTTGTTTCTAGAGGCTCCCAAGACAGTTGAAGAGATTGAGGCTTTCGGTGCGGGGGTTCCGGGCCCAAAGATGGCTAATCTAGTTGAGCAGGGAGATACACCCCTTCTATCCCTGGATACTCTGGGTGAAATGGGTTTTAGCGTTGTCCTTTACCCTTTGACATTGCTCAACTCTGCTATAACGGCAATGGAGAGGTCACTGCAGGCGCTCTCTAGAGGGGAGCAGCCAGAGGGCATCTCGGATTTCTCTCATTTAAAGAGTATTGTGGGGTTTGACGATTATTATGCAGCGGAGAAACGCTACTCCACGAACTAGACCCAAATTAATTCGTGAGTATGTTTCCAAAGTGTTTATTCTAACCCTTGCATAATATGCTCTTGAAATGCTGGTCTTGTGGCTAAGAGATCAAACCATCGTTTTAAATTGGGATATTCTTCTCGCTCTATAGGCATCTCAAACCATCGGTAAGCAGCTATTCCTACCGGAATATCTCCGATGGTAAATTCTGTGCCAGCAATGAATTCTCTTTGCGCCAAATTTGCATCCAACATGGCCATCGACCGAGACAGTCCGTTGCGGGCCTTACTGATTTCGTTCATGTCTCGCTTCTCTGCAGGGGTCCGAATAAGCCCTCTAAAAACTGGAACTAGAGAGGGACTACATACAGTTAGTTGCCAGTCCATCCAGCGCTCTGCATCGGCTAGAATTTTGGGATTGTTCGGATACAATCCCCCACAATCATACTTTTTTGTCAAATATCGTGTGCACGAGTTTGACTCCCACAGAGTAAAACCATCCTCCTCAATTATGGTTGGCACTAAGCCGTTCGGATTTAGCGCAAGATATTTCTCTTGATCATTTCCACCAAATGGTCCGCCGATGTCTTCTCTCTCAAAGTCCAGGCCCATCTCCCCGCATGCCCAGAGAACTTTCTGTACGTTTGAGGATGTTTTCCTACCCAAAATTTTTAGCATTCTATCTCCCTTGGAAAGGCGTTGCCCTTCAGCTTAATGATCAACCCTTCAGCTCTACTATATTCCCATCTGGATCAGAAAAATAGATAGAAGGTCCGAAGCCGTCGGCTCCAAACCGTCGGCCAGATTCGGTAACCTTAATCCCGTGTGCTTCGAGATAATGCTGTAAGTCTTTTTCATTGAAGTTTTCGATTTTGAGAGCAATGTGATCCACATTGCGACCTTTTTCGGGCGGGCCATAACCCTCACGCCGGCCCAGCTCGCTATCTTGTGGCACAAGATCAATCATCGATGCACCGGCCTGAAATTGGTAGAGACCGCTTTCGGGTTTGATACGTGCTTCGGTGCAACCCAAAATATCTCTGTAGAACGCAATTGATTTTTTGATATCGGAAACTCGCAAGACAACATGGTCAAGTTTCGAAATTTTGGGTGGATTCATGATCTTGTATTTTCTGTTAAGTAAATTTTTAATTCGCGCCCAGTTTAAACTAAAACCTCAGGCTTTCTCGTCGTGTATTGTAATACGTTGCCCCAAAAATAATGATAGCTCCAAGCCAAACCCAGAGATCTGGCTGTTCCGTGTACAATAGGAAACCGATAATAGCGGCGATTGGGAGGCGAATAAAATCAAAAGGCATAACGAAACTTGCGTCAGCTGCTGCAAATGATCGGATGATACAAGCGTGTGCAAGGTAGCCGAATAAACCCAGGAGAAAAATTGGGATAGCATCTCCCCAAGTCGGGGCTATCCAATCTATTGCAGCCGGGATGGCCGACACTGGTATGAAAATTATGGACATATAAAAAAGGATTGCGTTGGGTGTATCGGTCTCCGAAAGAGACTTGGTCGAGACTTGCGAAGCTGCATAGCACACCGCGGAAGCGATTACAGCTACCGTTCCTAAATCAAGAGCGATAAATCCAGGCCTTATAACAACCAGCGCGCCAGCGAATCCAATTGCGGTGGCGATCCAACGATGGGTGCCTACCTTTTCGGGAAGAACTAGTGCCGCAAAGCAAATGGTGAATAAGGGCACTGTAAACTGAAGGGCGGAGAGATCTGCAAGGGGCACAAGCGTTACACCCAGAAACCACCCTACATTACCCAGGTAATGTACAGTGTTACGAAAGAGATGCAGTCCAAGGCGTCGGGTTTTTATTTCCTCTCGTTTTTGTTTTAACACCCAAGGAAGAATCAGAATTAGGCTGATAACGCTTCTCATGAAAATCATTTGTAAGACGCCGTAACGGCCTTCAAGCTCGCGTATGGTGACCGCAAGTAGCACCAAGGAGGTTCCCCCCAGGATCATCCATACGGCACCTCTAATGGTTCCCGGTAATTGCCTAAAGGCTCTCATTTGACTGACACCTACTGTTTAGTCTCCGAGCACAATGCCCTCTCGCCGAGTATCAGCTCCGCCTTCCAGGCCCCTAAGCGTTACCCTGATGCCATGCAATCCACTGGTCTTCGTTCGGAGTCGAATGTTGTGCCCTAGTGACCGAAGATCTTTGCGAAGTTTCGCCAGGGAGCTTCCTTTTTCAAGCTCGGTTCGATCATTCTTATTTGTAAAGTTGGGTAAATCGATCGCCGCTTGCATGTCTAATTTCCAATCCAAAACTCCTATTAGAGTTTTGGCCACATATCCGATGATATTAGAACCACCAGGTGAACCGACTGCCATGACCAGATTCCGTTTTTTGTCCAATACTAGAGTAGGCGACATAGAACTGCGCGGTCTTTTTCCGGGCCCTGGACGATTAGCTCTCCAATTTCCAGATTGATCCCGAGGATTTGGTGCGAAATCTGCAAGCTGGTCATTTAAAATAAAGCCGGACACCATGATACGGGAGCCAAAAGGTGTTCCAACGCTCGTCGTCATCGAAATGGCTTCACCCCACTGGTCCACGATTGATATGTGACTTGTTGACACAGGTCTTTGATCACCCTCATCAGGTATCAATGAGTTCTGCCCAATCACAAGATCAATTTCTCCTGCTTCAGCTTTTCCCATTGAATTAGACACTGAAATAAGAGCAGACCGCGAACTTAAGTAACTCTCATCAACTAATTTGCGCGTAGATATTTTTATGAAATCTGGATCCCCCAGATATTGGTTCCGATCTGCAAAGGCCAGGCGACTTGCCTCCGTTATCAGGTGGACCGCTTGAGCTGTATTCGGTTTGAGCCGATCCATATCAAATCTCTCTAATAATTTTAGGATTTGAATGACTGCAATGCCACCCGAAGTCGGAGGCGGCATCCCACATATTATCCAAATGCGATATGGGTTGCAGAGGATTTCCCGTCGTTTTGCTGCGTAGGTCTCGATATCTTCTGACATTATTTGGCCAGGAAGGTGATGGGTTTCTCGCACCGCCCGAGCAATCTTCTCTGCCATGATCCCGCGGTAAAATGCGTCAGTCCCTCTCTTAGCGATGCGTTCAAGGAGATCCGCGAGTTCTAAATTTTTTAGACGATAACCGACAGGTAAAGGAGATCCATTCGGCAGGTAATAAAATTTGCGTGCACCTGGAAATGAGAAGAGAAATTTATCATTTCGAATCATTTTGTGCAGGCGCGGAGACACTAAAAATCCTTCCCGCGCAAGCTTTATCGCCGGCTGAAAAAGCTTTTCCCATGCTACCTTGCCATGCTGGGCGTGCGCTAGTTCCAGCATTTTTAAAATTCCTGGAACTCCCACGCTGCGGCCACCAATTTTTCGTTGATCCCAAGACAAGGGTTTCCCTTTTTTGTCTAAAAAAAGACTTTCATCCGAGTTCGAGGGTGCGGTTTCCCGTCCATCATAAGCACTCATACTGGCATTCGAATCTCCTTGATCGGGGGGAGAAAAATGCAGCAAGAATCCGCCGCCGCCGATCCCTGATGCCTGGGGTTCCACGAGAGTTAAAACCATTTGAACAGCGATTGCAGCATCGACTGCTCCACCACCTGATCTAAGAATTTCCAGACCGGCGCGGGTCGCGTGCGGATTGGCAGCGCTTACCATTTGTTTTTCAGCATACACGGGAGACCGGTGAACGGCGCCGTTATCTGAGACTCCTGCGCAGCTCGTCATGGATATTGCAATGACGAGCCAACCCAGTCTCTCGCTGCGTATCACCTTCTTATTTAATAATTCTCTCATAATTTTGATAATACTGAAGGAAATACTTTTTTACCCTTCTTTTTACAGGTAAACATCCTAACGATGCCATCAATCGAGTGGCAAGACCTGGAAAAACTCGGAGAGGATAGTTGAGCGCTTCAAACCTTAGAACTCGTATAACCGCTCCCGACTTGAAGGCCCGAAAGGGTGGAGAGCCGATTGTTTCCTTGACCGCGTATAGTGCGCCAATTGCTTCCTATCTTGATCCCGTGACTGATGTTTTCATTGTTGGGGACTCTGTCGGAATGGTTTTGTACGGGATGGACAGTACGCTGGGCGTGAGCTTGGAAATGATGATAGGGCATGGGGCGGCCGTTGTTCGGGGGTCCCAACGCGCATGTGTGACCGTCGATATGCCTTTTGGTTCCTACCAGGAGTCTCCTGAACAAGCTTTTCGGAACGCTGCCCGTATTTTGAGAGAAACCAACTGTGGCGCGGTGAAATTGGAGGGTGGGGTGGAGATGGCCCAGACGGTCGCGTTTTTAGTGGAGCGGGGTATTCCTGTAATGGGGCATGTCGGACTGACACCGCAAAGCGTAAATAACTTGGGAGGATATAGGGCGAGGGGTCGAAGCAAACGTGAGTCTGCTAAAATTGTCGCTGATGCCCGAGCAATATCTGATGCGGGAGCATTTGCTATCGTGGTTGAGGGCGTTTTGGAAAGTGTTGGCCGCGATGTGACCTTGGCTGTCCCCACGCCAACGATCGGGATTGGAGCGAGCGTACATTGTGACGGACAAGTGTTGGTCACGGAAGATATGGTAGGAATGTTCAGCGGCTTTACCCCTAAATTTGTTAAAAGGTACGCCGACCTGGGATCGGAAATTCAAAAAGCGGCGGCGGCCTACGCAGGTGATGTTAGGGCTCGAAGATTTCCGGGGGAAGAAAATGTTTTTCGGAAGGGGCCCAATAAAAGATGAGGGCTCCGAGAGTCAGGCTATGTTAATTGTCGACAAGATTCAGGATCTCAGAAAAGCCCTGGCAGGGTGGCGTTCTGTTGGAAAAACAATTGCGCTGGTTCCAACCATGGGCGCTTTGCATGAGGGTCACTTAAGTTTGTTAAGAACCGGGAAAAAATTATGCAATCGAACCGTCGTCACCATTTTTTTGAACCCGATGCAATTTGGCTGCAACGAAGATTTGGGAACGTATCCCTCGAATCTGGAAAAGGATATTCATTTATTAGAAACGAATAATGCCGATTTACTATTTGCTCCGACATCGCCAGAAATTTACCCGACTGGTTTTTCTACAAGTGTCCGAGTTGAGGGCCTGTCGGAGGGTCTGTGTGGTTTAAGCCGAGTTGGACACTTTGACGGGGTCGCTACCGTCGTAACAAAACTCTTAATGCAAACACAGCCGGATCAGGCAATCTTCGGAGAAAAAGATTATCAGCAGTTGCAGGTAATTCGGAGGTTAGCCATTGATTTAGATATCCCAGTCGAGATCGTAGGAAGCCCTACTATGCGTGAGACAGATGGGCTGGCTCTGTCATCTAGGAATGCTTATTTGAGTCCCGATCAGCGGATACAGGCATCTGGGCTCTATCGAATGCTGACATGGGCATCTGCGCAGATATTGCAGGAACCGAAAGAGGTCGGGAAAATTTGTGAGCAAGCGAAGGCAAACCTTTTGAATACGGGTTTTTCAAAGATTGATTATTTTGAGCTTTGTAACGCACACACCTTGGCCCCGATGGAGATATTGCATAGTCCCGCGCGGCTCCTAGCGGCTGCCCACATTGGAAAAGCCAGGCTCATCGACAATGTTGCAGTCTAGCATTTTGCGCCAATGTGGCCCCTGATGCCAAGCGACCAAACTGCAACATGTTTTTTATTTTAACGGTTGGCTTGGGCTTTGGGTCAGATAGCCTGAGTAAAGTGGGTCATCGAAACTGACCCAATTTCAAGCGGCCTCCAGCCTCTGACAGGTTGCAGATACTCGAGTTGAATTTAACGGACAAATACGTGGACCTCGTTAGAGCGTGCTGCAGGACTGGTTGTGGACGATAAACGAACGCGCTCCAAAGGCAGGCCCATTTCGGAGAGAGAGCGAAGAACGGCTTCGGCATTTCTTTTCGCTTTATTGCTCTCGACGGTGATTCGAGCATTAGAACCCTGTCCTGCCGTCACAGCAACAATATCAAATCCAACGTCGGATCGACGCTGGAGAGCCCGATTTATCGCGGTATACAGTGCCTGCTTGTACTGGACATTTGGACGGTCGAAACGAATAATGACGAGAGGCTTCCGGTCGATCAGAGGAGCGCTCGGATTTTGTACCATTCCGCCCACAGCGTTGTATGCGCGATTGGACAAGCTGTTTCCAAGCAACTCACCGTTTTTAACCCCTAGGGAAAGGGTTGTAAGGTTCATTCTTTCATTGGATACGTAGGATGACTGGCGTGCGATGTCCTCACTAAGCTCATTAAGCAACCTATCAATAAGGACCACGGTCCTATTGACTTCATCTTCAAGAATCGCAAGTTGCCGATGGTCTTCATCGACCGCTCCTGTAACGCCATAAGCTGCTCTGGTAGTTTCGAGAAGGTAAGCGGACATGGTACTTGAACCAGCGACAGAGTTCGCTAGCCCATTCATTTTACCTATATCTCCGTCAATTTTGGACAGGAGCTGCTGACTTTTATTCCACTCCTGAACCATAAAGGGGTTGCCGGGAGTAGTCCCAACTTGAAGTTTCGAGTTTATCGCCGCAATAGAAGCATGATATTTTTTTGCATTTGACTGAGTTTCACGCCGAATGGTCTGAAGCGAGTTATTTTGCCCCGCGATTTCGGTCTGCATTCGCCTGAGTTCAGCCCTCAACATCTGAACCTTTTTTCCAACAAAGGTCCCAGTTGTTTCACCCGGTGTAATACTTGGCGGAATGAAATTGGTGGAATTCAGTGTCGGGGGCGCTATTGGGCTACCTACAGTTCTTTTTTGGGGCTCTGATTTGGACGGTTTAATATCCACAACCTGAACGGGAGAAGGGGGAGGCTCTTTGTCCAAGAACGATGGCCATAGGCTATCCATGGACGGCATTGAAATGTCCATCATCGAACATCCGGAAATCAGGGATGCCGAGACAATAAGAGTTGCAACGGTATTCTTCCGGGGCATTCGCCGGGCCTCACTTCGTTATTTTTAATACTGGAGCACGAGAACCAACCCCAAGAGCCCCAATTCCTATTCTACCAAGAACGATGCGTAAACTGCCCATATACTAATCAAAGGGGCAAATCTTAACAAGCTGGTTTTCGGTGATTTTTCATTTCAAATCGGGAACCTCTTGCAATGGCGATACATTTTAAGTACCGTCCGTCGCTTTGTTGTTTCCGGGCAATAGGGATAAGTTATCAGTAAAGCGCCCGTAGCTCAGCTGGATAGAGCACCAGACTACGAATCTGGGGGTCGGGAGTTCGAATCTTCCCGGGCGCGCCAAGTTCTCTCGGTACCTAAGATTAATGACTGATACGCAGAGCCTGCTTTTTGCCAATGAGATTTTCTACCAGGTTTTCTCTGATGGAAATTTGGAGGGCATGCAGAAACTCTGGCTTAAGAGTGATGATATTGTTTGCATTCATCCCGGTTGGACCGCCTTGCGGGGATATGAGGATGTTGTCGCCAGTTGGGCTGCTATTCTGGGTTCACCAGACCTGTCCTCGATCCAGCCTGTTAAAGCGGTCGGGCGCGTACTTGGTAAAGTTGGTTTAGTGGTCTGCTATGAAAAATTGGGGGGAGGTCATCTCGTGGCGACCAATGTGTTCCTATTTGAGGGCGGAAAATGGCAAATCATTCACCATCAGGCGGGTCCGACTTCAGGAGAGCTGGGTGAACATGATCTGACCGAAGAAATCGCACAACTCCACTAGCATAGACCGTCTGGCCTGAAGCCTAATCGGCCATCCCAAAGATATTTTTTAACTTTCCCAAAAAGGCATTCCAGATCGCCCTTAGGCCCATAGTTCCCACTTGAACCGGAGCAGCCGCTTGCGCCGGAGGCATATCGGTTTTTTTGGGGTCTTTGGAGGGCTCTATAACTTTGACCCTCAAATTTTCTGCAAACTGATTTATGATTTGTTGAGCGAGATCCTTGATCATACCTACACCGCGACCATATTGGGCGACAGAACCCGAAAGTTGAAGGTTAGTGCTGATGACCACACGGGCCCCGTGACCGTTATCCTCAATTTGGAAGGAAACTTTTGCATTGGCTCCCCCCCTGCCTTTCGTGTCATTCCCTTGTGCGGTAAGGCGCGCTGTTTTTTGAGGCTCATCGATATCCTCAAAACTCGTAGTGCCGTTAAAGGTTAGGGCAACGGGCCCAAGTTTGACTGAAATTTTCCCTTTATAGGTTTTATCATTAACGACTTCCGTCAGTTCCGCTCCTGGCACACATGGCGCAATCCGCTCAATGTCCATAAGAATTTTCCAGGCCTCGTCGGCTGAAACGGCCACCTCAAATTGATTATCGAATTCCATTTCTCTTCTTCAAAAGTAAATAACGCGCTATGCATTTAGCCCATAAAATAAATCGCGTCCAACGCCTATAAGCAGGTGCAATTTAAAAATGCCAGCGACGAGAGCTCCTTCGACATTAGAACCCATGTCGGTCGAATACCTTTGGGGGATTGTTAGAAGTGCGAATTCGCGTTCTTTGTCTCTGGTCAAGGATCTGGATGAGTATCATTTGATCGGCCCTCGCCGACGTATCTTAACACCTCCATTGTGGATCTTCGGCCATATCGCCTGGCTTTATGACCGATATCTCTTGCGCCCTTCAGGTTCAAGACCCCGAAATCTCCCGGAGCTGGACAATCTTTTCGACGATCTCTCTAATTCGCACCAGGCACTTTGGGAGCTGGATATTCCGCGGCGTGATGCCCTTGTCTCTTACTCCTCGAAAGTAATCGACGCGATCCCAGCAGCTCTCGGAGACGGTCCTTTGGCGTCGCCAGAAGTAACTTTCTTGTGTCGAATGTGCGTGCAAAGAGAGGATATGCTTGCCGAAAACTTGATTAGTCAGCGTCAGACGCTTGGTCTGCAACCGCCCGATTTTTTGGGTTTTGATTTGCCTGAGGTCGACGAGGTAAAGTCCGGTGACTTGTATATTCCGGGAGGTGTGCATTCCCTTGGAGCCGTTCCAGAAGATCCTTTTTATTTAGATAATGAGAAATGGGGCCATGGATATGAGGTGAAACCGTTCTCGATATCGCGCTTTCCAGTCACCAATTCAGAGTTTCGTGATTTTATTGAGGACGATGGATACCAGCGAGAAGAACTTTGGTCTCGAGCAGGCTGGGGTTGGCGGTGTTATGCAAAGGCTTCCCATCCGATTTATTGGCGTCATGATTCTGGATGCTGGGAACGCCGCAGTTTCCAGTGTTGGCAGCCTCTTCGAGTAGATCACCCGGTCGATCACATAAGTTGGTTTGAGGCGGATGCCTGGTGTCGATGGGCAGGGCGTCGACTTCCTTGGGAGGGGGAATGGGAAATAGCGGCCTCTCTAGAACCCCGGGCTCCAGATAAAATTCAAGGCCCAAAGAACCGATATCCATGGGGGGACGAAACCTGGAGTCAAAATCTTGCTAATCTGGACTGCCAGGCTTCGGGACCCTGTTCTGTCTATGCATATGAAGCAGGTGATAGCGGTTATGGAGTGCGTCAGATGGTGGGTAATGTTTGGGAGTGGACCCAATCGGTACTTTCTGATTACCCGGGTTACTCTCCGGACGTGATGGCACATCTATCGCGACCATTTATGGACGGAACTCATCCTGTATTGAGGGGGGGGTCTTGGGCAACACGACCTCGCGCGGTATGGAATACTTTTCGACATTTCGCCAGCCTAGATCGGCGCGATTTTTTTTCCGGTTTCAGGACATGTGCGCTGTAAGGTCGTAGAATCGGGGCCTTTTTCCTGGAAACGGTCTCATAAGTTCACTGATGTGTAGCAATCAATTGCCAAATTTTGTGAGGTGTCGCGGGCATCGGCACATCAAAAATACCAAGAGGTCGCAGGGCATCAATCAAAGCACTTTGCACACATGGCAGTGCTCCCACGCATCCGGCCTCTCCTGCTCCTTTGATCCCAAGCGGGTTGGTTGGTGAGGGGTCGCCATTGCTCACTACCTCTATCGAACAAAAGTTATCTGCCCTTGGCATACAATAGTCAATAAAGGACGCGGACAGGAGCTGCCCGTTCTGATGATCATAGGCGACATCTTCGCAGATAGCCTGTCCGAGACCCTGAGCAATCCCGCCAATAATCTGGCCTTTCAGAAGTAAAGGGTTGACTACTGTACCCACGTCATCCACCACGACATATTGGTGGAACTCTATCAATCCTGTTTCAGGATCGACTTCGATTTCGCAGATGTGACATCCATTCGGAAAGGTTGGTGCCATGGGCTTAAATGCCGCTTGGGCTTGAAGGGTAGGTTCTATTCCTGGTGGTAGGCTAAGATCATAGGCTTTTTGGGCCACCTCGACCATGGCAAGTTGTCGATCCGTGCCCCCAATTTTAAAGTTCCCGTTATCGAACTCGATATCCTCTGGCGCGGCTTCAAGCATGTGGGCGGCGAAAATCTTACCTTTTTCTATGATCCGGTTACTGGCCATTAACAGCGCGCCGCCTCCGTTTCCAGCTGATCTCGACCCGAATGTACCTCGGCCATGAGCGACAATATCGGTGTCAGCCTGAAGGAGGGTTATATTCTCGAGAGATATCCCAAGAAGATCATTGACGATCTGTTTAAAAGTGACATCGTGACCCTGTCCCTGCGCAACAGTACCTAATAAGATTGTGCATCCACCTTTACTGTCAAACCGTATTTCTGCGGTTTCCTCGATAGGGGCGGCCGATTGTTCAATCGCAAACGAGATACCAATCCCCCGAAGTTTACCTGCTGCTTGCGAAGCTTGTCGTCTTTCCTCAAATTTTTTCCAATCGCTTATCCTCAAGGTTTTGTCGAGCGACTCCTCAAATCGGCCGGAGTCATATTTAAAAATAAGTCCGGTTTGATAAGGGAGTGCCTTTGGAGGAATTATATTCCGCCGCCGAAGCTCCGCCCTATCTATTCCCAATTCGTATGCCGCTTTATCTATAGCTTTTTCGATGGCAAGGCTCGCCTCTGGCCGGCCGGCCCCTCTATAGGGGGCGGTATTATTGTTATTTGTAAAAAATCCTGAGACCGAAACATGTATGGCCGGGGTCGTGTAGACGCCTGCCAGACCGCCGAGGTTGTTTGTTGGAGAGTGGGCGGTCATCATAGACATGTAGGCTCCAAGGGCGGCCAAGGTTCTAACCCGAAAAGCCAGAAATTTTCCGTTCGCGTTAAGCGCGAGCTCTGCGCTCACGATGTTATCTCGGGCGTGGGTGTCTGACATAAGTGACTCGGTACGGTCAGCTGTCCATCTTACAGGCCGACCAATTGCCCGAGATGCCAGGAGAACAAGGAGCTGGTCATCATACATTTCCCCCTTCATACCAAAACCGCCTCCGACATCGCCTGCAGAGACCCGGATGCGAGCTTCCGGCACCTGAAGAACAGTCGAGAGGTGCGTTCGAATACCATGCACCTGCTGGGTGCTGGTTGTCAGAAGAAAGCGTTCCGTGCGTCGGTCATAATCGCCGATGGAAACTCTTGGTTCCATCGCATTTGCAGAAACCCGATTCACACGATAATCAATTTTTGTGATGTGATCTGCGGTCTCAAATGCCATGTCGACTGCGGTTTTGTCTCCCAATTCAAAGTAAAATGCTTCGTTGTCGGGGCAATCATCCCAAATTGGAATGCCTCCCTCTCTACCTGCGGCTTCGAGGTCGGTAAAAGCTGGCAATAGATTGAAATTAACTTCGATGGCTTCGGCCGCGTCCTTCGCTTGATGAAGTGTCTCCGCTGTAACGAACGCAATGGGATCCCCGACGAAACGGGCACGGTCTAAGGCTAGACCCTGCCTTGGTGCGTGCTGAATGGTTCCATCCCGTTTTTGACGCTGAACCATAAAAGGGAATGGGCCAAGACCCATGCTCTTAAGATCTGCTGCAGTAAGAATGGATAGGACCCCGGGCATGTCTCGGGCTTTTTCGACATTAAGGTCCACTATTTCGGCATGTGCGTGGGGCGAGCGAAGAAAATAGCCGACAGCTTGTCCGGCAAGAGAAAAATCATCACCAAATTGGCCTTGCCCCTTGAGAAGTCTGGGGTCTTCTGTTCTGGGAACAGATTGTCCAATACCAAATTCACCCATTATCTTCTTACCTCTCTCGCAGAATTTTCTGTCGCAGGGTACTCGATTTCGCAGGACGAACAATCAAAACGCCATACGAAAAGGGCGAAAGCAGAACAGGTATCTCGCCTCAACAGAAAAACCTTATTATGAAAATTTAGATACTTCTATTCTCTAAGTTTCAGGTCTCAGCCTGAACAAATTACCGAACCTTTGCACCCCTAAAGTTACGATGACATCCCGCACATGTCCCTCCAACTTCGGGGACACCTGACATGTCGCCTTTCATGACCACTCGGGCTGCAGAAATCATTGCTGCGTTGGCTGATTTAAATTCTTCCCAGTTGGACCAGATTTCGGGCTTTGACCTTGTTAATCGAGGGTCAAGCTTATCCCGTCCTGTGCCTGGGGGGAAAAGCGACAAAAACTTTTCAGCTTGTTCAACCAGTGACTTGGCATTTTCTATAGCAGCACTAATGTCCCCGCGCTTTGCGGCGTCCCTTATATTCTTGTTTGCAGACGCCACAGCCTTCATAATTGCCCTTCGGTCTTTAATAGGGTCAGCGTTCGCGCTTGATGAAACACTGACCATAATAATTATGGCGCAGAAAGGCGCCAAAAATTTTACTACCTGTATCCCAAAATTTCGCATGGCGAACCCTTTCTATTCTGCCGCCAGCGTCGCTCCGAAAACTCCTACTGGCAAGTGATAATTTAGCGTTAACAATCTTCGGATTTGGATTCTTTCAGAAAATAGATTCGGCGAACCTTATGATAATATCTACGCCGGTTCATGGAGTTCAAAGCCAACTGGCCTCGAATTTTTCCGAGCCGCATCTGTGGGGTCTATCTCTGTATCCCACTTATCCGCTTCGAAGCGAAGCCCATTAAAACCATCGGATGCATTGGACGCTAACCATAGGGCGGGAGGTGCCATTATTTCGGGAGGAGCTGGATCCGAACCGGATCGATGGAGACCATTTTTGCGCCAGTCCGTTGGCATAATATCGGTGTTTGCTGCACGGCCAGGGATCAAAACATTCGCAGTAACCCCTGTGCCTGCGAGATCCTCCGACCAAACTTGGGTTGCGGCTTCAAGAGCCGCCTTCGATGGCCCGTAGGGAAAAAATCCTCGGCGCTGCATGGTTCCTATGCTCGTTGTTACATTGATTATTCGACCCCAGCCAATTTTTAACATTGGTGGGATGGCGGCTTTTGCCATTAAGAAAGCCCCCATAACATTTGTGTCCAGTGTTGCCTGGACTTGGTCCTTGTCTGTTTCCCAAAATTTGACAGGATCCGTCATAAAATTTTCAGAAAAAGGCCTCATCCCCAATCCGGCATTGTTGATAAGGACTTCCAATTTCCCGTATCGATCGAGAGCAGTCTGAACAATATTGTCGCAATCGGCCGATGTCCGGAGATCGGCCAGCATCGCATGAATTTCCCCTCCTGTATTTCGCCGAATTTTTTGTACTTCCTTTTCGACGATAGGGATGTCCCCTGGAATATGTCCGGGCGCTAGAACTTTTGCCCCCGCATCCACCAGTGCCAAAGCCATCGCCCTTCCTAGACCTCGTGTGCCTCCGGTAACGATACAGACTTTGCCGGAAATTGAAGGATCATCCATCGATACGACTCCCTGTTTGGTTACTCGGAACGGCTTGCTTTGAGTGATGAATGGCTTTCCAAATTCGATAAGGTGTGGCGGGCATGTCAATGTGATCTATGCCAAGAGGTTTCAGGGCATGTATTACGGCGTTAACTGTTGCAGGCAAAGCACCGGTGGGTCCAGACTCGCCGCCGCCTTTGGCTCCGATAAGGTTAGAAGCCGTGATGGTAGGGGCACTGATAATGTTCATGAAACAAAAGTCATCCGCTCTGGGCATACAGTAATCCATTAATGAACCTGACAAGGGCTGTCCGCTGGAGTGAGCGAAATGAACGTCTTCCATCAATGCCTGGCCGATCCCCTGTGCGATGCCTCCATGCATTTGAGCTTTCAGGAGTAACGGATTTATCACAGTTCCAACATCGTCCACGCAAACGAAATCTAGAATGTTCGTTGTCCCAGTCTCAGGATCTATTTCCACCTCGCAGATTTGCACGCCAGTTGGCCAGTTCCAGTATTCGGGCTTAAACACACCCTGCTCATCAAGTCCTGGTTCAATGTCTGGCGGCATTGAGGCTGCGTGGAAGGATTTTTTTGCTACCTCTATCAGAGATATCGAGCGATCGGTTCCGGAAACAGTGAAGAGGCCTTCAGAAAACTCAATGTCTCCGACGGCAGCTTCCAACAAATGCGCAGCTATCTTTCTCCCTTTTTCGACCGTTTTTTGACAGGCTAGAGCAGCAGCCGATCCTCCGATAGATGTGGACCTTGAATTAAAAGTCCCGCGCCCGTAAGACGCAATGTCCGTGTCGCCCTGAACAAAACGGATGATTGTTGGGTCGACGCCTAATTTATCGCAAACTATTTGTTTGAAAATTGTCTCGTGACCCTGACCATGGCTGATGGTTCCCATAATCATTGTGAGGGTACCTGATGGATCGAAACGCAGCTGGCAAGTTTCCGGAAAAGGCGATGAGGTTTTTTTAACCGTGTTGGAAATTCCAATACCCCGCAGTTTTCCCTGGGCTAAAGATTGATTCAGGCGTTCCGGGAAATTCGTGTAGTCGATAGCCTTTAATGCTTTGTCTTGATTGCCCGGGAAATCTCCACAGTCATAGGTAAAACCTAGAGCATTAGTCCAGGGCATTTGCTCGGGTGTCACAGAATTGATATTCCGCAACACCGCTGGATCAATAGCCATTTCTGACGCGATAATATCGACCATCCGCTCTATATTGTAAGCGGCTTCTGGAGCCCCGGAGCCACGGTAAGGATTGGTGCAATTTGTGTTGGTGAAAACTCCATCTACCCGCACGTAAGCGGCGGGAGTTTTGTAAACACCCGCTAAGGTTCCTAGATTGTTTGTCGGGGGCCTCGGTCCTCGGATCGCAAGATAGGCTCCCATACTCGCGAGAGAATGGACTTTTAGCGCGAGAAATCGACCATGAGCATCCACAGCGACTGAGACTTCACTCAGATTATCTCGGCCGTGATCATCGGAAATAAATCCTTCTGAGCGCTCGCAAATCCATTTGACTGGTCGTCCCGTGACCTTTGCCCCCCAAAGGACCAAGGCCAATTCCGGGTATGTGCCGCCCCTCATGCCAAAGCTTCCTCCAACATCTCCACTTACCACTCGCATATGCGTTTCGGGAATGTGAAAGACCCCTTGGGTTAGTTGTTGACGCACGGGATGAGGATTCTGGAGACCCGTATACAAGGTGTATCTCTGGGTGCGCTCGTCAAAATCCCCAAGACATCCGCGAGGTTCCATTGTCACCGCGGTCACCCTGTTGATTCGAAATTTTCGTGTAAAAATTCGCTCGGCCTTTTCAAAAGCTTTGACGACCGCGGTTTGATCGCCTTTTTCCAGTGTGAAGGCGATGTTATCTGGATTGTCCGGCCATACCGGCTCGGCCCCAGGGGTGATTGCGGCCTCTATGGACGGGATAGCAGGCAAAACCTCATACAGCACCTGGATCTTTTCCGCAGCGTTCCGGGCTTGGGTTTGTGTTTCCGCGATCACAAATGCAACATAATCCCCCACAAATCGGACCCTTTCTGAGACAAGAGCTCCTCGATAGGGATGAAACATCGGACGACCGTCTTCACGATGTGCCGTTTGAGTGTCCTCACAGGGCATCGTTCCAAAATTACCTTGTAACCAGTCCGTCCCTGTTAAAACGCGGATTACGCCCTCTGAGGCCTCTGCAGAAGCTGTGTCTATTGATAAAATTTTGGCGTGTGCGTGGGGGCTTCGAAGGACATAGCCGTAAGCCTGACCTCTCAAGTTAACATCATCCAAAAAATAACCCGATCCGGTTAGCAGCCTCGGATCTTCTTCTCTGGTCACTGGCTGCCCAATCCCGAATTCACCCATATTAGCCTCAAACCAATAAATTTCGCTTTGTTGCTAAGCATATCGAAGCCTTGCACTGGCGCCAATGGTGCAGAGCCGCCTATATCGACTGGTATGGCAGTGATATACTACCGAGGATTTTAAATTGTTTCGATTGCAAAACTCGCGATGGGCCTATGTCGAAAGTACTTGTTTTTTTCTTTGCGTTCTTGTGTTTTTCCTCGCTCCCAATGGTGGAGGGGCGGGCCTCTCAGTTAGGGGCGCCCAGTGCAACTGAGCCGCAGATCTCTCAGTTGAAAGAGCTAGCGAGAACGCTTGAGGATGAAAAGGAGCGCGCTCGTTTAATATCGCAGATCAACAGTCTCATCGCGGCCGTCGAGTCTCAGAAGAGCAAGGGTTCAGTGAGCGGGATCGTACCCCGAACCTCCGAGTTAATTTCCGAACGACTTCAAAATGTAAGTTCAAAATTACGGTCGTTTTCGGCCGGAATGGCCGAGTTACCCTCTTTGATCAAGAGCATTCTTCAGAAAATGGAGTCAAAGAGTTGGCGTGATGAGGCTCTCGAAATTTTCTGGCATCTCTTTTTTGTCATTTTGGCCTCTTTTTTTGGGTATTGGATTACCTCTCGTGTCTTAGTGAGGCCCCGAGGTCTTCTTGAGACACGGGAAGCAGAGTCATTTTGGGACCGATTCCCGACCCTCTTGGCGCGGACGGTAGTTGATTTGATACCCCCGGTTTCTATGTGGCTTTCAGGGACGATCATTACCGAGATCATTATAACATCGCAAAAGGCATTGTTGATGTCGGAGACAATTCTTGGCGCTGTCTTTGTAATTTGTGCAGTTCTCTCAATCGGTCGCATGATTTTGGCACCTGCAGCATCAAACCTTCGCCTAATCGGCCTTAACAACATCGATGCAAACTATCTTTTTGTTTGGTTGCGTCGTTTTACCTATGTTTCAGTCTTGGGTTTAGCCGGAGCGGGATTGCTGGAACAGGTTGGGGAGTCTAAGGGACAAGCCACCACCTTACTCAAAATCATTGGCTTATTTATGACGTTGATGGGTGTGGTTTTGATTCTTCAGTCTAAAGCTAGGGTGGCAGGGTTTATTTTCTCCCCCTCGAATAATCAGGAGGTTTTTTCAGCGTTTAGGGCCAGACTGGCAGCCGTCTGGCATGTTTTAGCAATTTGCTACGTCGCTTCCGTTTTCCTGATTTGGTCACTGGAAGTTGAACAGGGGGCAGAGTTTATTTTCAGGGCTACGGTCTTAACAGCACTGATTTTTGTAGCATCTTATATTGGGTCAACTGGGCTTCTTCTTGCTACAAAAAGGATATTTTCACTGAAAGAAGATGTAAAAAAGCGGTATCCTGGTCTAGAGACTCGCACAAATTTATACGTGCCTCTCATTCAGAGGGCCGGAAACCTGATCATCGGGTTAATCGCCGCGGTGACCCTGCTTGAAGTTTGGGGGACAGATATCCTCTCATGGTTTGCTTCTGGTCCGGGCCAGAGTTTTATCGGCAGCCTTCTGACTATCGCGTTGCTCATTGTTATTACCATCATAATTTGGGAATTTGTAAGCGCATTAGTGGAGCGATATCTTACGGAGGGGGATTTGGTCTCCTCAAGGGCGCGCACGTTGTTGCCCTTGTTGCGGACGACTTTGTTAGTCGTTTTATCAACCTTGGTCGTTCTGGTGACCCTTTCTGAGCTTGGCCTAAATATAGGCCCCTTGCTGGCAGGAGCGGGGGTGGTCGGTTTAGCTGTCGGTTTTGGGGCTCAGACTCTCGTCAAAGACATCATCACAGGAATTTTCATTTTAACCGAGGATCAGATCGCGGTTGGTGACGTGGTGAGAATTGGATCACATTCTGGACTAGTCGAGCAATTAACTCTTCGGACCATCCGGCTTCGAGATACAGCGGGCAATGTCCATATAGTGCCCTTCAGTGAGGTCACTACAGTAGAGAATATGACAAAAGATTTCTCACGGTATTTATTTGAAATTGGTGTGGCATATCGGGAGGATACTGACCAAGTTACCGAAGTTCTCCATGAGATTGGAAAAGAATTACAGTCTGACGAGGTATATGGCACTATGATTGTGGAGCCTCTGGAAGTGTTGGGAGTGGACTCATTTGGCGATAATGCGGTCAACATCCGCGCCCGAATTACGACAAAGCCAATTATGCAATGGAGGGTCGGTCGTGAGTTCAACAGGAGAATGAAGAAGCGTTTTGATGAGCTAGGTATAGAAATCCCGTTTCCCCATCGAACGATTTATTTTGGCGTTGATCGATTAGGCAACGCTCCGGAAGGCAGAATTGCGCTGGTCACTGAACGCCAAAATGCCTCAGCTGATGTATCAAGTTCCTTGCCTCAGAAAAATAATAAACCGGGGACTTCCAATACGCCGATGCCTGGAAGCGGCGACGCCGACCACTCTGATACTGAATGAGAGCTCAATTTCCGGAGTTGCGATCATGAGCTTGCGTCTTCCCCGGGATCTGGGGCCTGTCAATTGGCTGGGGCTTCGTACTCACATTGGGAAAGAGGTGCACCGTTTTTTGAAAGTGGGCCTGCAGACTTTGGTCGCCCCGGTTGTGACAAGCCTGATTTTTTTGGCCATCTTTTCCTTGGCTTTGGGGCGCTCCGTTCAAATCATCGGCGGGGTGCCATTTGTCGAATTTTTGGCGCCCGGCCTCATTATGATGGCTGTGATACAGAATTCCTTCAATAACACAGTCAGCTCACTGATGGTGTCCAAGATACAGGGTAATATCGTTGATGTGCTTGTCCCACCGTTGATGCCGGGGGAGTTAATTTTAGGCTTTTCGATAGGAGGTATGGCTAGGGGCGTTTTGGTAGCAGTCTTTGTAGGGTTGGGGATGTGGTTTTTCGTTCCTATGAATATCCACAACTTATTTTTTATTTTTTCCCACGTGGCCCTTGCGGCAGGGTTGATGTCGATGCTCGGTTTATTAGTCGGTATTTGGGCAGATAAATTTGACCATCAGGCTGCCATTAGCAATTTCATTATCATTCCCTTATCTTTTCTGTCTGGCACATTCTATTCCATCGAGAGGCTGCCTACCCCTTGGCAAGAATTGGCGATGCTCAATCCATTCTTTTATATGATTGATGGGTTTCGGTTTGGCTTTATTGGCCACAATGATGCCTCCTTAGTTGCAGGTTTGCTATATTTAGGGGCTCTAAATCTGTTGGTTTGGCTTATTTGTTATCGTCTCGTATCCAAAGGATATAAGCTCAAGGCTTAAATGGGTTTGCGTTGACAATCGATATTGAGAGGCCTAAGTGTGCCGGCTTTGAATTTGGCGAAGTTTTCGCCTTAAGAAGGGAGAAAAAGCGTGATTTCCGACGTCATGCCGACTTATGCCAGAACGGACATAGCCTTTGAAAGGGGATCGGGTCCCTATCTGTATACTGCAGAGGGCGATTGCTATTTAGATTTTGGTTCCGGTATTGCTGTTAATTCCCTCGGCCACTGTCACCCAAAGCTTGTATCAGTGCTTGCAGATCAGGCCTCTAAGATTTGGCATTGTTCTAATTTATATAACATCCCTCTGCAGGAAGAAGTGGCTCGTTTGCTTGTTACGAATAGTTTCGCGGACACAGCTTTTTTTTGTAACTCAGGGGCTGAAGCTGTGGAGGCAGGTCTAAAGATTGTTCGCAAATACCAGAGCACTTCAGGGCATCCTGAGCGTTACCGAGTAGTAACCTTTAATGGAAGTTTTCATGGTCGGACTCTGACCACAATATCCGCAGCAGCCAATGAAGCCCACAAGGCTGGCTTTGGACCCATGGTGGATGGATTTGATCTCGCTACATTTGGCGACTTGCAACAAACAAGATCCGTCATTACCGATAAGACCGCCGCTATACTTGTCGAACCTATTCAAGGTGAAGGGGGAATTCGGCCGGCTGACGGGGCTTTTCTAGCGGGGCTCCGGGACCTTTGTGATGAGTTCGGTATTCTTTTATTTTTCGATGAGGTGCAAACCGGCATTGGGCGAACAGGATACTTGTTTGCGCATCAGGCGGCGGGTACCGATCCCGATGTAATGGCGCTTGCGAAGGGAATTGGCGGTGGCTTCCCTGTCGGCGCTTGCTTGGCCTCCGAACGGGCGGCGAGTGGCATGGGCCCGGGTACTCACGGGAGTACATTCGGGGGCAACCCTCTTGGCATGTCAGTGGCTAAAGCTGTTTTGGAGATTTTGCTGGAAAGAGGATTCCTTGAGCATTGTAAGAACATGGGAGCTCTTTTGGCCGAGGGTTTAAATAAAATCGTGATGGCCTATCCGGAATTACTCGCGGAGGTTCGGGGGTCCGGACTGATGATCGGGCTCAAGTGCCTAATCCCGGCAGGAGACCTGGTCAACGCCTGTCGGCGTCAAAAACTATTGACTGTACCTGCGGGAGATAATGTCGTTCGCCTTTTACCCCCCTTGATTATTGATAAGGGGCATATTGAAGAGGCGCTCAGGATGATCTCTGGGGCATGCCAGGAGATCAATAAATGACTCCTCCGAAGCACTTCCTTGAATTGGCAAATATATCCGAGAGAGAACTCAGGACCATTATCACCAGTGGGGCGGCATTTAAAGCGGGGAAGGGCGAAACAAACCCGTTGGCAGGTAAAACCCTTGCGATGATATTTGAAAAACCGTCAACCCGAACAAGGGTGTCTTTTGAGGTCGGTATGAAGCAGCTCGGCGGTGAAGTTGTTGTTTTAAATCAGAACGATTTACAGATCGGACGAGGAGAGACCATAGCTGATACTGCTCGTGTCCTCAGCCGCTACGTTGATGCTATTGTTCTTCGAACAAATCATCCCGATAAACTCGGGGAACTTGCGCGTAATTCCACTGTGCCTGTCATCAATGGACTTACCGATTATTCTCATCCTATCCAATTGTTGGCTGATATTCTTACCTACGAAGAACATGTTGGTTCCATTTCTCAAGCCCGTGTGGCTTGGTGCGGAGATGGGAATAATATGGCGTTGACATGGTTGCAAGCTGCGATGGTATTTGGCTTTGAATTGTCGATCGCAAGTCCCTCGGAGCTAAAGTTGCCGGATGCAGAAATTAATAGGGCCCGAGGCTTGGGTGTAAAAATAAATGTTGTTGAGGATCCAATAGAAGCCGTAGCGGGTGCAAGTTGTGTTGTAACTGATACTTGGGTTTCTATGGGCGACAAAGAAAGTGAACGGCGCCATCGATTGTTGGGGCCCTATAGGGTTGATGAGGCTTTAATGGCGCATGCTAACCGAGACGCGGTATTTATGCATTGTCTCCCTGCGCATCGTGGCGAAGAGGTCACGTCCTCTGTTTTGGATGGCCCCCGGTCAGTCGTTTGGGATGAGGCTGAAAATAGGCTTCATGTCCAAAAAGGGATTCTGATGTGGTGCATGTCCCAGTGACAGTTTTGAACGATTTTGTTCAACCCTTTCAAGTGGAATCAATGGCTGCGCAGGGTAGGCTGGTTCGCCTGGGACCGGCCCTGCAGAGAATTCTGAGCGCTCATCAATACCCGTCAATCGTTGCTAAGCATCTGGGTGAGTTGGTGGTCGTAGGGGCGATATTATCAGGTACCTTAAAGCGCAAAGGGGTTTTGACCGTCCAGGCCATCGGAGAGGGAGCTATCCGGTTGTTGGTGGTAGATGTTACCCAGGATGGGAATGTCCGAGGCTATGCTCGTTTTGATGAATCTGGTGTTGCAGCATTAGTGGCTCAACAACAGGATGAATTGCCATTGTCTGAATTGTTGCCTTCAGGGAGATTGGTGTTCAATTTGAAATATTCGGACTCCTCGAGCCCCTATCAGGGAATTGTTCCTCTGGAAGGAACATCACTTGCTGAGAGCGCACGGGCCTATTTTCTGCAGTCGGTTCAATCAGAGACGGCGTTTAAAATCACAGTTGCCCTTGATGAGGGTGTCTGGAGCGGCGGGGGGTTGATGGTTCAGAGGCTTGCAAAGAAAGGTTTCCAGTTTCAATCCGGGGAAAATGGAATCCTGGATCATAATGAGGCTTGGAATCGTGCAGTTATCATGATGGAAAGTTGTACGGATATTGAATTACTGAACCAAAATGTGTCGCCTACCGATTTACTTTTTAGATTGTTTCACCAGGACGGGGTGAGAGTATTCCCAATCGAGGCCCTTCAAATGTTGTGCCGGTGTTCGAAGGGCCGCGTTGAGGAGGTCTTGGGTAGTTTCCCAAAAAATGAGATTGAAGAGATGAAAATTGATGGCCAAGTCCTCGTAAATTGCGAATTTTGCAATGAGACTTATAGGTTTGGGCCCGGGGAAATCGATCAGATTTGTCAAGTTGCCGGCCCTTAATATTTGTGACGGTGTATTTTTCTCAAGTGAGGATTAAAATATGAGATTTTCGCTAAGCCATTTTGTTCATGTAATCTGCTTGAGCCTGTTAATGGCAGGGTGTGTCCAGACCCCGCCGAGAGAAAATTTTCCTGATTTACGATTTAGCCATTTAGAACCAATCCGACTGAATGTTAACTCTATTCAGATCCGCAACACCTTCGTGTCACCCCGCACCACGCCCAACGTTGAACATTTGTTTCCCATCAAGCCTTCAATCGCAGCGGTTTATTGGTTAGAAGATCGTCTCAAGGCGGTTGGTGGCGTAGACAACCTTCGGGCAACAATTACCAAAGCTGGTGTAACAGAGGTGCCTCTCAAACGCACCGAAGGCCTAAGCCGGGCCTTTCTTGTGGAGCAATCTGAGCGATACGATGGGGAAGTTGAGATTATATTGGAAATATTCGCGCCAGATGGAACCCGTCGCGCAATGGTTACATCTCGATCAACTCGTACCAGGACAGTTTCAGAAAATTCCACGCTGGCGCATCGGGAGGAGATTTGGTTCAAGATCGTAGAAAACATGATAAACGATCTCAACACGGCGCTGGAGAAACAAATTCAAAACCACTTTCAGACATGGAGGAGTTATTGATTGGGAAATGGGCAGGCTCCCAATTCCTTTTTATCTATCTCTGCCTCAGTTGCGCCAAAATGAGGGGAACAACAGCATCAGCACTGTAAATAGTTCTAACCGGCCCAAGAGCATTCCTGCAGATAGCACCCATTTCGCGGTGTCAGGTAGGGGTTCGAAGGTTCCTGTTGGACCTATTATCGGACCCATTGCTGGACCAACATTGCAGATGGCCGTTGCCGCACCCGATATAGCCGTAATGTAATCGAGGCCGAGAGCACCCAGGGTCAGCGCTAAAACCGCAAAAGAGATCATAAATAGATAGAAAAAATTCATCACTGATAGAACAATTTCATTATCGATGGGGCGATGATTATAGTGCGGCATGAACACGCCATGCGGGTGCAGCATTTTCAGGAATTGATTGCGAACAATGGCGCCAAGCACCTGAAAACGGAAGACCTTGATACCGCAGGATGTGGAACCCGCGCAGCCGCCTACGAACATCAGGAAGAAAAGAATGATTAGCGGGAAAGCACCCCAAGTTTGGTAATCATCCGCCGAATAACCTGTCCCTGTCATGATGGATACAGTATTGAAAACGCCCTTGATCGCTGCAGCGAAGGAAAAGTCCTCGGTTGTCCGCCAGAGCCATATTGTTATCAAACATGAGCTCAAAGCCGCAATGGAGATAAAATAGCGGACTTGCGAATCCCTGAGTAAGGCATAGGAGCCCGTTCGGACAAATTGTAAGTAGAAGATAAATGGGAGCGATCCGACTAACATTCCGCAAATTATGAAAATCTCTATACTGCGACTATTAAAAAATCCTACGGATCCATCAGAACTTGAATACCCGCCGGTGGCGATAGTTGTCATGGCATGGACGGCGGCATCAAATTGACCCATGCCTAGCGCCCACAGGCCTAACCACCAGATGATCGTTAAACCTAAATAAACGCCACCAATTCCTGCAGCGATCTGCCCCGCCCTCGGGAGCCCTTTCTCCAAAGTATCAAAAGCTTCGACTCTAAATAATTGCATGCCGCCGACCCGAAGCATGGGCAAGACTGCAACCGCCATAACAATAATTCCGATTCCTCCGAGCCATTGTAAAAGTGCGCGCCACAGCAAAATCCCTTCTGGAGCTCTGTCAAGATTAGTCATTACGGTAGAACCCGTGGTGGTTATGCCGGACATAGCCTCAAAGAATGCGTCGGTGTAGGTCATCTCCAGTTCTGAAAATAGAAAAGGTAGTGCCGCGAACATCGTTAGAATTAGCCAGCTGGCTGCGGTGAGAATAAACGTCTGGCGAATGGTTAAATGAGATATCGGCGACCTGTTGGTGAGCATCAAAACGCCCCCCACAAAAAGCGTTAGTAATCCGGAGCTTGCAAAAACTTGCCAATCTCTGTTGCCGACTGCAAGGTCCACCAGAAACGGGGCCAGCATCGCAATGGCCAAGGTGACCAAAAGAATTCCTATGACAAAAAGCGCTGGCCGAAAGTCTAAAACGGGACTCATCATATAACGTTAAATAATATTCCTTGGGCCAGATGTCGGGTTGCCTATTGCTGCTAAAAATTCCCTTCGGGTAGAAGGGTCTTCCCGAAACGCCCCCATCATTTGACTCGTAACCATAGTAAGGCCGGTTTTTTCTACGCCACGTGTGGTCATGCAACCATGGCTAGCCTCGACTACCACCCCAACGCCTTTTGGTTGCAAGACGTCATTCAGTGTCGTTGCAATTTGCGCTGTCAAACGTTCTTGTATCTGTAATCGTTTGGAAAAGACATCAACTAATCGTGCGAGTTTGCTAATACCGACGACCCGTTTGTTCGGTAAATACGCCACATGCGCATTTCCTATAATGGGCGCAATATGATGTTCACAGTGAGACTCGAACCTGACATTTCGTAGAACGACCATTTCATCATAACCTTCGACTTCTTCGAAAGTGCGCGATAATATTTCTACAGGGTCGCTTTTATAGCCAGCGAACCATTCTTCAAATGCTCTGACATATCGGCCCGGAGTGTCAACGAGACCCTCGCGATTTGGATCTTCACCTGCCCATCCCAGCAAGGTCCTTACCGCATCCTCAGCTTGCTCTCTAGACGGAACAACGGTTTTTGCCTGGGTTGATGATTTGGGATCTTCAGTTTCCAAAGCGCTAACCTCCAAAGGATATTTGTTATGAAAATTTTATTAATTTAGTTGCCGAGCCTGGTAGGGACTGTCCAAAGAAAAGGCAGGAATGTCGACCTCGAAGCTCGCTCCTGCCTCATCCACCATTTCATAGGTTCCCATCATCAGACCCGAGGGCGTGCCAAGAGGCGTTCCACTTGTATACTCAAAAAGTTCGCCCGGTTTCAGCTTAGGTTGCTCACCCACCACACCCTCTCCCAATACTTCTTGCATGCGTCCCATGGCATCCGTAATCCGCCAATGCCGACCAATTAATTGGACCGTTTCGACTCCTGTATTTTCGATGGTTACCTGATACGCCCAAACATAATGGTCTTGAGAGGGGCTTGATTGATCATCCAAGAAGACTGGTTTTACACTAACTTTGATATCTTTGGTTATCGCCGAATACATAACATCTCGCATGTTTAAGCCAAGAGAAGCGGTCTCACTAAAGCTGCAGTGCTACTTTAAGAGCTTGCTCGATATCCTCCTTTAAATCTTCAGGATCCTCAAGCCCCACTGAAATCCGGACGAAGCCAGCCGAAATTCCCAAATGGTTCCGTTCCTCTTCGGAGATCCTTTGGTGTGTGGTGGTTGCTGGATGGGTGACGATGCTTTTGGCATCTCCTAAATTATTTGAAATGTCGATCAGTCTGAGCGCGTTCATAAAACGGAATGCTTGTTCTTTGCTACCATTAAGATCCAGACATACCACAGTGCCAAAATCTGACATTTGTTGCTTGGCCAGTTGGTGTTGGGGATGGGATTCTAGACCGGGATACAAAACTCTTGAAATATCCTTTCGAGCACTCAGGTAGTTCGCTATTTCTGACGCGTTAATACAATGGCGGGCGACTCGAAGCTCCAAAGTTTCAAGACCTTTTAGTAAAATCCAAGCATTAAAAGGGCTAAGGGATGGACCAGTATGCCGGTAAAACGGGCTTAACACTTCCATAAACTCCTCAGAACCAAGTATGGCTCCACCCATGACACGTCCTTGCCCATCGATATGTTTCGTTGCCGAATAGACCACGATATCGGCCCCAAGTTGGTGAGGCTTCTGCAAGATCGGTGTCGCGAAAACATTGTCCACAATCACTTTGGCCCCAACCCTGTGAGCCAAATCGCTAACGGCGGGCAAGTCTATGATCTCGAGTCCAGGGTTGCTGGGCGTCTCCAAAAAAACGGCCTTAGTTGGTTTTGAAAGAGCTTTTTCCCATTGCTCCATTGAGGTCCCATCCACGATGGTTGTTTCTACCCCAAAGCCTGGCAAGATTTCTGTCAGAATATACTGGCAAGAGCCAAATAGGGCCCGAGACGCAACAACATGGTCTCCGGATTTAACCTGACTGGCCAAGGACGCAAAAACAGCCCCCATGCCGCTGGCAGTAGCGCGGCAGGCCTCCGACCCCTCCAAGAGACAAAGCCTGTCCTGAAACATCTCTACCGTGGGATTTCCGTAGCGAGAATAGATGAAACGGTCAACCTCATTTTTAAAGGCTGCCTCAGCGGCCTCCGCAGTCCCATAAACAAAGCCCGAAGTCGCATAAATCGCCTCTGAGGTTTCCTCGAAGGGACTTCTTCTTAGTCCTCCCCGAACCATCTGCGTCTGGGGTCGCCAAAATCTCTCGAAATCTTCTACGCTCATACCACTCTCCTGGTCTTTGGTGCCTAAACACCGAACATAATAAAGCCCCGACCGGGCGGTCAGGGCGTGGTACGCTCCGACCTTTTAGCTACTTATTTAAAGTGGTCGCAAGCCGGTCGGGCTCAAATCACCACTGATTATGGTCTAATTGGGGTCGGCTCCTCGGTCAAGATGTGATTCGCTCCTTTGTTTTTTTTAAAGGCCTTTTTTGTTTAATCGAATGTCAACGACGATATTCAGGGGAAAGACTCTCGAGGCTATTTGGACTTGGGTTTTGATTAAAGGGCGTTTTCTCGAGATCACCCTATCAACTGAGGTTTGATTTTCAGCGGAGCGGACCGGTTGCTTGAGCTTGTCTCGTAGAGCGCCCAGATCGCTGAACTTAGAACGCAGAGGGACCCCGCCTGATGCATAATACCGAAAAAGATCGGCACCTCGTTTAGGAGAGTAGCGATACCCAGGGCCATCTGGAGGATTGAAAGCCCTGCGGTCAGGGTTATCGCTCGAAATGCCGATTTCTTTGTTCCGTTTTTCAATGAGCGAAACCACAGTAAACAAGACACCAGAACTACTAAAATTCCCAATTGTCGATGGGAAAACTGAACGGTTGCTGTATTTTCAAAGAAATTGAGCCAAACCGGCTCCATCTGTAACCCCCCTGTTGGGAAATATTTTCCATCCATCAGAGGAAAGGTGGTGTAGGCGACTCCCGCATCTATCCCTGCTACGAAGGCACCAGCCACCATGGTTATCAAAACCAGAGAAATGAGACATTTGAGGTGCAACCGAAATTGCTTGTTTTGAGGGTTCGGTCGTTGTCTGAGACATCGCAATGTCATCCAAAATAGAGCCATATAAATAACAATCGCGAGAGAGAAATGAGCGGCGAGGCGGTATTGACTAACATCTACGCGCTCGGTCAAGCCGGATTGAACCATGAACCATCCCAAGTAGCCCTGGCACCCACCAAGAATTAGGACAAGAGTGCACTGAATGAGAAGATTCGATCGGATTTTTCCCTTCCAGGTAAACCATAAAAACGGGAGAAAGAAGCAGAGCCCAATTATTCGGCCCAGCAACCGATGCAAATACTCCAACCAGAAAATTGACTTAAAATCTGAAAGGCTCATCCAAAAGTTCTGTTTTTGGAACTCCGTAGTGACTTTGTATTTTTCAAAAAGCATTACCCAATCTGAATGAGAAAATGGGGGGGCGAAACCGGTAAGGGGTCTCCAGTCCACGATCGAGAGGCCGCTATCCGTCAAGCGAGTTGCTCCCCCCAACAGAACCATTAGCGCCACCAGGGAACAACAAATTCCAAGCCATATGCCTACGGCGGTGTCGGGTTTGGTCACCCTGTTTAAATGCCCCACCATCCTCGACAAATAGCTACTCGCTGTGCCTTTGGCAAGAGTTCTCGGGGTTTCTGTGAAAAAAACCTCTTGAGGTTATTGACAGGAGCTCGTTGCGTTCCTATATACCTGTCACTCTTTGTGGAGGAGTGCTAACAAGCACAAAATAATGATAATTTTCAATTAGATAGGAGTAAGGGAATGGCTACTAAGTTTCGGCCCCTGCACGATCGCGTACTGGTGGAGGCCGCTGAGGCCGAGGCCAAAACAGCCGGTGGTGTAATCCTTCCAGATACGGCTCAGGAAAAGCCGCAGGAAGGCAAAGTTGTCTCTACGGGTCCAGGGGCTCGTGATGGCGACGGCAACATTATCAAAATGGATGTGAAAAAGGGCGATCGGATCCTTTATGGGAAATGGTCTGGTACTGAAGTTAAACTTGATGGAAAGGATTACCTCATCATGAAGGAATCCGACATCATGGGCATTATCGATTAAGGAGGCCCGAATAAAATGGCTGCTAAGGAAGTAAAATTTAATACTGAAGCAAGAAACAAAATGCTCGCCGGGGTGGACATCCTGGCGAATGCCGTGAAAGTCACTCTCGGACCAAAGGGCCGCAACGTTGTGCTCGATAAGTCTTTCGGGGCTCCGCGGATCACGAAGGACGGTGTTACAGTCGCGAAGGAAATCACCCTGGAAGACAAATTTGAGAATATGGGTGCTCAAATGGTTCGCGAAGTGGCGTCGAAGACAAATGACGAAGCAGGCGACGGGACAACCACAGCAACCGTTCTCGCTCAAGCTATTGTCAGAGAGGGTTCAAAAGCAGTAGCCGCTGGAATGAACCCAATGGACCTGAAACGTGGGATCGACGCGGCTGTTGAAGTTGTAGTTGCAGATCTTCTTTCCAAAGCTAAGAAAGTTAAAGACGAGAACGAGATCGCCCAAGTGGGAACGATCTCAGCCAACGGAGACGCCGAAGTTGGTAACATGATCTCTCAGGCGATGCAGAAGGTTGGCAAAGAAGGGGTTATTACTGTTGAAGAAGGTAAGGCGCTCACCACTGAGTTAGAAGTGGTCGAAGGCATGCAGTTCGACCGCGGTTATCTGTCCCCTTACTTCGTGACCAATGCTGAGAAAATGATTTGTGAGATGGAGAATCCTCTTATTCTTCTGCACGAATCTAAGCTTTCAAGCCTTCAGCCTCTTCTGCCTTTGCTTGAGTCTGTGGTCCAGTCTGGCAAGCCTTTAGTAATTATTGCGGAGGACGTAGAGGGTGAAGTGTTGGCCACGTTAGTTGTCAACAAATTGCGCGGTGGCATGAAGGTGGCGGCTGTAAAGGCGCCTGGGTTCGGCGACCGTCGCAAGGCGATGTTGGAAGATATCGCCATCCTTACAGGCGGTCAGGTTGTTTCCGAAGACCTCGGAATCAAACTCGAGAACGTCACCGTTGATATGCTTGGCCAAGCCAAGAAGATCTCGATGACAAAAGAAGAGACGACGATCGTTGAAGGTGCTGGCAAGAAAGGTGACATCACCGGTCGGTGCAATCAAATCCGTCAGCAAATTGATGAAACAAGTTCTGACTATGACAGAGAGAAACTGCAAGAGCGCCTGGCAAAATTAGCCGGTGGTGTGGCAGTCATCAAAGTTGGCGGTGCCACTGAAGTAGAAGTCAAAGAGAAGCGTGATCGGGTCGAAGATGCGATGAATGCTACTCGAGCTGCAGTTGAAGAGGGGATTGTCCCTGGTGGCGGAACAGCTTTGCTGAATGCGACCAAGGCTCTGTCCAAAGTTAAGCCTGAAAATGATGACCAACGTGTTGGTGTCGAAATCGTTGGGCGCGCTCTTCAAGCTCCAGTGAAACAAATCGCTGAAAATGCCGGGGAGTCAGGAGCCGTGGTAGCGGGTAAACTGATGGAAGGCAAAGGTGGTTCTTGGGGCTTCAATGCTCAGGCGGGTAAGTTTGAAGATCTCGTCAAAGCGGGCATTGTGGATCCAGTGAAGGTTGTGCGAACAGCCCTACAGGATGCTGCATCTGTCGCCGGTCTATTGATTACGACTGAGGCGATGATCGCAGATGCGCCGGAAGATAAACCTGCTATGCCCCCCATGCCTGACATGGGCGGCATGGGCGGCATGATGTAAATGACGCGAAACATTTGAACCTTGTGTTCAAAACAGGAAAAGGCCCCGAAGTTCTCGGGGCCTTTTTTATTTTTAATGTTCTAGCCTTTCACACTCTCGAGTCAAAGATTATTGACGATCCTGAGGCCCTCGCAGATCCCTTAAGAGAACCGTCCTTTAAATCAATTCCACTGTTAATGGGTTGTAGGAATATAGCCATTCATTTCGATAACTGCCTTCATTCCTATTCTCAAATCTGCGCCTCATTTCCTCAATGTCGCTGAGGTGAAATAACTCTCGGTTCGCATCTGATCCGTTTACCACGCGTCTGGTGCGCTCGACTCGGTTGCGGGCATATAGATCTAGGGCTTTTGCTATATTACCTTCTTGCTCTAAGGCACGTGTCAGGACAACACCGTCCTCCACGGCCATGGCTGCCCCCTGGGCCAGATAAGGGAGGGTTGCGTGAGCAGCGTCTCCCATAATAGTTGCTCTTGACGTGCTCCAATTATCCACCACCGGACGTTTAAATAAAGACCATCGAAAACACTGGTCCTTGTCGGCTAAGTCGATAATCGTTTGGATGTCTGGATGCCAGCCAACGAAATCCGCCTTGAGGCTGGACCAAGGGAACTTAGCGGTCCAGCTTTCCTCAGACACCTCTTCAGTTTCCACGCATCCAACAAAATTTAATAACTCTCCGCCTCGAATGTAATAGCTTACGGCATGCTTTCCAGGTCCCATCCATACAGCCATTACTGGGTCTTGAAAGTTAGGCGGTAGAAGCTTGGTTTGCACGGTAATGCGCCAAACAGCATCGCCAGTATACACGGCTGGAACTTCTCCGCAGATTTGATCACGAATTACCGATTTCACACCGTCAGCACCGATCAAAATATCGCCTTCGGCTAGTGTGCCATCTGTAAATTGTATTCTTATGCTCCGCTCGTCTTCTTCAAAACCTCTTACCGTCTTGTTGAGGGTGATTACATCATTGCCTCCGAGCTCCAAGGTCCGATCGACGAGGATGTTATGAAAATCCGCCCTGTGCGCCTGGTTGTAGGGAGCTCTATGCATTGCCTTGTGTTCTGCTGCAAGCGAGAAACGCTGCAATTCCTCGCCCGTTTCATAAAGCCGAAAAACATAGGCCTCGGGTTGAACCGACATTTTGGTGATTTTGTCGCCAACGCCCAAGAAGTTTAACACATGCATCGCGTTAGCTGAGAGTTGGATACCCGCTCCGATCTCTCCCAACTTGGGTGCTTGCTCGAATACCTCGACCTGGTATCCAGCCTGCATGAGGGCACAAGCCGCTGAAAGGCCTCCTAAACCAGCTCCGGCTATTAGAATTTTTGGTTTGCTCACTATGATCCTCTGACGATATTTGGCACCAATATACAAGTAATTAGGTTTACAAGAACCCGAATCAACAAAATTGCTAGTTTGATTCAAAATTGGGAAAACAATGTTGGATTAGAATCTTTACTATTTTTGCCCAAGAGGTTTTTCGTTTAAGTAAAATGAATAGGGGGCCTATCTGTGAAGGGGGATTTAATCCCTGGTTTCTTGCAGAAAATCTCGAATTGAGTTGATTGCTTCCGAGAGACCCGATCTAAACACGGGAACATCCTGTGGGAAGGCTCCTAAGAGACGGGATGGCAGCCTTGAGTCAAGCATCACAAAGACACCTTTATCGTGACCGTGTCGGATTAGCCTACCAAACCCCTGTTTAATTCGGAGCCGGGTAATGCGGTCATCCCAATTTGATCCGCCAAACAATTTTTTGCGCTCACGATGAAGAATGGTTGGTCGAGGCCACGGGACGCGGTCAAAGACCAGAAGCCTGAGGGCGCGACCAGGAACGTCCACTCCATCACGAATTGCATCGGTTCCGAGGAGACAACTATTTTCCTCTGCCCTGAAAATATCAATTAGGCTTCCCGTATCTAAGGGGTCTATGTGCTGAGCTAAAACGGGGATGCCTGCCTCCTCCAGGGGTGTCGCAATTTGTGCATGGATGGCTTGTAGCCGAGAAATTGCTGTAAATAAGCCAACAGCACCGCCATTGGCCGCAAAAAATAACTCTCTGAAGGCTGCGGCCACCTGTCTCGTATCATCCCTCGGGATGTCGGTGATTATAAAAACCCTCGCCTGTCTTTCATAATCGAACGCAGAGGGTATTAGGACCCTTCTGGGGTTATTTGGTAGGTGGATTGCACCAGTGACGCGTTCTGCTGCTCCCCAGTCAGCGTCATTGTCTCCGGTTCCGTCTCGAAGGGTTGCCGAGGTAATTAGAGCGCCATGTGCAGGTTCAATGACGGCCTTCGCGAAAGGAAGGGTGGGGTCTTTCCATGCGCGATGCATTGCAGTGTCAATATCGTGGCCGTTATCTCGGCTCACTGAAAACCACTCCACAAATTCGTTGCTTGTCTCAGCTGTCAGGTTCACTAGCATAAGGCGCCACCCATCAACATCGTTTTCGGCGCGCCTTTGAATTCCCCGGCAAAGGGAGTCAATTCTCAGGCGGGATGATGAGTCCAGTGAACTCGACTCCCTGTCTAAATAGTCGGCTAAGCGTTTAACTAGGGTTTTCATTGGATGTGACAGCAGACCTAATGCTGCTTCAAATAGTTCGGCGGCCTCTTCAATTTCGGGTATCAGCGGTTTTATATCTGTCTCCAAACCATATTCGCTCCCTACGTTTTTTGTTCGGGCGTATGTTTGCTGTCGGATCAGGGCCAAAAAAGTTTCTGCTGGTCCTTCCGCGTGACCCAGATGGCCAATTCGGCTTTGCCAGCCAGATCTTGGGAGACATGTTGCGGCGTCTTCAACAATTCCCAGTGCCTCTGCAATGAATGGATCCGCCTCCGAGAAATCTTTCAGCCTTTTGGCGAGGGGTCTTCCGCGACCTGCCCTTGAGTCATTACCGAGGATCCAACGGCGCAAGTCTGCTCCGCGGCGTCCGCTAATTTCGGTGGTGAATGCGCTGTCGGCAGAATCAAAAATATGATGTCCCTCGTCAAAAATTAGCCTTGTTGGTATGTTGTCGTCATCCAGACCCCGAAGGGCGGCCTGCGATATCACCAAGGCATGGTTGGCTATCACGATGTCAGCCTGCCGCGCCTGTCGTATTGTTCCCTCGATAAAACACTTGTTGTAATGAGGACAGGCAGAAAAAGTGCATTCTCCTCTTCGTTCGGCTAGCCCTATCGTGTTGCCAAAACCCACAAGGTCAGCCAACCAACTTGGAAAATCGCCCCCTATCACATCACCATCGCGTGTTGCAGCCACCCAGCGCGAGACAAGCCCAAGTGGCACAGCTGTTGCCGGTCGTCTCAGGATGTTGGATATGGCCTCTTCCATATTGAGGAAACAAAGGTAATTTTCTCTTCCTTTCCGGATAACAACCCGATTTCTCTTGGTCTGGGGATCAGGGTGAAGCTTATCAAGTTCTGTATCAATTTGCCGTTGAAGATGTTTGGTGTAGGTGCTTATCCAAACTGCTCCGGCATTCTTCTCGGCCCAAATACTTGCTGGTGCAATGTAACCAAGTGTTTTTCCGACGCCCGTGCCCGCTTCAGCGATTACTATATTTGTTCTATCAACCTCAATTGGCGGGGCAAAGGATAGGGTGACTGCTGAGGCATAATCACTTTGCTCAGGTCGATCTTCGGCTTCCGACCCAGTTAACTGGTGTAGTCGGGTCCTCGCTTCCAAGGGGTCCACACCATTAGCTTGGGCTGGAGATTCCGATGGATGATCTGTCCAAGAAGGTCTCCTTGTCCACGCATCAAGGCCGTGACGAGATCGGCGTTGGCCCTTTGGATCAGCGAGGTGAGCGAGCGCTGAACAAACCCTATCACCCCAAAGCCATTGTCCATCTCTCATCACCTCCGCAATTGATAGGATGTCCGGTTCATCTTTTGCCTTCATAGATTTCAGCGTGGCCATCAGGTTGCGGGCCGCAGATGTCAGGGTCTTAGCTTCTTGCTCCAGAGAGTTTGGTGGATCAAGACCAAGGGCTAATGCAAGTCCTCGAGGCGTTGGGACACACGATTTTGCAGGATGCACAAACGCAAATAGTTCGAGGAGGTCTAGGGATGGAAACGGCTGGATACCTAATTTTTTTGCGACAGAAGGCCGATGACAAAGAAGGACATCGCCTTTTCCACGGATTGTATCTCTAAGATTTGACAGGGATAGTCGTTTTATGTCTCCAGATGTATCCAGAAGGATCCCTTCGCGAGGTCCTGTGACAATTGTGGGGAGAATAAAGTTTCCTAAGTTACCAATAGCAGAGTTGTTTCTGTTCATTATCAAAACTAGAAATAGTGTCCTTTAACGGTGCTCAGAAAAAAGAAACATTTTCTCTCTTTAAAAAATGCACTAGTTTTCGCGCAGCGTATGAACCTTTGTTTGAAAGTCATCCATGAAAATCGATAGCACATTAAAAGATTCTGCCCGAGCGTGGCCGTTTGAGGAGGCCCGAAAGCTTCTGTCGGTCTCCCAAGGATCGACCCCGGGGAAAGGGTATGTGCTTTTTGAGACTGGGTATGGGCCATCCGGACTACCCCACATCGGAACATTTGGGGAAGTGGTGCGAACAACAATGGTTCGTAATGCATTTTCTTCAATTTCTGACATACCAACTCGTTTATTCGCGTTTTCCGATGACATGGATGGGATGCGGAAGGTTCCGGAGAATGTGCCAAACCAAGACTTGTTGCGGCGTCATTTGGAGAAACCGCTCACGGCGGTGCCCGATCCTTTTGGGACTCATGAGAGTTTTGGTCATCATAATAATGCTCGTCTTTGCGCCTTTCTCGACCAGTTTGGATTCGATTATGAGTTTAAGAGTGCTACTGATTGTTATACTTCAGGTATTTTTGACCAGACTTTGTTAAAAATTCTTGAGAATTATGAAGCAGTTATCAATGTGATTTTGCCGACCCTCGGGGAAGAGAGACGGGCGACATACAGTCCATTTCTGCCAATTTGCTCCAAGACCGGGCGTGTTTTACAGGTCCCTGTTGTGGAGCAGAAAATTGATGACGGCACCATCATTTACAAAGACGAAGATGGGTCTTTGGTGGAAATTCCAGTTACTGGTGGACATTGTAAACTTCAATGGAAATGCGACTGGGCGATGCGCTGGGCGGCGCTTGGAGTTGACTATGAAATGTCAGGTAAAGATTTAATCGATTCTGTTCGATTATCGTCACGCATTTGCAAGATTCTGGGCGCAAGGCCGCCGGAGGGTTTTACCTACGAGCTATTTCTTGATGAAAACGGCGAGAAAATTTCTAAGTCTCGCGGTAATGGCTTAACCGTCGAGGAATGGTTGCGCTATGCCCCCGATGAGAGCCTTCAGCTATATATGTTTAATGCCCCAAAAAAGGCCAAGAGGCTTTATTTTGATGTTATCCCCAAGCTTGTCGATGATTATCTGACTTATCTTGATAAGTTTTCTTTGGAGGGGCCTGAAGCCAGGCCAGAGAATCCTGTTTGGCACATTCATAGAGGGAGGCCCCCAGAAAGAACAGATCAGTTGAGTTTCGCCCTCCTTCTTAATCTGGCCTCGGCTTGTAACACCGAGGACCCATCTGTGTTATGGGGCTTCATATCCCGATATGATGAAGCCGCGAGCCCCGAGACAGCACCGATCCTCGATAAACTACTGACCTATGCGATTACTTATTATCAAGACTTCGTAAAACCGAATAAACATTATCGGTCACCAGAGGAGCAAGAAATTCCCGCACTGAGGGACCTTGCTGAGGCTCTAGAAGCTATGCCGGAGGGCAGCACTGCAACAGAAATTCAGAATGAAATTTTTGCGGTTGGTAAACGGAACGGATATGAAAATCTGCGTGACTGGTTCAAAACGCTCTATCAAATCTTACTCGGTCGCGATCAGGGACCAAGAATGGGCTCGTTTGTCGCGCTTTTCGGAATAGACAAGACTATTCATCTGATCAGTCGAATCCTGGCCGGTGAAGATATTAGCCGAGGTTGAATAAATGGCTGATTTCGTCCTTGTTCATGGTGCCTGGCATGGTGGTTGGTGTTGGTCCCGGGTCGCAGAGCCATTGAGACGGGCTGGGCATAGGGTTTTTACGCCAACCCTGACTGGCCTTGGGGAAAGGTCGCATTTAGCTACGCGTGAGACCAATCTTGATACTCATATTGCTGATATCAACTCTTTAATCGAATTCGAAGAACTCCGCTCTGTAATTTTGTGTGGTCATTCCTATGGGGGCATCGTTATTACTGGGGTGGCTGACAAGATACCAGATTGTCTTTCAACCTTGGTTTTTTTGGACGCGTTTATTCCGAACGATGGACAGAGCATGCAGGATTTGTTGCCACCAGAGAGGCGATTGCAAGCAGAAAGGATTGTTGCAGAGCAGGGAGATGGTTGGCTTATTCCCGCCCGGTCGGCTGTGAGTTTTGATGTGGCGGATACTGAAGACAGGGCTTGGGTTGATAGACGGTGCGTGCCGCATCCATTTGAAACTATGAGGCAAGGGGTTAAGTTGAATGGGGCCTGGTGCGCCGTTCCAAGAAAGGTCTATGTCAAGGCCACGGGCTATCAAAAGTCGCCCTTTGGACCATATGCAGATCGCGTGAGACACGACCCCGCCTGGGAGTATCTAGAGTGTGCTTGCGGTCACGATGTAATGGTTGATGACCCGAATTGGCTCATCTCGCTTTTCACCGATGTTGCCAGTAGGACAGCTTAAGAAGGCTTGGAACCAGTTCCTATCCTGGCACAATTGGGGACATATGTTATTCCCCCCTTGGTGTAAGGAGACCATGCTTGAAAGAGTGAGGACTTTAATCGCCGGACCTGATCTTCAGATAATTTGTCTAATTTATCTGCGTGTGAGCGTTTGAGGCCATTTGAAACATAGGTTTCAAGATCGGTGACTTCATTATTGTAAGAGACCTCCTTTTCGATGACATCAGCATAGCCCGCTGCTTTCAGAATGGTTTCTAAAGTACCGGGTTTACTCATCGCATGACGAGCCGGAACGGGTGGTTCTTTCTCCCCGAAAAATTGAGAAACCGTTCGTCGTGGAATAAAGAAGGGCGGGTTCTTCTCATATGCATCCCAGACCATATAGGCGATCCGCCCACCAGGTTTAAGAACCCTCAGAGACTCGGTTGCTGCTGCTACTTTATTGTCTGGAAACATGAGGCCAAATCTGCATGTTATGACATCGAAAATACCGTCTCCAAACGGTAGATTGTTCATATCTGCTGTGCAGTAGTGAAGGTTTTTCAGATCCAGGTTTAGGGCTCGAGTTCTGGCATTCTGTAACATGCCCAGGGTTAAGTCAGTTAAGGTTATGGTTCCCGATCCGTTCATACGTAAAGCTGCGCTGATCGCTGGATTTCCGGATCCCGATGCCAGATCTAGGAGCTGATGGCCGGGTTTGACACCGGCTTCGGCAATAATTATTTGGTTTAGCGTGTCGTCTTTTGATTTACCCTGGACGGTCGTTTGGGCCCATACTTTGCTGCGTTCTTCCCAGGCCGATTTGTCTCGTTTCTCAGTTCTTGGTCTTGGTTTATTTTCCATTTACGATCCCCGTTGCAAGGTTAGCAGCATTAGGAATGATAAATTCCTCGCCATTCTGATATTTCGAAAATTTCTTTTCCGTAATTTTTATCAATTCGGTCCATTCATCTATCTTTAAACGACCTACTTCATCGGGCCAGGTGCGGCTATAGCTCTTACGAAAATAGTCATCTCCAATTTTGACCCGGCGGTAAAAGGGAATGCTTTTTTCACGAACTTCGGCGAAACCGGCTGCAACAAGAATTTGAGAAATTGCTCCCGGTAACCCAAGAGAATGTCGAACAGATCTCATTTGAAATGGTTTCCCGAAGAGAGCTCCTATGGCTTCTGCGAAAAGGCTAAACGCTGGATTATCTTCAAGCGTTCCCCAACACAAATACGCGGCAACTCCACCCGGTTTAATAACTCGAGAGGCTTCTTTGGCGCAGTTGGTTTTATTCTCAGGGAACATTAGGCCAAGCCTGCAGGTTGCGCCGTCAAAGGACTTATCCGGAAAAGGGAGATGTTCCATATCGCATATGGCAAAGTAAATATTAGAATAATTGAGAAGATCAGCCCGCTCCCGGGCAATAGAGAGCATTTCATAGGTTAGATCTATCGCCGTTACGGAACCACCCTTCTGGAATTGCAGAGTTTCCGCGATAGAAATCGAAGGATCCCCGGTCCCCGCTGCTAAATCAATAATGTGTTTTCCTGGCCCCGCTCCCGCCGCCTCTACTAGGGCGTTATTGAAAACATCGTCCACTGCTTTGGCATCTTTTTCTGAGAGCAGTTTCGGGCGAGTACGCGATTTCCAATGGCTGGCAGAGGACTCTTGGTTTCCGGACATGACATCCCACGCAATTTGTGTGTTCGTTCAGCGAGATTGACTGTGTACCCCTCGAAAGGAGGCAATGAAAGTTACACTTCTTAAATTCTGATCCTTATAAATTCGCTCAAGAGATTAGCCTCTTGGTAGATCGAAATTGGCGGAAATGCTTTGATGAAAATTATACAAATTTCTATTCGGATAAGCGAGCAAAGGATCGGATATGTTGAACCATGGAGGCCAGTCCATTGGCGCGGTTCCCGCTCAGATGCGACCCCAGGTCGATTGCGTCAAAAAAATTAGCGGGTGTGTTCATTATTTCTTGAGGGGTGCGACCGGAATAGACTCGGAGGAGAAGAGATATTAGACCTCGAACTATCATTGCGTCACTGTCAGCCTCAAAATACAACCGCTGATCTTTTTTGGAGGGCACAAACCAGACTTGGGATTGGCACCCTTTAACCTTATTCTGATCAATTTTTTTATCTTCCGGTAGGCCTGTTAGAGCCTCACCGAGTTCTACGATATACTCGTAACGTTGGATCCAATCATCAAATAGACTGAATTCATCCTGGATGCTTTGTACTGCGATTTCTATCGACTGAATGTTTTCTTGCATTGTTTCGGGGCCCGCGGCTTCAGTTCTTTATTTGTTATTTTAGGAGCAAATGCTGACCTTTTGATTGAATTTCGGCGTTTCTGTTTTCGAATCGCCCATTTCCTTAGTTTAGTATCAAGATATGAAGGACTTCGGTAGGCCTTTTTCCTATTTTCCCAAATCAGAAATAGGTTTTTAGCAATTTAGGTGATCAAATTTGAGAGAGAGCATGTCTATATTCACAACAATTTTGAGACAATTTCCTCCTCACACAGCGCACAGAATTGCCCTTGGGGTTCTCAAAACTGGTTTCATGCCGAAAGCACGAATTGATCATCAAGTTTTAAAAAGCAAAATTTGGGGTTTGGATTTTAGAAATCCCGTCGGTTTATCGGCCGGTTTTGACAAAGATGCAGAGGCGATCGGGGGTCTTTTTTCCCTGGGGTTTGGGTTTGTTGAGACAGGAACTGTCACGCCTTTGCCCCAGAGCGGGAATCCTCGTCCTAACCTTTTTAGGCTAAAAGAAGATAAAGCGTTAATAAATTGGCTGGGCTTTCCAAGCAGGGGCTTGGTGCTGTTTTCTCGAAAGCTTGAAACAGCATTGGCAGACCCAGAGGGAATAGTGGGCGCCAACGTTGGTATTAATACCGCCAATCCTGATGCGGTAGGTGATATTGCACTTTGTGCAGAAAAATTAGCACCTTTAGCTGACTATTTAGTCATAAATGTGTCTTGTCCGAACACGCCGGGTTTGATGGAGTGGCAGACTCCTGACGGGATAAGCCGTATTCTAGCTGCGACGCAGAGTGCCGTTAAGAGATCCGGGGGGAATCCCCCGGTACTGGTCAAGTTGTCTCCGGATATTGAGGGTGGGAAAGTTGAGGCTGTCGTGAAGGCTTCAGTAGAGAGTGGGGTGGCGGGTTTTATAATTTCAAACACCACTTTAACCCGTCCCCCAACCTTGCTCAGTGATAATAAGAATGAGCAGGGTGGGCTCAGTGGTCCACCTATTGCCACTCTTGCGACGGACCTTCTCAAGAGAATTTTTAAGATGACGAAAGGCCAGGTGCCACTTATCGCAAGCGGAGGAATTTCTAGCGCAGAAGATGCCTATGAAAGGATACGATCGGGCGCTTCTCTGGTCCAAATATACACGGCACTCATTTACCAAGGCCCCGGTCTGGTGGCCGAAATTGCTCATGGATTAGCCGGCCTGCTTAAAAAAGATGGCTTTTCATCAATAACCGAGGCCGTCGGTGTGGATCACGCTTTTTTTAAGCGGGGGTAAGGTTTATTTAGAGTGTGTTCGAATTAGTGCCGGTGAGTCCCGACTTAAATTTATCCAGGTTGGATCAATTCCATGCGGAAGATTCCAGATCCGAAATCTCAGAATTATTCAATGAAGGCTGTCGGGCAGCGATTAGGATTATTCTAAATTGGTATAGTAGGGAAAAAAGTGCTGTTCTGGGCTGGCTATTTTTATGTCTTTTGATTTGAGGATGAAATTTAGGTATGGGATCTAAGATAGAAATTATAGATGGAATCCGTGACCTTGTGCGGAGCTATGACGCTCTGATTATTGACTTATGGGGTGTCATACATGATGGGGTGAATTTGTTACCAGGCTCGGCCAGCTGCCTTGCTGAGTTGAATGAGGCTAAAATTTCCTATGCTTTTTTGTCTAATGCTCCGCGGAGGGCTAAACCTCTCATTGATGCAATGATCGAAATGGGTATTCCGGCCGATCATGCCGTAAATGTCATTTCCTCGGGCGAGGCAACACATTTGGCTCTTAAAGAACGCGCTGATCCCTGGTTCACGGGAGTTGGTGGTAGATGTTACCACCTGGGCCCGCAACGGGATCATAGTTTATTTGATGGATTAAAAATTGAGTTTGTCCAGGATGTGGAAAACGCTGACCTAATTGTCAATACAGGGCCTTGGGGTTTTACTGAGCAGGTCGCAGACTACGAGGATTTACTCCAAGCGGGAGTAAAGGCCGGGGTTAAGATGGTTTGTGCAAATCCAGATCTCGAGGTTATCAGAGGTGGTAGGCATATGATTTGTGCCGGGGCTTTAGCCGTCCGGTATGAAGAAATCGGCGGCAATGTCATTTATTACGGGAAACCCAAACGACCCATTTATGACGCTTGTCTGGCTACGTTGAATCATCCTTCACCCAACAGAGTGTTAGCGATTGGAGACTCGCTCCGAACAGATATAAAGGGCGCGGAGACGGTGGGGATAGACGCGATCCTGGTTTTGGGTGGTATCCACGGGTCGGATTTTGAGGCTTCAGATCGGTCTTTACTTGAAACCCGGCTGCATGAGAAATGTGAGCAGGCAGGTGTCTTTCCGGTTGCTGCTGTGCCAACATTTCGTTGGTGAGGAAAGCGAGGGTAATTTCCAAACCCGTCGACTCTGACCCGAAATGTGACATAGGGTGGCCGATGCTCGCTGTGGAAAAATATTTGTTCCTAAAAGTGCTTCTAGAAATTTTTTTTAAGGTAGTCTCGTGCCAGCACTCTTATTGACTGTCTTTATAGACACTGTTGGGTTTGGAATCGTTCTCCCTTTGTTGCCTTTTTTTGCAGAGAATTTTGGGGCATCACCACTCGTCGTAACCCTTTTAGCAACAGTTTACTCCTTTTCTCAGTTTTTATTCGCTCCCTTGTGGGGAAGATTGAGTGATCGGTTTGGTCGACGACCGATTATCTTACTCACTTTGTTTGGAATGTTCGCTGGTTACGTGATGCTCGCGGCTGCGAGCTCATTGGCATGGCTGTTTATTGCCCGAGCCTTCACCGGAGCAATGGCAGCGAATGGCGGCGTTGTTCATGCCTATGTTTCAGACATTACCAGCTCCTCAGACCGTGCAGGGGGCATGGGTCGTTTGGGGGCCGCTCACGGGCTTGGTTTTATCGTGGGTCCCGCAATCGGAGGCATATTTGCAGGATCTGACCCCTTGGATCCCAACCTTTCTATTCCTTTTCTTATCGCGAGTTTCCTCTCGGCGACAGCCTTCATTGTGGCCTTTTTTCAAGTGATAGAGACCCGCGTTCCTTCCGGCGGATCGGAGCCTACTCATCCCTCGAGGTCCATGTTTAGGCTGTTTTCGGCATCGGTCGTAATGCCGCAATTTGCGCTTCTCCTGTTACTTCTTACCTTAACGCCCTTTGTTTTCTCGGGTGTGGAGACAACTTTTGTTCTTTGGTCTGAGCGCAACTTTGGATGGGGGCCGTGGCAGAATGGTTGGATCTACGCAGCAATGGGAGCTGCCGCTGTTGTCACGCAATGGTTCCTGGTGGCACCCTTGACACGCGCTTTTGGAGAAAGGCGCTTGATTAGGGCAGGCGCGTTTTTGGTATGTTTTGGCTGTTTGCTGCTGCCGCTTACATCCGGTTACGCCGACTTGTCTTTGGTTTTCGTTTTGATTGTAATGGGGGTAAGTTTTAACAATCCTTCCTTAAATAGCTTGATTTCGAAATATGCGGACGCGGAGGAACGAGGCAGCCTTTTGGGCCTTGCGATGAGCTGTTCTGCGCTGGCTCGCATAACGGGCCCGGCTTGGGCAGGTTTTGTGTTCCAGACCTTTGGAAGCAATTGGCCGTTTTTTTCCGGTGCGATCGTGACAGGCCTGATGTTTTTATTTGCTTTGCGCCTCAAGAATCGGCGGTGATAAATAAAAACATTTTACTTTTGCTAAGCGGATGGCTGAAGCCAGTGCAGCTCCCGTTGCAAGCTACCCCACGGCGCGTTTTCATAAGCCTCCAAATTGAGAAATGTGTGATTTGGAAACAGAATTTTTAAGTAATTTATAACCGTTTCCTTTTGAAGTTTCCCTTTAATGATGGAAACTTGCAGTAAAGATTATGTTAACCTTATCTTTCCATTAAGCGATCGGGAGAGCTGACAAAATGTTGTTCAAGTCAAAAAAAAGCTGGGAAATTCCAGAGTCGCAAGTCACCGAGGAAAAAATTTTTCTTAAACGGAGACAACTGGTTAAATCTATAGCTGCCGGTTCCGTTCTGCTGCCCAGCATTGGCTTGCACTCGAGGGGCCTTTTAGCACAATCGACCACTTCCAATTTCTCAGCTGCCCGAAATTTACGTTATCGACTGGATAGAGACGTTACCGATGAAAAATTAGTGACGAGCTATAATAACTTTTATGAATTTGGTTCACATAAAGAAATTGCTTCTGCCGCCCAAGCCCTAAAGGTTCGTCCGTGGCAGGTCATAATCGATGGGATGGTTGAGAAGCAGCAAGTCATAGGCGTTGATGACCTGTTCAGGAAATTTCAGTTTGAGGAGCGTTTATATCGTTTTAGGTGTGTGGAAGCTTGGTCCATGGCACTGCCTTGGACTGGGTTTCCCCTTGCAGAACTCGTGAAAATCGCAAGCCCAAGGTCCGGCGCCAAATATTTGGTGATGGAAACTTTCAAGGATCCTAAAATGGCTCGTGGTCAACGTCAGTTTTGGTATCCTTGGCCTTATTTGGAGGCCTTGACCTTAGAAGAAGCAACAAATGAGTTGGCTTTTATCGCTACGGGAGTCTTCGGTAAGGAAATTCCCAAACAAATGGGAGCGCCTTTAAGGCTTGTTGTCCCTTGGAAGTATGGATTTAAATCCATCAAATCTATCGTCCGTTTCACCTTCTCGGACAAGAGGCCAACAACTTTCTGGGAGAGAATTCAACCAGGGGAGTATGGATTTTGGGCGAATGTTAATCCCGACGTCGATCATCCCAGATGGTCTCAGGCAACTGAAAGGCCGCTCGGTCGTCAAGAAAGGATCAAAACTTTGTTGTATAATGGCTATGGTGAACAAGTGGCTGGGTTGTATCGTAATATGGTTAACGAACAGCTTTTCCGTTAACAAGTTCACCTGATCATATATCTGACCTAAAAACACCCCTGAGCAGATTAGATGGCGGTCGCATTATCGTGTATTCCATCTGAACCTGGGCTTTTCCGAAACTGAAAGTTTTCGTTTTTTTATACCTAAACTTAATTCCGCCTGACGAAAAAAAACCGGGCACGGAAGTGCCCGGAAGTTTAACAGGGAGGCTTTACGTCCGTAGGACGAAGGATCCGGAGACCCCTTGAGCAAAGCTCACAACCCCACTGTTACGTGGGGAAGAGGAGATGAAATCTCCTAACTTTTCGAGATTAGCCCTGCGCCAGATGGGATGCAATTATATTTATTGACAATCAGATATGCAGAAAACGCATAACTAAGACATCAGAAGTTTTTTTTGAAAAGGTTCTATAAAAAAATTATCTTTTGTCATTTTGGATCTTTCCTAATAAAAAATCCCGTAAAACAGCAATTCTGCGAGAATTTCTCATTTCTTCTGGATAAACAAAATACGCTTGGAATTGAGGTCCCTCATATTCAGGTAATACCGGGACAAGGCCGCTGGTCAGGCCTGTCATATAGTCAGGGAGGGAAGCAATACCCATTCCAGCCGCGCAGGCACGGAAAATACCGTAAATATTATTTACGCGCAGTATTGATTGACGCTCTCGGCCATGTGGCAAGCCCTCATAGAGCAGCCAATTCACTTTAGTTATCGTTGAGTAATAGGTCTCGTCGTAGGCAAGTAATTTGTGATTATCGAGGTCATCCAGGCTATGCGGCATTCCCCTGCGTTCCAAATAATTGGGTGAGGCATAGGCGGCATGCTTCAAAGTAAAGAGAGGACGCTGTATCAAGTCGGGCTGTTCTGGCCGTTCAAGTCTGATCGCAACATCAGCTTGCCGCATTGAGAGATTAAGCTGGTCTTCCCTCACTATCAGTGAGAGCTCGATTTCCGGGTACATGTCGACAAATTCATTCAGTCTCTCAGTCAGCCACATCGTGCCGAATGCAACACTGGTCGTAATTCTGAGAGGACCTCTAGGACGTGCCATGGACTCGCCGATGGCAGCTTCAGCATCATTAACCCTTGTTACGAGATCTTGAGCCGTTCGGTAAAGGGTCTCACCCTGTTCCGTGAGGGAAAGTCCCCTCGCATGACGATGGAATAGAGGGACCCCAAGTGAATTTTCTAAGGAACTAATCTGACGACTGATTGAGGATTGTGTTAGGTTGAGTCTGTCACCCGCGTGAGTGAAACTGCCCGCTTCCGCTACCGCATGAAAAACTCGTAATTTATCCCAGTCAAGCAAAGTGAATAGGGCTCAAGAATCTGCCGCTAGAAACTTTTCCGCTTCTAAAGCAGCCATGCAGCCAGAGCCAGCCGCCGTGACGGCTTGGCGGTAGGTGCGATCCTGGACATCCCCTGCAGCAAAGACTCCAGGAACATTCGTTGCGGTGCTATCTGGGGCGGTAACAATGTAGCCATCTCCATCCATTTCAATGCAGCCTTTAAAAATTTCTGTTGCCGGACTATGACCTATGGCAACAAAGAGACCGTGGACGCTCAATGTATTGACCGCATTTGTATTTATATTTCTTAATTTTACTCCTGTGACGCCGAGAGGGTCTGGATCACCCAGGACTTCTTCTACGACTGAGTCCCAGATTATTTGGACTTTTGGATTCTCATTGAGTCTTCTTTGTAGTATTTTCTCTGCCCTTAAATTATCTCTGCGGTGAATTAGGGTAACCTTTGTTGCATGGTTGGTAAGGTATAAGGCTTCCTCAACTGCGGTATTACCCCCCCCGACAACCGCAACCTCTTTGCCGCGATAAAAGAATCCGTCGCAGGTTGCACAGGCTGAAACACCAAAACCTTTAAATTTTTCTTCGGAGTCGAGACCCAGCCAGCGGGCCTGGGCGCCTGTAGCGATAATCACGGAGTCGGCTGAAAAAGATTTTCCAGAGTCGCTGAGTGCTGAGAAAGGCCGGGTTGAGAAATCTGCACTCGAAATAAGGTCATTAAAAAATCTGGTTCCGACATGACTAGCCTGTTTCTGCATTTGTTCCATGAGCCATGGTCCTTGGATCACATCAGCAAAGCCAGGATAATTCTCTACATCTGTCGTGATGGTCATTTGACCACCTGTTTGCAGGCCGGTGACTAGTATAGGCTCCAGAGCAGCTCGCGCAGCGTAAATTGCTGCTGTGTAGCCTGCTGGTCCCGATCCTATGATGAGAACTGGTGAATGGTAAGTTTCCGCCATTGACATTCCTGCTATTTAAAAACCAAACATATGATCGAGGCTAAACGGCCCAGTTTCAGTAACAAGAGCATGGTAGCCGAAAAGCCGGCAGGTTGTATCCCGGATAATGATGTAAGAGCCGGATCCCGCACGAGCCAATACCTCATCGTCAAAAATATCAGAAATTCGCAGGAGACGCGATCCACCACAGGGGATCTCGATTCTCGATTCTGCCGCTTTTTTACCGTCTGCTCCGATAAGGTATAAGAAGGTATCAGAGACTTTATGCCATCGGGCCGAAGCGGGGTATATCAAATGACAGAATGTCTCCAAACCTCCACTTCCCAAACGAAGGTATAGCCTAGTAGATAGTCCTGGGGGGTATTTGCTGTAACTTTGAGGCTCGTCTTTGTAAGTTAAAACTGTATTGAAGATGTGGGATCCAAAACTTGTCTCCGCTGCGTGGGCGGTTAGCTTATTTTCAAATCTAAAAAGCGCGTGCAACCAGCCATCGGCCTCATGTCCGGAATTAAAATCGTATACAAGCTCTACATGGCCAAATGGTTTGTCATCTAGAAAAGGGGTTGTTTCCAATGTCTCTGTATGGTCTCTCGACAAACATCCGAACCGGTGTCGGGCCAATTCTTTGCCTTCCGGGTCATATACCAGTGCGGCAATAGGCAGAACCATCTGCGTAGTTGCCATTGGGGTTGGTAGGACCGTTGAAAGCCAGGTGCCGGGCGGCAGGATTGGAGCGGGTAGGATATAACCCTTACCAATGAGTTTGGTAGCTTCAGCAATGCCAGGATCTGATTTTATGTCAGTTCTCTCCACATTGACATGTGCCATTCTTCGCCCAGAAATTTTTCCGGTGATCTCATAACGGGGTCGAACAAAGTGCTTGCCTGCTTGGATCTCAATTTGTTCCGGCCAGCGAGCATTTGGTAAAAAAGTATTAACAATGAGGGGGTATGATCCGAATGGTGGTATTTTTTTGTCGAGCCAAAAGACCTCGGCGCTTCCCATAATATTCAAGCCCACTTCGCCTTCCGGGATTGTGTATGGGTGGGAATTCTGAAGCCACAATGTGACCTTCTCTCCCTCTTTCGGTGCAGGAAGCCCGGCAAATAAATCTGAGGGCCAAGCATTTGCATCGTGGGTGGACGTTAGGCTCGTCAAATCTTCGCTTTGAATGTCCAGAGCATATTTGATGACATCGTGTCCTTTGACCCCAGATGCGTGAATAAACAGTTGGCCGGTGAATTCAGGTAGATTAAATCTTCTTCTAACCTCACTACTGTCAATTAAAATTGGCCTCGCATCCTCAAGAATTTCCTCAGACCAATTCGCGATTATATCTCCCACTTCATTAAATAAAATAAAATGCAGGTTGATGTTTGTGGCGCCATAATTCGACCAGTAGTTGGCAGTTGAGACCCTAGTTGAGAGTCCCTCTTTTTCTCGGAAAAATGCAAAATTTGTTGCAAAGTTTTCTTTGGATAAGTAGTCGCGCTGGTTTGTAAGCCAAAGTTTATCTAGTCGAATGTCATCGAAGCTATACAAAGAAATCTCTGACGGGAGCAGGTGAGCTATATCATCCTTAAAGGATTGTGCGTCAAAAGCAGAAATCAGTAATGCGTCAACATCACAGTTTGGCAATTGGACGATGGGTTTTGCGCTCAAACCCCGCACTTTTTTTCCAACCTGTTCAATGTTCTGAACAAAGGCGTTCTTAAAGTTGATAAGGCCTCTTGCATGAAAATCATCGAAACCTTGAAAGAATCCTGCTGGATCATAGATTGCGGGTGCACTGTGCTCGGATAGATTTTGCACCAAAACCGATGCTCTTTCTGCAGTCAAAGGATGACTGATTGCCTTATAAAAATTATTGCCTCCCCTCAGATTGTTGAAAGTTTCGATTGCAAGGCCCATCACAAAGTGCTCGTTTTGCGGTTATTTCCAAACGGGTTAATGGATTTTAAGAAGGCTGACAATCGGTGACGACGTAGTTCATTTCGGACAACATCCTCACCTGTGACCCAGTTCAGCTGTATTACCTTCCGTTCGCCTTCGAAGGTTTTATGGCCGTGCCATGAGCTCTCACTCCGCCGGAAGGCTAGCAACGTACCGGCAGCCGGGGGTATCTCTGCCTTGTAATCCTCAATATCTAACTCTGATCTGAGTATTCTCAGTCTTCCTCCGTCTCCTTGCCATTCTGTATTCATATATATCAGTAAGGTGAGAATCTTGGATTCGGTATCAGTGTGAATTCGTCCGTCTTTGGCATGAGAGTGACCTCGAACAGTAATTGTCAGGGGTTTGCCTTTGAGGTCTATGTTAAATTTTCTTCCAAAGGCGTGTCGTACTTCTTCGGATGACAGTTCTTCTATGAGCAAGCCAAAAGCCGGACCGTATTGGAGGCTAGACAGGGGAAAACTGCCATTCTTTTTTATCGCAGGATAATCATATTCTATGCTGGGAAGGGCGGTTCTTTGTAAGAATTCAGGAACGATCAAAAAATCATAAGGATCGGTTTCCAGAGGCGTAGTCCTTAATTTTTCTAAATCTATGGATAACATTTCCAAAATTTCTAACTAGGAAAATCAGTGATCCCCTGTATTAATTCTATGCCGGCGAGAATTCAAATAAATAAGGTTAATCAATTCCCACTGTTTTCCGGATCTCCAAAGCAATCTTTTTGAAATCGTCTGGCTGATCGTACTGCCACTTTTCGAATTTTCCTAAAAATGGCCTTGTTATCCCTGCATCTCTCATCCCCTGATGAAAGAGATCGAATTTTATGGACTTGCCATTTAACTCGAATATGTGCACCGGTTTACCGGTTGCTGCGGCCTCGCTGACCATATTTATCGAGTCTTTGGTGACTACAAACCCGTCTGCTAAGGCAAGCATCCCAAAATAAGGATTGTCTCCTTGGCCATCCCAAAAACTATATTGGACGTCACCCAGTGCATTTTTAAGAGATGAAATTACTTTTGGATCTGTCCTTCGTGATGCTGTGATCATAAGACCTGAACCTGAATGCTTCACCCCGGATACCAGCTGTTCCCCTAACCGGGCTGCATCCGTCGTGTCCATCCTCAAGCGTCGGTTCGAGCCGCCGATTAGAACTGCAATAAGCGGCCTTGGCAGAGAGCTATAAAATTTCGCAAAGCGACGTCTGGCAAGACTTAGACGGTCTGGATTTACCTGATGCAGAGCTCCGATTGTCGAAATAACGTTTTCTCCGGAAAGTTGATCATGCTCTGGAGCAAGGACTAAATCAAAATTGGAGATAGGGCATTGAGGATTTTGAATTTGAATTGTTTTTGTTGCACCCATAGAGGCTTTTTTTATTGCTATCGATAAGGCGACGGTCTGGCGCCCCGTCGCAATTAGAATGGAAGGCCATGGCGGTGATATACCGCTCTTCTGGGAATTTTGCGCACAGAATGGAAAGAGCCAAAGCTGAGGGGGCAGACAAGACCAAGGGAATCGTGGTGAAACAACTTTCATCTCGGGTTCTAAACCCAGAAGCTCAGCAAGTCCCAGGCACTGAGAATTCATGCCCGCCTTGCCATCGGTCATAACCCAACAAGATCCATTCATTTTATACAAACTTGATCAATTGCCTGCATGGGATTGAAATATTATTTCAGTATCTTATAATAAAATTTCTTCAACGTCTCGACAATGTGGTTTTATCGGTATGGCCCGAATTAAGCTTGATCGTATCGACTTGAAAATTTTACGGGATTTACAAGACGAGGGTCGTATAACAAATGTTGATTTGGCTTCCAGGGCTGGAATTTCACCACCCCCCTGCTTGAGAAGGGTTAGAGTTTTGGAGGATACCGGCTGCATCAGAGGTTACCATGCAGATCTTAATCCAGAAGCGTTGGGGTTTGGAGTTATAGTTTTTGCGCATGTCGGTTTGCATAGTCAGGCTGAGACTGACCTTGTGGCTTTTGAGGATCGGATCAAATCATGGCCAGAGGTAAGGGAGTGCCATATGCTGGCTGGGGAAACCGATTTTCTGCTCAAAATTGTTTCTACAGACTGGGACTCCTACCAGCGATTTTTAACCACCCGCTTGACATCTGCGCCGAATGTTAGCGTTGTCAAATCTTCTCTTGCAATTCGGACAGCCGTAAACCGACCAGGAGTTCCTATCGATCCTGAAGGCTGGTCTGATTAATATTTATTTGAAGAGAACGTTAACGATTTCGTATCCCCTTTGGCCTTTAGGGGTGTTAACCTCTGTTAGGTCACCCACACTTTTTCCGATCAAAGCTCTGGCAAGAGGCGCTGAAAATGATAGGAAGCCCTTTTCAATATTGGCTTCGTGCTCTCCAACTATTTTGTAGGTGATTTCTTTGTCGGTTTCCTCATCAAGAACTGTTACGGTCGCTCCAAATTTAACGGTGGAACCTGATAATTGACCAGGGTCGATTACCTCGGCATTGGCTATTTTTTCTTCGATCTCACTCAGCCGACCTTCTATAAAGGCCTGACGCTCCTTCGCAGCATGATATTCTGCGTTCTCTGACAGGTCGCCGTGTTCTCTGGCTACCGCAATAGCCCTTATTACATCAGGACGTTCCTCGGTCTTAAGCCTTTTCAGTTCCACCTCCAAGCTCTTAAAGCCCGCAAGTGTCATTGGAACCTTGTCCATTCTAAATCTCCCAACTCAACGCGACCCAAAACAAATCCAGCAACGGATTTAAATAAAAACGTCAGTTTCTCTAACCCGACGACTACTAAAAATAGGATTGAAGTGGTTTGACTTCAAGTGTTCTAGAACGCATTGCTGAGATCGCCGAGATTGCGGCCTTCGCTCCAGCCATAGTGGTTGTGTAGGGGATTTTACGGGTCAGAGCGGTTCGGCGCAGACTCAAGCTATCCAGGATTTCGGCTGCACCTCCTGAGGTATTTATAACGAGGCTAATGTCTCCATTCCGCATGGCGTCAACTACGTGAGGTCGTCCCTCCATTACTTTATTGATTTCCTTCACGGTAATGCCCTTTAAGCCTAGAGCCTTCGCCGTCCCTTTTGTTGCTAGCAGCTGAAACCCAAGAGCTTGGAGATCAAAGGCCAATTCCGCTGCCGTTTGTTTGTCGGCGTCTTTGACTGAAATAAAGACGGTTCCGTGGGTTGGTAAAGCCTGGCCGGCTGCGATTTGAGCTTTTGCAAATGCACATCCAAAATCCAGATCCAAACCCATCACCTCTCCTGTTGATTTCATTTCAGGGCCCAGAAGCGCATCTACTCCTGGAAAACGAGCGAAGGGGAAAACCGCTTCCTTTACTGCTATATGCTTGGATTTTTTAAACACATCGTAGTCAGATAGTTGACCCACTAGATCGTCGGAAACCATGACTCTTGCCGCTATTTTAGCGATCGGCAGACCAGTCGCTTTTGCTACGAATGGAACAGTGCGGCTCCCTCTCGGGTTGACTTCTAAAATATATATTAGCCTATCCTTGACGGCATACTGAACATTCATGAGGCCGATGACGCCGAGAGATTTCGCAAGAATCTCCGTTTGATGATGGATTTCTTTTAGGGCTTCTTCTGGGAGGGAGTGCGGAGGCAGCGAGCAAGCGGAGTCACCTGAATGAACCCCGGCTTCCTCTATGTGTTCCATAATTCCGGCAACGTAAACGGAACCCGAGCTATCTGCCAGAGCATCTACGTCAACTTCAATGGCATCTCTCAAGTAGGAGTCGATCAGGACGGGATTCGTTCCCGAGACCTGGACTGCTGTTTTAATGTAGCGGTTTAATCCAGTCTCGTTATGCACTATTTCCATGGCGCGTCCCCCTAAGACATAGGAAGGGCGAATTACGATGGGGTATCCAACTTTGTTCGCAATACAAACGGCTTCCTCTTGACTGTGAGCTATGCCGTTGTCCGGTTGCCTCAAATTAAGCTCCTTCAGGAGGATCTGGAACCTCTCACGATCTTCCGCAAGGTCTATGGCGTTTGGAGATGTGCCGAGGATCGGAATTTCGGCAGCCTCAAGCGCAGAAGCTAATTTAAGAGGGGTTTGACCACCAAATTGGAGAATGACCCCAATGACTTCTCCACGTTGTTGTTCCCGGTGCACAATTTCAACTACGTCTTCTCCCGTTAGGGGTTCGAAATAAAGCCTATCCGAGGTATCGTAATCCGTCGAGACCGTCTCCGGATTGCAGTTGATCATTATCGTCTCAAAACCTGCTTCGCGAAGCGCATAAGCCGCATGCACGCAGCAGTAGTCAAATTCTATTCCTTGACCTATCCGGTTTGGTCCACCACCCAGGATTATAATTTTTTTTCGATTGGAAGGTTCAGCCTCACACTCAGGGGGGTGGCCACTATCACGCTCATATGCCGAATACATATAAGGGGTCACAGAGGGGATTTCTCCGGCACAAGTATCAATTCTTTTATAGACAGGGGTCACACCCATGCCGCGACGATGTTTTGCGACCTCAACCTCTGTCCGTCCGGCAAGGTCCGCGAGGCGCTTATCGGAGAATCCTCTGGATTTGAGCGCGCGCATGGCCGATTCTTGGTTGGGTAATCCAGTAAGAGCTATCTCCTGCTCGATCTCTACCAGATCCTGTATTTGGGCAAGAAACCAGGGGTCGTAGCTGCAAGCTTCTTGAATTTCTGTCAGCGATAGACCAGCTCTGAACGCTTGCGCAATTGTTAAAATTCGATCTGGCCGTGGTTGGCACAAGGCCTTCCTAATATGACTTTTTTCGTCCTCGTTGGCCGCAATATCAGCGGCAATTGAATTAAGCCCGTCTAAGCCAGTTTCCATTGATCTTAGAGCCTTTTGAAGAGACTCTTGGAAACTACGCCCGATCGCCATCGCTTCGCCCACCGACTTCATGGAAGTTGAGAGTATTGGTTCGGTGTTGGGAAATTTCTCGAAAGTGAACCTTGGGATTTTTGTGACAACGTAATCTATGGTGGGCTCAAATGAAGCTGGGGTTTTTCCCCCTGTAATGTCATTTCCAAGCTCATCCAGCGTATAACCCACTGCAAGCTTCGCTGCGATTTTAGCAATCGGAAAACCCGTCGCTTTCGACGCCAAAGCGGATGATCGAGAAACACGCGGATTCATCTCTATTACCACCATTCGACCATCTTTTGGGTTTATTGCGAATTGCACATTTGACCCACCTGTATCAACTCCAATCTCTCGCAAAACCGCGATCGAGGCATTGCGCATATACTGATACTCTTTGTCGGTAAGCGTTAGTGCAGGTGCCACAGTGACGGAATCTCCAGTGTGCACTCCCATCGGGTCGACATTTTCAATCGAGCAAACAATGATACAGTTGTCCAGTCTGTCTCGTACGACCTCCATCTCAAATTCTTTCCAACCTAAAATCGACTCTTCAATCAAAACCTCGTGCGTCGGTGAAGCGTCGAGCCCGCGTTGAACGATGGAGCGGAACTCTTCTTTATTGTAGGCAACCCCTCCACCCGTGCCTCCAAGGGTAAAAGAAGGACGTATGATTGCGGGGAGACCAGTAAGGTCCAAAATCTCCATTGCTCGGGTCATGGAAGTTGCAATCGCACCCCGCGCGCAATCGAGTCCAATGGAGTCCATTGCTGTCTTGAACTCCTCCCGGCTTTCCGCTTTTCGGATCGAAGGAATTTTAGCGCCAATTAATTCCACCCCTAAACGGTCGAGTGTGCCATCCTCTGCCAGCGCAAGTGCTGTATTCAATCCGGTTTGGCCACCCATGGTTGGAAGGATGGCATCTGGTTTTTCTTTTTCTATAATTTTTGTGACGATTTCAGGCGTTATGGGTTCGATATAGGTTGCATCAGCGAGCTCCGGATCAGTCATAATTGTCGCTGGATTGGAATTTACCAGGATTATTCGGTAGCCTTCTTCCCGAAGTGCTTTGCAAGCTTGTGTGCCTGAATAATCAAATTCACAGGCTTGACCTATTATGATGGGACCCGCCCCGATAATCATTATAGATTTTATATCTTCACGTTTGGGCATTTAGTCGGGGTCCATGTTGGATGCGAACCGCTCGAATAAGTAGTGACTATCTTGGGGTCCGGGTGAGGCCTCTGGGTGGTATTGCACCGAAAAAACAGCTTTTCCTTCTAGGCTAATGCCTTCGATGGAGCCGTCGAATAGAGAATGGTGGGTTTCTATTACTCCACTCGGCAGCGATCCCCGAGTTACGACAAAGCCGTGATTTTGACTGGTGATTTCCACTCGGCCTGTTTTCAAATCTTTGACAGGATGATTGGCTCCACGATGACCAAGGTGCATTTTCTCTGTCTTTGCTCCCAAAGCGAGCGCCAGGAGTTGATGCCCTAAACAGATTCCAAAAATTGGAAGGTCTGTTTTCAGGAGTTCTCTGATCATCGGTACGGCATATTCCGCTGTGGCCGAGGGATCTCCTGGCCCATTTGTCAGAAAAACGCCATCGGGCCGATAAGATAGAATATCTTGGGAAGTGGCATCGGCGGGTAAAACTGTGATCTTGCAGCCTACATTGGAGAGACACCGAAGGATATTTTTTTTCGCACCAAAGTCGACTGCGACAACGTGATATTTGGCCTCGGCTTGTTCCCCAAATCCGTTATGGGGTTTCCAGCTAGTTTGGCTCCAAACATAAGGATTAGTGGTTGTCACCAGCTTAGCTAAATCCATACCCGCAAGGCCAGGCCAGCTTGCGACTAGATTTTCTGGAGTGGCACTATCTGAATCATTTGGGCCATGATACAAAGCTGCGCTTGGGGCTCCATTATCCCTGATAAGGCGCGTCAATTCTCGAGTGTCGACTCCACAAATTCCAATCACGTCGTTAGATCGAAGCCAGTCATCTAGATGTGCACGTGATCTCCAATTGCTGGGATCTGTTATATCCTCTCGAAAAATGGCTCCTCGCACTGCTGGAATGTCAGCTTCTAAATCTTCTAGATTGGTTCCAACATTTCCGATGTGCGGAAACGTGAAAGCGATGATCTGCCCCGCGTATGACGGGTCGGTAAGAATTTCCTGATACCCCGTCATAGACGTATTGAAGCAGACTTCACCAACTGAAGTTCCCTGGGCGCCTATTCCTTTACCTCGAAGAATTGTGCCATCAGCAAAAACAATAGAAGCTGTGAGAGCTGTTGAGAGCCTTGAACTGGATTGCATTCGTTTTCGTCGGTTCTAATGGCCTGAAGCAATAACATAAAACATCGGCTCCTCGCCAGCCCGAAAGTTTAATAGAAAAACAAGGGTAGCCAATAAGACCTGAATAATGAAAAAAAGATTATTTTTCAATAACTTATAGAGGAATAAAATCTTGCCAATTGTCCGGATTTCCTGTAGCTTCTGGCCAAGCAGGTCCAGAAAAAGGTTTTAAATGCTGCGCGATACAATCAGCTCAGAGCTTAAAAACGCAATGAAGTCGAAGAATACGACAAAGACAGCAACTTTGCGCCTCATTTTGGCGGCGATTAAAGATAGAGATATCGCCGTCCGGTCAGATGGGAACCCATCGGGTATCGGTGATGAAGAAGTCATGAAGGTCCTTGAAACCATGATCAAGCAACGTCGAGAGAGCATCGGGATGTATGAGAAGGGTGGTAGGCCGGAGCTCGCAGATCGTGAGGCAAGTGAAATTGAAATTATTCAGTCTTTCCTGCCAGAACAAATGCCTGAACCGGAAGTGAACGCTGCTATTGAAGCGTTGATTAGGGAGAGCGGTGCCTCTAGCCTCAAGGATATGGGGCCCTTGATGGCGGCGCTTCGTCAGCGTTATGCGGGTCGAATGGATTTTGGTCAAGCGAGTGCTTTTTTAAAAACAGCGCTCAGTGGATAGGTGGTTGTTGAGATGAGGGCAGCTGGTCTCTCAGGTTAGGGCAGGCTCAGATGATTGGGATAATATGAGCTTTCCGCAGTCGTTTATGGATGAGGTCAGGGCTCGGAATAGTCTTAATGAAATAATTTCGAGACATGTCAAATTAACCCGCAAAGGTCATGAACAAACCGGTCTTTGCCCGTTCCATAGCGAAAAAACCCCATCATTCACCGTAAGCGAGGACAAAGGTTTTTTTCATTGCTTCGGATGCGGCGCCCATGGGGATATTTTTGGTTTCACCATGCGACTAGAGAATCTTACGTTTCCTGAGGCCGTCGAGAAGTTAGCGACCGAGGCAGGATTAACGGTTCCCAGAGATTCTCCAAAACAAATGGAGGAAGAGAAGAAGAAAGCCGGGTTGCAGGCTGTTATGGAGAGAGCTACCGAGTTCTTTCAACGCTCGCTTCATTCACCGGAGGGGGCTGGTGCCATCGAGTATTTGAAGTCGCGGGGCTTGAACTCTGAAGTAATCGGGCTTTTTCGTTTGGGCTATGCCCCAAATGGCGGCCGCGCCCTTCTCGCATCTTTATTGAAAGAATCAATTCCCGGCTCCGTCCTCGAGCAATGCGGTTTAGTGGTCGACCCTGGTGATGGAAGATCTCCGTATGATAGGTTTCGAGATCGAGTAATGTTCCCAATCACTGACGAGCGCGATCGCGTGATAGCCTTTGGTGCTCGGACGCTCGAGATATACAGCCTAAATATCTTAATTCTCCAGATACGCCGTTATTCAATAAAGGTAGAATTCTTTATGGCCTTGCGAAAGCCCGATCCGCTGCTGCAAAGTCGGGCGACATCATCGTCGTGGAGGGTTACATGGACGTTATTGCTCTCTCGAAGGTTGGCATACAGGCGGTCGCATCTTTAGGCACGGCCGTAACCGAAATACAATTGGGGCTTCTTTGGAGATTAGTGTCAGAGCCGATATTTTGTTTCGACGGAGATAATGCGGGTATGAGAGCAGTCGAACGCTTGGCCGAGCGCGCACTGCCTTTACTTCAACCCGGAAAGTCTGTGCGTTTTGTATTCTTGCCCAAGGGAGAGGACCCTGACACCATAGTATCCTCAGGTGGCCGCGAAGCTATGGATCGGATACTTCAAGGCGCACGTCCGCTCTCAGAAATAGTTTGGGAAATTGAGACTAAAGGCGCAAGCCTGGATACGCCCGAAAGGATCGCAGGTTTGCAGCAAAGACTAGAGGGACGACTGAAAGGGATCCTAGATCGCAGGGTTCAATATCAATATATGCAGTCCTTCCGGTCAAAAGTCAGGGATTTGGCCGGTTTAACAGGTAATCGCAAGCGTCATAGGTTTCCAGACACCCCGAGTGGATTGCACCCGCGGAAACCGCCCGAGGACCTTGCTTTGCGTCGGGAGTCAATGCTGTTGTCTCTATTTATTCAGGATCCTCAATTACTTGATATTCATGCTGAGGATCTTGCTGCCCTTGACTTTAGGGACGTGTTCCTTGACGACCTTCGTCAAGAAATTCTCAAGCTATATGCTGTTTCTCCTGACCTTGACAGCGACGCGGTCGTGGACCATTTAACAGATGTGGGGCTGGGAGGAAAATTGGGCGGTATTCTCAGGCACGATGGTCTTGTCCTGACCAGGTCTGGATCTTGGGAAGAGGCCAATACGGAGGACGGTGACCGTAGAAAGTTGGCATCGCTGGTTTTAGAACTTATTGACGGGTCGCGTTTGGAATCGGCCCAGAGGCGCTATAATGACGAACCTAACGCCGAGAATTTGACTCGGCTTCAAGAGTGCAAGTTATTGGCCCTAAATAGGTATAGAGGGAATGTGTGATATAAGCGAGTGTTTTGGTAACGTTGACCCAAAAAATTTATTTAATCGGGCAATTTAATTGATCGGAGTGCGGCATCGGAATGGCAACTAAATTAGCAATAAAAAAGGTGGACCCAAAGGTAACTCAGACGGAGGCTCAAGACTCTCCACTGATCGAGTCTACTGATGCGGGTGTAAAGAAGCTCCTCAAGGCTGGTAAAGAAAGAGGCTATATCACCTATGATGAGCTCAATATGGCCATGCCATCGGATCAAATGTCCTCTGAACAAATTGAGGATATTATGTCTCAGTTCTCTGAGATGGGTATAAATGTTGTTGAGGATGAAGAGGCCGAAGACGCTGGCGATACAGGAGGTGGGGATGATACTCCAGAAAGTTCCGATGGGGCCATTAAAACCAGCAGTGGGGCCGAGGAGGATCTGGGACGGACAGATGATCCGGTTCGGATGTATCTTAGAGAAATGGGCACAGTGGACTTGCTGTCCCGCGAAGGCGAAATCGAAATTGCGAAGCGTATAGAGTCTGGCCGAGACAGGATGATTAGTGGGCTATACGAGAGCCCACTAACTCAGTGGGCTATTGTTCGATGGCGAGAGGCACTTTTGGGAGATCTTGTACTCCTGCGGGATATTATCGACCTGGATGCAACATACGGTGGTTCCAGTGAAGATGGCTTGAGTCAGGTAGAAGAACGTCCAGGGAAGCTTGAAGACGAGGATGTTGATGAAGAGTCCGGAGAGGGCTCAGATGAAGATGAAGATGAAGATGAAGAAAACAACTTATCTCTGTCCATGCTTGAAGAGGCGCTTAAACCCCAGGTAATGGAGGTTTTTGATCAGGTCGCTAAGCTTCATCGTCGAGCCAGTAACATGCGAGATAAGAAACTTGAGGCTATGCGAGGAAATGGGGAATTTAAAGCCGTGTCCGCAACCCGTTTGGCGAAAGTGGAGGGGGAGCTTGTCGACCTGCTGAAACCGATCAAGCTGAATAATGCATCAATAGAGGTTCTTGTAGGTGAGCACTACACACATAATCGGCGACTCGTGGGGCTAGAAAGCCAGCTTTTGAGGATGGCTACGAAGGCAAAAGTCAAGCGAGAGAGTTTCATGGATCGTTACTTCGGTTCTGAGCTTGACCCAAAATGGTTGCAACGGGTTTCCCGTGTTTCTGAAAGTGGATGGAAGCCATTCGTTCAGAAAAACAAAGAAAGAATAAAAGATATAAGAGCTGAAATCAGTGGTATTGCGAATGACGTTGGGCTGCCGCCCTCTGAATTCAGGGATATTGTTCAAAAGATACAACGTGGGGAACGCGACGCGGCCCGCGCCAAGAAAGAAATGGTTGAGGCCAACTTGCGGCTCGTTATTTCAATCGCCAAGAAATATACAAATAGGGGTTTGCAGTTTCTGGATTTGATCCAAGAAGGCAACATCGGCCTGATGAAAGCGGTTGATAAGTTTGAATATCGTCGTGGGATATAAATTTTCGACCTATGCCACCTGGTGGATCCGGCAGGCCATAACCAGATCGATCGCTGATCAGGCTCGAACAATTCGTATTCCTGTTCATATGATAGAGACGATCAATAAATTGGTCCGTACTTCCCGCCAGATTCTGCATGAAATCGGGAGGGAGCCTACCCCAGAAGAGTTGGCAGGTAGATTAGGAATGCCTTTAGAAAAGGTTCGGAAAGTATTAAAGATAGCGAAAGAACCGATTAGTTTGGAGACCCCCATCGGGGACGAAGAAGACTCCCATCTTGGAGACTTCATAGAAGACAAAAATGCGGTTCAACCTCTAGATGCTGCTATCCAGGGTAACCTCAGAGAAACAACTACGCGGGTTTTAGCGAGTCTCACTCCCCGGGAGGAACGTGTTTTGAGAATGCGATTTGGTATCGGCATGAATACGGACCATACGTTGGAAGAGGTCGGACAGCAGTTCTCTGTAACAAGAGAGCGAATTCGTCAGATAGAAGCTAAAGCTCTTCGGAAACTCAAGCACCCCAGTAGAAGTCGCTTACTCAAGAGTTTTTTGGATAAATAACTAATTTTCTCCGGCCGTAATTGATTTTCCGAGGGAGGGCCAGAATTTTATTATTAATCTAGAGGTGGACTTCAGATTTAGTGAAATGTAGTAAATCACTGTGGGCCCGTAGCTCAACTGGTTAGAGCAGGCCGCTCATAACGGTCTGGTT